>CANJXC010000005.1 GCA_947478845.1 Spirochaetales bacterium | reverse complement strand
GGTGCGCAGCCAAGCAGAGTACGGCGAACGCAGCCTCTACTACTGGGCCAAAAGCTACACCGAGCAAATCCTTGAGGGCGATAAGTACCACAAGCTGATGCCTGTGGTCAGTGTGAGCCTCTTAAACTTTAACCTTTTTCCCGACGAATTGCCGTTTCATTCGACTTTTCAGCTGATGGAGAAAACAAACCCCGAGGTCTGCTTAACCGACGACTGCGTAATGCATTATCTTGAATTGAAAAAACTGCCCCAAAACGAGGGCTCAGAGCTTGCCGAGTGGCTGTACGCCCTCAGGCACCTCGACGTACAGGAGGGACCTATGATGGTTTTGCTGAAGAAAAACCACAACCTGCAGGAACTTGCCGACCGCTACTACCGCTTTGAAAACGATTCCGAGGCCCGTATGATCTACGAAGCGCGGATGAAAGAAATGCGCGACCAAGCGGCCTGGCTCGACGAGGCCCAAACCAAAGGCTTGGCCCAAGGGATTGAACAAGGGATTGAACAAGGGATTGAACAAGGGATTGAACAAGGGATTCTACAGGGCATTCAACAAGGGATTGAACAAGGGATTGCTCACAAAGCTCGCGAAGTGGCCATAAAGTTGCGCGACAAGGGTCTGCCCGTCGCTGAGATTTATGACCTGACGGGGGTGGATCTGTCTGTGGAGTAATGTGACCCCTGCGCCCAATCGACCTCCCGTTGTCAAGCCGGCAATAGACACGATGCCCGGCTTCCTCGGATGATAGGCCAACGAAAAACTAAAAAGGATCAAAACAGATGAAAACATTTACCGGAGCACTCTTCTTATTCGTGGCACTGACTTCGTGGCTTCCCGCGGCCGATAACACCAAGACCGCCTACGACTTTTCGTTCCAGCCCCTGATGGGAGAAGCACCGATTCCGCTGCTTCAGTGGAAGGGTAAAGTGATACTCGTCGTCAATACGGCGTCAAAATGTGGCTTTACACCCCAATACGAGGGCTTGGAAGCGCTTTACCTCAAGTACAAGGACCAAGGCTTGGTCATCATCGGGGTCCCGAGCAACGATTTTGGTGGCCAAGAACCGGGGACCAACGGGCAGATCGCCGAGTTTTGCAAATTGAACTACGGCGTCACGTTTCCTATGGCATCCAAACAAGTGGTGGTAGGTTCTAAGGCCCACCCCTTTTACCTGTGGGCCAAGGCGACGCTTGGGGCCAACACTGTACCCGGCTGGAACTTCCACAAGTACTTGGTCGATCGTCAGGGCAAACTTGTTAAAGCTTTCGACTCTGGTACGGCGCCCAACTCATCCAAATTGACCCAAGCCTTAGAAGCTGCCTTGAAAAGCTGAGGGTAGCCGCCTAATTCGACTCATCGCGCAGTCGGTCGAGCCACACAGCCCCGATGATGATGAGACCTTTGACCACGAGCTGAAAGTAGGAAGAAATTCCCAGTAAGTTCATGCCGTTGTTGATGACGCCAATCATCAAGGCTCCAATGAAGGTGCCCCAAATGCTGCCACGACCTCCGCTGAGGCTGGTACCTCCGATGACTACCGCCGCGATGACATCGAGCTCGTAGCCGTTACCGGCCACTGGCTCGGCCGAATTGAGACGAGCAGTGAGAATCACCGAACTCAGGCCCGCTGTTGCCCCCGCGATGACGTACGCCAGCGCTTTATAGAAATTGGCGTTGATCCCCGACAGCCTGACCGCCGCCTCATTGCCACCAATGGCATATGTGTAGCGGCCCATCCGGGTTTGTGTCAGCACGAAATGGGCAACCAGCACCACCGCGATAAAAATGAGGACGGGGATGGGCAGACCAAACAGATAGCCACTTCCCACGAAGCGGAAATCTTCAGGAAGCCCCGAAATAGGATACCCGTTGGTGTAAATGAGGGTGATTCCGCGGGCAATACCCATCATGCCCAGCGTTACGACAAACGGTGTGATCTTGCCCAAAGTTATGAACAAACCGTTGAAAACACCGAAAGCTATGCCCACTCCCAAGGCGGCAGCGATGACGGCCGCCACCGGCAGTTGCGCGTGGATCAAACCGGCACAAACCGCGCCGGAAACGGCGAGAATTGAACCTACCGACAAATCGATTCCACCGGTCAGGATGACGAAGGTCATTCCCACCGCGATGATGCCGTAGATGGAAGTTTGGCGAATGACGTTGATGATGTTGTTGGGCGCCAAAAACACGGGCGAGAGAATCGAGATAATGGCGCAGATCGCGAAGAAGGCGATCAGAATTCCGTAGTTTTTCAGTATACCCTTGAGACTAAGCTCCATCCTGATGCCCCTCTACTTGTAATTTGATGCTCGTTTGCGAGTGAAGTCCCAGGGCGTACTCCATAACCCGCTCGCTGTCGGCTTCATCGCGCTTGAACTCCGCCACAATGGCGCCACTAAACACCACTTCAATCCGGTCGCTCATGTTCATGACCTCAAGAAGTTCGGACGAAACCATGATCACTGCGGCGCCTTCCTTGGCTAGATTTTGCATGAGCTTGTAAATTTCTACTTTGGCGCCGACGTCAATACCCCGGGTCGGTTCGTCGAAGATGTACAAACGGCAGTCGCGCAGAAACCATTTGGCAAGCACAACCTTCTGCTGGTTTCCGCCGGAAAGGTGCAGCACCTGCTGTTTAAGACTTGGTGTTTTGATGTCCATCTTGTCGACCATGGACTTCACTTTGGCCTGAAGCGAGCGCCCGAGCAGAACGCCGAAGCGAGAGAATAGATCGAGCACGGTGAGAGACGCATTGTCGAGCACAGAAAGCCCCAGTACCAGGCCTTGCTGCTTTCGCTCCTCTGGAATCAGCCCTATGCCCATTTTGACGGCGTCACGGGGACTACGGATGTGAGTCTTTACGCCATCGATGAAAACCTGCCCCGAGTCGGCTTGGGTGTGACCGAACAGCAGTTGCATGATTTCGGTTCGTCCGGCGCCAACCAATCCTGTAAACCCGACGATCTCACCTTGGTTCACGTGGAACGAAACATCCTGACAGACTCCCTGTTTCGTGAGGTTTTCAACCCTGAGAACTTCACGACCCACCGGTATCGTCATCTTGGGGTACTGCTCGTCTAGGCTGCGTCCTACCATATGGCGGATGATTTCGTCCGTTTTAAGTTCCGCAATCGCTTTGGTGATGATTTTCTGGCCATCTCGGATTATGGTGACCCGGTCGGCAACCTTGGCGAGTTCTTCCAGACGGTGCGAAATGTAGATGACCGACACTCCGCTCGCCTTTAAGCTTCGGATAATATCGAAAAGACGTTCGACTTCGTTGCCGGTCAGGGCGGCCGTGGGTTCATCCATGACAATGATTTCGGAGTTCAGAGACAGAGCCTTCACGATTTCTACGACCTGCTGGTAGGCGGGGCCCAACGTGTAGATCTTGGCTCGCGGATTTAAATCGATGCCGAAAGGTTCCAGCAGTTTCTTCACGTCCTTGTCCATCTTAGACCAGTCGATGAGGGAACCGGCAAGCAGCGGCTCACGGCCCAAAAAGATATTCTCGGCCACCGACAAATGACGTACAAGATTCAGTTCTTGGTAAATGACGCTCACGCCCGCGTCGAGCATGGAGCGGATTCCGGTCGTGGTAATGGGCTTCCCGTGGAGCCGGATCTCACCCTCGTCCGCTGTATACAGGCCCGAAAGAATCTTCATCAGGGTAGACTTGCCGGCCCCGTTTTCTCCCACCAAGGCGTGGACTTCGCCGGCTTCGAGCTCGAAATCTACACCCTTGAGAGCGCGGACCCCGGGGAAGGATTTCGTAATTCCACGCATTTCCAACGCGAAGGCCATGTGCTCACCCCATTGCTTGATAAAAAGTACAGGCCGGCTTCCAGTGCCGGCCTGTAGCTAAAACTGCTTCGAATTACTTAGTGACAGGCATCGGAGTGATGTAATCAACGGCCTTGGCGGGCTTCTTCTTGCTCTTGATCATGTCGACCAAGGCCTTCAGGGCCATCGCGGCCTGCTTGCCAGGGTACTGGTCGATCGTGGCTCCGAGCGTGCCGGCCTTCATGTATGCCTTGGCATCGTCGGTGGCGTCAAAGCCGATAGTTACGATCTTTTTGACATCCAGCTTGGCAGCCTTCATCGCTTCGATAGCACCAATGATCATCTCGTCGTTGGCACCGAAGACGGCGTCAAACTTGGGATAAACCTGAATCAAGTTTTCCATAACCGACTGGGCCTTGGCGCGGTCAAACTCAGCAGTCTGCGAAACGAGAATCTTGATGTTCGACTTCTTCATCACCTCGTCGAAGCCGGCCTTGCGGTCAACAGCGGCGGAAGAACCAGGAGTTCCCTCGAGCTCGATGACGGTGCCTTTGTTCTTCAACTTGTCAATAATGTACTGGGCAGCGGAACGGCCACCGGCCACGTTGTCGGCTCCGACGTGTGCGAGCACCTTGTCGGAATTCGCCTTGCGGTCCACGCTCGCCACGGGGATACCAGCGGCCACAGCTTCTTCAATAGCCGGCACCTGGGAATCGACGGTCATGGGGGAAATCAAAATACCATCGACCTTCTGGGCAACAAAGTTTTCGATGGCCGCAACCTGCTTGTCGGAAGCATTCTGCGCATCGATGAATAAAAGCTTGACACCCAAATTCTTGGCGGCGGCCTCGGCTTCGGCCTTCATCGTGACGAAGAAGGGAAACTGCAAGCCAGGGACGGTCATCCCAATCACAATGTCCTTGGCAAACAGCATGCCAGGAACCAAAGCAGTCAACAGTACCAGTGCAACGAGAACTCTTTTCATGTACAACCTCCAGCGAAATAACGCTACTCGAATGATCAACTTAATCTCAGAGCTTGTCAATTAATTTTTTCGTCAAAACTGTGGTTGTCGTCGCGCTTGACACCCCGATGAGGCGGGTTTAACCTCGAGTGAATCTGAAAGGGAGGACTCAATGGCTGGCGAGAAACAGGCTCTGGAAATTGCTTTGAATCAGGGGAACGGAGTCTTGCGTCTGGAACCAAACTGGGTACCCCGGTCGTTCTGTATTCCCGGCAAAAGGCTCAAACTTCACCCGCAAGACTATTATTCCTACGGTCCCCACCGAGGGGGTATTGACGAGCGCTGGCTGGCCTCGACCACCAAGGCCGACAACGGCCCGCTTACGACTCCCTTTGAAGGGCTTTCGTTTATTCAGACCGGAGACTCGCATTTGTCGCTGAAGGACGCTCTGGAAGTGGGTGGAAAGGAGATTCTTGGCGGCGAGGTCATGAAGCGCTTCGGCGGATGGATGATGTACTCGAAGTTCTTCGACAACGAGGAACCACTTCCCCATCACGTTCACCATACCGATGCCATGGCAGCCAAGGTGGGACGCGTTGGTAAACCCGAAGCGTATTATTTTCCGAAACAACTGAACAACCACGGTGGCTATTTCCCCTATACCTTCTTCGGCCTGCATCCGGGAACCACCAAGGACCAAATCAAGGAATGCCTCGCCGTTTGGGACCAGAAAGACAACGGCATCCTCTACCTCTCCAAAGCCATGAAGTTGCAACCTGGAACCGGTTGGGATGTGCCCCCGGGAATTCTCCATGCGCCGGGATCTCTCTTGACTTACGAGCCCCAAAGGGCTTCCGACGTGTTCTCGATGTTTCAGAATGTCGTTTGGGACGTTTATACCCCGCGTGAGCTTCTGAGCAAGGATATCCCCGAGGCACACAAAAACGACCTCGACTTTTACATCGACCTCCTCGATTGGGAGGCCAACCTTGATCCGGGGTTCTATGAACACCATTTCATGAACCCACGCCCCGTGCGTCCGGTTGCCGAAATGCACGCCGAGGGCTTTGAAGAGTACGAAGTTGTGTATAAGTCCACGTACTTTTCGGCAAAGGAACTAACGGTGTTGCCCGGACGCAAGGTCGTCGTAAAAGACGAGGGTCCCTACGGCGCCATTGTGATTCAGGGGCATGGCCGCATCGGTAATCTTGAAGCCGAGTCACCAGCCCTGATTCGTTTTGGCCAGCGTACCAAGGACGAGTTTTTCGTGACCAGCGATGCAGCTCACCATGGAGTGACTATAGAGAACCTCAGCACTTCTGACCCTCTGGTCATGCTCAAGCACTTTGGTCCCCGGCCGTAAATAGAGCTCAAAGCCCAAGAGGCATCAGAACTCCTTCCAAAGGCCGTCGAGCGCCCGGCTCGCCTGCACGAAAAGCGCGTATTTTTTGTCGTAGGCCGGCTTGTGGAGGGTATTAGGTTCCAAACGCTCTTTAACGCGGACCATCTTTTGGGCGGCTTGTTTGAGGTCTGTGTAGAATCCCGAGGCGACAGCGGCCGTCATGGCGCAGCCGAGGGTGCCTAATTCCTTGGCGTCGATGGTCTCGACCGGTAAACCGATCACATCAGAGAACATCTGCGCCCAAGTTCGGTTGTTGGCGGCTCCGCCAGCCAATCTAAGGCAACCGGGCCGGTCGCGGTTGGGCAGTAGGCGCTCGAGATGCACCCTATGCGAATAAACAATACCCTCAAGCACCGAGCGGATGATTCCGGCACGCGTGTGACTGCTCTCGAGGCCTATGAAACAGGCTTTGGCCTGTGGGTTGTCGTTTGATCCATAGAGGAAGGGCAAAAACAGGAGCGACTGACTTCCAGGTTCCACCGAAGCCGCAAGCTCTTCGGCATAGGCATGGATGCTGAGGCCGCGCGCCAGGGCCTCCTGTTTCTCGCTCTCAAGGAACAGATCGGTGAACCATTCGTTGTTGCCCGCCGAGGTAGGGCTCGATTCTTCCACCAAGTAGTAGCCTTTAAGGCAGAACAGCGAGTTCATTTTGATCGAGTGGTTGAGCACCGGTTTTCGGGAAATGTATTGGTTGATGCCCCAGGTACCCGCAATGACACAGACGTTGGTTTCGTCGGTAACGTCCATGGCCACAGCGCAGGCGTCGATATCGAACATCCCGGCCGCGACGGGAGTGCCCGCCTTCAAGCCTGTGAGCGCGGCCACCTCAGCGGTGATTTTTCCGCAAATTTCTGTGGAATAACGCAGGGGGGGAAGCTTGTCCGCCATATCGGCTACCCCGAAAGCTTCAAGGACCTTGGGATCAAAACTGACGGAGTTCAGGTCCATGAGGCTCGTTCCCGAATAATCGGTAATTTCTGCGTAGGCTTCACCGGTCAATCGGAAGCGCACATAATCCTTCACGGAAAACACCCATTGAACTTGACTAAGGATTTCGGGCCTATTGTCTTGAAACCAGCGCCACAGGGCCACAGGTTGGCAGGCCAGAGGCGTCTGGAGGGTCCTAGGAAACACTTTGGCGGCCGTGCCGTCGGCCTCCCAAGCCTGAGGATACTTCCAAGCCCGGCTGTCGGTGGAGACTATGCCATGATAGGCGGGGTGGCCATCCTTGCCCCAAAGGTAGAGCCCTTTCCCATGACCCGTGCACGCGATACCCGCGATTTGGCCTGGTTCTACTCCTGAGGTTGACAGCGCTTCACGGATGACCTCGAGGTTGGCCTTCCAAAGCAACTCCATATCGCGTTCGGTAAAACCGGGCTGGGGCTGGATCAAGGCGAGTTTGCGTGAAGCTCCGCCGACTTCCTTTCCTTCTGCATCGAAAAGAACGGCCTTGGTCATTGTGCCGCCGTTATCCACTCCCAAAAAGTATTTTGTCATAGTTTCTTCCTTAAAAAAGCCTGCGCGAAGGCGATGTGCCCCTCCCAGTCTGGGCTTCCGGTATCCCAAAACTCGGCCAGAAAGAGGCGAACCCCCAGGTCCTTGGCCCTGCCGATAGCGGCGTCAAAGTTCACGTGTCCGGTTCCATAGGGAATCTCGCGGAACTTCCCGGGCACCGTTTCTTTCAAGTGAAGGGCAACCAGATGCCCCTTACCCGCCGAAAGGTCGTCCAGTACCGAAGTCCTGCTGGCGAGGGCCGCGTTGGTCAGGTTGCCCAAGTCGGGGTAGATTTGCAGGTAAGGAGAGTCGAGGGCCTTAACATAGGCCATGGCCTTACCTACGGTGTTCATGAACTCGGTTTCCATGGTCTCGAACGCAAGGACAACGCCCTGGCGGGCCGCCAAATGCACACAGAGTTCCAGATTCTCACGGAAGTGAGCTTTGCTGGCCTCGGTGGAAGGCTCGTAATAGCAATCGTAACCGGCCAGTTGGATGATGCGGATTCCCAGATTCGCAGCGAAGTCGACGGCATCCGCCAGGATTTCAAGGCCGCGTCGGCGAGTTTGAGCGTCGGCACTTCCGAGGGGGTACTTCCGGTGTCCGCTCAGGCAAAGGGTCTTGATAGGAATCCCAGTGGAACTCATCGCCTGAGCCAGATCCTTCTTCTTCTTTGTGGTCCACTTCAGCCTGCCGAGCTTTTCGTCGGTTTCGTCGATGCTGATTTCCAAAAAGTCAAAGCCGAACCGCGAAGCCACCTTGAGCTTGTCTTCCAGAGTCAGCGAGCTTGGAATGGCCTTCTCGTACAGGCCGAGCAACGTCGCGCCCAATTTAGCTCCCCGATTCGAACTTTCTCACCCGCTGGAAGGTGGCATCCATGGGAATCCGCTGGGCAGACTTGGTGCCATGCAGAACCAAAAAGCCCTCCTGGGCCTCGACGCGCCTGATTCCCTGCTGCACCAATTCTGTCGTCAGTTCCACCAACGCTGTGCCGTAACAGAGTTTGCGTTCTCCCCCGGCGGGAATCGTCACGGTGGTCGGTCGGCCGAGAATCTCTGGATTCCGGCGGGAGAACTCCAACCCGTTGGCGTACGCGCCGATGGCATTTTCGGTACCAAGGCAGAAGGTCCGGTCGGCGCCTGCTTCGTTGAGGGCCCACGGGGTGAAGTTGCGTCCACCGTACTGCATCCAGAGGTCGTTGAAACTCAGCGCTACCTCACCCTCGGGGAGGCCCGCCTCGCCGGGGAAAAAGCACACGTAAGCGAGCCCCAAAATCGGGTTCACGACGCAGCTCCAACCCAAGTTCAGGTGGGAAGGTACCGCTCCGGTGACAAAGTCCGTGGCGCCGATGATTCCCGGAACCTGCGTCAAATCTACGTTAGCACCGGTACGCAAGGGAGCCTTTTGGAGGTTTGAGAACTCCGCTCCCAAGGCAAGCCTTCCCGTGGAATCGAACTCGGTGCCGGAAGGCGCAACCTGATAGCGGTCGGCGCAAAGGCTGATTTGACAACCCGCCTGCAGAAAAGGAACCCCCACGGTGTTATGCCGGGTCAGGTTGATCGCCAGCGGTGCGCTGCCTGAGTTTTTGATGCGCATCACCGAGAAGTAGGCCGCCTGGCCCTCGAGCACCAGATCGCACTTGGTCCAGCTCAGCGGCATTTTCGGCTGTGGACTGTTCATAGAAAACCGTGCGGACCCCACAGATTTGTCTGGGGAAACTCCGTGGCTTTCCAAACTCCAATCCTCGTTGGCAGCCCAGCCGTGAGGAGGAAGGTCCACCCCATCCACTTGGCAGCCGCCACCGAAGTTTGGGCTACACAGAAAATCGCCCGCCACCTGCGATAGGAGTTTGACCTTCCAGTAAGCGGCGTTCTGATTCTGCTCGTAGGGGAGGCCTGAATTGTCGCGAAACTCGGGGTTCCAGTGCGAGTTGATCCCGCCATGACCCCGCTTCAGGCTGAACTCGGGCATCATCCCGCCACGATTTTCGATCACGGCGCGGATGTGGTGGTTTTCGAGGAGGACCGACCGGCGTCCTAAGGCGTCGACTATTTGGGCATTCATCTTGAGGCTCCTGGGTCACCGGCGTTGGGTCCAAAGTGTTTGAGAATCACCATCGGCTCCTTCAGGCTGTGGTTGACCACCCTGATTCCGTTACCGGCCGCCTCTTCGCTCACAAAGTACTCGTCGGCGCTCAGGCCTCCGTAGCGGAGCATCACCGCGGTTTCCGCATCATAGGCGCCGAACTTGCCGTGCCCTTGGGTCAGGATGCAACCGTAGGCAGCCTTGTCTTTGATGACCACCGACTTGCCCGGAAACACGGTGAGTTCCTTGGCAGCAATGTAGCCAGTGTTGTAGACCACCCATTTTTCCACGTGATTCTCGTCCTCGGTAGAAATCAAGGGGGGCCGGAACCAGTTTTTCCGGTAGTGCGGATCGACATTCTTGTCCCAGTCCATCAGGCTCATCACGTAGTCGAGGTCGTGCTTGCGGTCTTCGGGGCAGTTCTCCACGAGGAAGTCGTACGGGTAAACCTCGCCGGAAACCACGTTTTCGTAAACCGAGTTCACGTCGGAGTTCCACTGGGGTTCGTAGGTTAAATACGATCCCGGAGCATGCACCACCCCTGGAGGGGTGTACCAGCCGGTGCCCAACTCGAGACGGAAGGCGCGCGAGAGTTCCGTGATCCGATTGTCGGTGGTTTCAAACTTTTCCAGCCTTTGCCGGACTTCCGCCTTGGAGACATCGGGGTCAAAACCGAAGTAGGTGTGGGGAAATTGCCCGGGGTGGTTGTTCAGCTGCGGTGGAAAGTAATAGGCCTCGGGCTTGCCCTTGCGGCCCACACGCTGGGCATCTTCTTCCTTCAGGTGGAGGTGCAGAAACAAGGGCGCATCGTAATCGAAGTACTTGGAGTACATGGGCCAGGTTCCAAACTTCTTGTGCAGTTCCTTGCCGATGATTTTCTCGCCGAGTTCCTCAACGGCATCCTTGAACAGGAAGAGGTCGTCTTTCTTGCCCGTCAGGTCGACGTAGCTCATCCCCTCGTCGGCCGGTGCCAGAGGGCCATTCATCGCGGCGATGACCGAGGAAAACCAACGTTCCTTGATGGAGCCTCGGGCGGTACCCAAGGCATAGTAGTCATCGGGATGCAACCGAAGTCTTCGGCCGGCGGTGTTGAACCTGCGGGGCACAAACACGGGCGCCAGGCAAAGCACACCAGCGTTTTTGGAAAAGGTTTCCAACATCAATTTCGGGTTTTTCATAACCGCTCCTTTAACAGACTTCAGAACACGACGTTGCTGTAGAGCAAAATGTTCGCATAAGGGGTGAACTCGCCGGTTCGAGCCACGGCCCTCGCCGAACCGGTTTCTTTTTTGAACTCAGTGTGGGAAACCGCTTGAATCTTCACTGCCTGCCCGGTGGCCTTGCTGTAACGTTCCAACCTCGCGGTCAACTTGGCATACAGGGCCGGGCTAACACGGGAAAACTCTTCGGCGATCAGCACACGATCGACGCGCAATTCGCTGAGCACGGCATCGAGCACCTCTAGGAAAGAAGGAACACCCTTCATCACCGCGAGGTCGATTCGTTTGGTTGTTGGGGGAATGGGAAGGCCTGCATCGGCGATGGCAAGACTGTCACCGTGCCCCATTTCAGAAATCACCAGCGACAGGCCGCTGTGGATAAGCCGGGAGGACTTCATGGCAATAACTCCTCAAAGGTCTGAGCATGAGTATCAGTTCGGTGAACCCACCTGTCAAGCCAAGCGTTCATGGTTGGCCTCCTTGCCCGGCCTGCCTTTCTTTGATAGGAAGAGCTCCAAGGGAAACAAAAAATGACCAAAACCGCACCACGACCACTGAACCACATTGGAATCGGAGTTTCGGATATCGACGCGGCCATCCGATGGTATGCCGAAGTGCTGGGATACCGGGTTTTTGCCGGGCCCACGACCATCAGTTTGGAGGCCGATACCCGTGGCCACGCCAAGGACGTCTTGGGACCACGATTTCGTTCGCTCAAGATAGCGCATTTGTCTACCGGAGGTGGTGTGGGGGTTGAACTCTTCCAGTCGATTGATCCGCCTCATCGTGATAGAGAACCCGACATTGAGTTTGATAGGAGCGGCCCGTTTCACCTCTGCGTCACCGACCCCGATATCGACGGGCTGATTGCCAAGATTGTCGAAACAGGGGGCAAACAGCTTTCCAAGGTTTGGGACGATAGGCCACCTGGCAACGTGTTCAAAATGGCCTATTGCAGCGACCCGTTTGGGACCATCCTCGAAATCCACACCCACAGCTACGAAGTGGTTCAGGCCTGGAAATGAGTTTTAGAGTTGACGATAGCAACACGTTTTACTAAGGTTGCGCAGGAAGAAAGCGTTTCGGAGGCTTCTGTTGCGGAGACGATTGATGGGGCGAGTCGTTTTGTTGAGAGTTCAATCAATCGCCGGGGCACTGAATCTTTGCCTGATTTTGTTTTGGCTGTTCTTGCTGCCTACGAGTTGCTGCAACCCCTCGGGCTCTGGAGTGAAGTCCGCCGCTAGCTCGACACCAGGAACCGCCGCGACTGAGACTGACCAGCCGCCCGGGAGTGCCCCTCCTCCGCCAGCACAGCTATCGGACCTCACCTCCACCACTATCGGCACCCTGAAAGTTGTTGCTGGCGGTACCTTCACCATGGGATCGGCAATCGGCTGGAACGATGAGTTACCAACCCATAGCGTTACGTTGGCAACCTTTCACTTGAGCGCCACCGAGATCACCCAGGCGCAATACACCGCTGTAACCGGTAACAACCCAAGTTACTACACGGGTACCAGTCGACCTGTCGAACAAGTCACTTGGTACGATGCCGTCGAGTTCTGCAACAAGCTAAGTGACCGAGAGGGACTAACACCAGTTTACACCGTAACTAGCCGTAGCCCCTCGGCAGGTTACCCCATCACCAGCGCCACAGTGACCATGAACCGCGCCAACAATGGTTACCGCTTGCCCACCGAAGCCGAGCGTGAGTTCGCAGCTCGCGGTGGCAACAGCACACACGGCTACATCTACGCAGGAAGCAACACCGCCAGTTTTGTGGCCTGGACTGCCGAGAACAGTATCGGTACAAGCCACGATGTTGCTACCAAGATTGCCAACGAACTGGGGATTTACGATTTGAGCGGAAATGTCTGGGAATGGTGCTGGGACTGGTACGATGCCTACCCTAGTGAGGCCCAGACGAATCCCACCGGACCCGACGTGGCCCCGGGTTCCGGGTCGTTGCGGATCATACGGGGCGAAAGTTTTCGCAACGATACCAGCTGTACCTACGTGTCCGCTCGAGACGCCCATGGCCCGGATGGTTCTTGGAGTGATGTCGGTTTCCGTGTTGTTCGCCCTTGATCAGCCAGCCTTTCGAGCGCTGCGTACCAGCCCTACGGCCGACACCGTCATCAGCACCGCGAAACCTGCGTAGGCGGCAAAGCCCCACTGGATTCCCCACGCTTGTGAAAGCACCGACATCACAAAGGGGAACAAAAAGGCTCCGATGCCGCCACCGGTGGCCGCGAAACCGATGGCCTGACTTTGCGCAAACGGAAAGGTAGCGCCCACTAACGTCAACACCATGCCGTAAATGATGGAACATCCCAGTCCGGCCCCAAAAACCGCCGCTACCCCGACCCCGATCCACGAGGGGCCTGCAAAAAACCCCAAGACGGTAAGTACGCCGATGAAGCCTGCCGCAACTGCCGTAAAGACGACCAGAAGCCGATCGGGGTGAGAACGAGGGGCCACCACAGGAACTCCAAACCGCCCCACCAAGATTCCCACCCAAAATACAGAAACGAGCGTCGAGCCGGCCGAAGGGTCAAGCTTGAAGCTCTGAATAAAGTATTCAGAAATCCAGTTGGAAACTCCCAGCTCAACTCCCACGTACAGGAACAGCACCAGAAACGCCATCCAATAGGCCGGGTGGGAGGCCAGCCGGGCCTTTTGGGGCGGCGATCCGTTGCCTGCATCCGAGGCGGTCATCTCGAGCGGCAGGTCGAACTTCAACAAAACGAGCGCCACCAAGAGAAGGAAGAAGACGGCGGCCATACCTTGGTAAACCAGCGTCCAGGAACCACCGGCCTGCAGCAACACCGCCAGTGCCACGGGGCCAATAATGGCTCCCAGTGCGAAGGCACCCTGCATAAAGGTCATAGGCGCACCGGATTTTTTGGTATCGAGGCGCACCACTGCCGAATTGATCGTCACTTCAATACAACCTTGGCCCACGCCAATGAGCAGGTTCAGAACCAGATTGACCACCGGGTCGCTCCAAGTTCCAAACATAGCCAAGCCAATCAAGTCGAGGACGACCCCGATAAGGACAGTGGCTTTGGGTCCTATAGCTTGTATAAGATAGCCAGAACCAAACGCAGACAAAAAGTAGGCAATGGCCCCAGCGGCGATTACCGCACCGGCTGTGACGTAGTCCCAGTGAAAATCGGCAAGAATGCGGGGCAGGGTGGCCCCAATAATGGTCATCGAGGTGCCGTAGAGCACAAAAACGCCAAACAAAGCCAGAAACAACCCCCGAAACTGCGGTTCGACGACCGCGGGACGGGCCACCTTAAAGTGCCCCTATGGCGCGGTGAGGCACGTAAGGCTCTTCCAGGAAGGCCACTTCCTCGATGGAGAGCTTCACCGACAACGCGGGCAACGTGCTCTCGAGTTGCGAGAGCTTTGTCACCCCCACGATGGGAATGCTCACCGGGGCCTTCTGCATCACCCACGCCAGCGCCACTTCGACCCGTGGGATTCCGCGTTTTTCGGCTACCGCCACCAGGCGCTCCACTACGAGGCTGTCGGCTTCGACGGTGGAATCATACTTGGAGCGGGCCATCTTGTCGGTTTGAAACCGCTTGGTGGTTTCCTCTAGGTTGCGCGTAAGGCGGCCGGCTGCCAGTGGACTGTAGGGCGTAAGCGCAATGTTTTGGTCGCGGCAGAGGGGGAGCATTTCGCGTTCCTCCTCGCGGTAGATGAGGTTGAGGTGATTCTGCATCGAAACAAAGCGGGTCCAGCCGTGGGTATCGGCAACCTGGAGGGCCTTCTGGAACTGCCAGGCGTACATCGCCGAGGCCCCAAGGTAGCGGACCTTTCCGGCCTTCACCACGTCGTGCAGGGCCTCCATGGTTTCTTCGATGGGCGTGTTGTAGTCCCAGCGGTGGATGATGTAAAGGTCAACGTAGTCCATCCCCAAGCGTTTCAGGCTTTGGTCTATTTCGCTCAGGATAGCCTTGCGGGATAACCCGGAGCCATTGGGGCCCTCGCGCATCTTTCCATGCACCTTGGTGGCGACCACAACCTCGTCGCGTTTTGCGAAGTCCTTGAGGGCTCGGCCAAGAATGGCCTCGCTTTTGCCCAAAGAGTAGACGTTGGCCGTATCGAAGAAATTGATGCCCAGTTCGAGGGCCCGCTTAAGGATCACCCGGCTGTCGGACTCATCGAGCACCCATTCATGCACCCACGTCTTGGCATCGCCGAAACTCATGCAGCCCAGGCAAAGCCTCGAGACGTCCAGACCAGTGTTCCCCAATTTTATGTAATCCATACGTATCCTTTGTGGCTGGCAGCCTACGGCTGCTCGGCGAAATAGGTTTCGGTTGCTTTTTTGTACGATTCCATCAGGAAGGCGAGCGCCCGCTGGCTGACTTCCGCGCCCGGGCAGACGGCATCAAACCCATGGAAACAGCCTTCGTACACCTGAAAGTCAACCTTCACTCCGGCCTCGCGCAGGTTGTTCACATACGCTACCGTCTCGTCACGAAAAGGCTCTAGGTCGCCGACGAAGGTGGCTGTGGGGGGTAAGCGGCTGAAATCGGTGGCCCGTGACGCGGCGGCATACGCCGGAACTTCGGTACCGAAGCGATCGCCTAGGTAGAGTTTCCAAGCCCACAAGTTCAAGTTGGAGTCCCATACCGGTGAGGTGTTTCCCACCGCCGAAGGGTTGGTCATCCTGTCGTCAATCATGGGGTAGAGCGGCATCTGAAAGGCTAAGTTGACTTCAGCCCGATCGCGGGCCAACAGGGTCAAGGCGGCCGTGAGCCCACCGCCGGCACTATTGCCGCCAACCATCAACTGATTGGAACGCAGGCCCAACTCGGTGATTTGGGTGCGCATCCACAGCAAGACATCGTAACAGTCGTTTAACGCGGCCGGGTAGGGAGACTTGGTAGACAATCGGTAGTCTGGAGCCACGATGATGCAGGGGCTGGTCGCCATGAGGCGCTGGTACATGGCGTGGTCGAGCTCCGGTACACCGATAGCGTAGCCTCCACCATGGAGCCAGAGAACCCCCGGCAGCGGAAAATGCGGCTCTTCGGGCATGTAGATGCGGGTGCGGATGGTGCCACCACCGGTTCGGGGCACCTGAACTTCGCGGCAATCCAACCCTTTGGCGACCCTGCCGGATAGCGAGCGCATGCTTTTGGCCATTTTTTGGGAACTTTTCAGGTACTTTGTCTCACTTTTTACCTTCATGAGTAAGTTCACCAGAAATCCCTGAAAACGAAGTTGTTTATCAACCATAAAGGTCATTATGTCACCTCACAGAAGAAGAGTCTTCCCTGCAATGAGACCCTTTTCAGGAGCCGTCGCCTTGCCTGAGTTCTAAAAACAGCGAATTTGAAACATTGTTGACCCTTTTTTGGCCTTTTGGGTACATAATGGTAATAAGGAGAGTACCATGAGTACCATTTCTTCCAACTACGGAAGAGGTCCAGCTGTCGGTATGGCACCGGGCTCAACCGGAATCCAAGCCTCGCCGCCGCTTCCGTCCCCGATTTTCGCTACGGCCTCCGCCTCTACGGCGTCTCAAGCCGATGTGGTGCAGATTTCAACAACGGCCTTCGTCAAACAGCTCGAATCTAAGGGCATCACTATTGCCGAGATTTCGCTGACCACCGGACTCGACGAAGCCACGGTGAAGTTTTTGCTCGACTAGACCGCCTTAGCTGTCGATTTGTCTTGTAGAAAACAGCGTACACTTGTATACTTCATGGAGACTTCCTGCGAGGTAATTCATGAACCTGTACGCCCTCGTCCCCGAGCTTTTGGAACTGATGCCCGAAGCCGACGAGTTCCAGTTGCGAGATTTGCTTGAAGAAAGGTCGGGCACCACGCTCAACGGCGAAGACCTGCAAACTATACGCGCCCTGTGCCTTAGGGTGTGGCTCCGGCAAGCGGCCGATACCCCTCATCCCGCAGGAAACCAACGGGACGCAGATCTAGCGGCCGAGCCTACGGTGGGCTACTTGGAAACTGGCAAAGCTGGTTAAACCGAGGAAGGTCCAAACCAATGGTTAGGGCCAAAATATCCATGAGCTAGCGGTGATCGTGCATGGACGGGTCTGAGTCTTACGTGTTGAAATAATCAACGGAGGAATTATGCCTGCTTCATCTACTTTGCTGGCCGTCGATTTGGGGGCCGGAAGTGGTCGCGTCATCGCCGGCCGATTATCCGAAGGAAAACTGGAGTTCAACGAAATTCACCGCTTTGGCAGTCCTCCTCGCATGGAAGACGGGTTATTGCGCTGGGATGCTAACCACATCGAAACCGAGATTCGCCTTGGGCTCTCTCTGGTTTCCAGCGACGCTCACGTGGTCAGTTTGGGCCTCGACAGCTGGGCCGTTGACTTCGTGCTGGTCGGCGAAGATGGGAACCCACTGGAAGCCCCCCGCTGCTACCGCAACGAGCACACCCGCGAGGTGATGGCCTCCACCTTTGCGCTGCTCGGTGAAAAGGCCGTTTACCAGAGTACCGGAATCCAGACGTTGCACTTCAACACCCTTTTTCAGTTTGCCGCTTGGAAGCAAGCCTCGCCCGCCACTCTGGCACGAGCCCGCCGTTTCGCCATGATGCCCGACTGGCTTCTCCACCGTTTAGGCGGGCCGCTGGTGAACGAACTCAGCAATTCCAGCAGCACCCAAATGCTCGATGCCCGTACCCGCGACTGGGATCAAAGCACGCTCAAGGCCCTCGGTGTGGAACCTTCCCTGTTCACCAAACCCGTTTGGCCCGGCACGGTGCTGACCGAGGGCACCCAATTGGGCCCCCATACCTTGTCGCTGGTAGCTCCAGCAACCCACGACACGG
Organism: Spirochaetales bacterium; assembly: GCA_947478845.1. Taxonomy (GTDB): domain Bacteria; phylum Spirochaetota; class Spirochaetia; order JABEVK01; family JABEVK01; genus JAIFLN01. The sequence goes on along the minus strand of CANJXC010000005.1, from coordinate 170,485 downwards.
GCTCCGCGGTGGCGGCCGTTCCGTTTACCGACCAAACTTCGGCCTACATTTGCACCGGCACTTGGTGCCTTATCGGGATCGAATCGACTCAGGCTGAAACCGGAGAGGCCGCCCGAGCGGCCAACTTCACCAACGAAGCCGGCGTCGACGGCACCTACCGCTTCTTGAAAAACTGCATGGGGCTGTGGCTCATCCAGCAGCTCAAGGCCTCGTGGCCTGAGTGTCCCGACTTCGGCCCTCTCACCAGGGCGGCCAGGGCGGCCCCGGGCTTCCGCGCCTTGGTGGATGCCGACGACCCCTCGTTTTTCCAGCCTGCCTCGATGAAGGCGGCCCTCGAGGCCTATTGGGACCACAGCGGCCAAACCCAGCCCGAAGGCCCTGGCGGTTACGCGCGGGCCTGCATCGATAGCCTCGTGCTGGCCTTCTGCAAGACGCTCGAAGAAATCCAGACTATCCGCGGCTTCCGGCTCAGCCAAATCCACTTGGTGGGCGGTGGTTGCCAAAACACACTTTTGTGCCAGCTCACGGCCGATGCGACCGGTTTGCCCGTGTTGGCAGGTCCGGTCGAGGCCAGCGGCTTGGGAAACCTGGTGGTGCAGGCGCGGGCCTTGGGTTTGGTAGCGAATCAGGCCGAGGCCCGGCGCCTGGTGGCCCATTCGTTCCCGCCGGTGGTGTACCGGCCTCAAGCGGAACGGGAACCCTGGCTCAAGGCCGCCCGCCGACTCGCAGACTTGAAAGCCCAACAGAAAAAATCCACAACCGCAGGAGCAAGAAAATGAGACGAGCAGCCTTCACGATGAAACTCAGGCCCGGCTTCGAAGCCGAGTACCAGAAACGCCACGACGCGATTTGGCCCGAACTGGTCAAAGAACTCGAAGACGCCGGAGTGAGCGACTATTCCATTTACCTCGATCTGAAGACTCTGGTGCTCTTTGCCTTCCAAAAAATCAAAGACCACGATACCAGCGCCAACCTCGCCAACACCGCCGTGGTGAAGAAGTGGTGGGCTTATATGGGCGATATCATGGAGACCAACCCCGACAATTCCCCGGTGGTGGGGGAACTGCGGGAGGTGTTTCACCTAGACTAGAGAAGCCCGAGGCTCGCCCTGGTTAGGTAACCTCCGGACTAGCGCTTCGAGAGTACTTCCTTCTCGTAGGTGTCGCTGGCATTGATCCAGGCGGTTCCATTCGGCACGTTCTGGCTGAGGCACAAGTAGTCGTAGACGGCTCCCAGGGGCAGATTTTTCAGTTCCTCCATGAGGGCGAGGCGGGCACCCAGGCGCCCTGACTTTTCTTCGTCGCGAAGAAGGCCTGAAGGCTCAAGAAGGGCACCCAAAATGGCCTTTCGGACCGAGCGGGCGCCGATGGTCCACGCCATGATGCGGTTGATGCTGGCATCGAAAAAGTCGAGCCCCACCGCGACACGGTTCCAAGCGCCTGCGCGCTGAATCTCGTTGAAAACGGCCTGAACGTCGTCGTTGTAGGTAACAACGTGGTCGGAGTCCCAGCGCAGGCCGCGGCTAACGTGCAGCATCAAACCAGGAACGAATGGCAGGATGCCCGGGATTTTGTCGGCAATGGTTTCTGTGGGGTGAAAATGCCCCATGTCGAGCGTCAGGGTCACTTTGTTCTGCACGGCATAACCCATGTAGAACTCGTGGCTACCCACAACGTAGGCCTCGCTGCCGATGCCAAAGAGCTTGCACTCTACCGCATCGATGAGGTGGTCGGCAGGAAACTTTTCTGCGAACACGGCGTCGAGCGAATCTTTGAGGCGAAGGCGCGGACTGAGCCGGTCGGCCGGGTAATCCTTGGAGCCATCGGGTATCCAGACGTTGTTGACCGCCGGGGCTCCGGTCGCCTTGCCCATGGCGGCGGCGATGCGTCTGCTCTGAATGCCGTGGCGGACCCAGAACTCGCGCGTGGACTTATCGGCAGCCGAGAGCGTGCCGTCGTCGGCCTTGGGGTGGCTAAAAAAGCTGGGATTGAAGTCGAGTCCGAGTTTTGTCTTTTGGGCCCAAGAAATCCAGTTTGCGAAGTGTTCGGGCCCCAGTTCGTCTCGGGGAACCTTTTTGCTTCCAGTTTCGGCGTAGAGCCCGTGGAGGGCAACCTTCTTGGCGCCCGGGATGAGGCTAGCGGCCATTGCCAGGTCTGAGCGGAGCTGCTCGGCATTGCGGGCCTTACCGGGGTAGTTGCCGGTGGCTAGGATTCCGCCGGTGAGGACCTGGTCGGGGTTTTCAAAACCCACGACATCGTCGCCCTGCCAGCAGTGGAGGCTTATGGAAACCGCGGCGGCGGCCTTGACCACCGCATCGGTGTCGACCCCCAGCAGTGCGTAGGCCTGCTTGGCTGCCGAATAGTTGGCGGTTACTTGGTCTTTCGAAAGGGACTTGTACATGGCGAACTCCTTGGGGGTTTTGGAATACTACTTGCTGCTAACGGAACTTCGATAGGATTCGACTTCCCAGTGGATGATGAAGTCGATGGCGGCTTTGGTGAGGAACCTCGGGCCGCCGAAGGCAGCGCTGGATGTGCCTATTTGCACCGAATCCAAAAACAACTGCTGGGCTTGCCCGGCTGCCTTGGCGTTGGCGCCCAAGCAAAAGGCCCCCAAACCCGAGGCGAGAACAACACGAGGAGCTTTTCCCAAGCGCGCCTTGTAGGCGGCAAAGGCTCCCTCGAGCTCTGAGGCGGAATCGACCCGCACCGGCGACACCCCCATGTACACAATATGGTCGGGGGTAAAGGCCGACGAAAGGGGGGCGAACGAGGCGTTGCTTTCTGCTAAAGCTACCACCGCTCTGGCCGTCGACCTAACTACGTGAGGGGTCTCGGTGCCCAATTCCCGACGAGCTATCGGGGCCAAGGCCTGCAGAAAGGCGATTTCTTTTTGGAGGTCTGTCCCCACGGGAGATAAATCGGCTTTGTGAGTTACCTCGCGGTCAAGGTCGGCCAACAGTCGCCGGTAGGTGTCGCGGATTTCCCCGGGAGTGTCGCCAGCCACCACCAGACCGTGATTTTCCAGGAAAATGACTTTGGCGTCGTGTCCGTTGGTCGCCCGAAAAGCCTCGAGGGCCTGTTTCACCACGTGAGCCAAGACGTAGCCCGGGTCGGTATACGCAATCCATACGGCCTCGAGGGCAAAAAGCCGCTGGAAAACTTCGGGGCCCTCCTTGGAGCAAGTGAGGGCATTGATCATCGTAGGGTGGGTGTGAACGACGTAGTCGAAGGGAAGCAGGTCATGAAGCAACGTCTCGACGCTCGGCCGCTTGCTTTCCTCACCCGGCAATCTGGCCGCCATCAGTGCTTCCAAGACTTCTTTTTCCCTGAGTACTGGGTCGGAGGAAATCGGCCTACTCCAAAGGGCCGCCAGGGCCTTCCTGTCCATGCGGGCGAAACCTTCGGCTTGAATGGTCCCCAAAGCTTGTCCTGAGCCCTTAACCCAAAGAGTTGAATCGTTTTTCCACGAAGTATTGCCACCACCAGCAATCACGTACTCCCAGCGGGTGCCATAGTGGTGAGAAAGCGCGACCAACGCCTCGACTTCGGGAATTATTTTTTTCATGAGTCCACATTAGGCCCGTTTCCCGCGGAACTCCATGGAGAAAACCGTGCGATTCCATGCACATTCTGGAGAACTTAGGCTTTAGTCCTGTCGCCCGGGGGTTTGCATGAGCATCCATTGGCTCGGGCTGTAGCCGGTCTTTTTCTTAAACAGCCGCGAGAAGTAAAACTGGTCGTCGAACCCGACTTGCCAGGCGATTTCCTTCACCGAGTTCTCGCCGCCTGCCAGGATTTCCTTGGCCCGGTTGATTTTGACGTGGATGCCGTACTGGTAGGGAGTCATTCCGGTAAAACCCTTGAAAACGTCATTGACGGCCGTCACAGAAAGGGAAAGCTCGCCGGCTAGGTTTTCCAGGTCGAATACCTGCTGCAAGTGAGACTCGATCCAGGTCTTGGCACGGTCGACGATGTCTTGCGCTTTGGACTCCTGCACCGAAAGGCGCTCCACGCTCAGGGTTTCGGCCAGCAGTTTGAGCACCTCGGCGCAGATGCGGAACTGAAATAAGGGCGCCTGCTGCTTCACCTGACGGAAGATGTATTGGAAGCCTTCCACCATTGCGTGCTGATAGCCGGGGTGATACACGGGCCTCGAGGGCGAAATGATTCCTCCCGCCAACAGGGCGTCCATGTGGGGGCCCGTAATTCCTACCCAGTTCTCTGTCCAGCCGGTAGCCGAGTCGGGCCGGTAGGCATGCGGAATGTCGGGAAACAGAAGGAAAAGCGAACCTGGTTCAATCGCATAGCCGACTTCGCCCATTTCGAGGTGGCCCCGACCTTCGACGATATAGACCATCTGATATTCGTTGATGCGGCGACCCACCGACACAGGTCGGAAGCCGGCGGGGTGATCTTCTAGGCGGGGCGGATAAACGCCACCCGGCGGAGTGCGGCTCCAGCCGGCGTCGGTGCAGAACATCTGCCAGTTCTCGTCTTCAAGGCTATGGGTGAGGTACGAGAAATCACAGTCCGACATGGCTCAATTGTCCATCACTTGACCGGGTTTTGTCCATTCACGGTAGCAAAAATTAGGGGGAAGATGGAGGCTATGAACCCAGTGAAAACTCGTGTAGGGCTGTTCGGTATTGGTCTAGACACCTATTGGCCCCAGTTCGCCGGCCTGAGGGACCGCTTGGTCGGCTACCAGAATGAAATTGCCTCGGGGTTGTCCGGGTTGGGTGCAGAGGTCTGCGACGCTGGTTTGGTAGACACCCCCGATAAGTCGCGCGCCGCGGGGGATTTTTTCCGAGAACAGAAAGTCGAGGTGATTTTTCTCTTCATTTCCACCTACGCCCTGAGCCATACGGTGTTGCCGGTGGTCCAAAAGGCAGGCGTACCGGTGCTGGTGCTTAATCTGCAACCCGTCGCTGCCATCGACTACAAAAAGTTCAACGCCCTCGGCGACAGGGGAGTGATGACCGGCGAGTGGTTGGCCCACTGCCAAGCCTGCTCGGTGCCCGAAATTGCCTCGGTGTTCCATAGGGCGAACATCAATTTCTACCTGATCACAGGCTACCTTAAAGAAGCACGCGCTTGGCAGGTGATTGCCGACTGGGTGGCCGCCGTGAGGGTTAAGGCCGGCATGCGCGATTCCCGGGTGGGCATTATGGGCCACTACTACTGCGGTATGCTCGACGTGTATACCGATGTCACGCTGATGGCTACAACCTTTGGCTGTCATTTTGAGCTTCTGGAAATCGACCAATTGAAAGTCCATCATGCACAGGTGGATGCCCCCCGTTTGGCCGCCAAACGCAAAGCCTTCAGCCAAGAGTTTGCGGTATCGCACGAATGCGAAGAGTATGAGCTCGACCGCGCGGCCCGGACATCCGTCGCACTCGATGCCTTGGTGGCCGAGCATCGTCTCGACGCCTTGGCCTACTACTATGAAGGTACTGCAGGAAACGACAGCGAAAACTTAGTTACCTCGGTGATTCCGGGAAATACCTTACTCACGGCCCACCATGTGCCCGTTGCCGGAGAATGCGAAGTAAAAAACGTCTTGGCCATGAAAATCATGGACCTCTTTGGGGCCGGTGGTTCTTTTAGCGAGTTCTACGCCGTCGACTTCGATGATGATATCGTGATGTGGGGCCACGACGGCCCAGCCCACGCTGCCATTGCCGAGGGGCCCGTCGGCTTGGTTCCCTTGCCCGTTTACCATGGAAAGCCCGGCAAAGGCCTTTCGATTCAGATGGGCGTGAAACACGGCCCCGTCACCCTGCTTTCGGTGGTCGAGGGCCGGGGCGGTTCGGTGAGCCTTCTGTGCGCCGAAGGCGAATCGGTGCCCGGCCCCACGCTCAACATCGGCAACACCAACAGCCGTTACCGTTTTGCGCTGGGGGCCCGGGAGTTTGTCGATCGCTGGAGCATGGCCGGCCCGGCACACCACACGGCCATTGGGTTAGGACACCTGGCCAGCCGCATCGAAAAGCTCGCCACGTTGCTCGGTGTGGGCTTTCTCCGTGTCTGAACCAACTGCACCGCTTTTCGTGCTGGAGCTCAAGGGTATTCGAAAGAGTTTCCCCGGGGTTCATGCCCTGCAAGACGTTCATTTTCAACTGGAAAAAGGCCAAATCCATGCCCTGATGGGCGAAAACGGAGCGGGCAAGTCGACGTTCATCAAGATCATCACCGGGGTTTATCAGCCCGACGAGGGCGAGATTCTCCTCGACGGGCAAATCGTAAAAATCGCCAACCCCCGCGAGGCCCAAAGACTGGGTATAGCAGCTATTTATCAGCACGTTACCTGCTACCCCGACCTTACCGTTACCGAGAACATCTTCATGGGCCACGAATCCACCTCGAAGTTCTCCCGAAGCATCCAGTGGAAAAAAATGCACACCGAGGCCAAGGCGCTGCTCGCCGAACTGGGAAGCCCTATCGATCCTCACACAGAGATGGGTACCCTTTCGGTGGCCCAACAACAGGTGGTGGAAATCGCCAAGGCCCTTTCTACCAAGGCCCGCATTGTGATTATGGATGAACCCACCGCCGCCCTCACCAAGCGCGAAAGCGAGGAACTCTACCGCATCACCGAAAAACTGCGGGATTCGGGCGTTTCGGTGATTTTTATCAGCCACCGCTTTGAAGACATGGAGCGTTTAGGCAGCCAGGTGACGGTGTTCCGCGACTCACGCTACGTAGGGAGTTGGCCCGTGGCCGAAATCACCAACGAAGACCTCATCGTTGCCATGGTGGGGCGAGAGATCACCCACCTGTTCCCCAAGAAAAAGGCCGACATCGGAGCCGAGCTTTTGCGTGTGGAAAACCTTGGTAAAACGGGATTGTTTGGCGGCGTGAGCTTCACCTTGGCTCAGGGTGAAATTCTGGGCCTCACGGGCCTGATTGGCGCTGGTCGGAGCGAAGTCTGCCAAAGCCTTTTCGGTCTCCTACCGGCTGATACCGGCGAAGTTAGGGTGCGCGGCAAGCTGGTTCAAATCCGCAATCCCTGGGACGCAATAGAACTGGGAATTGGTTACCTCCCCGAAGACCGGCAAAAACAGGGTTTGGTGCTGAGCTGGGAAATAGGCCGCAACATCAGCCTGCCCATGATTGACGAGTTTTCGGGCACGTGGTGGCTCAATGAAGTGAAGGAAGGCGACGTGGTAAAAGAGCTCGCCGACTCGGTAAAGGTCAAGGCCCAGGGCATCTCAACCGTCGCCAACACCCTTTCGGGCGGCAACCAGCAAAAGGTCATCGTGGCCAAACTCCTGGGAACCAAGCCAAAGGTGATTATTCTTGACGAACCGACCAAGGGTGTTGATGTGGGAGCCAAGGCCGCCATCCACGAAATCATGGGCGAGTTGGCCTGCCAAGGGTTTGGCATCATCATGATTTCGAGTGAAATGCCCGAAGTGCTCGGCATGAGCGACCGTATCGCTGTGATGCGGGAAGGTCGTCTGGTGAAAATGCTCGACAGGGCCGAGGCCACGCAGGAAAAAATTCTCGAGGCTGCCATGGGTTCGGCCACCGAGGCCCTGCATGGATAAAACTCGACGCGCTTCGCGCAACTTGGGTTTGATGGCCTTCATCGTGGGCCTCTCAGTGCTCGTTCAGGTGCTCAACCCAAGTTTTCTGACCCCTGAAAACATCGCTGACCTTACAAAGAACACAGCCATACTTGCGATATTGGCCCTCGGAATGATGCTCGTGATCATCACCCGCGGGATCGACCTGAGCATTGGGGCTACGCTGGCCCTTTCGGGAATGATTGCCTCGCAAACCGTGGCGATGTGGAAGGATACCCACCCCGTTGTGGCTGTCTTGTTGGGAACTCTGATCGGACTTTTGTGCGGTGCAGCCGTCGGCGGACTGGTGAGCAAGGGCAAAGTACTCCCCATTATCGCCTCGCTGGGCCTGATGAACGTCTTTCGCGGGCTTACCTTTCTGGTGAGCGGAGGCAAGTGGGTAAGTGCCAACCAAATGCCGGTGAGTTTCAAAGCCATCGCCTCCAGCGGGTTTTTAGGAATCAACACCCTGGTCTGGATCGCTGTCGTGATCTTTGTTGTGGGCTGGTGGTTTGTGAACTGGAACCGCGTTGGCCGACAGATCTACGCCGTAGGAAGCAACCCGGACTCGGCGCAGGTGAGCGGCATCAACAACGATCGGATTCTACTGCTGGTTTACACCATCATGGGTGGACTTTCCGGGCTCGCAGGCGTTCTGTGGGTGAGCAAGTTTGCCTCAGCGCAGGGCGACACAGCGACGGGTTTTGAGTTGAGCGTTATCGCGGCCTGCGTTCTCGGTGGCGTGAGCATAGCCGGTGGTACGGGGACTATTTCCGGTATCCTGCTAGGAGCACTCCTTTTGGGGATTCTGAATAATGCCCTCCCGCTGGTGAATGTGTCGCCGTTTTGGCAGACCTTTATCCAAGGGACCATTATTTTGGTCGCTGTGCTGATCAATGCTCTGGTCAAACGCCGGGGAATCCGCGCCACGATGCAGAAGAGGAAGATCTGACCATGGAAGCTAAAAGACCCTTTTCAGCCCGACGCTTCTTTTTGCAGTGGGAATGGATGCTCGTTGTTTTGTTTGTGCTGGTTAACGTTTTCAACTCCTTCCTGTCGCCCTATTACTTGAGCCCCACCGGCCTTCGGGACGTTACGATGACGTTTCTCGACAAGGCCTTTATCGTGTTGCCCATGGTGTTCATCATCATTCTTGGTGACATCGATATCTCGGTGGCCTCCATAGTGGCCTTGTCTTCGGTGGTGATGGCAATGGCTTTTGGGGCAGGCTTGCCTATGCCGGTGGCCATCGTCTTATGTCTGGTTGTCGGAACCGCTTGCGGAGCGTTCAACGGCTGGCTCATTACCCGTTTCAAGGAACTTTCGGCCGTTATCGTGACTTTAGCCACCATGATCATTTTTCGTGGCATTGCCTATATGTTGCTCGAGAATCAAGCAGCAGGACACTTTCCCGGTTGGTACACGTTTTTGGGTTGGGGTTATGTTTTTGAAGTGCCGTTTATGCTGATCGTGTTTGTGGTGTTCGCGGTTTTCTTTGCTTGGGTACTCCACAAGACAGCTTTGGGCCGCAGGGTGTATGCTATGGGGAGTAATCCCATGGCTGCCCGCTTTTCAGGCCTTAAGGTTGATGGTATAAGAATGTTGGTGTTCACGGCTACGGGCTTTATGTCGGGAGTCACGGCTCTTTTCCTGACCAGCCGCATGGGGAGCACGAGGCCCAATGTTGCCTCTGGGTATGAGTTGGAAGTGATTACCATGGTTGTTCTGGGTGGAATCAGCACCTCGGGCGGTAAGGGCCGTTTGATTGGGGCTGTGTTGGCCGTGTTTTTGTTGGGCTATCTGCGCTATGGGCTAGGACTGGTCAATGTTCCGGCGCAGATTCTGCTCATCATCATTGGTTTGCTGTTGGTTATCGCTGTAATGATGCCCAACGTATTGTCGCGTAAGAAATTGCCTTGAGGCAATTAGAAAAAAGAAGGAGGGAATTGAATTGAAGAAGTTCATTCCACTGATCGCAATCGCTATGGCTTCTCTGGTGTTCCTGGTTGGGTGTGCTCCGGCTACCCCCCCCGGTCCTGCCAAGTACGCCATCATCTTCAAGAACACCGGTAACCCCTACGGTGAAAAAGAAATGGAAGGCTTTAAGAACGCCGTCACCGAGTTTGGTGGCGAAGCGATTCTCAAGGCCCCCGATGCCCCCACAGCTGAAGCTCAGATCGCCATGATCGAAGAGCTGATCGCCCAGAAAGTGGCGGCCATTTGTATCGTCGGTAACGACAAGGACGCCCTGGAACCTGCTCTGAAGAAGGCCATGGCTGCCGGCATCAAGGTCCTCTCGGCTGACTCCGGCGTCAACGCCGCCAGCCGCCAGGTGCACATCAACCAGGCCGACCCCGAGCGCATTGGCCGCGTGGAAGTTCAGGCTGCCTTTGACATGATTGGCGGAGAAGGCGAAATCGCCGTTCTTTCGGCTACCAGCCAGGCCACCAACCAGAACGCCTGGATTGAATGGATGAAGGAAGAGCTGAAGGATCCCAAGTACGCTAAGGTCAAGCTGGTCAAGGTTGCTTATGGCGACGACCTTCGCGACAAGTCCGTCAGCGAAATGGAAGGCCTGCTCAAGAGCTTCCCCAACCTGAAGTGCGTCATTGCCCCCACCACCGTCGGTATTGCCGCCGCTGGTAAGGTCATCACCGACAAAAACCTCAAGGGCAAAGTTCACCTGACCGGTCTTGGTCTTCCATCTGAAATGGCCGAATACATCGAAAGCGGCGTTTGCGAGTGGATGTACTTGTGGAACCCCCTCGACGTAGGCTACTTGGCCGGCTTCACCGCTCAGGCACTCGTCACGGGACCTTTCACCGGTAAGGTGGGCGACAAGGTCACCGCCGGCAAGCTGGGTGAGAAGAGCGTCATCGCCGATGGCGACGGAACCCAGATCATGCTCGGAGACCCCTTCAAGTTCGACGCGACCAACATCGCCGACTGGAAGGCCGTGTACTAGAAGTCAGGTTTCCTGACTTCACGCCCCTTTCTGCGGCTCACCTGGCTTAGGCCAGCAGTCTGTGGAAAGGGGCTTTTTTTTCCCCGGGGGGAATTATGAACATCCGTTTCTTTGCTCCTGATACCGATGCCTACGTTTCCAGTGTGCTGAAACACCTTCCCGAGTTTGAGGCCCGTAGCGGCCACCGGGTGACGGCCAACATCATCCCAACCGACGAGTATTTTTCTAACCGCATCCACCACCACTTGCAAGGCCACGAGGCCGCAGACGTGTATATGTCGGGACCAGTGCTGTTATGGGAACACCTCGAAGGTGGCTTTGTGGAGTCCCTCGACCCCTTCTTGGCCACGGCTTCGCCTGGCTACCACTTCGAGGATTTCTTTGACACCCTGATCCGGGCTAACCGCTGGACTGGACGTTTTGGCGACCGCCTGGGAACCGGGCCCCTGCTGGAACTCCCGGTCAACTGCGAGTCTTACAACTTGGTGTACCTACCTGGGGAGCTTGAGCGCCTAGGACTGGCCGTTCCTCAAACCTGGAGCGAATACTTTAAGGCCGCGAAGACCATTGCACAGGAGTCTCCAACCCGCGTCCACGGCTTTGGCCAGCGGGGAGTCGATATCTGGCACACCATGTATACCGGCTATGCAACCCAGTTCTGGTCGTACGGGGCCACAGACTTTGACGCCACCGGCCACTGCGTGATCGACTCACCAGCGGGAGTCCGCGCCACCGAAGACTTTATCGCTGCACTCAAGGTTTCTGGCCCACCAGACTGGACCAATCAGCGCTGGTACGAGCTTGCTCTTGACGCTGCTCAGGGCAAGTACGGCCTTTTAGTTGACTCAGACCATTATGTGGCGTTCTTTGAAGACGCGAAGTTCTCTAACCAAGTGGGTAAACTGGGGTACGCTCTGCCTCCCGCTGGCCCGGAAGGTCTGCGCAAGCCCAACCAGTGGACTTGGTCGCTGGTGATGAACGCCAAATCGACCGAAAAGGCTTCTGCCTGGCAGTTCATGGAATGGGCCAGTAGCCGCGAGTTCCTGTTGCAGTCGGCTCTAGAAGGCAACATGAACCCCACCCGAGCCAGCGTGTGGGAAGCGCCAGCCTTCAAGCAGATGACCAAGACGTGGGGACACTTCCCCGAGGTTTCGCGTACCTTGGCCGAGGTTCAGGGAAGCGTGCTCGTTACCCCTGCCCGCAACTACCTGCAGGTGGCGACCCGCTGGACTCAGGCGCTTCGGGAGGCCTATCTAGGTAAGGACACGGTGCCGCATGCTCTTCAGAGGGCTGCACGCGACATCGATGTTCTCGTCGACCGGAGTTAAGAATGTCCTGATTCCCAAGCCCGAGCCCCTTCACAAAACACGATCGAAGAGGTGGCCAGCAGTGTTCTCAAAGGTTGGATCATTTCTTCATGGAGCCGTCGAAGGCAAGAGCGCCAGGGGCGAAATCGACGCGGCGGGTGAAGGCCAAGGCCTCTTTGGCGCCAAACTCTCTCTCCATGCCCGAATCTTCCCATTCAACCGACAGCGGCCCCTGATACCCGCAGGCGTTTAGCTCTCGGATGATGCTGTCAAAGTCAACATCGCCGTGGCCGAGAGAACGGAAGTTCCAGCCCCTGCGCAGGTCGCCAAAGGCAAGGTGACTGCCCAAGATTCCGGAACGCCCGTCGAGGGTTACGGCGGCGTCTTTCATATGGACGTGGTAGATCTTCGGGCCGAAGTCGCGGACAAACAGCTCTGGTTTCATGCCCTGCCAGATCAAATGGCTGGGGTCGAAATTGAACCCCAAGGTGGGGCGGTGTTGAAAGGCTTCGAGCAAGCGTTGGGCTGTGTAGAAGTCGTAGGCGATTTCGGTGGGGTGGACTTCCAGCGCAAACTTTACGCCTTGGGCATCAAACTCGTCAAAAATCGGGGTCCAGAGATGCACGATCTGGTCAAAGGCGGCCTTTACAGACTCCTCGGTAGTTTGCGGAAACGAGTACCAGGCCGCCCAGATTGGTGAGCCCATAAACCCGGTGACGACTTTACAGTCCATAGCCTTGGCAGCTCGCGCAGTCGCCTTCATCTCTTCTACAGCCCACTGACGAATCTCCGCAGGCTTGCCTTTTACGGCAGAGGGAACGAAGTTGTCCAGCCGGGGATCTGGTGAGTCACCAACGCACTGACCAGCGAGGTGGGAACCCAAAGCCCAGACCTTCAAGCCGTTGCGCGCCAGAACTGCCTTTTTGGACTCCACATAGGAACGGTCGGTGGCTGCACGGCGCACATCCATGTGGTCACCCCAGCAGGCGATCTCAATTCCGTCATAACCAAAACCTTTGACTTTGGAGCTGAACTCCTCAAAGGGAAGATCGGCCCACTGGCCCGAAAACAAGGTAACTGGACGTGCCATATTTCTCTCCCAAAGCTGAAATGTTTCTCTAAGTTAAACTAACCCAGGTTGAACCGCTTGTGGAACTCTCTACGCACTTGCTTATAAACCGGACGCCGTTTAGGCCGTCATCGATTCCGGGATAGTCCAAGTCGGCCGGTAAAGGACTCTTGCCGACCTTATGGGCAGACAAGGCCCGGCAGAAGGTGGAATACAAATTGGCAAAAGCCTCATAATAGCCCTCCGGATGCCCCGAGGGGATGCGGGAATACGACTGTGCGTGAGGGGTAAACGCATCACGGCCGCGGCTCCAAGTTTCGGCGGGCCGGTCAACGGGATGAAACCCAAGCGTATTGGGTGTTTCTTGGTTCCATTCCAGCGAGCCCTTGCTTCCATAAACCCTCAGTTTGAGCCCATTGTCGTGGCCCACGGCTATCTGACTAGACCAGTATAGGCCTTTGGCTCCCCCGTGGTAATCAACCATAATCGTTGCATTGTCGTCTAAAGCTCGTCCGGGTACCAGGGTATCGAGGCGTGCGCAAAGCCGATCAATGGTCAGGCCGGTCACATAGCTCACCAGATTCTCAATATGGCTCCCGATGTCGCCCACGCAGTTGGATTTGCCAGCCAGAGCGGGGTCGCTGCGCCAGGCCGCCTGTTTCTGACCGGTAGTTTCCAGTGGGCCCGCAAGCCATTCCTGCGGGTATTCGGCATTCACAAAACGCAGCTCGCCCAGCGCACCCGAGGCTATCAGCGCTTTCGCCTGTTTGACGGCCGGATACCCGGTGTAGGTGTAAGTCACAGCAAAAAGAAGATTCTTTGCTTCGGACAAAGCCTTGAGCTCCTCAGCCTCCTGCACTTCAAAGGTGAGGGGCTTTTCGCAAACCACAGATATCCCGTGGGTCAAAAACGCCTTTGCGGTTGAAAAATGCGTCGAGTTCGGAGTGCAGATCACCACGAAATCGATGCCCTCGGCTCGGCCTGATTCCTTGCGGGCCATTTCCTGCGGATCTTTGTAGAGACGCTCCGTCGTGAGTTCCAGCATCTGCCCGGTTTCGGCGGTTATGGAAGGGTCGCGCGAAAAACAGCCCGCCTTGAGCACGGCTGAGCGGTCGAAAGCGATGGCTTTGCGGTGCACATCGCCAATGAAGGATCCCGAGCCTCCTCCTACCATGCCATAGGACAACGTGTGTTTCACTCGGGGTTCTTGGACTGACTCGATCATAGTTCCTCCTTGTCCTAGTGCGCTTAGAAATAAAGAAACCGCCCCGAGCGGGGCGGTTTCAGTGAATCAGACTAGCACAAAATCAATCGTAGAGCAGTGGGCCCAACTCGGGGGCGTCGATGTTGGACTTGTCGTACCACTTGAAGCCAGTGTCGGTGACCTTGGGAAGATAGATTCCCTTGACGGCCATGAAAGCCGAAACCACAGTCTTGTAGCCCATGCCCACCGGGTCCTGGGTGATGGCGCCGTACTCGGCACCCGAGCGGATCGCATCTTTCTGCTGCTTGCCAGCATCGTAACCGATGACGATGACCTTCGAGCGCTTGGTTTCCTTGACGCCGTTGAGCACGCCAATGATGGAGCCTTCGTTGGCACCAAAGAAGCCCTTGAGGTTGGGATAGGCCTGGAGAATCGACTTGGCGAGGTCGGTCGACTTCAGTTGGTCACCACCACCGTACTGCACGGAAACAACCTTGATGTTGGGGTACTTCTTCATGCCCAAGAGGAAGCCGTCGCGGCGGTCGATGCCGGTGCGGCTGGTCTGGTCGTGAACGATCACAGCAACTTCACCAGTGCTACCGATGGCTTTGGCCATCATGTCGGCAGCGAGGCCGGCAGCGGCGATGTTGTCAGTGGTACAAGTGGTCAACGGAATGTCGGAGTCAACGCCCGAGTCAAACGCGATCACAGGAATGCCAGCGGCTTGGGCCTTCTTCAGCAACGGAATAGCAGCTTTGCTGTCCACAGCGGCGAACCCAATGGCGGTCGGCTTCTTCGCAATGGCGGCGGAAAGCTGGTCCATCTGCTTGTCAACCATGGCTTCGGTCTCGGGGCCTTCAAACGTGATGGTGATGCCCAGATCCTTGCCAGCGCGTTCGGCGCCGAGTTGGACAGCCTTCCAGAACTGGTGCTGAAATCCCTTCGAAATCAAGGGAACGTACATGGTCTGTGCGCTGACCGCAGCGCTCGACAAGACCATGGACAGGATGGTCAGAATCGTGAACAATTTCTTGCTCTTCATACAGATACCTCCAAAAACTTTTCCCCTTCCATACGGAAGGGTGTTGAACACAAGGTTAAAAGCTTCGAATCACTTTCGCCGGCGCAAGATATCGGCGTACACTGCGAAGATCACGATGAGCCCGGTTACGGTGATCTGCCATTCCTGAGGCACCGACAGGATTCGTAGGCCGTTGATCAGCACGCTCATGATGAACGCGCCGATGACGGTACCCAAAATAGTTCCTTCACCGCCCGCAAGCGAGACACCACCAATGACGGCCGCTGCAATGGCGTCGAGTTCGTAACCCTGGCCGAGAGCAGGTTGGGCTGAGTTGAGCCGGGAGGAAATCAGGATGCCTGCAACACCCACTATGGCTCCTGCTAGGGTGTAGATGCCAATCTTCCATCGGTCTACGTTCACGCCCGACAGGCGTACCGCTTCCTCGTTGCTCCCCAGCGCAAAAGTGTAGCGCCCAAGAGCGGTCTTGTTCAGGATGAACCCCGAAATCAGCGCCACACCAAAAAAGATGAGCACGGCGTTGGGAATGGCTAGATTGGGCACAAAGGCACTGAGGTCGAAGATCGAACCCATAGAAATCAGATTGTAGACTTCGGTGTCGTTGAAGTAGATGGGCTTGGTACCCGAGATGACCAGCGACAGGCCTTTGGCCACCAGCATCATGCCCAAGGTGGCGATGAAGGGAGGGATTTTAAGCTTGGCAATCAGGGTTCCGTTGAGGAAACCGACAAAGGCACCAAAGGCTAGCGCCGCAAGAACACCGAGCCAAACCGGGAGACCCATATAGGTGATGACAACGCCTGCCATAATGGCGCAGAAGGTCATCACCGTGCCTATAGAGAGGTCGATGCCGCTCGTGATAATGACAAAAGTCACGCCGATACCCAGCACTCCTGCAACAGCGGTAGAAAGCATAATGGCGATAATGTTCTCTGTTTGGAGGAAGTTAGGAGAGGAAAGCGAAAAGATAACCAACATCGACACCAAGCTGGCGAATGCCAAGAGTTTTTGGGTGGCATTGGCACCGTAGGTCACGGGTTTCTTAATCGCAAGCGGGTTAGGTGTCTGTGACATGGAGAATCCTTTCTTAAGTCGAAATCGTCTCTCGCGTCGTGGCGAGCCTCATGATGTTTTCCTGGGTGATCTCGGAACCCGAGAGTTCGCCGGTCATCCGGCCTTCGCACATGACTAAGACGCGGTGGCATAAGCGCACCACTTCGGGAAGTTCTGACGAGATCAGGATGATCGTCTTTCCGTCTTCGACGAGCCTGTTGAGAAGTTTATAGATCTCGAACTTGGCACCCACGTCGATACCCCGGGTTGGTTCATCGAAAATCAAGACCTCACTATCACGGACAAGCCACTTGGCAATAATGACTTTCTGCTGGTTGCCACCCGAAAGGAACTTGACCGTTTGGGAGAGGCTGGGGGTCTTGATCGAAAGGGAATCGACAAACTGTTCTCCCGTCTTGCCGATGTCCTTGGACTTTATCATGCCCGCCCAATTGCAGAACCGGCTCAGACTGGCCAGCACGACGTTGGTCTGGACGTCCATTCCCACCGCCAGGCCGAAACGCTTGCGATCTTCAGATAGGTAGCCGATTCCGTGAGAAACCGCGTCCTGCGGTTGCTTGATGCTGACCTTCTTGCCGTTCACGAAAATCTCTCCGGTTTCGAAGGGGTCGGCACCGAACACGGCCCGCGCCACTTCCGTCCGTCCGGCCCCCATAAGGCCAGCGAAGCCCAAAATTTCGCCCTTTCGTACCTGGAAGTTCACGTTCTTGATGGCGCGTCCCCGGTTTAGGTTCTTCACCTCAAGGAGAATCTCATCGCTGGCGATTTTGGCATCAGGGCGCACCATTTCGTCGAGCTTACGCCCTACCATCATATTGATAATCGTCTCGAGTTCGACGTCGGCGGCGCGCACGGTGTCGATGTAGGTGCCGTCTCGCATCACGGTTACCCGGTCGGAGATTTTCTTGATCTCGTCCATTCGGTGAGAAATATAGACGATGGCCACACCCGTTGCCTTGAGCTGGCGGATGATGCGGAACAGTTCCTCGATTTCCTTGTCGTTGAGCGCCGCAGTGGGTTCATCCATGATCAGCAATTGCGAATTATGGCTCAGGGCCTTCACAATTTCGATCATCTGCTGTTTAGCCACCACGAGATCCATCACCCGAACTCGGGGGTCTAAGTCGATCTTGATCTGATCAAACAGCTTTTTGGTTTCGGTGTTCATCGTCTTTTCGTCGAGAACAGTGCCACCCCACATGCGGGGCTCGCGACCGATAAAAATATTCTGGGCAGCCGTGAGGTGCTGCATCATATTGAGTTCCTGATGAATGATGCCGATACCCATTTTCTGAGCTTCACGGGGACTCGAGCTTTCGACGGACTTGCCTTCGAACGTTATGGTTCCGGAGTCTTTGGTGTACACTCCGGCGAGAATCTTCATCAGCGTGGATTTGCCGGCACCGTTCTCACCGAGAAGGGCATGAACTTCACCCTTGCGGACATCAAACTTGACGTTGTTGAGAGCCAAGACGCCTGGGAAGGACTTATGGATACCTTCCATGCGAAGCAAAACGTCATCGGTGGTCGCAGAATCACTCATCGCGCTATCTTGGGCCCGTTTCAAGGATGTGAAAATCCAAAATCGGTCACAGAAGGTTCAAATTTCGGCTCACGCCAAGGCCGTGTTATAATCGTAGACCAGATGAGTCATACTACCTACAGCGTCTTGATGATCGATGACGAGGAGCTCATTCGTCGTGGCTTTCAGGTAAAAGTCCCGTGGAAAGATCTGGGCTTTGAGTTCTGGGAACCCTGTATCGACGGTCGCCAGGCGTTGTCGCTCCTTGCTTCTCGGCGGCCCGATGTCCTTATTACAGACATCAACATGCCCCACGTGGATGGTTTAGAGCTATGCCGCTTGGTGAACTCACAGTATCCTGATGTTCTGCTGGTGGTGTTATCGGGGTTTGACGACTTCGAATATGCCCGCACGGCCCTGCGCTACCGGGTCTGGGATTACATTCTCAAGCCTCTGAATGTGGAAGACCTCAAAGTTTTTCTCGTTAAATTACGCCTCGAGCTTGATGCCCGCAAAACAGCTTCACGCGCCGGTGCTGAGGCCTTGGGACTGCACTTACTTCGAGGAGCCGTGCCCGAAACTCTTTTGAGCGAAGGCCACCGGCGACTGGGAGAGGGATTCGCCAACGCCGCCTGGGCCTGCAGTCAACTGGAAACCACGTGGCGGGGCGACCTTGCCACGCTCGCTGGTCGGCCAGGCGAAGAGGCACCAGTCGTTGTGGGCGTGGAAGCGCCCCCCCATGCGTCCTTTCGGCGATGGAAACTGCTTTACCATGCACCTGATGAGGTGGCAGCCAAAAGGATAGCTCACTATAGTTCTCGCCGTCTTGTGCGGGAACTAAGGCAACAAAGCGAGTGGGCCGTGGCTTCCCTGGCTTCGGCAGTTCGGGGAATTGCGGGCCTTCCCGTGGCCTCCCACGAAGCCGAGGAGGGACTGATTGCACGTTTTGTTTTAGAGGACGAAGTCTATCAGGCTCAACCGGCAGAAAAAGCGGCGCTAGGGCTCGAGGCTTTTCCCCAGAAGTTTCGGGCCGTGGTTTCCGGCGGGACCTTGGAAGACTTGAGCCTGCTCATTGCCCATTTTCAAAAAGTTTTGGGAGAGGCCCGACCTGTTGCCCGCCGTCTTTCCGATGAGCTACAAGCTGTTTTCAACGCAGTGGCCGACCTGCATCCGTCTCCCGAAGACGTGGACGACTTGCGCCCGGTACAAATTGCCCGTGACGCCGAAGACTTATGCCGGCGCCTGGAAACGCTGTGCCGGCGGGTCAAACAGCGGTTGGAGTTGGAAAGCTCCCCTCTTGCGGATCAGAAGATCCGCGAGTTCCAGTCCCTCCTTGCCCGCCGCTTCCCTGAACCGCAGCTGGGAATCGACGAAATGAGTAGTCAGCTTAATTTGAGCCCCAGCTATCTCACTAAGCTGCTGCGCAAGAAACTCGGCCGTAGTTTCCTCGATTGTCTGACCGAAGCGCGCATGAATGAAGCCCGCCACCTCTTGGCGTCGACTAACCTGATGACCTACGAAATTGCCGAGAAAACAGGTTTTGCCGACGCCCGCTACTTCAGCTCGAGCTTCAAGAAGAACAACGGTAACACGCCTTCGGAGTTTCGTGCCCTGCGCCGGGAGAAGCCATGAAGATCCGCAGCATTCGCACCACCCTGATTCTGTCGTTCATGCTGGTCGTGATTCTGAGCATTTTGATCTTGGGCATCTCCTCGAGCCTCGTGTTCCAACGAAACCTTCTTGAGAACAACCAGTCGTCAACGCTCCAGTTGGTTGGCCAGCTCAACAGGGTGCTTGACGGCTACATCGGATATATGGAGGACCTTGTCCTGGTCGCTTGGGGCAACAGCGATGTGCGGGACTACTTCGAGAATCCGGGCAACGACCAGGTTCTGCAGGGCCGGGTGTCGGTGTTTCTTCAAAATCTCCGTGCCGTCCGGGGTGATATCGATTCGGTTTTTGTGGCCCGTTCGCCGGGCGAAATCCTCACCTCGGAAGGTAAAGTCGGGCTGAATCCTTACTTAGATCAAAAGCAACTTGGTTGGTACAAACCCTACCTTAAGGCTGGTTCCCGCATCGTTGTGTCGTCGGCGCGCGTTGAGAATGTTCTCGCCAATCGCTACACCTGGGTCGTCTCGCTGGCGCTGCCTTCGGAAGACCAGAAAGTGGTACAGGTTGACTTGAACTATGAAGTGATTCGGGACCTTTGCCGTGCCTTACAGTTGGGGCGGTCTGGCTATGTTTACATCGTCAATTCCAATGGCGAGCTGGTGTACCACCCGCGCCAGCAGTTGGTGTACTCCAAGATCAAAGAAGAAAAAACCTCTGAAGTTCTGGCCATGAAGAATGGCACTCTCACGACCCGAGTTGGTGACAGGACTGTCGTATACACCGCTGCCACATCGACCCACACAGGCTGGACCGTGGTAGGCGTTTCGTTTCTTGACGAAGTGTATTCTTCCAGCAATGACGTGTTTACGGCAACGGCACTCATCGCACTTGGGAGTCTTTTGGTGGCCATTCTGCTGGCCTGGCTGGTTTCACGGCGCATTTCTGCACCTATTGAGGAGTTGCGACGGTCCATGCAGAAGATCGAGACCGGCGATTTCGAAATCGAAATCACGGTGCAAGCCGACAACGAACTTTATCAACTTGCGCGGGACTGCAACCTTGCCATCAAGACAATCCGTGAGCTCATGCTCGATAACGAGAGGGAGCAGGAAAACAAGCGCAAGCAGGATTTGTTGCTGCTTCAGTCGCAAATCAACCCACACTTCCTCTACAACACTCTCGATTCTATCGTTTGGATGTGCGAGATGGACGACGGCCCGGGTGCAATAAAAATGACCACAGCGCTTGCGCGCTTTTTTCGGCTGGGTATCAGCAGGGGTTCTGATATCCTCACGCTCAAAGACGAAGCCGGACACGTGGAGTCGTATCTCCAGATTCAGAAGATGCGCTACGGCAGTCGGTTTGAGTATTCCATAGCCATCGAAGAGGGTATCCGAGACGCCCTAATGTTGCGCCTCTTGCTCCAGCCACTGGTTGAGAATGCGCTTTACCACGGCATCAAGCCCAAGGATGGTCCCGGTCGCATTGAAGTGACGGGCAGAAGGGAAGGGAGCAATCTTGTGTTGATCATTAAGGACGACGGGGTGGGAATGAGCGGACAGGTGCTGGAAAGGCTGAAGAGCCACGGCACTCAGGTTCATATCGGTCTTGAAAATGTTCGGGAGCGCATCCGAATTTTCTATGGCCTTGAAGGCGGACTGTCCGTAACCAGCACTCTCGGGAAAGGCACTGAGGTTCGTTTGACCCTGCCATTCCTTACAACGGAGGTTGCGTGAAACAGTCTACCCGCATGATCGCGGGGTTGGCCGCCCTCGTCTTGTTGGCCATGACCACCTTTGGACTGTTTATACTGCCTGGTGCTCTCTCGGCTGCCGAAGGCCGGTATCAGGGACGACCCAAGGTCATTGTGCTGCTCAAGGAAAACAACAGCAGCATGACGTTTTGGAAGATTGTCCGCGATGGTGCGGAGTCTGCGGCCGAAGACGTGAACTTGGACCTCGATATTCGCGGGCCTGAAAACGAGAAGGCTGTGGATCAGCAAATACAGCAGCTTTCCCAGGCTATTCGCGACAAACCAGCAGCCATCGTGCTAGCTGCCGCCGACTTCCTGCGTTTGGTGCCGGGAGTCAAGGAAGCCGTGCGCGCAGGCATCCCCGTTGTCACAATGGATTCCTTCATCGCCTCGGATGACGCGTTGTCGCAAATTGGAACCGATAGTGTGGACATGGGAGCCTCGGCAGCCCGAAGCCTGCTGAAGTTTGCCACCCCTCAGCCTGAGGTGGCCATTCTGAGCCACATCCGCGGCTCATCAACGGCCCGCGACCGGGAAAAGGGTGCACAGAACGTTCTGGAAGGAAAAGCTACCGTGCTCCCGGTGGTCTACAGCGGAGCTGATATCGATACGGCCTACCGCCTTGCAAAGGAGATTCTGGGCAATCGCCCCAATTTAGGAGGAATTTTAGCCCTGAACGAGCCTACCACGCAGGGGGTGATACGGGCTTTGCGGGAGTCCGGCCGTGCAGACACGATCCCACTGGTCGGCATCGACCAGTCGTTTGAATTGCTCAAGGCTCTCGAAGAGGGGGTGCTCAGGAGTCTCTTGGTGCAACAACCGTTCAATATGGGCTACCTCAGTGTCGTATCAGTTCGCCATTTGCTGGAACACAAACCGATTCCTCGGAGTCAGGATACTGGTTCCATCGAGATTACAAAGGAAAACATGTTTCTACCCGCCAACGAGCAGCGATTGTTTCCCTTTGATGAGGCCAAACCTCTAGCGAAGTAGACGGTGCTTAGGTGACGATGGTCCCTTCTGGATCCCAAAGGTCCTCCCAGGTCTGTCCCTCTTTCCACAGGAATACTTGCCCTTTGACAAGTCTACAGTTTCGATCGATCCGGCTTAAAGCCTCCATTTCTTGATTCGACAGAGGTTTGGCAACTGTGGCCTCAAGGTTGGTCTGGAGATTCTTCGGGTTCACCGAGAAAGGGATTACCACGTGTCCCCTCTGAAGTCCCCACTGCAAACAAATGGTCGCTGGGCTTACAACGCGCTTTCTGGCGATTTCAAGAATTACCGGGTCTTCCGTGTCGACGGTATCTTCGGCGGTGCGGTCACGTTGTGGCCGTCCGGGAGAGCCGATCGGACTGAAGCCAATGGGAACCATGTCCTGGCTGACCACGTACTGAAATAATTTCTCCTGCTGAAAGTGGGGGTGCAATTCCATTTCGTTCACTGCAGGTTGGATTCGGGCATCGCGGAGCACCAGCTCGAGCTTGGGAATCGTCATGTTGCTGGTGCCGATGCTGCGTACCAAGCCGAGATCGACCAGAGTTTCCAGTTTGTGCCAGATCTTCATGTAGTCGGAGTGAATGTAGGGCTTAGCGTCGTGCGCCCGGCTGTGCACATCGACCCCGGGCGCGTGGTGATTGGGGAATGGCCAGTGGATAAGGTAAAGGTCGAGGTATTGTAGCCCCAAATCGTCAAGGGTTTTTTCAAAGGCTGGGACGACATCGGCTTCGACGTGTTTGTTGTTCCAGAGCTTGGAAGTAATGAACAAATCCTCCCGCTTGACTCCGCTGGCAATCACCTGCTTGAGCGAGTCTCCGATCAGGTTTTCGTTACCGTAGACGGCGGCACAATCGAAATGGCGGTAGCCCAGTCTGGCCGCCTCAATCACCGCAGCGGCAACCTGATCGCCAGAGACCGTGTCAGAACCAAACGTACCCATGCCCAACACCGGAATCTTGTGCCCGTTCCGTAGGGTTTTGAAAGGAACACTGGCAGAGTTCATAGGGCCTCGTTCAAATAGGGTTCAAGGGCGGATAGCAGTGCCGGTTCGTCATCCGAGGTCTGTCCCTGAGGAAGCTTTACATTGTCGAAAAGATACCAAGTTTCTTCGAGGTCTGTCCCTTGGCCCGGTTCCAGCTTCGTCAAAGGGCCGAGGGTCTCGACCTCCAAGAAGCCTGGCATCGTGAAAAACTCGCAATTACAGCCTTGGTCCGGGTAGGTCTGTCCCTCGTGGTAGGCGAACGTTTTGAGGAAGAGCTGGGAGTTCAGCTCATAAGCAGCCCAGCCTTGCTTGTTCCCAAGGCCAAACTTCTGTTTGGTTGGAGGCTTGTCATCTTGGCGGAACTGGATCAAACGGTCGCCCCAAGTGAAGCGGGGGTCGTTCATCCGGGTGAAGCGCCACAAGACGACCGGGCGCGCCGGGGTAAACGACACACCGTGTTCGACAAATGGTTCCTGAGGAATCAGTGCGCGTCCCCCACCTGCCATAACGCTCAATGCCCACGGAGCTAATTCTACCGTCCAAAGATTTTCGTTGACCAGGCTGTGCTTCAGGTGAACCCGGCCGTCTTCAAGACGAATTGCTATTTTCTTCGCAATACCGGTCGTGGGTTCCCTTTTGCTGAGCAAAATGAGGGTGGCTCCGTCCCACAGGTGGTCAACGGGTTCAAAATCCGGCGCGTAGGTGCGCCCAGCAACCTCTGGCGCGTGCCAGAGGCGGTGTCCGCCAAAACTCAGCCATTCGGTTCCCTTGGTTTTTCCCAGTTGATCTGGGAACTCTTTGAACAGGTTTTGACCTCCCACCGTACCAAAACGGATGACCCGTGGACCCACATCGAGGGTGACTACCAGTTCGAGCCTACCGTCGGTGAGTTTGAGGCAGTTCGGCCATCCACCATAGGCGAGTTTTTCCAGCCTAACGGTGCTCATTTCACCTCCTCGTCAAAGACAACAGCCACCTTGCCGCATCTACCCGTGGCCATCAGCGCGTACGCATCGGCGCACTTTTCCAGAGTAAAACGATGGGTAATCAAGGTTTCAGGGTGGATTCCCCAACGGACAATGCGCTCAACCAACTCCTCCATCCTCCAGATGTTTGTCACCCAACTGCCGTAGATGGTTTTCTGATCATGAATGATGTCGGCGGACGGAGCGAACTGGACGGTGCCCCCTTCGCCAATGAAGCAGATCTTGCCCCATTTTCGTGTAGCCTGGATGCAGGTAAGCCTTGCTTTGTCGTTGGCAGAACAGTCGATGGCCTTCTCGACTCCAAAACCGCTGGTTAGGGCTTTCACCTGGGCAAGGTTCTCTGGCCCTGAAGCGAATACGTGGTCGCAGAGTCCTTGTTCCTTGGCAAGGGACAGCCGCTCGGCCACTGTGTCGGTGCCAATCACGAGTTTTGCACCCATTGCCCTGGCAAGCATCGCGGTTGCCAATCCAACTGGGCCGAGGCCCGTAACCAGTACCGCGTCGTTGCCGCTGATTCCGATCTTTTCCAGGCCTTCATAAACGGTTCCAAAGCCGCAGGCGATTTGGGCGCCATCGGAATACGTCAGCTCGTCGGGAAGCTGCACCAAATCCTTTTCTTCTGCCAGAAGGTATTCAGCCATGCCACCATGACGTTGCCAGCCATAAGCGCGCCGGTATTTGTCGCTGGTACAACTGATCATGTAACCCCGACGACAATCGTTGCACACTCCACAACCCGAAATATGATAAACAATGACACGGTCTCCGGTTTTGAAGCGACGGCAACCGGGGCCCTCGGCGACGATTTGGCCGCAGGGCTCATGACCAGCGATCATACCGTTTTGATAGCCCTCAGGACCTTTCCCTGTGTGTTCCTTGTAGATGGCGCGAATGTCCGAACCACAGATGGTCGAACTCTTTACTTTGACAAGGACTTCTCCATGGCCGGGGATGGGTACATCGAAAGAACCCATTTCGACTGTACTGTTTCCGGGAAGCATGGCCCCGGACATTTTCTTGGGAATCGTCATCGTGAACCTCCTAAGGTTTTTGCCATTATGGTTCGGATTCTGAGTTTGTAAAATGGATTACATGAGAAGAAAGATGGAAACTTGCCAAGCAAAAGACCCCGTTTGTGGACTTTTGGGAAACTTTCGAGGTCTGTCCCTCTCTAAGTCATTCGCTCCCGGATGTTCCAAAGTTTCAGTTCAGGAGGAAGGTTTATGCGAAGGAAAAATCGCGAGCAACCAAGTCGGTGGTTGGCCCAACCAGGCCGCCCTTCCTGTTCTACGAAGACCAATAGCTCCCCATTTCCAGTCAAATATGTGTTTTGCAAGGCCTGCCCGGACCGGGTTCTCATCAAGATAGGTGAAAGTCCGCAAAAAATCTTGGAGGGTCGGGATGATCCAAGAGTAGTGCCTGTCTCCCCAGAAGTGTCCCCATAAACCGTTGGCCCTGTTATAGCGGATTGCAAACGTTTGGAGAATCCATTTCATTATCTTGGATAGGCTTGTGTCACCAAGAGGCTGAATGATCAGATGAAAATGGTTTCCCATAATAACGAAATTGTCGAGTTCGAACTCGAACTTTTGTTTAGCTCTGGCCAATACCTCGAGGAACATCTGTTTGGTGGTGTCTTGCTCCATCAGCATTTCCTTGTGGTTTGCTCGGGCAGTTACATGATACTTGGCACCATCGAGTAGAACTCTTTTTTTTCTCATACTTGTCAAGACAAGAAACTTGGAGTAGACGCTTCAAAATCAGAGGTCTGTCCCTAAGAGCTCCATCGTTAAAGCAAAGGCCCACCCGATGCTGAGAGGGATCCAACGACCTTAGGAGAACACCGAACCAAAAAAAGGTTAAAAAGGTTCCCATCGCAGACCTGATAGGCGCCACAGACTTCGGTCGACCCCCCCGGGTGTCCTCGGGAAAGAGGTTCAGAAAGCCGTAATGCCCCCGCTGCACGTTCGGCGACAGGAAGTTCGCCTCTTGATCTCCAGCGTGGCGCATTGGTTAGTTGTCTTGGTGCCCTTGACCGCGACTGCCACCAGGGCTACGTTACTGGTAACGATTACATCAAGAAGGTTCTGATGGCGACGATCAAAGATGTGGCCGCTCAGGCTGGAGTTTCGGTAGCCTCGGTATCTCGGGCCATCAATGATCCGTCCTCGGTCGCTCCATTGACCCTAGAACGTATTAACTCGGTAATCCGAAAAACCAGTTTCGCTCCGAACAAACTCGCACGCAGTCTTAAAGTGCAGACAAGCAAAAGTGTTGCCGTCATCGTACCGGATATCTCTAACCCTTTTCATCTCAAGATAATCAAAGGTGCCGAGGCGGTACTTTCGGCGGCGGGCTACACGCTCTTCATTATGGATACCGAAGAAAATGCCGAGAAAGAGCTCCGGAACTTGCGTGACCTTCTCGACCGCCAAATTGACGGCTTGGTATATATTCCGGTGCTAACCAACCAGAGGCTTCCCCGAGTTCTCGCTGAGGCTCGTATTCCTCTAGTGGTTGTCGACCGTTCACTGGGCGAAGACCATGATACTGTCTTGAGTGACAACTTTGGTGGTATCTCTCTGTTGCTCAGTCATTTAGCTGAAAAAGGGAACCGACGTGTCGCACTGATCGGAGGACCCGAGACCTCGAGGCTTGGCCGAGAGAGAAACGAGGCATACCGGGTTCTGGTACGAAAATATCATCTAGAAGACAATCCGCACCTTGTCAGATCGGGCGAGTTCACCATTGAGGCGGGGTTTCGGCTCGCAAGAGAACTCATTGATGAGAACCTTGCTCCAGAAGCCGTTTTGGCCACCGCTAATTTGCTGGGAATCGGTGCTCTGAAGGCCTTCCGCGAATTAGGTTTCAAAGTGCCACAAGATCTGGAATTAGTTGTTTTTGACGAGATGGGAGACCTAGTGGATCCACCGATCACCCACGTGCGCCAGCAAGCCTACGAGATGGGTGCGCAAGCTACGCGTTTCCTCCTTGAACGGCTCCAGGGACAACCTGGTTCCCCTCGGACAGTCCTGTTCGAACCCCTTCTGTACCTGAGTTCCCAGAATAAAACTTGACAGAATTGCCCACTGGGTCTAGTGTGGTTCTGTAAACGATTACATTCCCTCAAGAGGAGATTCAGCTATGTTAATTGGCATTTCACCGGTAATAGGGCCCGAGCTTTTGGACGTGCTTTTCCGAATGGGACATGGTGATGAAATCGTCCTTGCCGACGCCTTTTTTACGGGAGATTCGCTTGGAAAGCGCGTTATTCGCGCTGATGGTCTTCGTATTCCAGATCTCTTGGACGGAATCCTTAGGCTGATCAATTTGGACGACTTTGTGGTCGACTCGCTGGTCATCATGGATCCGGTCAAGGGCGACCACTTAGACCCCAGAATGGAGAAGACCTACCGAGCCGCCATTGAGAAACACTGGCCCAAAGCCCCAGCGTTCACCCGCCTCGAGCGCTTCAAGTTCTATGACCGCTCCCGAGAAGCGTTTGCTGTGGTGATGACCGGTGAAACAGTTAAATATGGCAACATCATCCTCAAGAAAGGGGTAATTCCGGTATGAACCCTGAAGTGCTGGCCCACGGTGAGGTACTCATAGACCTTTCACAGCACGGTCCCGGACCCATGGGTTTCCCGGCTTACGAGGCGCTTCCCGGTGGGGGTGTCGCCAACCTCGCTGTTGCTCTCGGGCGATGGGACCACCGCGTCAGTTTCTCAGGCCGCGTAGGTGCTGATGCCCTTGGCAGCCTCCTGAGAAAAACCCTAGAGGACGGCAAAGTCGATACCTCTCGCCTGACGAGCGATTTTCCTCCAACCACCATGGCTATCGTCTCACTCGATGCCCACGGAGACCGCAGTTTTGATTTCCTGTGGCAGGGAACAAGTTGTGCGGGCCTTCCGGTAGCTCTTGCCGACGCTTCCCATTTGCCGCAGATTTTTCATTTCAGTACAGTTTCGATGTGCGAGTCGGTGGGATTTGCCAACAACCTGGCTTCAGCGAAATCACATCAAGTAGCCGGCGTGACCATTAGTTTCGACCCCAACTACCGACCTCGGCTCTGGGAAAATCCGGCAGAAGCCCGGCGGGCCATCCAGGGAGGTCTGTCCCTCGCAGACATTGTGAAAATCAGCGAAGAGGAAGTGGCCTTTGCGTTGGACGAGCCGGCAGGTGACCCGTTTGCGCAAGCTAAGCGCCTCCACCAAAAGTTTCCGGCTCCTCTGTTTTTCGTCACTCTCGGGCCTCAGGGTTGTCTTTGGAAATGTGGCGGGGAGTGGGGTCGGCAGAGCCCGGCGCCCGTAAAAGTCGTGGATACCACAGGAGCCGGCGACTGCTTCATGGCTGGGGTCCTGCATTCCCTTCTGGCGTTGGGCAAGGCCCCCTCTGAGGTTCTCCCCGCTGAAGCCGCCGCCTTGGCAGCGTTTGGTGTGAAGTCCGGCTCGGCCTCGACCACTAAGAGGGGGGGAATCCCTTCTATTCCAAGTCTTAGTGACCTTCAATAAAACTTTTCAATCAAGGAGACGACATGGCAAAGAAAACATCAGCAATCTGGAAGGCTGCACTGCCCAAAGTGGGAATCCGTCCTACGATCGACGGTCGCCTTAACGGCGTAAGGGAATCGCTTGAGGAGCAGACATTGAATCTGGCTAAGGCTGCTGCCAAGTTTATCAGCAAGAACCTCCGCCACCCCAGCGGTGAACCCGTCGAATGCGTGATTGCAGAAACAACGATAGGGGGAGTCAACGAAGCTGCCCGATGCCGGGAGTATTTCCGTGAGCAAGGGGTAGGACTGACGTTAACGGTAACCCCTTGCTGGTGCTATGGAAGCGAGACTATGGACATGGACCCACTGACCCCGAAGGCCGTTTGGGGATTTAACGGCACAGAGCGCCCCGGCGCCGTGTACCTGGCAGCCGTCCTTGCTGCCCATGCGCAGAAGGGCCTTCCTTGTTTCGGCATTTATGGCCATGAAGTTCAGGAAGCTGGCGACACGAAAATCCCTTCAGACGTGCAAGAAAAAATCCTGCGGTTTGTCAGAGCCGGCCTTGCCGTGGCGACCATGCAGGGACGCTCTTACCTTTCGATAGGTTCGGTTTCGATGGGCATCGCCGGTTCGATTGTCAATGAGGACTTTTTTCAGAAGTACCTCGGGATGCGAAATGAGTTTGTAGACATGAGTGAGTTCTCCCGGCGCATCGATGAAGGTATTTTTGACCCCGAAGAGTTTAAGAAAGCGCTCACCTGGGTCAAAAAGAATTGTCCGCAAGGGACAGACCTCAACCCGCCTAAAGCCAAGAAGAAGCAACCCCAGCTCGACAAAGAGTGGGAATACGTTGTGAAGATGGTACTCATCGCCCGAGATTTGATGATTGGCAACCCCCGACTTGCCGAGCTCGGCTTCGGTGAGGAGGCTTTGGGCCGAAATGCAATCGCCTCGGGTTTTCAGGGTCAAAGGGCTTGGACCGACCACTCGCCCAATGGCGATTTCCTTGAGGCCATCCTGTGCAGCAGTTTCGATTGGAACGGGATACGCGAGGCCTTCGTGGTCGCCACCGAAAACGACAGCCTCAATGGCGTGACCATGCTCTTCAGCCACCTGCTGACGGGAACGGCCCAAGTTTTCGCCGATGTACGCACCTATTGGAGCCCGGATTCTGTGAAGCGGGTCACCGGCCACAAGCTCGAAGGTCATAGTGCGAAAGGCATCATCCACCTGATCAACTCAGGTGCCGCCGCCCTTGATGGTGCCGGCAGGATGAAAGACAAAAAAGGCAACAGCCTGATGAAACCCTTTTGGGAGATAACCGAAGAAGATGTGACCGCTTCGCTCAAAGCCACCACCTGGGGACCGGCCATCACAGAGTATTTCCGCGGCGGCGGTTTCTCCTCCACTTGGTCGACCGAGGGCGAAATGCCCGTAACGCTGGTGCGATTGAACCACGTGGCCGGTGTCGGTCCTGTGCTTCAGTTGGCCGAAGGGTACACCGTCAACCTTCCCAAGGTGGTGGCGAAGACTTTGGAAGACCGTACCAACCCCACCTGGCCAAGCACTTGGTTTGCGCCCAACGTTACCGGACACGGAGCTTTCCGCGACGTGTACACGGTGATGAACAACTGGGGTGCCAACCATGGTGCCTTTAGCTACGGGCACATCGGTGCCGACCTGATTGCTCTGTGTGCTCTGCTTCGCATTCCTGTGTGCATGCACAACGTCGATCCTGATAAGGTGTTCCGCCCGGCGTCTTGGTCGGCCTTTGGAACTTCCGAGCCAGAAAGTGGCGACTATCGTGCTTGCGCCGCCTATGGTCCGCTCTACGGAAGGTACTAACCCTGTGGACCACGTTCTCGCGATTGACCTCGGCGCTTCCGGTGGTCGGGTGATACGAGGTTCGTGGAACTTGGCTGCAGGAAAGCTGGAACTTCAGGAGGTTCATCGGTTTGATAACGAGCCTGTAGAGGTCGTTGGAACTTTGCATTGGGACATCCTTCGCCTGTTTCACGAAACACAGAAAGGCATCCGCGAAGCGATTCGCACCCTTCCCCCTGGCGACACCATCCGATGCCTAGGTATCGACACCTGGGGTGTCGACTTTGGTCTGTTGGACCGGAAGGGTAGGCTTCTGGGAAATCCCGTTCATTACCGGGACAAACGGACCGAAGGACAGGTTTCCAAACTTTCGGCCCGTTTTGGCGAAGGAGTCCTTTTTCGGCGTACCGGGGTCCAGGAGTTCTGGTTCAACACCACAGGGCAGCTTAGTGGCGCTCTCGAAGCAGATCCAAACTTTCTGCAAGGCGCCGAAACGTTGCTGTTCTCCCCTGACCTGCTCAATTATTTTCTAACCGGGCGAAAAGCCGCGGAAAGAACCATCGCGGGAACCTCGCAAATGCTGAGGGCAGGTCAGGTCGATTGGGACCAGGATATTCTTGAGAAACTGGGGGTTCCACCTCACTTGATGCAGAATGTCCTTGAACCGGGAACACTTCTTGGCCCTCTTCTTCCCGAGGTGGCAAGAGAAGTAGGTCTGTCCCCCGATACCCAAGTTGCGCTTGTGCCCAGCCATGATACTGAAAGCGCCGCACTGGCGGTTCCTTCCACTTCGGGAAAACCGTTTGCGTTCATCAGCTGCGGAACCTGGGCCCTGCTGGCTACGGAACTAAATGCACCGGTGTTGGGCGAGGAAGCTCGTCTGGGTGGATTCTCCAACGAGGCCGGTGCGTTTGGAACCAACCTGCTTCTAAGCAACATCATGGGGATGTGGCTGGTGCAAGAGTGCAAGCGCTGGTGGGAGCGGGACGGTCAGAAATGGGAGCACCGCGACCTAGTGGAATGGGCCACCGGGGCCCCTTGGGGCGCCAGCCTCATCGACGTCAAAGACCCGATGTTCTCTACTCCTGGCGACATGCCGGGGCGAATAGAAGAGTATTGTCGCAAGAAGAAGATGCCGTTACCGCAAGGTCGTGGTGGCATAATCCGCTGTGTACTCGAAAGCTTGGCCTGCGAGTTCCGCAGTAGCCTTGAGAAAATGGAAATGGTAACCGGTAAACAGTTTGGCGAACTCTGGCTTGTCGGGGGAGGGGCGCAAAACCTTTTGCTTTGCCAATTAACCGCCGACATCTGCGGCCGACCGGTTTTCACCGGTCCCGCTGAAACCACCGCTTTGGGAAATATTGCCTGCCAGTTTGTTGCCCTGGGGACCTTCAGTTCGATAGCAGAAGCACGACAAGCCGTGGCAAAGTCCTTTGAAGTAAACCTTTATGTTCCCTCCAATCATGAACTAGCTGCCGAAACCTTTCTCAGCTGGTCAGCCAATTATGGAGGATGATTCCTATCAAGTTATCTAGGTTTACTTCCCTTTGTGGACGACACCGTGGATACCAATTTTTTCTGAAAGCGCGAACATTACTGCAGTGAAAACAAACGCGAGATGGATGCCAACCATCCAGGCCAATTGCTCACTTGTCCAGTCTTTAAGATTGAAGAAAGCCCCTAGGAGGTTGATGGCAGAAAGTGCCACGATCGAGCCAATTAGTTTGAGCTTCAAGCCCGCAAAATCAACCTCCCCCATCCATTCCGGTCGGTCTGGCGAGTTTTCGGCGATTGTGATCTTTGATACAAAGTTCTCATACCCGCTGAAAATAACCAAAATCATGAGGTTGGCTAGCAGGGTATAGTCAATGAGATTAAGAACTGCGAGCAAAATAGCGGTCGAGTCCGACTCAAATGCTCTCACAGCGAAATTGAAAAACATTTCGCAAAACTTGAACAGCAGCACGAGTACGGCACCGACTAGCCCAAGATAGAAGGGTGCGAGCAACCAGCGACTAGCAAAGATCAGTCTCTCTACGCTTCCCTCGATAAAATCACGCATTCAAGACTCCTTATGATTTGACCCTGGGTGGATTTTCTCACTGGCACCTGAGAGTAAACCCGCTGAAGGTGCGGTCCAGTCCGATTGTACAACAAGTTTACCTTAGCGCACGGAAACACCAATTGCAAGGACTTCCACAGATCAGTTGGGTGAGGTGTTGTTCGGTCAGAGGATGAGTAACCCCTGAAGGGAAGATATGTTTGCGGGGCTCGACCAGCTGTCAGCGTAATTACCTGAGGCGTCGAACTCCACCAATTGGCGACCTTTGTGACCGTTTTCTGGGCCATGACCCTGCCAATTTACGGCAATAATGTGGCCATCTTCCATGACTTGGAAGCCGGCATAGAAAAAAGGTGCCACCTCGGAGGGTACCTCGCCGGTCCCGCCAAACCTCTGACAAAGTTGGCCCTCGGCGTCAAACCGTGCCATGAAGGCGCCATAGCCTGCCGAGACAAGAGTGCTTCCGTCTTCCATTCTTTGCGCCATCCAAGCATGCCTAAACCCTGGAGCCGTCAGTTTGCGAAGTTCGACAAGGTCGGGGGTTGTTTCGAGAATGTGATCGTCGGTACAAAGTAAATAGGTACCGGTCGGCGTTAGACGCATTAAGCGGACATAGTTTCCATTCCGCCGTGCCATTTTTTCCAGGCCCGCAGTCGCCGTTAGGGTAGCTACAGTGACGCCGAGTCGCCCCTCGAGACCAATACCTGTCAGAAGCGTTCGCTCGCCGACCCGCCGAACCGAAGTGACCCCGTTCCATCGGTCCTGTAAGGTCAGAATTTTGCCAGAGTTGACGTGAACTTCAAAGAATCCGCGGTTGAATCCAACTAGGACCTTATCCGAGTCCAGTTTTTGGAGATCCCTCGCGAGCGGAAGTCCGGCGAGGCCTAGCAGCCAAGCAGGTTCCGAGGCGGAGGTATCGTAAAGTCCCAGAGTCTGCTTGCCTTCGTCGTACCCGAGGAAGCGTCGGCGGGTCAAAGTGGCATCCTCGACGGGACGTTCGAGGAAACCGCAACCACAAAACCTTCGCGTCTTATTAGGTGAAACATCGTTCTGCCAATTGTACCGCGTGCTGACTTTCCCGTCAAATATTCTTGACAGCGTTCCAAACTCTTAGATATTATAAAACGTCGTTTTAATAAATGAAACACGGGAGCCCTATGGACAAAGAATCGGTCTTGCTACGCATCCGTGAGTCGGGTGTCGTTGCCGTGGTTCGTGCTGAGTCCGCAGACCAAGCCTTAAGAATTGCAGAAGCTTGCTTGGAAGGCGGTGTCGTTGCCATTGAAGTAACCTTCACCGTGCCGAGGGCCCACGAAGTGATCGCTACCCTCGAGCGCCGATTCCTCTCAAGAGAACTGCTCTTGGGTGCAGGGTCGGTGCTTGACCCCGAAACAGCTCGCATCGCCATTCTCGAAGGGGCGAACTTTATTGTGTCCCCATGCCTCAATTTGGAAACCGTTCGGCTTTGCAATCGGTACCGAATGGCGTGCATGTCGGGAGCAATGACCGTGGGCGAAGTGGTCGCCGCCATGGAAGCAGGGTCAGACCTCATCAAGGTTTTTCCTGGCGAGGTGGCGGGTCCGCAATTCATCAAAGGGGTTTTAGGCCCCATCCCTCAGGCCCGAATGATGCCAACCGGGGGAGTCAACCTCGAGAACGTGAAAGCTTGGCTGTCAGCAGGCGCGGTGGCGGTTGGGGTGGGTAGCCAGTTGACAAACGGGGCCCTCTCCGGTGACTACGAGAAGGTTACCCGTACTGCCCGCGCCTTCATCGAGGCTGTCCGGTCGGCCCGGAACCCGAATTAAGGAGCTAGAATGCCTAAAGTCGTCACTTTCGGAGAGATCCTGTTGCGCCTCAAGAGCCCCGGTCACGAGCGGCTCTTCCAATCGTCGGCTCTTGAGGCGAGTTTTGGTGGTGGCGAGGCTAACGTGGCGGTTTCGCTTGCGCTGCTCGGCCGTCAGGCTAGCTTTGTCACGGCCCTGCCCGATAACCCGCTGGCGGATGCAGCCCTGCGCGAGGTCCGAGGCTATGGTGTCGAGGTTGATGGTATTCGTCGCACCAAGAGCGGGCGATTGGGAATCTATTTTCTTGAGACAGGAGCCAATCAGCGAGGGAGCACGGTCGTTTACGACCGAGAAGGTTCAGCCATCAGCCAGGTGAAGCCCGGCGATTTTGACTGGCACGCCCTGTTCGTGGGGGCCTCCTGGTTCCACGTGACAGGCATTACACCGGCGCTCTCGCAATCGGCAGCCGATGCGACTCTCGAAGCCCTGCAAGCCGCTCGTAAAGCCGGCCTTACCGTGAGTCTTGACCTGAACTACCGCAAAAAGCTTTGGAACTACGGCAAGAAGCCGCCAGAGGTGATGACCGAACTGGTGAGGCACGTCGATACGCTCATCGCCAACGAGGAAGATATCCAGATGTGCCTCGGCATTCACCCCGATGGCGTCGACGTAGTGGCTGGGCACCTCAATGCGCACTCCTACCAGAGCCTCACCCACAAAGTGAAGAAAGCTTTCCCCAACCTGACGCGAGTTGCCGTCACCCTCAGGTCGAGCCGTTCGGCTGACAGCAACGGATGGTCGGCCGTACTCGACGGCAAAACGGGGTTTTACCAGAGCCGCAGCTATGAAATCGACGACATCGTCGACCGTGTAGGCGGTGGAGATAGTTTCTCTGCTGGCCTCATTTATTGTCTAGATGTCGTTACTTCGGGGACAGACCTCGAAGAGGCTAGGGCCCTGGAGTTTGCCGTGGCGGCGAGTTGCCTCAAGCATAGCGTCCCCGGCGATTTCAACCTTGCCACCAAGGCTGAGGTGGAAGGCCTTATCGCTGGCGATGCCACAGGCCGGGTCAAACGCTGAGATTTGAGGAGAAGCCATGAAACTCGACATCCGCTACGGGCATCATCCCGAAGACGTGAAAGCCTACGACACCACCAAACTCCGTGAGCAATTTCTCGTTGAGAAGGTCTTTGCACCCGGCCAAATTGCGCTGACTTACACCCACGTCGACCGAATGGTTTTCGGTGGCGCTACACCCCAAGAAAAACCGCTCACCCTCGTTGGAGGCAAGGACTTCGGAAGCGAGGAGTTCCTACAACGACGCGAATTAGGGGTGATCAACATTGGCGCAGAGGGGAGCCTAGCCTTCGATGGCACAAGCCATTCGATGGTTAAGGGGGATGGTTTCTATGTTGGAATGGGCACCAAGGGGGTCTCTTTCTCCAGCAAAGACCCGATGAATCCGGCACAGTTCTACCTGGTCAGTTCTCCGGCCCACCATAAGTATCCTTCAGTGAAAATCGAGTTCAGCAAGGCTAACCCCCGTAAGGTCGGGAACCCCGAAACGGTGAACTTGCGCACCATTTACCAATATGTGCATCCGGCCGTCTGCCAAAGCTGCCAACTGGTGATGGGAATGACCCTACTGGAGACCGGCAGCGTCTGGAACACCATGCCGTGCCACACCCACGAGCGACGTATGGAGGTGTACCTGTATTTTGACATGGCTGCCGATACCCGGGTCTTTCACATGCACGGCCAACCCCAGGAGACCCGCCATCTGGTTGTCGCCGACCGACAGGCCGTGATCAGCCCTTCTTGGAGCATCCATTCCGGAGTCGGCACCGGGAGTTACACCTTCATCTGGGCAATGGCAGGCGAAAACCAGAGCTTCGACGATATGGACCAAGTGGCGACAGGGGATCTTCGTTGAGCCAAGGAGACCCCGGCTCAAACCTGTTTTCCCTCCGTGGAAAGGTGGCCATCGTCACGGGAAGTTCCCGCGGGCTAGGCCAGGCTATCTGCGTGGCCTACGCCCGCTCTGGTGCCAGCGTCGTGGGAGTCAGCTCCAGTTCGTCGGCCCAAACCAAGGAGCAAGTGGAAGCCGCAGGAGGACAATTCCTTTGGGTGCAAGCTGACCTGACCACTACGTCACCCATCCCTGCTATTGTTGAAGCTACTCTGAAGGGATTCGGCCGCATCGATATCCTCGTGAACAATGCTGGTACCATCCGGCGGGTCGACATGGTCGATTTCACCGAGAAAGACTGGGATGAGGTGATGGATCTTAACCTCAAGACTGTTTTTTTTCTCAGTCAAGCCGTTGCCAAGCAGTTCCTGAAGCAAAAAACTGGTGGAAAAATTCTCCATATTGCCTCGATGCTCAGCTTTCAGGGGGGTATCAGGGTGGCAAGTTACACCGCTAGCAAAAGCGGACTCGCTGGGCTCACCAAGGCCATGGCCAACGAGTGGGCCCAGCACAATATCCAGGTCAATGCCATTGCCCCAGGTTACATGGTCACCGACAACACCGCTGGGTTACGGGCCGATGCAGAGCGCAGCCGATCCATTTTGGCGCGCATACCGGCTGGGCGTTGGGGCGAGGCCACCGACCTCATGGGGCCGGCCATCTTCTTGGCCAGTGCCGCCTCGGATTACATGTCTGGGGCCCTTGTACCCGTCGACGGAGGTTGGCTAGCCCGCTAGAGTGACCTGAGGTAAACGCCTCATTGACTAGGGTCCCAGCCACCCCAAACGGCGGGAAATGGCCTCAGCAGCCTCGCACACCAAAGCACTGACCTTGGCTTCCGGGTCTGGTCGGATCACGGCCACGTCTCCAGAGGCACTCAAAGCCGCAACGACGCGTCCTGTGAAATCACGGATCGGGGCTCCGATGCACCTTATCCCAGGCTCGTGTTCCTCATCGTCGAGGGCCCAGCCCCGCCCACGGGCCGCTTCTACGTCTGCCAAAAAGGCTTGGGCGGTGACGCGGGTCTTGGCGGTGAAGGGGTGGTAGGTCATTTTATTGGCCAGCGCCTCTAATTCCGGGGTTAGAAGGTCAAGAACCAGGCACTTTCCGAGCGACGAGCACGACAACGGGATACGCCTGCCGATCTGCGAGTACATGCGCAGGTGCGCTCTGGGCTCAATTTTCTCGATGTAAACCGCGTCGGTACCGTCAAGGATGGCCAGATGCACCGGTTGGTCGACCTGGGCCGCCAGCTTTCGCAAATAGGGTCCCGCTTCAGTTTTGAGTTCCACATGTCCCATGCGCAGGCTAGCCAGTTCAATGAACTTGAGTCCTAGGGTGTAGTTGGCCCGTTCTTCGTCTTTTTCGATGTACCCTTGGGCCAAAAGATGACCCAACAGGCGGTGAACGGTACTCTTGTGGAGTCCGACCCGTTTCCCGATCTCCGTTACCCCGAACCCTTCGGCGTGAACAGCAAGAAGCTCAATGATCTTGAGAGCACGGTCGAGAGTCTGGACAACGGGGCTGGTGTTTTTCCGATCAGGCATACAAACCAAGCTATCGGTGACCACTCACCGTGTCAATGTTTCATAGGGTAAAACAGTGTCTTGAGCCAGCGAGGGAACTCTGCCGACCGCATGACCCTCGCCCTGGCCGTGAGCTTGCTGTAGGCATCCAAGGCAGCTCCACCGGTGAAGTCCCGCTCGCTCATGGGCTGATCTTCCAGGACTACGAGCTCGTTGGCGTGCGTCGCGGCCTCGAGGTTGCGCAGGTTTTGGGCCCCCACAACCAAATTGCACAGTACCACCAGGTCAGCCTCGCGCACCCAAGCGCAATTTTGGCGGTGAACTGCCTCTTCGATGGGCCAAAAAGGCGGTGAGACAATGCTGGGAAGCTCAAAAACGTTGGCCACGTACAAGTCGCTGTCTCCGGGGCTGAGCACACCGGTGGTCACCCGGTAGCCCGCCTGGGTGAGCAGGCGGAGTACCGAAGAGGCGGAACCTCCTCCACCGATCACGTGCACCAAGGGGGCTGTTTCTGAGGGCTCGGCGCCATCGAGGTGGAAGTCAAACTGGCCCGTCGCTAGATTAACGTACACCCGCACCTTTACACCGTAGGCGGCTTCCAGATTCTGGCCCGTCAAAACCTCCTGTGGTGTCCCCTGCGCCAGTATCAAGCCTTGCGACAACAATATGACTCGGGTGCAAAAGGTTGACGCAAGTCTCAGGTCTTGCACGGCCGCCACGATGGTTCTGCCCTGGGACGCCAGAGTCTGGGCGTACGAGAAGGTGAGCTGCTGGTGGGCTAGGTCAAGGCCGGAACTAGGCTCATCGAGCAACAAAAGAGGCGTATCCTGCGCGAGAACTTTCGCAAACAGTACTCTCTGTCGCTCGCCGCCCGACATCTGGTTTATGGGTTGCAGGGCCAGTGCCTCGGTGGCGGTAAAGGCCATGGCGTTTTTTACGGCCCGGCGGTCTTCGGCCGACTCGGCTTGGAAACGCCCCTGATGCGGATAGCGGCCCATCATCACCACGTCGGCAGCCGGGAACGCAGAGGTGAGAGTTGTGCTTTGCGGCATCAGTGCCACCTGCAGGGCGAGCTCGCGCGGGCCTAGCCCACGCCTTTCGGACGAAGACACAGGTTGTCCTCTGACTTCTATCTGCCCAGAAAAAGGCAGGAGTCCTGCCACGCAGCGCAGCAGGGTGGACTTGCCGGCGCCGTTGGGTCCAAGAAGCCCGACGATTTCCCCCGGGTTCACCTCCAGATCAAGCCCCCGGAGTACTTCAGTACCGCCAAGCGAGCAACGCAAACCGCGAACCATCAAGGAACTCACAGGTCTATGCCTCGTTTGACGCTACGCAGAAGCAGAAACACGAAGTAAGGTGCGCCAACCAAGGCGGTTACGATTCCCACGTTGATCTCCTGGGCGCCCAAAGCCAACCGGGCTACGAGGTCGCAAACCACAAGAAACGCCGCACCGCCCAAAGCGGCTGCGGGTACCAGAAGCCGGTGGTTGGGCCCCAGCAAAAGGCGCAGAATGTGGGGTACGACCAGCCCCACAAAGCTGATCGGGCCACTAATACACACCGCAGAGGCTGTCACTGCTGAAACCAGCACCAACAAGACTAACCGTGTGCGAAAAACATCTACCCCCACGGCTTGGGCTTCCTCCTCTCCGAGCAGCAGCACGTTCAGGTCGCGGGCAAACCACAGGAGCAGAAAGATCCCGCCCCCGATGGGTAAAGCAACCAGCTGCAAGGACTCCCACCGCACGTTGTAAAGGTTTCCCATGGACCAAAACAGAAACTGCGCGATGCTGTCGTGGCTGGCAAAGGTGAGCACCAGCGAAGTACTGGCACCGAAAAACGTGCCCACGGCCATGCCCGCCAAGATCAGCGTGAACAGACCCATCTTTCCTGCCCGGATGGCCAGCAGGAAAATGATGCCCGTTGCCACCAAAGAGCCCACCGAAGCGAAAACTGGCAGGGACCACGAACTGGTGGCAGCGAAACCTAGCGCTATGGAGAGCACAGCGCCAAAGCCTGCACCACTGGACACGCCAATAAGCCCCGGATCGGCCAAAGGATTGCGCAACAGACCCTGCATCACGGTACCGGCCACGGCTAGGGCTGCCCCGATGACCGTGGCCCCCAACACCCGCGGCAATCGCACCAAGAAAATGATGGCGTCCCACTTAGGGTCGGGAAGCGAGGCCAAAAAGGTGGCTGGGACGCCCAAACGAGCCAAGATCACGGTGACTGCATCGCCTAGAGGGACTGACACCGAACCCACGGCTGTGGCTAAGAGGACCAGCCCGCCGAGCGCTACCGCCAAGGGTAGCAGCACCCACCAAGCTTGGCGGTCGGGGATCACTGGTGTCACCGGAAAAGTTCCGGATAGCCGGCTCTAGCAAGGTCTTCCACGGCATCGGCCATGTATTGGCTAGTGGCTTGCAAGTGCTTGTCTTGCATAACGATAACTCGCTTATTCTTGATGGCCCCCAGACTGGCAAACACCGGATCGGACACAAACTCGGCGAGGAACTTCTGAGGGTCG
This sequence comes from Spirochaetales bacterium, assembly GCA_947478845.1. Lineage (GTDB taxonomy): Bacteria > Spirochaetota > Spirochaetia > JABEVK01 > JABEVK01 > JAIFLN01. The sequence goes on along the minus strand of CANJXC010000005.1, from coordinate 130,211 downwards.
GAGCTTCCGTCATAGCTCCAGCTTGGTAGAACAATCAGGTCAGGATTGAGAGCCAGAATTTGTTCCTTGCTCACCTGCGGCCAGCCTACCATGCCTGCCTTTGTGGCCACGTTGACTAGACCCGCCTTCTCGACGAGGGCTTGGAAACTGGTGCCCTTGGCAAAGGTGCTGCCCCAAAAGCTGTAACTCAGCACCGTTGGCTTTTTGGTCGTGCCTTTCAGTTTGGCAGCAACGTTGGCTAATCGATTATCCACCGAGGCCATCAGGGACTTGCCCTTGGCCGTCTCACCGGTGAGGGTGGCCATCTGCAAGATCAGGGCACCCAGCTCGTCGAAATTATCGGGGGTTTTGAACACAAAGACCGGAACTTTGGCCTCTCGCAGGGCGGCGACGAACTCGGGTTCCTTCCAACTGGCCACAAACACCAGGTCGGGCTGGAGGGCGATGATTTTTTCTTTTTCGCCGGCGATTTTGTTCGGGAAAGTTCTGGCCCATTCGGCGATGTTGGAAATGCCGGGATCTGCGGCAAAACTATCAATGGCTCTGAGGCGGCTTTTGTCGACCAGCTCCACCAGAATCTCGTCGCTGGGGAGAGTGATGGAGATAATGGCCTTGGGGGGCGTGGCCAACGTGACGGGCGTGCCTCCGGCGTCCTTGAGCGTGAGCGGAAAACTCTTGTCGGTCGCCGAGGCCCCGAAGGCCAAGGCAACGGCCAGCAGAGCCGAGGCGGCCCGGCGCAATAAGTGAGAACTCATGGTGAAACTCCATTCTTTCGTAGGTTCTCAGTATGGGACCTAGCAGGTTCTTCACCCACTTCCTTCTACCCCGACTGTTTGGCACCAACGGCCACCGCATACAATCAAAGTGAAGGATAACTACAATACATCGGATTAATTCCGGGCGAGAATCCCCCCAGAACTCCGAGAGCAGTCACCGCCGTTTCGCCTTGCCCGCCGCAGACGTACTTACGGGAGCAACCATCAGATAACAGACTAGTCGGCTAGTTCGATTCTTAGGATCAACCCATGGCGGTAGTTACCGAAACCGTTTCCAAACAAGTTGAGACCCCCGAAGTTGTCTGCACCTTCCTTGACCCCGATTCGAACCTTGAAACTATCGTGCCCGTCTATGTCCAGGTCGGAAACTCGTACTCCTGAACACTGAACTCCGTCGATATAGGAAGCCTCCAAACCGACTTTCCAGGTTTTGAGAAAACCGAACTGGCTGTCACGCACGTCCCACCATTCAGGGGTATGACGACCTCTCTCGCCACCCATGTCGCCGGGTGACGTCCAAGTGCCCACTTCAGCCTTGTTGATCCACACCGTAATGTCCGAAGGCCAGTCCGTCTTGTAGCCCGGGAACTCGGAACAGACTTCCGCCATCAGAGAGACGCTCACTATTTTCTTTGAAGAATGGGCGTTTCGCGGGAAGCGGTACTCCAAGTAACCGCTTGCAATCCAAATCAAGGCGGCACTCGCGCGGTGGGGATCGAGAAACGAGTCAGCATGATCATAGTAGCCAATGATCGCGGTGGGCGAAACAAGTCCGCAAGGCGGCGAGGCACTGAAATCCGTATATAGGCCAATAGGCATTTCGGTTTCGATATATTTGTCTACTTCTAGGGTGGGACTGGCCAACAATGGAAGCACGATTTCATCATAAACTGAACGACAAATCTTTTGAGAGCCTTTGCTGGCGGCGACTTGCTCGGTTTCTACCAGCTTGGCTCGCTCCAAGACCTGAAGATTGACCGTGCAGGTAGACTGCGGTATCCCCATTTCTAGGGCCAGTGTACCTACATTCATCTCTCGGGAAGCAAGCAATGCAAGCATTTTGCGGCGAAGTTTCGAATCAAGGGCACGAGCAATGCTCGCTATATCCGCTTCCTCGGCAATGAAAACTCGACTTTGCATAACTAAGTTCACCCTTTGCGAACTGTATCATTTTTTTCGGATGAACGCAAGAATCTCACTCCCATCAGTGCAAATAAGTGATACAGTCAGACAAGAACGACCTTTAGAGCAATAATAATTGATTGACAGACAGATAATGTGCCCTTACACTGATTTCTGAATACTTATATCCATTATTTGTGATATATGCTTTCGGCCGTGGCCCGTAATCGACCACGGGAGTTCGATTTGTTCGCCAATTGGAGGAGAACATGAAGAGGAGAACTGTTTTTCTTGCCTTGCTGATGCTGACGGCTATGGCCGCCTTTGCTGCTGACAAGGTGGAAATTACTTATTTACACGGGTTCACGGGCCCAGACCGCCCATTCATGGAGAGTCTTGTCGAGAAGTTTAACTCCTCGCAGACAGGTATTGTGGTCAAGACACAGTCGCAACCTTGGGGAACAACCTGGCAACAACTAGCTCCTTTGGTGGCTTCTGGCAAGGCCCCCGACATCGTGGCGATTAATGAGGACCAAGTTACCGGCTTTGCAGCCCGTGGAGCTTTGACAGAACTGACCGCTGCCGACCTCAAGAACGCCAACATCGCTAAGGCTAAGTTCTACGGTCCCCTCTGGGCAACTGCGGATTACCAAGGCAAATCGTACGGTGTCCCGGTGCATTCGGTGGCCTTGGCTATGTACTACAACAAATATCTGCTCCAAAAAGCCGGAATCCTCAATCCGCCACGAACAAGAGAAGAGTTTCTCAAGGCAGCCACAGCCGCAACCGTCGACAAGAACGGAAAACACCCCAACGACGCGACCTTCGATTCTACCAACGTGGTGACTTGGGGAACTGGTGTTGTCACTGGCTGGATGGGAGGCACAATTGCCTATGGTGTTTTGCGTCAGAATGGCGCAGACCTCGTCGACAAGAACCTCAACGCAGCTTTTGGTGACGCTGCCTCGATCGAAGCAGTGCAGTTTCTGGTGGATCTGGTCTACAAGTACAAGGTCGCTTCCCCAAACGGCACGGAAGAATCTGAAATTGCAGCCTTTCGCCAAGGGAAAGTTGCCTTCAATTTTAACGGCGTCTGGATGCTGGAACAGTACAAAGCTCAAGACGGCTTGACCTTCGGCATCTCCCCGGTACCCCGTCTCGGGGCGAAAATGGATGCGGCCTGGGGCGGTTCGAGTCACCTCACCCTTCCCAAGCAGAAGGCAGGCTATGATGCGGCCAAGAGGGCCGCAGCCCTGAAGTTCGTGGCCTGGTTGACTCAACCTGAAAACAACCTGTACTGGACCCAGGCCGGAGGTTTGCCGACCCAGCCAGCCGTTGCCGCCGATAAGAGCTATGAGTCGAACATGGTCTCGGGCCTATTTTCTGGCTTGCCCAACGTCTACGCTACCAGTGGATACCCTTGGGTTGGACAGGTCCGCGGTGCTTGGGATGCAGCAATTGAAGCCTCGGTGCTTGGCAAGAAAACCGTCACTCAAGCTTTGACCGACGGGGTGGTGGAAGCCAACAAACAGATTGACCAAGCTAGAAAAGCCCTGCAATGACCGGATGACAGGAGAAGATAAGGAACAAAGTAGATGAGGCGGGAGCAACGGGTGAACAGGAAGGCCGGCGTGAACTTTGAGAGGTCATGGACGCCGTGGCTGTACCTGTTGCCCCATGCCCTTTTCTTTCTTGGTTTCATAATTTTTCCCCTGTTCTTTGGGGTCTATATCAGCATGGTCCGCTGGGATCCTTTAAGAGACACCATTCCTTTTGTTGGCGCAGAACATTATTGGGAGCTTTTTTCCAAGGGAACCCCCCAAAACGAGTTTTTCTGGAAGACACTCGCGAACACTTTAGGTTTTGTTGCAGTTTCCGTACCCCTTCTGGTGGGTTCGGCACTGGGGCTAGCCAATCTGGTCTACAAACCGATCCGAGGGCGAAACTTCTTCCGCGCCGTTTTTTTTCTTCCAGGGGTCCTATCTGTTTCGGTGATCAGCATCCTTTGGCGCTGGATGTTTGCCAACCAAGCCGGTTTGATCAATGTCGTCCTCACAGAGGTCTTGGGCGGAACAGCGGTCGCATGGCTCACCACCGAAGGAGCAGCTTGGGTGCCGATCGTTCTCGGAACGCTGTGGTGGTCTGTGGGATTTAATATGACAATCTATCTGGCTGCCATTGGTAATATTTCCCGCTCGCTTTATGAGGCTGCTGAAATGGACGGAGCCGGATCTTGGGCCCAATTTACGAAAATAACCGTACCCATGCTCTCCCAGACGACGCTCTTCGTCACCGTGACAACGGTCCTGGGAAGTTTTCAGCTATTTGGGCAATCGTTGCTCATTACCGGCGGCGGGCCCACGCGGTCGACGCAATCAGTGATCATGTATATCACCGAAGAGGCTTTTGGAAACAATCAGTATTCTAGTGCGGCTGCGATGGCCTTCGTCTTTGGCCTGATCATGCTGGTGTTTACTGCGGTTCAGTTTTGGCTCAATGCTCGCGACGCGAAACGGGTGCGGTTGTGAAGAAATCCGCCCGGCAGTTGCTTCGCTTTTCGGTGCTGATCTTTTTCGCCTTGGTTTTCCTTTTGCCCATCTATTGGATGCTGAACACTTCGTTTAAGCCCGAGTCCGACACCTTGGCGCGACCTGTCCAGTGGTGGCCCTATCGGCCCACCCTAGGGAACTTTCTGGAAGTTCTAACCTCCCCCGATGGGAACCTCTTACGCTGGCTTTGGAACTCGGTTTTCACTGCCACGATGTATGCTGGTTTCCATCTGCTGTTCTGCGCGCTCGCTGCCTTCCCTCTCGCTAGAATGAAGTTTCGAGGGCGTGAACTCTGGTTTTGGTTCATTTTGTCGAGCATGATGATACCGGGTGTAGTCACTCTGATACCCTCGTATATCCTGATGATTCGGCTTGAGTGGATCGATACCTATAACGCTATGATTTGGCCTGGCGTCAGCGATGCTTTCGGGGTGTTCCTCCTCCGCCAGTTTTTCCTGGGCATACCCCGGGAATTGGAGGAAGCGGCCGTAATGGACGGTGCGAGTAGCTTGAAGGTTTTCTTGCGAATCTTAGTTCCCATGTCGGTCCCCGCCTTGGTGACTTTGTTGGTCTTTTCCTTCATGGCCTGCTGGAACAACTACACTTGGCCGCTGTTTGTGATGCACGGTGACATGCAAACTCTTCCCGTGGGAATCTCTTCCTTTTCGAGTCGCTACAACACCGATTACGGAAAACTAATGGCGGCGACGGCTTTGACGGCGATTCCTGTAATCATTGCTTACGTTTTGGCCCAACGGCATTTGGAGAGAGGGATGAGCCTCTCAGGGAGCAAGGAATGAGCGAGTTTCTATGGTTGACCGGGATTGAAAACAGTTCGTTGCCTGAACTGGGTGTAGACGAGTTGGCAATGACAGGGCACTACACTCAGATCACCAAAGACCTAAGCTTGGCTGCGGAAACCGGGGTTAAAGCCATACGGTATGGTCTGCCCTGGGCCCTCCTGGAGCCCGAGCGCTATCAGTACCAGTGGGCCTTGGCCGATGAGGCAGTGGGCGCCCTTGATGGGTTGGGAATTTCGGCAGTTTGGGATCTGGTGCATTTTGGCTGCCCGAGCTGGCTAGCCGACGGTTTCCTTAACCCTCAGTATCCTGAATGTGTCGCCCAATTTGCCCGGGAAATTGCGAGGCGATACCCGAGTCTCAAGCGGTTTACCCCATTCAACGAACCCTACATCTGCGCCTATTTTCGAGGTGGAAACGGTACTTGGCCGCCTTATGAACTAAGTTTTGAAGGGTTTGTGCGCCAACTGGTTCCTTTGATTGAAGGAGTGAGGACGACCGTTGCCGCGCTGCACGAGGTTCGCCCTGAGATTGAGATATGGCTTAACGATGGGGCTGATGAGTTCCGTTGCGCGGCTGGCTCGGAGGCCCTTGAAGCGCTTGCCTTCGAGCTGACGAACCTTCGTTTCCTTCCCCTCGATATCCTGCTGGGCAAAACCACAACCGACTCCGCCTCGTGGCGATTTCTCACCCACCATGGCGTTGATGCCGGGTGGTTGCAGGAATGTGTGGAAAAACCGTGTAGAATCGACGTTGTGGGTATCGACTACTACCCCGGCAGCGAGCACGAGATCTACCTGCCCCTTGGGCCGAAAGACCCTGGGGACTGGGGGCGACGTAGTGATTTTGCCATGCTGCCCCAAGGTGAACCTGTTGGAATCCTAACTATCCTGCGCACCTATTGCGCGCGATACCGCAGGCCGCTCTACCTCGCCGAAACCAGCTCGACGAGCCATCAGGAAGCCTGGCTGGAATACTGTGTATCAGAGGTCTCTCAAGCCCTTGATGAAGGCCTCCCCGTAGTAGGTTTAACTTGGTGGCCACTGTTTGATCACGTGGACTGGGATTCCGGCTTGACCCGACTTCAGGGCCACGTTTCCCCCTCGGGCCTTTGGCATGGGAAACCGACTTCTGCCGACAGAGACCCGGGTTCGCTTGTGGGCTCCTTTCGCAAGGTTGTGAAAGCCGGTCGTCCTGTTTCTTCCGGTCTGGTTCCCTTTCCAGTCAAGATACTCGGACTGCCTATCAAAGAGCCGGAGCTACCATGACCTTCAAAACTACCGTTCTCGTGGTTTTGACATTGGCCTGTTTGGTTTCTTGCGCAAGTAACAAGGTGGTTAAAATGGAAACGTTGAACAACGCTTCGACCGGGAGTTACTTGAACCCGGTACTAAGGGGAAACTTCCCTGATCCCTTCGTGTTGAAAGTCGCGGGAGAATACCACCTGTACGCCACCAACGGTACCCAAGGCAACGTGCAATACGCGACCAGTCATAACTTGGTGAGCTGGCAACTGGGCAAGGATGCCTTACCTGTTTTACCTAGCTGGGCGAGGAAGGGTCTCACATGGGCCCCTGAGGTGATTGCAGTTTTGGGCGGGTTCCTGCTCTATTATACCGTGAGGGACAAGGCAACCAATGTTCAATGCGTCAGCGTGGCCTTCTCGAGTGCGCCTCAGGGACCATTCGTCGACCGCTCGACCGGGCCCTTGGTCAACCAAACCAGTGCCGGAGGTAGCATAGACGCCAGTCCCTTCCGGGATACCGATGGCCAGCTGTATTTGTATTGGAAGAACGACGGGAATGCCGTCGGCCAATACACGAACCTCTACGTGCAAAAGCTCACGGAAGACGGCCTTAACCTGCTTGGCGAGCCCACGCAGTTACTGTTTAATACCAAGCTTTGGGAGGGCAGCGTCGTCGAAGCGCCGACCATGCACTATGAAGACAAGATTTACTACCTTTTATACTCCGCCGGAGATTTTGCCAGCGATTCCTATGCAATTGGATACGCGACTTCCTCGTCGGCTACGGGACCCTTTGTGAAAGATCCTGAGAATCCCCTCGTATTTTCTGAGCGCTCCGTGGCCGGCCCAGGCCACCAGTGCATCGTTGCGGACGACTCCGGAGCAATGTGGCTGGTCTACCATGCCTGGACCGCCCCGAATATCGGCGACCGCCTAGGCGCACGGAGCGTCCATATCGACCCCATAAAGTTTTCAGCAGGCAAAATCCTGTTTGGGGGCGTCAGTGATGATTCCCGGCCCGCCCCCATCCACCAACCAGAGGTTTGAATTGAGCTCAACAAACGTTAAAATCCCGGCAAAAACCCTCCCAAGGCCCGAAGCACCACGTCCCGACTTCGAACGGTCGAACTGGTTGAATCTCAATGGAACCTGGGAGTTCGGTTACGACGATAAAAACGTCGGTGTCACGCAGCGCTGGTTTGAAGATCCAGCTCGGTCGGGGGGGCTGAACAAGCTAATCACGGTCCCGTTTTGCTACCAGAGCAAGGCAAGCGGGCTCGGCGATACTTCCATGCATGAGGTTCTTTGGTATTCCCGGTCCTTTGATCTGCCTGAGACTTACCTCCAGCAACGTGTGCTTCTCAAGTTCGGTGCCGTCGACTACGAGGCGAGGGTCTGGGTCAATGGCAAGGAAATTGGCAACCACCGGGGTGGCAGTACTCCCTTTGACTTCGATGTCACCGACGCCCTCAAGACCACGGGAAACACCCTAACAGTACGGGTAGAAGACCACTTTGACTGCACTCAGCCCCGTGGGAAACAGATCTGGAAACAGGAGCCTGAAGCTTGTTGGTACTGGGCGACCTCGGGCATCTGGCAGAGCGTTTGGCTGGAGGCAGTTGGTAGAGTATGGCTGCAAGGGGTCCGCTTTACGGCAGACCTACCGAAGAATGCTGTGCGGTTGGAAGTAAAGTTGGCCGGAGCCTTAGCCGGCTCTCCTGAGTTGCAACTCAAGGTGAATGTGAGGTTTGAGAACCATTTGGTTTGTGAAACGACAGTTTCTCTGACCCCTAATGTGACACAGTTTTCGTTGGACCTCAAGCATGGTCAGTTCTACGACTCGGTGAAACTTTGGAGCCCCCGGACTCCCAATCTCTACGATGTGGAGTTTATTCTTCTGTTAACAGGACACGAAAGCGACCGGGTCAAGAGTTATTTCGGCCTGCGGTCTATCGAAGTCGCAGGCGACCTTATCCTGCTCAACGGTTCACCCTTGCGACAAAAGTTGATTCTCGATCAAGGCTATTGGCCTGATAGCTTGATGACGGCCCCCGACGATGCTGCCCTCATCCGTGACATCGAACTGGCTAGGGCAATGGGCTTCAACGGTGCGCGCAAACATCAAAAAATCGAGGATCCGCGCTACTATTATCATGCGGACCGCCTCGGATTCCTGGTTTGGGGAGAACTACCCAGCAACTACGATTTTTCCTCGGTATCGATGGAAAATCTCGTTGGAGAAATGACCGAGTTCATCAACAGGGATTACAACCATCCCTCCATCGTAACTTGGGTCACGTTAAATGAATCCTGGGGAACCCCTCTGATTCGAACCCAAGAGGCGCAACAGCGGTTCTCCTTGGCACTCTATTATTTGGTCAAATCGACCGACCCGACCCGGTTGGTAAGTTCCAACGATGGATGGGAGCAAACGGTATCCGACTTCTGCGCAATCCACGATTACGAAGCAGATGGAACGAGGTTTGTTGAGAAGACCCGAGATCTGGCGGCTTCTTTGTCGAGTTGTTTTGCCGATAGACTGATCTATGCGCCTGGGTACAGCTATCGCGGTGAGCCGATACTCATCACGGAGTTTGGCGGAATAGGATTCCGGGACGACCGGGCCAGCCACTGGGGCTATTTCGGGCCAGTGGAGAATCAAGAAAAGTTTGTCGAGCGTCTCTCAGGAGTGTTGGAGGCCTTCCGTCAGCTCCCTTGGATTCGTGGCTACTGTTACACCCAACTTACTGATGTTTTTCAAGAGGTAAACGGATTGCTCACGATGGATCGGGAACCTAAGGTACCCATAGAAACGCTGAAAGCTTTGCTAGACCGGACCTAAGCCTTTCCGCGTAGGCAACTGGGCTGGCTTCCTAACGCCTACTTCACCAGGGCCGAAATCGCCTTGAACAGCGGCGTTCCCGAGGTGCGCGTCAGCTCGAAGAGCAACGACTCCACTGAGGTTATCACGGCTCCTTCGGCCTGCATGCGGGCCAAGGACCGAAAAACATCGGAACCTTGACGACTCGAAATGGCGTCGGCCACCACCACCACCGTGTAACCGGCGGCCAGAAGGTCGAGTGCCGACTGCAGAACGCAAACATGGGCCTCGATTCCGCACACCACCACCGTTGTGCGTCCATTGGCTTCGAGGGCGGCCTTCAAACTTGGGTCGTCGTAGACGCTGAAACTGACTTTAGCGAAGACCGGCGCCGCGTCCACCCGAGCCAATACCGCTTGCGAGGTGGGACCGAGACCCTTAGGGTACTGCTCGCTGACTACCACCGGCAGTCCCAGCAGGTCTGTCCCTTGCAAGAGAACATCGATCCTTTCAAGCAGGGCCTCACGTTCGTGCATCACCGGCAGCAGGCGCTCCTGGAGGTCGATCACCAGCAGTTGGCAGTTCTCGGCAAGCAACCTCAATCGAAGGGGTCCTCGAAGACAGCCCACAGGAAGATGTGGGTGTCGATCAGGAGGTTCACGGTATGTACTCCTCGAAGCCCTCCGGTGTCTCGTCGAAGTCCTCAGCCATCCACACCATGCCCTCGGCGGTACCAAGCTCGCGCTCGCCGAGTTGAGTTGGCTCGAGAGGGACAAGCCTGACCAGCGGCTTGTTCCTGCGCGCGATGATGACTTCCTCGCCTTGCAGGGACTGTTCGATCAGGGCCGAAAGCCGTGCCTTCGCCTGATGAATGGTGACGGTACTCATTCCCCAAGTGTAAGTTGACCAACTCAGTTGGTCAACTTGAGCCCTACTCTCGCGGAGGCCGGCGCCAAAACAGCACGTTTCCGGTGATAGTCTGCAGGGTCTCGGCGCTCAGGAGCGTGGAAAGCAGGCTACGCACGCTGTCGGTGGGACGTTGGGGTGAGCGCATACGGGCAAGAGTGAGCTGGGCGGTGGAAGTGAGCAAAATGGCCGCAACAATGAGCACTTGAAGCGGCTGGAAAGAAACCTGGCCAATCACCATAGGGGTGGCCTCCAGCAGGTCGTAGGCGGCCCCGCCGATAACGGGTCCCACGGCCGCCGTCAGGCCAAACCAAGTCCAAAACCAGCCCGCATAGGCGGTGCGGTGGTCAGGATGCGATAGGGTGACCATGAACTGGGTGATGCCTTCCCAATAGGCCGGGGCCAAAAGGCCTACGATGAAAGAGGCAAGGGGAATCAAATACCAGTAATTGGTGGAGTTCATGAACAGGTAGGCAACCCAGGCGACCACAAAGAATCCGCCCACCACAACCACGGCGCGGCGACCTATGGAGTCCATCAGACGCCCCCAGTGAGGAACCACGAGTACCCAGGTCCCTTGGCTAATCACGAACCCAATTCCCAGCCATAGAGGAGAGGCCCCCGCTCCGTGAGGGTCCACAATAAAAGGTGCTAGAAAGGGTGCCACCAGATTGAACGACAGCAGGAAACTACCCACAGTAAGGCAGTAGCGTCGGAAAGTTTTGTCCTTAAGGGGAACCAGGAAGGTTGATAGGTCAAGTTTGGGTACCTTACCCTGCAGAGGGTCCGGGGCCCTGATCTGGGTAAGAACTTCCAGCGTTCCTCCGAGGCCGGCAATCAGGTAGAGGCATCCGTACACCACGAAGACCACCGGCAAAAAGCGGTCGATCATCAGAGTGGCCAGAAAGAAGAACACCATGTTGATGGTCTGCACCAGCGCCGACCGCTTGCCAAAAAAGCCTGCACGGATGTTTTCGGGAATCAGGTCGCCCATCCAAGCCCACCAGGCGGAAGCCCCAAGCGCGTTTCCTATGGAAGACGCCACCGAAGCAATAATCACGATCAGTACGGCCTGGTTCTTCGGGCCCCCGGCCGCGACCCAGAAAGCGGCTCCAGCCACGGCAAAGGCGCAAAGGCGGGCGAAGAGCGTGGTCCAAAACCACAGCATCCGACGCTCACGGAAGACTCCCACAAGAATCACTGAAGCAAGATTCAGAGCCCCCGCGAGGTTGACGCCGCCTACAAGAATCCCGAGCAGAAACGCACTACCCCCTAAGTGGGTTTTTACTAGTACAGTAAGGATTTGTTGCGGCGTTGCAAGCACAAACCAAAAGATGTTGAACGCCCCAGCAGTGAGGCAGAACCTGAGAGCCTGCTTGAGCTCAGGGTGGTCAACTCCCCAGGCCAACTCAGGGTGTGTACGTTCACGCATTGTCCTGTTTTAGGGCTTTCCCTCTAAAATGTCAATCCGGTGCCAAAAAAACACCCCAAAAACCTAGAGGCTAAAAAAGAGATTTAATGAGTTTCTTCAGAACGGCTTGAGCTGGAAGGCCAAGCCCAAGCCAGCTTCCTGGGCCACCGGAGAGTGGCCGCCAAGTGTCTCAACCATCTAGCGACATCGAGCGAACTCAACCCCGCAAGTCTTCTCACCTGAGCATGTCTGTCCCCAACAGGATGGTCTCAAGCACGGCGGCCTCGTGAGGCTTGGTTGGGTCGAGCTTTGAGGTCGCAAGCAGTAGGGCGCGTGAGCCCTCGCTGCCTAACCTTGCAACAAACTGCGCGTCGGCAGGGAGCATTTGCCCCTGTTCGTCGGGGGCCCGGAATACTAGGGCCGCGGCGGCGGCGGCGGCGAGGTGGTGGTAGGGGAGCCCCGCCTCGGCCGCGAGCAGGCAAGCGCCAATGAGCCGATCGTCACGGGCGAGTTTGCGCCCTAGGTCGCGCCCCACCCGGTGGAGCGTGTCGCCCAACGCCCGATTGCGGTAACGCGCCAAGAGGTCGTATCCGTGTTGCTGCAGTTCGGCACCGTTGAACTCCTGGGGGTAAACGCAGGCAAGGGCCGCAGCGCTCTCATCCAAACACAACCTGACTCGGCTGACCACCGCTTGGTTCTCCATCACCTGCCAGAGGTACTTGGCCGCGGGCTCGGCGACATAACCGAAATAGGCAGCCGCTGCGTGGCTCATGTTGTGCATGAAAAGTTTTCGGTCGACGTAGGCCGTCACGTTTTCAACGGCTTTGAGCCCTTTGAGAGGGGGGAGGGCTTGGTGAAAGCCTTTGCGGTCGACGATGAGCGTGTCGTAGGGTTCCGCAAACAGTTGCAAAGGGTCTTCTGCAAGTGCGGCGGCCGGCATCAAGGGCACCATTTTGCCGATGCTGGTTTCCACTAGTCCGAGGTGGTCAAGCACAGAAACTTGGTCACCGAGCAAAGACCGCAGTTTTTCATGGTAAAGCTGAGCCCCAGATCTCAGATTCTCGGCGATGATCACATCGAGGTCGGGTCGGCCTGCCTTTGCCCGCGCGATAAGCCCCCGGGCAAACACGGGAAGCACAGAGTCCAAGGCCCTGAGCCCTACCGAGGTGGCCACGAAGTCGGCCCTGACAACCGCATCGATGATTCCTTCGAGGTCTGTCCCCAAAAGGGCACTCACCGGCGACACTGTCTTGGTTTCATCGGGCTTATCGAGATCTTTGACAACAACTCTATAGCTTCCCCGCTCGTTCAGGAGAGCAACCAGCCGCCGGTCAACATCGACAAACGTCACCTCGAAGCCTGCTTCCGAGAACTGGCGGCCAAGAAAAGACCGACCAATGTTCCCGGCGCCAAACTGAACAAACAAGGGCATACAAGTCTCCTGCTGCCAGTGTCCCGCGATATTGCGAACTTGACCAGCACAAAACGTCTTGACCACACACTTGTCGTGGATAATCCTCAAGGTAGCCCGTGCGCGCTCACGAAGAAAGGAGAGTTTGACCATGTCGAAGTTCCGTTATTCCGTAGGTCCATGGAATGTTGCCGAGGGTGCCGACGTTTATGGCCCCGCCACCCGAGCCACGATCGCCTTCGCAAAAAAGGTGGAAACCTTTAAGCGGCTGGGCTTCGACGCCGTGCAGTTCCACGACGATGACGCGGTGCCTGAAATCAATGGCAAATCCGCTGCGCAGATTTCGGCGAAGGCTAAAGAAGTCAAGAAGCTGCTCGACAACCACGGCATGGCGGCCGAGTTCGTGGCCCCCCGATTGTGGATGGACGAGCACTGCATTGATGGAGCCTACACGTCCAACAGTGCTGCCGACCGCAAGTACGCCATCGACCGCTCGCTAAAGTCGATCGACATCGCCCGAGAGCTCGGTTGCGACAAGATTGTGCTGTGGTTGGCTCGAGAAGGTACCAGTTGCGCCGAGAGCAAAGACCCGGTGGTGGCCATCAAGCACTTGGTGGAAGCCGTAAACGCTATGCTCAGCTACGACAAAACCATCAAAATTCTCATCGAGCCCAAGCCCAACGAACCAGTGGACCGCAGCTACTGTGGAACCATCGGCCACGTGATGGGCGTCAGCGCCGCCACAGTTGACCCCACCCGCGTGGGCGGTCTTCTTGAGTCGGCCCACGCCATTCTTGCGGGCCTCGATCCCGCCAACGAGATCGCCTTTGGGCTGGCCATGGGCAAGCTCTGGGGGGTACACCTCAACGACCAGAATGGCCTAAAGTTCGACCAAGACCGCTCCTTCGGCGTCGAGAACCTTCGCCAAGGGTTCAATCAGATCAAGGTGCTCGTCGAAAACGACTACGGCAAGAACGGCGAGTACGTCGGCTTGGACGTGAAAGCCATGCGCACCACCAAGGACAGCGCCGGCTACGAGCACCTGTCCAACAGCCTGACCATTGCCAAGTTACTGGAAGAAAAGGCCCTGAAGTTCGACTACGGGTTCCAGAAGAAGTGCGTAGCCGAGCGCAACTACGAGGCTCTGGAAATGTACGTGGTGAATCTTTTGTTGCGGGGATAGAGGCATGATCAGAATCTCGGGTGCAGGTTGCGTCCTCGTCGATGTCATCTATGCCGATGTCGATTTTTTGTCGTCCGGATTTGAGAACAGTCGGTCACGTACACCAGGAGACGGGGGCCTTGAACCTGGCAAACTGGTTTTTACCGAAGACTTTGAGCGTTTCACGGGGCGCCCATGCCTTGAGACTTTGGGGACAATCACCCAAGGTCGGCAGGCTCACGCCACCAACATCGGGGGGCCCGGAATCGTAGCCCTCATCAACGCCGCGCAATTACTGGAGCCCTCAAGCTTCGAAGTGAACTTCGTGGGAGCCATCGGCGCCGATGAATTGGGCACGGAGCTGGGCAGACAATTGGCGCGGACTCCCCTCTCCCCGCGCGGTCTGAAACTAAAAAGCGGACTCACCCCGTTCACCTACGTTCTTTCCGATCCCCGATACGCGAACGGCCGGGGCGAAAGGACGTTTGTGAATAACATTGGCACCGCATGGCACTTGACTCCCGAAGACTTGGGTGAAGACTTCTTTGCCTCAGATTTCGTCGTCTTCGGTGGAACCGGCCTCGTGCCCGGCCTGCACGACCACCTCGATACGCTTCTCCAGCGCGCCAAACAAGCAGGTGCCTTCACCCTCGTGAACACCGTGTACGACTTCCGCAATGAAAAACGCAACCCGGCAGGGCGCTGGCCTTTAGGCAGCAGCGACGCCAGCTATCGTTTCATCGACTTGTTGGTGGCCGACCGTGAAGAGGCCCTGAGGTTGTCGGGAGCGTCGACCGTCGGTGCGGCCCTCGATTGGTTTGTAGGGCAGGGCGTAGGGGCCGCCGTAGTCACCGACGGGGTGCACGACACTGAGTTCCGGGTGGCGTCGCCTCGTTTCGTTAAACCCGAGGGACAGACCTCCCCCGTCTGCCAACATGTGCTAAATGACTTGGCCGAAAACCCTTACCTGAAAGGTGACACGACCGGCTGTGGCGATAACTTTGCAGGGGGAGTGCTCACTTCTTTGGCTTTGCAAAAGGAACGGGGACAGACCTCGGACCTAGAGGAAGCTCTCCGTTGGGCCTCAACCTGCGGTGGTCTGGCTTGCTATCACATGGGCGGCGTGTTCCACGAGAGCTTCCCGGGCGAAAAGCGCCAAAGGGTCGACAAGCTGTTGGCAACTTGGCCTACGAAAACCCCCTGAGGCTCTCCACACTTGACTTGCGCCTCCAGCGAGAGTAGTATGCGAATATGCGAACTACTTTAGTATTACCAGATGTTTTAATGCGTGAAGTTGCACAACGGGCTGCCCTTGAGGCTCGTTCAATTAAGTCGGTAGTCGCCGAGGCCCTTAGTTTGGGGTTGCACAAGAAAGCCGGCACCCAGCCTCGCTGGGTCTGCCCCACCTTTTCGCTGGGAGGCCAGAGGCTTGATTACACAAAAGCCTGGGCGTTGATCGATGCGCTCGAGGCCGGGTCGGTCGCCGAAAACTTCGAGCGCCTCAAGTGATTGTCCCGGATCTCAATGTGCTTCTCTACGCGGCAGACGACAGTTCTGTGAGGCACCACGCGGCCAAAGAGTGGCTCGAGATTGCTGTCAACGACTCGGGTGAAGAAGTTGCCTTACCTTGGGTGGTTCATTTGGGTTTTCTGAGACTCACGACTTCACCCAAGGTGTTTTCGCGTCCCTTAACGGTTGATCAGGCATTGGAATGGCTCGACTATTTTAGGTCTGCCCCTTCGGTGGTGCCGCTCAACCCCGGGCCGGGCCACGCCGGAATTTTGCGCCACCTGCTGCTGGTTGCTGGCACCGGTGGTAACTTGACTACCGACGCCCACTTGGCTGCCTTGGCCCTTGAAAACGATGCAACGCTGGTCACTGGCGACCGCGACTACCTGAGGTTCGCCGGGCTCAAAATCAAGTTTCCATTTTAGATGTGATTTCTAGTGAAGCGCTGGGAAGCTTATCCTACACCCGTTCCACGTCGTACCAAGCAGCACCGTCGATCTTGAAATCTTCCACGGCCAGGTCGGTCATGGGGTGGTTGACCATGGCGTTGAGCACGTCTGCCGACGCGGTGACGGCATGGCAGCCCACCATGCTGACGCGGTAAATCTGGTCCACGTTTTTGAAGCTGGCGGCGAGGACTTTGGTGGCCAGTCCGTAGCGGGCGAAAGTGTTGACAATGTCGCTCACCACTTCGATGCCGTGGCTGACAATGTTGTCGAGGCGGTTCACATATGGGGCCACGTAATCCGCTCCGGCTTTGGCGGCGATGAGCGCCTGTTGTTGGGTGAAAATAGCAGTAGCGGTCACTTTCATTCCGGCACGCTTCACCATCTGTATGGCTCGGAAGCCTTCCCGGGTGACCGGTATCTTCACGTAGTAGTTGTCACCCAGTGAAAAGCGCTTGCGGTAGCTTTGTGCCTCAGCCAATATGTCCTCGGCGCTGTCACTGATCATCTGCATGTGCATCATCTTGTTACCGACGATTTCGAGAATGGCTGGCACCGCCTTCGAGAGCTGTAGTCCACCTTTCGACAAGATGGTGGGGTTGGTGGTCACGCCCTCGAGTGGGAAGTGATGGAAAAGTGATCGTAGTTCCTCGAGATTCGCAGTGTCGGCCATGTAGATCATTTGGTTCTCCTTTCTCGTCAAATGTTTGAGTGCGGCCTTACCGAGGCCACGAAAATGAGGTCGCTCAGCTAGGCCCCATCTCTGCTAAATCAAAGGCGCGTGTGCCAACAGATACTTCTCGGCCTCGCCGTTCCAGAGCTGATTGTGCCGCGCGCAGATTTCAGCCAATTTTGCGTAGAATTGATTCGTCTTGCCGTGCTGCGCAAACTCCGCAATCGCGACCAGTTCCAGATTCTTTTGCACGTACATGAGCTTTTTGCCACCGGGGATCTTGTCTAACTCGAGGGTGGTCTGCACGACGGCGTTGAGGCCGCCCACGTGCGTGACCATGATGGCCGGGTTGAGTTGGCCGCGCATCATCAACTCAAGTGCCTGGTGCAGGTCGTCGTTGTTTCCACCGGAATTGGCAGCCACATGATGGCCCTCATAGTGGACCCCATAAAAGTTGAAGGTTGCGCTGAACGCCGTATCGCTGGGGCCAGCAAAGAAGTTCAAACAGCCATCACGGCCCAAAAGTTGGGCGCCGAACTCGACAAGGTCACGAGCCGGGGCGAAGACAAAGACGTCGTCGAAGAGTTTACCCTCGTTGAGCGCCTTCAGAGCAGCCACCGGGTCGGTGTGTTCTGTGGTATTCACGTAATGCAAGTCAACGCCGTGGGCTCGGGCATCCTCCACCGTGAGCAGGCTGCGAGCGCGGTTAAGCCGCTCTTCCTTGGTTCCCGTCACGATGAGGCGGCGTGGGCGTCGGGGGCCGTGCAGGGCGTAGTCAATGGCTCCGAGACCCATGGGGCCGATGCCGGCCACCAAGACGGTGGCTCCCCCTTCGACAATGCCCATTTCATGCACGTAACTTCCGGGTTTGCTGTGGTAGTTGGCGTTAAAGGCGCCGATCACACAACTGACCGGCTCGCTCAAGGAGCCCATGAAAAAGACGTCGCTGGGGTACGGAAGAAGGCAGTCGAGTTCCATCACTTCGGAGGGAATAACCACATATTGGCTATCGCCACCGATATGCTCATAGCTGTATCCAGGCGCCCACGGAGTGCCGTCTTTGTTCAACGCAGGCTGTATACTGAAGTGGTCTCCCACCTTGAACTTCTTCGACCATTTTTTTCCCACTTCGATGAGCTCGCCGCAGAACTCGTGTCCGAGGATGATCGGGTGTTTTTTCAGATCGTAGCGGACCCGCTTGTGCTTGTCGCCCTGTTTGGCCAGCTTGTAGCTCGACATGCACAGGGAGTCGGACACAACCTTGGCCAGAATCTCATCCTCCTTGATCGCTGGGAGTTCAAACTCCTCGAGTCGCAAATCATTGACACCATGGAGGCGCACCGCCTTAGTTTTCATAGTAACTCCTTGTGCTCGATATCGGCCTCTTAGTTCAGCATGGTTTGGCCACCAGTAACAGGGACTGCTTGGCCGGTTTCATAGGCTTGGTCACAAATGTAAAGCAGGGCTTTGAGAACATCGGCCCCGGTACAACCCCGGTTCATGGGCACCTTGGCTTCGTAGAAGGTCTTCACATCGGCCAGGCTCTTGGCGCCGGGTACTTTGCCGGTGTGCAGGTACTGGGCGAACAGACCTTTTTCGGGGTCTGACCACAAAGGCCCGTCGAAGAAATTGCCCGGGCAGATTGCATTGACCTTGATGTGGTAGGCCACTAGCTCGAGGGCAAAGCTCTGTGTAAGACCGATGCCACCAAACTTGCTTCCCGCATAGCTGCCATTCTTGTTGGAGCCCTCTAGTCCCGATTTGGAATTGATCTGAATGATATCGGTCCAACTGCTTGGGTCGAACTGGGTCTGCTCGCGCATGACCCTGGCGGCGTGTTTGACGCAAAGCATGTAGCCGGTGTAATTGACGGCGGTAACAAACTCGAAGGACTTGAGGTCTTGGTCGACCACAGGACTGGCTTTGAGCACCCCTGCGTTGGCCACGAAAAGGTCTATGCCACCCACGGCCAGAGTGACCTCCTTGACCATGGCCTCCACGGAGGCCTCGTCGGCAATGTTCACGGCCACGGCCATGGCAACAGGTTTGCCAGCGGCGGCATTGAGGCTTTCGACGAGTTTGTTCGCCCCCGCAAGGTTGAGGTCGGCCACTGCCACAAAGCCTCCGTTGGCCACCAAACCGCGGGCGATTTCCTCACCGAAGCCTTGAGCACCGCCGGTGACAACGGCAACTTTGCCCGCAATCACCTCGTCGCGGCGGCTGGGCCTTGAAGGTCCCGAAACCGTGAGAAAAAAACAGCCCACACCATCGACGAAAACCGCTGAGGGCAACTGGCTAGAGGTGACTGCTTGTTTCCATGTGGACTCTAGCTCGTCGGGCGACTTTAGATTGAGCACAGTTCCTTTGGTGGGGCGAATGGTCAAGTCCTCAAAGCGCACACGCACACGGTGACCCGAGCACGAGGCCAGCCCACGGATTCGCGGTGCCACAAGGAAAGCGGTGTCAGACACGAGGGCTCCTGGCAAGTTGGTCTGGAAACTCCGGTGTGCGGAGATTCTGGGGTTGGCGGGCATCCATCGCTCTGCCCACCTGGGCGTAGGCCTCGAGACGTTGAGTCAGCGGGAGTCTCGAGCCCGGGTTTCTGGGGTCGAAGAGACCCAAGCTGGCTTCGCGGTTAGTTAATTTCTCGTGAGCGATGAGAGCCCACGTGCTTTGGTTCAGGTGGCGAAACTCTGGTAACAGCACCTCCGGACAATGAAAGCTCTGACGCGAACTGTTGATGTCGACCCCGGAAATCTCCATCAGTCCGTGACTCGCACAGAGCTCTTGGACGCGCTTGAGCTGGGCCAGCGAGTTTCGTGGTGGCATATAAGTTACGGCCTGAAAACCAAGCTCTCCCAGGGCAGCCAATAAATCGGCCAGATAAGCATCCTCGAAGAACTCGGATTTTTTGTCTCCCGTAGGTGATTCACCCACGTCTCCTAGGTAGGCGTAGGAAGGCAAGGCTCCCACCGAGCGAGCAAAGGCCACCACCTCGCGCACGGGAGGGCATTCGAGATCGGAAGGCTGCAAAAACACCTGCTCGAGCAAGGTGGTCTTAAGGAATCCGACCAAATCGTAAAGGGCGTGGGGATTGGCTTCATCACCGAGCCGTTTGGCAACTTCCGGGGTTACAGTAAAGCCGAGGTTGTCCTGAAGTAGGGTCACCACACCCTTCCCGTTGCCCGCGTGGCCCCGGAGAACCTTGGCAGCAGCGGCGCAGAGGTGTCTTTCGGTGACCCCGCCACCTTGATGAAGCTGGGTAATCGAAGCCACATCGCGTTCGAAGTGCACCGAAGGCAGCCCGGCTGACACGAAAACCTCTGACAGCCTGATGGTCATCGCCCGGGTTCTTTCCACCCTTACTTCCCGTAAGGGCTTTAGGAAAGCTTCCACGGCGTCCAGACTACGCTCAGGAAGGCCGTGGAACACCATATAGGCTTTGCCCAGACACTCGGGGTAATTGATTTTGCGGTGCTCAAAAGGCGTCTTGGCAAAGGAAACCCTGACTTCACAACCTACTGTGGTAGCGATGCCTAGAACCTTCCCTGCTTCGAGGGTTTCTCGGGCTGCTCCCACCGAGTCATGATCTACCGATCCGACGGCGTCTAGGCCGGCCTCGAAGGCTTTCAGTACGGCCATCGAAGGCGTATAGGGACTAAAGCTATAAATGGTATGAACATGGTTGTTCACCTCACCCCCGGAGAGGGCGCTCTCGCGGCGGACTTGTCCCGCTTTCACCAGCTCTCGCAAGGCTTGAAGTCGCTCAGCCGGCGTTAGTTGGGCGTCGTTGACGCGGTCGCGTCGGCTCACAGGGCTAAACTCCCAACCGGTTGCGGCGAAGAATTTCTCCCGAGGTTTGAACCGTAGTTGGAGTGTGTCCGTTCAACGGGAGAATCCGTTCGTGGATGGTATCGAGAAGCCATTCTCGTTGCGGGAAAAACTCTTCCTCCATCTCAGCTGCAGGAGTAATGAAGTTGCGGCTTCCCACGACGGCAACTGGAGCGTCAAGGTAATCGAAGGCCACTTGGGTCACCGTAGAAGCGACAGTGTGGAGGAAATTGCCCCGTTCGACCGCGTCGCTTGCCAGAAGGAGTTTACCCGTTTTCTTCACTGAATCCAGAAGAACGTCGTACTTCAACGGGCTGATGAAACGCAGGTCGATGATCTCGGCTTCCAGGCCATATTTGTCTTTGAGAACTTTTGCCGTGTCGACGGCCTTATAGAGGGTAGCTCCCAGAGTGGCGATGGTGAGGTCTTTGCCAGTTTGGCGTACAACGGGTTCACCTTCGGCAGTCTCATAGAAGCCTTCCGGTACACCGGCTTTTTCGAAGAGCTCACCCACGTCGTAGAGGCTCTGACTTTCAAAGAAGACCACAGGGTCGGTACCCCGCAGAGCGAGGTTAAGCATGCCCTTGGCGTCGGTAGGCGTGGCGGGGAAGTAAGCCTTGAGCCCAGGAATGTGAGCTACTAGTGCGCTCCAGTCCTGGCTGTGTTGGGCTCCGTACTTGGCTCCCACCGAGACGCGAAGTACCAGCGGCATGCGAAGTTGGCCGGCCGACATCGCCTGCCATTTGGCCATTTGGTTGAAAATCTCGTCACCTGCGCGGCCCATGAAGTCGCAATACATCAGTTCTACCACCGCGCGCCCACCGGCCAGAGCATAGCCTACACCCGAGCCCACGATGGCGCCTTCGCTGATGGGGCTGTTGAACAGTCGCTTGTAGGGCAGTGCTTCGGTGAGGCCGCGGTAAACGGCAAACGCGCCACCCCAGTCGCGGTTTTCTTCGCCCCAGGCTGCCATGGTCGGATCCTCATAAAACCGGTGCAGCATGGCTTCAAACAGGCCGTCGCGGTAGGCGAATATCTTGGCCTTGGGAAGTGGCTTTCCCTCGGCGTCGAGAGCGTAGCGTGCCTTGGTTTTCAGCGAAACGCTGCGGGGATCCTCGCCACGGAGCAAAAGAGTTTCCGGCTTGCGGTCTTCGAGCTTGTCGACCTTTTGGTTGCTGAACATCACCGTTTCGATGTAGGCGCCTTGGATGCGCGGAGACTCGTTCATGTCGATGGCAAGCTTGTAGATGCTGTCCATCTTGGCTCCAATGCCCGCGCGGATGGTCTCCACCTCATTGGCTTTCAAGACGCCACCGTTGACTAGGTACTCGCCGTAACTCTTGACGCAGTCAGCATTTTCCCAGAGCTCTATCTCTTCTTTGGTGCGGTAACTCGAGGCATCGGAGGGTGAGTGGCCGCTGAGGCGGTAGGTAATGGTGTCCAAGAGAACCGGGCCCTCGCCGGCCAAGAGAATCTTTTTTTTGCGTTCCACCGCATCAAGCACCGCCAGCGGGTTGTAGCCGTCGACACGCTCGGCATGCATGGCCGCAGCGTTCACACCGGCACCGACGCGGGCTAGGATTTGGTAGGGCATGGTTTCGCCCGAGGTCTGTCCCCCCATGCCGTAAAAATTGTTGAAGAAGTTAAAAAGGATGGGCGGCGCACCGCCAGCGTCTTTGCCCCAAAGGGTGCGGTACTGTTCCATTCCAGCGAACATCATCGCCTCCCACACCGGGCCACAACCCATGGCGGCATCGCCGACGTTGCTCACAACAATGCCGGGTTTGCCGTTGATGCGCTTGAAGAGAGCGGCGCCTGTGGCGATGTCGGCCGAACCACCCACCAGTGCATTGTTGGGCATCATGCCAAAAGGTGCGAAAAAGGCATGCATCGAGCCGCCCAAACCACGGTGGAAGCCGGGGGACTTGGCAAAGATTTCGGCAAGGGCACCGTACAACACGAAGTCGTCGGCCAGTTCCTTGGTGCTGTTGGCTCCGGCCTTTTCGGCTACTTTCAGGGTTTCACCACCCCAGAAAGCTTTCATCACCTTGAGAAGCTCTTCGTCGGGCAATTGGGATACCGCGGCAAAGCACTTCGAGATGATCTCGCCGTGGCTGCGGTGGCTGCCAAAGGTGAAGTCTTGCACATCGAGGGCGAAAGACTGACCCGTGGAGCTGGCCTCCTGCCCGGCGGAAAGGTGGGCCGGGCCGCGGTGGTTGTAGTCTACCCCTTTGTATCCTCCCTGGGTTTTGACGAGGTTGAGCATCGACTCGAACTCGCGAATAGTGGCCATGGTGTGGAAGATCCGCACCAGCTTGTCCTTGCCGTACTTTTTCAGCTCGACTTGGATATCGCCTTTATACTGGTTCAGCGGGATGTCCTTCGTCTTGAGAACTCCGGGCTGGCGGACAACTTTGGGGTCAACGGTAAGGGCTTTGGGCATCTTCTATCTCCTGTTTCCTATGCTTAGTGAAGTTCCCAGAGGGCGTCTCGGATGGACTCGCCGGTCGTGGGGTGAGGGAAAATGAGTTCACGGGCCTCGTGAACCCGCAGCTCCAATTCGATGAGGGCCGCGCCGCCCCAGATCATCTCGCCAACTCCGGCGCCGTACATGTGGATACCTAGAATTCGGTCTGTGTCTTTGTCGACGATCACTTTGGTGGCGCCGGGACCCGTGGGGCCATTTTCGGCCAGATATCGACCCATGTTGCGCAACGCAACCGTGGCCGTCACCACGTTCTTTCCCTGTTTTTTGGCCTCATCTTCGGTGAGGCCCACGCCGGCGGCCTCAGGATTGCTGTACACCACCCACGGAATGGCGTGGTAGCGCATCCGCTGGCGTTTGTGGGGCTCGTCGATAATGGCACTGACGGCAACTTCGCCCATGCGGCTGGCCGAGTGAGCCAAGAGGCTGCGGCCCGTGACATCGCCAACAGCGTACACACCCGGAAGGTTGGTCTGCTGGTACTCGTTCACGACGATACCTTTGGGGCCGAAGTCCACTCCGAGCGCCTCAAGACCCAAGCCCTTCACATTCAGGGTGCGTCCGACAGCCATCAGCACCACGTCGCCGGTGACGCTCTTGGCTCCGTCTTTCCCGGTGTACTGAACTGTGCCTCCCTCGAGCTTTTCCACCTTGCAGCCAAGTTGGAAGTCGATATTGGCGTCCAGCAGGCCAGAGTGCGGGACGCTGGACAAGGCTTTACGAAACTGGGGTGCCTGTTCCTTGTCCATGAACGGGATAATCTCGTCCATCATCTCGACCACCGTAACCTTGCTTCCCAGGGTGGCAAACAGGCTGGCAAACTCAACGCCTATGACGCCACCACCAATGACCACAAGGCGGTTGGGAACTTCTTTGAGGTCGAGCAAACTGGTGCTGCTGACCACTTTGGGGTTGTCTTTGGTGCCGGGCAGGGGGGGCATGGCGGGCGAGCTCCCGGTGGCGATAATGAGGTTTCTTCCCTGGTAGGTCTGTCCCTCGACTGTTCGCACGGTATTCCTGTCAACAAGCTCGGCGGTGCCGTTGACCACTTCTACCCCAAACTTCTTCATGAGGAAGGCAACGCCACCGCGCAATTTGGTGACCACCTCAGCTTTCCAGGCAAGCGCCTCTGCCCAGTTCATAATCACTTTTTCGGCATGGAGGCCAAAGCGTTCTCCATGCAACGCATGGGCGTAGGTTTTGGCGGAGTTCAGCAGCGTTTTTGTGGGAATGCAACCCCAGTTGAGGCAGGTGCCGCCCAGGAACTCTTTCTCAATGAGGAGCACTTTTAAGCCACGGGCTCCGGCTCTTTCGGCGGCAACATAGCCACCCGGGCCGCCGCCAACAATGATGATATCGTACATCGATACTCCTAAACGGCCAGCAACAGGTCGACTTCGGCGATGGCATCGCAGAGCGCCCCCAGAAACTTTGCTGCCGGGGCTCCGTCCACCACCATGTGGTTGATGGTGAGCGACAGACCTATGAAAGGAACAAACTCGACACCGCTTTTGCCCTGGACGGCCTTGAGGTTAATGCCACAAACACCCAAAATGGCCACTTCGGGCACGTTGAGTACCGGCGTAAAGCTTTCTATGCCAAACGCACCAACATTGCTGATGCTGAACGTGCTCCCTGAAAGCTCATCGGGCTTCACGCTGCTGTTGCGGCACGCTTCGGCCAGCCGCTTGGTCTCGTCGCTGATCTGCTTGAGGCTCAGGCTGTCGGCATGGCGGATGACGGGGACCATGAGGCCACGAGGGGTATCGCAGGCCACTCCCATATGCACGTCGCCAAACTCGATGATGGTGTCTCCCACTTTGTGTGCGTTCATGTGTCCAAAGCGCTTCAAGGTGCGGGCCGTGGCGTAAACGATGAGATCGCCGATGGTGATGCCCTGCACCCCAAGATCGGCTTCGCTGGCTTTGAACCGGGCGCGAAGTTCCTGCAAACGGACGGCTGAGGCCGAGGAGTTAAGCGTGAACTGGGCTGTGGTGGACAGGCTTTCGGCCATGCGGTCGGCGATCACCTTGCGGATGCCCTTGATCTTGGTTTCGACTCGGGTTCCAGAGCCCTGTGAACGAGCAATAGCAGGAACTGGGCCGGTAACGGTCGCAGTGGTCGTCGATACCCCGGTGACATCGGTGGCAACAACGCGGCCACCGAGGCCGCTGCCGCGGGCAGGCAAGTTCACGCCAGCGGCGAGGGCCGCTTCGAGGGCTGCCTTCGTGGCCGGGGCCTTGGCGTCGAGGACAGCTCGCACATCACGCTCGACGACCCGGCCCTCGGGGCCCGTGCCGGCAAGCAAAGTGGCGTCTAGTCCCTGACTGGTTGCCAGATGGCGCGCTCTTGGAGAGGCGAAAGAAGCTCCCCTTCCGTGCGGCGCTGCAACGTCCACAACGGGTTGGGCCGCGGGTATGGAAGTCTCACTTGACCGGGAGGATCCTTCCAGGGCCGGCGCACTCGAGGCGGCCTGCGCAGGAAGAGCCTCACCAGCCTTACCAACGTAGGCGATGGGCTGCATGACTGGTATGTCGTCGCCGTCGCGACACAGGAGCTTGAGCACCGTGCCGGCGAAGCCGGCTTCGACCTCGAAGGCCGCTTTATCGGTTTCAACGTCGGCGACCACGGTCTTTGGTTCGACCTCGTCGCCTTCTTTGACTCGCCATTTGATCAGTACGCATGACTCAACGGAATTGCCCTGACGGGGCATCACAAGGGTTTCGGCCATGAGCTTCCTCTTTGTCTTTCGAAATCGTTTCGAATAACTTACGATATACCTGTTAAACTAGTTACGCAAGTGAAAGTTTTCCCATGGAAGGAAAAATCAGCGGTACTGTGTCAAACTAGGTGGACGTCGATGCCCAAATCGGTCAGTAGGGCTGCCTGATCGGCGGGAAAGTCTGTATCGCTGATGAGGGTGTCTATCCTTTTGAGTGGCATGATGGACACAAAGCCCGAGCGTCCGAACTTCGAAGAGTCAACCACCAAGACGCGTTTTTCGGCCTGTTCGGCCATGGTTTTTACCATTTCTGCGCCTTCCACCAAGTGAGTGGTAAGCCCCTTCTCAAGGGTGAAGCCGTCGGTGCCCAGAAACGCCAGCCTGACGTTGAACCTGCGAATCGTGTCGAGAGCGAGCGGGCCCACAAAAGATTCATTGGCGCTTCGGAACTCGCCGCCCACGATTGTCAACTGAAGCGAAGGGTTGGAGCGAACATAAGGCAACACCAAGGTCGAGTCGGTGACAATATGCACATGGCCCTTGCCCAGCAAATATTTTGCCACCAGCGCGGTGGTGGTGCCGGCTACAATCATCACGGTGTCGCCATCGCTCACCAGGTCGGCAGCAGCTTTGGCAATGCGGTTTTTTTCCTCGGTGCGGAAGCTTTGGCGTTCTACGATGCTCTTGTGATAAGCGGGCCGCGCGCCTCCGTGGGTGCGCACAATCAGACCTTTGCCTGCCAGTCCCTTGAGGTCAGACCGTATGGTCACTTCTGAAACCGAAAGTCGTTTTCCCAGTTCAGTAACGGTGCAGTTCGGGCTCTCGGTGAGGATTTCCAGCAGGAGCTTCTCGCGTGTAGAGAGGGTCTCAAGCATCCAGTCTGACTTTGACCACCACTTTGGTTACCGCAGGCGCCCCGTCTACGAGTATGCTCGGGCGGTGAGCGTCTTGGGGGAAGAACAGGGCGAATTGGCCTTCGATCACTTCGATGGAGGTCCAAACGTCGGTTTCGATGGGAACGAAATCTTTTTCGGGCTGGTACTCACCCGGGAAGGAGAGGTTGAGCGCACACCAGCGCATCTCCTCGGTGCCTGCAGCCACATACTGGATATCGGCGTACTTTTCATGGGCTTCCCACTTCGCTTCGGCCAGGGGCTTACCATGATCACGCATCACAAGGGCATAGAGGTTTTCACCATCGATCTCTACCTTGCCGTTGGGCATCGAAGCGGGGTCAATCGATTTCAGCCAAGCAAAGGCATGCGCAAAACGTGGTCCAAATGCGTCGTAGCGGGAACTGGATTCCAGAGAATCAAGGATCATTGTGTCCTCCTAACCTCGAGTATAGCACTGGTTACGGACTACTCGATATAGCCGGTCTTTCCACCCGCATAGAAAGTTTTGGGGTCGTGAAGTTCCAGCCGGTCACCGCGGCGCAGAAGGTCTACAAGGTCGGGATTTGCGGTGAAGGCCTTACCGAAGGCCACCAGGTCGGCACCGTTGTGCTCCAGAATCTCTTGGGCGGAATCGCGGGTGTAGCCCTCGCTCACTATCAGCGTGCCCTGGAACTCACCACGCAGGAACTCGCTGGGCTTGAGCTCGCCCAAAGGGAGGTCGGCCACGTGGAGCCAGCCGATTCTCGCCTGAGACAGCGCTCGGGCCAAGCCCGTGAAAGTGCCAATCGGGTCGCTATCGCCGATTCCTTTGTGGTTGCCTCCAGGCGACACCGTGTAGCCGATGCGATGGCCTGGAAAATGGGCCATCACCGCCTGCAAAACCTCGAGAGCGAAAGTACGCCGACCGGCCGCGTCGCCCCCATAGCGGTCAGTGCGCCGATTGGTGGCACTTTGCAGAAACTGGTCGAGAAGGAAGCCATGCGCCCCGTGTAGTTCCACTCCGTCAAACCCAGCCCATCGGGCCCACTTGGCCGCGAGGGCAAACTCCTCTACCAAAGCAGCCACCTCGGCGGTGGCTGGCACCCAAGGGTCTTCGTAGTTTTTGGTTCCCAAAGGAGTGCGAACAAACCCCTCAGGGATGACGGGCGAGGGAGCGGCGGGCTTCTGGCCATGGTAGTCGGAATGGGAGAGCCTTCCCGCATGGCCGAGTTGCGCCACGATGCGACCACCGGCGTCGTGAACCGCCTCTACAACGTTTTTCCACGCCGTAGCCTGGGCCTGATTATACAGTCCCGGAGTGTCCGCTGAGCCCTGAGCTCTTGCCGAAACTTGCGTCGACTCGCTGAGAATCAAGCCCGCAGTAGCGCGCAGCGAGTAATGCTCCACTGCCCAGTCCGACTGGATCTGCCCTGGCGAACGATTGCGCGTCATCGGGGCCATCACGATGCGGTTGGGGAGCTGTAGGTCTCCTAGCAGGTAAGGCTCGAAGAGTTTCATGCAGGCTGGCCGAGCGCCTTGCGGACTTCGGGGGCCACTACCGTGCCAAACAGCTCGATCGACCGCAGCACCTCGGGATGGTTGTTTCCCCCCACGGTGAACTGTATGGCAAACTTTTCCATGTGGAAGATTTCATACTCAAGCAAGATTTTGTCGATGGCTTGCTGAGGGCTTCCCACCAGCAGGTGTCCGTGCTTGCCACAGCCGGCGTCAAAGTGCTGGCGAGCTTGGGGCGGCCAGCCACGCTCGCGTCCGAGTCGGTCTACCATCCGTTGATAGGAGGGCCAAACTAAGTCGCCCGCAACTTGGCTGTCTTCGGCAAGAAAGCCGTGCTGGTTTATGGTGACGTTCAGTTTTTCGGGTGAGTGCCCGGCCTGTGCTCCGGCTTCGCGGTAGTAGTCCACGAAAGGCTTGAAGCGCGCGGGTTGTCCGCCGATGATGGCCAGTGCTAAGGGAAGGCCTAGGTGTCCAGCTCGAGCCGCCGAGTCGGGGCTGCCCCCTACGGCAATGGTTACCGGAAGCGGGCTCTGGATAGGCCTGGGCTGAATCGACTGGCCTGTCAGTGCCGCGCGGAACTTGCCACTGCCCTTCCAATGCACGTGCTCTGAGCCCTGCGTGAGGGCAAGAAGCAGATCCAGTTTCTCGTTGAATAGTTCCTCGTAATCGTCGAGATCGTAACCAAACAAAGGGAAACTTTCGATGAAGCTCCCTCGTCCGGCCATGATTTGGGCGCGCCCACCAGAAATCAAATCAAGGGTGGCAAATTGTTGAAACACCCGCACAGGGTCTTCCGAGCTCAACACCGACACGGCAGTGCTCAGGCGGATCTTCTTGGTGATAGCGGCCGCGGCGGCCAGTACGGTTACCGGTGAGCTCACGATGAAGTCGGGTCGGTGGTGCTCGCCTAGGCCGAAGAAATCCAGCCCCACCTCGTCGGCAAGCTTCATTTCCTCGAGGAGGTTGGTCATGCGCTGGGCTTGCGAGAGGCCCGAGTCGCCAAAAAGTTCATGAGCGTAATCGCCAAACGAAAAAAGTCCAAATTGCATGGTTACCAAAAGTAACCCCTATGCTGACCTTGGTCAAGGAAGCCCTTCCTTGCGGAGCCCCTCGAAGGCGGACTTGATTTGCCCCGTGAGGATTTGCGCCCTCTGTTTGCGGGAATGTTTGTTGTCCTTCGGTACGAGAATCGGGTCACCGATCTTGAGCTGCAACAACCTGCGAAAATATCGGGGGCGGTGCTTGAGGGTGCCCCCTGCGAGCCGGCCAGCGAAATCGGCCAGATTGAGGGCCGTTTCCACCGCGAGTTCCAGCGTCGGGTGGTCGGGCAAGGAATCAGGGTTGAGGTAATTGAGCAGGTCGGCGAGGTCTTGGTGCCGGTTGTTCCACCATCCCTCGGCGGCAGCCCGGTTGTCCATGGCCTGCTCAAGGAGGGACAGACCTCGGGGGCGAGGAAACACTAGGTCCATGGCCGAATACCGCAGTTCGAATATACTTGGCCTTAGATCGTCCCCCACCGCGATGTTACGCGAGCGGGCGCCCGCCTCAACGGCCACCCGGGTCAATTGACGGCAGCGGGCATTCAAGGAAGGTTGGGGCGAAAAACTACGCAGATGTTTCTGACGGTAGTAGCTTTCTCCCCGAGTGAGAAGATGATCCCAAACTCGGCGAAGCCGGGTCGCAGCATCGGCTTCCACCGAAACCAGCTTTTTCCAGGGCGGCAACCCTGCGCCTTTTTCCAAGGCATTCAGGAACCGGTTCCAGCGGGTCCAAGTTTCGTCCGGGGTCAGGTAGCGCAAGCCGATGGGGATAATTTTGGCGCTTCCCGCGGTGGATGCAGTCGCCCACTGGGCAAAGTTGCCTGCTCCCGAGTCGAGGACAAGGGGGCCGTTCAGTTCGTAAGAGATCTGGCCCTCCGGCGCCATCACCACAGGGTCGGGGCTATTGCGGAAATGGTTGCGCACGTAGTGGAGGGCCGTTCGCGATCCTGGTCCGTGAGCCATTGCCAGGGTTCCCCCGGCACGCAAGGCGAAGTTGGTCAGCCCACCACCCCATAAGGCGATTTCCGCACTGGCCAGAAACAAGAACCGAGGCCGTTTCACGCCGGCACGCCGGTAAGCCGGTTTTGCCAGCGAGTTCAGCGCATAGTAAACACCATGAGGGTCGGCGTCGCCACAATGGCGAAACACAAGCAGTAGTCGGTCTTCCTGTTCGGCAACACCGCGCAGAGCCCGAGCCAGAATCTCGGAACCCTCGAGTTCCAGCCTGCCCAGCCCCAATCCGAAGCGAGTGTACACTGGGCCTAGGAGATCGACCAACCAGGGAAACCAGCCCCATTTGACCGGTTCTCTCCATACCGGATTCCGGGAAGCACGCCAAGTCTTGATGGAAATTTTAGGAACTTTCACGGAAGGTATTCTAGCACGGGTGTTGCTTCAGGGCTTATGCTCGTTCGCATGAAACCCCATAGCCCGTGGGTCGTGAAGACCCTAGCATCCTTGAGCCTGGACGAGAAAATCGGCCAGTTGCTGCACCCCAACGTCCGCCCGCAGGTGAGCTCCGAGGAGTTGTTTGATGCCCTTCCCCCGGTGAGAGTGGGGGGCATGTTCCTGTTTTCAGGAAGCACAGAAGACTTCGTGCGCATTACTAACCTCCTTCAGGATGGACCTGGGCTACCTCTGGTGATCAGCACCGACCTTGAAAGCGGGGCAGGCCGGATGATTCAGGGAGCCACCAATTTTCCCGACCTGATGAGCACCGGGGCTGCCAACAGCGAGGCTCTCGCCAGTTTGATGGGAGAAGCTACCGCGGTTGAGGCCAGAGCCTACGGCGTGCACTGGACCTTCGGGCCGGTCGTGGATGTGAATGCCAACCCTGCCAACCCCATCTCCAATACCCGGAGCCTGGGCGACAACCCTGCAAAAGTGGCCCGTTTGGCCAAGGCGCTTGTGGAAGGCCTGCAGAAACACGGCCTTGCTGCCACCGTGAAACACTTTCCCGGCGACGGCTGGGACGACCGCGATCAGCATCTGTTGACCAGCATCAACCCGCTGATCCGCCCAGAGTGGGACCGCACCAGCGCTCTCCCGTTCCGCGAAACTTTTGGTCGTGGAGCGGATTCAGGCGGTGCGTGGACGACAATGATCGGCCACATTGCGTTGCCTTCGGTAGATCCGGGCGACCCTGCCGACCCCTTTGGGCCTCCGCCGGCCATCATGAGCCGCAAAATCACGACCGACTTGCTACGTGGTGAGCTGGGCTTCGACGGTCTGGTGGTCAGCGACGCCATCGAAATGAATGGCTCGATGAGCCGGGTCCGCACACCCGATGAGGCGATCATCAATATGATCAACGCTGGCAACGATATGCTTCTGTTCAGCATTGCCAAGCGAGATTTCGAGATCTTGAGGCGCGCCGTTGCCGAGGGGAGGGTGACCCGTGAGCGTATCGACGAAGCCTGTGCGCAGGTTCTTGCTCTCAAGGAACGCTTGGGGTTTGCGTCCAACCCGGCCAGTGCCCGTCCGGCCGCTGACCCTGAAAAAGTTCTGGCGCCCCACCGAGCTCGTTTTGCCCAAGCCAGCCGCGAACTAGCCCGCAGGGCGCTGACCCTCGTGCATTCTGATGGAAGGGTGCCCCTTACGCTGAAAGCCGGCGACCGGTTGCTGGTGGTCCACCTGCGCTCCAACCCCGAGTACCAAGTGGATGGCTTGGACAACCTGCTAAAGGTACGGGGAGTCGTGGTTGACCGGCGTACCGAGGCCGATAGCGCCTTTGATTTGCGGAATCTTGACTATTCAAAATACAAGGCCGTTCTTATGGCCTGGGTAGTGGGTCCCACTTGGGGCACCAACTTCATTCGCCCGGCGGGAGCCTGGATGCGCTCCGGCTGGTTCGTGCGCCATGAACAACCGCTGTGCCCGCATGTACACGTGAGCTTCGGTACCCCCTATCTGGTTCACGACTTGCCTTGGGCAGACACCCTGCTCAATGCCTACAGCCCCGACCCATCCACGCTGGAGGCCGTAGTCGAGTGGTTGTTTGGCGAGCTTACCCCCAACGGAATCAGTCCGGTCGATTTGGACCGGCCGGCCAAAATCCGTGAGCTGGTGGCCAGGGAGTTTTCTCGGGGCTGAAGCTCTTGCGACGGCTTGGCTTGAACCTACCTTTTCTTGACAACATCCAGCTACCGCCCCCACACTGATCGCACGTTCATGCTGGAGGTTTACCATGCGCAGGTTCGCCGCTCTGCTCGTTGCGTTTTTTCTTGCCGCTCAGGTCGCCGGGAGTCAGGAAGCCGGGTTCAGTTGGTCGCTCTACAACATCAAGGTCAATTGGTTTGTCGTTCCCACCGGGCCTATCCTGAAGTTCGGTTATGGCCCATGGCAGTTGCTTCCAGGTCTGCGTACCGACCTCGAAAGTGAACTTGGGTTCGGTTATGAGAACTTCAGGGTCTACCGCGACGATGTCACCGGCAATCCCCAGCCTTTTGGGGCGACGGAAATGCCTAGGACCAACAAGCCCGACCTGCAGTGGGAACTCGGCTTTCGGCAGGGCTTGATACCGCTGGAGGAATCCCGGGACCTGTTGTCGGTTTGGGGCTCGCTCAACCTTCGCGCCGAAGTTAATTTGGGCACCTCCGTAGCGTCGATTTTCCCCGATCGTAACAGCGCCGGAATGGGCAGTTTGGCTGGCGGCCTGTTACTCGACAACACAACCAAAACCGACCACAAAGTTCGCGACGGCATTCAGGTGATAGCCGAAGGTGAATGGGGGCCGAGTTTCCTCTCGCTGCAGGCAACCGACTTCTGGAGGTTGAAGGCAGAAGTGACCGAGTTTGTGCCGCTTTTCGATCTCGAAGGCGAGAGCAACCTGCTGTCGGCCTATCTCGTGCTGAGGGCCAACACCAAGTACATTCAAGGGTCCCAAGTGCCTATTTTTATGCTAGAGGAGACCGACGTCCGCGCTTATCCGCTCCGGCTCGACACAAGGTTACGCGCCTACGCCACCGCTGAGCTCCGGGTCAACCTGCCCTCGCTACTGGGCAAGGCCGACCTGCTGCCTACGATGTTTGTGTTTAGCGATAATGGCTACTACAGCGGTTACAACGACATGAGTTCCACCAGCGTCTGGAAATCAGGGACCCAGGACTCTTCGGGCCCTTTGGCTTCGGTGGGGGGAGGTCTGTCCCTCGATGTTCTGGGACTGGCCTCAGTCGTCGTTTCAGCGGGCCTTCCGTTGCTCGACAACGATTCACTGGGTCTGCCCATTAGCAACAACAAAGCCTTTTGGTGGACTATAGAACTTGGCTTACATCTAAGCGTTTAGCCCTCCGAGGTCTGTCCCCAGCGTGAGGTCTGTCCCCGCTGCGGTTGCGGGAATCTTGCCCTGCGACTAGAATGCAGTCATGGGCACCGAAATTGAGCGCAAGTTTCTTCTTCGCGACGACTCCTGGCGCACGGGAGCCCAAGGTACCGAATACAGGCAGGGGTATCTTTCTACCTCGCCGGGGCGCACCGTCCGCGTCCGGGTAGCGGGGCAACGGGCCTGGCTCACTATCAAAGGGCCGTTGGTAGATATTGTGCGGTCTGAATACGAGTACCCGCTTCCTTTGGAAGATGCTCACGAGTTGCTGGCTAACCTTTGCGAACCGGCTCTCATTGAAAAGACGCGCTATCAGGTGACCTTCGCTGGTCACCGTTGGGAAATCGACGAGTTCCATGGGGCCAACGAGGGTTTGGTGGTCGCTGAGTTGGAGCTCGAGCGTGCTGACGAGCCGTTTCAATCTCCCCTGTGGCTAGGGGCCGAGGTGTCCGACAACCCGATGTACTTCAATTCGCGACTGGCAAAATATCCCTACAAACTGTGGAAGACTCTATGAAGCTCACCATTTATCAGGTGTTTACCCGCCTGTTTGGCCGACTCAACGACTTCACCCCGACGGCCCTGAGGGCTATCCGAGACCTCGGGGTCACCCACGTGTGGTATACCGGCATCATTGAGCACGCTACTATGGCCAAGGACCCCCCGCAGGTGGTGAAGGGTCGCGCCGGCTCGCCCTACGCCATCACCGACTACTACCGCGTGCACCGCGACTTGGCAAGCAGCCCCGAGCGCGCCGATGAGGAGTTCAAAAAGCTGCTCGAGCGCACCCACGCGGCAGGCCTCAAGGTGCTCATCGATTTTGTGCCCAACCATGTGGCTCGCACCAACATCAACTTCGGCGACAACGACGACCTCTCGGTGCCTTTTTCGCCGCAAAACAACTTCTATTATCTGCCAGGGCTTTACTTCGTTCCGCCGGTGGCCTATCACCCCGAGCTCACGCCCGATCCCCGCTGGACAGAGTTTCCTGCCAAAGCCACGGGCAACGATGTGTTTTCGGCCTCCCCGGGACTCAGCGACTGGTTTGAAACCGTGAAACTCAACTACGGAATTGACTACTTAAACGGTCGTACAGCCCACTTTTTCCCGGTTCCCGATACCTGGCTGCGCATGGCCGAAATATTGGCGTTTTGGACCCGCATGGGCGTTGATGGCTTCCGTTGTGATATGGCCGAAATGGTCCCAGTCGAGTTCTGGGGCTGGGTAATCCCCATCGTGAAAAAAACCAACCCCCGTCTGCTGTTCATCGCGGAAACCTACAACCCCGACTCCTACGGGCGTTACCTCGACGAGGGCAAGTTCGACCTTTTATACGACAAAGTTGGCCTTTACGATTCTATCCGCGACGTGGTGCAGGGGAGGGCAGACGTGGGAAAAATCGTCGCCACCCATTTTCAAATGGAAGGGCTGCAAAACCGTCTTCTCAATTTTTTGGAAAATCACGACGAACAGCGCCTGGCCTCCCGCTTCTTTGCCGGTGATCCCGAAGTGGGCCGGCCGGCGTTGGTGGTGAGCGCTTGCCTGGGGCAGGGGGCCGAGCTCGTCTACTTCGGCCAAGAAGTCGGTGAGCCAGCACTAGGCGCGCAGGGGTTCTCCGGTGACGACGGGCGCACCACGATGTTCGATTACGCCACGGTTCCCGAACTTCAACGCTGGATCAACGGCGGCAAGTTTGACGGGGGAGGCTTGTTGCCTCAGCAACTGGGTCTGCGTTCGTTTTACCGCGACCTGCTGCAGTTGGCCTCCAGTAGCGAGGTTCTGGCCAAAGGCTCTACCCGAATTGTTCCCACCGGTTCTCCCTTAGCACTGGCGTGGTTTCGCGAATATGACGGTCAAAAGCTACTTTTCGCCGCCAACTTCGACCGTTTCCAAGGAGTGGACTTCGAGGCCGAAGGGCAAAAGGTGCACCTGGAACCGCTGGGTTACCGCCTGGGGTCGTAGAAAACCTAATTGCCTATCCTTTCCAAAGAATCGGACTTCCGGTAGAGTAGTGTCATGGCAAAGAACACCCTGTACAACAAAATCTGGGATGCGCACGCCGTTGCGATGCTTCCCACCGGCCAGACCCAGCTATTCATCGGCTTGCACCTCGTGCACGAAGTGACCAGTCCTCAGGCCTTCGATATGCTCCGCGAGCGCGGGCTCAAGGTGGCCTACCCCGACCGCACCTTCGCCACCATGGACCACATCGTGCCCACCAAAAGCCAGAAGCGGCCCTTCACCGACTCGGAAGCCGAGCTGATGATGCAGGCCATAGAGCGCAACACCAAGGCCTTTGGCGTCAATTTTTTTGACTTTGCCAGCGGGAAGCAGGGAGTGGTGCACATCATAGGGCCCGAACTGGGCCTTACCCAACCGGGAATGACCATAGCCTGCGGCGACAGTCACACCAGCACCCATGGTGCCTTTGGCACCTTGGCTTTTGGAATTGGCACCAGTCAGGTTCGCGACGTTTTGGCCAGCCAGTGCTTGTGCATGGACCCTATGAAGGTCCGTAAGGTCGAAATCAACGGCAAATTGAATGCCGGAGTTACCCCCAAGGACGTGAGCCTGTACATTATCGGCAAGCTCGGCGTGAAGGGCGGAATCGGGTACGCCTACGAATATTCGGGCGACGTGTTCCGCGATATGACGATGGAAGGCCGGATGACCGTGTGCAACATGGCCATCGAAGGGGGAGCGCGCGCAGGCTACTGCAACCCCGACGAGACCACCTTTGCCTACCTAAAAGGCCGTGAGCACGCGCCCAAGGGCAGCGACTGGGAAGTGGCCGTGGGTCGTTGGAAGGCCTTGGCTAGCGACGCCGACGCCCAGTACGACGACGTCATCCGGTTCAACGCAGCCGATATCGAACCCATGATCACTTGGGGCGTCACCCCTGGCCAGAGTGTAGGCGTGCTAGAATCGCTGCCCGACCCCGAAAAAATCGCCGACGAGGGCGAGAAGCAATCGGTTTTGCTGGCCTACCGCCACATGAAGCTCAAACCGGGCCAAAAGCCGAGCGACATTGCCATCAACGTGGCCTTCATTGGCAGTTGCACCAATGGCCGTATCGAAGACCTTCGGGCAGCTGCTTCCATTGCCCGAGCGGCCACCGAGCTGGGCCAAAAAGTCGATCCCCGGGTACAGGCCTTTGTAGTGCCCGGGTCCATGCAGGTGCGCAAGGCCGCCATGGAAGAGGGCCTCGACAAAGTGTTTCTGGCCGCTGGGTTTGAGTGGCGCGAGGCAGGGTGCTCGATGTGCTTGGCTATGAACCCCGACCAGCTCAAGGGCGACCAGATTTCTGCCTCAAGCTCCAACCGCAATTTTATTGGTCGGCAGGGAAGTCCTACGGGCCGCACCCTGCTGATGAGCCCGGCCATGGTGGCCGCCGCCGCCATCGCCGGCCACGTGACCGACGTGCGCCAATACACTTCTGTAACTACGGGAGCCGCCCAATGAGCAAAGTCACTACCATTACCGGTCGAGCCGTCCCCGTGGTGGGCGACGATATCGATACCGACCGCATCATACCCGCCCGCTACCTCAAGGAAATAACCTTCAGTCGTATGGGGGAGTACCCTTTCTACGATGAACGGTTTGCACCTGACGGCACCAAAAAAGATCATCCCTTTAACCGGGCCGAATACCAAGGTGCGGCCATTCTGTTGGGAAACGTCAACTTTGGCTGCGGCTCGAGCCGCGAACACGCTCCGCAAGCTCTGGTGCGCTGGGGAATCAAGGCCGTTGTTGCTGAAAGCTTTGCCGAAATTTTTGCCGGAAACTGCGTGATGCTCGGCACCCCTGCCGTTGTTGCCAGCAAGGAAGACGTGAGTGCGTTGCAAAAACTCGCCATCGAGCACCCAGACACCGAGTTTGTGGTGAACCTCGATAAGATGGAAATCCATGCGGGTCACGGGGCTGGCCAAACAATGGTTGTCAAAGTGTCTATGCCCCCTAGCCGACGCAACGCGCTGGTAAATGGCACCTGGGACAGCACGGCCCTGCTCGTGGCGAACTCCGCGTTGGTGGCGGCCAAGGCCGCCCAATTGCCGCATCCCAACGGCCGTCAAGCCTAGGGTGGCGCCGGTCAGCTAGCGATTTCAGGCCAAAAAACTCACTTCCTCTGAATCGTGTGAGACTTTGCATCATTGATGCATCATGCTGGCCTAGACTCCGGTTTGGAGGCTCCTCATGAAGCAAACCTGTCTCGTTTTTTCCTTTTTTTTCGCCTTGTTCTTGGTTCCGGGTGTCGAAGCCCAGCAGCTTGGTGTTTCCCAAACTCAGGTTGATGCCATCAAGAATGCCCTGCAAAGAATCGCGATTTCCAATAACGCGGTTGAGAATGTGATTTATGACGGTATGACCTTTGAAGAGGTGCTGCAAATCCTGAATGTGAAAACGCTGGGTATTCTCACTGAAGTGGAAAACGATGAGCTCGGAGTGTACATCCTGGCGTTCAGCGTCGTCGGAAAATACCGCATTTATTGGTCGACTCAGTTTATGCATGAGCACCCGGTAGTTGCGGGGTACTCGCTCGCAACCGAGCACAAACTCCGACACAACCAGTTGCGATGAAGCCTTTTATTGCGCTTCTGCTTTTGGTGGCCCTTGGCTGTCTTTCGGCCCTTTACGCGGAGAGTATCGTGATTCCCGAACTTCACGTTCCCGCGCGTCACCTTCCGGCTGTCCACCTTCCGGCAATACACATCCCTGCCCGAAGGACTGCACTCTTTGAGATTCCGGCCATCGACGTGCCCGAGATCTACATCCCGGCCATCGATATTCCAGCCATAGACACGACTTCCTATTCCATTACCTACGATGACTTTACAGTAGACCAGGTGGAAACCTACAAGAAGACCGCACCCAAGGCGGTACTTCCCCCACCCCAATATTCCAAGGACGAAAAGACCACACGGGCCGAAAAATACCTGGCTGCAACACCCTGGGCTACCGCAGAGCTTGTCCGACTTTTCACGATGTTCGACCTCGGCTCCGGGTCTCTCAATTGGGGTGAGATCGAAAGATTCCAGCAGTACGTCTATTCGCGCTACCATTACCAGCCGAACTCTATCGCACTGCGGCCCGACGCCTTTCTTGCTCAAGGGGGCGGCGATTGTGAGGATTTTGCCTTGTTGAGCTGTGAGTTTTTCCGGTTCTGGGGCTGGCGGTCGTTCGTGGCGAGTTTTTTCAAGGCAAACGCGGGGCATGCCCTCTGTTTTGTCCGGGCTGAACTTCCGGTTCCCCCAAGTTACTTGAATTACCACCTCAGCGGTAACAAAACCCATGAGGGAGACACGATACCTAACGGTACCTATGTGCCCGTAGACTACTTTGCTGTAGGTAGCTTTTCGAGCGCCGTCACGGTAGGCATGAAGCTGACCGAATACTTCACTCCAAGTCGAATCTACGGCACAGCAATGTAGACCCGGGAGCTTCCCAATGGAACACCGAGGGTCAGCATCGGAGGTTCGCCTGTGTATCAGGCTCAGTTCTACTCAAAGTCTTCCACCGTCACCACGTTAGCGTTGACCCGGCGGGAGGCAAGGGCCTCGCGCAGACCGGTCACAAACCTCGACGAGCCGCACAGGTAGTACCGTGCCGCCGGCCATTGTTGAGTCCAGGAGTCGAGAACTTCGGGTACGCCTTCACGCCTGACACGCAGTTGGGTTCCTCGGAGGTCACTCAGTTCAGCTTCGTAGAGCCAAGCCTCACGGGCGGCGTGGAGCAGGCGCCAGTCGACGGGGAGACTTTCGTGAACAATCTGGCGGATGAGGCCTCGGATCGGTGTGATTCCCAAGCCCCCTGCAATAAAGACTACCTGAGCAGGTGGGGGCGACCCGAGAACGAAATCACCCTTGACCCGGAAGATGTGTGCCCTTTCTCCGGGCCGAAGCGCAGCCAGTTTGCGCTTGAAATCGCTCGTTGATCGCAGGTCGAGGCTGAAGCGCAACTCTCCTTCTGCGGGAATCGAAGCCATCGACAGGTGGCGCACGTTTTCCCGGCCGGGCCCGCTGGCCGGCGCCAGAAAATGGACGTATTGGCCAGGAATAAACTCTACCGGCTCTTCGGGTTGAAAAAAGAAACTGAACACTTGGTCGTATTCGCGCTCTTTCCGCATCAGGGTGACCGGAAAGAAGTTCCTGCTGTTCATGGTCATTTCTTGAACTTGGCCTGATAGTCTTTGACCAACGAAGGCAAGGCGGCTCCGTCGGGAACAAACAGCAGGCTCGCCGCGTCCATGCAGTACCTCAGGCCGGTACCCTCGGGGAAGTCTGCCGACTTGCCCGGCCCGTCGTCGAACACATGACCTAGGTGGCTTCCGGACGAGGAATCACTGACCTCCACCCGTTGCGCGCCAAAACTGGTATCGATGCGCAGTACCACGGCGCTCTGCTGTATGGGGTGGCTGAAACTCGGCCAGCCGGTGCCGGAATCAAACTTTGCCTCAGAGCGGAACAAGGGTTGGCCGGTAGCTGCGGAATAAAAGGTGCCCTTTCGGGTTTCGTGGTGCATCGGGTTGGAAAAGGCCCTTTCGGTGCCCTGTTCCCGAAGCACGAAATAGGCGAAATCGCCAAGCTGCTTCTTCCACTCGGCGTCCGTTCGGGTTATTGGAAAGGTTAGCTTGGCACTAGCCTCCACCACCGGAAGACCTTTCCACAGTCCTGACTGGGCAACCAAGGGCGCTACAAGGCCAACAACCGACACAAAAACAGCGGCAAGAGTAAGTGCACTCCTCTTCATGATTTCTCCAGTGAGGGGAAGTTTTTGTGCAGGTACCTCAGCTTGGGAAGATCGAACCTGACAATGTAGCCCTGTGTGGGGTTGTTGGCGATGAAGTCTTGGTGGTAGTCCTCGGCGGGCCAGAACTTCACCAGAGGTTTTACCTCTGTCACTACCTTGCCCGGGTAGATTTTGTCTTTCTCAAGCTGGCGAATGGACCCTTCAGCCGTGGTTTTTTGAGCAGGAGTAGTGTACCAAAGCGCCGAACGATACTGGGTGCCGTGGTCCGGTCCCTGATAATTCAGTTGCGTCGGGTCGTGCGCCACCAGAAAGAACACTTTAAGTAGTGTTTCGTAGCTGACCACGGCGGGGTCGTAAACAACCTTCACCGATTCTGCGTGGCCCGTAGAGCCAGAACTCACTGCTTCGTAGCTAGGGCTGGAAAGAGTTCCGCCCGTGTAGCCCGATAAAACTTCACCTACACCCTTGAGGCGTTCAAAAACGGCCTCAACACCCCAAAAACAGCCTCCGGAAAATACAGCCACTTCGGATTGGGCGGCCCAAACCTGTGTCGTTGGCGCCAACAACAGCAACGCCCCAAAAACGGCCCCCACGCGCACCTTCATACCTCACCTCTTCATGAGGAAATTAGGGTTGCGGGAAGCCGAAGTCAAGCGGGAGTTAGGCCCGCAGGCCTTTCAGGAAGAAGCCGAAACGGGAAAGCGCATCCCTACCGAAGCGAGTTCCAAAGTCGAGCACGGCTTCGCGTGCCAGCACCTCGCGGTTAAGGTTTTGCTTCATGTAGTGCCAATGTCGGCTTACCCACAGGTAGAGTTCACCGTGACCCGCTTCAGGGAAGGCGAGATCCAATTGGAAGTCGCGGATAGCATCGGAAAGCGGGGCGTAAACGAGTTGGTTCCATGAGTCGAGGGCTTCCTCAAAGGTGATTTCATGGGGAATCGACTGGTTGGTCCAGTATTTGTGCTCCTCAACATGATGAAGCAAGTCTTCGGTGTGGGCCCCGGCAAACTCAGTGGGGTCGAACAAGTGTGTGTTCAAGGAAAACCTCCTTCGGTTTAAACTCAAGGTACGTTCGCGCTTCGAGAAGCGTCAATGCATGGGTTGTCAATTTTGTCAATAAAAACGTTAAAGTTTGATGAGAAATGAAAAGTTGTCCAATATTGGCTATTATTGACCTCTATTGTCTATCAAAAGCTGGTATTATCGTCACTCAGCGACTGTCGATTCGTCTTGGCTGAACTTCGGGCGACTTCTCTCAAAAAGCCAACCATGCTAAGCTTTGGGCTATGGTATTCCCCCAACGAACGTTCACCTGCGGTGAATTGACCCTGTCCAACAGGGAGGCAACAGTTGTTCTCAATGGCTGGGTCCATCGTTTCCGCAATCAGGGTGGCGTGGCTTTCATTACGCTGCGCGACCGCTACGGAACCACGCAGGTTGTCATCGACGAACGTTCTCCTGCTGGTCTGCTCGAGCAGGTGAGCTGCCTCAAGAGTGAGTTCTGCCTCGCGGTGTCTGGCACTGTGAAGGCCCGCCCCGAAACCATGCGAAACCCAAAAATGACTACCGGCGAGGTGGAGGTGGTGGCCCGTGAGGTCCAGGTGCTTTCCAGCGCTCCGACGCTACCCTTCCCTACAGAGGACGACAACAAGGCCAACGAGACGCTGCGGTTGCAATACCGTTACCTCGATCTGCGTTCCACCGGCATGAAGGACCGTTTGATTCTCCGCGATAAAGTCACTTGGTCTACCCGACAGTATCTGCATGGATTAGGTTTCCTCGAAATTGAGACGCCGACGCTCATCAAGAGTACCCCCGAAGGCGCGCGTGACTTTTTGGTTCCCAGTCGGGTCAACCAGGGTAAGTTTTATGCCCTTCCTCAAAGCCCCCAGCTGTATAAGCAGCTTCTGATGGTGGGCGGCATGGACAAGTACTTTCAAATTGCTCGTTGCTACCGCGACGAGGATCCGAGGGTAGACCGTCAGCCGGAGTTTACCCAGATCGATATTGAAATGAGTTTTGTGACCGCAGAGGATATCTATTCCATGATGGAAGGCCTGATGGCGAAGGTGTTCTCCGACGGCATCGGGTACGACCTCAAGACCCCGTTCCCGCGCCTGGCCTACGACACCGCCATGGAGCTGTACGGCAGCGACAAGCCCGACCTGCGCTTTGGCATGCCCATGAAGGACTTCAGCGTGTTTGTGCCCGGCAGCGGGTTCAGCGCGTTCGAGTCCGTGCTGGAGACCGGCGGCCTCGTGAAGGCGCT
This sequence comes from Spirochaetales bacterium, assembly GCA_947478845.1. Lineage (GTDB taxonomy): Bacteria > Spirochaetota > Spirochaetia > JABEVK01 > JABEVK01 > JAIFLN01. The sequence goes on along the minus strand of CANJXC010000005.1, from coordinate 87,574 downwards.
GGTGGTGAAGGGTGCCGCCGAATATGCCAGCCGCAAGAAGATTGCCGAGTGGGAAGACGCCGCCAAGGTATACGGTGCCAAGGGTTTGGCTTCGATGAAGGTCATCGCCGGCGCCGACGGCCAACCCACGCTCGACACCGGCGTGGCCAAGTTCTTCGCCACCATGAGCGAGGGCATTCTCCGAGAGCTCGAAGCGGCGGTGGGCGACGTGATCCTGCTCGTGGCGGACCAGCCCAAGGTGGCCAACACCAGTCTGGGGGCTGTGCGCCTCAAGGCCGGCCGCGAACTGGGGCTGGCAAAGGCCGGCGAGTTTGCCTTTGCGTGGATTGTCGATTTTCCGCTGTTTGAGTTCAATGACGAGTTGAAGGCGTGGGAACCGGCGCACCACATGTTCACCATGCCCCAGGCCCGCTTCCTCGACACCTTCGACACCGACCCGGGGCCGGTGAAGGGCGACCTCTACGACCTGGTGTGCAACGGCTTCGAAATGGCGTCGGGCTCCATCCGTATTCACGACCCGGCCATTCAGCAGAGGCTGTTCAACACGGTGGGGTACCCCGAAGCCCGCGCCAAGGAACGTTTCGGTTTTCTGCTCGAGGCCTTTCAGTATGGCCCCCCGCCGCACGGTGGCATCGCCCCCGGACTCGATCGCCTCGTGATGGTGATGAGCGGGCAAGAGAACATCCGCGAAGTGATCGCCTTCCCCAAGAACACGCTCGGCGCGAGCCCCATGGACGAGAGCCCTGCCATGGTCGAAGACCTGCAACTCAAGGAACTGGGCCTCAAGGTGGTCGAGGGATGAAAGCCTTCCTCGACAAGGTGTTTCCGGCCAAGGTGGCCTCGGCGCTTCTGCTCGCTGCGCTGGCGGCCTTGCTGGTGTTTCACGTGCTGGTGGTGGCGGGGCTTCTGCCGGCCGACATTGTCTGGGGCGGCATCGTGATCAACGACCGGGCCAATTTCTATTGGCTCGAGGCGCTGGCCGTGGTGGTCACCTTGGGGTTCGCGACCCTGGTGCTCATGAAAACAGGCGTCGTGCCCACCGACAGGGCCCGGGTGATTCCCACGGTGGGGCTGTGGCTGGTTTTTGGCTTCTTGGTGCTCAACGCGGTGGGCAATCTGGCCAGCGGTGTGAGCCTGGAAAACTGGTTTTTCGCTCCCGTCGCCATTGTGCTGGCGCTGGTCGCCTTGAGGGTCGCTCTCGAGCCTTGAGGTCCCCCAACTCTCTGTTGTCGTAACCGCTTTCGTGCATTAAAATCCTACCGAGGTTCTATGAGCAAAACCATCCTAGAAATGAAGTCAATTTCCAAGACTTTTCCCGGCGTCCGGGCCCTGAACAACGTCAGCTTCCGCGTGGAAGAAGGCGAGATTCATTGCTTGGTCGGTGAAAACGGCGCCGGAAAATCGACGTTGATGAAAGTGCTGAGCGGCGTGTACCCGTTCGGCGATTACGAGGGCGACATTCTGCTGCAGGGTGAAGTGCAGAAGTTCCGCCACATTTCCGACAGCGAACACGCGGGCATTGCCATCATCTACCAGGAGTTGGCGCTGTTCCCCGAGTTGACGGTGTACGAGAACATTCTGATGGGCCAAGAAATCACCAAAGGCCTGGCCATCGACTGGAACGAAACCATCCGCAAGGCCACCGAGATGCTGGCGACCGTCCGCCTCAAGGTGAACCCCGAGATGAAGATCAAAGACCTCGGCATTGGCCAGCAGCAGTTGGTGGAAATTGCCAAGGCGCTGTGCAAAGACGTCAAACTGCTGATTCTCGACGAGCCCACCGCCGCCCTGAACGAGGACGACGCCGAGAACCTGCTCTCGCTCATTCTTGAACTGAAGAAGAAAGGAATCACCTCGGTGCTGATTTCTCACCGCCTCAAAGAGGTGATTCACATCGCCGACACCGTTACGGTTCTACGCGACGGGCAGACGATTTGCACTCTGGACTCCAAAAGTGGTGATGTGTCTGAGGCCAATCTGATCAAGAACATGGTCGGTCGGGAGATCAACAATATTTATCCTCCACGCAGCCACGCGGTAGAACCTGTCGTGGTCCTCGAGATCAAGAACTGGAACGGCTACGACCCCAAACTCGGCCGGACCGTGCTCAAGGAAATGAACCTGAAACTGCACAAAGGAGAGATAATCGGAATCGCCGGGCTGATGGGCTCCGGACGGACCGAATTGGCCAAGAGCATTTTTGGCAACCCCGACCGCTACCACCTTCAGGGGGAGTTGCTCATTAAGGGCAAAAAGGTTGAGTTCAAGAGTCCCCGAGACGCCATCGCCGCCAAGCTTGCCTATGCATCTGAGGACCGCAAAGGAAACGGTCTTATCCTGATCCAGGATATCAAATCCAATATCAGCTTGGCCAAACTCGAGAGGATTTCCAGTCGCGGGGTCACCGATCAGAACCTTGAGGTCAAGTTTGCCAACGAGTTCAAAACCAGTCTCAACATTAAGACCCCTAGTGTGGAGCAGAGGGTCAGCAACCTTTCGGGTGGGAATCAGCAAAAGGTTTCCATCGCCAAGTGGTTGTTCGTCGAACCTGAAGTGCTCATCCTCGATGAGCCGTCCCGTGGCATCGATGTTGGTGCCAAGTTTGAGATCTACACCATCATGAATCGCCTTGTAGAACAAGGTATGAGCATCATCATGATCTCTTCAGAGCTTCCCGAAGTGCTGGGCATGAGCGACCGCATCTACGTCGTCTCTGCCGGGCGCATCGCAGGAGAGTTGTCCCGCTCTGAGGCCACCCAAGAAAAAATCATGCACATGGCCACACAATAACCGCAGATCTCTAGGAGTAAACCCCAAAATGACCGTCCACGACCTACAAAAAGCCCTGAATCAGAACATCCGCGAGTACGGCATGTATATCGCGCTGGCTGTGATCATGCTGATTTTCGAAATCACCACCGGTGGGTTGTTCCTACAACCCGGCAACATCGCCAACCTGATGAACCAGACCGGCTACATCGCGGTCTTGGCTGTGGGAATGACCCTCGTGATCGTCATTAGGCACATCGACCTTTCGGTTGGCTTCTTGGCCGGCTTTTTGGGTGCCATTGCTGCTATCGGACTGACAACTTTGCACCTTCCGGTTTGGCTGGTCATTCCAGCTGTCTTGGTCATTGGCGTGTTAGCCGGCCTTCTGACGGCCTTACCTGTGGCCAAGCTCGGTATTCCGTCGTTTGTGGCCTCGCTCGCCGGTTGGCTCATCTACCGGGGGCTTTTGCTGCGCTCGACAACGTCTACCGGTACGCTCAACATCAAGGACGAGACTTTTGTGGCGCTCAGCAACGGCAAGATTCCTGACTTCCTTCCCAAAGACGCTCTGCTTCCGGGATTGCACATCCTCACGCTAACGATTGGCGTTGCGGCTATTCTCTGGTTCATCTGGGCAGACATCCGGGCCCGCAAGATAAAAAAGTCGTACAACTTCGAGGTGATTCCTCTCGACATGCAGATCATCAAGCTGGCCCTCATCTCGATCGCGATTGGGTATGTCACTTGGACCCTAGCCGCCAACAACGGCATGGGCTGGACCATCGTGATCATGCTCGCTGTGGTTGGTGTTTACGACTGGATTACCCGGCAGACCGTGATTGGTCGCCACATTTACGCCATTGGCGGTAACCCTGAGGCGGCAGAGCTCTCGGGTATCAGCGTCAGCAAGGTAACCATGTTGGTTTTTGGTTCGATGGGTCTTCTCACTGCGGTTTCGGGCATTCTCCTCGCTTCGCGCCTCCAGTCGGCTGGGCCCTCGGCGGGAGCCATGCTCGAACTCGACGCCATCGCAGCCGCCTACATTGGTGGCGTTTCTGCCGCCGGCGGCGTCGGTAAGGTCACCGGTTCCGTCGTGGGCGCCATCGTCTATATGTCGCTGCGCAACGGTATGAACCTGATGGGCGTCGATGAGTCGCTCCAGTACATTATCCGCGGAGGAGTTCTGGCTCTCGCGGTCATTTTCGATGTGGCCACTCGCCGCGTGAAACGATAGTTGCCTTACTCCGCAGGTGTTAACCGGAGCAGATAGCGGGGCAGGTCTACGAGGGAAGGGCCTGCCAGTTTTTTTTTCACGACGCTCCAGACGGTCTTGTCTTCCTGGCCCAGCCTCCAGAACGCCAGTTTGGTGATTCCCATGCCCAGATAAAGGCTGGCCTTGACCTCAAGCGAAACGGAATCTTCGTACCACATGGTGTAGGCAATGTTCCGGGTGAACCGGAACGAGGGAACTCCCCCTGCATCGCGTTCTATTTGAGCTTCGGTTTCCCCCCGCACGCGCTCTACGCCTGAAAACCGATAACCTCCCGCCGGGTTGGCATCGCCCCAGGCCCTGCCATAAAAGGGCAGTCCTAAAACGGTCCTGGTGCGGCCAAGAGTGGCCAGCGCATAGGCCGCGACCTTGGAACCCCAGGTCACAGACGCAATGGCTCCAGGAGCGCTGGTGCTCCAGTGCTCGTCGTAGGCCATGATTACCAACCTGTCGGCAATGCGGGCAAGGCTGGTGTAGTCTTGGGCATCGTCGACGGCCTTCCAGCGGGCGGGAACCGCCACACTGAGCATTTTGGAGCCTAAGGCGTGTTTCAGGCGCGTAAGGAACTCCAGGTAGTTTTCCTTGTCGTACCTTGCAACAGCTTCGAAGTCGATCTGCACACCGTCAAAAGGCTTGGAAGCCGCGGCGATATCGGTAACCAGTCGATCCCGAAGCGGATAAACGGGATCGAGGACAAAGTGGGTGAGCGCCATGTTGCCAAGTTCGGCAACAACGAGGTGAGCCCTGGCCGAGGAACTCTCGGCCGAGAACGGAGCTGGAACCGCCACAAGTTGGCCCTTGCTGTTGATCGAAGCCGCAAACACCGCCACATCGGTGAGGGGCAGGTCAGGGTTCAAGGCCCCTCGGTCGCCAGAATCGAGGTAACCCCAGACCTCGTTGAGGTTCACAGAAACCGGCGCAGGTAGACCAGCTAGCCCGGCGGCAAAGCATAAGAGAAGTACAATGGCGCGATAGATCATCGGGCTAACACCATAATTGTTCTCGCGAATCCACGCAATTGGTTGTAAACGCTAAACCCTTGTGTCTCCCCACGTTGACAAGCGCTTTGGTGGCGCCCAAACTGACCCTATGACTCACAATATCCTTGTTGTCGAAGACGAGGCCAAGATTGCCAGTTTTGTGCAGAAAGGCCTCTCTGAGGAAGGCTATCATGTTGACTGGGCCCAGGACGGCAGAGCTGGCCTCGAAATGGCCCTCACAGGAACGGCTGCCGGCCGTCCCTGGGACCTCATCGTGCTCGATATCATGCTCCCTGACCTCGATGGTCTGGATGTCTGCCGGCAGCTGAGAGCCAAGGGCAGGCAGGTGCCCATTATTTTCCTCACAGCCCGTGATGGCGTGAACGATAAGGTTTTGGGCCTCGATTTGGGGGCCGATGATTACCTAACCAAGCCCTTTGCGTTTGAAGAGTTTTTGGCGCGGTGCCGGTCGCTTATTCGTAAGGCCGAGCAACGCGCGGACACCAGCTTGCGCCTGAGCGACCTTATTCTCGATACCAAACAGCGGCGGGTAGAGCGAGCAGGCCAAGTGATCGACCTTTCGACCAAAGAGTTTGCCCTCCTGCAGTTCCTAATGGAAAACTCCGGAAAGGTGCTCAGCCGCATGGAGATCAGCGAGAAGGTTTGGGACATCCATTTTGACACCACCACCAACGTGATCGACGTTCACATTAATCGCCTGCGAAAAAAAATCGACCACGGGTTTGATCTCAAGCTTATCCAGACGGTAAGGGGCAGCGGGTATACGCTTGGCCAAGAATAGGAGCATCCGCTTCACCCTGACCTGGCAACTGACCCTGGTGCTTCTCATCGTGATGACTGTGTTTTCAGGCTTTGTTATCAACCGGTTTCAGGGAGTGCTATACCTCGATACCGACAACCTTTTGCGTGCCAAGACCCAGGGCTTGGAAGACTCTATCAACGTGTATTGGCTGTTTTATAAGCGCACGGTGGAAACTGAACAGAACTTCACTCAGGCTGCCAAGGACTGGATCAATTCCAGTACAAACTCAAACCTTCTGGTGGGTCTCATCGTGCGGGTCTACAAGGCCGATGGTACCCTCATCGCCACCAACCGCAAGGATTTGGAAGAGGTTCGCATCAGCAAGGAGTTTCTGACTCAATTGCAGAAGGACCGCACGATTATCCAAAACACGACCATTCAGAACTTTGTGGGCTTTGACGTGTGGGTTGAAAGCCTGATGAGTTACGTCTCGACCCGGCGTCAGGACTACATTATCCAGACAGCGCTTGAAAACCGGAAAATCGAGGAACCACTTTCTGCCCTGACCACGGTGATTTGGATTCTGCTTCCGCTGTTTCTGGTGGCTGGTGCCTTGCTGGAGTTTGGCCTGATCAAGCGCTCGCTGCGCGGAGTAGGCCGGTTTATGGAAGGTCTGCGCGACACAGCCGGCACCCTGCGGGAACCCTTCGACCCGAATGAGTTCCATGAAACCGAGACACGTGACCTTTCGTTGGCTTTCAACGCCCTCATGACGCGTATAGAGGTGAACTTCGACCAGCAGCGCCGGGTGTTTGAAGACCTCAGTCATCAGATGAAAACGCCCCTTGCGGTGATGCGCGGCGAGCTGGAAGTTTCCCTCAAAAAGAGCCGCACCACGAAGGACTATCAGTACATACTTGCCAGTTCTCTCGAGGAAGTGGAACGCATGGCCTCGATTGTCGAGAACCTTCTCAAGCTGGCACGGTTTGATGCGCAGGAAATGCACTTCGAACCGGCTCGTTTCGGTCTGCATGATTGTCTCAAAACTTTGCTCGACCAAGTGGAAAAGCTTGCTGATTCCCGCCATGTCGTTTTGGATCTTTCGTGCCCGGCCGACTTGGAACTCACGGCAGACCGTTTTAAACTCGAGCAGGCACTGCTCAACCTGCTCGACAACGCCATCAAATATGCACTTCCCCAAACCCTCGTCACCTTGACGGGCCAGTGCGACGACAACCAGATTGTTCTGCGGGTGCACGACCGTGGCTCAGTGATTCCAAAGGAAGAACTTCCGCAGGTTTTCGACCGCTTTTGGCGGAGCCGTTCTACCATGAGGGAAAAAGGTTACGGACTGGGCTTGTCCATCGTAAAAGCTCTGGTTGAAATGCACTCGGGCAGCGTGGGCGTCACAAGCACCGAGGAATCTGGTACCGAGTTTGTGATTAGGTTGCCCCAGGAAACAGCAGCTGAACCAGCAGCCAGAGGTTGAGCGCAATAATCACCGTGGTCACCGCGCCCCCAACGACGCGGACCGGTACCGAATTGGCGTGCTCTCCCATGATTTGCGGGTTGCCGGCAAAACTAAGCAGCGGAATCAAGGCGAAAGGAATCCCAAAGCTCAGGATGACCTGGCTCAACACCAGTGCCTGGGTTGGGTCGGCTCCGAGGAGGATGACCACGAAGGCCGGTGCCATAGTCACCGTTCTTCTCACCCAGATGGGAATGCGGAAGTTCACAAAACCTTGCATGATGACTTGGCCTGACAGTGTTCCCACAGTAGACGACGAGAGGCCGGAGGAAAGCAGGGCCACGGCAAACGCCGAAGCGGCCAGCGGGCCCAAGAGCGGTACTAGGGTTTGGTAGGCTACCGTCAGGTCGCCGGAATCGTTGCCTCCCTTGCCGTAAAAGGCGCCCGCAGCCGCGGCCAGCATGGCGAGATTGATCAGCCCAGCAACTCCCAACGCAAAAACAACCTCAATTTTGGTAAACAGCAGCATTTTGCGTTTGGCTTGCGGCGTTGTGGTCGGAATGCGGTGTTGGGTGAGCGCCGAATGCAGATAAATCACATGGGGCATCACTGTGGCGCCCAGAATCCCTACGGCGATATACAACATCCCGGCGTCTTTGAACCCCGGTATAAAACCCATCCACAACCTTGGGTCGGGACGAGCGAGAAAAAACTCAATGACGTAGCAAACGGCTATGACGCCCACAAAGGCCGTGATTGCCGCCTCCAGAGGCCGAAAGCCCCAGTTTTGGAGCCCCAAAAGCAGAAAAGAGATCACGCCCGCCAACACCGCGCCCCACAGGAGCGGTATTCCCGTAAGAAGATGCAGGGCCAGAGCTGCCCCGAGAAACTCCGCCAAGTCGGTGGCCATCGCAATGAGCTCGCCCTGCACCCAGAACAAATAGGTGGCGGGTTTGGAAAAGCGCTCTCGGATCAGTTCAGGAAGGTTCTTACCTGTTACAACTCCGAGTTTTGCCGAGAGGTACTGGATGAACATGGCGGCGAGGTTCGCCGCCAGAATCACCCAAAGCAACGAATAGCCGTATTGGGCGCCTCCAGAGATGTTAGTGGCGAAGTTCCCTGGGTCCATGTAGGCAACACTGGCCAGAAACGCCGGTCCCAGAAAGGGTAAAAGTTGTTTCCAACGAAAACGCGGGTCGTCAAGCGCTTGGGCAGCCCGAATCTGGAACTTGTCCTCGCGGGGGCTCACTCTCGTTCTCCAAGTCGCGGTGATACAACCACCTGAAGTTTGGACCCCAGATCGAGAGGCATGAGGAAAATCCCATTCTTCCCGCGTACCCTGACGGCTTCCAAGCCCGCCTGGGTGAGTTCTACGGGATTACCCGGAATGAGGCCCAACTGGCGGAACAAGTTCAATTCGTCGGCATCTTGCGTAGACACCCGCACAATGGAACCTTGAAATCCCACTTCCTGATCGACCAGTCGGACCCTCTGGCCCGCCTCGGGCAATACCAAAGCCGCGTCGGGAATAGGGTCGCCATGGGGATCGTGGGACGGATGCCCGAGCCAATCGGCCATTCGCGACTCAAAGCGCTCGCTGATGTAGTGTTCCAGCTTCTCGGCCTCTTCGTGTACCTCGTCCCAGCTGTAGCCCAAGGCCTTTTGCAAAAAGCTTTCTAGCAAGCGGTGGTGACGCAAAATTTCAAGCGCCGCCCGAGTACCGTTTTCGGAAAGCTTCACACCCTTGTACTGCTCGTAATGCACCAAATCCAGCTCGGCCAGCTTCTGCACCATCACGGTCACCGAGGCCGGCGCCACGCCCAGTTTATCGGCCAGGGCTTGAGTTCCCGCGAGGAGTGCCTCTTCGGTGAGCAGGTAAATCTGCTTGAGGTAGTCTTCCTGCGATTCTGACAAGACTTTTTTTGTTTGGACTAAAGGAATCACTTCGATAGTTTAGTCATACCTAAACTGTTCGTCAAGCCTCAGGTCGTGTTCTTTTGGTCGGTTCTCAGCTAGAATGAAAGCATTATGATTCTTGGAACCCTCAAAGAACTCAAAACTCACGAATACCGGGTTGGGCTTACCCCATCCAATGTCAAAGTTTACGTGTCACGGGGCCATCGGGTGTTGGTAGAAGCGGGGGCAGGCCTGGGATCGGGCTACACCGACACCGAGTACGTGCTGGCCGGTGCCCAAATACTTCAGGATGCCGCTGAGGTGTGGGCCACCGCCGAGATGATCGTCAAGGTGAAAGAGCCCGTGGGTGACGAGCTCAAGGCGATTCGAAAAGACCAGATCCTGTTCACCTACCTACATCTTGCCGCAGACCACGACCTCACTGAGGCGCTGCTCGAGCGCGGTGTGCGCGCGGTGGCCTATGAGACCATCGAGACCCCCGATCGTTCCCTGCCTTGTCTGACTCCCATGAGCGAAATTGCAGGCCGCCTGGCGGTACAACAAGGGGCTAAGTACCTTGAAAAAGCCTTTGGCGGGCGCGGTATCCTGCTTGGCGGGGTTCCGGGGGTGCCCCGTGGGCATGTTTCCATCATCGGGGGCGGGGTGGTTGGCCTCAACGCCTGCAAAATCGCCACCGGCATCGGGGCCAAGGTGACGGTGCTCGACGTCGATGCCCGTCGGCTGGCGTTTCTTGACGACCTTTTTGGGAGCCGTGTCGATACCCTGTATTCCAACGACCATAACATCGAGGAGATTCTTAAAACCTCCGATGTGATCATAGGGGCTATTCTTGTGCACGGAGAAACGGCACCTAAACTTCTTCGCCGCGAACATTTGCGTCTGATGCGTTCCGGAAGTGTGCTCGTCGATGTTGCCATCGATCAGGGAGGCCTGGCCGAAACCAGCCGGCCGACAACACAGAACGACCCTACTTACCTGGAAGAAGGCGTAGTGCACTACTGTGTTACCAACATGCCCGGTTCGGTGCCGTTTACCAGTACCGTGGCCCTCACTTCGGCTACCTTGAAGTATGGGCTGCGCATCGCCGATGAAGGTCTTGAGGCCAGCGTCCGCCGCTACCCTGATCTGGCCAAGGGCCTCAACCTGTACAAGGGCACCACGGTGCACCAAGGGGTGGCCAAGAGCCTAGGTTTCCACTTCAAGGCCTTTCTTTGACCGCTAATTCTGGGCTCGACAAGAGTCAACCAGGCTACAAACGTGCCATGCTGCTCATTGTGATGTTTGGCCTCATCAGCCTATTTAGCGATCTGGTGTACCAAGCGGGGCGGAGTTTGAACGGGCCGCTGCTGGGAGTGCTCGGGGCCGACGCTGCGCTGGTGGGGCTTATTGCCGGAACCGCCGAGTTCCTTGGGTACGCCTTGCGTTTGCTCACCGGTTCGCTGATCGACCGCACACGGAGTTACTGGGGTTTCACCCTCGCTGGCTACATGATGGTGGCAGCCGTACCGCTGATGATGCTGGCCGGTACCTGGCAAGTCGCGGCCTTGTTCATTGTTATCGAAAGGGCCTCCAAGGCCGTGCGGGCTCCCGCCAAAGACACTCTGCTCTCGATGGCTGCCAGGAGAGTAGGCACGGGCCGCGGCTTCGCAATTCACAAGGTAATGGACCAAACGGGAGCCATTTTGGGGCCGCTGGTGATGAGTTTGGTGCTCTCGGGAGTTTTAGGTAACACCTTTCAGGGTTTGGTGAGCTATCAGCAGGCGTACGCTTTGCTCTGGGTGCCTTTGGTTCTGGTGTTGGTAGCAGCCTTCTTGGGGCAGAGGGCCGTCCCCCATCCGGAAAAGCTCGAAGAAGAACTAGGAGGCACCTTTTCCGAAGCTTCCAAACCCGCAACTGAGGCGCTGACCCGCACGTTCTGGATCTACAGCCTGTTCACGCTTCTCGTGGGGATGGGGTTTGTCAACTTTACACTGCTGTCGTTTCATGCCCTCAAGACCCACTTGCTCACCGATGCGGAAGTTCCGCTCTGGTATGCTGTGGCCATGGCCGCCAACGCGGTGGCGGCCTTTGCGGTAGGGTTGCTCTACGACCGCCATGGCCTGAAGGTGCTCTACGCGGTGCCCCTGCTCTCGATTCCCCTCACCCTTCTTGGCTTTCTGGGATCCACCACGCCCTTCGTAGTTGCGTCCATCGTTCTGTTTGGTTTCTCGCTGGGCATTCAGGAAACCATTCTGAAGGCAGGAATTGCCGACCTGACCCCACTTAAAAAAAGGGGCACAGGTTATGGCATTTTCAACACCATCAACGGTGTCGCGCTTCTGGCCTCGGGAGTGAGCATGGGATTGCTCTACGACGTGTCGGTGGTAGGGCTGTGTGCGCTCTCCATTGTGGCAGAGCTTGCTAGCTTGGTGGTGTTGTACCTTCTTCTGCGCCCCCCGCGTCCAGGCCTCACTACGCGTCCAACACCAGAGGCCGAATTACACTCAAAGGCCTTGTAATTCGGCCTCTGACTGGTAGATCGACCTTTTGGCTAGGCCACCGGCGAGGCGAGGAACGCAGGCGTACTGGGATGTACGCGAGTACCTCAGCAAGCCGATGGCGACGCCAAAAGGGTGAGATTCCAGCGTAAAGTGATCATTACGCGTCCAACACCAGAGGCCGAATTACGGTAGTACATTGCCAGCCGCGCGATAGATCTCATACCACTGCTCCCGGGTGAGCTGGAAACTCTGGCTCTGAGCGCTGTCGAGCACGCGTTGAGGCGTAGTGGTTCCCAGAATGGTTTGGATGCGCGCGGGGTGCCGGCTGATCCAGGCCACAGCGATGGCTGTGTTGGTGACCTTGTGGTCGGAAGCAATACGGTCGATGACCTTGTTGAGCTCAGGAAACTTTGCGTTACCAAGGAAGGCACCTTCGAAAAATCCGAATTGGAACGGCGACCAAGCCTGCACGGTGATACCCTTGAGCTGGCAATAATCGAGGGCGCCCCCGTCGCGCATCACCGCTGCGTCATCCTTGTTGTTCATGTGAATATTACCGTCGATCAAGGGGGTAAACGCCACACTCAGCTGAAGCTGATTGAACAGGAGCTTCATCGGAAGCGCTCTCTGCAGAAGTTCCATAAGCGTGGGGTTCTGGTTGCTCACGCCGAAGTTGCGAACCTTGCCGCTGGCTAAAAGATTGCCAAAGGCCTCGGCCACCTCGTGGGGTTCCATGAGGGCATCGGGACGGTGCAACAACAGCACATCGAGGTAGTCGACCTGCAACCGCTTTAAGATTCCATCCACAGAAGCCAGGATGTGCTTCTTACTGAAGTCAAACGTTACAACGTCTTGCCTGATTCCACATTTGCTCTGCAGAATAAGGCTATCCCTTTTCAGGCCGAGGCGTTTCACGCTGGCGGCAAATACCTCTTCGCACTTGCCTTTGCCATAGATATCGGCATGATCGAAGAAGTTGATTCCCACGTCGATTGACGCCGAGATCAGCTTGTCGACAGCTGAAGGTTCTAGTTGGTCTATGCGCATGCATCCTAAGGAAATTTCGGAAACTGAAAGAGCATTCGGGCCTACGTCTATGGTTCTCATGCCCCATCATACACCAATTCGAGGTGACAATCACCAAGCGAAGGGGTAGGACTTAGACTGCAGGAGCATTGGAGGAGTCTTGTCGCATGAGGCTCAAAGAGGCCAAGAAACCCAGAGCAAACAGCGCCGCGACCGCTCCGAAAGTCACAAGCGGATTAAGGGTATAAAGCCAGCCAGCCAGCACTCCCGTGGGAATCGACGCCACCATAGAAATCATGTGGAGCAAGCTATAGAGTTCGGCCTTTTTCGCCTCGGGCACGCTGTTCATAAACACGGTATCGCGGTAGGTGGCCAAAAGCACATAGGCGGCCGCACCGAGACCCTGAACAATCAACACAACGACCAACATCCCCGAGCTGAGGAAGAGAAAGGCCAGGCCGCTCGCGGCGCAGAGCAGAAAGGCCACCGCTAATCCCAGTCGCTCGGCTTGAGCCGGCACCCTGGGAATCACGACACCAAAGAGCAAAAGTGTAAGAAGACTGTTCACCGCCGGGATGATAGCAAGTTCGGTGTTGGTGTACCCCAAAGTCTCACGCAACCGCAGAATCTGGAAAAACGTGAAGGATTGAACCGCCATGTTGAGAATAAACACTAGGGCGAGCACGGAAAAATGGCCGTCTTTGGCCGCATGCAGAAGGCTTCGTCCCTGTTCGAATACTAGTCTCGCCAGCGAGGTACGGCGGGAAAGTTCCTGTACCCTTACTCCGTTTTCAGTTTCCTGGGTGAAAAAGTACCGAATAACAAACATGCTGGTCATGAAGATTGCCGCTAGGCCATAGGTGGCACGCATAGTTGGTATGACACCGAAAATATCGAGCAGTAGACCTGCACCGAGCGAAAGTATTCCTCCCAGTTGTCCCAGCACGGTAACCCAGGCGAAGATACCTACTTGCTGTTGCGGGGGTGCATCTTCGGTGACCAAAAGGCTCCAGGAAACCATCGTGACCCTGGCAGCCGAGTTGAACAGCACCGCAACCAAGAACCATAGGTAGTTTTGCGCAAACGCCCATAGCAGCATGCTGGCCGTCCAGCTCACCACATCCCACACCAGGCAGGTGAGGTGCCGTCCATACTTGTTGGTGACAGGGCCCGCCAAAATCAGAAAAAAGAACGAGGCGAACAGTCCCACCGAGGTGAGTACGCCCATTTCCAGCTCCGTGAGGCCCACTGCCTTCATGTAAAGTGGGGCAAAGTAGAAAATAACCCCACCAAAGAGCGCCCACATCGGTTCTAGACGGAGGCTGTTGCGGGTGTTGCGGGGAAATAGAGCGAAGGGGCCCTTCACTGGGGTGGCGCCGGCGCCAGAAAATCTACCCAAAGCTCCACGAAAGCACGCGTACCGGGATGATCATCGTGCCCGTTCATGACCAGCTGCATGATACTACCGGTCACAATTTGAGCCAGACGATCCTGTGGATCTTTCACGAGGGACAAAGCCTCAGGGCGTTGGGCCCAAACTTCTTGGAACAGGGCCTGCAGCCGCTGGTTGAGCTCCTTGTTGTCTCGGCGAAATCCCTGATTTTGAGGCGAGTCATGGGCAAAGCGCTCACCCGTGCTCAGAAACTCCCGCCAGATACCAGTAAAGGCCTCCATGTTCTCGTAGAGCATCATCAAAGTGCTACGCAAACGCTGGTCGGCAGGATACGGCGAAGCTAGGTTTTCGAGAAGGCGGCTGGTCAAATCGGCTTTCCAGCGCGCTGCTACCGCGACAAACAGCTCGGGCTTGGAGGGGTGGTAATTGTACAACGCCCCGACACTGATACCAAGTTCAACCGCCAGCGATTTCATGTCGGTGGCCTCATAACCCTTAGCCTTAAAGTGATGGGAGGCGGCTTCGAGAATCCGGTTTGACAGGTCAGGAATGATTTTGGGCATAGTGAACCGTAATTCAGAATATGGCGCCGCGGAGCAGTCGTCAAGTTTCTCACTTGCAGCTTCCCTAATAGAATGTCGGTACCGTTGACCTTCGTTGACCGATTCAGTCACGAGAGCGGGTCGGTTGAGTCACGAGCGCCCACGCCTCCCGTTGCGAACGCAGCGCAGACATGCTGCAGTCTTCGGAGGCAAGCGCTGCCAGTGCCCATACCCGACGGGGAAGGCCCCTCACGACTTGGGCTGCTTCGTCCTCGTTCCAGCGCGCAAGGGCTTTCCTCCAGTCATTCTGAAGCAGCCTCAATTGTTCCTCCGCAGTCAAGTCGTTGGCGCGCGGGGTCCGCAACCGCCGGAAGTCCGCTGCCGCCTGGAAGAACTTCAGTTGATGCTGGTAATCGTCGGTCAGCTTGCGAAACCTGTGGTGTGCCACAGGGTCGGGGTTGTGGTCTGGGTGGAGTTCCAGCGCGGCCTTTCGGTAGGCTTTCTTGAGCGAGTCGAGGTCAGACACCTGTTTAAAATACTCCTTCCTCAACCAGACAGGGAAGTCGTCCATTCGGCTTGATTGACCCAGCCCAATCCCGCTATCCTCACCGCCATGAGCAAGTATCCGCATACCGAGATTGAACCTAAGTGGCAGGCCCGCTGGGCTGCTGAAAAGACCTTTCGCGCCGTGGAAGACCCGAGTTTTCCGGCCGACAAGCGGCTCTATGTGCTCGATATGTTTCCTTACCCCTCGGGTTCGGGCCTCCACGTCGGCCACCCCGAAGGCTACACGGCCACCGACATCTGGTGCCGCTTTCAGCGCCACCGAGGCTTCAATGTGCTCCACCCCATGGGCTTCGATAGCTTCGGTCTGCCGGCGGAAAACTATGCCATCAAGACGGGAACTCATCCGCTGGCAACCACCGAGGCCAATATTGAAACCTTTCGTCGCCAGATCAAAAGCCTGGGATTCAGCTACGATTGGGACCGGGAAATCAGCACCCACACGGTAGATTACTACCACTGGACCCAGTGGATCTTCCTGAAATTGTTCCGCATGGGGCTGGCCTACGAAGCCATGATGCCCATCAACTGGTGCCCGAGCTGCCTCACCGGGCTTGCCAACGAAGAGGTCGACAACGGGAACTGCGACCGCTGTGGAGCTGCGGTGGAACGGCGCAACTTGCGCCAGTGGGTTCTTAAGATCACCGCTTATGCCGACAGGCTGGAAGACGACTTGGTGGAAGTTGAATGGTCTGAAAGCATCAAGCTTATGCAGCGCAATTGGATCGGCCGCAGCGAGGGCGCCAACGTTAGCTTTGCGGTTGCAGCCTCCGCTGACGGGAGCCCCTCACCCCAGCAGCCACCCATGATCCAAATCTACACTACTCGTCCCGACACTCTGTTTGGGGTAACCTACATGGTGCTCGCCCCTGACCACGCACTGGTTGATCAGCTTACTACGCCCGGGCAAAAACAAGCGGTTGAAAATTACCAGAAGCAGGCCCGCCTCAAGAGCGACTTGGAACGCACCGAACTCAACAAGGAAAAATCAGGGGTTTTTACAGGAGCCTACGCCATCAACCCGGTCAACGGTGCCAAGGTGCCCATTTGGATCGGCGATTATGTGCTGGCCAACTATGGCTTCGGGGCCATCATGGCCGTGCCGGCCCACGATGAGCGAGACTGGGCTTTTGCCCAAAAGTTCAGCCTTCCCGTCATCGAGGTGATAGCTCCCGGCGGGAAGGCCACCGCAGGTGGACTCAAAGCCTGCTATACGGGGCCCGGCATGGCCGTCAATTCCGGGGAGTTCACAGGTTGGGAGAGTGAGGACTTCAAGAGGCAGATCACCGCCTGGCTGGAAAGCAGGGCCTTGGGTAAAAAGGCTGTCAACTACAAACTGCGTGACTGGATTTTTAGTCGCCAGCGCTACTGGGGTGAGCCGATTCCTGTAGTCCACTGTGCCAAGTGCGGCATTGTACCCCTGCGCGATGATCAACTTCCGCTTCTGCTCCCCGATGTGAAGAGCTACACGCCTACCGGCACCGGCGAAAGCCCATTGGCTGCCATCGAGGGCTGGGTCAACACCACTTGCCCCGAGTGCGGGGGCCCCGCAAAACGTGAGACCAACACCATGCCCCAGTGGGCAGGCAGTTGCTGGTACTACCTACGCTACATTGACCCTGCAAACAAGAATGTTTTTGCCGACAAGGCAAAGCTTGATTACTGGGGCAACGTTGACCTCTATGTTGGCGGCGCCGAGCACGCCGTCCTGCACCTGCTTTACAGCCGATTTTGGCACAAAGTCCTGTTCGACCTAGGTTTGGTTAGCACCAAGGAACCCTTTCAGCGACTCGTGAATCAGGGGATGATTCTGGGGGAGAACGGGCAGAAAATGTCCAAGAGCCTAGGCAACGTGGTCAACCCCGACGAAATTGTCCGTGACTTCGGGGCCGACACCTTGCGCGCCTACGAAATGTTCATGGGTCCGCTACAAGATGCCAAGCCTTGGAACAGCAACGGGGTGGTGGGAGTTCACCGCTTCCTACAGCGCATTTGGCGGGCTGCCGAGGAGACGAAGTTCACCACAGCCGAGCCCACCAAAGAGCAGCTCAAGGTGCTACACCGCACCATCAAGAAGGTCACTCTCGATACCCAAGCCTTGGCGTTCAACACAGCTATCAGTGCCCTGATGATCTTCCTCAACGAAGTCGGGGGTGCAGGCGAACTCCCGCTCTCGGTTTGGCAGAGGTTCGTGATTCTACTTAGCCCCACGGCGCCTCACCTGGCCGAAGAGCTGTGGGAACGTTTGGGCCACACCTCCAGCCTTGCCCGCGAGCCATGGCCAATGTTTGACGAAGCACTCACCCTTGATGACGAAATTGAGATGGTATTCCAGATAAACGGCAAGATCCGATCTAAACTGGTGGTTCCAGCCGGGCTGGCTTCTGCCGAGATGGAGAAACTGGCCCGCAGCGATGCCCGCATCACCGCGCTGATAGAAGGAAGATACATCGTTAAAATCATCACAGTGCCCAACAAACTGGTCAATATCGTAGTCAAAGGCTGACCCGATGAACCTGATCCGAGCCGGACGGGCGGAGGACTACCAAGAGGTACTACAGGCGCTTTTGCAAGCGTTTGGAGCCGACAACCCGGGCATACAGGCTTTTGATGAGCTGTATCCCGATATCCTTCGGCCGGATGCTGAGTGCCTGTCAGGCTTCCGTTTTGTCGAATACGATGGTGCTCTGGTCGCTGGCATTCAAATCGTTCCCCAAACTCTCGTCGTCGGGGGCGAGGTGACATTGAAAACCGGGGGCATCGGCCAGGTGTTTTGCCTTCCTGCTTACCGAGGGGCGGGCTTCATGTCTTCGCTCCTTAAAGAAGTTATCTCTGAAATGGAGTCGAGGGGTTACCACTTAAGCTTCCTCAACGGTGACCGCCGGCGCTACCGCAACTACGGCTGGGAACTCGCCGGTTTTTCCCGGCGTTTGTCGCTGGCAACCCGACCATTCGAAGGCTCACCCTCGAGTACGGCGGCCGATTCTTCTTCCAGCCAGCCACCGATTCGTTGGACGGGCGACAATGAAACCGCCCGGCGCATTGGAAGGGCTCAGGCCCTTCAACCTTATCGGGAATCCCGAGGGCCCGTGTTGTTTCCGGCGGTACTTAGGCGCGCGGGAGTACAGGTTTGGGTCCACCAAGACGACCAGGGATTCGCTTATGGGGCGTTAAACAACGGAATCCTTGTCGAATACGGAGGCCACCAGCATACCTTCGAAGCCCTCCTTATCGGCCATTTAGTGAAGGGCGGGCTCAGAGTCGAGTTGCCCCCATCCGACGGGTCTGGCCCTCTTGAAGCGGTGCTCGAGCGATACGCGGAGTACTACGACGCCTCGCCAACAGGGCAGGTTCGTGTGTTCAGTCTCCTGACACTTTTGCAAGCCTATGCTCCAATCATCTCGCGGCGGTCTGTCGGCGGCCGTTGGGACGTGGTATTTCACCTCCTCGAGTCAGGGGAACGGGTACGCCTGCAGGGACAGACCTCAACTCTGGCGGGCTCAACAACTGGTCTGCCCGAGCTAGCGCTCCCACGGGCAGCGTGGGCCCGCGTGTTGTTTGGTCCCTTTGCACCCGAAGGCCTCTCTCCCGAGTGGGCAAACCACGAACTTCTCCGTCGCGTGTTTCCTCTGCCAATGTTTTGGCCGCGACTCTCGCACGTGTAAAAACAAAAGGCCTTGGCTCAAGCCTGGGTACGCGGTTTACGGAACGCCTCGAGACCCATGTTGCGGATCTGGGCCGTATGGTAAGTATCGTGGGTAGCCACCCACAGAAGAGCCTCGCCAACCGAACACTCCCAGAGCTCGAAACGTTCTGACAAGCGTGAGCCCTTTAGGGAGGCCAATGTGGCCTGATACGCATCATGCACCGTCTCAGCATAGCTCAGCGAGTGTTCCCAAGAGCTGGCGGTGGCTTCGGGAGCTTCTGGGAATGAGCCCTCCTTCCACGGGTAGGGCTCCACGGGTGCGGCTCCACCGAGGTAGCGCAGCAACACGAACTTAAAATACACGCTATGCGCAAGGTTATCCCAGGCTGTGTAGCCTTCATAGGTATTGGCATCAAACGCCTGTGCTGCCGTGAGGGCGCGACAGGTTTCCATCAGCGACTTTCCATTAAAGGTGTGTCCTCGAAACTCCCGTTCTGTTTGTTCGTGAATCAACTCAACTCTTGGGTCCATCGTTACTCCTTTGTAGCGGTAAAAAAAACCAAAAAAAAGACCGCCCTTTTGAGGCGGTCAACAACGTAGGCGCTTGATACTGGATCAAATACCCCACAGTTCTATCATTGTTTCTGAAAACAAGCTCTTTTCAGAAGGGGCTCGCCAGCAAGGCATACGGTCCGTTTTGAGGCGGTATCCCGCTTTGATTGTTTTGTTTCATTGAACCTCCCTACCACGAATTTATCACTGATTTGGGAATTGGCAAGAAGAACTTCAAGAAACTTTTCCCAGGATTGCGCAGGCCCTGTCAATAGCAGTTCTTCCTACATCGAGGTGGGTAACAAACCGCACTTTGTTTTCACCCATAGCCCCGCACAAAACCCCTTTAGTCTGCAGTTTCGTCACGATCACCTGCGCCGGCAAGGTTGTGTCGGCAAACACGATGTTGGTTTCCGGAAGCACCACCACCTTGGCCCAAGAGGTCGAATTAAGAGCGGTTGCCAGGAGGCGGGCATGCTCATGGTCGTCTGCCATTCGCTCGCGGTGGTTTTCCAGTACGAACAAACCCGCAGCCGCGATTATGCCCGCTTGCCGCATGCCGCCACCGAGCATCTTGCGCACTCGCCGCGCCTCCGCAATAAAAACTTTTGTCCCGGCCAAAACACTTCCCACTGGAGCGCCAAGTCCCTTTGACAGGCATACAGTAACTGTATCAGCCACCGCCGAGAGGGCAGCAGGACTCAGGCCAGTGGCGGTGCTCGCGTTCCACAGCCTTGCTCCGTCTAAGTGAACCGGTAGATTCTTGCCACGGGCCCAGGCTCCCACCGCCTCGAGTTCAGCCAAGGAGTAGCAGGTGCCGCCGGCGAGGTTGCCGGTATTCTCGAGTTCTACCAGCTTCGTGCGGGCATTGTAGTAAATTGGGCCTCTTAGGGCAGGCTCAAGAACTTCGGGAGTGAGTATTCCCCTGAAACCGGGAAGACCCAAGATCTGGCATCCAGCGATGGCAGACCCCGAGGCCAGTTCGTAATGGAGGATGTGGCTGTCCTGGTGCGTCAGAACCTCGCCACCGCGACCGGCTTGCAAATACAAGCTTATCAAATTGCCCATCGACCCCGAAGGAAGGAACAGCGCGGCCTCCTTATCCAAGAGTTCGGCCACAACATTCTGAAGTTTGTTGACGGTAGGGTCCTCACCATAAACATCGTCGCCCACTTCGGCTCTGGCCATTGCCTCCCGCACCGCAGGGGTGGGTTTGGTCAGGGTGTCACTGCGAAGATCGATCAGTTCCATAGGTACTCCTCGTGGCAGAATCGGCGTTTGTTGCGCCCCCTGTCAATCCGTGCTAGCCTCCATTGTCATGGTACGGTTTCGACTGCTAGGCGTGCTTTTCGTTTCCACCCTCGTTTCGGTCCCCGTCTGGGCCGAAACTCTCTACTTCGAAAAGATAGAACTCGACGGAGCTTACCATTTTGCTGGAAGATTTGCCGTGGAAGCGCGCAATTTGGCTACCTTGGACGCCTATGCCGTCACCCTGGACAAGGCAGGCGGACTCACCGAGGTTGCCTACTATCGTCGAGGCCGGAACATGCCCGACCCTGTATTCCATGCGTCCCGCATCCAGATCACCAACGATGGTGAGTTTGAGGTCCGCACCTGGCTCAACTCCCGGGGGCTGAAGGTTGCCGGGGTCGACGGAATCGCCCGCCAGCGACTCAAAAAAAATGAGGCCGGTTTCTACGTTAATCTTTTTCAGTATGACCTCGCCGGAAACCTCAAAGAAGACGCTGCGGGTGTCAGTGCCTACCTGTGGATACCCGATGCTCAAGGCCAGCGCAAGCGGTCGTTGCGTTTGGACAAAAGCGGAAACCGAACAACCGACCGCAACGGCGTGTGGGAACTTGAGAGCCGCTATGACGCTGGGGGCAACCTCGTGGAGGCGCGGTTTCTTGACGCCACAGGAGCCCCGATGGAGGGAAACAACGGTGTTGCGGGCTACAGCTGGCTCTATGACACGGACGCTAACCCGGTCGCCGAAACCCGGCTAGACACCGAAAACCACAACTGCTCGGATTATCAAGGAATCAGCCGCATCACCTGGGCTTACGACAAGCGTGGCCGGGTGACCGATACGGCCTTTTGGGACCTGCAAGGCCGTGCGGTGCCCGATGGCTTTGGCGTGGCCCGTTACAAAACCGAATGGAACGACCGCCTTCACTCGTTGAAAGTGTCCCGCTTAGACACCGAAGACCAACTGGTCTTGGACGACAACGGAATCGCCCTCACGAAGGAAATATGGTACGACCAGACCAACGAATTGGAAACCCGCACTTATGGGCTTGCGCTCAATGTCTACTACGACAGCTTATCTTTGGTGCAAAAAGAAGCCGAAGAACGTTACCTCCTGAAGGACGACTTCCGTGGAATCGCGGTCACCCGGCACTCTTACGATCCGGACGGAAACGAAGTCGAACTCAAGACTTGGACAAGCGACCTCCAGCCCGCCCCCGATGAAATGGGCGTACCGGTGATCAAAAGGCAATTCAATACCCAGGGCTTGGTTGTCGAAGAGTCCTATTTTGCCTCTCCAGGGCTGGCCTTGGAGAACCGCTCTGGCACCGCGACAACGCGCTGGGAGTACACCAAGGGCAACATGGCGCGAAGGCATAATTTTGGCCTCGGGTCGACGCTCAAGGAAGATTCTTTCGGCGTAGCCACCTACCAATGGGTCTACGATTCCCGTGGTATGCAGATTCAGCAGACAAATCTGGGAGTGCTGGCGCAGATTAAAGAAGACATTCAGGGAGTGGCTATTTACCGTTGGAAGTACGACAAGTACGGAAATCTGCTCGAAGAGAGCCATTTCGGCATCGACGAAAAAGCCACAGAGGACCTTTCTGGCGCTTCCATCAAACGCTTCCGTGTGGGCCCCGGCGGCTCACGTTTGCTCGAGGCCCGTTTCGACAAAAACGGCAAACTGCTAGGCAACTAAGCTCAGGCCTTCAAGAGCTAGGGTCTATTTGTGCTTGGGGGCGTCTTCTTTGCTTGCGCGGATCCGGTTCAAGCGGAACTCCACTTCTTTGACCAGTTTCTTATTCTGCTCGTCGTTGAACACGTAAGAAGAGGCCGTAAGTGCCTCAGGAAACAAGCGCTGGATTTCCTGAAGGGTGACCACTTCTTTGATTTCGGCCGTGATCAAAACTTTCTTGGGTTTCCGGGTGACCTTAACCTTGGTTTTCGCTTTGGGTAAAGAGCGTTCTTCTCGCAGCTTGTTCAGGATTTTTAGGGCGTTGATCGCTGAGCGTTGGCGTTTGGGTCCAGGACCGTCTGACATGTAGGAACTCCTTGTTAGCGTGGCTATAGTCCATGATACTCTCAATCCACAGAAATACCAACTTCAGGAGAGCTTAATGCCGGATTTTTTCAGCCTATCCAAGACCATTCCCTTGTTTCTTAATCCGCTTCCGCTATTTCTTCTTTTTCTCATGGTATTTTCGATTGTAGTGCGAAGGAGTTCAGGCTCCCGGTGGATCTTGCTTTCAGCCATTGTCTTCTGGACGATAAGTACTCCTTGGTTCGCTGATCAGTTGGCGCGTTGGTGGGAAGAGCCCCGCAAAGCTGACGTCGAGTTGCCCGCACACGTCGACGTAGCCATCGTCCTTGGCGGAATGTCGAACGCATTAACTTCCAATAAGGAGCATCTTGAGTTTGGTTCGTCTTCGGAACGGTTGTTAGAAGCAATACATCTCTACAAGGCTGGCCGGGTTTCGGCGCTACTGATCACTTCAGGGAGTGGTGATCTGATGAACCAGGAGGCGACCGAGGCACCCGACTTGGCTGCCTTTGCTCTGCAATGGGGGGTTTCGCCGGCTGATCTGGTTGTTGAGTCAAAGTCACGCAATACCCGCGAAAACGCGAGCCTTAGTTTGCCGTTGCTGAAGAACAAAGGCTGGAAATCCGCAGTTCTTATCACCTCGGCGTGGCACATGAAGCGCGCTGCCGGGGTGTTCCGCAAGGCGGGTTATACACAGAACGGCCTCAAGCTGGCCCTTTGGCCGGTTGATACACGTGAAAGCCGTCGCGCTTGGCCGTTAAACTTTTTTCCCGATGAAGGATGCCTCGAGACCACCCAAATTCTTCTTCGCGAGGTTGTCGGTTGGGCGGTGTATGGAAACCAAGGTTACCTCTAAAGGACGGTTTTGCCTCGGAAGTACCCCTTGATCATCGGAATTGGCTCCCAAACACTCGGTCGGCACCCAAGGTGCCCCTCAGGCTTTCAATAAACTCCTTGGTCTCCAACGTCTTGAGGGTGTCTTCGACCTGTTGAAGCAGCGCCGCAAGGCCCAGCCGGCGGGCCTCCTCCTCATGGCGGGCCGAGGAGAGAAAGGCCTTTAAGTCCTTGCGGTGTCGCTGGTGGAGGGTCACTTGAAGGTCACGGTAGCGCACCAACCGCTGATAGTACCAGTCGGAGGCCATCACAGAATCCCGGTCGAACAGCGACCTAACCTCGGGGTGACTCGCTTGCTTGCCTTCAAAATGGCCGTTGGCCATGATGTTCAAGAGCGCTTTGAGCGGGGGAATCGCTGACTCCACACTCCCGTCTTCAAAGTACTCGAGGGCCACCTTTTTCTGCGCCAAGGCGATATTTTCAATGCCGTCCACAAACTCTTCCATCGATTGTAGTTCTGGCTTCAGAATCTCTTGGTTGAAGACAATTCCGGGGTCGTCAAATAGGCGTCCCAGGAAGTGGGTGGCGAAGTCGTAGGTGATGCGGTATCCAAGGCGGCTCGCCGGAATCTGCCTGCCCTGATAGACAAAGTCATTCAGCGGTTCAAGATACCCCTCGTCGATGAGCTTGTGCGGATCACGTTCGCTCTCCTTCATCCGGCACCAAAGTTCGGGCACCAGGAGTGAGACGTCGTGCTCCACTTTGTAACGGGATCCAATGTGCCCTGCAGCACTCGAAAATCCGTTATAGCCAGTAAGGATAAAACTCAGCAAGGTGTTATTCAGGTCGGTGGTCGGCACCAGCGCGTTAAACGGGCCCTTGGTGAGCGCGCCCTCTGAACCGGCACCTGTGGTGGAGGGGCTTTTTCCTGTCAGTGAGCAAATAAAATCCATGAAAAGTTCTGGTAATTCTTGATAATGCAGAGGGTTATAGACTGCCAAGGGCCGGATTCCCGCTTTGGGTTCGGCGGGATTGTTCCGGCGCCCCGGCAACATGGCATTCACGGGGTGATATACGGGTTTTCCCACCGGAATCCCTCGGGCGAGTCGCACACCGGTATCGGCGAGGTAACGGTCGCGGGGGTTAAGGAAGTTCGGGTCAAGTTGGAGGTAGCGGGGATTTTTGGAAGGGGCTCCGTCCACGATTCGCGGGTGGGACGAGAGCACGAAATACTTTCCCAGCTTATCGGCCGCTGTGAGGTTGATCAGGTCTTGAACGGGTTTTGTGTATTCGGTGAAGTCGAGCACATTTTCCTGGAAGTCGCGGGCCTGTTCCTGTTCAAAGGGTTCAAAGTTGCTGATAAAGTTACCAGGAGTCGAAAGGTCGTGTTCGGCCTGCTTGTCATATCCCCGATGAACGGCCTCATCGGGCCTCTGAAAGAAGCGGTGTTCGCAGTTTTGCGTAAACTTCACGCTGTGTTGATGGTAGTCAGGATTAAGGTGTTCTAGTCGGGCGGTGGGCACCGTGACACTGGCGCTAATATCATCTTCCCACTGGATCTTGAAGGCGGGCATGAAGTCCTGACGCAGCTTGTAGGTCCAGCTGGTCCCGTTGCCTCGAACCCCAATGCGAAGGTACGCTCCCATCACCGGTCGGCCACGATACTTGAAGATGTTCCCTGCGGTGCCGTTTACCACGTCAACCGAGAAGGGTTCCCTCCAGTCACCTCGAAACTCGGGGGTGATGGCATGAAACCGCTTGACCAGATAGACCAAGGCTTTGATGCGGCTAGGGAGCGTTTCCAGCCAGGTGTTATGGGCCGTGGCGAACTTTGATGAGGGTGTCAGTAACTTGATCACGTCATTCAGCGACAATTTTTCTGAAAGCAATTCCTTGATTTTGCCGGGGCTGACAACACTGTAGTCGTGTTCAATAATACCTTCCACGACGGCCATGTCCTTGTCGAAGTCTCCGATGATGATAGGATTGAAGTGGATGGCGTCCATAATGGACTTGCTGATTTCACTTTTGCCACCACCCGATACGGTGCTCGGCTTGTGGCACAGAGTTCCCTCCGCAGCGGTACCAACCAAACGCCAAGCCGTGGTGGCCGGGTGTTTCTCCATGTGGACTTTGTAGCCGCTCGGGTGCACATAGGTGCGCTCGGGCAACACCTTAATGCTGTGAGGTCTGCCTTCGCGATGCCAACCCACGGTCTGGTCGTCAAGGTCGATCACAGCATCTTCGGGTACATACACGATGTCGGGGAAAGTCTTGTCGGTTGCATAACCCTCGTGTTTGACCTCGATAGTATCACCGAGGAGGTGGCAGACCTCCACAAACGTGCGTCCGTTCTTTCGCAGTTCATCCCCCGGGAAGAACCGCATCCCCAGGTTGGACCTCGGAAACGCCAATGCGCCTCCAGCGTGCTCTTCCTCAGCAAGCCCCAGAAGGTTAGCCGAGTAGCTAATCTGCGTCTTGATTTCTTTTTTGGAGTACCCGTAATAGTTGTCAGCGATGAGCGTCACCATCACCCCGGCCTCATCACGGGCGCAGATTTTGAAAGGACTCCCATCGTTGTAGAACTCCTCTGGGTCTTTCCATGCCATACCGTCGCGCTTTTGCCTTTCGGTGGCTTCGGTCCAACGCGGTAGCCCGAGGTCTTTTTTCTTGAGTCGGGTCAGGTGAGTGGCAAGAATGATACATCCGGAGTGGCCCGTCCAGTGTGGTACATCGAGCGCAGCGTCGTTTTCTGGCAAGTAGGGGTCGCCGGCATTGCCAAAGATAGATTCAACAAAGTCGAGGTTGCTCACCAGATTTCCAGGGGCAAAGAAGCGGATTTCCATCGACTTCTCGTCGAGTAAGCCGGTCACTTCGGGGCTCACCAGCGGCCTGAGAAGCAAACTGGCAAATCCCTTAGCCTTGTCGGTTTGCAGGGCCGTGAAGGGCAGGGTAGCCAGATCTTCCGGAGGCAGGACAGCGGCCTGCAACAGCCGGGCAAACACAGCTTTCGGAACCGACTTCTTGTCGGTAGGGACCGGTAGACCCCCTTCGGCAATGTGGAAAACACCCTTGGTGGTCCGCCGATCGTTCAGGGGATTGTGGAGCACGCCCTGCTTAACGCGGTAACTGGTCAAGATTCCCGACTGGAACACCTGCGCGTGGGGCGGCAGAGACAGCTCCCTTGCCAGCCCGTAACGGTCGAGAACCAGCGTGTTTCGCGGCAGACGAGGAGTAGGTCCCAGACCCACATCTGAAAGGTAAACATCGAGCCAGGCTTGGATTCGTTGGTCGGCCGGCGGCAGATAATCCTCGAGAAGGCGGTTCTTTTCACGGAAGTTCCGGATGAGGTCTCCTGCGAGATCCCACGAAGAGGGAACCTCGAAAGTTCCTTCGGGGGCCTGATAGACGGGCTGACCAAGAGCTGCCAGTTTCAGATTGAGCAGGCCCACCAGTTGGGCCCGGCCAGCCGGGTCCTGATGGTCATGACCCAAGCCAAAATTCCTCTTCGCTTTCATGGCCGAACCATAAACTGAAAAGCCTTGTGGAGGCAAGAACTTCGGTTATAATGGGGCCTGAAGGGGGCTCCAATCATGTCAGACGAGAATCTTTGGGAAGAAGATGGAGAAAACACCCAGGCCAACAAGTATCTGCTGTTTAACCTAGGTACAGAGATTTACGGCATACCCATTTCGCACGTGATCAACATTATTGAGCTCCAGAAAATCACCGAAGTTCCCGACATGCCCGCCTACATCAAGGGGGTTATCAACCTCCGCGGAACGGTTATCCCGGTGATGGATCTGCGTAGCCGTTTTCACCTCGGCCAGCGCGACTACGACGACCGGACCTGCATCATCATCGTGAAGGTCAAAGAACGATCGGTAGGCTTTATCTGCGACACCGTTGCCGAAGTCCACGACATTCTGCCGAAAGATATCGAACCACCCATCGATTTCAAGCGCGATACTGCAGACTCCCGCTACATTTCTGGACTCGGCAAGGTAGGAGAAGACGTGCGCATCCTACTCGACGTTGAAAAAATTTTGAGCGACGAGGACGCGAAGATCCTGGCCTCGTGACGGGGTGGGGCCTATGACCTTAACGCCGCTGTACTTTTTAGCCGGCTATTTTGTGTTCCGCCTCGCAACTCTCGCCCTCGTGAAGGAAAAGCTTGTCCGGAGGTTTTGGGACCTTCGGATCGGCTTTGCCTTATTGGCGGGTTTGATCCTTTGGAAAATTACCCCGTTGTTCATTCGATGGAACACGGTGTTTGACAATCCCCTGCTCCTTCTCTACATGAATGGTGGCCTCGCGGCTGTGCTCGGCGGTCTGGTGATGGGCCTCACCATCGCCGCTTTGAGCCTTTGGCAGGCCCGCAAGGCTCATCCTGTGGCTCGATGGCGGCTTCTGACCCCGATTAGTGTTGCGAGCGCCTTCGTTCTTGTCCTGCTGGCTGCCGAACCCTATTGGACCAATCCTGTGCAGTTAACTGGCTCCGAGGCCGCCCAGATGCTTCTGCCCGCCTCAGACGGCACAAAAACTGCCGTCGTCGAAGCGCGGGGCCAGGTGCTGGTGGTTAATTTCTGGGCCACGTGGTGCCCACCTTGTAAGGCTGAACTACCTGAGCTGCAGGACTTTGCCAAGCGCCTGCCAGCGAAAGTGGCGCTTTGGAGCGTGGATTTAACCGCCACCGAGACCATTGGACAGTCAGCCGTGTTGGCCTACATCAAGAACCATGGCATGACTTGGAAACAACTCTTCGATGAAGGTGCCCTGCAAAAGGCCTATAGCGTGACAGTGGTACCGACAACGCTCGTGTTCGATCCCTCTGGTCGCCTGGTAGAACGCAGAGTTGGTGCGGTCGATTTGTCTTGGCTGCAGGGTTTGGTTCATAGGTACGCAGATTAGACCTTTGCGCTCAACAAACGCCGTTGGCTTGCTCAGTTCCTTTTGCGAATAATGCTCCCAAGGAGACCGTCGCCTCAAGGAGAAACCTCACTACGGATTCTTTCTCAGTCGCATGTTGGCAGAACGGCTCGAACGGCTTCACCAAGGCAAGTCCTGAGCTTGCCTTTCTTCCCGACTTTTTGTAACCTATATAGATTCTGCCTGATATAGCTGGGAAGGAAGGTCCACATGAGCACCAAACTGACAACCGATGAGTTCAAGAAGAAAGTTTTCGATTTTCAGGCCAATACCGATTGGAAGTTTGAAGGGGACTTACCCTGCATTGTCGACTTTTATGCTGACTGGTGCGGTCCGTGCAAGATGGTTTCGCCCATATTGGAGCAGATCAGCGAAGAATATGCTGGTAAGGTTAACGTATATAAGATCAACACCGACGAAGAGCAGGAACTTTCGCAGGCCTTCGGAATACAGAGCATTCCTAGCCTGTTGTTTGTTCCCAAGAGTGGCGACCCCCGCATGAGCATGGGCGCCCTTCCCAAGCCGCAGATTCTCAAGGCCATGAAGGACGTGATGGCCGTCGAATAGTCTCCGGACTATGGACGCCGTCGTCATTCGGGCTTATCTGGAAGCGCATGGCGAGCTGATGTTCTCACGGGCTTCGGGGCCTGGCGGTCAGCATGTCAACAAAACATCTTCAAGGGTCCAATTGGCCGTCAACACAGTTGACCTGCCAGGCTTGTCGGAGCAGGAGCATTCTCGATTACCTGTGCGGATGATGGTTGTGGTGCAAGACGAAAGAAGCCAGTTCACGAATCGAGAATTGGCCGTGGAGCGGATGCTCGACAGACTGGCTAAGGCCCTCCACCGCGATAAGCCCAGACGCAAAACTAAGCCGACTCGGGCGTCCCAAGAACGTCGTCTCACAGCAAAAAAGGTGTCTTCCACCCACAAACAAAACCGGCGTGTCACCGACGAGTAACCGGACTTTCCACGACAGATGCGGTGGCTGGGCTAGTCTGTGAGGAAGCCCGGCGCGGAGCGTGCGATGTGCACGTGAGCACCGCGGCAAGGAGCAGACGACGCCCAACCAGCGAAGGTGGCGCGGTTAACCATCAATGGCTGCTTTGTTCGGAAAGTCCGGTTTATCAGCTGGCCCAATGAAACCGGCCTTTCCACGACAGATTCGGTGGCTGGGCTAGTCTGTGAGGAAGCCCGGCGCGGAGCGTGCGATGTGCACGTGAGCACCGCGGCAAGGAGCAGACGACGCCCAACCAGCGAAGGTGGCGCGGTTAACCATCAATGGCTGCTTTGTTCGGAAAGTCTGGTTTCCTAGAACCCGGCGTCTTCGTTGAAAAAGACCACATACACCCGACCCGGCGCTTGCTGGGCATTAATATTGAGCACCGTGTTGGGGTTCGAGTGGAAGGTGTCCGGCAAGCCGTAAGCTTTTCGGGCCCGAATCGATTCTTGCGGCAAAACGTGATCCCACAGGCGCTTGAGGGCTTCCTCAGCGTTTGGGGTGATTTTCTTTGTACTGACCACGAAAACCACCTTTTCGGCGCCAAAGGCATAGCCGGGGAGGTTGGAACCTGACATCGCAGCGATGTACAAGGATCCCTGTTCTGTCACTGCGTGCACCGAACCGACAGCAATCTGGGGAGCCGAAACCAGAGCGGCGATGGCACGACTCTCGGTGGCGCGATCCATAGCGTACATCTTGTTCTTGAGCGAGACGAACTTTCCGCTATCGTTGATTTCTTTGGTCAATCCAAGCTGGTCGAGGGTGGTGGACGAGTTCGTGAGCACTTCTGCGCCGGCGGGAAGAAGTTCGAGGACTTTTTTGACGGCCTCGGCGGCAGTCTTCAACGAAAAAGCCTCAATGTTGTGGGCTTTCAGGGCCTCAACCGTGCGGTGGACGCTCTCTGCGGAAGCCAGGGTATCGAACGTGGATAGATGCGAACTCATGAAACTCCCCTAAACCAAATAAACTTCCCTATAAGTAGGTAACTAATAGTAACCTACTGAACTTCTTGCCTCGGGTCAAGTCCTGTGGTATCCTTTCCTCATGGAAACAGCAACGGCCACTGTGGTCGCAATACCGACGGCCGAGACTCCGCTGTGCAACCGGGTTGAATCTGCTTTCGAGTTCCTTTCGCGCAAGTGGATGGGGCTTTTGGTACGCAACCTGCTCGAAGGGGAAAAGCATTTCTGCGATTTGGAGCGCGCTCTGCCTAACTTGAGCGCGCGGGTGCTTTCGGTGCGCATGAAAGAACTCGAAGATGCGGGACTGGTCGAACGCAAGGTGACGCACGGTCCACCTGTGCGGGTGAGCTACAGTCTGACCGACCGAGGACTGGCGCTCCAGCCGGTAATGCGTGCCATTTCTGATTGGGCCTACACCGGCTCCTAGCCAGTCGACTGAACCCCGAGGGCCATGCTAAAGTGACCCCCCCATGCCCGAGACCCTTCCGGAAATCCAGCGACGTCTGACCTTTGCCATCATTTCCCACCCCGATGCTGGCAAAACCACCACCACAGAAAAGTTGTTGTTGTTTGGTGGAGCCATTCACATCGCTGGTGCCGTCAAAAGCAACAAAAACAGCCGCGCTGCCGTCAGCGATTTCATGGAAATGGAAAAAGAGCGTGGCATTTCTATCTCGAGCTCGGTCATGGGCTTCGACTACGGTGGCCGAAAAATCAACATTCTCGACACTCCCGGCCATGCTGATTTTTCTGAGGATACCTACCGAGGTCTTTCTGCCGTCGATTCGGCGCTCATTCTCATTGATGCGGTAAAAGGAGTCGAGGAGCGAACCCGCAAGCTCTGCGAGGTGTGCCGTATGCGCTCGACTCCCATTATGACCTTTATGAACAAGCTCGACCGCGAAGGCAAAGACCCCATTGAGCTTCTTGACGAGGTGGAAAAAGAACTCGCATTGCAGGTGCGGCCCGTCACTTGGCCTATCGGACAAGGCCAAAGTTTCAAGGGCGTGTACAACCTGCTCGAAAATCAGCTGTACCTTTTTCGCGCTGGCCAGGTGGAGCTACCCACCGATATTGTGGCCATCAGTGGCGTCGAGGACCCCCGCCTCGAACAGGAAGTGGGCGAGTACCTCGCCAGGAAACTTCGGGAAGACATGGCTCTGGTGACCAGCATCTACCCGCCTTTCGACCTCCAGGAATACATGGAGGGCCTCGTGACGCCAGTGTTTTTTGGCTCCGCCCTCAATAATTTCGGAGTCAGGGAGCTTCTCGACAACCTAGTGAGGTTCGCACCGTACCCTCAGGCCAAAAAAGCCGACGAACGCACGGTGGAGCCTGCGGAAGCCAAGTTCACCGGGTTTATCTTCAAGATTCACGCCAACCTCGACCCGAAACACCGCGACCGGGTGGCCTTTCTGCGCATCTGCAGCGGTAAGTTCGAGCGCAATAAACAGTACCTTCACGTGCGCTCGGGTAAGACCATTCGCGCAGCCAACCCCACGGCCTTCATGGCCCAAAACCGCGACATCATCGACGAGGCCTGGCCAGGCGACATTATAGGCCTTCATGATACCGGTACCTTCAAGATTGGCGACACGATGACCGAAGGCGAAGAGCTGCATTTTCAGGGCATTCCTAGTTTCGCTCCGCAGATTTTCCGCACCATCCTGAACGCCGACCCGATGAAGAGCAAGCAGTTCCACAAGGGTCTCGACCAGTTGGCCGAGGAAGGTGTGGTTCAAGTGTTCACCAAACCGCACAACCAGAATGTTCGCGTACTCGGCGTGGTGGGCCAGCTCCAACTGGAAGTTCTTCAGTACCGCCTGGTCCACGAATACGGTGCCGCCTGTCGTTACGAACCCATCGAGTTCACCCTGTGCAACTGGATCACCAGTAGCGATGCCCGGGCACTGGAAGCCTTCCTCGACCGCTACAGCCACAAGATTCTCATCGACGTTCGAGGCACGCATATTTTTATGGCGGAGAATCCCTGGCTGCTTCAGCGCTTCAAAACCGACAATCCGGCGGTCAAGTTTTATCCCACGAGCGAAATGGTGGAGTCGCGGGCCTAAAGGGCAAAACGCCCCAAGGGCGAAACGCCCAACGGGCGTTACGCCCGTTGGGCGTTTGCTGAACTTAAGGTTGGCAGTATCTTTGTCAGATGAAACTTCATTCCGCTGTTGCCTGTGTCGTTGCCCTTATTTTGGCCGGTTGCGCTACCACCCTTAAACCCGGCGTGTTGCGGGCCGGGGCCCTCAGCAACTCAGTTGACCGAAACCAACCGTTTCCCGAAAGTGCTTTCGTCCAGTCGCAAGGGCTTTCGGTCCACTACCGGCACTGGAAATCGGATGCGTCGTTGGGTGCCTCAAAAGGACAAATCTTACTCATGCATGGATTTGGTTCCTCAACGTTCAGCTTCCGTTTCGTGGTTCCGGCGCTGTTGGCGGCGGGCTGGGAAGTGGCGGCCGCGGATGTTCCGCCCTTTGGTTTCTCCGATCACAACATCGACAGGCTCGGGAAGGGCATCAATCGCGGCGAATTGGAGTGGGATGTGGCCGACGCTTTAGGGTGGACGGGCAAAATTGTATTGCTCGGGCACTCGATGGGTGGCCTCTACGCCTCGCTCAGTGCTCAGGCCCACCCCGAGCGCACGCGTGCTTTAGTGCTGATCTCGGGCGCCGTTCCTACCGATGGTAAGCCCGGCGCCGGAGCCCCGTTTTTCGCCGGGCTTCTCGGGCCTTTTCTCGATGGCCAGCTTCGTGACTGGGATGCGGTTAAGGGTCTACTCGATGGGTTTGCAGTCAAGGGAGAAGTTATTCCCGAGGAAATGGTGGATGGTTACACCACCGCTTTTCAGGGACCCCGTGAGGCGGACGCTCTGCTGGCGTGGAGTTCTTCGCCTGGGGCCGCACCGCTAGACCCGAAAAAACTGACCATGACGACCCTGCTTCTGTGGGGAGAAAGGGACGAAATTGTGCCACTGGCAACGGCGAAGAAGCTGAAGGCCGTGCTACCGGAGTCGCAGCTGGTCGTATTGCCTGACCTGGGACACCTATTGCACGAGCTCCACCCCGAGTTGGTAAACCCGGTGCTGGTGGCTTTCCTCAGTTCTCTTCCTTGACTCGGATGTTGCCCATTACCATTGTGCCTCGAAGTATCAAGGTGGGCGGTGGGCCATCGGCCGGGAAGGGTGACTCCGGGGACCTTTCGCCGCTGCTGACGAGTTTCTTGAAAAGTCGAATCAGCGTTCCTGGTTGCCCGGCGAGTTTGATCCTCAGTTCGCCGAGGACCAAGTGATTTTCGCGAAGGACTTTTGTACCTAGCGGCACTCTCAAGCGACTCTCCGACAAGAACCCCGATAAGGTTACCACAACTGTGGCACCCGAACCCCGCAGTCTTCGAAGATCGAGGGTCGTATTGCCCAAAATCGTCAAACTCTGGTAGTTGCGCTCGTGAAACGGCTCAAGCTCGTGCTGGTGGTTCGATAGGACGGTCGTCACCCGCTTGGGTTCTGGTGATCTGGGCTGTACTCCTGCCTCTGGGCGGAACTCGCCCCCGAAATCGGCCACGATTCGGTGCAACTCTTCGATGGTCTCGGCCCTCTGAGCTTGCTCCAGCCTCTGTTCAAACTCACGCTGGTCGAGCATATTTTCTCCGTAGGCCTGAGTGAGCCGGGAGACAATTTGTTCCCTGAGGGCGGGTACGCCATACCGGGTGCCGATAGGGCCAGGTTGGTCCATTGGCCTAGTCTAACCTGAACGACCATTAGCATAAAAGTCCTTTTCCCTCAGTGCCAAAGTCCTATTTATTAACCTCCAAAGTAAAATATTGTGCTTTATGGTGCAATAACCTTGACAACCCCCTGAAGCAAGTTTATACCTAGAGTTAATGGGCATAACCAAGGAGGCATCATGTCAGCATCCGTTCTCGATAAGGTTGCCGAGCCAGAGTTCTCGCCCCATCTGACACAGTTCATCAAGGACTGGAAAGACAAACCGGGCAGCCTCATCATGATTCTGCATCAGCTTCAGCAGCAGTTTGGCTATCTCCCTCGCGCCGCCATCCTCAAGTTGTCGAGGGAAATCAACCTTCCCTTGGCCAAGATCTATGGCGTTGTAACCTTCTACCACTATTTCAAGCTCACCAAACCCGGACGGAACAACATTCAGGTCTGCATGGGAACGGCCTGCTACCTCAAGGGCGGCGAAGACCTGCTTCAGGAACTTGAGAACATGCTCGGCATCGGGGTCAACCAAGTAACCGAGGATGGCGAGTTCAGCATCGAGTCGGTACGTTGCGTGGGTTGCTGCGGGTTAGCCCCGGTGGCGGTGTGCGGCACGGTTTTCGGCAAATTGGTTCCCGAAAAACTTCCTGAGATTCTGGGCAAGCTGAAGGCGGGGGGCGAACAACCATGACCCTCCAAGACCTGAGAGGCTTACGTGAAGCCCTCAAAGCAGCGTTGGCCCGCCGCTTCAGTGGCGACCATACCATAGAGATCACCTTGGGCATGGGTACCTGCGGCATCGCAGCCGGGGCCAAAGAAACTCTCGAAGCATTTGTCAACGAATTGAAGACCAGCGCTGTGCACAACGTGGTGATCAAGCCCACCGGTTGCATGGGCTTTTGCCACAGCGAACCGACAGCGCTGGTGAAGATGGAAGGAATGCCGGACACCATTTACGGAAACGTCGACGCGAAAACCGCGCGTCGTATTGTTCAAAACCACATCCTGGAAAAGAAACTGGTGGATGGGCATGTCTTCGACAGGCCCTCAAGAGATATCCTGAAGGAGACCTGAGATGGCCCTCAACCAATTTTGCCTCGTTTGCGGTGGAACCGGCTGCGAATCGAGACATTCCGACGCCGTCTACAAGAACCTGAAGTCCGCTGCCGAGGAACTGGGGGTCGGCAACCAAGTCCAGGTTGTTAAAACCGGCTGTTTCGGCTTCTGCGAAAAGGGCCCCATCGTCAAAATTCTGCCCGACGAGAGCTTCTACGTGGGGGTGAAGCCCGAAGATGCCCACCAAATCATGGCCGAGCACCTTGTGAAGGGACTTCCTGTTGAGCATTTACTCCACAAAACGCATGGCCACCACTCAGGCTGGGGTGAGTACGCCAGCCAGCTGTATCAGAAACAGGTCCGTATTGTTTTACGCAACTGCGGCATCATCGACCCCGAAGATGTGCAGGAGTACATCAGCCGCGATGGCTATGCCGGTCTCGAGAAAGCTCTTTTCGAAATGTCCCCCACTGAGGTGATAGCCGAAGTGAAGGCTTCGGGCCTGAGAGGACGCGGAGGAGCGGGGTTTCCCACAGGCCTGAAGTGGGAAAACACCCGCAAAACCGTCTCTGATCAGCGTTACGTGATCTGCAACGCCGACGAAGGTGACCCTGGTGCCTACATGGACCGTTCCACGCTCGAAGGAGACCCTCACAGCGTGCTCGAGGCGATGACCATCGCCGGCTACGCCATGGGTGCTTCCCAGGGCTTCATTTACATCCGAGCCGAGTACCCTTTAGCCATCCACCGCCTGGAAGTTGCCATGCAGCAGAGCCGCGAAATGGGCCTCTTGGGTAAGGATATCCTAGGTTCCGGGTTCGATTTCGCCATCGAGATTCGCTTGGGTGCTGGAGCTTTCGTGTGTGGCGAAGAAACTGCCCTGATGCAGTCGATTGAGGGCAACCGCGGGATGCCCCAGCCCAAGCCTCCTTACCCTTCCGAAAGCGGACTGTGGGGCAAACCCACCGCGATCAACAACGTGGAAACTCTGGCCAATATCCCGGTTATTCTCCTCAAGGGTTCGGCATGGTTTGCCAGCATAGGCACACCGACAAGCAAAGGCACCAAGGTGTTTGCCCTTACCGGCAAAATCAACAACTCCGGCTTGGTCGAAGTGCCCATGGGCACCACATTGCGCGAAATCGTTTATGACATCGGTGGTGGAATCCGGGGGGGGAAAGCCTTCAAGGCCGTGCAGTCTGGCGGGCCTTCCGGTGGAGTCCTTCCTGCTCAGTTCCTCGATACTCCCATCGACTATGAATCGCTGACAAAGGTCGGTTCGATGATGGGTTCCGGCGGTCTGATCGTGCTCGACGAAGACGACTGCATCGTTGACGTGGTGAAGTTTTACCTCGACTTCAGTGTGGAAGAGAGCTGTGGCAAGTGCGCCCCGTGCCGCATCGGCGGCCGCAAGCTACTCAACCTCCTGACCAAAATCACCAAGGGCAAGGGCACTCGTGCAGACATCGAAACGATGCGTCAGATCGGTTTCGCCATGCAGCGAGCCAGCCTCTGTATGCTGGGCGGAACCACACCCAATCCCATCCTTTCAACCCTTAAGTACTTTGAAAACGAATACTTGGAACATATCGACCATCAGCATTGCCCCGCCGGCAAGTGTAAAGACCTCATTACCTACAGCGTACTGGCCAGCAAGTGCATCGGGTGCACAGTTTGTGCCCGCAAGTGTCCGGTCAACTGTATTTCGGGCGAGCGTAAGTCCGCCCATTTCATCGACCCCGCCAAATGCATCAAGTGTGGTGCCTGCTACGAAGCATGCAAGTTTGAAGCCATCTTGGTCAGCTGAAGGAGAACTCAAAAATGGTGACCATCCAATTCAACGGCAAGACCTCCGTCGTCCCCGAAGGGATCAGCGTTCTGAAAGCCGGAACCATGACCGGTACCAAGATTCCAAGTCTGTGCGCCCACCCCGACCTGAAGGCTTGGGGCGCCTGCGGCATTTGCGTTGTGAAAATTGAGGGTTCTCCAAAGATGGTGAGAGCCTGCACAACCACCGTGGTGGAGGGTCAGAACTACCTCACCCACGATCCCGACCTTGTTGAGACCCGTCGCACGGTTCTGGAAATGATCCTCTCGAACCATCCCAACGAATGCCTCACCTGCGCCCGAAACGGTTGCTGTGAATTGCAGACCCTCAGCGCCGAGTTTGGAATCCGCGATGTTCCTTTTGACACCGATGTAAAGTTGCTAGCTAGCGACCTTTCAAACCCGTCGGTTCAGTTGCACCCGAGCAAGTGCATTGCTTGCGGCCGTTGCGTTATTGTGTGCCAGGATTTGCAGGATGTATGGGCTCTTGAGTTCCTTGGCCGTGGTGACCAGACCCGTATGGCTCCGGCTGGCGACGTTACGCTGGCAGAAAGTCCCTGCATCAAGTGCGGCCAGTGTGCCGCCCATTGCCCGGTAGGCGCCATCACCGAAGTGGATGAAACCCGAAAGGTGTGGAACTACTTACGCCAAAACGACAAGCACGTTGTGGTTCAGATTGCTCCCGCCGTACGCGTCGCTCTGGGCGAAGAGTTTGGCTTAGAGCCTGGAACCATCGTCACCGGAAAGATTTATGCTGCCCTTCGCCGTCTGGGTTTTGCCAAGGTATTTGATACCAACCTGAGCGCCGACCTCACCGTGATGGAAGAGGCTAGTGAGTTCCTTCAGCGCCTCACGACTGGGGGCACTCTGCCCCTGATCACCAGTTGTTGCCCCAGTTGGGTGGACTACCTCGAGAAGTACTATGCCGAAATGATTCCTCACTTCAGCACTGCCAAGAGCCCCATGATGATGATGGGTTCGCTCATCAAGACTTTCTACGCTGAGAAGTCAGGTTTCGGAGCCAAGGATATCCTCTCGGTGGCCATCATGCCCTGCACTGCCAAGAAATACGAAATCCAGCGGTCCCATGACATGAGTTCCTCGGGTATGCCTGACGTCGACTGCTCGCTGACCACGCGCGAGCTGGCGCGCATGATCAAGCAGGCAGGCATCGACTTCAAAAACCTTCCAGAGGAGCTGGCCGACAACCCCCTAGGCGATTACACCGGTGCGGGGACTATCTTCGGCGCTACCGGGGGCGTCATGGAGGCGGCACTCCGCACCGCGTACTTCCTTGTTAGTGGCAAGAATCTAGGCAAGTTTGAGATAGAGGCCGCACGCGGCATGGAAGGGGTCAAGGTGGCCAAAGTGAAGATTCCCACCGATGGCCTAGGTGCACCGGGCAAGGAGCTTGAGCTGAGGTTTGCTGTGGCCCACGGCATGGCCAACGTGCGCGATGTGATGAACCAGGTGAAAGCGGCCGAGAACGCCGGCGAAGAACCTCCCTACCATTTCATCGAGGTTATGGCCTGCCGGGGCGGGTGCATCTCAGGCGGCGGTCAGCCTTACGGATCCACCGATGAAGTGCGCGCCAAACGAATCGCCGGAATGTACAAAGACGACGCCAGCAACGCCCTGCGCTGCAGCCACGAGAACCCCTCGGTGCAGGCGCTCTACCGAGATTATTTGGGCCAGCCCTTGAGCGCGAAAAGCCACCAACTATTGCATACGCACTATCAGCCTCGTCCGCTGTATGTGCGGTGATGTTTGTTGCGTTACGAAAGTATCTAGCCACCTGCCGGGTTAGGGCTTATGCTGGGTTCAATGAATCGTTGTTCTCGCCTCTTAGCTATCGCCTTTCTGATGCCCTTTTTCCTTGAGCCATTATCTGCCCTCGAAAAACCTTGGCTTGATACCAGCAAGCCAGTGGCCGAGCGCGTCACCCTGCTGCTCGCACAGATGACTCTGGCAGAAAAAACTGGGCAGATGGTGCAGGCCGAACGAGGGGCCCTTCAACCGGGCGATGTGAGAACCTATGGAATCGGCTCGGTTCTCAGCGGGGGAGGGTCGCTACCCGCCTCAAACACCCCGGCAGGCTGGATCGAATTGGTCAATCGCCTGCAGACAGAATCGTTGAACACCCGGCTGGGGGTGCCGATTCTGTATGGAATCGACGCGGTGCACGGCCATAACAACGTGTACGGAGCCACCATTTTTCCCCACAACCTGGGCCTCGGCGCTGCTCGCGACCCCGAGCTTATGGAACAAATTGGCCGTGTGACCGCACTGGAGGTGGCGGCCACGGGTCTCAACTGGACCTTCGCCCCCTGTGTCGCCGTGGTTCAAGACATCCGCTGGGGACGTACCTACGAGAGTTACGGAGAATCTCGCGAACTGCAGACCCTCCTCACCGCTCGGCTCGTTCAGGGCCTGCAAGGTGCACAGGGTACAGTTGACTGGCTCTCAGGGGCCCACATTGTGGCTACAGCCAAGCATTTTCTTGGCGATGGTGGGGTGTTGTACGAAACCGGCGAGGGCAGCACCACCATCGACCGGGGCAACGTGGAAATCCCTCTCGAACAATTGAAGGCCCTTCATGGACAGGGGTATGTGGAAGCCATCCGTGCCGGCGTGCAAACCATTATGGCCTCGTTTAGTTCCTACCAGGGAGTCCACATGCACGCGAACAAGGCGCTGCTCACCGATTGGCTCAAGGCTCCGGTTGCCTCTGGGGGGTTAGGTTTCGGGGGTTTCGTGATTGGCGACTGGGATGCCATGGGTCTCACCTCCGAGGTGAAGGGCGACTACGCCGCCAAGGTGCTCAATTCCTTTAATGCCGGGGTCGATATGGCAATGGAACAGTCCAATTGGCGCAAGGTGATCGAAATCCTGCTGGCCAGTGTGAAAAACGGTTCGATTGGGCAGGCGCGAATCGACGACGCGGTACGGCGCATTCTCACAGTCAAGTTCAATGCCGGCCTCTTTGAGCATCCAATGGCGACTAACCAGTACTCTGACCAGCTTGGCAGCGCGGTAAACCGCGCTGTAGCCGCCCGGGCGGTGAAAGAATCTCTGGTTTTGCTCAAAAACGATAAGAAACTTCTGCCCCTGAAACCGGGAGCCAAGGTTTTTGTCGCAGGCCCAATGGCCGACAACGTAGGACGCCAGTGCGGCGGTTGGACGCTGAGCTGGCAGGGCGGTTTCGACCGCAAAGTGGGCAAAAAGGTGACCCGGCTCACCCCGGGAACTACCCTGCTAGAAGGGCTTCAGGCCCAGGCCAAGGCCGGTGATGGGGAGATCATCACCGATGTGGCCCGCCTTGCTCAGGCCAGCGTCGCGGTCATCGCGGTTGGTGAAACACCTTATGCCGAAATGCAGGGCGACATCCAGCTTGGGGGTAAAATGACCCTCGACTCGCCCGGCCGCATGTCTGCTGGAAACCGAGAGGCCATTGCGCAGGCGCTCGATGCGGGTGTGCCTGTGGTGGTTGTGTTGGTCTCGGGACGCCCGCTTGTCGTCACGGACGAACTGTCCAAATGGGGTGCCCTGGTAGTAGCGTGGCTGCCTGGAAGCGAAGGTGCTGCCATCGCCGAGGTTCTGTACGGCCAAGAAGACTTTCGTGGGAAACTACCGGTTACTTGGCCGCGAAGCGTCGAAGATCTGCCGGCTGCTGGTTCCAAAACCGCGCTTTTCCCCTACGGCTTTGGGCTTTCCCTGCGCTGAGCTCCTCAATTGCAAACCTCTTTCCCCACCACGCTTTTGAGGTTAACTTGAGCCATGCGACACTACCATTCCTACGACGAGTTGATCCGCAACAATGCCCGTTGGGCGGTGGAGAAAACCCGTAAGGACCACAAGTACTTTGAAATGCTTTCAGAGTATCAGGCCCCGCCCTTTCTCTACATTGGTTGCAGTGATAGCCGTGTTCCCATCGATACCCTAACTCAGACCGAACCTGGGGAGCTGTTTATCCACCGTAACATCGCCAATCAGGTGATTCTCACCGACATAAACCTGCTATCGGCCGTGGAGTATGCCATCGAAGTTCTGCAGGTCCGCCACATTGTCGTTTGCGGACATTACGAATGCGGAGGAATCGCGGGAGCCTACCACAATAATCTGCGGGGCCTGAAAGAAAACTGGACCAGCCGCATCAAGGACCTCTCGAGGATCCACAGGGAGGAACTGGACTCCTTGCCCGACGAAAAAGCCCGCCTTGACCGACTGACTGAGCTCAACGTGGTCGACCAAGTGCAAAACCTGTTCAAGATAAGCGAAATCGAAAGGCTGATCGAGGCTGGGCTTCAAGGTGGCTATTACCCTCGCCTGCACGGCTGGGTGCTCGACCTCCGCAGTGGCCTGATCAAGGATCTTGAACTTCCGCTGCAACACTGGAAAGCCAACGGTGTCGTTCCATCCAACTATCAGGAATACTAGAAAGACTTCCAGCCGGTCGGGTTTTTCCTTTATTCCTTCGCCACAACATAATACGACAATGTTTTCAACAACTGGATATTTTTGTTGTAGCCCTGAATCAGAAATTCAATAAACTCGCGCTGATTGGCTCCGCCGATGGAGCGTATGTTGGTGATGTAGGTTGGATGAGGCGACTTCTGGTCGTTTAGGAGGTCTTGAATTCTCTTGGACAGGGTGAACAAACCATTGTACTCGGCCTCGAGGAGGTTGGAAGCTGCCCGATTGATGTTGTCGACCATCTGGCGAGACAACGTGGACGCTGGTACCTGGCCGCTCAGGTATTTTTCTAGCGGGACCAAGGAAACTTTGCCATCCCGGGTTAGCGAGGTGTCAAACTCCACCAGATTGGTAGTGATTTTTTCCACCACATACATAGAGTCGCTCAGCTGGCTTTGCCAGTCCTTGGAGGTGAAGATACCGCCCATCAAAACCTTCTTCACGGCAGAGATATAACTCCCCTTTAACTCGGTTTTGGCAAAGGTCAGCAACACTTCCAAGGGCTTCACCCAAGTGAGTGAGCTCAGGCCCACCGCAGACAACCTTTCGTTGGTGTACGAACTGTAGTGGCTCAAATGCTCCAAATCGCGGCCCTCAAAAAGTAACTGTATATCTCTTTCTCTGCTCGATTCGTTGCGTTCCCGGAACGCTCGCTCCTGATCGTTGCCACAACGTTCGTTCAGTGTAGCGAGGTAATCGGCGATAAAGCGTTCCTTGATCACCAGATTTTCGAGTTGGTTGGTGGGGTCCTTTCGGATAAGCCGTATCAGATTCAGGAGAAGTGCAGCCGAACAGGGACCGCGAAGTAACTCGCTGAGGCGGGCGAGAATCTTACTCAGCTTCTCCTTGTTGTCAGTGGCTCGGGCGGGGTTGAGTTTTTCAAGCAGTCCTCCCAACAGGGGTTCCACCCCGGGGAGGAGGTTAAACTCCGCGACGAGAAAGTACAGGTCGATCAGCTCGGGAATTACGTGTTTTGCCTCCACAGCATGAAAAGACACTTCACGGGCTCCGGAAGAAATATTGTGTCCAAAGTGACTAAATAACGCCGCCCAAGTATGCAAGGCCAGGTAACGCAGGCGGAAAAGTGAGGCAAAGTCCTGCTGCCAACGTTCAGTGTCTTGTTTTTGCACGTCGGTGATCAGGCTGGCAAACTCGTGGGCGACAAGTTGGGCTTCCTGCTCCACGCTGCGAGCTGACGCGTAACGCTCCGTCAGCGAGGAAAAACTCAAGCTAGATCGCCTTTGGGCTACATTGTCTTCCAAGTTTGACTCGATCAAAGCGTGAAGGGCAGCCTCGGCCGTTAGGCGGTCGGGGCTTGCAATCGTTTTGGA
Organism: Spirochaetales bacterium; assembly: GCA_947478845.1. Taxonomy (GTDB): domain Bacteria; phylum Spirochaetota; class Spirochaetia; order JABEVK01; family JABEVK01; genus JAIFLN01. The sequence continues at coordinate 44,773 of CANJXC010000005.1, read as the reverse complement.
AAACATCTCCGACAACGGCACCAGCAGTTGGTAAAGCTGGAACCAGCTCGCGGCGAAGGCAGGCAACAGTGTTTCCGGCGACTTTTGGTACACAGTCGGCTTAGACTCCCCCACGGTTTTTGCCAGCTCCTTAAGCTGGCTGCGCAAACGAACCGCCTCAGGGTCCCCGGAGAGAATTCCTATCAAGAACTCCGTGATTGCCTCGAAAAATGCCGTCATCCCTCCAATTTAGACAGGTGGCCTCAAGAGTTCAAGCTTGCGCTTTTTCCAATGGCCGGGATACAAAAGATTATGAGCAAAGTTCAGGTCGCGTTATTGTTTGGCGGTGTGTCTGCCGAGCACGAGGTCTCGTGCCTGTCAGCTGCCTCGGTGCTGAACCACCTAGATCGTTCCCGATACGAGGTGACGGTTATCGGTATCGACCGCAACGGCCGTTGGTACCGGCAGCTGCAGGAGCTGCTTCCCCTGCCTGCTGTCAAGGCCGACGGGAGCCAGTTGGTTAGTGTGATCCCGGGTGTAGGGCTTGCCGTCGCGGGTGAAACTCTCCTTGTCGATGTTGCTTTTCTGGTCACCCACGGTACGCAAGGGGAAGACGGACGGCTCCAAGGCCTCCTCGACTGCGCGGCCGTTCGCTACACCGGCTCGGGTGTGGCCGGCAGTGCTTTGGGCATGGATAAGGACTTCGCCAAACAGATTTGGCAGCAACAAGGGTTCCCTGTGGTGCCTTGGCTGACGGCACACCGCGATAGGGATTCTTCCCCGGAGGCTTGCTCCGCACTGTTTGCAAGGTGCTCCACGACCTTGGGCTTGCCCCTTTTTGTCAAACCAGCCAATTCGGGTTCCTCGGTGGGGGTGGCAAAAGTAACAAATGGGGCCGAGTTTGGTCCGGCAATGGACGCCGCCTTCGCCGTGGATTCCAAGGTCATGGTCGAAAAGGCCGTCAACGGCCGTGAAATCGAAGTGGCCGTCTTGGGCGTGTCTCAGCCAGAGGCTTTTGGTCCCGGGGAGGTGGTGCCAAACCACGAGTTCTATGACTACGAAGCCAAATACCTCGACCCTCATGGTGCCGCTTTGGAGGTTCCGGCGCAGTTGGCGCCCGAAGTTTCCAGCCGCATCCTCGAGCTAGCCGTCAACGCCTACAGAGCCCTCGACTGCTTGGGCTTTTCCCGGGTTGACTTTTTCATCGACCGCTCAACCGGAGCGATTTCCCTCAATGAAATCAACACTTTACCCGGATTTACCACGATTTCAATGTTCCCCCGCATGGTACTTCACTCGGGAATGACCTACCCCACTCTTCTCGACCGGCTGATCGACGAAGCCTTGAGGAAGCCCCGTTGAGGATATCCTCGCTGTGGGCGGCGGTGGCCATTTTGGTAGCAATCAGCGTTGAATTGTCGGCCACCGATCCTTCTTTAGACCCAAAGTTCCGTGCTGACGATGGCAGCCTGTGGCATCTCGGAGACAACCCCGCTTCCTGGGGAGTGGAGTCGCCCTGGGCAGCCGGTTACAGTTGGGCTCCTGACGCTACCGACCCCGCGGGAGCACAGGACGTGTTATTGTTCAGTCCGCTGGTCAATTTTCGCCTGGCTCGTTTCGCCGGGAGCACGCGTATGGACGTGGGAACCTCCCTCAGTTTTGGCGCGCCGCTGGCGGTCGGTTACAAAACTAGTCGCTACAGTGCAACTACACTTCTCTCGATGACCACCGACTTTGGCGTTCTGTGGCGGCCGGTGGACCTGTTTTCGTTGGGAATTACAGCCAATGATACCTTTGGAACTGCGCCCACCCTTGGTTTAGGACTGGCGCTGCGTCCTTTGGCCCTAATCCCCGCTCGGGCTGGAGAAGGGTTAAGCTCGCTGCTGACCCTCACCGGCGATGCTCGCACCAATTCATCTTTCGCCATCGTCCCGGAAAGTCTGGGTGTGCGGTTAGCACTTCCATGGTTGGATATACGTGGCTGGTACGACTGGGAAAAGAAAACCCCGGGCCTTGAACTTACCCTGAATCTAGGCCCCACCCAATCGTGGGCTTCCCTACCTGCTGCATCCGCACCGCTTGAGTTTCGTGCCGGAGCCGCCCTTTTTAGTGGACGCCAGAACCTGACGGCCGACTGGCCCTGGGTACCCCATATTCTTCGGCTGAGGGATGTTCCGTCTCTTGCGAGCGCCCCTTCGTTGCCCGGCTTCTGGGCTTCCCTGCTGGGCGGCTTTTCCCGGCCAACCGTCTCCGACCTGCTGGAAGTTCTGGACCACGCTTCCCGCGACCCTTCTGTTGTAGCGTTAGCTCTGGAGAACCCACCTTCCCTCAACGGCCTTGCTGATGCGCAGGCTGTATCAGCAGGGCTCGACGCCCTGCAGAAAGCCGGAAAAAAAGTGTATGTCTATGCCGACGGTTACGGGGCGAATGCTGCCTTTCAGGCCGTTTGGTCGCATGCTGATCGGATTTCGCTGAATCCCAACGGGGCGCTCGAAGTCCACCCCCTCGAGACGGAGCGGTTGTACTACAAAGATTTGCTCGACAAACTGGGAATACAGTTCACCAACCTCGCGCCGTGGGACACCAAGAGCTACAGCAATGACTTGAGTTTTTCGTCGATGCCCCCTGGCGAGCGGGCGATGAACCTCCGCTTGTTGGGCGACCTTCAGGACCAATTGACCCGGGAGTTGTCTCTTTCCCGGGGGTCAAAGTTGCGCACCTCAGCCACCGGGGCCGTCAATGGCGGGCCCTACCTTTTGGCCTCCCGCGCCAAAGGCATGGGTCTGATCGATGCGGTGGAATACCGGAGTGAGTTCGAACAGGCGCTTCAAAAAGCCCACCCGGCAGCTTCCTTTATCGACGACCTCCGCTGGTCCGTAGATGTTCCCTGGGGACCGTCGCCGCTGGCCAAGACTGTGGCCGTGGTTACCCTCCAGGGTGATATCATTACCGGGCCGGGAGTACCAGGGGTCAGTATAGGGAGCGATACCGCCGCTCAGTTAGCCAAACTTCGCGGCGACGTCACTGTGAGCGCCTTGCTTCTGAAGGTGGATTCCCCCGGTGGCGTCGTGATTACCAGCGATGAGATAGCCGAGCAGGTGCGACTTACGGTCGCCGCCGGGAAGCCCGTCGTGGCTGTGATGGAAAACACCGGGGCCAGCGGCGGATACTATGTTTCTGCCTATGCCTCCCGCATCTTTGCCCGCCCGGGCACCATAACCGGCTCTATCGGCGTTACCGCCTTGGCTCCCTCGATATCCTCTGCTCTGAACAAGCTGGGCATCCACCCCGATTCGGCTGCACTCTCGCCTCAGGCGGGTTTCGCAGATCCATTACGTGAACTGCGTCCCGATGACCTTAAAGCCCTGAACGAGGAGATCTCCGCCATCTATGAGCGCTTTTTGGGTGTGGTGGCCACAGGGCGCCAAATGAGCCTCCAGCAGGTAAAGCTTGTGGGGGAAGGGCAGGTCTGGACCGGTCGTGAAGCCTTGGACCGTGGGCTTGTCGATGACCTAGGCGGCCTCGAAGCCGCAAAGTCTTGGCTGGAACAACGATTGGGCACTCCCCTTGCGTTCCGGTCCGTGTACCCAGGTATCGTTAACGTCATGGCCGGTTTGGAGCAACTGGTTCCGGTTTCCGGTGTGGTTAGGCAGATTTCCCAGTTGGCTGGCCCGGTGCTAGAGGAGTTGTCGCGTTTGACCGAAATGGGCGTAACGGCAGGAAAACCAGCAGTTCTGGTTTGGGCACCTCCACTGAACTTTCAGTAACCGGGCGAAGGCTTTTCTCAGCAAGACTTGCCAACCACCCGGCGTTTTGGCAGAGCTGGGTTGCCGTTCTCAAGCTTCATCCCTATTCCACAGGCAAATCGTAACGCTGAGGCGGTTCGGGGTAAGGGAGGCGGATCCAGTGAAGGGCTTGGTCGCTACCGTCCGGTCGCAATCGGACGCTCAGCCAGGAAGGCCACTGCAAGCCGCTTCCTGTATAGGTTGTTGCGCCAGGAAACGGCGTACGGGTTGCCGTCATCGCCAGGCGGAAGTCCTCAGTATCCCAAGACCTACCTTCGCGGTAGGGAATCACTTCGGCCCGCCAGTTCTTCACGCCAACCCACTGAGCGTCGGGTTCCCAATTCCAGTTGCCTAACGGCAGACCGAAGGGCGACTCCCACGTCATCGTAAAAACACCAGTGCCCACCGATTCCTCCTTGAGTTCCTGACGGCGGGCTGAGAACTCTTCTTTCGCCTTTCTCCAAAGGTCGGAAAAAGGTTGGACCTTGAGCATTGCTGTGGAAAGTTCGATGGCGTATTGGCTCAGGTTCAGGGCTTCGGGAACGCTGCCCAAGGCTTCCAACCGTTTGACCTCACCCCGCACGTCGTCGGCGAGGCGATCTGCGGTCGGTGGTAGTACGGCTCCGGAAAGTCCCCCAGCCTTCCAACTCCACAACCAAACACGGCGTTCCATAGACGACCACAGTAAGATCTTGCCATGGCCCGAGCGTACCTTAAGGTCGCGGGGAAGAGGCCTTCCCGAGAAATCCTTGTCACGTAGCCAGAGAGTGGTACCATTGGTGCGGAAGGCTCCCGCCCAGCCAGCACCGCTGGCAAGGTAGCCTGTGGAATCGGCAAAGGGTGCAAGGCTTGCCAGGCGGCCCGCTGCAGTTGGTATTTCCAGCGGGCGCCAATAGCCCTCGTCGAGGTGCCAAGGTCGGGCTTGCAAGCTGTCGACGGCCCAAGGGGTTCCATCCGGACCGGCAGTGAGATCCGCCGGAAAAAAAGGAAGTGGTTGTTCCTCCCGCAGGGTTTTGTTCCAGTGGGTCTTTCCGGAGACGCGGCGGCTCTGCGCAAACAGGAAACCCTTGTCGGTGACAAGTAGTTGGCGCAGGCCGTCCAAGGGCAGGGGTTGCCGGAACGTAACGGCCGTGTCGGGGTAAAGCACCACGAGGTCACCAGGACTCGAGGTGGCGAAAACAACCAAGGGACCCACTGCTTGGGCATACGGCGAACCTGCAAGGTTGGGGGTCCCCAACAAGTCGAAACTAGAGCTCTGGTACTCGAGGTCGGCGCCCATGAGCAACCACCCCCCGGCGAGTCCCACGGCAATCTTGTCGTCGGTAGGAACCACCGCCAGAACCGCGTTCTGGTCGCCCTTGCGCAGGGTCCAACCAGACTGATCATCAAGGCTCATGACCCTTTCTCGCAGAGGTGGCACCATCGGGAACCCCGGGACTAGAGTCTCCTGCGCACCCGCGAACGTAGCCAGGAGCAGAACGAGGGAGGCCAGTTTCATGACAAAAGCTCGAAGGCGACAGTTGCCTCGTCCCAAGGCTGGCTACCCTGCGCGGTGACCAGAGACTGCTCATGACCTTTGCCCAAGAGAAGTACGGTGTCACCGGCGCGGGCGAGCGAAAACGCATGTCGCATGGCGTCCCGCCTGGAAGGTATCTTCCAATAGCTCTCGCCAAGTATCTTCCGGTGTATCCCTTGCGCAATGTCGTCGAGTATGGCCATAGAGTCTTCCAAACGAGGGTCTTCATCGGCGAGGACGATCAGATCGGCCCAGTGGTCGGCCAACTCACCCTGCAGCGGCCGCTTGGCTCGGTCCCGTTCGCCTCCCGAGCCAAAGACGACGATGAGCCGTCCTGGTGTAACGGCCTTCACTTCGGGGAGTTTCTTTTCGAAGGCGCCGGGTGTATGGGCATAGTCTACAATCACAGAAAAAGGCTGCCCAGCCCGAACAGGGGTCATACGTCCCTTGAGCGACTTGATGAACGGCACCAAGGGCAAAAGATCCAGAGGGGTAACCAGTGGCCCCTGCACCGACAACAGTCCGGCCACGGTAAGCAGCGCGGCCATCAGGTTTTCTGCGTTGACCTTGCCCGGAACCTCCAGCCGACAGTGGCCGACTTGCCCCTTCCAAACCAAGTCCATCTCCAGTGCATCGGCAGAAGGCTCCAATTTTTGGGCATAGAGGTGAGCCTTTGGATCCTGGGTGGAGTAGCGGAATACGGCACGGTCTCCGGCAGCCTCAACAAACAACTGGGCATGCGGATCGTCGCCGTTGACCACCCCGAAGGCACCCGTGGGCCCGACGGTAAGAGCCTCGAATAGTCGAGCTTTGTCGCGCCGGTAGGTTTCGACGTTGCCATGGAACTCGAGGTGCTCCAGTGTCACGTTGGTGAAAACTGCAGCCGCGTAGCGGACATCGGCTAACCGGCTGGTCAGAGGCGATAGGCCGTGGGAGGTGCTCTCCAGTACCGCATAGCGAAACCCGTTGTTGAGCATGCTACGCAGGGATTGGTGGACCAGCGGCGCCTCGGGGGTTGATTGACGAAACTTGTTGACCTCTATGTCTGAACCCGTTTTCCATTCCACCGTGGAAAAGAAACCGGCTCGATGCCCGGAGAGCTCCAGAAGTTGGTGAATGAAGCTCACCGTGGTGCTTTTGCCGTCGGTTCCCGTGACGCCGATGACTGAAAGTTCATGGGACGGATTTCCGAAAAACGCTGCTGCAAAAGGACTCAAGGCTTTCCGGGTATTAGCCACCTTCAAGACGACAGTCGCGGGAAGAAGCACCGACGGGAGAGCGCTGACCACAAAGGCGCGGCACCCTCGGGCGGCCACCTCTGCAAGGTAGTTGTGCCCGTCAGTGTGGGTCCCCGGTAAAGCAAAAAACAGGGTTTCTGGTCCCGCTTCGCGGCTATCGTACACGAGACTGCTGATTTCAAAATTCTTCCAGTTGTCATCCGGGGAGTGGACTTCCACCTCGGGAACCAGAGCCAGCAGGCTGGAAAGGGTCATGAGTCAATTCTAGCCTCCGACCCCCGCTTGGACAAGGAGGCAGGCGAACGTCTACACTGACGCGTGGCTGCTTACCTCAAACAACAATTGATTGCCTACCTTGGAAACAAGCGCCTCCTGCTCCCGTTTTTAGGCCGGCTGTTCGAGCAGCGGGCCAGCATGAACGCTGGACGCCGGGGCGTCTTCCTCGATCCGTTCGCAGGCAGTGGCGCTGTAGCCCGGTTGGCACGCACCCTGGGGTTTGAGGTCCACGCCAACGACTGGGAAACCTATTCGTGGGTGATCAATCGTGCCTTTCTCACCCTGACGCCCCGGGAGGCACAGGACTTGTTCACTTCAAGGGGCGGTCTGGAAAAGGTCCTTAGCGAGCTCAATGCTCTTAAAGAGCCAAGAGAGGAAGTCGTCGCGTTGCATTACGCACCACGGGAGACGCAGAATCCAAGGCCTGGGGAGAGGCTGTTTTATACCCGTGAAAACGCCTTGTTCCTCGACGCAGTGCGGGAACGGTTGGAAGACGATTACGGGCCCGAAATGGGAGACCCGAAGGTCCTCCTTCTGGCTTTGCTCCTTTACGAAGCCTCCGTGCATTCCAATACCAGCGGCGTCTTCAAGGGCTTTCATGCCGGTTATGGGGGCCACAGTGGCGACGCCCTTACGCGCATCCTTTCCCCGATGCAGCTGGAAGTTCCTGAATTGTGGGATTCACCGTTCCCGGCGTTTGCGTTCTGCCAGGATGCCTTGGAGTTTGTACGTCGTCGCAGCGCCGAAGTTTGCTACCTCGACCCTCCCTATAACCAGCACCAGTACGGATCGAACTATCACCTGTTGAACACCGTAGCCCGGGGAGATCGACCCATAGCCGAACGGGTGGCTGGCATTCGGCCCGATTGGAAAGAAACCCGAAGCCCGTTTTGTTCGCGCAAAACCTCTAGCGCCACGCTCTGCTCGCTTCTCGATGCGGTCGATGCGCGCACTCTGGTCGTCAGCTACAACACCGAGGGAGTGATCGACTTCGAAGAACTCCACGAATTGCTGGCCACGCGCGGCCGCGTCACGCTGGAAGTTCAGGACTACGTGGTGTACCGAGGTGGGCGCCAAAGCCCTTCGCGACGTGCACACAACCTTGAGTTTGCTCTGGTGGTGGATACCGGAGCGCGAGAAAGTGGCTTGAGCCGGGCCCGAGTCGAGCGCTTTCTGGCCGAGAAGCGCTTGGTGCCGTTGCTCAAGGGACGGTTTCATCCACAGCGCCTTCGCTCAGCTTTTGACGGGGGAGGGACAGACCTCCAAGTGGCCGGCCGTGTTTTGCCTACCTGGAAACTCTACCAGATTTCTGAGGTGCCCAACTGGGCCTCTTGGTTGGATGTGGACTTGAAAGCGCTTGAAGTAGGCCTCACGGCTTCGCAGTTCAACGCACCCAACGAAGAAGCCGAAGTTTTGTATTCGCTGCTGGACCAGGAAACAAGTGCTCCCAAGAGACGGGCTCTTGAAGTCAGGCTCTTGCAGGTACTCCGCCGCTTAGCTTTCGCCAAATATCGGACCCAATTGGAAAACGCGTTGTTGCAACTGGAACAGCACTTGGCAAGGCAGCCAAGCCCGCGGTTACACAACGGATTGCAGTCCTTGCGGGTCCTTTACTCCCGAAGATCGGCGCCTTTAGAGAGCGAACTTCAGTTTATTTGAGATCTTCTACGCTGTTTTCCAATTCCTGCAGAAAATCGAACACGGCAACAGCGTCCTCATCAAAGGAGAACAGTTTGGCTCTCGCGGCAACCTGCTCACCGCGATTCAGATGCAGGCGGATTTCCTCCAGCTGTTTGGTAAAATCTTCGACGCTGATGCGGGTGTAACGGTCGTTCCAATCCTTATATTGCGAGTCCGGGATTTTTCCTTCCAGTCGTTCAAGCCACGTCTGAGCGTCCACATAAACATTAGTAAGATGGTTGAGGTTCTTTTGACAACGCTGGTAAAACAGTTCCAATTCCTCTCCGTCATCGCCTTCGGCCATCACCGTGCGCCGAGGACGGAACAAGAAGAACAGGACGACTCCCCCCAGAATGAGCACCAGCAGCCAACCCCCACCTCCGGCGGACATGGGCGACGATCCAAAACCGCCAACAGGGAACCAGAAGAACATGGGAGCGGAATAGCCTGGTACCAACACCGTTGAGGAGCGGTTTTGGGGCAGGGATGTGGACCCCGCAGAGGGCGAGGGGGTAGTTTTAAGCGACTGAATGCTCTTGAAGCTCGAGGAGCCGAAGGATCTGCCACTGCTATAGCTCTTCGACCAGCCGGAAGGAGCCACGACAAACAAAAGGACCAACAACACCGCAACAAATTTACGCATGCGTATAATGTAATGCTTTTGACACGCTATAGTTCGAGTTCCTGCGGGTTTTCCTCGACTTTTTTCAGGGACCGCTCAATTTTTCGGCTCTTCACCCCTGCGTCGTCGAGGCTGCTGGTGGCTTCCTGAAGCTTCTTGCGCGTCTTGTCGAGCAGTTCGCCGAACTGGCCGAAATCGAACTTGACGCTGGCCAGCAAGTTCCAGACTTCTCCGGACCTTTTCTGGATGCCAAGCGTCCGAAAGCCCAACTGCAGGCTCGACAAGAAGGCTGAGAGGGTCGTTGGACCGGTTATGGTGACGCGATACTCACGCTGGAGGCGCTCAAACAGCCCCGGGAGACGGAGCACTTCGGCAAACAACCCTTCGAAGGGCAGGAACATGATGGCAAAGTCGGTGGTGAAAGGCGGTTCTAGGTATTTTTCGCTGATTTCTTTAGCAAATAGTTTCAGGCGGACCTCGAGTTGCTTGCGGGCCTCTGCTTGGGCCAAAGGGTCTCCGGCATCGGCCGCCGCCTGGAGACGCTCGTAGTCCTCACGGGGAAACTTGGCGTCGATGGGCAACCAAAGGGCCGTGTCATCGGGGCCGGGAAGGCGCACGGCGAACTCGACCACATCACGGCTATTGGGTCGTAGCATCACGTTGGCCGCATACTGGCCAGGCGACAACAAATCTTCCAGCAACGCTCGCAGTTGCACTTCTCCCAAGATTCCCCTGGTTTTCACATTGGCCAAAACCTTCTTGAGGTCACCTACGCCCACGGCCAGGGTCCGCATCTCACCCAAGCCTAGTTGCACCTGTTCCAGTTGCCGGGCTACCTGCGAAAAGCTCTCGCCCAATCGGCTTTCGAGTGACTTCTGCAGTCTTTCATCGACCGTTTGGCGCATGGACTCGAGGTCAGACCTCATCGTGGAATCCAAAAGTCCAAGCCTGTAGAGGACAAAAGCGCACGCGGCCAGCACCGCTGTGAGCAGCACCAGCACAAACAGCAGCAAAAGATCCGTCATTTCGCTTCGATGTCCCGGTAGAGAGCCTCAGCGCCCGCCACCAAATCTTCTCCAGGAACCGGACGCCAGAGGACTTTGGAGAGTCCGGCCAACAGATTTTGGTCGGTCGTGGGACCCATCACAAGCCCGGAGGCGCGCCGTAGAGCAGCCCTGACAAACGATTCGTGGTCGGTAGGAACCCGCAGGAGGCTCACTCCGAAGCCAGGCTTCTGCAAAGCCGCCAGCAGGTCGAAGGTCATCTCGTCTTGGTCGGGCGCATCGCTCCACACCACGGCAACGTCGTCTTCGGCCGCTCCGTCCCAGCCAGCCCAGGCCCGTCCGCGGTCGACAACGACCTGTGGGTTTGGCCACAGAAGGCCATGCGCCGGGGCGATAAACCGAGTTCCATCGGGAACTTGCCCCGAGGAGTTTGGATGAGTTACCCACCATCGAAGCGCTTCATCGTCGTAAAATCGAGCTTCAGTTCCGTTAGCCTCTGTGGACAATACAGTGTCCTCCACAGCTCCAAACCCCGCCCAGTGAACGCCCGAGAACAGGACTCCGGTGGACGGGTGCCAGAGCATTCCTGGCAACTGTTGCAACCCGGCTTCCAGGAGATCCTTCTCCTGTTGAGCCCCCCAAACCGGCACCGGCCCCTTCCATTGCCGGTGAGCACCGGTAAACGCCACCGCATCCACCTCTGGCCACCCCAAGCCCAAGAGGCTCAGATCTTCGGCCACCTCGTCGACACCGTAAGGTCCGAGACAGTAGGGATCGATCACCACGGTTTTGAGTCCACGAATCAGGTAGCTGTGCAGGGCAAGGCCGTGAGGGACGGGCCAAAGACCTTCCAGAAGTGGCAGATCCTCCTCATCGAGGTTGGAGCTCAGGCGCCAGATACCGGGGGCCAAAGGGGTTTCGGGTGTCATGGTGATAGTCTATCATGGCACCATGCCCCTTTTCGATGCGCATTGCCATTTGCAAGCCTCTGCGTTCGCCGCCGATCGCGAGGGGGTTTTCGCCAGAGCCCGCCAGGCGGGAGTAGAAGCTTTTGTGGTGTGCAGCACCGAGCCCGGTGACTGGGACGACGTCGAAGCCCTTGCAAGAACTCAACCTGGCGTTATTCCGGCTTTTGGTGTCCACCCATGGTACCTCCCTGAGGGACAGACCTCCTCAAACTGGCTTGGCCCGCTGGAGGAGCGCCTCCAAGCTTGGCCCCACGCTTGGGTGGGCGAAATTGGCCTTGACCGAACTGCCGGCCCCGACTTAGTCCTCCAGGAGGCGGCTTTCGAACCCCAACTGGCTCTCGCAGGTCGTTTGGGACGAGTGTGCACGTTGCATTGCCGGCGTACGTGGGACCGCTTAAACTGGTACCTGGCGCGTAGAAAACACCGTGAGGTTCCGGTGGTTCTGCACTCCTTCTCGGCAAGTTGGCCGGTGGCCGACGAACTTCTCCACCTGAACGCCTGGTTTTCTTTTTCGGGAGCACTCACCCGGACCCGAAACCTGCGGCTCCCCGAAGTGTTCAAGGCCCTTCCCCGCGACCGTGTGCTGCTGGAAACCGACTCACCAGACCTCCTCCCCCAAGCCCTTTGGAGAGCCGACCCCCAACGTGCAAATGAGAGCGCCTATATTACCGAGGTGTTGGAAGTCGCGGCGTCGCTTTGGGGGGTCGATCGCGACGAGGCCGCCCAGCAATTTTGGACAAACTCCCGAGCGATCTGCAAAGGGTTCCTTGATCAAGTCACCCACGGTGCCTACACTGGATGAAATGTCCAAGCCGCTCTTGCTGTGTGTCGACGATGAGAACCTTCTCCTTGAAAGCCTTCGGGTGGAACTGCGGCGCGAAGTAGGCTCAGAGTTTGAAATCGAAACTTCTCCCGATGGGGATCAGGCACTTGAGCTGGTGCGAAGTCTTTTGCTTGAGGGCAGAAACTTGGTCATGGTGATTTCGGATGAGAACATGCCTGGTCTCAGGGGCCATGAGCTTTTAAGTGCCGTCCGTGAACTGAGCCCCGAGACCCAACTGGTGATGCTCACCGGCTATTCTGACCTGGAGGCTATTCAAAAAGCGGTCAACGTTGCTGGCCTGTACCGCTACCTTAATAAACCTTGGCGCATCGACGAACTGGTCTTTACCATCCGGCAGGCCTACCGCCGCCGCCTTCAAGGTTCCACCATCATAGAGCAGAAAGGCAGGATTGCCCGACTCACCAAAAGCATGATTTTCGCGCTTGAGACCGCCAATCAGAACTCAGATGAAGACACCATGAGCCACATTGAGCGGGTGAGTGCCTATAGCGGACTGCTTGCCGAAGCACTCGGACGCGACCAGGTCTGGGTGGAAAGAATCCAACTTTATGCCGGCCTGCACGACATCGGAAAAGTTGGTGTGGCCTGCCAACTTCAAAACAGCCCCGACAAGTTTACCGAGACCGAACGAGAAGTGCAAAAACAGCACGTCCGTCATGGCTTTCAGATTCTAAGTACCGAAGGCATCGACGAGATGGCCTCCAATATTGCGTATTACCACCACGAACGTTGGGATGGCCAAGGCTACCTTTTGGGTCTCAGCGGGGAAGCGATTCCCCTCGAAGCCCGTATCGTTGCCCTCATGGACGTGTTCGATGCCCTTTCAACCCGGAGAAGCTACAAGGAAGCCTTGCCCTTCGACGAGGCCTGTTCGAAGATATTCGAAATGGGGGGTACTTGGTTCGATCCGCAACTCGTTTCCGCCTTTTCCGGCCTCAAAGAACCCTTGCGTCAGATCAAAGATTCCATGGAGTAACAGAAAGCCTGAAAAGGATTAATCCTTGAAACGACTGGCTTGAACTACCAAAGACTCGACGCCCGCCATATTCTTGGTGCCAGCATCGGCGACACTTTGAACCGCCGTGCCCACTTCCATCATCGCTGCTTCCAGATTACGGGTCTGGCGAGAGGTCGTTTGAGCCAGATGAACTAATTCCTGAATTCGCGAGACCAGTTGCGCCGACTCAACCTCCATCCTGTTGAGAGATTCCACCACGCGGTGGCTACCTTTTTCGGTCTCGCCCAGATCGGCCAGAACTTCTTGGCTCCCGCTCCCGAGTTCGGTCAGGTTCGCAGAGATGTCGGTGAGTTGCCGCCCTAGGTCCTCAAAGTTGTCGAGCAATTGCGAAAGGTGACTGGCCGTCCAGGTTTGAGCCTCGTTGGCCGTAGCCAGGGACTCCACTAGATCCTTCAGGTCGTAGGTAATAGCCAAGCTTTGTTTCTCGGTTTCCTCAGCCAACGACCGAATATTCTGTGAAACTACCGCGAAGCCTCGCCCGCTACTGCCGGAGTGAGCCGCCTCAATGGCCGCATTCATGGCCAAAAGCTTGGTCTTAGTGGTGATGTCGCCGATGTTCGATACGGTGTCTGAGATGGCATCCACCTTCAATTGCACCTTGCTCAGTTGGGCGGCAGCATGGTTCATCCGGTTGCGGGCAGACTGGCTTTCCATGCCCAGAGTCTTGATGAGGTTGGACTGGGAGCCCATGGAGGATGATAGGCCCGCGATGTTCGTCATCGACATCTGCACCAAGCTCGCCGTCTGACCCACCCTGCGTTCGAGGTCCTGCACATTGGTGCGTACTAGGTTCTCGGCTTGGGCGTGCTGGGAAATAGCGCCCATTGTTGTGCCCACCAACTCTTCGAGCCCGGCCACCACCGTCGATATTTCCGCTAGATTTTGACGGATGCCCGACAAGGTAACAGACGCTTCTTCCGAGGAGGAAGCGAGGTCCCGGCTCACCATGGTGGAGGTCTCGAGGGTCGCTTTCAGGGCTTCGACAATCTTCCGGATGGATGAAACCATCCCCGCAAAGGAAGTGCCCAAGTCCTGCACGGCTCCACGTTTTTGGGACATCGTCAGCTTGATCTTCAAATCACCTTCTCTAACACCCCGCACGGCGCCAGCGAGCTGGAGAAGAAGCGATTCACGACGCCGGTTTTCATTCCACATTAACAGGAACACGAGCAGCAACGCCATGGCGACCAAGCAAAGGGTGAGCCACTGAAAGCCATCGGTCGCCTTTTGTTTAGCAAATAGCCCGGCTTTCTCTTGGGCTCCGATCAGGTAATCCAGCCTCCAGAGAGGACCTCCCGGTAGCCCGAGGTCAACCGAAAGCAGATCAGGATTCTTTTCGCTTCGGGCTTGCAAAACTTTACCGGGCAAATCTAGCTGACGCGGGTCAGCGACCAAAACACCAAAGGGCGCCTCCACCAACAACGGGATAGGATCCGGCGAAAGCGAAAATCCTTTCTCTTTGGCCAGAGTTTTGTCGGCTTCCGTGTATGGCAAGAAGGGCAGATTGAGAAGAAGGGACCTGAGCGCATCGAGGCGGTAAACGACGGAAATGATCCCTCGGAAGGTTCCTCTGCTACTGTAGAACGGCACCGAAGAAATCAACCCAAGCGTACGTGCGGGGTCACCGTCCTTCAGGGAGGTAAACTGGGTGTTGTCGCAAGTGAGCATCGGCTCGCTGTAGGCAACCGGTATCGAAGAAAGGCTTGGATAGGCATACACAGGGTTGCTCTTCTTGAAAGCCTTCAGCAACACCGGGTAGTAGGTGTACTCAAGAGTTTCATTGGCGGGTGGGTTGTCGGGACCGTCGGCCTGACCCTGACTGAGCCCGGTGACCACCGAATCGTACATGAAAAATGGCACTTGCCCTTTCGTCGGGTCCAGCCCTTCCATCACGCAGTAAACTTCAGAGACTGTGAAATTGCTCGAAAGGTTGAGGTACAGGTTGCGCACGACGATATCGGACTCGGGGTCAAACCTCCCGGTGGCCACCACGTCCTCCTCCGGGCTGGTGCGGTTGGTACCGCGGGCATTACGCACCCCAGGAATCAGGCTAATCGTTCGCGCTGTTTCGTACACATTTTTGAAAAACACCTGGACGCGGGTCTGGGCATCGTGAAGAAGACCCAGGCGAAGCTCCGTTTTGTGCTCCTCCAACACCCGCTCGAACTCTCTGGCTTGCGCGGCCTGCAACCATAGGGCTGCTAAGCCTGTAATGCCCAAGATCGTGACCAGCCCCAGAATCAAGACGACCGCCCTTCGGCTGGAGACAGAGACTGCGCTCCCAGGCGGATTCATTTCAGTTCCAGGCGGCAACTAAGCCACCGAACCCTGCGTAGGTGACCAGATAGAGAACCGTGTTAATCATCAGCACCTGGGGTTTACGCCCTTCAAACAAGGTGCTCAAGCTATGGGTGACAGAAAAAGCCGCCCAGAGGACGACACCAATAACCGCACCCGAAAGGAAATCTTTGGCTCCAACGCTGTGCACCACGACCTGCAACCCATAAGACAGAAGAATGGTGGAAAGGAAGGCACCGCCGAACAGGAAAGGCATCATTCTCTGCTCTTCTTCCGTCATCGTCTGTTTGGCAGGGTCTACTCCCACACCAAGTTGCCACGCCTTAAACCAAGGGGCCACGGGCGAGTAGTACAACCAGCTCAGGATGAAATTGACGATAGCCACGGTAATAAAGGGCCACAAAGCAAGCTCAAAATGCAGCATGTATACCTCTTGGCGACAGGATTCTACGTTCTGTCGGAAAAGTCAAATGGTTTTTAAGCCCTACCTTTTCCGCGTTTCTTCCAGACTTTGTAGTACCAGATTCGGGCAGAATCGGCCCACGTCCAAAGGGCCCAGAAAAGGGGGCTTATCACCGCATCCCAGGCCCCCAAACGGTGGACGACTCGGCCTCCGAAGCCGGTCTTAAAGCGGTAAAGGCCATGCATGGGGTGGTTTTCGTCGTCGGTGGGAGGAATACCAAACAGATCGTATTCTGAAGCGCCTTGGTCACGTGCCTCGCGCATGGCTGCCCACTGCAAGGCGTAAGGCGCCATCAGGTTGCGGTGCTCGTTGCTGCTCGCACCGTAGAGGTAGGTCGCCGTGGTGGCGTGTTGTAACACAATGTTGCCAGCGAGGAGCTGGCCTTCAAAACGAGCCAGCCAGAGCGAGACCGACGGCGCATGGGAAAAAAGGTCGCGGTAATACTTCTCGGAGTGGATGGCGATTCGATCTCGCTCAGCAGTCTGCCGGTAAAGAGCGTACCAGTCGCCAAGGGCCTCTACGCCCGCCTTTTCAACGGTGACGCCCTTTTTTTCGGCCAGCCCGATATTGTAGCGCGTTTTTTTGTGCATTCCGCCGAGAAGAACCTCGTCTTCGGCGAGGCGCAGAAGTACGGTATCGGGTGGCTGAACATCGGCCGGTGGCTTGCGCAGACTCGCAACCGAGGGCGGCGCTGCACCACCGGCGGGAAGTTCCTCTAGCAGGTCGAAGCGTATGCAGATAGTGCCGGACGGCAAAAAGGGCCGCAATGTCCGCGCCAGTTCTGGTAACCCCGAGTTTGGCACAGCCGGATGAGGAATGTAGGCGAGGGTGAGGCCGAAAGGAAGCTGGCGCAGCAGTACCGACAAAGGAAGCGCTGGACTTTCTTCCTGCAACGTCACCAAAAAAGCCAGAGACGTCCAACCGTGGTTACCCTTAAAGGAGGCCCACCAACCGGTCTGGAGGAAGGCCGCCGATGAATTGAGAAGGCTGTGGTCACACGGAAGGACGAGGGGGATCAACCCACTTCGCCGTTGAGAACTTTCGAGGTTTTCAGGCCCTTTCCTCCGGCCTTGAGGGCTACTTCGCCGGTGACCAGCTGGCCCCCTTCCATCCGCAAGGGGGTGGCAAAAAAGGTGTCGATGCTGATCTGCGGCTTGAGCTCGCTGCCCACAGCCCGGGGAGCATCGCCTTCGAGGTCCAGCGGGGTTCCTACAGCTATGTCATCGGCGAAAATTACCTCCACAATTTCCTTGTCTCCCGTCGGGCTCAGCCGACTTGCGGCCAACAGCATACCGTTGCTCATTTCACCCCGGAGTTTGGCGGGCTTGAGGTTGGCCGCCAAGAGAATGTGATGACCAGCGAGTTCCTCGGGTTTGTAGTAGGGTGCCAGTCCACTCACGATCTGGCTGGTGACCCCCGGCGCCGTTTCCAGCAGTTCTATGTAGAGCTTGTCGGCCGCCGGGTGTTGCCTCACCTCGAGTATCTTGGCCACGCGCAGGTCGATTCGCTGGCGAAAGCTCTCCGCGGGTGGCACCGGGATTTTCGGCGCGGGGGTTTCAGGGGCTTGCGTATCAAGGGCGTCCTTCCTCTCTTTCTGGCTACCCGCGAACTGGGCCTGCCACTTCGTGATCTCTTCGTCTTCCAGTTTTTTGAAAAGGATTTCGATTGGAGCCACGACCAGTCCCCCGGTGAGTTGGCCCAACTGATCCCATCGGTCGCTTGCCACCGTGAGGAACTGCCGAATTTTGGCCCCCGTTGTGGGGAGGTAGGGCTCGATTAGTAGACCCAGGTCGCGCACCAAATGCACCAAGTTGGCCAGCAAATCCTGGGCAGCCGCAGGGTCACTTTTAACCAGCTTCCAAGGTTCCGAATCTTGAAAAAGCTTGTTTCCTAGGTCGGCTAGGTCAAGAGTCTCTTTCAGGGCATCGCGAAGTTCAGCTTTTTCGAGGTGGGCCCGAATCCGTGCCTCACTTTCCCGAGCGGACTTCCAGAGTCCGGTGTGTTCTGCCGGTCGCAGAACGTGCGGACCAAAGTTCTTGGTGTAGAAGGTGAGGGTCCGGTTGACGAGGTTGGCCAAGTTCCCGATGAGGTCGGAGTTCACGCGCTCCTGGAACTCCTTCCAGGCGAAAAGGGTGTCGTTCTTTTCAGGGCGATTATAAAACAGGTAGAAACGCCAGATGTCGGCGGCGATGCCCGTGGTTTGCACGTCGTTACCGAACACCCCGGTGCCCGCGCTTTTGCTGAACTTGCCTGACTCGTAGTTGAGGTACTCGCTCGAGCTCATGGTATGCAGCATGGTCCAGGGTCTACCCGAGCCCAGGAGGCTCGACGGGAAGACAACCGTGTGAAAAGGGATGTTGTCCTTTCCAATAAATTGATACAGCTCAACGTTTTCTTGGTTCTGCCACCAAGACTTCCAGTCGTTTGGTCGCAGGGCCGCCGTCATGCTGATGTAGCCGATGGGGGCATCGAACCAAACGTAGAAAACCTTGTTTTCCCAGCCAGTTTTGGGTACCGGGATGCCCCATTTCAGGTCGCGGGTGATGGCGCGGGGCTTGAGCCCATCCCTAATCCAAGCCTCGGTCATCTTAACAGCATTACGGGCCCAGTTGCCCCGCGCGCTGGCCTCGGCTATCCAAGCCTCGAGTTTGTCTTTTAGCTTCGGGAGGTCGATGTACAGGTGTTTGGTGGGCCGGATCACCAGCGGTTCTCCCGGGGCCAACGGTGTCCAGGGTTGCAAAAGCTCGGTAGGTTCCAGCAACTTCCCACAGTTTTCGCACTGGTCGCCGCGAGCTTCCTTGTAAGCACAGGCCGGGCAAACACCGCGCACGTAGCGGTCGGCGAGAAACATTTCCTTACTGGGAAGGTAAAGTTGCTCGATGGTCTGTTCCAAAATGAACCCGTAAGCGTCAAGGTCGAGGAACATCTGCTGAGTGATTTCGGTTTGCTCCCGGTCGCTGGTGCGTCCAAACTTGTCGAAGGCAATGCCAAACCAGTGGTAGATGTCTCTGTGGATCACATAGAAACGGTCGCAGAGTTCCTTGGGGGTTATGCCCTCTTCAAGGGCTTTCGTCTCGGTAGCAGTGCCATATTCGTCGGTTCCACAGATGTACAACGTCTCGAAGCCGGCCTGTCGGCAGTAACGACTAAAAACATCTGCGGAAAGCACTTGTATGAGATTTCCTAAGTGCGGGATGTTGTTCACGTAGGGAAGGGCAGAGGTAACCAGACGACGCTTTTGCATGGATGGATTTTACGGATTCCGGGGCCCCATGTCCATTGCTCGATGCGGTTCTGCAATGGGTGGTTATCGGGGGGTTGTAAGGACGAGGCGGGAAAGCTCCTGCTCGGTAGCGTAGGCTACGGTTGACACACTGATCAGTCCACAGGAGAAAAGCGTTTTGCGCAGGAAGCTGCTGGCCGAGTCGAGAACTGGGGCTGCGAGGTTGGCCGGCATCCAACCGGACTTCTGGCTGAACTGCCTTTGAAAGTCGGGGTCGACGAGAACTGCCGCCAGCGCAAGCGCAGCAGCCTCGGCTCTATTGCTCCCGAAGGCACGAAGCGTGAGCGAGGAACCAACCACAGCCGTTGAACCGGGTTTTACAACTACCAGCGGAAAAAAACGTCGGAAACCGGGCGGGTTACTGAGAAAATAGTCCCGAAAGGTTTCAACAAACGCCTTGCCCTGACCTCCTTGGTAGGACATAGCAGCGTCGGCGCGGCGATAGCTCCATGAATCGGGCACCCAGCGGAGGCTCTTCAGCCAGGCCTCGAACTTTGTTTGCTGTGCCTTGAAGTCGGCCTCTGGCTCGGAACCGGCACCGAGCCAGGACGCCAACCTGAGGTCTGTTTCTGCTCCGGCGATGGAAAGGGCACTCACCTTGGGCCAGCCTTTTGCCGGCGCATTCCAAGCCTTCAGTTGGTCACCGACCTCGCTAGGCAGATCGGTAGCGAAGGCTGTTACTCCAACAACGTCAAAGAACAAGGGAAGTCCGTCGCCGACGCTGAGGCCCGGAACCGCTTGATAGCCCCGGGGAGGCAAAACTGGCTGGCTGGCACTCGTATCGACTTCACCCGGAAGCGCTGAAAAGGCAGAGATTACCAACGCGTCCTTGCGACCTGCCGGCCAGGTGCCTTGAATCACCTCAAAATGCAGGTCAGTTCCTTTTTCAGCAGAAGGCAACACTGCTGGCAGAACCGCTGCAAGGCCCTGCGCCTCAGGGGCGAGGTAAACCACCACCTGCTGGCCCGAACAACTGGCCAGTAGCGCCGCTAACCCCCAAAGCATGCGTCTCATTTCAATCGCGCGTATTCGAGGTTAGCCGAGGTCACGTAACCGGTGTAGAAGGTCGGCGCGGTGACAGTCCCCACCTGAGCCGAACCGACCTGGTAATTCTTCGGGATGTTGGCTGTCGGGATCGAACTGACTTCCCAGTTCGTTGTGGCCACGCTGTTGAAGACGTCGGAGGTTTCGTCCACGGCGTTCTTGATGGTGGAATTGGCCACATAGCTGCTCTGATTGAAACCGCCCTTCAGCGTGGCATAGCGGAGGGAGTAGATGGTCTGGTCCAGCGACGGCAGATAATAGGTGATGTAAGGGGTCACGGTGGTGCCGTTGGTTACGACGCTGATCGACGTGTTGGTGCCCACCGAGAGGAACGAATCGACGGTGACGATGGTGCTCGTTGTCAGGGGGTTCTTGTAGTCCTTGATGTAGGCGTATTTGAGATCGGCCCCGGCGTTGGAGTAGTAAGCTAGATGAACTCCGCCCAAGCCATCTACCGCCAGCTTGACGAATTGTCCGGCAAACGACGGGTCAAGCGTTACCATGTTTCTTGCCCACTGGCCACTTTGCGCCGAAAGCGAGGGATTGTCGTTGTACGAGTAGCGAAGCACCGAGTTTTTTTGGTCGTACCAGGCGATAAAGGCTACTTCCCGCGAAAGGGAAGTATCAAACCAGGCACCCACAGTGGCATACGGGCCAGAGGTTCCACCGCTGCCGGCCGCCCCAAAGACCTGGAAATTGGGTTGGGAACCGTTGGCATCGGTTGTGAAGGCATCCCGCATCACCGCGCCATCGAATGTGGTCCAGGGGCCGGGGTTGCTTCCCGCAGCCTCAGTTCCCGTGATCTTCATATACCGGAACTTCAGCTGGTCGGTAGTCTGGTCGTAGTACACCAGGTAGTTGACGGCATTTCCCGCCGGGCCTGTGGTGAACACGTCGGGGTTTTGAGTCCGCTGGCTGTTAAAATACGTCGAGGTGGCTGGTGCGGCGAAGTTCACGTTAAAATTGTGTTCCAGACCCCGCTTATTGGTTCCCCAGTCGTAAGCGCCACCAGCCCAGCCTCCCGCGGTGTGAACGGCATTGGCCGCCTGACCGCTGGTCGCTGGTCCCACCGCGGTTCCGGGAGCAATGGCGAAGAAGCTTACGTGGGTTGTTCCATTCCAATCGTCAACCGAATGGTCTTGGTCGACGGCCATGCCGTAAAACTGCCCATTAGTGTCGGCATCAAAGGTCGGCATATAGAACCGGGTGTAGCCGAACTCAAAGATCGAGGTGGCGAAGTTTGAGATGGCGCCTGTAGCCACAGGGAACTTCACCATGCGGAAGTAGGAATCGGCATCGGCGTAGGCTACGCCCAGATCGGTAGTAGTGCCGCCAGTCTTGATGGTCTTAAACTGCGGGTAGCAGATCCGGCCGAAGGTTGAGGCGGTGTGGCCTGTCGGGCTGGCGAACTTCCACACGTCGATCGCTCGGTCGTCGGTGAGGTTGGTGGCTGTCAAGGCGGGATTCGAAGGGATGGCTTTGTTGTTGGTGTTGTTCGGTTCCTGATTCCAAGTGCTGAGGTTGGAGTTGCTGTTGTTGAGCGAGTCCACCGAATTAACCGTCACTTTGAGGCTTCCTGAAGTCAGGCCCAGAGCGGAGTTAAGGGTAGCAACCAGATCGGTATTGGCCGGAGTGGGGAGGGCTGAGCCCAAGGCGAGGTAGGTCGAGGTCACCTGAGTGGCACCCACGTACACGCCGGTGTTTGCTGTTCCATTGAGGTTGAAGCCCTGAATCTCCACTGTGCCTCCCTCGGCGACCGGGTAATTGCCCCGGAGCGTCCGGTTGAACACCGAAGGATCATTCCTATAGGCCAAAGAAAGCCCGGTGACCAGTTTCGAGATGTAGGGAACTACGTCCACTGTGGTTCCACTGGAGGCTGTGCCTCCTCCGAAGTCGGTAACTTTGAACACCAGCGACACATTCTTGGCCGCGACTCCCGTCACTTGGCTCGAGTCCCACGTGAAGGCCCAGTTTGCGACATGGCCGTTGGCGGCGCTCAAAGATTCTGTGGTCGGGTCGAGGGCAAAGGTCCAGCCGGTTCCGGTAGACGGTACTAGCCCCCCGGCGCCGCTGTTGGCCGTGGCCGACCAAGTTGCCACGGTGAACGCGTTGCCTCCGTTGAAACCTGAGATGGTCACTTGAAAGTTGCTGAGGCGCTGGTTATCGGCGAACTTCCCACGGAAAATCACCTTGCCCGAAATGTCGGGGCTGGCCACGGTCAGCCCGCTACCTGCCGAACCGAACGACGCGGGTGCGCCGCCCTTGGTGGCAGAAAGCTGGAAAGCCGTTGCCGAGGGCGTGGGCAGGACATAGTACGGACCAGCGCCATTGGGTGCTGATGAGGGCGCAGTGGCCCAAGCCAAGTACACCACCATGCCGGAGGCCAGGCTGTTAGCTCCGCTGTTGGTGAAACTACCGGTGGAGGGCACCGACATCGTCACGCTGAGCGGATTGAACGGACTCTGAGTGGCGTATTCCACGTGGCCTTCCTTGGTTCCTGAGGTATACCCGTCGGTACCGTCTGAAACCTTGACGTTCTCGCTGTAGGTGCTGGCGGCCAGAGTCTTGGTCGTGTCGAAGTTAACGTAGCCGTTGTTGGCATCCAAAGGAGCGCTGTAACGTTGGCCCATAGGTGCCAAATCAACCGTGGGGGCCACGTTGTCGTTGTTCTGTATCCCCAAATTGAAGGTAATCGCAGCCGATTGAAGGGTCCCATCGGTCACGGTGACCCGGAAGACAGCGGTGTTGAGGGCCGCGTCGGGAATCGTGGCAAATCCATTAGCTGCCCAGTTGAGCGTGACACTTTCGCCTAGCCGACTGACAGGGTCCAGATTGCTGAGAGTCACACCGTTCGTCGTTCCTCCAAACGACGGAGTAGACCCGAAAGAATCGGCGTACACGACCCAACTGGTCCCATTGAAGTATTCGAGTTTGTAGGAAAGGGCACTGTTGCTACCGTTGTAGGCCACCGTCGGCTTCACTGACAACCGGTTGTTGCGCACAGTGAACGAAGTGTTGACATTCGAGGTAGAGGGGCTGACCTCTGCGGTGGCTATGCTTTGGTCCCCATTGAGGTCTGTCCCCAGTTGCACGCCGGTAATGGTGGGTGGATTGTTGCTCACAAAGCCCGCTTGAACATAGTGCGTGGCGTTGCCGGCATTGTCCCAAACCACATAATGAACTTCGACAGGACCGTCGGCAAGCTGTGCGGTGTTGAGTTGGACCCACCAATCGAGGCTGTTGCCGTTGGTGAGCAGGCTTTCTTGGAACCCGTCACCATTCACATCAGAGCTGCCGTTTTCGGTGCGGTTGTCGATGCTGGCGAAATAATTCGAGTACAGCGTGGTGTCCGGGTAGGGCACCGAGCCGACGGCTCCCGCGTTCGACATGTCCTTGGCTGTTATTGTTCCGGGAGCAACCTGACCGCTCCCAGACTTGATGTTCAAGACCGCACCCGAGCGCACCATGTAAACCACGATCTTTTTTAGCCCCGCGATAATTCCCGACCCGGATCCGGTGTCCGTGGCGGTCCCCTGAACTTTGAACGACGAGCCTACCAGCGTCGAAGATGACAGGATGGACGAAGTGGGAAAGTAGTTGTCTTCGTTCACCACGACGCTGGTTGTCGACACCTTGGCTGGCGATCCGAGGTCGGAGGCTCGCAGGTCGATGGCGTACTGACCGGTGGTGCTGCTGTACATTTGAGAGGAGTCGATCGAAAGCGTCGCCGTGTAGTTGAAGTTCCCACTCGCGTCGGATTCTAGGAACGAACCTCCTGAAGCCGCCACCGACAAGCTGAGGTTGTTAGGGGTGAACACGGTTCCCGGGGTGGTCGTGGGGGCCCCCGCAGCGGTCCAGAGCGAGGGTGTGGAGCCGGTAGCCACAATCATGACCTTGACCGAGTTTCCGTTGACAAAAGAATCGGAAGTCTTGGTAGCCGGGGGCACCACCACCGAAGACCAGAACGACCCCTTGGCCGCACTCGTGGTGCCAAAGCTGGTATCGGTGTCGTAAACACTGGTGGCTCCACTAAGAGGACTGCTCTCGACAACGTCGATGCGGCTGATTCCCTTCGACGAACTCACCGAAGCCGTCAACGAAAATGTGCCGCGCGTGGTCATTTGGGAGTAGTAGGTGGCACCGTTGACCATCAAGTCTTGGATTTTGGGGAAAGTGGAGTTGAAGGTCATGGTCAAGGGGTTGGTCAGCGTTCCTGAGATGGTACCCCTTACGCCCCCTGCCGTTGGGGAGTTCCAGGCGCGAGCCTGAATGCTGAGGGTCTGGTTGATGGCCCCACTTTGGGGGTAGGCACCGCTGAAATTGAGGTCTGAGTACCAAATGACGTTGTTTCCCGTGGTGATTAGGGTGGCAGCACCCCAAACCGTGGCCGTAACGCCAGAACCTGCGCCGCTGAAAGTCACTGGGGTTCCCCCGCTAGTCTCCGATATCTGCAATGTGTTGGCTGTTCGGTTGACGACCCAGTAGCCAGTGCTCGGTGAGACTGGGACGCCCCCGATCTGCGGTGCGCTGGTTCCCGATACATACAGCCTCATGCCGTTGGTGAACGGGTGCCCTGCAGAGGTAAGCGTGGAGCCCGCAACGGTGACAGCCACGGGACTGGCCGGGAAGTTGTTGCCGCCGGTGGGGTCGATGGCAACCTCGACATCGTGGATCCATGTAGGCTGGACGGCTGTTCCTGTCACCCTTACCTGGCCCCCAAAGGTCAAGGCGCTGGCCGGTTGGGTGACGGTGACGATGGGCACGTTTCCGTTGGGATCAAGAATGAGGTAGTAACTGGTCAGTTGGCCCACGTTGCCGCCTTTATCCACGCTCTGGAACACAATGGGGAGCTTCCAGAGGTTAGTCCCGCTCGCGGGTGTGCCGTTGCTGTCGCTTTCTGTTGCCCAGGTGGCATTGGCGTATCCCGACATGTTTCCTAACGTGATGTTCCAGCTGTAGCTCCCGCCCGTGACGTTGCTCGTGAGCCAACCACCCTCGCTGCTCAGGTTGAAGTTCTTGCCCACCTGATACTGGATGGTCGAGATGACCCCCGCAGGTACTGAGCCCGGGTCGGTTGTGGTTCCAATCAGGGTGAGACTGCCGACACTGCGGGTTCCTTGGCCAGGCGACACGATCGAAATCGAAGGAGCTGTGGAATCAAGGACAAAGTCCCGACTTGTCTGGCTGACTTTTCCCGTACTGCTGTTGCTCACACGGACGAAAGCCGTGAGCGGACCTTCGGAGAACCCACCAACCGAGAGGGCTGGCAACAGCCACTTCACCGATTTGTTGGAACACGTGAAGGTCAAACCGGAGCCGGCGATGGTGACGGCCGACCCCCCGGCGCTGTTTCCTACCGTGAAGGTCGAAGCAGTCAAACCGGAGGCGAGAACGTAGTAGGCCGTGGCCGGCGAAACCGAAGCGCCTTGGAAGTAAACGACGTTTCCTGCCGTCAAACCGTGGCCAGGGGAGGTGAGCATGGTGCCCGACGCAGCGACTGCCTGAACGGGAATGAACTTCATCGTTGGGCCACCCACCAGCATCTGCGAGCCGTTTCCGTTGAAATCTGCTTTACTTCCGCCACTGGTGAGCGAGACGCTGAAAGTGGTGGCCGAAAGGTTGGCCGAAATGACGTAGCAGGCGGTGGCCGCCGACAGGGTTGCCCCGGAAACTGCAGGCAGTAGCGCGCCCGAGAAGTACACCGTGTCGCCGGCATTAAGTCCGTGGTGCTGGAAAGTGGTAAAAACATCGGTGGTGAGATCCAGCCCGGAAATGTCGGCCGCCGCGTAGGCTGGGGTAGTTCCCGACGAGAAGTCGACGCTTCCGCTCCCGATCTTGGCCACCACGCCTGTCACCGCATTAAAATCGGCGACTGTTCCAGTCATCGGAAAAGCGCCGGACTGGAAGCTACCCATGGAAGGCGTGGTCACTTCTGCGGCAGGCGAGCTTCGGCTGACGAAGAACGTGACTGCGCTGGTGTTCAGGGTGTTGGGGGCCCCTGGGACGATGTCGGGGGCCGTGAAGCTGATCCGGTAGCGGCCGTCCGGGTAAGAACTAAGGTCGACGCTCCAATTAAAGGTCGTAGGGTTGCCGGTTACCGACAGCGAAGCCGCGATAAACTCGGGGATGTTCGTCCAGAGATTTTTCGCGTAGCTGTAGTTTTCCACCGTGAAGGTTGCCGTGTTGGCGAGGCCGCTGGCATCTTGGAGGGTTCCCCGCAGGATAGGGAGACTGTCTTGCACCACCGTACCACCGCTGGCAGAAATGGTGGTGTGGGAAAGGGTAGGAGCCGTGGAGTCTTTGTTGAAAGACGACAAGTGCGTCGTCAGGTTACCCGCACCATCGTAGGCAGCCACCGTTACGGTGTGGGGGCCCTCGGTGAGCGCCGCGAAGCTTGCTGTTGGTATCGCAAACGACCAACTGGCAGCCACCGAGACGGTGGTGTAGCTTCCGGTGTCAAGTTTGTACTGGAGCGAGGTGACTCCGGAACCGGAGTCGGCCACCGTGCCGGAAATCGTGGGGGAGGAGTTGTAGGCCGTGAGAGTGTCGATGCCCAAACTCGGGGCGACTGTATCCACGCCGAAGGTCTGCAGCGTGGCCAGCGCACCGGCCGCCGAAGTGAAGTTACCGACGTTGTCCACGGTCTTAAGCCACAACTTGAGCTGCCCTTCAGGGAGGATGGCCGTGGTCTTGGTCCAGGAGGTGGTACCGGTCACCTTGGTCCAGGTGGTGTAGGAGTCTGAGCTGTGGTCGTTGGTAGCCACATCAATGAGGTACCAAACTTCCTTCACTCCAGAACCCGAACCGTCGCTCGCCGAGCCCATGAGCGTGGGTGTGGCCGAGCTGATCCAGCCTGAGGAGGGGTAACCGACCATGGGAACCGGCGCCACCGTATCCACCACCACCGTCCGAGTCAAATTGGTCTGATTTCCAGCCTGATCGCTCAGGGTGAACAAGAAGGTGTGAGAACCTTCCGAGGGCAACACTGGAGGACGATAAGACCAAGAGCCCCCGTTCACCGCGACGGTTTGGGTGTTGGCACCGTTATCGGTGACCGTGAGCGTGCTTACGCCGCTCAGATTGTCGGTCGCGACGCTGAGGGCGCCGGCCCCGCCAAAGGTCCACAGCCCGTTCTTGTAAACTGTAGTCGCTCCGACCGCAGTTTCCCCCAGCACCGGGGGAGTTGTGTCGACCGTAAAAGCCACAGTTCTGGCAGCCGAAACGTTCCCGGCGACGTCGACTACTTTTACCCAAAGCTTGCGATCACCATCGTTGAGCCCCGAGAGGGAAGCGCTCCAAGTGTTGGTGCCTTGGGCCATGGTCCAGCTGGAATATAAGTCGGCGCTGTGGTCGTTGGCGGCAGCGTCAACGGTATACCAAACCTCGGCCACGCCCGAACCTGACCCGTCGTTCGAAGACCCTGCAAGGTTCACGGTTGTCGCATTGATCTGAGCATTCGCGAGCGGGGAGTTTATCGCGACCTCAGCGGCAAGCGTGTCGACAATTACAGTCCGGGTCAGGGTAGTCTGATTGCCAGCTAAATCCTTTAAAGTAAACAAATAAGTGTGATTTCCATCCGCTGGAACGCTCGGGGAATAGCTCCATTTTCCCGCCCCATCCACCGCTATGGTGGCCAAGGCTCCGCCGTTGTCGCTCACCGTGAGGGTATCGATACCGCTTAGTGCATCGGTTGCAGAACTCAAGGATCCTGCCCCACCAAACGAGTAGGCTGCCCGTTTCGACACCACTGCGGCCCCGATGGCAGCCTCGCTGAGTGACGGAGGTGTCAGGTCGACGGTGAAGTTCACTGCCATGGACAGCGCGGTGGAAGCCGTGGTCTGGTTGCCGGCGCCGTCGATGCTTTTCACCCACAGCTTTTTGGTGCCTTCGGTTAGCCCTGTTAAGCTGGCCGACCAAGTGGTGGTACCGGTCGCCTTAGTCCAGCTAGAGTAAGCATCCGAGCTATGGTCATTGGTGCTCGCGTCGACCTTGTACCAGAGCTCGGTCACGCCTGAGCCCGAGCCATCGTTGGCCGAGCCTGCAATCGTCAGCGTGTTGATCTTCTGGAGGGCACCCGGTAGGGGCACATTAATGGAATAGGAAGCAGGAATGGTGTCGACCACGACCTGGCGGCCGAGGGTTGTTTGGTTTCCGGCCTGATCGACCAGAGTAAACAAGAAAGTATGAGTACCGTCGGCCAGTCCGCTGACGCTGTAAGACCAATCCCCAGAGGCGTCGACAGCAATGGTCGCCATCGAGGCCCCGTTGTCCGTGACAGTCAGGGCACCAAGGCCACTAAGCGAGTCCGAGGCATTCGAAGCACTCCCGAATCCGCCAAAGTTGAACGCCGCGGGCCGGTACACCGAGCCGGTTCCAACGGTCGATTCTCCCAGGCTCGGTGGTGTGAGGTCGATGATGAGCGACACGGCTTGGGCAAGGCAGGCTGCAGAGGTTGTTACGTTTCCAGCATTGTCCAGCGTCTTCACCCAAAGCCGCTTGTTGCCTTCAGGCAGGCCCGTCAACTCACCGGTCCAAGTAGCCGTGCCCGTAGCCTTGGTCCAACCCGCGATGGCCCCCGAGCTGAAGTTATAGGCGTCGCTGGAGTGGTCAATTCCCGATGCGTCGAGACGGTACCACACCTCTGCGACTCCCGAGCCAGCGCCGTCGTTAGCGGAACCGGAAAGAATCAGGCTTGTGGCTGTCGTCTTAAGGCCTGCTGCCGGCGAGGCCACGGAAGCGTCTGCCGGGGTCTTGTCTACAATGACCGTCCGGGTCTTAGTCGTCTGATTACCCGCAAGGTCGAACAAAGTGAACACATAGGTATGCACACCATCGGAGGGAAGTACCGCCGGTGTAAAACTCCACTGACCGGTGCTTACGGTCACCGTCTGGGCAACAGACCCGTTGTCTGTGACCTTGAGACTACCGATGCCGCTGAGGGCATCGGTCGCTGTCCCGCTAAAGGTCCAGAGACCGTTTCGATAGCTTGTCGATACGACCGCGGTTTCTTCCAACACCGGTGCCGTGGTATCGACCGTGAACGTGGGGGAGGCCAACGCCGAAGCTGGGCCGGTGGTGACGTTGCCAGCGTTGTCGAGAGTCTTCACCCACAGTTTCTTCATGCCGTCGGTGAGGCCACTTTCGGTGGCAGACCAACTGGTGGTCCCCGTGGCCCGGGTCCAGCCTGATAGGTTTCCTGAGCTAAAGTTATAAGAGTCACCGGAATGGTCGACACCGGCAGCATCCAGCCGGTACCACACCTCGGCTACCCCGGAGCCGGCACCATCGTTAGAGGATCCCAAAAGGTTGACAGTTGTCTGGTTGGTTTTCAAGCCTTCAGCTGGAACGGTAACCGCCGCCACAGCCGGAGTCGTGTCCACGACGACCGCGCGGGTCATGGTGCTTTGATTATTGGCATTGTCTGTCAGAGTAAAGACATAGGCATGATACCCGTCGGAGGGTAGCGGCGATATGTCGTAGATCCACTCTCCACTCGTCACCGCAATGGAGGCTTGGTTGGCGCCGTTGTCTGTCACGGTGAGCGAGCGAACTCCCTAAAGCGCATCGGAGGCTTTGCTTTTTCCCGCGCCACCAAACACAAACGGATCTTTTCTGCTAACCGTGGCGGCTCCAATGGCGGTTTCGTCGAACTCGGTTCCCAAGATGGGAGAGGTCACATCACGGCCGAAGTTCACCGCCGGCACGGTGTTTCCAGCCACAGTTGTTAGCTGAAGAGTCACATTTCCCGCGGCATCCTCGGCTTTGACCCAGAGTTTCTTCGCGCCTTCGGCCCCCAAGCCAACCGAGGCATTCCAGCTCACCGTGCCGTTGGCGAGGGTCCAACCCGAGTTAGTGACATCGGAAGAGTGGTCCACTGTGGCGTCGTCGATTCTTAGGTAAACTGCCGAAGTACCAGAGCCGGAACCATCGTTGGCAAAGCCGATGGCCTGATAACTTGAGAGGTTGGTCCAGCTGCCGGTGGTTGGCACATTGACTGTGACCACCGGGCCACTGGTGTCTACTGAAAACGAACGGGTGACGCTCGTCGTGCGTCCGGCAAAGTCAGTGGCGGTAAAAACGAACGAATAGACTCCGTCCACGAGAGAAGGTTTCCAAGACCAGGCGCCTGCAGAATTGGGAGAAAGTGGAGTGGGCCCAACCGGCGTTCCGCCGTCCTTGGTGTAGGTCACTTTGAGCGCGGGGGAAGGCAGACTGCTCGCTTCTGAAGTGTCGGAAATCGTCCCAGTGAAACCCGTGGAATTAAACGCTGCCAACTGGGCGCTGTTCATGATCGGGCTTGAGCCGACCAAAGTGGTATCGGGGTTCGAGACTGCCAGCGCGGGAGGCAACTGATCGACGACCAGCGGACTCGAGGACCATTGTTCGTTTCCGGCCCGGTCGTGAGCCGCGAGCCAAAGGGTATAGTGCCCCTGGGCCAGTGAGGTTGTGCTCAAAGTTCCAAGGTAGGGAGCTGCGGTAAGGCTGCCGACGTAGGTGGCTAGACCCGTGTCGGCCCAATTCGGCTGGGGAGCCGAGGGCGTGGCGGAAAGTCGACTGGGGTTGGGCACCACCCACCAACGGAGCGACTGGACTCCGTTGGAGTCAGAGGCAATGAAACTCGCGCTCAGGGTGGAACTGACGACCGAGCTTCCAAACAATGGCGAGAGGGTGTTGACGCTCAGCGAAGGAGGGGTCGTATCGAGGGTCACATTGCGGTAGACTGGCGGTGAGGTTTTGCCCGAGGAAGTTGTCAGCACAATTTCGTAGTTGTAGGTTCCATCAGCCCCGCCTACAGGAAGCCCGGGGATGGTCCAGCCCGCACTTTGGGAAGCACTGGGGAAGGTAAAGGTTTTGGCGGGGAGAGCGCTATCGTTTTCTTTTACCGTCACGGTTGCCAGAGCCGTCGGAGGAGCCGTGCTGGCCTGTCCACCCAAGCTGAAGCCTGCGGTCTTGAAGACCGAGCCGAGCCCGACGTTGGTTTCGTACAGGTTAGGAGCGGAGCTGTCGACAAAGAACGCTGCCAAATCGCTGTTGACGTCCGACCCTTGTGCCTTGGCCGAAACCACTACGAAGTAAGGGTCTGGCGGCAGAACCGCTCCCGGACTGAAATCGGCAGGGTCGACCGAGCGCAGGTCGATGGTGAAGCCGTAGGAGTCGCCCAAAGCGACCAACTCGTTCTTATCGGTGGTTCCGGCCACCGATGGGCCGGGTGAGGGCCACTTGCCGAACTTCGAGGCATTCAGACTGAGAACAGGGGTATCGCTGGAGGTGGGAACAACCACGCCGCGGTAAACCTCGATATGAACCGAGGTGAGGTCGATGGCTCCGGAATTGACGGGGGGTATGATGTTTCCGGTGACAACTGACCCAACCCCGAGTAGGTTTTGGTTCTGTGGCGCCGTTTTGTCAAGGTTTGAGAAAGCGATAGTGGGGACGGCCTTCTGAACATACTTGAAGTCGCCCCACTGAGATGCCGAGCCTAAACGACCTAAGCGCTTAGAAGACAAATCGTTGTACTGGACTCTCGACGGACTCGAGACCGAGCCTGGTAGTCCCACTGTGTTGAGTTTTCCGATTTCCGAGACCGTGGGAAAGGGCGTGTTGGGCGGCAGCAAGGTGAAAACGTCTTGGCTATGGTAGTAGACGCTATTCTGGTTGCCCGCTAAATCTGTGGCCGTCACCTGATACAGGTAGGTCTGCTGATCGTTCAGATAGGCCGAGGCCTCCGGATTCGTCTTGAGCGGAAACCGCACGGAAAAGGTGTTGGTTCCATCGGCCGTTTTGGTGAACAAAGCGTTCTTCGGTTCGGTAGGGATGAGGCTCGAGCCGTCGGCCTTTAGCACCGAGACAACCACCGAAGTAATCGGGGACTCATCGTAAACCTCGCCCTTGACGTCGAGGCCGCTGGTCACCCCAGGTCTGAACTGATCGTTGGTGGAACCCATGTTCCCATGGCTAAGCGGGTAGGTTACCAGCACGGTTGCTGGCTTGTTGTCGATGTAGACCAGCATGGTCTGGCTGGCGGTCTTTCCCGACCCATCGGCTACCTCGACCGTGACGTTGTTCGTCCCTTCAGGAAGATCTCCGTCGGTGCCCGAAGTGAGCTCGAGCGACCACGAGGTGCCATTGAGAGAGGAGATTGCCTCGCGTTCGCGGGTGCCCGACGCGCCCTGCCAACTCACTTTGAGGGAAACCAACCCGCGGTCGTCGGTTGCCGTGCCCGTTAAGCTGAGCGCACCCTTAAAATACCCACCTGCCTTCTCGGGCGTGATAACTGTGAGGATGGGCGCGGTGACATCGACCTTCGCGCCGAGCCCCGCGTCGCAGGTGGCCAAAGCCAACAAGGCCAATGTTCCCGAGAAAAATGCTTTTACTGAGTGGACAAAGGTCCTCAGTTTACGCATAAGTCCAATATAGACCCATTCTTTCGAATAATCAACGAGCTTTGGAGATAGTAAAGATAATGGATACTTTGGAGAATTATAGTCCCGCAGGACCACAGCAACCCCGCAATGGCAGTTTTGCCGCACCAGGAGGGACCCAGCAGTCGCAGGGTGGCTGAGAAACCAGAAGCTGCCCGAAGAAAAAAACTTTTTTGCATGACCCACCAGCTACAGAAGAACACCAACCCGACAAAAGACCGGTCGTATTGGACATTTTGGACCAAAGATACAAAATGATTATCGGTTGCTTTTACCTCTTTGCTTGAATTTCCCCAAGTGATTGCCTACGATGGCCCCACGATGGCCGAAAGAATCCACATGGTGGGAGTCAAAGGAACGGGCATGACCGCTCTCGCGGAGCTGCTCACCGACCGGGGTGACCTCCTAACCGGCAGCGATGGTAAAGACAAGTTTTTCACCGATGAGATTCTCGATTCGCTGGGCATTGTTTACCACGAGTCGTTTGACGCAAAAAATGTGCCCCCGGACGCTACAAGGGTGGTCTATTCGGCCGCTTACAACCCAGATAGCAATCCAGAACTGCTCGAGGCCCGCCACCGCGGCCTCAAGGTTCAGGTGTACCCGGAAGCTTTGGGCGAGTTCTCCGGCAGTTTTCCCCTGGCAGCCGGGGTTGCGGGCGTCCACGGAAAAACGACCACCACCGCGATGGCAGGCATGGTAGCAAGAGCCCTGGAGTTGCGCGCGTCGGTGCTCGTAGGTTCGATGGTTCCTGATTTTAACAACCGAGCTACCCTCAGGCTGGGGCAAGAGATTTTCATAGCCGAGACCTGCGAGTACAAAAGGCATTTTCTCCACTTTCATCCCGGTATCATCCTTCTCACGAGCGTCGAGCTCGACCACACCGACTATTTTCGCGATTACGACGACATCTTCTCGGCTTTTTTGGCCTACGCTTGCAAATTGCCCAAAGGTGGCGCGCTGGTGTACTGCGCCGACCAAAAAGGTGCCTGCCAGTTGGCAATGGCCCTCCAGGCTCGTCGCGAAGATATCCGGCTAGTCCCTTATGGCCAATCTGCGAAAGGCCGCTTTGCCGTACTCGATCAGAAGTTTGACGCGGGAACCACCTCGTTTCGTCTGGCGGGCTGGGCCAAGCCTCTCGGCGTGAGCCTCCCGGGAACCCACAACGTGCTCAATGCTGCAGGGGCCGTGGCCCTGGTGGTGACTCTGGCCGAGCAGATCGGCTCCACGGTAGAAGAACCGGGGATGCTGAGAGTGGGGGAAGCGCTGAAGAGCTTTCGCGGAACCCGCCGACGCAGCGAAGTTGTCGGTGATAAGAACGGAGTGCTTGTTGTCGATGACTACGCTCATCATCCTACCGCCATCGGCCTCACCCTGGCGGGCCTTAGGGCCTTTTACCCCGGGCGGCGCCTTGTGCTCGATTTCATGAGCCACACTTACAGCCGCACGCGAGCGCTTTTAGACGAGTTTGCGGCGAGTTTTTCCGCGGCCGACGTTGTGGTACTTCACAAAATCTATTCCTCGGCCCGCGAGACCGATACGCTGGGAATCACCGGCCGCACCCTGTACGACGCCACCCTAGCGCTTCGCCCCGGTGTGCACTATTTCGAGGAACCCGAGGAGGCGCTCCCGTTTTTGCGGGGCCTCCTGCAATCGGGTGACCTTTTGGTGACGATGGGCGCAGGTGACAACTGGAAGGTCGGCCGGGCGTTTCTGGAGGCACTTTGATGGCCTTGGTCAGCATGACGGGCTTTGCCTTCGGTGAGGCCAGCGCGGGAGTGGTGAGGCTCACTGCGGAACTCAAGAGCTACAACAACCGGTTTCTTGACCTCACGGTGAACCTCCCTTCCTTGTTGTCGTTCTGGGAGCCCTATGTTCGTGAGGCCTTGGCTTCGGCGGTGGGCCGAGGGCGGGTGGAGTTTACCCTACGGCTCAAGGATTCTTTGGATGGTGCAAAGGTTGAAGTCAACCAAGAATTAGCCCTGCAGTATCAAAAGGCCTTTGAAACCCTGCGCCGGGTAACTGGTGCGCGGGGTGGCCGAGCGAAAGTGGAGCACTATGCTTCGTTTGCTGGAGTTCTTGGTTCGGTCCGGGAGACCGACCCTTCGGAACTTCGTTCGGTGGCCAGCGGCCTTTTGACCACGCTCCTTGCTGAGTTTCAAACGGCGCGGCGAACCGAAGGTGCCCGTTTGGAAACCGACCTCCGACGTCAGTTGTCCGCGATCGACGCGGGCAAGCGATTCATTGAGGGCCAAAGTGCCCAGTTGGAAGCGGCGTTTCAGGCTAACCTCCGACGCAAGTTCGCCGAGCTTGGGGCCGAAGTGGACGAAAACCGACTTCTCGCCGAAACGGCCTTGCTTCTTGTCCGTTACGGCATCAACGAGGAGTTGGTACGTTTGGCAAGCCATCAGGTAAGTTTCGAGAACTTCCTGTCTGAAAGCGGTCCCGTGGGAAAGAAGCTCGACTTCCTTTGCCAGGAGTTCGGCCGTGAAATCAACACCATTGGTTCCAAGACCACCTCGGCCGAAGTGCAGTTGCAGGTAGTCCAAATGAAGGACGCATTGGAAAACCTGAGGGAGCAGCTTCGCAATGTCGAGTAACATTTCTGGAATTGCGGTTTCAGGAAAGAGCGGCTGTGGAAACACCACCGTGAGCGCGCAACTGGCGCACAAACTGGGCTACGAACTGGTGAATTATACCTTCCGCAATCTGGCCGTGGACGAGGGGCTGGAGTTCGAACAAGTACGTCAATTGGCCGAGGTGGACGACCGGTGGGATAAGCTGGTGGATAACCGGCAGGTGGAAAAGGCCAATTCTCATCCGAGTGTGCTGGCCTCTCGCTTGGCCATCTGGGTGTGGCAACAGGCGCGGTTCAAGGTGTACCTCAACGCCCCTCTCGACGTGCGGGCCGGACGTGTGCAAAAGCGTGAAGGGGGCAACCTAGCCGAAATACGCGAGGCTACCCGGGCTCGCGACGCGGCCGACCACGCGCGTTACCTGCGCCTGTACGGCATCGACAACGATCAGTTTACTTTCGCCGACCTGGTGATCGATGTTTCGGCGCTTGGGCCGGAAGCCATTGTTGATCAGATCCTTACCGCGTACAGGAGGCTCGCATGAAAAGTCTGTTTGATGCTCTGCCCCGGTTTTGTGCTGTTTGCGGACTCAGGCAGGAGTTTGATGTGGTTCGCCAAACAGCCTATTTCAATGGTTACGCGCAGTATTGCACCGGTTGCCGGGCCAAATACCAGTACGTGGAGGCGCACATCACCGAAGAGAAGCTTTTTGAGCAGCTCGATCCGGTATATACCGCCCCTTAGGCTATTTCAGTTTTTCAATTTCGCGGATGAACTCATCCACGCTCTTAAAGCGCTTGTACACGCTGGCAAACCGGATGTACGCCACCTTGTCGAGCGCTTCGAGCTTGTGCATCACCAGTTCACCTAGTTGACGGGTGGTTACCTCGTGGTTGGCCTTGCCTTCCATGGCAGCCTCGTCTTCGAGTTGGTTCAGGAGTTCCTCGATATCGACTTGGCTCACCGGACGCTTTTCGAGGGCCCGAACCAAGCCTCGCTCGATCTTTTTGACATCGAAGGGTTCCCGGCGGCCGTCGTTTTTAACCACCATGAGGGGAATTTCCTCGATGCGTTCGTAGCTGGTAAAGCGGTAACCGCACTTCAGGCATTCCCGTCGGCGGCGAAGGGAAGTTCCCGAGATATTCTGCCGGCTCTCGATGACCTTGTCTTCCAGATCGCCGCACAAAGGACATTTCATAGCTACCATAGTACCGCTTTTCAGGTTATCCTGCAAAACTATGAACATTCTTATGATTGGTGGCTCGGGAATCATCTCCTCGGCCGTATCGGACCTGCTGGTGGCCCGTGGTCACCACCTCACCTTATTGAACCGTGGCACCTCGGTGCGCCCGGTTCCTGCGGGGGCCGAAGTGCTCCATGCCGATATTCGCGACGCGGCCGCCTGCCGCAAGGTACTGGGAACCCGAAGCTTTGATTCCGTCGTCGACTGGCTGAGCTTCACCCCAAAACACGTCCAAACCGCGTTGAGTCTGTTTGAAGGGCACACCGGACAGTATGTGTTCATCAGCTCGGCCTCGGCCTACCGCAAACCCACCGTGGCGTTGCCAATTGTGGAGTCCAACCTGCTTCACAACCCCTTCTGGGAGTACAGCCGCGATAAAATCGCCTGCGAAGAGTTCCTGCAGGGGCTTTACCGCACCAAGGGCACTCCCATCACCATCGTGAGGCCCAGCCACACCTACGACAAGACCATGCTGCCTGTCGATGGCGGCTGGACGGTGGTCGACCGCATGCTTGCGGGAAAACCCGTAATTGTCCATGGCGACGGCACTTCGCTGTGGACCCTCACTCACCACCACGACTTTGCCAAGGGCCTTGTCGGGCTATTGGGGCATCCCTACGCGCTGGGAGAGAGCTTCCACATCACCGGAGACGAATGGCTCACGTGGAACGAGATTTTTCGGCTCATCGGCAATGCGGCAGGCGTGGAGCCCAAACTTGTCCATGTGCCAAGCGACCTGATTGCCTTGGAAGACCCCGCTTGGGG
The DNA here is from genome assembly GCA_947478845.1 of Spirochaetales bacterium. Classification (GTDB taxonomy): domain Bacteria; phylum Spirochaetota; class Spirochaetia; order JABEVK01; family JABEVK01; genus JAIFLN01. Next base: position 7,749 of record CANJXC010000005.1, on the reverse strand, counting down.
TGCTGGCCTTCTTGGCGATAAGGCCCACAGCGTGATCTTCGACAACTCGAAAGTCCGCCGGCTGGTTCCCGACTTTGTGTGCACCATTCCCTACGCCCAAGGCGTGAAAGAGGTGATCGCCTGGTACCAGCAAGACAAAAAGCGCCAAGTGATCGACGCCGACTTTGCCAAAAGCTACGAACGAGTTCTCGCCCGCATGAACCGGGCTTTGCAAAACTAAAAACAAAGGACGAACAATGGACAACTTCACTTATCAAAACGGCACAAAAATCCTCTTTGGACGGGGTACCGAAACCGAAGTCGGCGTAGAAACCAAAAAACACAGCTCCAAGGTACTTCTGCACACCGGCATGGGCAGCATCAAGCGCACGGGACTGTTTGACGCGGTGGTCAGTTCTCTCGAAAAGGCAGGGGTAGCCTGGGTTGAGCTTGCCGGGGCCCAACCGAACCCGCGCTTGTCGCTGGTGCACAAGGGCATTCAGATGTGCCGCGAGCAGAAGCTCGATTTCATCCTCGCCGTGGGTGGCGGTAGCGTCATCGACTCGGCCAAAGCCATCGCCGCCGGGGTACCCTACCAAGGCGACGTCTGGGACTTTTTTGTCGGCAAGGCCAAAGTCACCTCGGCGCTGCCTGTGGGCACCGTGCTCACCATTCCCGCCGCGGGCAGCGAAACCAGCGGTAGCACCGTGGTCACCAACGAAGACGGGAACTACAAGAAGGGCCTTACCTCGGAGGAGTTCTTACGGCCGGTGTTCTCCATCCTCAACCCCGAGCTCACCAAAACCCTGCCGGTATACGAGACCGCCGTCGGCGCAGCAGACATCATGAGCCATGTTTTCGAGCGGTATTTCACGAACTCCCAAAACGTGGACTTCAGCGACCGCCTGTGCGAGGCCGTTCTCAAGGGAGTCATCCGCAACCTGCCGCTGGTCCTCGCCAAGCCCCAGGACTACGACGCCCGGGCCGAACTGATGTGGTTGGGAACCCAGGCTCACAGCGACCTCATCGGCATGGGCCGGGTAGGCGATTGGGCCACGCACGACATCGAGCATGAACTTTCGGGGATTTACGACGTACCCCACGGCGCCGGCTTGGCTGTCATGTTCCCCGCTTGGATGAAGTTCAACCTGAATCACGACCTGGACCGCTTTTGCCAACTCGCCGTGCGCGTCTGGAACCTCGAAATGGACCACAAAAATCCCAAGAAGACCGCGCTCGAAGGGATAGCCAAACTTCAGGGGTTCTGGGCCAGTTGCGGCCTGGCCACCAGCTTGGAAAAACTGGGAATCCACGACAACCGTTATGCTGAGATGGCCGAAAAAGCCACCGGGAAAGGCAAAAGGAAGCTGGGAAACTTCGTCAAACTCGAGCAGAAGGATGTCGTGTCGATTTACGAGCTGGCCAGTGAAAAGGGAGCTAGCCTCGGCGCTACCAGGTGAATGGCCGCCTGAAACAGCAACTCGATTTCCTGCGGGAAATCGACAAGCTCAAGGCTATTTTCCGCAAGACCAAGCTCTTCGACGGGTCGAGGTTTGAGAACGACGCCGAACACTCGTGGACACTGGCTGTCATGGTGGTACTGCTGCGGGAATACGCCGACTTTGAGGTCAACCTCGAACGAACCTTGCTGATGGTACTGATGCACGATGTGGTCGAGGTTGATGCCGGCGACGTGTTCATCTACGATGCAGCCCGTGCCGATGCCCACGCGAAAGAAGAGGTGGCCGCCGAGCGACTCTACGGCCTTTTGCCCGCGGAACAAGGCCAGTGGTTTATCGACCTTTGGCATGAGTTTGAAGACAGGCAAACCAACGAGGCGAAGTTTGCCCATGCCTTCGACCGCTTGGAGCCTTGCCTTCAGAACTACTGGAACGGCGGTGGCAGCTGGCGGGAACACCACATCACCCGGGAGCAGGTGGAGGCCAAGAACAGCGTCATCCGTGAGGGTGCGCCACGTCTTTGGACGTTTTTGCAGGGCCTGCTCGACGAGTGTGAGGCGCGCGGTGATTTTGGATGACCAGCGGTTCCAAGGTCGCGAATGAGGATTTTTCCGGCCAGGACCTGACGGGAAAGGTTTTCGAGGCGATCACCTTCACCGCCTGCGACTTCAGCCGAGCCGATCTGAGCCGCGCCAGCTTCGAAAGCTGTGTGTTTGAAGACTGCAACCTTTCGGGGCCCATCGTGGCCAAGACCAAGCTCTTCGACGCGGTTTTTGTGCGCTGCAAGCTCTTGGCGGTGAACTTCCTGCATTTTGATCAGTTTGCCCTGAGCTTCCGGTTTGAGGCCTGTGTATTGCGGGTGTGCGTGTTTGCCAACCTGAAGCTCAGGAGACTCAAGGTTCTCGGCTGTCAAATTGTGGAGTGCGACTTCAAGGAGGTCGACCTGACCGAGGCAAACTTCGACGGCAGCGTTTTCCGCGACACCTTGTTCCATCAGGCCAACCTGGAAAAGGCCGACTTCCGTAACGCGCAGAGCTACAGCATCGACCCCCGAACCAACAATGTGAACAAGGCGAGGTTCTCCCAGCCTGACGTTCTGGGTTTGCTGGCGCCGTTCGGGATTCTCGTGGAAGACTGACGGCCCGTGGTTCTGCGCTTTTGCCACCAACTCGAGCAGAATCGGATGAGCGCTCATCCGTTAGTTAACAAGAATTTGCCAAAGGCAAGCTTTGGCCCTAAAGTGTGGGGAGGTTCTCTCAGGGTTTGCTTTTTGGATCTCTGATTCGTATCATCTAGCTCAAAATGTTTTCGAAGTACGCGACTACAAAGGAGAACACTGATATGCAAACGCTTTTCGTCCCTATGGCCGAAGATGATCTCGAGGCCATGCTGCCCCTCTACAACCACTATGTGCGCGAAAGCACCGCCACTTTTCACACTCACGAAGTCGACCTAGAAACTATGCACGCCATGCTCTTGCCAGACTACCCCCGCTTTGGGAGCTGGAAGGTCGTGGTTGACGGCAAGCCCAGCGGCTACGTTGTTCTGAACCGGTATAAGCCGCGCGAAGCCTACGATGGTTGTGCCGAAGTCACCATCTACCTCGATCCGGCCTACCCCGGCAAGGGCATTGGTCAGGCGGCCTTGGAGTTTGTGGAGTACCGCGCCAGGGAACGGAACTTCCATTCGCTTTTGGCCGTCATCTGCGCCGAAAATACGGCGAGCATCAAGTTATTCCACAAACAGGGGTACGTAGAATGCGCCCATCACCACGAAGTGGGAAAAAAGTTCGGCCGCTGGCTCGATGTGTTCTGCTACGAAAAGCTGCTCGAGTAGACCGTCATATACCCGGTTCGGGGGCCTGAAGCGTCGATATCTGGCCCCCTAGCAGGAACACACCAGTGCCCGCGGCCAGAAGTTCTAGCTCCAGCTCGAAGGTCGCCGGGTACACCAAAGCGGTTACAACATTGCGGCCTTCGTTGGCAAAAAGCTCGAGAGAGGTGAAGTCTCCTACGACCCGTAGCGATAGGTTTTTGCTAGCGGGCAAAGGCATCACGACCGGCAGAACGAAGTGAGGGTGGAAAGTGGCACTTAACGGCAGACTGCGGTGAAGAGTCAGTTGCCCAGCCGGATCCCAGTGCACCTCGAAGGCCCAGTCGTCGCCCGACCAGCGGAGCACGGCGCCGACTCCTTCGGCAGACTCAAGGCGCAGTTTGAGGTCAAATGGTTGGGTGACGTGACCCAACTTGAGGAGCCCATTCACCGGGCCCGTGACGAGAGATCGACCGCTGGCGTACAGCTTCTCGAGTGCTGCCACTGGGCGTTGCACGAGCCTCGGTTCTGTGGCTTGGGATCCTGAACTTTCTAGGGTCAAAACCCGGGGCAGGGTCATCGCTCCACGCCAACTGTCGGCCGGAATTTCACGGCCATATTTCCAGTTGTTCATCCAGCCGAGAAACAGGCGTTGACCCTCTGGCGCATTGTTGAAAGTGACCCCGGCGTAATTATCGGTGCCGTGATCGAGCCATTGGGGCCCGGTTTGGGCCACAAAGTTACTCCCGTCGAAATTGCCCACCCAATACATGGTGCCCGACCCACCGTTGGGCGCTTTGTCGGCGACGCTGAGAAACAGCACCCAATGCTCGCGGCCCTGATGCACCAACGGGAACAGGTCGGGGCATTCCCAAACACCCACTTCCAGCTCAGCATCAAAGCGGCCGGTCTGTTCCCAACTGGTTAGGTTGCTCGAACGGTAAAACTCCAAGTGGTCGCCAGCGGCCAGCACCATAGTCCAATGGCCGCCAAAAGCAAACACCTTCGGGTCGCGGAAGTTCTCGGCCTTCGCGGGGAGGACAGGGTTGCCCTCGTACTTATGCCAAGTTCGTCCGCGGTCGCTGCTGTAGGCCAGCCCCTGAGTCTGCGTATGATAACTGAACATCGCCACAAGGCCACCACCCGGCACGAGTCCGCTCGAATTGGCGTGGTCATAAACGGCGCTACCCGAGAAAATGGTGCCGTGTTCGTCGGGGAAGAGAGCTATGGGCAACTGTTCCCACCTCAGCAGGTCGCGGCTGACTGCGTGGCCCCAGTGCATGGGTCCCCAGACCAGCGATTCGGGATGGTACTGGTAAAACAGGTGGTATTCACCATCGAGGTAAACCAAGCCGTTGGGGTCGTTCATCCACCCCTGCGGCGGGGTGAAATGCAAAAGAGGTCGGGGCAGTGGTGTCATGTAATGATCCTTCGTCAAGCTCCCGAAGAGCTATGGACTCGGAGCCGGGTTGAGGATCACCGTAAGCGCCTTTTCTGGCCCCAGCAGGCTCTTGGCCAGAGCAACCACGGCTTCCTTCTTGAGGGCTGTATAGAAGGCGGGCAGGCCTGGGAGCAGTTTCAGGTCATTGCCCACCAACAAGCTCGAGTTCACGGCGTTTGACCACCAGGCGTTGGTCTTCTGGTTGGTCTCCAGTGCCCGTTTTCGGATTTCGATGGCCTTGGCGAACACCTCGTCGTCGAGGTTGCCCTGCGAAAGGGCTTTCAGCTCGGAAACCGCCGCGGCAAGAAGCTCGTCCTGGCGCGCTCGGTCGCAGGTGAAGTTGATGGTAGTGGTGCCATGGGAGTAGGGAAACGGGCTGAGCGACAGGTCGACGCCAGCTCCGTAGGTACCTTCCTTGTCTTGCCTCAGCACCTCGCGCATGCGGATAGTGAGCACTTCCCGCAAGGCCGAAGCGGTAAAGCTGGAGGCAGCGCTGTAGGGCAAAGCCACGGGAAGGGTGAGGGTCACGACCGCCTTGTTATCAACCCCTTTCGCAATCACCGATTTTACTGGTCCGACCACAGGGCGCACCTTGGTATCGGCCGCTTTGGTGACTTTGGCCGCAGGCAACGAGGCCAGCCAGGTTTCCACCAGCGGCTTCAGAACAGCCTCGTCGAAGTCGCCGCTGATGGTGAAGGTAAACCCCGGAGCCCCGGCAAAGAGCTGCTTATAAATTTCGGCGGACTTGTTGGCCTGAATCTGACCCAGCCTCTCCGAGCGAAGGGGCAAACCACGGAAGTTGCCGTTGGTCAAAAGCCGTCGAAGCTCGTCTTGGTAGAGTTGGTCGGGAATGTCTTGGCTGTTTTTCACCGACTCGCCCAACTGCTTGAGGAACGAAGACTCGGCCGCCGCATCGCGCCGTGGTGTGGAAAGCTTGAGCCAAAGCATAGGGAACAGGCTATCGAGATCGGCGGTAACCGCGGAGGCGCTCAAGTTGGCGCTTGAGTCGTCCACCGACACCTGCACCGAGGCCTGTTTGCCGCTCAAAGCGTCCTGCAATTCAGAAAGGGAGAGTTCACCCATGCCGGTGTTGCCCCACAGGTAGGGTCCAATCACACCGCTCAAGTAGTCTTGTTCCGTAATGGCGGCCAAGCCCCCTAGGGCAAAGCCGCGTACTAGCACTTCATTCTGGGTCAGGGTATTTTTGTAAAGGTAAACTTGAAGCCCGTTCGACAACGTCCAGCGGGTGAGGGGCGTACCCGCAACGGCTTCGGTCTTGGTCACTTTGCCCGCCTTGGGCGGCTGGGACACGAGGGGCTTCATCACCCTTTCGGCCTTCTGAGCCACGGTGGCGACCTTCACCCTCTCCTGCACAACCGACAGGGACGCTTCGGAGGGAACTTCGCTTCCCGCCATATCGATTCCCAGCACCAGAACTTTGGCTGACGAAGGGTCGAGCCAAGTTGGCAACAGCGCGTTCACGGTGTCGAGGGTAATGTTCTGGCCCAGTTCTAGGCCCATTTCGTAGTTTTGGAGGTCCGAAGGAACCGGATTTCCGGTCAGAGCGTAGTCGGCGAGCTGATCGGCTCTCGCGTTATTCTTGGTGTTGTTGCGGTCCAAATACGTCTGTTTTACCTGCGAGAGGTATTCCTTGCGCGCGAAATCAAGGTCGGAGGAAGTTAATCCGTTGGAAGCCGTACGTTTGAGCTCGGTCAGGAAGGTTTCCAGCGAACGCTCCTGCACGCCGTCGCGCAATACCACCTGAAACTGTCTGAACCAGGTGTTGGCCACGAAGGGGCTCACGCTCACCTCGGCACCGAGAAAAGGCGGGTCTTCCGACTGCGTGAGCTCCTGAAACCGCCGGGAGAGGGTATAGCCCACCAGAAAATTGGCTAGCTCGTAGGTTTTGAAGGCGCGCAAGTTTTTCATGTCGACGGCGTCGATTTTGTTCCAAAGCACGACGTTGGCACCCATTTCGGCGTCCTTGAAAGTTCCCACCGAGTTCTTGGTGTAGGCGGGAATGCCCGGCGGCAGGGGTGGCAGCGCGTTGGCTGCGTTGGTAAACGTCGAGGTGAACGAAGCTCGCAGGCGTTTTTCCATATCGGCTGTGTCCAAAGAGCCGACGATGACGACGCTCATCGCCTGGGGGGTGTACCAGCGGTCGGCAAATCGGTTCACATCGGCCGGGGTCACCTTGGCCAGCACATCCATCTTACCGATGGGCATTCGGCCCGCATATGGGGCACCCTCTGTGAGCAGGGGCATATAGAAGTTGGTCAGGCGCCCACCGACATTTTCCAGCCTTACCCTCTGTTCCTCGGCGACAATCTTTTTTTCCTTTTCCAGCAAATCGGGCTGCACCTTGGGGCCGTGTGCCCAGTCCTCGAGCACTTGAAGGCCCTTAGCCACGGCCTCGGCGTTGTCGGCTGGCAGGTCGAGGTAGTACTGCGTATCGTTAAACCCCGTCTGAGCATTCAGGTCGTTCCCGAACTTCATCCCGTTGGTTTCCAAAAAATTCACAATTTCCTGCGCCGCAAACCGGTTGGTTCCTTCAAACTGCAAGTGCTCCAGCAGGTGGGCCAGCCCCTGTTCTTTGTCGGATTCTTGTAAGCTACCTACCCTCACTACCAGGCGCATCTCAACGCGGTTTTCCGGCTTCAGGTTGTTCAACAGGAAATAGCGTATGCCATTGGGCAGGGTGCCCGTTTTCACCGCTTGGTCGAGCATCGGGGCTTGGGCTCCCAAAACGGCAGAAAGGATCAGGAACAGACTCAGAATAATGTTGCGCGCCATGAGGGGACTCCAAGCGAAGTTTCAAGATGCCTGAGTTTATCGCGACCTGCCCGAATCCATCAAGGCGGGGCGTGCCCCCACGGCTGCACTTGCCAGGCTCGAGTATTCGCCCTCTCGAGTGCAACTACGTCGCAACGGACGTGTCGCCTTTTTCCTTTGACTTTTATCTTCTGGCATCTTGAAGCTGCTCCCCCTTCTTCCCTGTCTCTGTGGGAAAGGGGTAAAATATGGATATGTCTCGGATTCTCGCCACCAGCGATGTGG
>CANJXC010000004.1 GCA_947478845.1 Spirochaetales bacterium | reverse complement strand
TGGACTTCCCCCAAATTCCTAGACACCTGATACACTCAGAAGTCTAGGCAAAAGGGGAGCCCATGGGCGTATCGAAGTTCACGGCCGAGTTCAAGGACGAGGCGATCAAGCAGGTCACTGAGAAAGGGAGGCCTGTCAGCGAGGTGGCGAAGCGGTTGGGCATTACGCCTTGGACGCTCTACACATGGATGAAGGCGGCCGGTATTCCATCGCCGTCAGAGAGGACGATCAGGCCGGCAGCACCCGACCTGGCCAAAGAGAACGCGGCCCTCAAAGCTCAGATCAGACGACTTGAGGAGGAGCGGGACATCCTAAAAAAAGCCGCGGCGTACTTTGCCAAGGAATCCCGGTAAGGTACGCCTTCATCAAGGATCACGATAGAGAGTTCCGGATTCGTTCGATGTGTCGGGTCCTGAAGGTTCATCCGAGCGGGTACTACGCATGGCGCCTTGCCCCTCAGTCGGCGAGAGCCATCGAGAATCAACGTCTGGCACAGCGGATCCGTTTTTTCTTCAATGACAGCGGTGGAACCTACGGCAGCCCCAGGATATACAAGGATTTGCTCGAAGCAGGGTACCAAGTTGGCGAGAACCGGGTTGCCAGGATTATGCGGTTGGACAAGATTCATGCCCAACGTGCCTACCGCAAGCCCCGGTTCCGCAAAGCAGGACTCCCGTCGCGGCTTTTTGCGAATCGCCTCAATCGGGAGTTCTCAGTTACTGCACCGAACAAGGTATGGGCGACCGACACAACCTACATTCGCACCCTGCAAGGCTGGCTGTTCCTGACGGTCGTCATGGATCTCTACAGCCGGATGGTCGTCGGGTGGGCAATGCGCACCGACAATCACCGCGAAGGGCCGATGGATGCTGCCTTCATGGCCGTTCAACGCCGCAAGCCGCGGAGTCCGGTCATGATCCACTCTGACCAAGGCTCCCAGTTCGGTTCGGATGACTGGGCTAGACTGTGCAAGGCACTTGACCTCGTTCCCAGTATGAGCCGCCGAGGCAACTGCTGGGACAACGCCGTCGCCGAGTCGTTCTTTTCAAGTCTGAAGAAGGAAAGAACCAGAGATATCGCCTACCGGACCCTTGCCGAAGCCCGTGCCGATGTGTTCGACTATATCGAAGGGTTCTACAACAGGAAGCGGCGCCACAGCACTTTGGGCCAGCTTAGCCCGCTCGAGTACGAAGCAAGAAAGCAGGCCGTATGACCTGTCTACAAAATCGGGGGAAGTCCACTAGACCGGCTTCGAGGTGTCGAAAATCACGGCACCAGGACGATAGTCTTCCCGGTTTGTGTCCAAGCGGAGTTGGGTGAGGTCTTTCTTCTCGCGCTCCAAGTCTGGAATGCGATAGGTCACTGGATTTTCCCCATCAACCTCCAGTGATCGGCTATCTGCAAGTTCACGAAGAAGTTGTTCCTTCATGGCCTCGCGGGCGGGCCCTGGTTTTGACACAGCGTCACGCTCCGAAACTGGTTCGAGAGAATCAAGCCGGATGGCAATGGGATTTTCCAACACCCTGCCAATGAGCCTTCGTCGGAAGTTCTGGGTCTTGATCGTCCGGTTCTTTTGATGCTCCTTCCAGCGACGGACGGCAGGAATGCCGAAGAACAAAGCCGAATACAAGGCGGGCACAACCCCCAGAATGGTCATTAGCGCGGATTCGGCCCCTGCCAGACTGAGATGAAACCCGGCCGCCGTAAGAACTACCGTAATTTGGTAGACCAGCGAAAGTGGGTCACCGCTGACCTGCAAAGCTTGAAATCCTACTGCCCCGAAACCGAGAAAATAGGCCGAGAGCAAAAGGTTGAAACCGTTGAGGAAAACAATCCAACGGTTGGTTTTGGGGGGGTTGTGGCTAAAGGGAATCAAGGGTCGTTCGGGCAATTGCCAGTTGGACATGGGCGACTGCTTTGTGGTTTTAAGGAGCTCGGGGAAAAAAAAGTAAAGGGTTCCCTGGGCGCTCACCATCGGCTCGCCTTCCATTTCCAGAAGCAACTGACTGATCAATCGGTCGGCTTCTGGTCGGCTGGCCCCGGTCATATGCATCAGCTCTTCAAGCGTGATGGAACCCTTCTTTTCCTGAAGTGCCGCCAAGACGGCTTTTTTCACCCTTAACTCATAGGCCTGAGGAGCCTCTTCGACACCAAAAACAAACTCGAACACAGCCTTGAAGAAAGGCTTCTTTTTTTTCTGATCCCTAATTTGGGGATCACCGGAGTAGAGCCAAAGCAGAAGGAAAGACTCAAATACCCGCGTCACCATATAGAAGCCCAAGATTCCCCCGCCAGAGTCGTCTCGGTCTTCGTCTTTACGTGCAAAAGACAGCGCGATTGAGATCACAACAGAAGCGATCAGGATAAAGACAAACAACGCAAAGTAGCCGACAAGCATCAAGACGATCCATGCCTTGAACACGGATTTCAGTACCAGAGCGGAAACCTGCAAAACCTTCTTGATAGTTCGTTTCCATGTAGCAGCCCATCCCTTGTTCTGATTGGTGTAGCCCTGAGGAAAGCGGTAGATCACCTCACCAGTTTCGGTGACCTGCATGTGTCCACGATAGGCGTTCACAACTACTGGCAACATGGTTTGTATCTGATACTTTGGCAAACCCGTTAATCCAACGAGGTCAGCCACGGTTGCTGACCCCTGATTTTTCTTCAGGGCTGCAACGAGTTGATGCTCGACTTTGTCGGTAGAGAACTCAGTGATCTTGCTTGTTTTGGACATACTCTAGCGCCTGATGGGAGTCGAACCCACGTCTCCAGCTTGGAAGGCTGGGGTAATAGCCGTTATACGACAGGCGCATTGCCTCTACAGGCTAAGATGATACTTTGCTCAAAACCGCCCTGTCAAGCAAGGTAGTCCGGAACCATTGGACAGATTCAACCAGCGGGATTAAGCTTGAGGCTCTATGGAGGGAGAGTAAAATTGAAAGACTTCTATCGTTTTCGAGTTTTGTGCGATATTCCGGAACGCAATGCACGGGTATTTTCTGCACAAGCCTCCCATAAGTTTAGACAAGGCAATGATTTCATCATAAAAACTTGGACAGATTTCTATCGTGATATCAGCGAACTGACTGCCGGACTGATTTCTGTGGGACTCCAGGCCGGAGACCACGTGGCACTGTTCGCAGATAACCGTTATGAGTGGGCCGTTACGGATCAGGCCCTCCTTACAGTCGGTGCGCCCTCTGTGCCCCGTGGCTCTGACACCTCTCCCAAAGAGCAGAAGTTTATCTTCGAGCATTCCGATTCCCGCTTCCTCATCGTCGAGGGAGTGACGAACCTATTGAGTCTTTTGGCGGAGTTTGGTTCACAGGATCTAACCCGCCCGGAAAAAGTCTTTCTCATGGACAGCTTGAGTTCATCTCAGGCGGAAGTTCCACCGAAATGGAAAGACCGCATCATGGACTTTGCCCACCTAAAAGAACTCGGAAGAGCTCTCCTTTCCGAGAAACCTGAACTAATGGCTACCCTAAGAGGACAACGGCAACCTGAAGACATAGCTTCGATCATTTACACCAGCGGAACTTCTGGAAATCCCAAGGGTGTAACCCTGACCAACGCAAACTTCCTCCACAACGTCCGAGCCATAAGCCCCCTGTTGCACGTCGTTCCTGAAGCTCAAGAGGTGACTGTTTCCATTCTTCCCATATGGCATGTCTATGAAAGAGCCTTCGAGTTCTGCACCACAGCCAGTGTCATGATGATCTACTATTCGAGCGTTCGGACAATGGCCGAAGATGTAGTGCGCGAAAAACCGACAATCATCGCCTCGGTTCCCCGGGTGTGGGAACTGATTTACGGAAAGATTCGTGAGAAAATTCTGAAAGAAGAAGGCCTCAAAAAGAGTTTGATTCTAGCCTTCGTGTTCATTACCCAAACCCGTTACCGTAATGGACTGGCACTGAAAGGGTGGCGGGCGAGCCTGAAGAACCCCTTCCCCTTGTCGCTTCTAACTCCTTTCCACCTTGTATCATGGATATTGCTCTCTCCCTTCAACTGGCTGGCACTCAAAGCTTTGAAACCCATGCGTGCGGTGCTTGGAGGACGCTTGCGCGCTTCCTTCTCAGGAGGCGGGTCGCTACCCGTTCACGTCGACCATTTTTTCAACACCATTGGCATTACTCTCGTGAATGCGTATGGAATGACCGAGAGTTCTCCCGGTTCAATAACGCGGCGGATTGAAAGGAATGTGCCCACATCGATTGGCATTCCTCTCGACGAGGTGGAAGTTCGCATAGTCAGGGAAGACGGAAGTGAGGCAAAACTTGCTCAGAAAGGTCTAATTCACGTGCGGGGCCCCAATGTCATGAAAGGATATTACAAAAACCCTACGGCTACTGCCGAGGTTTTGTCGGCCGATGGTTGGCTCAACACCGGCGACCTTGGCGCGCTGACTTGGAGCGGTGATTATGTCATCACGGGACGAGCCAAGAGCACCATTGTTCTTATTGGAGGGGAAAACATCGAACCCGAACCGATCGAGGAAAAACTTCAGGAGTCGGATCTCATCGACCATGTAATCGTTTTGGGTCAAGACAAGAAAAACCTTGAAGCACTCATCGCCGTCAACCATGACAAGCTCAAACAGTTGCTTGAAAAAATGAAACTTGGGTGGGATGAGGTGATGTTGCAGCAGGGCGACTCGATCAGGCACAACAGGGTGCTCCAAGAACTGAACAAAGAAATCCGACGACTTGTTAATCGCGAAACCGGATTCAAACCCTTCGAGTCGATCTCGAACTTTGTGGCGCTGAAGACTCCTTTCAAAGTGGGGGATGAACTGACCCAAAAGCTGAGCGTCAAACGAAAGGTGGTGGAGGAAAAGTATAAGCACCTTCTGGACGAAAAAAACTCAGTAGCCAAAGAATGACTGCGACTGTTAGCCTTGTAAGGGCACAGGACTCATCGGGTGCCTGTCTCTATCTTCTTGAGAACTCCCAAGTTCGGGTGAGTTTGTCGAGCCTTGGGGCAGCCATTCGGTCTATTCAAGTGCGTGATTCGGGCACCTCTTGGCTGGAAATTACGCAGGGCTTTGACGAGGAGCTTGCCTGGCTCACCAACAAACCGTTTTTCGGTGTTATGGTGGGACGGGTTGCCAACCGGATCGCGAAAGCGACGTTCACTCTTGGTCCTAAAGCCTACCACCTGGAAGCCAATGACGGTTTGCATCACCTTCACGGAGGCTCCGGTGGTTTTCACACCAAGGTGTGGAAGTCGGAAATGTGGCAGAATCCCTTGGAAGCCGGCATCACATTCTCCCTGAAGAGTCCTGACGGTGATCAGGGTTATCCAGGGGCTCTTGAAGTCAGTTGCCGAGTGAGCCTGGACGGCCATAATGCGCTTAAGACGGTGTTCGAGGCCCATAGTGACCAACCGACCCCAGTCAACCTGACTAATCACACCTATTTTAATTTAGGTGGTCCCAACCATCCCCAGATTCTCGATCACATGTTTTCGACAGAGGCTTCTCACGTGGTTGAATCAGATTCGGAGCTCATACCAACGGGACGTTTGATTCCCGTTGGAGAAACTGCTTTTGACTTTCGGCGGCCAAAACCCATTGGGCAGGATCTTCAACAAGTAGGATTAGGCTACGACCATTGTTTCGTCTTGCACACAGAAAACAAACCTTTGGTTGTTCCCAAAGAAGTCGCACGGGTTCATCATCCTCAATCTGGTCGATGTTTGAGGTTGTTTACGGATCAAAGTGGATTTCAGTTCTATACAGGAAACTTTTTGTCGGGAACTGTGGGGCGCAAGGGTAAGTCACTGCTTGCCCATGCTGCACTCTGTTTAGAGTCGCAGAGGTTCCCCGACACGCCAAATCATACTGAGTGGGATCCCATCACGGTAGAGCCGGCCAAGCCGTACCGCCACGAGTTCCACTATGTGTTTGATCTCCCGTAAATCACATCAGAGGCTGGGCAAAAAAAAACCGGCACAGCCGGTTTTTTGGGTTTGCGACAAACTAGTCCATTAATTCGGAAGGTCGACGGGCAGTGTTACCCGATTTCTCGCAAATTGCCACGTGACGCATTTTACCATTCTCAAAAACTGACTTCATGCGGATCTTCCCGCCCCATTTGCTGAGAAGTTCCTGAGCCCCTTCTCGACGAGCGTTCTTAGAAATACCTTTCTTGGCCATCCAATGCCTCCACTGTTCGTGTTTGGTAAATTAGCTCGTCTAGCCCATCCTGTCAAGATTAGCCCACAACTCCTGAGGGCCACCGAAAACCTTCATCTGTCAGACTATCTAGGGTAAAGGGCAACATGGGAAGTTCTTCAGCAACTGGGGAGGAAACATTGGCGTCGCGCAGAGCCTGAGCCCTGGCCAAGAGTGAAAGTGGAGCTTTGGGGTTGGTCGAACTTGCATCGGTCTGGTGGCCACCAACTTCCGCCCAGTTCAGAAGTTCATTAGCCGGATGCTCACAGAAAATCATAAAGGCCGGGGAGATCCATCGGTCTGCTAGTTCATAGCTAACTTGAACCGGCCCCCAGGCGAGGAGGAGGTTATTTTTCTCCCACTCTTCCCAGATTGCAAACAGAACCGGCCAAGGAGCAGTCTGGGTGCCCCAATCCAAGAAAAAAACCTTCGCTCCGTCTTGCTGGGCCTTGGAGAGTAATTCAGCACAGAGCTCTAGCTCGGCAGGGTTTTCCGAGTGAAGCATAGCTCCTGCGCTTTGGATTCCCGAATGCAGGTTGCCATCACAGTCAATAAAGGCGCCATATTCCGGTTCCCTTTCCCAGGTTGACTGGGATTGGGCGTCGAGTCCTGACCAACGGTAAAGCCAAGCGTCTTTGCGGGGATCTTCCAAGTTTTGCACCAATTCACTCCAATGCCGAAAAATCAAGGGACACCTCTTGTTGGCTCTATCGGCAAAAACCTATTCCCACTCAATTGTTGAAGGGGGCTTCGAAGAAATATCGTAGGTGACTCTGCCAACAGCCTTCACCTGATTAGTGATCAAGCTGGAGATTTCCAGGAGGTCCTTAAAGGGAAAATCAAACACATCCGCAGTCATCCCATCTTTTGAAGTGACGGCGCGGAGAGCCAACACATACCCGTAATCGCGCGCATCCCCGGTAACTCCCACCGAGCGAACCGGCAATAGCACCGAAAAGGCTTGCCAAATCTGGCGATAGAGTCCGCGTTTTTTAAGCTCGACTATATAGAGCCCGTCGGCTTGTCGCAGGATTTCGCACTTGTCCTTTGTCACCTCTCCAAGAATACGGATGCCGAGACCGGGACCGGGAAATGGATGGCGCCAAATCACCGATTCGGGTAGGCCGAGTCGCTCACCTAAGAGCCGAACTTCGTCTTTATAGAGCATCCCAAGGGGCTCTACGATCAGTCCGGCTCTGCGTTTGGCTTCCACGAGTGGAGAGCTCACATTGTGATGGCTCTTGATTACTTTTGCCTTCTTGCCAACACCCTTTCCCGACTCAATGAGATCGGTATAAAGGGTGCCTTGTGCCAAGTAATAGTCCGACAAATTGAGGAGTGCCACCTCTTGCTCTTGGACCCTGATGAAGGTGTCACCGATAGCTTTTCTCTTGGCCTCCGGCTCTTCCAAGCCCTTCAGGGCTCCAAGGAAGCGTTCCTCGGCATCGACAAGGTGCACATAGCGTGCTCCCAGAGTGCGCAAAATGGACTCCACCTCTTTGGACTCACCTTGTCGCATTAGGCCAGTATCAATATACATGAGATGAACTTGCTCGGGTGACAGCACCTTGAGCAACATCACTGCAGCCACTGTGGAGTCAACTCCGCCTGAAATCAGCAGGAGAACTGGCCGGGAACCGATTTGTGCTTTGACCTTATCTCCTTCAAGTTCGAGGTATCGATCCATGGACCATTCCGCCTTAGCACCACAAATACCGAGGGCGAAGTTGGACAGAATCAGGGTGCCGTATTCGCAGTGGCTTACCTCAGGATGGAACTGGATTCCCCAAAACTTAAAGGAACGATGTCGCGCTGCAGCTGGGTGATGATCTGATTCGCAGACTAGCTCAAAGCCCGGAGCAAGAACCTCTATACTGTCTCCATGACTCATCCAACTTTGAAAGCCTTGCCCGACTGCTTCAAACAAGGGATCGGGTTGCAAAACACGAAGAGGCACCCGGCCATATTCCTTTAACGCTTGGCCCTTCACTTTTCCGCCCAGCGTTTGCGTCAACAACTGAAAACCATAGCAAATTCCCAAGATGGGTATTCCCACCTCAAGGTACGCAGGATCAACCTTCGGAGCCTCGGGCTCGTACACTGAATAAGGCGACCCAGAGAAGATCAGCCCCTTCACTCCCTTTAACAATTCAGGAGTGCATGGTGTATCAAAAGCAACTATTTCGGTGAACACACCCACTTCACGCAGTCGACGCGCTATGAGCTGGCAGGTCTGGCCACCAAAGTCCAAAATCAGGACGGTGTCCA
The DNA here is from genome assembly GCA_947478845.1 of Spirochaetales bacterium. Lineage (GTDB taxonomy): Bacteria > Spirochaetota > Spirochaetia > JABEVK01 > JABEVK01 > JAIFLN01. Next base: position 183,698 of record CANJXC010000004.1, on the reverse strand, counting down.
CGGATCACTCCTCTGGAATGTCTGCTTTTTGTCTGGACCCACGGAGAGGACAGTGATGGGTGTCTCAACAAAGGACTCAATAAACTTTAAGTATTCATGGACTTCCACGGGAAGCTGTTCGAAAGTCCGGAGGATGCTCAGATCAGTCTTCCAGCCCGGAAACTCTTGGATGACCGGAATAGCCTTTTCAAGTGCCTCAATGGTGGTCGGAAAATCCACCACAACCTTACCGTCGATCTGGTAGCCGGTGCATACCTTGATGGTATCGAAAGTGTCGTAGATATCAAGTTTAGTGATCACCAACCCGTCGAGGCTGTTGGTCCAGCAAGCATAGCGAAGCGCAACTAGGTCGAGGAATCCGGTTCGCCGCGCCCGGCCCGTGGTCACCCCGTATTCCTTGCCAATTGAGCGAATCTGGTCGCCCAATTGTCCATCCCGTTCGGGCCTGAACTCGGTGGGAAACGGCCCGTTGCCGACCCGGGTGGTATAGGCCTTGAAAACGCCATACACGCGGTCGATAGCCCGAGGACCGATTCCACCTCCAAGGGCAGCGCCACCTGCGGCCGAATAGCCGGAACTGACGAAAGGATAGGTTCCCCAATCGAGATCGAGCAGCACCCCTTGGGCACCCTCAAAAAGGGTAGGACTTCCTTTTCTCTTTCGCATGAAAGCCGCTTGATCAACCACAAGAGGCTTCATGCGGTCTCGAAAGGGGGCCAGAAATTCTTTTTCGGCCGGTCGAAGATGGCCCCAGGCCTTTTCGCTGAATAAGTCACCGACTCGAAGCCCATCCCGATGCGCCTTGAGGGCATAGGTGACGCCTATTCCTCTCCCGGTTGTACCAATGGGAATGCGTCTGTCTGATTCCATTTGCTGATCTAGTTTCTGGTAGGTTGAAAGTACCAGGTGGGCACGGTCGCTGATGAAGACCCGTCCTGTCCAGACTATCCCGGCCGACGATAACTCATCGAGCTCGGCAAACAGGGCAACCGGGTCGATCACCATTCCGGCTCCAAGCAATGAAATCTTGCCAGGGCTGACGATACCTGAAGGTATCAGGTGAAGCTTATAGATCTTGTCTCCATGGATGATGGTATGGCCGGCGTTGGCCCCCCCTGAAAAACGGACGACCAGTTCCGCTTTTTCTGAAAGAAAATCGACAATTTTGCCTTTTCCTTCATCACCCCACTGGGCGCCGACAACGACAATATTCATGGCTTATTCCTTCAGGTGCGGGAGTAGTTGGGCGATTCTTGGGTGATATAAACGTCGTGGGCATGGCTTTCTCGAAGGCCGGCCGCGCTGATGCGAACGAACTGGCGATAGTGACGCAATTCTTCGAGGGTCTTGCAACCAGTGTAACCCATTCCTTTTTTGAGTCCGGTGACCAATTGGTGCACAAAGGGCTTGAGGTCGCCCTTGAATGGTACACGGCCCTCAATCCCTTCGGGAACCGGATCAGACTTTTTATCCATAGCATAGCGGTCACCCGAGCCCTCTTTGATGGCTCCCAAAGAGCCCATTCCTCGGTATTCCTTGAAAATCCGCCCCTCGAAAATAATCTCTTTGCCAGGAGCTTCCTTCAGTCCCGCAAAAAGGTTACCCAACATCACCGTCCCGGCACCAGCACCTATGGCTTTGACAATATCACCGGAAAACTTGATGCCGCCGTCGGCGATCACGGGTATCCCCGATTTGGCCGCCTCGTCCGCACACTCATAGACCGCGGAAAATTGCGCCACCCCTATTCCTGCCACGATGCGGGTTGTACAAATTGAGCCGGGTCCGACCCCAACCTTGATGCCATCGGCACCGGCATCAATCAGGCGTCTGGTGCCCGCCCGGGTAGCAACATTGCCGCCTATCACCTGAATCTCGGGGAACCTTTGCTTGATGTCCCTCACGGCCACGACCACGTTGGCACTGTCGCCATGTGCAGTGTCGAGCACCACGAAGTCCACTCTCGACTGTAACAACAGTGGTATACGTTTTTCCCAGTCCTGAGGACTGATGGCAGCTCCAACGACAAGGCGACCGCTTTCATCGAGACTTGCATGGGGAAAAGCCTGATGCTTTTCCATATCCTTCACGGTTACCAGTCCGATGAGTCGCCCTTCCCCATCAACCACAGGAAGTTTCTCGATCTTGAAGCGGTTAAACTTTTCTTCGGCGGTAGCAAGGCTTACCGTACCCACCTCGACGACCGGATTCTTGGTCATTACGTCTTCGACGAGTTGGGTGTAATCGGTGCAGAACCGCAGATCCCTTCCTGTGATGATGCCAACAAGTTTTCGGTCGTGATCGACAACAGGCAGGCCAGAAACTCCGTACTGAATCATAATCTTCTGAACCTGATCTACAGTTTCGCCCTTTCGCACGACAACCGGGTTCTCGATGACCCAGTTCAAGTAACGTTTCACTCTTCCCACGTGTTCCGCCTGGGCCTGCGGCGACAGATTCCGATGGATCACAGCTGCGCCACCTTCTAACGCCAACGCAATGGCCAAGCGGTCTTCCGATACGGTATCCATCGCCGCCGCGAGTATGGGTATATTGAGAGAGATTCTTTTCGTAAGGCGAGTCAGCACTTCGACTTCATGGGGCAAAAAATTGGCGAACCCTGGTTGCAACAGGACATCGTCGTAGCTGAGCGATTCTTCCAGCGGGATCAAAGGTGAACCCCCAACAATGGTTTCATAAGGGCCTCGTACTTTTCCGCTAAAACCACTGCCTTCAAGGGCGCTTGACCGTGGTACAGTTCAGGGTGGGAAAAGAAATGGTTTGCGTCCCAGCCGTTTGAATCTTTCAGCTGTGCTGTCACTTTTGCCCATACTTCCGGACGACTCTTGAGTGCTTCGATGAGCGGACGTTTTTGCTGGTCGCACTCAAGGGTGATCAGCCGTACAATCTCGTGACCCTCCGGCTCTCCGGCAAGAGAAAGGAGAATGTACACGCATTCGGCAAGAACCAAATCTCCAGCACCGCGGCTTAAGTTCTCATCTAGCCGTGACCTATCGATCACCAGGGTGGAGATAACTTTTTTCATGCGGGAAATGGCGGCCACAAATCCAGCCAGATAGTCTGCCACGAACCGCCCGGAGGCCGAGTTTGTGAGGTCTCGCTGATGCTCGGAGATTTGATCCAGAAAAAACGTCATCACACGAGGAGCAAACGCTTTCCATAAGCTTTTGACGTGTTCGGAGTTCCATGGATTACGCTTTTGCGGCATCGTCGAGGACCCTACCTGCGTGACGGAGAAGTGCTCGCGAAACTCTCCAATCTCGGACCGCTGAAGGTTGCGCAGGTCGTCGGCCAAATTGGCAACGATTCCAAACGCAACATTGAGTTCTAAAAGAAGGCGGAGCAAATATTCGGGTTCGACCAATTGGGTAGAGTGTTCAGAAGGCTCAAGTCCAAGGTAAGCGAGAACCTCCCTCTCCAGCCCCTGTGGATCGGCAGTCATCACACTGGTAGCGTTGTAGGCCCCTACGGCCCCCGCAAACTTCCCTTTCAGGTTCCCCGACAAACGCTGGATTTCAAGGACAGACTTTCCCAGACGCGAAATGTATTCCGCGATTGCGAAGCCGACAGTGATTGGCACCGCAAACTGCCCGTGGGTGCGCCCGATCTGGGGTGTATGGGCCTCACCCCGGGCTAAGACACTAAGTGAAGTCACCAACTCTGCCAACAAGGGCACTATGACGCCACGTACGGCGTCTTGGATTTTGAGCGCATTGGCAGTGTCGAGCATGTCAACAGAAGTGGCTCCCAAGTGCACATAGGGGACTAATTCTTCAGGGAGATGAAGCTTGATGACATTGACCAACGCCCGAACATTGTGTTGGGTTTTCTCTTCCTCTGCGTAAACCGCTTCGGGTGACACTTGTGCTTCGAGCGCCCCTACCGAGGCCTTTAGCCGCTCTCGCTCTGCGGCCGGAAAACGGGAGTCGATATGGGCATACAGAAGGGCGGCTTCACAGCGGACCGCATATTTCACGGCAGCCTCTTCGCTGAGGTATGACCCCAGACGGTCGAATAGGTCTCGGTTAGCCAGATAGTAGCGATGGTCCAAAGGAGAAAGGTTCAGGAAAAGACTTCTTTGTTCCATGAGGCACTATGGCAAAACCACTTCTTTTTGTCAAACTCTTGGGCTAGACTTGCCTCATGTTTGAGAACCGCAACTGTAAGCACCTTCAGTGTAGGCGGCACGTGGTACACGGATCGGAGTTTTGTGTACGACACCTCCCTGATTCGGCCTCTCATTTGGGCATTCTGTCGACAATGCTGTCAGATTCGCGAGTGTTCGAAAGCCTTTCTCTAAATAGAGTACCCTTTGCTGGCCAGAATTGGTCGGGAAAATCTTTCGACGGCTGCAGTTTCATGGGCTCGGAACTTAGTGATATGAACCTTGATGGTGCAAGTTTCCGACACTGTTTTTTTGACTTCAGCCGGTGGTCAAATGTGAGTGCTAAAGGTGTTACCCTGCTCTTTTGTTCATTTTCTGGGGCGCAACTGAAGAAAGTTGACTGGACCGGAAGCGACCTGTTACACGTTAACTTTAATTCCTTGGAAGCTTCAGATTGCTTGTTTTCAGAAAGTGACTTGTACTTTTCCAGGTTTGTAGGCGCGCAACTGAAGGTGGTTCAGTTCGTTGACTGCAACCTCAAGAAAACCCAGTTCACCGGATCGCGTTTGGAACAGGTTGATTTTCGCTACAGCAATGACGATGAAGCCGAGTTTGACGAGGAAACTAGGACGCCATGAAATTGGTCTTCCACTATTCCGTGGAAAACTTTTCCAATACTTACGTCCTCGGACCCGACAACGGTGGTGATGCAATACTTGTCGACCCCGGAGTTCTCGATGTTCGACTCCTCGAGGCCATTGAGGACAATGAATACACAATCCGATGGGTCCTGATCACCCGTTGTCAGCCGCAACACCTGCGTGGATTGAGAACACTCAAAAAGGTCTACGATGCTGAACTTTTCAGCAGGAATGACCGGGTTCTCGATTTTCCCTGCCAGACTGTCAACCCTGGAACGCACTTACAACTGGGGAACTTTAGGGTCGATGCTTTATGTTTCCCGGAACTCAGCAATGACTCGGTGGCTTACAGAGTAGGAAACTGGGTTTTTTGCGGCGATTTGCTCTCTGCAGGACAACCCCCAAGAACTAGCAGCGCCTACACCAGGGCCAACATGGCCATTGCACTCGAGCGCCGGTTCTTCACTTGGCAGGATGACACACTGATTTTTCCCGGCGAAGGACCGCCATCATTGATGCGCGGAGAGAAACTTTTCAACCGGGTACGCAAATCGGCGGGTCTGGAAGTCCGAGACCTAGCAGGACTTTTCGAAAGTCCTCGGGAAGTGGGGCCTGAAACGATCGGGGAGCCACCTCATCGGGAAGTATGATTTCCAGCCGAGCGGCATGCAACATCAGTGGAGCATTCGGTCGATGAGGATCAGGTCGGGAGTAAATCGGGTCGCCAAGGATGGGACAATGCAAATGCTGAGCGTGAACTCTTAACTGATGGGTTCTGCCCGTTTGGGGTAAAAACACCACAAGACTGTAGTTGCCCGCTGCCGCGAGAACTTTCCAGTCGGTGACAGCGATTTTTCCAGTACCGGGAGGGGCGACAGCAAACCTCTGACGGTGAAGTGGATCGCGCCTTAGAGAAGTCTCGAGGCGCCCCTGCTTTTCACGGGGAACTCCCTTGAGCACAGCATAGTAGGTCTTGTGGGTCGTGCGATCTCGGAACTGTGATGATAGATGCTCAAGTGCGGAAGCAGACTTGGCGGTCACCAAGACACCGGTCGTGTCTTTATCAAGACGATGAACGATACCGGGGCGCAGGTCAGTGTCGTGAAACTCCTCTTCAAGTTCCTTGACGTAGAACAACAGACCCTGTACCAAAGTTCCTGTCCAGTTACCTTGGGCTGGATGCACGACCATTCCCCGGGGCTTGTTGACAACCAGAGTCGTTGAGTCCTCGTAAAGAATATCTAGCGGCAGGTCTTGGGGTTCCATTGAAATATCAGGAAGGTCATTCCAGCCCACGGTGATTATTTCACCGCCCCGCAGTTTGTAAGACGGTTTGACCGGCTTGGCGTGGAGCAGCACTTCGACGGCCCGACGCTCATACTGCGTGCGCGGGAAAAGGCCTAGGTGCTCGGAAACATATTTGTCTAAACGGACGGGAGATTCCAGAAATTGAACCTCGGCTTCTAGGCGATGGCGGTCGCTCAAGAGTTTCCCTCGGGGAGCCAAAAACGAAGAGCGTAGTCGGCCAAAGAAATCGCGATTGAAACAAGAAGTGTCGAGGTAACAAGAACAAGATTCTTGGACGCAAGTTCGTTCGCGTTTGCCGTGACGGTCCAGGAGGAGGTACCCGGGCCAACTGGCCAAGGCAAATAAGCCGCAAGGAAGCCGTTCGATGACCAATAGACGATGTCAAACGATAGCCCAGAGAACAGAAATACGAAGGGGAAGGCTCCTACTGCGATGATCTCGGCGCGCCGAAGCTCTACTGCCCAGTCAGGAAACTCGTTGGCTCTGTATTCAACGGGCATTGCACCTTCAGAAGGAATAGTGGTGTTTGAGCTCTTATTGGCGGATATCTCTTGCGAGCCAAGAGAAGGCACTAAAGCCAGCATGAGAACAGCCACCAAGACTTTCATGGTCTATCCTCGAACAAGAGAGTCCCAATTCGGACCATGGTGGAGCCTTCTTGAATTGCCCATTCGAAATCGTTCGACATTCCCATGGACAACAAGGGCAACGCCTGCTCGGGGAAACGCGCTCTCAATCGCTCTCGAAGCTCAAATAAGCGTGCGAAACAGGGGCGCACCACAACCTCCGATGGCGAGAATGGAGCCATTGTCATGAGGCCTTCCCAATTCAGGTGTGTGCATTTCAGTAGTTCGTCCGCCAGCGACAACAGATCGTCCCACGTACGGGTGCCGCCTTTCTGCTCCTCTCCACCGGTGTTTACTTCGAGCAGAACACGGAGCCTTACTGCTGCGTTAACCGAGAGTTGCTCCAGCGAAGTAACAATTTTAGCACGATCGACCGACTGGACGCAGCCAAATCCGCCGCAATCACGAACCTTATTTGACTGAAGGTGCCCAATCATGTGCCAACCGACAACCTGAGGAAACAGTTCCATTTTGGCGTTCGCTTCAGAGATCCGATTTTCGCCGAACTCTGATAAGCCGCATCCAAGCAATTCCCGAATCTCAGATACAGAACGGGTTTTTGTAACCGCGAGAAGTTGAACTTCCTCAGCGGAACGGCCGCATTTCTGCGCGGCCAAAGTCATTCGCTCGCGTACCCGTGAAACCCGGCTTGAAATAGTTGGTCCAGTGCTCATAGCGGCATCTTAGGGAATCCAGCAAAAAAAAACACCTCCCTAGGGAGGTGCTAGCGTGCGAGGTCTCAGCGTTATCCAATAACCGCGAGAATATCAGCCATCTTCACAATCAGGTGTTCGTCCTGACCCACTTTGACCTTTGTGCCAGCGTACTGATCGTACATGACCTTCTGTCCCACCTTGACGGTGATGACATCCTTGTCTGTACCGACCGCTACGACGGTCCCTTTTTGCGTTTTTTCCTGGGCATTGTCAGGAATGAACAGTCCAGAAGCTGTCTTCTTCTCTGCTTCTTCGACTTTTATGAGAACGCGGTCGCCAAGAGGCTTCAGTTCCATGGAGTACCCCCCTTATTTTGTTGGATTTCCTCAATATACCGATTCCTCAGTGCGGGGTCAAGAAAATCGGTGAGTCGTTCCAACACGGTTTCTCGGCCCTGACCCTCCGGAGGGAGATTTTGACACGGAATAGGTGACCCAGAGCTCAAACGGGTCAAATTGACTCTTTTTCCATTGTACACAATCTGATAAGGTGAAATGAGCTCTTAAGCAGTTATCGCTTAAGTTCATATTGGGAATGTATTTAAAATTGATTCTTGTTGGATTTAAATCTTATTGGCACGTATATTGCTAAGAGTAAGCACTCTGGGAGGCCAGGAAATGAAGCGAAGAATCATGCAAACCGTACCGTACGATGGTGAAAACTCACTGTCGATGTACCTGAAAGAGATAAACAAGGTTCCGCTGTTGACCCGACAGGAAGAAGAACACTACGCCCGCCTCGCTGCGACAGGCGACCAAAGGGCCAAAGACAAACTCGTTGCATCCAACCTCAGGTTCGTGGTCAATGTTTCCAAGAAATACCAGAATCAAGGTCTCCCTTTGGACGACCTGATCAGTGAAGGAAACATCGGTCTGATTAATGCAATCGAGCGGTTCGACGTCGATAAAGGTTACCATTTTATATCCTATGCCGTTTGGTGGATCCGTCAGTCGATTCTGAAAGCCATTTGTGAGAAGTCGCGCACCATTCGTCTTCCTCTCAATAGAGCGAACGAACTTGTTCAGATCGAGAAAATGCGCAAAGAAATGTTCTCCGAAAATGGAAATGAGCCAGAAGACCGAGAGCTTGCTCGCCGCTTAGGTATGAACGAAACCCAAGTCAGGGACCTGTTGGACATCAGCAGGGAAATGATATCCCTCGAGACCCCCGTGTACAACGACAGGGATACTTCGGTGCTCAGTGACTTCATTGAAGATTTATCTCATCAGTCGCCGGAGATGAGTACTGTTTACTCCTCCCTTAAAGAAAACCTGAACAACGCCTTGGAATCTCTCTCCCCCAAGGAATCGAGAATCCTGCAGTTGCGTTTCGGGCTTAATGACCAGAAACCTCTCAGCCTCAAAGAAATAGGTGAAAAATTCCAATTAACGAAAGAGCGTATCCGCCAGATTGAGAAAAAGGCCCTCGGAAAACTTCAAACGCCTTCAGAAGATCTGGAGCTAGAGGCCTACCTCGTAGCCAACTGACCTCGAGGCAGCAATGCCAGCCGATCAAGCCGCGCAGCTTTGCTGGGCGGCTTTTTTTTATTCGCTACGCTCCCGACTGTCGCCCTACTCCCATTGGATTGGCTTGATTTTCCATATTTCCCGGGAATATTCCAAAATAGTTCGGTCTGACGAGAACTTCCCACTAGAGGCTATGTTCATCAGCGCCATGCGGTGCCACTTGGTCTGGTCCCGATAGGCCTCTGAAATCCTTTGTTGCGCCTCTATGTATTGTGGAAAATCTTTTAGGACAAAATACTGGTCTGGAGAGTTTCCTTCAATGCCGAACATCAGCGAATCATAGAGTTCTTTGAACAGGTCGAATGCTTCAGAGTTGTATGTGCCGTCAATCAGTTGATTCACTGCCTGCTTGATTTCAGGATATTCGTCGAGAATTGCCCAGGGACTGTAGGATTGAGAGGCAGTAAGGCTTGCTACTTCTTCAGCCTTCAGACCAAAGATGAAGCAGTTATCTTCTCCGGCTTCCTGTGCAATCTCAACGTTTGCGCCGTCGAGGGTTCCAAGCGTTAGTGCTCCGTTCATCATGAACTTCATGTTGCCAGTTCCTGAGGCCTCTTTTCCCGCGGTAGAAATTTGCTCAGACACATCGGCAGCGGGAATAATCTTCTCAGCAAGTGATACCCGGTAGTTTTCCAAGAAATACACCTCGAGTTTACCCTTGGTAAGCGGATCCTGATTGATCACTGAGCCGACAGTATTGATTAGCTTGATGATGTTTTTGGCCCGGCGATAGCCCGAGGCAGCCTTGGCGCCAAAAAGGAAGGTCCGAGACACCACCGGCTGGTTGGGGTTTTCCTTGATCTGGTTATAGAGGTACATCACATGAAGAATGTTGAGCATCTGACGTTTGTACTCGTGCAACCTCTTTACCTGCACATCAAAAAGCGAGTCTGGATTTAGTGATATTCCTTGGGAAACTTTGAGATAGTCCGAGAGCCGCACCTTGTTGGCACGTTTGATTTCGGCGAGTTTACGAATCACTGCGCCATCTTCAGAAAACTCTTTGAACTTGGAAATTTTCGCTAGGTCCTTTACCCATGTCGGACCAATCTTTTCATTCAAGAGGCTGGCCAAGATCGGATTCGCCTTCTGAAGAAAGCGCCTTTGTGTCACACCGTTTGTCTTGTTGTTAAACTTTTCGGGGTACAACTCGTACCAGTCCTTCAGTTCTTGGTTCTTGAGGATCTCGGTATGAAGCGCCGCTACACCGTTGACAGAATGCGAGCCGTGGATGGCAAGCCAAGCCATTTTGACCACACCGTCCCCTATAATTGCCATGTGGCGGTGTTTTCCCGAGTCGTTCGGGTACTTTTGTCGAAGCTCTTCAATGAACCGGCGGTTGATCTCTTCGACGACCATCGTGATGCGTGGCAGCTGACTTTGGAACAGGCCGATGGGCCACTTTTCGAGGGCTTCCGACAGAATGGTATGATTGGTATAGCCACAGGTCCGCGTTGTGATGCTCCAAGCAACATCCCACGGTAGTTTCTGCCAATCGATCAGCAGACGCATGAGTTCAGGGATAGCAACCACCGGGTGAGTATCGTTGAGCTGGATGGCCACTTTGTCGGGAAAAAGACTGAAGTTGTCTCCAAACTTCTTTTTGTAGTTGAGGACAATGTCTTGCAAAGACGCAGAGACGAAAAAGTACTGTTGGCGAAGCCGGAGCGCCTTGCCCTGAGGTCCGGAATCATTGGGATAAAGCACACGGCTAATATCTTCTGCGGAGTTTGCGCGCTCGACGGACCTCTGATACTGCATCTCGTTGAAGAGTTGGAGGTCAAAACCGTCGACGGCCTCTGCCTGCCATAACCTGAGGGTGTTTACGGTCTTTGTGTCGTAACCGACGATTGGAGTGTCATAGGGAATGGCCCGAATGTTCTCAGAGTTTTCCCGCGTGTAGTGTTCCTTACCTTCGGAATCCTTGTGAATAGCCACTTGGCCACCAAACTTAACCACCACAGACTGGTCGGACCTGCGTATACCCCACGGATCACGCTCATCCAACCAAAGTTCGGGCCGTTCAACCTGAAAGCCGTTTTCAATTTTTTGCTGAAACATCCCGTAACGGTAGCGGATTCCATAACCGTGCCCGGGTAAGTCTAACGTCGAAAGTGAGTCCAGAAAACAGGCAGCAAGGCGGCCCAATCCGCCGTTTCCAAGCCCTGCATCGGACTCCTTATCTTCCACGGCGTTGTAGTCGACGCCCAATTCGGCAAGGAGTTCACGAACATCGCTCTCGGCTGTCATGTTAACAAGATTATTGCTTAGGGCACGACCCATCAGAAACTCTGCGGACAGATAAAAGACTTGCTTCGCCCCTTGATCGAAGGTAACCCGTCGAGTTTCCAGCCATTGATCAAGAATGAGAGCCATGGCGGTATCCGATACGACTGAATAGATTTCTTGGGCAGAGGCTTCTTCCAGCTGTTTTCCAAAATGCCGTTTCAGGCGCCCGATCACACCGTCTTTAAACTTAACTTTATCAATTTTCATCGGGTCCTCCCTGAGGCAAAATCAGTTTTGCATGGAAGAAATTACATGTCAATCTGCAGAAACTTCTTGACAAAACGGCTCAGGGAAGAACTTTACCGAGGACTTTTGCACCCGGATAGGACCAGATTGAGACAATTGAATCCGCGCCGGCGGTAACCAACCGGTGGTCATCTGCCCAGGCAACAGCGTTGATGGCTGAAGAATGGGCTTTCCAAATGACAGTCGATTGGCCGTCACTTTCACCGGCCAAAATCTGACCATCAAAAAGGGCGACTGCCCAATTTACGCCCTGCACTGCCGCAGCAGAGGGTCGCGATGGTAAAGAAAGTGACCAAAGCTTTTCGAGGCGTGTTGTACGAAGTACCAGAGCCTGATCGTACAATAGGAGAATACCAAAAGCTGTCCAGATCATGGTCCGAGCCTCCCCAACAGCCGATTCAGCCACCAGTTTTCCGGAGACAAGTTCTATGACTCGGAGAAGCCCATTTTGATCTAGCCTCGCGGTCAGAGTCTTATTGGGGGACAACACTTCCTTCTTGCGTTCCGTGGTCTCCCGCGCGGTAGCCGATTGCAACCTACCAGAAGACACCCTCCAGCGCCAAAACGAACCATCGCGGGCTTCAATGAGGATAGAATCTAAGTTTTCGAACTCCAATGTGGCGATCCCCTCGTGACCCTGAAGAAGCTGACGATACAGTTCTTCTCCGGTCGCAAGGTCCCTGACTCTTAGCAGACCATCCAGTGTACCTGTGGCAAGCTGAGTATTCTCTGCAGAGACAGCGAGAGCCAGAACGGGTGTAAGAGTTTGGGCTTGCACCAACAACGGAAGAAAAAGGCAAAACCAACCGAAGGCTTTCAGGAAATCCATCCAAAAAGAATCCAGAGGTCGATACCCGCAAAAAAAGTGGTCTGAATGAACACATACCAAGCTAGCGGGCTACGAGGAGGGGTTTTAGAAGCAAATGGTGCCCCCAAGGCCGCCAGAGTGCCAATGAGGCCCCATGCCAAATAGTTTTGAATTGGAATATCCGGCGTATGCCATACCCAGTATCCAAGATGGACCGCCACCGGTTCCAGCAACAGATCAAAACAGACACAGAAGAGTCCTGTGAGGATAGTTCTTATCCAGCTAGGCCAGCGAGGGAATAAAATTGATACAAAAGCACAAGCACCGGCGACGACTAGTACCCAGTTCAGACCGATCAAAAAAGGCACACCAGCGACAGCGGGCCCAAGGACTGCTGTATAGCTGTAGGGCCCAAAAACCAGCCCCGTCGAGACACCCGCAATCTCTATCAGCAGAGTAGCAACACTGACCGGGACGAACCAGCGCCAAAAAGGAAGCGCAGGAACAGAACACAGATGCAACCAGACAACCAAACCCCCGGATACAGAAAGAAATCCCGGGGTCAGGAGAAGCATGTACGGTTGCCTCAGAGCAGGGATTGCATGGGCGATCAAGCCAACAAGGTAAAAGAATCCAATCCCAGCCATCCACCATCGGATGGTCACCTCCGTCTGCTTCATAGCTGCACCAAAGTCCTAAAGCCACCTGACCAGTATTCCTCCCCGTAATCCACAAAAACTTGGGACCCGGCGGGTATCCGGTGAATGACGCGAAAGAAAGTGACAAAAAGTCCGTCCAACAAGGTATGATCAACAGTGCTGTTAGGTACCGGAGAATGATTGACGAAACGTAGCAGGTTACCTTCGCGGAAGGCATTGACCTCGAAGGCTGTGCCATCTGGCAGTTCGTCGGGATAATTCCAGGAGTAATCAGAGAGGTAGTGGCCGTCAACGGTATCCTCGGCAGCCGCGTCAGTTAGGGCTTGTATCACACCCGCATACTCGCCGAGAAGATCCCCACTAGCCAAATCAGCCCCGGCAAAAACGCCCCAACCCAAGTCCTGGCTCAAGTAGCGTAGATGCAAGGGCGCGAGATAGCCTTGACGAAGCTTTTGTCCGTACTTTGCCGTGAGTTCAGTGAACTCGCTCTGGTTGTCTAGGGCATAGGGAGAGTGGGACCAATCGTATCCGGAAACCAGAGATTCGCGTACCTCACTTCGTTCCCTGTAGATAAGACCTAGAGAACGGAAGAACTCCGGAAATTCGCGGTCGATCAAGTCTTTTTCGGAAGGCATCAGGGATGAGAATAGCTTTCTCGTCTGCGAAAAGCAAGGCAAGATCTCTGAGTCACTTGTAAGGTTTTTTGGACGTATTACCCAATTTTGTGGCAACACTTTCACATTTCTTTGTTTTTTTTAAGTGTTATTTGAGTTGTTAACCGGAACATCTCTTGACGTGAGGAGTATTTTTCACCATTCTTTTGCGTGTTATCCACTATTTAGTTGTTTTTTTGTTTTTTTGGAGGTAGACATGTCCCACCCGACTCGCACCGGGGCCGATGCACTGATAGACGTTCTGATTCAGGAGGGAGTGGAGTACATTTTTGGCCTACCAGGGGGCAACGCCATTCCCGTGTTTGATGCTCTAGTAGGACGCAGCATCCAACTTATCCTCACCCGCCACGAGCAAGGTGCCACTCATATGGCTGACGGGTACGCCCGCGCAACCGGAAAAGTAGGCGTTGCGTTGGTCACTTCCGGCCCGGGTGCAACCAACGCGATCACTGGTCTTTTTACTGCTTTCCTCGATTCGGTTCCCTTAATCGTAATCAGTGGGCAAACTCCCACATGGAACCTTGGGCTAGACGCATTCCAAGAGGCAGATATTTTCGGAATCACCCAGCCAGTAGTCAAACATTCTTATCTTGTCAAAAATGTGGCAGATCTTCCTCGAATCATGCGGGAAGCCTTTCACTTGGCACGTTCTGGGCGTCCAGGTCCCGTTCTGGTTGACTTACCCAAGAATATCTCAAGTAGTGTGGCGACGGACGTCGCCGCTGCTTTTCAGTTGCCAGGTTACTCGATTCCAGGGACACCAGACCCCGTCGAAATAAGCCGTGCAGCGCAACTCCTCAAGGCAGCTAAGAAGCCCATTCTGCTGGTTGGCAATGGAGCGATCATCTCGGGTTGCCATGAGGAATTAGCTCGGATGGTTGAGATTTTACATGTTCCCGTTACTAATACTCTGCTGGGTAAGGGCGCCTTCCCCGAGTCCCATGAAATGAGTTTGGGAATGCTCGGTATGCATGGAACCGCCTACGCCAATAAAGCCATGGTGGAAGCCGATCTTATCTTTTCCATAGGGTCCCGTTTTGACGACCGAATTGTGGGAAGTTATGCGGATTTCGGTGAAAACGCCGTTATCCTTCACGCCGATATAGATCCTGCTGAAATGAACAAGGTCGTCAAGGTTGATTGCGAGCTCCTCGGTGATGCTAAGGTCGTTTTGCAGGCTCTTTTGCCCCATCTGGAACGTGGTGACACTTCCCTTTGGATCAAGCAGATCAAACGCTGGAAACGGGAGTTTCCCTTACATTTCCGCAAGGAGGGGCGTTTGCGCGCCCAACATGTGATTGAGGAAATGTATAAGTTGACCAAGGGAAAGGCCATTGTGACCACCGATGTTGGCCAGCACCAGATGTGGGCGGCTCAGTTCTACCTTACGGACGAACGATTCAACTGGCTTTCCTCTGGTGGAGCGGGCACCATGGGCTTTGGGTTTCCAGCCGCGATAGGCGCACAGCTGGGTCGTCCCCATGAAATAGTTGTTGCAATCGTTGGCGACGGTGGCTTTCAAATGACACTGTCGGAACTCTCGACGGCGGTCATCCATAAACTCCCGGTGAAGATTCTGATTATCAACAACCGCCACCTCGGTATGGTTCGTCAATGGCAGAATATGTTCTACGACGACCGACTTTCGGGTGTTGACCTTGAAGGAAATCCCGACTTTGTAAAGCTAGCACAAGCGTACGGTATGAGAGGTTTCCGCATTAAACGCTCTGCAGACGTCAAAAAAGTGCTTCGGAGCGCCCTGGCGTACAACGATGGTCCTTGCATCATCGAGGCCGAAGTAGAACAGCACGACAATGTGTTTCCTATGATTCCGGCGGGGGCAAGCCTCAAGGAAATGTTGCTGGAAGCCCCGAAACGAAAACTTGAAAAACCAACGGGGGGAACCTGACGTGCCTGCAACAACGCTAAAACATACGATCAGCCTGTACGTCGCCAACAAACCGGGTGTTCTCAACAGAATCGCTCAGGTCTTCTCGCGGCGGGGCTACAACATTGACTCTTTGGTCGTGTCTGAGTCTACTGACCCAGAGTATTCCTATATGAACATTGTCGCGTTGGGCGATCTACCTACTCTCCAGCAGATACTTAAACAGCTAAACAAGTTGATTGACGTGGTGAGCGCCCGCGACTACTCAACCGAAGACGTCATCCAAAAAGAACTAGGCCTGTTCAAGGTCAATTGTCCGCAAGACCGCAGAACTGAAGTCTTACAGATTGCCCAGACGTTTAAGGCTGTCACCGAAGATCTGACGGCGACAACCTTGACCCTGATGGTGACTGGCAAGAGCGAAAAACTTGATGCGCTCAAGGAAATGCTTATGCCCTACGGTATCCTCGAACTTGTCAGGAGTGGTAAGGTTCTGATAAGTCGCGGTGAAGGCTATACCTCCCGCAATTGACAAACGGGCCACCGAACCGTAGTGTTCTGTGGTCCAGACGAGGACGAGTAGCTCAGTTGGTTAGAGCGCCGCCTTTACACGGCGGATGTCCGGGGTTCGAATCCCTGCTCGTTCATTCATTTCCTTGCATTGTTTTGTCACGATGATAGAAGCCCTTGACACGTAGAGGGAGGAAATGCCCCTCACAAAGGCTACCTTCAAACAACAGGTTATCGTCTTTTTTCCCTGATGTCAGCTCGCCAAAAGCAGAGCAAATTTTTTCCGAAGCAAAAAAAACCGGCCCTAAGGCCGGTTTTCTTCAATTCAGACTTTACTTGACAGTGCCGACCGTTGAAGCGGGAGAGTCAAAACCCGACTCGCTGGCTTTCTTCTTGTCTTCCAACGCTCGTAGGACCTGCAGGTTACCTAAGCGGGCAAGCTCAAAATTACGCGCTGCTTCCTCTCGCTTCTTGAGGATACCCCAAACGGCTTCGTCATCAACGTCGGCGTTTCTATCAACCACAGCGAGGTCGTAGATGACCTTGATGTCCTTGATGTAGGAGACGATGTCGCCACCTTCCTGAGCCGAATCTCGCTTGATAATGATACCTTTCAGCTTCATGAAAGGCGACGAACGAGGATACAGCGCATTGATTTTCAGCTCCCTGTTACGAACAGATTGCAGATAGTCAGGGTTATTCCAGGTCAGGGACTTCCATCCGTCAAAGTTCAGGTATCCCATGAAGATTTCCTGCTCTTCACCCAACTCGTTCTCGAGAAGCAGCGACAGACCATTCGGGAAGTTGCGGCCAAGAATGTTGATCTGTATGGACTTAACAACACCTACGTTCTTCAGGATGCCGTAGCCATCGAACTGTGCTCCCGTCTTGGCTGTCTGATCTCCATCGAGGGTAGCATAAGCAGGAATCGTGAACGGAGGGCGGATCAAAGCAAAAGAGTTCACACCAAAGTCAGGAAAGTGAACCCGAACACCCATAACCGTTTCTCCGGCATACTTAGCCGCATCAGCCTTTACAGGCGCCGCGGTGATGAACGACAGGGTCTGGTTTTCCACGGTGCGGGACGAAGAAGCCAAGTTGATTTCCCAACTTGGGATGGCCAAAGAAATCTTCATCTTTGCCTTGTCTTCTGCGGAATAGGCGGAACCCGCCTGGCGAGAGTAGTCGAGGGTGGTCGGAGCATGAAGGCCCGCGTCCCCTGAACCGACCAACTTCGCAAAATCGATGAGAGTAGCTTGTTCTGCAAAGGCCCCACTGTTAGCCAGGAACAGAGCCACACCTAGAATCGTGAAAAACCTTTTCATCCAGTGCTCCTTAAATTTACCTTGGAAAGTCATTTTTCATTATATGGATGCTCCATTCTTTGTCAACGAGTTTTATCGAAGGCCATCTGCCCCTCGACCGAAACCTCAATTGCCGACAAGTTCCTGAAGTGGTCCAATACAGTCTTTTTAAGGACATCCAAGGACGTTTCAGGTGAGTATAGTACATCAGGATCAGGAATAAAAGAGGCTTTCCCCAAATCGAGATAAATTGTGCTACCCCTGACAAGCACGGATAGGGCTACGGCGTGGCGGGAAAATAGCCTTTCGTGATCGTGGCGAGCCGGACCTAGCATAATTTCGTTAACCAACATCCGCACATTGTGTTCTTCATCCCAATTGAAAGGTAAATAGCGGATTTCTGGGACAGTTCGGGCTGTAATCTCTTCTGGAAAGCTGAGAACGACTCGGGTCAGGGCCCCAGGCACCAACAAGTAAAGGCCCAAAGAAAGCAAGAAGGCGAACCCCAATAGGCTCACCCCCCACAGAAGGACGCGGTCAATATTCATGGCAGATCCTCGTATTTCTGAATAAAGGAAGAAAGTCCAATATAGAGACCCCGTGCTAGTTGCTTCAAGTACGCCGGGTTCTGGAGGCGGTAGGCGTCGTCGGGATTTGTTATGAAGCCCAGTTCAGCCAGCACAGCTGGCATGCGTGCCATACGAACGACAAACCAAGGATTTTCCTTCAGACCTCGTTGAATTTGCGAATCTCCCAACTCCTGCGCCAGGCTGGTGGCCAGATTCTTAGCCAGTTCCATGCTTTCTTTCTTGAACTCCTGGTCGACCATAAGATTGAGAACTGGAAAAACTGACTCGGGAACATCTTTCGTCGCGATGACCTCACGGTCGTAGTCATGTGGTACATACCAAAACTCGAGTCCGCTGGCCTTGGGGTTAAGCGAGGCGTTGAAATGGACGGACAGAAAGAGAATCGAATCGTGGGGGCCCAGGTTCTGGGCATGAGCCAGTTTGACCCTCTCTTCCAGGGTTGGATATGTGTCGGAGTTCCGTGTCAGTATGATGTTTCTGTCGGGATATTTGGCGCGAAGCAACTGCTCTGCTTCCAGCACAACGGCGAGCGTCAGATCTTTCTCCCGGAGCACTACTGATTGGCCGCCAAACTCGTGACGGCCTAGACTTCCCGGGTCCGAACCGCCATGTCCTGCGTCCAGCACAATGACCTGGACCCTACGATGCGGATCGGACCGCGGTATGACTTCTAACGGAGCAGGAGGTACCAAAGGTTTTCCTGGGGCTGTCAAAGAAAACCAGTCCTTGAGTCGCGTGTAGTCTTCTTGGGAAAGCTGGGGCCCGGTGGACGAGGACTTGAAAGGCTGAAGCTGAAGTTCCTGCTCGCCGTCTGCGAGTGCCACGCCCGTTTGGAGGTCAACTGAAAGGGTCCGGTTCGGGGTTTGCAGCAAGGCAACCCCCCTCCAAGGATCCATCCATAGTTGGGCCCCAACAGCCGTTGCAAGATCTGCCAATGCCACAGGGCGGCCCGACTCGCCTGCAAGGGGGAACGCAATCGCGCACAGGAGTAGGCAGTAGAAGCGTGGCCAAGGCATCAACTGCTAAGCCTTGCCTCGTAGCGCAAACCTTGAAGCCCACCCTTGAAGAGCGCTCTCAGCACGCGAGGATTGCCGAGCTCGGGTGTGTGTTGAGACCAACCCAGGATGGAAAGAAGTTCGTCGATGGTGTTTCCGTAAGGGTCTTTCCATTCCTCTTGTCTCGCTCGCTGCCACCAAAGAGTTGAGTCACAGGTCCCTGCTTGTTCAAACCACCAACGGCTGGGTGCCGACCCAAACAGAAAGGTTTCGGTTTCGGAATTAGGATGTTCCAGTTCAATATCGAGGAGGTTGCGGGCTTTTCGGGCCAAACTTTCGGCGCCTCCTAGGGTTGGTGCCGTGCAGATCAGGTTTCCGGCTTTTTCGACATTGTTGGTGGGAAACACCATTCGTTGTCCAGGTTTCAACGTCACAAAAACTTCAGCTACACCCTCAGAGGCTCGTACAGCTTCGAGCCCGTGCAGGGATTTCACAATTCCCGGTATGCTAATCCATGCTCGTTCTGCAACCGGACGGAAAAGGTCCTCACCTTGAGCCTTCAAGGGAAGACCAGTACAGGCTTCGATGGCCCAAATGGTCGCCGACCGACCGGATGACAGGGGATAGGTCCAGCCAGACATATATCCACCGGACAAACGGGCGGCAATTTCACCAATCACCGGGCCCTTCAAGGACATCTTGAGGTCCCCCTTCGCGGCACCGCGCACAATACCTATGGCCTGGATAGCTTTCTCAAACTCGGCCCACAAAGCTTCCACCTGAGCCGAATCAACTCTTGTGGGAAAGCTGTGCCCGATTTCAACAAAGTAGGGAGAGAAAACAATATGACGGTCAGCAAGACCCATGCGATGAACCTGGCCGTTATCAACAATCGCATCGAGGGAGAACTCGGGGCCGTCAATATACTCTTCTACGATGACCCGACCGCTTCTTGAATGTTTCCCGGCGGCGAGCAGCGCCAAGCCAAGGTCCTTCATCGATGTCACCAACTGTACGCCACGTGCTCCCATGCTGTCGACAGGCTTTACGACACAAGGAACACCAAAACGTGGAACAAAAGATTCTGAGTCACCGTGTTTCCAAACCTGGTAATCGGGCGAGGAAACCCCAGCTCTTGCGAAGCATTCGCGCATCATTGCCTTGTCCTTGGCGCGCTGGGCCACTTCAAAGGGGATTCCAGGAAGCCCAAGACCAGAGGCAACCCACGCAACGGTGGTGGAGAAGTCAGTCCCTACCGTGAGGACGCCCCGAAGATCAAATTGCCCGCGCAGACCGCGAGCTGTTGCCAAACAGAGTTCGTAGTTGCTGATGTCGCAAACGACGAAATGATCGGCCAACGGCTGACCAAGTACCTCAGACTTGCCATCGAAGCAGACGACACCGAAGCCAAGCTTATGGCACCATTGAATGGCAGGGACTTGCATCTGCCCACCACCGAGCAGAAGAACATATTTTGTCATGGTAACTCCCGAACTTTCTTGGCGTAGACTTCGAACGTGTCGCCCCAACCCCGCAACGAACCCCACCATGAAACAAGCCGGTAGCGCCATCCCCGGTTAAGAGCAAGTCCGGGAAAGCGATCCGGATGCTGACCGGTATTGCGAAATCCCAGCACTTCAAAGCCGTAACGGGGCAATATGCGCAGTGCATTCTCACGGTTCCAGACCGAGAAATGGTCCTCCGGGCTTTCCTCCCAAAACTTGGCCCCCCGGAACTTGCGGGTGATGCCCTTTCCATTGGGCGTACCGAAGGCAAAGACTCCGCCGGGGGCGAGTACTTCCGAAACCTTGCGAAGCACCTGATTCACGTCGGGAAAATGTTCGATCACATACCACATGGTAAGCAGATCCGGAGCGGCAGAGGAAAACGACTTAAACCACTGGAATTCAAGCCAAGATCCCTGAACGGCTGGAAAGCCAAGTGTTAACTTCACGTAATTGACAGCGGAGGCGGCAATATCCATACCGAAGGGTTGGATTCCAGCTTTCGAGGCCGCCGAAAGAAACGGACCAAAGGCACAGCCGACGTCAAGCACCCGCTCGGGCTTTTGTCCGAGTGTTGCCAAGAACTTCAGCCGTTGTATCCCCAAGGATTCAATATGCTGAAAGTCTTCCAAGTAGGTTTTCCCATATTGCGCCTGATAGTCCTGAAAGAAGTAGGAGTCGGAATACTGCTTGGGCGGTAGCTGGTAAACCGAGAGGAACTCCATCGAGCAAGACCGGCAATAGAAGAAGGACTTGTGTTCGGTCCGCGCGAAA
Organism: Spirochaetales bacterium; assembly: GCA_947478845.1. Lineage (GTDB taxonomy): Bacteria > Spirochaetota > Spirochaetia > JABEVK01 > JABEVK01 > JAIFLN01. The sequence continues at coordinate 162,513 of CANJXC010000004.1, read as the reverse complement.
ACTTTGTGACCGTCGGTGCGGCATACCGGGCATCGGGCCGTAGTCCCGGAAAAGCCTCCGAAGTAGGAGGCCGCACTGACCGGGGACGGCAGAAAACGCTTGGCCGCTTGATCCGAAGCCGCAGGAGCACTCTTCAAGGCCGCTGCCCACCGACTTCGCAGCAACGCAAAACGCCCTAAAGTCGGCATTTGAGCACGGACCGCCAATTTCTCATGGTAGCGCGAAGGATTGAACAGGATGACTGGTTTCTCGTTGGAGAGAGCTTCCAACATCGTTAGACCCCACGATGTCACCAAAAGGTCAGTTTCGGCCACGAGGTTTGAAAAGTTTTTTGGAGCTTTGACGAGTTTCGAACCAGTGGGCAGAGGGCCGGGAAGTTCGAACCGGGCAAAGGGCCCCTGGACGTAGGTGAGGTTCAAACCAGAGGGGTTTTTGCGCTCAAGTTTCGCCCAGTACCGGAAGAAGCGCACCGTGAGGTTGGCCACATCGGCACCGCCAAAAGACACCAGCACGTTGCGAATCGGCCTCAAGAAACCACCGGTTTTCGAGGGTTCCCATTCTGGGTAGCCCAGCAGACCGGGAAGGCGAACATTGGGGGCTGGCAAACTTTCGTGGGGTAGAGAGTCCACCAGAAAAGGGAAAAAAGGCCTTGCTACCCCGCCCTCGTCCCAACCGATTACGACCGAAACTCGGCTCTTTACCCAGTTAAGCAGAGCCGGGGGCGTCCTCTGAAAATCGAGGACTGCTACGTCATATTGACCCTCTGCAGGTGTCGAGGCCGTAGCAAGGCCATTCAAAAAGGTACTCATTGCGTCGTGCGAAAAAAGCTCTTTTGTGCCTAGAAGTGCCGGGTCTAGGCAGGTCCAGAGGGCGAGGTGTTCAGGATTGGCAGCGAAAGCTTTCGAACAGCGATGCAAGTGTCCTGTCCCTTGGGAAAGCATGGTATTGGGAATCAGCACGACTCGGGCGCTCACCGGGGGTTCTCCTTGAGCCAGTTGATCACCTCCTCGAGTTGAGGGGGCGTTTGGGGATCGAGAGCCTTCCACATTCGGTTCAGGTAGATCAGGTCATCGGCCGTGTCCACTGTGATTCGTCCTTGTGGGTACCTGAACTGGTCCGGAATAACGGGCCGGTGAATCCTGAATGTGCCCGGACGCCGGTAGAGGTAAGGGCTCACGTGCTCACATTCATACGCGTCGGGCGTCGAACCCCATGCGGCTTCGAGGGCACCGACACGCAGTATCTCAACTCCAGAACCTTCAGGACCTTCGAGGTAGCCGGAATAGTCCATGTCGGCCCTCAGGTGTTCCTCTAGAAGCGTGTTGGCCAAGAAGGCAGAGACCAAAGGATTGTCGGCCGTCGCTCGGATTATGGTCTGGCATTTATACTTCCGGGCCGCCTGCACAAAACGATCGAGAACATTGTCCTTACTTCCCGAGAACACTTTCCAGCCTGCTGCTTCGGCAAGCGGACAGACCTCGTTGAAACTCGCAGGCTCGGTCACCACGATCTGAAGGGGAGTGCCTACACGCGAAAGGGCAGACAGGCAATGTTCCAAAACAGACTTACCACCCAGGTTGGCAAGGGCCTTGCGCGGAAGTCGGGTAGAATCCAGACGAACCTGAAGGAAAACAGCGGAAATCCCCTTGTTCACCATCGTTCAACCAACATTTTTGCATCGGCCTTAAAACGATAGCGATTCCTGTGGACCCAGGCCCTCACGTTCCGAAAATCCGAAAGACATCCGAAGAACGTCGAGCCGGAATGACGCCAGTAGAGGGGAAAACGGCTCCAAGGCAAGACAGCGTGGTCGCCGGTGTAACGAAGCGCGAGGTTCTTAAGATAGAAGCGCAGGCTCCCCGAACCTGCCGATTGATCCTCAGCTGCTACCGGTAAGCGAAGATCCAAGCGAAAGACCCGGCTGATAAGAAGTTGCTCTCCCCAGAGGTGACACCGGGTACCCCAATCAACTTTTTGCCAGTATGTTTCCTGAATCTCCGGGTCAAAACCTCCCGAGCGCAAAAACATCTCCCGATTGTACAGTCCCGAAAGATCCTGAGGAAACAGCGTGGAACCATGTTCGTCCTCGTTGGGCAATGCAAGCACCCGCAATCGATTCTGATCGAGGCTGGGTACCAGAACTCCGGGAATTTCTCTTCCCTCGGTATCCCGAAGTTCGGGCACCAGGAGGAGAGCTCTTGTTTCTTGCCAAAGCTTGTTCACTTTTGTGTGAAGCCCGGCTTCGGGCAGTTTCTGGTCATCCCAAAGTACGAGAAAACTCTCGCCGGTCAACTCCGCCGCTGCCAGATTGATCTTTTCTCCCACCGTGCAGGGCTGGCTCAAGATCATCAGCCTCAGACCAGGCAAACGTTCGAGAACCTCGTTGGGAACGTATTTGAGGGGAGCCGTCTCGATGCAAAGTACCTCTGAAAAGCCGAGCTGATAGAACTCCTCGAGGACCGCTAGCCTGTAAAGCCAGCTATCTCTTGTGAGCACCACAAGGCTCACAGAATAGTCAAACCGTTGCAGAGGCATAGGCACAGCTGCCGTTCCAACCACCGTGTAGGCTGGCTTAATAGTTGAAGGTGTAGTACTCATCACAATTCCGACAGACTGACGGATAGTTCTGGGAAAGGTGCAATCCGAACAGAGTCGAACCCCGGTTCCAAATCACCTCCGGGGTCTCGGAAAAAGCATTGCCCAGCACCTGCGTGCGTGCAAAATCGTCACGGCATGGGACGGTAGTCCCGTCAAGGAAAACTGCCAAGTCACGGGCAGCGTGCCAACATGGGTGTCGTGCCCAGGGTGAAAGGTCAGCAGGTTTAAGCTGAGGCAACCTGCCACCGAAATGATTGTGCTTTTGAAGGATGACCCGTCCTGCCTTTTCAGTCCAGTACTTGTAAAACCCCTCCATTTCATCTTCGTTTTCCAACATTCGGACGGTTTGCGGCCAAACTTTGCCTGGGAACAGCTCTATAAGCCTTAGGGTCGTCGCCAAGGCTTCTTCGAACCCATCGCCGCGAAGGCGCAGGTAGGTCTCGGGCACCAGGGAATCCAGTTCCACAATGAACTCCAGGTTACCCCTTGATTCCCTAGAGAGCAGGAGCAAGTCATCTTCTCGCCAACCAAGTCCCGAGGTTTCGATGCACAATGCCAAGCCTGGCTTGGCAAGGGCATCGGAAAGCAGCCCACAAATCTGAGGATGCATAGAAGGCTCACCCCAGAAGCCAGGCATCACCGTCAGATCCCCTGCAAAACTCAGCATAGAATCCAAGAGCCTGTTCCAGTTCTGGCGGGAGAGAAAATCACGGGCCTCCAGAGCGCGAGGGTCGAACTGGAGGTGCGGCGACCATTGGGGGACTTGACGTACTCCGTTGGTTACCTGCACCTGCAAAGTGGCCGGTAAAGTGCGTACCAGAGCTCCCATCTTTTCCAGATTATCAAGAAACTCTTTCAATGGGAGGGAGTTCCAGGGTTCAACCCGACGGAGCAGTAAAACTCCCCTCGCCGAATCGGCAGTCAACGAAAGGCGCCTCGACCTGAGGTCGACTGGAGAAAGGTGGGTTTCAACATCAAAACGGTTGATATCGGTGGACAATAACTGGAAAAGGGACTCACGACCAGCGGGGGAAGGCTTTTTTTTCGACCACTCCAGAAGTGTGGGCAAGATGCGTGGGTGAAGAACCTCAGGGGTCAACCCTGAAGGGAATCCGTCGGCGAAGGTGTATTCAGCGCGATAGCGACGGTGCAAGTGCAGCAACTGTGAACTCACGTCTGCTCTCGTGTAAGGAGCATCAGCGGCAAAAAAGACCGCTTCTTCCCATCCCTGGCAGGCAGTCACCAAGGCCTCGAGGTACTCGGTGGTATCTTTAAAGGGACCAATCTCCAAGATTGGGGCCTCAGGCTCGAGCGACTGCACCAGAGCTCTCAGGCGTTCGGTCGCCGTTTTCCCATCCCAGAGCAACTCTCTTGAGGGGTATCGATGGAAGTTTACGAGCAAAGCAAGGGTCTTCATGCAACCCTATCATCCCCAGAATTATTGCTTTTGGCAAGGAGAACCGCTATGCTCACCCCATGCTCGCACCCACCGCCGCCTTGTCCGTTTCCGGGCTTACCGCCCTTGTCAAGGAACTTCTCGAAGAGGGTTTGACCAGTCTGGTGGTGGAGGGAGAAATCACTGGTCTCAGGAGCACAGCCTCAAAACACCTTTATTTCTCCCTCAAGGACGACAGAGCTGTGGTCAAGGTCGTTTGGTTCAATTGGAATCTCCGCAGCGGAGGCTCTATTCCCGAAGACGGCCAAAAGGTCAGGATTTCCGGACGACTGACGGTTTACGAACCTCAAGGTAGCTATCAGCTGGTTGTAAACTCCCTCGAGCCCCTCGGTCTTGGCGATCTGCTTGCCCGTATAGAGCGCCTGAAGCGCCAATTGGAAAGCGAAGGTCTTTTCGACCAGGCCCGCAAGCGCCCTATTCCCATGGCTCCTAGCGTTATCGGTCTGGTAACCAGTGCCACCGGAGCTGCCGTTCAAGATATGTTGAGGGTATTTCAACAAAACAACGTCACTGCGACAATCCGGGTCTTCCCGGTATTGGTGCAGGGCGTGGAAGCGGGAGCGCAGATTGCGAAAATGATCTCCTATGTGTCGGAAAGAAACTTGGCCGACGTCCTTGTTGTTGCCCGCGGCGGAGGTGCGGTGGAAGACCTCCTGTGCTTTTCAGAAGAAGCCGTTGTCCGGGCCATTTTCACTTCGAAGGTTCCTGTAATTTCTGCCGTCGGACACGAAATTGACCGCCCCCTGAGCGATTTGGTGGCCGATTACCGGGCACCGACCCCGACATCCGCGGCTGATTTTTTATCACGCACTTGGTCGACGCTTCGACCCTCCCTGGAAGCCATTCGAAATGACTTTGCTCAACTCGTGTTGGCCCGTCTGGAAAAGACTCGTTTGTCCCTCGTTGATTTCCGTCCAGAAAGGATAGCGGAAACACTGCGTAGGGTGCTTCAACCCGCCTACCAGAGATTTGACGACACAAAAGAAATGCTTCTCGATGCTATTGCAGCGAGGCTGAAAGATGTGCGTCGAACCCTCGAGAACCAAATATCACGTCTTGAAGCCCTGAGCCCTTTCGCTGTTCTTGAAAGGGGCTATGCGCTGATAACCGATCAAAGCGGGAGAAACGTCTCATCCGCTGCTTCACTGAAAGCAGGAGACGCACTAAGCCTGCGGTTCCATAGCGACCGTGCGGTGGTCGAAGTCAAGGAGATTATCGATGAAAAACTTTGAGGAACGTTTGGCAAGGCTGGAGCAATTGACATTGGCCATCAAGTCACCGATGACCCCCTTGAATGAGGCTCTTACGAGTTTCGAAGAAGGAATACAATTGGCACAGGGCCTCGAAAAAGAACTAGAAAAGATGGAGAAGAAGGTGGAGATCCTCTTGAACCCGCCCTCTGCGGTTTCCGACCCGACCTTTGAACTTTTTACTGAGCTTCCGAAAGCCCCTTGAGGACTGAAAGTTCTATCTGATCGCCTACTTTCACGTTTTGGCGGACAAAGGCACCCTGGTTAACTTCCAGAGCGTACGACACGCTGTGCAATGAAGGTACCGCGGCCAAGGAATAAGGTTGCATATCTAAAATCTCTTTGATCACCCCCTGCTTGCTGATGTAGGCAATCGACAGCGGAATCTTTGTATCTTTCATCCAAAAAACTCTTTGGGCCTCATCTGGAAAAATAAAAAGCATAGCGCTCGACTCGGGAAGTGCATCACGGAACATGAGCCCCTTTTCGCGGTCCGCCGGGTTCAAAGCCAATTCTGTTTGGAAGACAGCACTGCCGACTTTGAGTTCCCGGACCGGCAACGCCGAGGTCGAGCAGGAAAGGAACAGCAAGAAGAGGAAAGTACCACTAAAAGTTTTCAAGAAAACGCTCCCGGGTAAGGCTTTGAAGGGCTTTTTGAGTCGTGCCACTCTTTTGGAGGGCTAGAAAACGGGGCATGTCTAGGTATTTCACGGAAAGTGGCCTTTCGAGCGTCAAGCGAACTTGGGAACTTTCCCACCGTGCCGTGCTTGGATCGAGGGCAACTGGATCCCCGTACTTTTTGGTAAGGGTGGTATACATGGAAAAGTAATCTAGTTGCACGGGGTTCAGTTCCAAGGTGATGCTGTAAAGCGTTCCATCGAGAAACTGAAACACGCCGTGGGAAAAATAGGTTATCCCGGTGACGTCGATCAAACTCGTGTTGGGGCGCGAAAGGAGCGTGACGTCTGGATCGCCTTCGTAGACGAAATAAGTGGAGCTCTTGAGGGCTTTTTTCAGCTCTTCCAAGGGCATTCCGAGCTTAAAAGTATCAAAACCGGTGGAAAGCAGTACTTTTGTCTGCGCCGACAGATTCGTAGCGAGACACAGAACAATCAGGAACAATGCCAAGAGAAGTCTCAACGGCGTACCACCCAAGCAACGCCCGCGGCAACCACGAGGAGAATCGACATCACGAACATTACGGGAGCAAACAGGGAGGAGCCTCGAGCCTCACCTTGAATGACAGCCAAATATCCGCAGGCCGGACATCCGTTGGCAAATGTTGGTGATGCCCCGCTGTGCCGGCACTTAGGACACAAAACCTCTCCGAACCCACGGTGGCAAGAAGGGCACTCGGAGGCAATAAGAGGAACCTCGGCCGCGCAATGTTCGCAGTAAAACTTGCGTTTCAAGGCAGCTCCAAGAGACTAAACTCGGTCATGAACAGATTATCGGGTGTTGGAGACCTTTCCACAAGCCAACGGAGTTCCAAAGCGTGGTTCAGAAGAGCCTTGCGGGAGGCGCCATCGAGCCGATCGAGGACAATCCAACCTTCCACTTCCGTGCCAGTGCGGATACAGGAGCCAACTGCCAAGCTGATTTCTTGGTCAAACTGCCACACCCTGCCTGTTGCTGCGGGAATAGGGACTTCCCAGAACAAATGCTCGTCTTTTAGGACAATAGACGTGCCTGGATACGAAGCGGGAGCCGACCACAGACTGAAGTGGAACCAGAGAGCGAGGGGGCTAACAAGCAACTGAACACCTTTGAGGCCACCAGCTGGGGCAAACGAAGAGCCAAACTGGACGAGCCAAGGAACGGCAGACCATTGAGAGAATCCCGCCCCAAGAGCCAGTCTTGGCGGCGTCAGGCCCCATTGAGCGAGAGATCCTTCGAGGATACGTCCTACTTGGTTTTGGATGCCCATGTGATCGAGAGAAACCTGTTTATTGTCGGGCAAATCGGCCTGACCAAAGAAACTGCCTTTGACGAGAGTCGTGAATCCAAGAGCAGACTTCCATTCGAGAAAACAGACCACAAGGGTAGATCCTTCCCAACTTAACTTCACCGTCTCACCGGGGGCAAGGAAACGATGGCGGAGGCTTGCCCTAGGCAGGTCAGCCAGTGAAGGTGCATCGTTGGTGGTGAGCAGCCAGTACACGAGCGCTTGATCCGGATCGCCATTGCGCAACTGAACTTCTGCCCCGGCGAAAGCCGGAAGCCAAAACAGGAGCAAGAGCAAGCGACGAGCATTTTTTGCAGTCGTCATTTCCTGCGGATCGCCAGGAGAGTCAGGTCATCAAATTGGTGGTCTTCCTTGAGGTGGTCGTACCAAATGTAAGCCGGGTCCTGAAGCACACGCTTGCCACTCACCAGCTTGAACCCTAGCTCATCCGCTAGGTCGCCTTTTACCTTGTCAGCGCGCTCATACCCTTGGCTTCCACCGTGAAAGTACTGTCCATACTCAACAAAATGCTCTTTGAGAAAGGCATCTTGCACCAGATCCACCTGGATTCGGTCTTCCTCGGTACATTTTGGATCGGGAACCAGACGAAAGATCCTGTCGATAGAAATGAGAGCTGTCACCATCTGTTTTGCCGAGCCATCGCACTTTGTGAAATCAAAGTGGTACACTAGATCCGGAATTGGGCTGTTCTTCTTGCGAAGTTCGTATACCTCTCGTCGGTAGAACGCTTTGATTACGGCCTCCATGCGTTCCGGACCGAAATCCTCGGTTCCGAGAGCCTGTACCGTGCGTTTGACGCCCTCAGGGGCACCTTCAATCTGGATTTCCTTGCGGGAACCAGGAGGGGCGATAGTGGAGGGATCCTCGGGATCGAAATACGCAACAGCTTCCCAATTGGCGTTGCGGTAGGCACTTTGACTCTCTTCAATTCCATCCGTGAAGTAGAGCAAAGTGTCGCCTGAGTCGACAACAAGGTCCCGGTTGGCGTACTTCACCGAGTGGAGGAACGAGGGCATTGCCCCGACCGAAATCGTATTGGGCAGCGGCACCGTCTCGTAGGCTCCTTTGCCGCCGCGCCAAACATGAAGGATGTTGTCGCCCGCCTGACCATAGCGCAACCGTCCAGTTTTGGCATTGAGGATGCCCACATTGAGGGCCACAAAAAGCCCACGACCGGCCTCGGCAAGAATCGGTTCTAGGGTATCGTTGACCTGATACAAAAGGGCATCCACTTTGGTATCTTTTGCATCTTTACCCTGACTCCAGTTCCGAAAAAAGGTGGTTACAAACATCGCCGCGATGGCCATTACCATGCCCGCCTCGACACCTTTTCCGGAAACGTCACCTTTCATAATACCGAACCAGGGCGATCCGGGATTGGCACCGTCGCGGGTGTCGAGTTGCCGAAACTCGTAGAGATCACCCGAGACCAACTTGGCGCCCTCGTAGTAGGCAAAAACCTCGATGTCCTCCAGGTCTCGGTGAAACGTTGTGAGCTTTTGGTTCTCCAAGTCCTTATCGAGAGGGATAAACAGGGTCTTCTGCTCAATCTTTCCTTTGGTGAGGTCTTGGGTCTTGTTTGCTCCATCGACCAATCCGCGGGTCATCTGGTTGATCGACTGTGCTAGGTCCGATAGCTCATCCCCGGTATTGATCTTAATAACGTGGCCTTCGAGGTGGGTCTTGTCGTCCGTGTCTCGGATCATCTCCACACCCTTGACCAAGCGCCGAATCGGATTGACCGTAATCCTAGAAAGAACCAATGCACCGACGAGTCCCAGTCCGAGAGCAATCAAAGCGATCACGAGGGTGGTGACAATGAGGTTCTGCTGAGCATTGGTGATATCGCGGACGATCGAATCAGTAGAGACATCCAACCGTACCAGTCCTTTCACGAAGTTTTCGTTGTCGCCTTCAGAGTAGTAAAGAACGGGCTTGTAGAAGTGGTAGCGTTGCACATCACCATTCATCAGGGTAGCCGTGTTGTATTGAGGTTCGGTGTAGGAGCCCTTGCCCAGTTCGGCCAGATTGCTGGCGATTTGGGTTTTTAAGTCGCGTACGCTGGCGGTCAGTTCCAGATACTTGGGGTCGGTGACATTTCCGGAGAAGCTCACAATTTGCTTGTTCAGCGCGTCGACCTGAGTCGCTAGTTCACCTACCCGTAAGCGTGCCGCCTGATTGAGCGAGAGCTGAAGTTTCTGGAAGGCTTTTTCAACCACATCGGCGGCCTTCCAAGTGGAGACGCCACGGGCAAGTTCGGGCGTATCAATTTTTTGAGAAAGATTAGGATCGTTAGAAGACCAGACGAACGAGAAGCCGGCCTTCTTGTTTGTGCTACGGCCCGTTATAGTGGCGAAAAGGGCATCAACATGCTGTTTATCCGTTTGCATGGAAGCAATCTGCGAGGGAAGGAGCAGAAGCTCTGAAAGGTTGTTTTCGGCTGTAGGAAGGTTGGCGCGTGCGCCTGACACCAAACCTTCGAGCAGCACGTCGGCGCGCTGTTGGAGAGCATTACCTAGGCTGGTACGACTGTTCTCAGTGATGAGGTACCCGAGCACGAGGGCCAGCATGAGAATAACCGCCACAGTCAAACTCAAGATCGAGGCGGCAAACTTGAACGTCAGGCTGAGGCCTTTCCGTTTCATCGAGATTCTCCTGGAGAAGGCTGACCTTCTGCTATAGATATCGGTAAACAATTCGGCGGCCTGTCGGTCAACTCTTCGCATCTGCGACACGACTTTGCGCAGCTGCACCGCAGATAAGACAATGGCGAGCATCAGGAACACAAACAAGGTCCAGAAGAAGGCGGTGTTCACGGAAAAGTACGCTGAAATCCCTTGGAAGAACTCCCAAACGGTCTGATCTAGATTTCGGAAGTCACCGATCTTAACGGTGCCGCCCGATCCGACCTCGAGAGTCTTGGACGCAAATAACGATCCCCGCTGCGAGTGCATCACACCGATCCGGTAGATGCCTTGAGTCAGGTCGGCAGCCCGGACAATGATTCGCTTGTCTGTCAAAGTTTCTGGTCGGAACTGGTAGTCCCATGGGGCTTTCCCGTCGCGGTCAAGAATGACAAAATCGACCTGACCGCCCGATGCGAAGCCTAGCCCTCGGATCTCAAGCGCAAAGCGCTGGAAGTCTTCCTCGGTTATGAGCACACTTTGAATGAAGGTGAACGGTTTGTATTTGTTGAGTCGGAAAAAATAGTTGGTGGATGGACCTTGGTTACCGGCGTCGTCAAAGGCACTGACCGTGAGTGCCCACATGCCGTCTTCCAGGTTGTTACGCGAGAAGGTCGAAAGGCCCGAAGTCGGGAGGGCGGGTGCGGGGTCGAGCTTGAGGGTCTGCAGTGTGACCGGCACCGAAAAATCACCGATACGGTTGAGCCTCCAAGAGTAGCCGACGCCATCGTTGGAAGAAGTTTTCCAGGTAAGATCAAACGTATTGGAGGCTAAGTAACCTTCAGGATCGACGGCCGGAAGGTCAAAGAGCACAGGACCCGGGGGGGTCACGTCCAGACTGAACGACTGAGAGGTAGCCGACGACCAGTTGCCGGCCTGGTCACGAACAACCACATTCAGCCATGAGACTCCTTCGTTCTCGGCACGGACGGTAAGGGATGGGTCCTTTGCCGTGACTGTGACCACCCTCTCCGGCAGCGTCGTCTTGTCCCGTGAAACGACATAATTCATCCCGGCGATCCCTGAGATATCCGGGGGAAACACCACTTGGACTCGGAAATCTCGGTTGTTGACTGGTCGACCGTCTGTAAAATTCAGCGGCTTGATCGTCGGTGGCTCAACACGGCGGTCGGGGCCACGGAAAACGACTTGAGAGGTCGAGTTGTTTCCGGTACCAAACACCGACTGCCAGAAAACAAACAAGTCTGTACCCAAGCCTATGGCTTGCCCGAGATAATTATTTCCCGTCCCAGCAGAAAGGGTTTTGACGGAAAACGCGGTGGCATCGGCGTTCCAGGACGCCAGGTTCTGGTCGTAACCCTTGTTTTTGTTGTCAAACCATGACAATTGCAAACGGTCGCCAAAGACAAATAGCTGAGGGTTTCGCGCCGTAAAATCGTTGGTTGTGACTTCCTTAGGGCTTCCTGGCACCAGTTTTCCGGCCGTGTCAAAGACAACCCATTGCAAGAGGGTTGGGTTACCCACATTTTTTCGTTCCCATACGACGTACAAGCGATCGTTCCACCACAGGGCATTTGCGCGTTGGTTGTCGTACAAAGCAGGATTCACCGTCGGATCAAAATCAGAAAGCAGAACCTGGGCACCCCAAGTGAGGCCACCATCGAAGGACTCGCGCCGAAATATCTGATAATTGTTGCGGCTGTTGGGGCCCTGATACACCAGAGTCAGGGCTTTTCCGCGGAAGGTAACGGAAGGCTGGTAGCTATTTTGCATCAACAACGGCTCAATAATTTGGAGGGGGGTCCAGGAGTTTCCGCGCAAGACGCTGGTGGCAAGCCGTATGGTGACCTCTTCGGCCTCATTCACAACCAGCAGGGGCTCGTCGTCACCGTTAATGAACAACCGAGGGACCAGAAGTATGGATCCTCGCGGGCTGGTGAGCACCGTTTCTTTGGTGAAAGTGGTTCCCTTGTCCCGTGAACGGTAAAGCCCTACCTGAGCCTGGTTTTCAGAAGCAGCCACCCAAAGGTCGCCGGAAGCCGACCAAACCGCGGTGTAGAACTGCGAGTCTCCGCCTGTAACAGTGAAAGGTCCCAATACGTTGCGTGGCTGCGACCACCCTGCATCACCAAGATGTCGTGAACTAAAGGCCAGGTAGTACTGCGGCCATGCGCCGTCGACTCCCGTCCGAACCTGCCAAAAAGCTCCTGCATCGGTCTTGTAACCTACAGTCGTTGGAAAGGCCGCCGCTTTAAAACCGAGTGTCTGCGCAGTATCCCAATAAAGGTTCTGTGCCTGAAGAGACCCCGTGCTACAGGCGAAGGCGAGAAAGGCTGAAAACCAAACCGTCTGCCAACTCTTCATCGGTTGAGTCCGTTGGCAATTTTGTCGGTGAACTGGACGATCCTGGAATCCTTCACCGCATTAGGGTACTTTTTCTTAAAGGCGTCCAGCAAGCCGTTGGCAATCACAAAGGAGCCTTGGTTAACCGCATTAAGGATGCCCTCCCACTCAGCTTGTTGGGCAAGAGAGAAAGTCACCGATGCGTTGGTAGATTGAGACAGGAGGTCCTTAAGGCCGGTGAACCGTGAATCGTTTGCAGGTTGGATCAGCGAAAGGGCCGCGTCGATGTCGAGTTTCGCTTGATCGAAGCGGTTGATGTTCCCACTCTCAAAAGACGCTTTTGCTTGGGAATACAGCTTCTCCGCCTGAGCTTTTTTGGCAGGATCCAGCGGCTGTTTGTCCAAGCCGAGTACCGTTCGGACACGCTTGATGCCGGCTGCTATGGTGTTTTCACCCGGTTGGATGCGATCGAGATCCTGTAAATCGGTATAGGCCTGTGCCGGGTTGTTGGCAATCTGCTTGATCGCTAAGTCGATCTTCATGCGAAACAGGGCGGGAAAACCTTCTGGATTCCGGTCTTTTTCAATTTGGAGCTTGAGAAGTCCCATTTCCTGATTAAACGGATAGATCAGGAGGATCTTGCTGAGAATTGCGATGGCGCGGTCAAACAGCACTTCGGCCGAAGCACCCTTGCCGGCCTTTCGGAGCGCCTGTGCATCATTGTAGTCACGTCTGGAAAAATTCAGCAGTTGCTGGACCTCATTAAACAGAGGATCGACGGGGTTGACCTCGCGTCCGGTGGCCGCACCCTGCGCAATCGTAGCTAAATTAAGCCATCGCGCCACTTCTTCGTTGATTTCTCCGCTGGCCTCAGCCCAGCGATTCTTTGCCTTGGTGAGCAACTGCTCAGCCTGACCAAACTGGGCATTCAAGTACGCTTGGCTACCGTCGGTAATGTATTGACGGACATCCCTCACCACCAGGTTTTGAAAGCTTTTGTTGTAAAGTTCATTGAGCCGAGTATTCTCGTCTTCGGCAGACTTCCGAAACAACGGATCCTCTTGAGCCAAAAGCGATTGAAAGTAAAATGCCGACATCTGATTCAGCTGTGTTTTTGCCAGCAGAAAATTGTCGGCTTTAAGCGAAGCTTCAATCTGGGGAACCACCTCTTGGCCCTGCTTTTTGAGACTTTGTGACCTATCATAGTTGAACTTTGAAGTGGCCAGGAACTTTGACTGCTGAGTCTGGCCTGCAGTCAACAGGGCCAGAAGGCCGCGACCCTTGATGGGCCAAGCCAACACTGCGGGTGTTTTGACCTCTGGAACTTCGTTTTCGAAGAGGTCGATGAAGGCAATGATGTCCTTTTGCAACGCATCTTGACTCGGTCTCAGTGTTTCAAGGGACTGAGAAGCTTGCAAGGGATACTTGCGAATCAATGGAGTCTGACCCTGGACGGGAGGATCGGCAATTCCCTCAATCTGGGCCTGAGCCGAAGCGAGGGTGCGGGACAAGGCCGAATTGCGGACCTCCAGCAGGTCATAGTCAAGCTTTCCTTTTCGGTCGACAAACACCGCCTCTTGCGCGGTAGCTTTCTGTCGAAATTGATTCCATGACGCCAGCCATCCTGCGAGGAAAGTAGGGGGGTCAAGAAGCTTAGCGAGGTTCTGGGTAAGTGAGGTTTCGCGCCGCTGGAGCGAGATTGTCTTTTCCGAATCCAGCTGGAACGATTCCCGCATGGTCCTCACTGAGGAGCGCGAAGATTCCAATCCGGCCCGATTTAGATTGGCAGCCGAAGATAGCAACGCTAGTGAACTTAGGTCTTTGCTCGCCTGAGCGCCCTGATTGGCGACAATCAGCCTGTTTTCCGTGAAAACAGCGAGAGGTAGCAACTCTTTGAGACGAACCTGGTATCCTTTATCGAACGAACCATCGTCGAGCACATAGGCTTGTAGGTTGTTCAGCGCCAGCAGATCGAGGCTGTTTCGAGACAGCACCCGTAGGTCCTGAAAAGCAGAAAAGGCGGAATCATACTGACCCGTTTCAAAAGCGGCCTTGGCAATCTGGTACTGGCTATCCAGCCGAGTCTTAATCTGCTGGCTCCATGGACCAATCGATTCTGTCCACAGTTGGTCGAAAGCGAAAAGGATTCCTTCCTGCGTTTTGGTCGAGGGCCGCCCTTGGTTGATCCAAAGTGAATAAGTTAGGTAGAAATCGTCCTGATTGCGGCTTTTAAGGATGAGGTTAGATTGCGACTGAAACAGCTGGGTGTTCATCCAGACCCGTTTGCGCAGGGCAAAATACGCTTTCCAACGTTCGGTGAGCGCGGCCATTCCGGCCTCGAAAGCGGCAGGAGCACCGGAAATCAGTTTTTGTCCTGTGGCGGGCTGGTTCTTCAGGTTTCCTTCCTGGGCAACCAAGAGTGCAGTAGCGGATTTCAAGTCATCCCAAGAACGCGCCACCAGATTCTCAGTGATATTTCCGTACTGGTTCTCGGCAAAGTCTACTTTCGCAATCGGTTCTGCCTCGAGGTACTTACGGATGGCAGCGCCATACTCGCGGTTTTTGAGCAAGATCGCAGCCGCATCCATTATGCCATTAACGAGTTTCTCAAAAACAATTTTGCTCACGGAGCGTTTGGCCAACTTGATCTGGACTAACGTTTTGTCATTTGGATTCTTGTCGACTGACTCCATTGTAGCGATGAGGGTTTTTGCCTTTTCTGCATCACCCACTTTAAGGGCTTGAAGCATCTCATCGCCTAAAGAGTTGTAACGGTTGCGCAGATCACGCACTTTATTGATCAGCCTTTGGGCATCGTCAAGGTAGTCGGGACGCCGAATAACTCCTGCAAGAATCACCAGGGCGTCGTTATAGTCCTTTTCGGTGATCAAGAGGTCTGCTAGGTTCAGAAACTCCCCATATCCATCGTAGACCAGATTCTGTTCAGGATGCGGATTGAGTGCCATTAGCCTTGCGGCAATGGAAGACGCCCCTACGAGTTGCTTAAGGGGTACCAATTCTTTGGCGATGAACATGGCGTCGTTGTAGTTCTGCTGGTCGATCAGGGAGTTCGCAACTCTCAGTGCACCCTCATAATCCTTGGCTTCAAGGAGTGCCGTCGCGTCGGTTACCGTCACTTTTGTTTCTTGAGGAACACCGAATAACTGCAAAAGGGCGCCGAAGAAGTCGGACTGCTGTGACAACAGAGAAACAGGAGACCAGATCATGAGCAAGAGAACACTGCCAAGGAGAGGAAAGTTGGGCTTCAGGTATCGGGCTCCGGGGTCTCGTATGACCTGTCTGGTTTGGATAGCATACCCTTTTTATGGTATAATGGGCTAACCTTCATGAAAAGATTCTCGGCGAGTCTGGCTTTTCTTTTACTGGCAAGCTGTGCTTGGGCCCAAGGTCTCGAAGACTGGTACGCCGCCCTCGGAGAAATTGCAGGGATAGATAGCCACGCAGGTAAGGCCGCCTTTTGGGCCCTGGTCATTCCGCCGGGGGGCATGTACCAGTCCATGGGCACGGCCTATTCTGCGGTTTTGAAAGACTCCGGATACTTGGAAGCCAATCCCGCCGGCAGTGCGCTTCTCAAAGACACCGAAATCTCTATCTATCACAATGACTGGATAGGCGAATCTCGGCTCGAGGCGGGCATATTTACCATCCGTGATGCTGACCTAGGCATTGGCCTCGGGGCCAAGCTTCTTTACCTTCCTTTCACGGCCATTAACACTTGGGGAGAGCGGTATCGCAATCCATGGTCTACCGAAACTGCGAAAGGGTACTACACCGAGTTCGTCGGGACGGCCAACCTTGCCTATAATCTGTTTCACACCTTCTATTTCAGTGGCCTCACAGTTGGTGGTAGCCTGAAGTTTGCCAGCCGAAGCGTTCCAGAGACTATCGCACAGGGTCAGTCCGCGAGCGCGTTAATTTTTGATTTTGGCGCCATCACGAAGGTCAATTTTCTCAAGTTCTACTACTCCCGAGAGAACAACCTCGCTTTTGCCGTGACGATGAAAAACCTGGGGCTACCAGTGAGTGGTGACCCCCTTCCCAGTTCGATGGTGATCGGACTGGCCTACAACCCGATCAAGCCGATGACTTTTTCTTTTGATATTACGGTTCCGTTTTATCTCAGTACACCCCTGGGCCTTGATCTGGCGGGAGCAGAGGGGATTTCCGAGGCTATTGGATTCAATTGGGCGCTGTTGGAGACCCTCGGAGTTCAGGCCGGACTAAATCTCAAGGCAGGGCTGCCTCGGCTCTCGGCCGGGGTCACAGTGCTGATCGACTCGCTGACCATGAACCTCAATTACACGGTTGACTTGATGACAAGTCTCACACCCTTCGACCGCGTCAGCATTGAAATCAAGATGAATCTAGGCGATCTGGGGCGACAGGATCGTGAGACTGCGGCGCGAGAATATTACCTCGCTGGTATTGAGTTCTATGCCAAAGGAAACCTTGAGGAAGCGATAGTGCAATGGGAGAAGGCTTTGGCGATTTTGCCTAACTTCCTTCCTGCTTTGGAAATGACGAGAACAGCTTCCAAAGCTGTCGAACTTCAGAAGCAGATGGAAGCGGCCCAGAAACTTCAGTAGTGCGGCCCGAGCCGTGTTCGTAACATCGAGGCCTGGGCAAACCTTCTTGATGTCACTAGGGATTAGTGTTAACCTGCACCCGTGGATAAGGAAATTACTTTTCGGTTCGTGCGTTCCGCCAACTACCACATTGTCGTTGCCAACGGGGCTTGGGGAGGAATGACACCCCGAGGCGAACTGAAGTTCGACCTTTTTTTTGAACATGTCGAACTACCCGAAGCCATCAGTTATCTGTCCACCCCGGATGGTCTCGGTCCGGAAGTTTCCCGAACACCTGCGGTTACTCCAATCACCCGAGAAGCTCTGATTGCAGTGGTGATGACTACTGAAAATGCCGAAAACCTAGGGCGCTGGCTTCTCGAGAAAGTGGGTCAGCAGCGCAAAAAGGAAGCCGGCGAGCCAGAGACTAAAGGATCCTGACCGTGGCGACCAAGGTTGAAAGGTTGCGCGAGTTTCTCAAGCAACGCAAGGAATCGCCGCCAGAGAAAGCCTACACCAGAAAACAGTGGGGGGCTCTTCTCGAAGAAGCCGAATTGACTCCCGATGACTTATCGTTGCTCGATAAGCAGGTCGCGGGTCACAAAAACCGTGCCTTGAAGGCCGCAGAAGCCGGAAACGATGAGGACTTCGCCTTCGAATCGCTTCAGGCGCTCTTGCTTGATCCCTTTGATTCCATCTTCGCTTCATCGGTTTCAGCCCAACTCAAACGAAAGACCTGGGAAGCCGAAGACCTCTCGGCGCTGAAATCTCGCCTGACAGTGGTGGAGAGAGCGAAAGGCCATTACCGCAGATTCTGGATTCCGATATTGGTTGGACTCGGGGTGCTCGCTTCACTGCTGGTGGCTTTCCTGTGGTGGTCTCCTTGGTCAGTACCCTCAGAGATTCTATTGCCGCCTCCGGTATCTCAGAGTTCCCGAGATTTGCCGGTGACCCTGGATACCCAAGGCGTCAAGGTCCAGCTCACAAGGTTGCAAAGTAGGATCGACGTGTATGCCGAGTCGGCGGTTCTGCACTTGCATGTATTGCTTGAGTTCCCTGATTCGAGGGTTTCGGCTTGGGCAGTGACTTTGGCTGTCCTTGATGCCAACGGAAAACCCGTCCATCAGGAAAGTTTAGATTTCCGCACTGACAAGGATCCTGAACTCCAACCGGGGCAAGGATGGCAGTTCGACCGTCAGTTCGATGCGGCCAATTGGATTGGCGCTGAATCCTTAGTACTGACAACCCAGGAAATTGGGGCCGTTTTAGCCGACAAAAAACAGCTCCAAGGCCTTCAGGTCGCCGGACTCGATGGATTAGCCAAGGGGTACGCGCTCGAAGTCTACCAGCGCTCTTCTGTCTGGAAAGAACTTTTTGCTACCCACGTCAACCAGCTATCACTTGAAGTTCACAACTCAGGGCTGAAAGCGTTCCGTAAGCTCGGATTTCAATTGGATTGGATAAGTGCAGACGGGACAAAACTCAAGTCCCTGACACTCAAAGCGGTTTCTGAGTTTAAGTCTGAACTTCCTTCGGGCGGTCATATTGCTCTCGAACCAAAAACCTCTTTTGAAGCAGAACTGTTTTCCTGGCCTTCCGAGTACCCCCCTCACCCTGTTCTGACCTTGGTGAACTGGCAATGATGGAGCGCGCCGCGCTGGTTTGGCTGTTTCAAGGAAAGCAAGTGCTTCTCATTCACAAATTGCGTGGCCTTGGGAAAGGCAAGATCAACGCCCCGGGAGGGCGCCTGGAGGCTGGCGAATCGTGGGAGCAGGCGGGGCGGCGCGAGCTTAGGGAAGAAACATCTCTCGAAGCGGGTCCGCTCACAGAAGTTGCAGCGTTGGATTTTCGGTTTTTGGATGGTTATCAGTTGGAAGTGAGAGCATTTTTTGCGTCTGCTGTGGGAGGAACTCCGAGGCCCTGCGAGGAAGCTGATCCATTTTGGCTTCCAGTTGCCGCCCTACCCTGGCACCGCATGTGGAAAGACGACCCACTTTGGTTGCCCCACTGCTTGTCCGGGAACCGTGTTGAAGCGAGTTTTCTGTTCGACGGTGATGCCATGTTGGAGGCGCGAGTCAAGATCTGCGGACGGTCTCTAGCCCCCATGTTGGGTTGACAACAGAAGGTGCAGGACTATACTAGACAATCGAGGTGGATAATGAGCGACTCGGTGGACCACGAGATCATGACTCTGGCAGAGGTAGCCAATTACCTGAAAATAGCCGAAAAGACCGTTTCACGCATGATCACGCGCGGTGAGATTCCCTGCACGAAAGTGGCTAGCCAGTGGCGCTTCATGAAGTCCATGATTGACGACTGGTTGATTTCACGGATGAATGTGGTCCCTCAAAATGACTTGGCCAAGATTCTGGAAAATCCTGAGGGGCTGATCCCATTTACCCGAATCACGAACGACGAGTTCATTGTTGAAAACCTGAAACCGGGCACCAAAAAAGAAATCCTCTCTCAGCTGATCGTTCCACTTGTCGAGCAAGAAATTATTGAAGATGCCGATGAGTTCCTAAGAAAGTTGATCACCCGTGAGAAAATGGTGACGACGGGTATCGGCCGCGGAGTTGCGATCCCCCATCTGCGGCATCCTAAAGAGAATCCCGGCGGGGTGCCCCGCATGGTGATTGGAATCTGCAAGGCGGGCACAGATTACGACTCGATGGACGGTAAGCTGACTCACCTTTTTTTCCTGCTGGTTTCCGACAGCGAGGTTGTCCATCTTCGTGTATTAGCCAAACTGAACCAAATCTTACGAGAGGGCGAGTTCGTCAACCGCCTGACCCATGCCCGCAAGAACGAGGTTTTGGGAATTCTTGTGGAAGGAGAGAAGCTCTTCAACAAGAGCTAGCCGGAGCTACCACCCGATAGAGGTAGAGTTTTTCTCCCAGGAGTCAGGGGTCCAATCCGAGCCCTTCACAATGGGCTTTCCTACAGTTTTCGTGCCTAGAACCCAGCTCATGTCCGACAAGTAATTGGCACAGGCCCCTAGGGTCTGAAGTCCAAAGGCCTGGAGCCCGCCCCCTGCGAGGGTTACAGAGCTGGTTCTCAGTTCTAGCTTGCCCCCGTTTTGGCTCAGCCCTCCTTGATAGCTCCCACCATCAACCTTAAAAGCGCTTTCACTCAGACGGAACTTGGAGTCCTGCAGCCGAACCCCCTGATTGAACTCGACACCCTTCAGAATTTTTAAGCTCACCCTTTGCAGGTCAACGTCACTACCCGTTATTTGAAAACCCGTATTGGCACGTCCAGCGAACAAACTGAGTTCCACCTCCGAGAAAACTACCGTGCTGTTCTGAAACACAAATCCAGTAGCTGAGGTAGCACCGTCGCCAACCAGAACTTTTAATCCGTGGCCAGAGACTGTGCTGTCTTTGGCCCAAAGGAAGGTGTCAAGGCCAATCTCTTTCCGAGTCGCGACCGAAAGCTCGCTGACGAATGCGCGCGAGCCGGTCAGAGAAACCAACCTCAAATCCTGACATCCTTGCACCGTCCAACGGGCATCGTTAACTCGAAAATCAACATCATTGAGTTCGAGAAGCTCGCCCTGAAGACTGGATTCCCAAAGCGCGGTCATTCCGCCGATTTCTAGGCTTCCCCGCGTTTGCCGCCAGCCAACCGGCGTTCCCTGCGATTGCCAGTCAGTCTGGTCGAGAACGACCCTCGTCTTTAAACTTGTTACCAACGACTCGAGCTTCTCACCGGCGTTTGCCAGATCAAGGCGGTGTAACTCAAGTGTTCCTTCAGAAAGCTCTAGTAACGAGTTTCCTACAAAGCCTTTGCCCGAAGCGACCAAAGAACGACCCGGCGTCAGGGTTTGATCCCACAATACTTCGGAGAGGCCTCCCCAGACGGTCAAGTTCGTCCAATCCTGAGGAGCTTGTAAAAAATAGGTACCTCGAACAAGAAGCAGAATCTTGCGGCCTTCTGCCCGCATCTTGGCAACAGCCGAACTCAACGAAGCCAATGGATGTTCACGGGAACCATCCCCACTTCCCAGGGCACTGCTCGAGGCATAAACTACGTTTTGGTCGAGTATTAAGCTTTTCTTCACGATTGGGCTTATATTTCCGGCTAAGTCGCGTACTCGGGCTTCCACAGTAAGACGGGTGAGATTGCCTCCAGGTGCTGTGAATCGTAGATCTCCACCACCGATGTCTCTCCAGTCGGTCAAACCGTTCCCGCTGGGAAAGCTCGTCCATTGCCAGCGGACCTCAAGGGTCTCTTCGCTCGAAGGTGAAGCAGTGCTCCCCTTCACTAGCGCCACCGGCTCCTTTTTGTCGGCAGTCAGATCGAGAACTGGAGCCAAAGGGGCACTTCGGTCGACACGCACCGTCCATCGTTGCTCTGGCGTCAATGGCCTTCCTTCTTCCGAAAAGCTCCTTACGGCTAGAGTGTATTGGCGATCACCGCCATCAACACCATCCAACGTCAGTACCTCAGGAAAGTTAGAGGAGTTACTTTCCACAGGGTGAACATTGGCTTCACCCTCAACGAGTTCGTAACGGGGTTGTCCCCAAGGTGCTTTGAGCTTAAGTCGAACAGGCTTCGCGCTCAGTCCACCCTCAGGCAACCCCTGAAGATCGAAAGAACCCGAAACAGCCGACACGCGGGCGTCGGAAGAGGGAGCCGTCAGGTCGATCAGAATGCTATAGACGTCGCTCGTGGGCCCCGGGGTTCCCGAAGCCGAATAGGGTCGCAGTCGGAACCGATATAGGCTCTGCTTGCCGGTAGTCCCAGGAAACTCGAGTAAACCGCCGGTCACCTTGGCTGCCTTGAGGTCAGGTACTCCGGGAGTCGAACCGTCTAACGTCAGGGTATAACGCAAGGGAATCTCAGATTCAAGCGGCACCTTGAGAGCACGAGTCTGATAGGTAAAGAACTCAAGGCCCGGAAAAACAGCGGCTGGAGTCGTTTTATCGACGATAACGGTTCCAGCTTCCGGCCACTCGCGCGACAGTCCCGAGACAGAGGTCACACCTAAACGCCATCGGAAGGTACCTTTCTGCCCGTCGGGCACGTCCAAGACCAACGGGCCTTGCCACGCCAGTCCCTCCCGGTCCAGTGGATTAGGAGGCGCGCTTCCATCTTTAGTCAGGGTGTAGGTCAGTTTGTCGCCGGTTTGCGACGGAGAAGCGGTAAGGGTCCATGCCTCACGTACTACGGTTTGAAGTGCCGAAAGACTGACTTTCGGAAGAAGTGGAGCACCTTGATCCAAGGTCAATCCTACTTTTCGTGGCTTATCCCACTGCCATTTGCCTCCGGACTTCAGGTTCCACCACGTGGAGAAGCTTCGGCGTTCACCGGGTTTTATTGACACAACAAGCGGACCACTGACCGGTAAAAGCGAAGTGCTCCAGTTGCCAGGCAAATCACTTTCATCGGTAACCATAGCGAACCAACCGGTTGAAGGCCCCACCGCGGGTTGAAGCGCTACGCGGCTAAGAGGCAGAACCGAGTTGTCGGCCAAGGCCTGCCGACTTCCGGCCACCGGAGCACCAAAGACAAGCCCCCTCCAGTCAGTGGCAGTCGCTTCACCGAGAGGCCAATTAAGTAGTGGCGAACTTTGATTTCCCGCAGCGTCCTGAGCCCGCGCGTGCAACCAGGCTGAGCTCTCAGCGGAAATCCCAGCCAACTCCGCTGGCTTCCATAACCCAAATACTAAAGCTTCGGTATCGCGCACAGGCTCCTTGGAAATCGCATACAAAATGCTGGTTCCTAGGTCGGTATCCTCACTTTTCAGGTCCAGTCGTGTTCCGCTGATCACAACTTGGGGAACAGAAGGTGGGAGGTGATCTACTCGTAGCGGTATAGCCGAGGTGGGAGGCCCTACGGCCCCTGAGTCGTCACGCCAAGCAAAACGAACGTAAAAAATCCGGTCGGCTCCGAGCGGTACTTGCGGAAACAAAGGTCCTGCAAGCAACGCAGAGCGCCTTCCAGGCTCGGGTAGTCCACGTTCAGAACCGATCTCATAGACTGCCTGGAATCCGGGACGCGGAATCAAACGGCCCCCAATGGGCAGATCCGTCTTGCTGGTCATTATCCCACCAGCGTTCCACGGCTCCCACTCTGGGCGAATCCATCCACTTTCTGGAAACTCACGCAGGGACGAAAAAGTTGTCTGTCCGTTCACAAGATGGCCGGTAATGGTAGCAGACACAATTCCATCAGGAATTTTCCAGGAACCAGAAGGACCCCATAACGCTTCTGACACAAACGTTTTGCCGTCGGAACTCTTCCATTCTGCCGTATGCCAGGCCTCAGCGGCACCACTAAATGAAAGTCGTGGATTCCAGCCACCCCAATATTCTGCCAAGGGTTGCGACGACTGGCGGGTATCCATCCAGTAGAGTCCTCTCCACACCCCTGTTCTGGCAGGATCACGGCCCTGCACGGTAAGGACTTTGAGGCTTTTGGACAGTGTTGGTTCTACTCGGGTGGTATCAAGAGGCCTCCAAGTTCTGCCTTCGTCAAGACTCCAGTCCCAGTCCGCATGCGCCGGAAAGGTCAGTGGCTGACTAGTGACTCCCGGTTCAGGAAACCCTGCCCCTTCGAAGGTCAGATCACCATTGGTCCAATTGACCGTCTTGGATTGGAGAGCACCAGAACCCTTCGCTAAGCCCCATACCGTAATTGCCAAGGCTCCCGAACGGCCAAGCGTAAAGGGAGCCCGGTACTCTACGGCATTGTTCAGGTCGACTTGGTTGCCCCAGGACCAGTAAACGCGGTCTAGTCCTTGAAAACTGAGCGCTAGAGTCTGACGGTTGGCCCAGTTTCCGGGCAAGGGGCTGAGTATATCCAGAGATGCCGCAGTCTGGCCTCTTAAATCGACAACAAACAGCCACGGGGAATAGGAGGGTTCCTTGGCCGAAAAGGCAGTGAGATCAAGGCGGTAGGTGACCCGCTCCCCGATGACCCCAGGCAGGAATAAAGGAAAGGAAACTTCCTTGCCATCAAGCCAAACACCAGTGCCTTGCGGAAGCGAAGCCTCAATAGTGACCGGTCGCGTGTAAAGACCTGGTGAAGGCGTGACCGATGGCAATACGGGAGAAGGTCTCACGATCGAGTATTGGTAGTCCTTGGTAAGGCTCTCCCCGGCCGCATTCGTGGTCTGTAGACGCAGTGTGTAGACCCGCGACTCGCCAGGAAGAGCCGAAAGGAGAAGGGAATCGGTCCATGGCAGATAAACTTCACCAGGACTTTCCAAGAATCGGTATTTTACGGTCAGATCGGCAACGTTCGCGAGGCTCACGGCGACCGATTCAGCGTAGACCCCTGGAAGTGGATTCGGCACCAAATTAAGGTCGGCACCAACTGCCCAAAGTTGCAAAACAGAGACGAACAGAGCCATTGCGACGCAAATCCTCATAGGTCAAAAACGGACATGACTTCGGCCATGTCCGGGTTACCCTTAATGTAGTAGGTTTGCCGCTCTTGGGGTGACAATCCAACGAGTTCGTGGCTCAAGTAGTGGATCCAAAGGTCGTGTGCACGGTCTTGCAGGGTGTGCTTTCTACAGTAAAAATCAGGAATTATGGGCAATGGTGGTGAGTCTTGGAAGTCCTTGTAGTCATGGACGGCGATCTTGATGTCCTTGCGCGGCAAACCGCGCTCGAGGATGATGTTGACAAGAGCATTGATCGTCCTACCCGTATCGAAAATATCATCTACGAAGAGCACTTTGTCCCCCGAGCGCAGGTATTCTGGGGCATAGGTCCAGCCATCAACCCTCACGGTTGTTCGTTGCTGCACGTCCTGATAGGAATGGGCCACCACCGCCGCGTAAAAAACAGGGCGTTTGCCCTTCCTGAGGACCTTGAAATACTCAGAGAGAATATTCCCCAAGTACGCACCCCCTCTCAGAGAAACGTAAATGACGTCAGGAATGAAACCTGACCGGGCAATTTCCCGGCCCAGTTTCAACGCGTTGTCGCGAACCTCGTCATAGGGAATAAACTCTTTGCTCATACCCCCTATTATCGGGAGACGCCGATACTTAACTCAACCCCTTCACGGGTGAAATTGAGTTTGATCTCTCCATTGCTGCTGTTTAGGGCCCTGTAGAACTCAGAGACCGAAGAAAGGGCCTTGCCGTTGACAGCTTTGAGAAGATCGCCGGCCTTAAGGCCGGCGATGTCAGCCGTTGAACGGCTTTCGACTTGAGAAATCAAAAGACCATCAGCCGAAGGTGACAGGTCGAGCTGATCTCTCAGCTCCGGAGTCAGCACGCTCACAGCAAAACCTGGCCAGAGCTTGAGACCCTTTACGTCGGTTTCTTTCGGTCGTGGGTCAATGGTCACGGTTTTTTTCACAACACTACCATCACGGATGAGGGAGAACTCAGCGCTTTGCCCGGCAGGAAGGTCTCCCACGGTTTGAACGAGAGCATTTGTGTCGGCGATTTCCTTGCCGTTGATGGCCGTCACAAAATCTCCCGGCAAGATTCCCGCTTTGTCGGCGGGAGAGCCCTTGAAAACGTGGGGGATAAAAGAACCCTTGGATCCAGGAACTTTCAGATCCTTCAGCAGTTGCTTGTCGATGTCGGTCACCGAGGCTCCGAGCCAGCCATACTGGACAGTTCCCTTGGATATGAAGTCCTTGACCGGCTTCTTCGCGTTGTTCACGGGAATGGCGAAGCCTAGTCCCACGCTGGCTCCGTTAGGTGATGCGATCCAGGTATTGATCCCGATCAGCTCGCCTTTCAAATTGACGAGTGCACCTCCTGAATTACCACGATTGATGGAGGCATCGGTTTGAATATAGTTGTTAATATTGACCGAATCGTCGGGACCACCTTGCCGACCCAAAGCACTTACGATGCCCGAAGTGACTGTGAACTCAAGGCCTAGCGGGTTACCTATGGCGAGGACCCAGTCTCCCACCTGCAACTCGTCTGAATCGCCAAGCTTGATGAGGCTGAGGTCGTTCTCTTTGGTCGTGATAAACACCATCGCCAGGTCGCGGCGGACATCGGTACCTACCAGGGTCGCGTCGTATTCCCGCTGGTCCGACAGTTTGACCACAATTTTGTTTGAACCCTCTACTACATGATTGTTGGTCAAAACAAAAACTTTATCTCCTTGTCGCTCCACCATAATGCCCGAGCCTAAACCCTCTGACCTCTGGCCCTTAGGTATCTTTGGCGCACGAGGGTTAGGATTAGGAGTCTGATTTGGCGTCTGCGGCGTCTCTGGAGTCGTGTTGGGACCAAAGAAGAAATCGAAGGGTTGCTGATTAGGGTTTATCGGACTGATTTGGTTGTTGGCAACATCGGATTGGGTTTTGATTTCCACAACCGACGGCAGAACCGTCTTGGCGATGGTGCGGAACGTATTCTGCATTTCGAACAAGCTCGCTGGAACGACAATCGGCTTGTTCTCCGCGTAGGCGGTTTTCTGTGGTGTCCAAGTACCGTTGAAGGCAAGAACCCCAACGGCGAGGGCAAAGCCGGTAGTCATTCCGGCCAGAACGAGATTGAAAACCAGTACTTTACGCGAACTCCAAAACGATTTCATACTCATGACTCAACTCCTTGAAAATCTCTGCATGGAAAAACGCAGAGCGGACTAATGGTTACACTAAGGTCAGTCGGTAAGGGTCAGGATTTCGGTGCGATCTTCCCAAACTGCCACTGTGTGCTCAAAGTGGGCCGATTTTTTCTTGTCGACGGTGACTACGGTCCATTCGTCACTGAGCACCCGTACCTCCGCTTTTCCAAGGTTGATCATCGGTTCGACAGCAAGCACCATGCCCGCCACAAAACGGGGATTCGGACCTAGGGAAGGAGCGTTGGGCACCTGGGGTTCCTCGTGCTGACTGAAACCGACACCATGCCCACAGTACTGGTGCACTATGCCAAAACGGTGAGGTTTGATCACCTCAGACACAGCCTGCGCCACGTCCCTCACCCGCCCCCCGTGACGGATGGCCTGGACGGCAGAATCAAGGCTGGCCCGGGTTGCCGTCAGGAGGAGGTTTTCGGTCTCGGTTACAGGACCAACGGGCAAAGTAATAGCCATATCAGAAAAGTAACCCTTGAGATCAATCCCACAATCTACGCTCACCAGGTCTCCGGTGCGCACTCGACGATCCTTTGGAATTCCATGGATGACCTCTTCGTTAATGGATATACACAGGGTCCGGGGAAAGCCCATGTAGCCCTTGAAGGCCGGTTTTCCTCCCGCCTTGCGGATGAAGTCCTCAGCCCAAGCGTCCAATTCCAAAGTGGTGATGCCTTCCACCACCATGGGACGGATAGCCTGGAACATCGCTGCCAACAGGCGGCAGGATTCACGGATGCGGCCAACTTGCTCGGTGTTTTTCAGTTTGATCATGGAGCATCCTGAGTTGATGCGGCCTGCCGGAGAAGGAAGGCCGCCCTCAGGTTTTCTGGGTCAAGTTGAACCGCCTTGCGAAGGTCTTCTAGAGCAAGCTCTTTCCATTTTTTTCGGGAAGAAGGCTTTTGGTAGGGTACTAACGACCAAGTTACAAGACCGCGGTGGGCCAAAAGCCGGGAACGAAGTGACAGTTCTTCACTCCCTTTACCAGCAGAAACGAGGTCAAGTGCTTTGGTATCAGACTCGAGCGCACCATTGAGGAGAACTGTCTTTGACTCTTCCTCGACTTGCCGCGAACGGACAGTCTGTACCAAAGCAAGATTGGTGTAATAGGAGGTATCTCTCCACTGTGCCGGAATCTTTTCCAAAGCCAAAATTGATCCGGCAAACTGGTTCTGAAGCGCCAGCAGTAAGCTTTGGTAATGCAGGGACCACCAAGGTGGCTCCTTCGAGCGGTCTAACTTTGCTTGAAACAGATCAAGAGCTCGTTGGGCACCTGAAAAGTCCTTTTGCTGTATCAACAGCCACACCAAACGTTCCACCAAAGGTGGATAGTCCGGATGCCGATGCATCAACGACCAAAGTCTGGGCAACGACAGCATCTGGGGGAAAAGTCGGTATTTGAGGAGCTCAGCTTCAAGTTGGAATGCACTTTCTTCGCCGTTGCCAAGAACTTTGTCAAGCTGAAGGCGGACCTCAGCATCTTCGCCAAGAGCCTGACGTGCCTCCAACAGGAGAAGACGAATCTGATTAATACCAGTCGTATCCTGCCCGCTAGAAAGAAGCGCCCTATTGAGGAGTGCCAAAGCCGTACCCGGGTCTTTCTGGATAAGGGCGATGGTAGCCCGGTTAAGGTAGAGAGAAGCCGGTATAGCTTTCGGATCAGTGGCGTCAGCGAGCATTTGGTCATAAATAATTCGTGCCTGCTCAAACTCTTGGAGATGCAGATACACATCAGCTAGAACTTGATAGGTGGAGCCGTCCGATGCGCCCAAGTTTCTCAGGAGCGCAGCCGACCTAAGCCAGTCTTCCTGGTCGTAAGCCATATAGGCTTGCAGCCGGTCGAAAGGGGGTTGATTCCGCTGATTCTCAGTCAACGAATCAAGATACTTTCTGGCCATATCCACCCGGCCCACAGAAAGGGCTTCCAGCAGTGCGTTTTTTTTGAGCAGCGCTTCAGGAGCAAGACCAAGGATTTTTTCATAAAGTTCGGGGCTGCCACCTTCGGGTGAAGCTAGCGCCACACTCAGGGTTGCCCAACCGTCGGAGGTAACCCCTGATTTGAACAGACCGTTTTCAACCCGGGCCTGAACCAGAAGCGGTTCCCAAGCAGTTCCAAGAAGTGTCTTTTCTGCGATGGTCAAACCTTCAGCCGGACGTCCGCTTTTTAGCAGGACCCACGTCAGAAAGGCTCCTAGGTCTGGGTTTCCAGGAAACTGCTCCAGCGCCTTTCGCGCGCCCGACTCTGCCCATTTCCAGTCCTTTGTGAGCACAGCGAGGCTATGAATTCGTTTTTCCCACTGAGCCCACTGACCCGCAGAGATTCCTTCGGGCCAAGGCTCGAGAGCCTTGCGGGCAGCCTCAGGCCGACCCTGTTGCAGCGCTGAGTCGGCTTTGGCCAACCGCGAAAGGAATCCCGGAGGTTGGGTGGGAAAAACCAAAGGCCAAGCCCACCAACCGCCTACGGCCAAAGCACCGGCGAGGATAAGCCAGCGTACGACGCGCAGGAAGTTCCGCATTGCTGCTACAAGCCCCGCTCTTTGCGAAGTCCATCCAAAACCCCATTGATAAAACGGTATGAATCGTCGGAGGCAAACCTTTTGGCGATGTCTATGGCCTCATCGATTACCACCTTGACGGGTATGTCCTTAACAAAAAGCATCTGGAAAACTGAAATCCGAAGAATACACAGATCAACTTTGCCCACCCTGTTAAAGTCCCAGTTTCGCAAAAGTCCTTCGATAACCGTGTTGATTTCCTCCCAATGTTCCAGAGTGCCAGAAATGAGAAACCGAGTGAAGAACACAACATCAGGCTCGAGGTCGGTGTGTTCCTCGGGTTCCATCCATCCTAACGTCAGAAGTTTCTCGAGAGATTGGGGATTCAAGTCCTGGCTGAAAAGACTTTGGAAAGCTAGGATACGGGCCTGGCGACGGGAGCCCATTTCACATATTCTGCTTGAACAGTTCGATTTTTGCCTTTTTCTTCAATTCCTCTCCGGCCGCAGATATCAACTGTTGCTGGTAGGCTGCTGCTTTTCTCTGCTGAAGAACCTTCACAATGGAATCTTTGACTGTCGGAGTCTTTGCCCCTGGGTAAACCGGTTCGTCCAGGGTCTGAAAATGCTGATCGATTCGCTGTGTAATACGCACAATATGCAATCCGGCGGTACTGGTTAGTACTTTGGACACCTCGCCTTTCTTGAGAGCGAACAGGTTATTCAAGAAATCAACACCGAAGAGCTTGACCAACTGCTGACCCAAAGTCGACTCTACGGCACGAGGAATGTACCCCATATCGCCATTCACCTTCGCGGTCCCGACGTCTTCCGACACGGTGTTGGCAAGTTCTTCAAAAGTGGACTGATTGGAGGTTATCTTGGCCAAAGCCTCGTCAGCACGTTTGCGTATTTCGTTGAGGTTGCCCTTGGGGTTCACATTGGTGTCGAAGAAAATGTGTGAAACCCGAATATAGTCTGGGCTGACAAACAAGGCCTTGTTAGATTCATAGAAGTCTGAGATCTCTTTGGGAGTCGCGTCGAGTGAGGTTTGCGGTTGATCCTTAGAAATATTCGCAAGGTATTTCATGAAAACAACCTGCTTCTTGAGAGTCACCACTGCTTTTTCCCAGGTGACTCCCGCCTGTTGCTCTAACGCTTGCTTAATCTGCGCATCGGTGGCCCCTGGGTTGGAGGTTCGAAACTGGGAAAGAACATCATCATCGCTGGCTTTCAAGCCCATTTTTTCCGAATCTTGGTTGATAAGCTCATTGAGCACAAGTGAATCGAGCACCTTAAGACGGTCAGCGGGAGCAAGAGTGGTTTTTGAGTTCGCTTCCAGCGCAGACACTTGTTCCCGAAACACTTTTTGCGTGATGACGACGGTCTTGTAAAGAGAAACCTTGGCGACTGCCTGATCAAGAGTCTGGCCCGAGAGAGCCACGGTGACCCAGGCGAAAACAACAAGAAGTCCGGTTTTTATCATGGAACAGCCTTTCAAAAACATTATCAGGGCGCTAAGGCCCTGTCAAGAAACAGTAAGACCGTCGATCTTGAGCCGGCGACCAGCTATCGTGCCATCTTCTGGTTTTGCAAGTACTTCCGAAGTCCGAATCAACATGCCTTCTCCTTCCATAGCCCGCATCAACTGCAGCAAAGTACGCTGTGCACCAACGGGAGCCGAAGAAACCCACGCCATACTTCTTTTTCCCGAGATGAGCCCCGAGTTGGCCAAAAAACCCTTGAGTTCACGCGGTAGCGTTCCTTTGAAAAGGGACCGCACATCACATCCTATGGCCAGAAAGTGGTGCCCCGTAAGCTTGGCGTCATGGGTTTTTGAGCCGTCAATGAGGTCGACCTGCGCGCCGCGTGCCTCGATAGATGCTGCGAGAGCCTTGGCCTGATCAGAAATCGTCTTGGTGGACTTAGAGAAATACACGACCGCGACCCGGACCATACCCATGCGTAAACCTCCAAAAAAAAGACTTCCCCGGCTCGCGGAGAAGTCAACACCAGCGGAACTAGTTTACTTGGTCGTCGGTTGCGTTTCAGGAACAGGAACCGGGGCAACGGGTGCAACTTCCGGGGCCGCCGTAGGCTGCGCATTCCACCATTCCGTCTTTCCAGCACCGGCCTGACGCGCGGCTGCGGCCACATCCCCCGTATTGGGGGTTTTTACAAGAAAGGCCAGAAAAAAAGCCGAGACCAGAAAAAGCGCTCCTAGGATCGAAGTCGTGCGTGTCAAGACGTTACCTGCCCTTGAACCAAAGGTGGAGGCGCTCCCTCCACCAAACATCCCGGCCAGACCATCGCCCTGTTCATCCTGAATCAAGACCATCAGGACAAGAAACAGAGCCATGAGAATAAAAAAACCAAGTAGTACATACAGAAGAATGTCCACGAAGAGCTCCCGGGTGATTATTTGTCAAACGTGCAGATGGCGAGAAAGGAATCAGCCTTGAGAGAAGCTCCGCCTACCAATGCGCCGTCAATGTCCGACATCGCCATTAGTTCTTTGACATTGTCGGGCTTCACCGATCCACCATACTGGATAATAATAGCATCGGCGGCCTTCTTTGTATAGAGTTCGGCTATGGTCTTGCGGATCACCTGATGGATGTCATTGGCGTCTTTCGGCGTGGCGGTCTTGCCGGTGCCGATGGCCCAAACTGGCTCGTAGGCTATGGTGAGTCGCCCTAAGTCGGCCTCTGACAGACCAGCGAGAGCCTCCTTGGTCTGTCGGATAACCACCTCGGAAGCTTTGCCCGCCTCCCTCTCAGCAAGTGTCTCTCCATTGCAGTAAATAACTTCGAAACCGTGCTTCAACGCCAACTTGAGCTTATCGTTAACGAGCTTGTCGGTCTCGTTGTGAAACTGACGACGTTCAGAGTGACCAAGTATGATCACGTCCACCCCGAGTTCTTTGAGCATGCCTACTGAAATCTCTCCGGTTCGGGCGCCACTTTCCAAGGCCGAACAGTCCTGGGCACCGACGAGAATGGGACCGCCCTTCACTGCTTGCTTCACAGCGGCCAAGGCCGTGTACGGAGGAGCAACGAGGATTCGATGCTTGCTCCCCTGAATCCCTGTCGCCAACGCTGCAATCAACGCCTTTGCTTCAGCCTGCGTGCCCCAGAGTTTCCAGTTTCCCGCGAAAAATTTTTGTCGTGTCATCTTTCAACCTTCCTGCAGACTTCGATGCCGGGGAGCTTCTTCCCTTCGAGTAATTCCAGCGATGCGCCTCCCCCGGTAGAGACATGACTCATCTTGCTAGCTAGCCCAAACTTATTGACCGCGGCCACAGAATCCCCACCGCCGACAATGGTTATGACCCCGCGTCCGGTCGCTTCGGCAACCAATTGGGCCAAGTCTTGGGTGCCTTTGGCGAAGGCTTCAAACTCAAAGACTCCTACCGGACCGTTCCAGACTATGGTTTTGGCCGTAGCCAGAACTCGCTTGTAGCGTTCAACACTCTTGGGCCCTACATCCATCCCCATGAGTTCCTTAGGAATATCGACTCCGTCGATGCGCTGTACCTCGGCCTCAGCGTCAAACTTGTCGGAACAAACGTGATCTACAGGAAGGAGAATCTCTGCACCGTGCTTCTGCGCGGCGACCAGAATGCTCTTGGCGGTGTCTAATTGGTCGTCTTCTACCAGAGATCTCCCGACCATATGACCTTGTGCTTTCAAGAAGGTGTAGGCCATGCCGCCTCCAATGACCAGTGCGCTGGCATTTTTCAGAAGGCTCTCAAGGACAGCGATCTTCGAACTAACCTTGGCACCGCCGATGATGGCGACCAACGGCTTGATAGGGTTGGTAACGATCGGTTCAAGGTAGGCCACTTCCTTTTCCATCAGGAAACCACCAACGTTGACTTTGAGGAACTTGGCTATGCTTGCCGTGGAGGCATGGTCGCGGTGAGCCGTACCGAAAGCATCGTTAACGAACACATCTCCGTAGGTGGCAAGTTCCTTGGCGAGTTTATCCCTTTCGGACGGATCTGCACTGGTTTCCTCTTTGTGGAAGCGGGTGTTTTCGAGCATGACCACCGTCCCAACCGTTTGCCCATCAATGAACGACTTCTTGCCGAAACAGCCATCTTCACCTGCGAAAACGACAGGCTTTCCTAGTTTTCCGGAAAGGTACGAAGCCACGGGGGCCATTCGGTGTTTGCTAGCGATATACACAGCCTCATCGAAGGCCTTTCCGTCTTTCTCGGCTTTTTCTTTTGCTTTTTTGGCATCTTTCTTCGGGTCACCAAGATGGCTCATGAGCACAACCGTTCTAACCCCATTTCTTAAGAGGTATTCAATGGTGGGAATGGCCGCTGTAATACGCGTGTCATCCTGTATCCTTGCGTCCTTCATCGGAACATTAAAGTCGACCCGCATGATGATTCGCTTGCCTTTGAGGTCAATATCCTTGATGGACTTGATCATGAAAACACTCCTCCCAAGAAAAAGGCCCCCAATCGGAGGCCTTTTTTCCTCTGTGACCGCTAGAATTACTTGTTTGCCATGACGCGAACCATTTCCACGACCTTGTTCGAGTAGCCCCACTCGTTGTCGTACCAACTGATAACCTTCACGAAATTGTCGTCGAGGTTGATGCCGGCCTCTGAATCGTAAACAGAGGTGTTGGTTTCGCCAAGGAAGTCGGTAGAAACAACCTTTTCATCCGTGTAGCCGAGCACACCTTTCATCGCCCCTTCTGAGGCCTTCTTCATGGCCGCGTCGATATCTGCCTTGGTAGCGGGTTTCTTGAGCACGACGGTGAGGTCGACCACTGAAACGTCGCTGGTGGGAACGCGAAAGGACATTCCGGTGAGTTTCTTGTTCAGCTCGGGGATAACCTTGCCGACGGCTTTGGCTGCACCGGTGGAAGAAGGAATAATGTTCTCGAGGATACCTCGACCGCCACGCCAATCTTTGCTGGAAGGACCATCAACCGTCTTTTGCGTTGCCGTTGCAGCGTGAACGGTGGTCATGAGGCCTTTTTCAATTCCGAAGGTGTCGTTAAGCACCTTAGCGATGGGAGCCAAGCAGTTGGTTGTGCAAGAAGCGTTAGAAATGATGTCTTGGCCCTTGTAAGACTCGTGGTTTACACCAAAAACGAACATCGGAGTCTCATCTTTCGAAGGTGCCGACATAATGACTTTTTTTGCTCCTGCTGCAATATGCTTGCGCGCGGTCGCGTCGTCTAACCAGAGGCCCGTCGATTCCACCACGATTTGTGCACCGACCTCATTCCATTTCAACTCTGCAGGATCTTTAACCTGTGAAAGGCGGATCTTCTTGCCGTTCACGATCAGTGTACTTCCTTCAACAGAAATCGACCCGTTGAAACGACCATGCACGGAGTCGAACTTGAGCATGTAAGCAAGATAATCGGGTTCAAGTAGGTCGTTGATTCCTACAACCTCCACGTCGGGAAAGTTTTTCACGATGGCGCGGAACACCATGCGACCGATGCGTCCGAACCCGTTGATACCAATCTTGATTCCCATAAATCCCTCCGTTTTTTTCATATTGAACAGACGCTATTTTAGGAATCTCTGAGGCCTATGTCAATCACACAGCCTGTTATTGTTACCGAAGGCTCAATAAATCGCGCTGAAGCACAGCAGTTACTGGTAGCGGGACATAAGCTGGACTCGCCGGAGCATCCTTGACAAACAGAACCTCGTCACCGATGGCCACCGTGTCAAAGAACCCAGACTTTTCCATTTTGCCAACCGAAATCCAATCGTCCACAGAAGACACAGTCCAGGTGCCGAACAGGTCATTAGGATTCCAGCTGAACCAAGACTTGTCGCCCGTAAGTACAGAGCCAGAATTGCGCACGATGGAGAACTTCTGTTTGACTGACACACCGTCTCGACGTCCTAGATTTACCAGAAACTCGGCGTTTTGCCGCTTGGCAATACTCCCTCGTAAGGGAAACGCTGAAACACTGGTGGCTGCCAACTCGCGTAACCCCAGCGTGACCGGGAGCAATCCCTTCTTATAAATCGAGAAGGTTTGAATCAGGCGTCCTGTTCTACCCAGGTAGAGCTTAAGGTCGGCTTGAAAATCTCTGGGACCCTGGCGCAACTCGAGGAGGGCAAAATACTCGAGCCCTGACGAGCGTGCCTGAAGAAAGGCCTGGTTGAAGCCAGACACCGACCAGACTTTGGCAAACTCTGACGCGCGAGCGAGGTGGAGGGTTCTCATGGAATCCCACTCATCGGCAAACATTTCGGCGAAAGCCGCGCCGGCTTCGAACTCCTGCGTGGAGGACGCGTCGTTCGCGTGGAAAAGCCCCACTTCAAAGGGTCGGAAGAGTCGGCTTGTCCCTACGCTGTTGAGGCCGTCAAGATCCTTAAGCGAGAGGCCCCATCCAGCAGCCAGAGAGTCGGAATAGACTCCGCGTTGAATTTCCACTTCATCGAGGAATCCAACGTCTTTATAGGTCGGTTGCAAGACAGCCACGGCCTCCAGTTCCTCTAAGGAAGAGGTCTTGTAGCCTTGACGCTTCCAAATATCGGCCCGTCCCAGCCTTCCCTGCACCGAATAGGGATTAAGTGCCAAACCTCGGCGCCATTCGTCTAGGGCCAGGTTGAGGGAGTTTTTCTTGGTGAGATCGGCCGCTCGGCTAAAGTGCAGCTGGGCCTGAGGCGCTCTCAGTTTATCTTCCGGCAGAGTCTGTCTCAACAGCCAGGTTTCATAGGCTAGGTTCCAGGTTTCGTTGTCGGGTTCGTACGTGAGGGCCATCCGGAACGAATCAGAGGCTTCGGGGTTACGTCCCGTTCTCGTGAGCGCCAAGGCACGCAGATACCATACTCTCGGATCCTTGGAAGCGCGCATCACCTGCGGCCCCTTGATCACCGATTCGTCAATCGTTAGGAGGGCTTCCTGATCCCGGTGCTCGGCGAGAAGCAGTTCAATCTGAAACAACCATCCGCGCAAATCATCCTTTCCCGACAGGACAAGGAACTTGTCGAGAGCGGAGCGGGCCCCGGGCATATCTTTGCGGTTCCAAGCCTCCCATGCGATGGCAAAATGAACCCTAGGGTCCGAAGAATAGAGCCTGATCGCGTCGGAAGCCACCCGGTCGAAAGTAGCCTTATCGCCACGCGCCGAAGCTACATACAGTATTGAAAGTAAAGCCCGAAGATTCGCCGGATCCTCCCTTCTCAGATTCTCGAACTGCTGGGAGGCGAGTTCTAAGCGACCTTTCATCACTTGATATTCGGCTAGACCAAACAGGGCCCCTTGGTTTTTCGGCTCCCTGCTGAGCACCGACTGAAAGACGGCCAAAGCCTCTTCCAGCTTCGTCTGGCCCAAAAGTATCCGACCCTGCAGGTTGTTGACCGTGGAATTGAGCTTTCCGAGCTTGAGAGCCTCCGAAATCTGTTTGGCGGCTTCGTCATATTCCCCGAGGGCAAAAAAACTCTCAGACAAGCCCTGATAGGCCTCAAGATAGCGGGGGTTAACCTGAAGGGCCTGCCGGAACCTGTCCACCGCGCTCCAGTAATCGTCACGCTGAAAGGCTTGCTGTCCGGCGGTATAGGAATCCAAGGCGCTTTGGGCCCCCGCCGGAAGCCATAGCCCCAACATCAGCGACAGAAGGAAGAACCTTGTCACTCGGCGACCTCCTGAGGTGGTGCTCCCAACTGGATTTTGACCGTTCGGATCTTGTAACCGTCCATGTTTTGCACAATGAACTCCGCACCTTGATACGAAACTTTTTCGTAGCGGACGGGAATCTTACCAAAGAGATCGAAGACAAAACCACCAAGGGTATCAAAATCGTCATTCGGGAGATTGATGCCAAGAATCTCATTGAGGTCGAGGATAGAAACCCTGGCATCACAGAGATAAGTTCGGTCGCCGATCTCGAGAACATCTTCAACGGAGGTGTCGAACTCGTCCTGAATATCACCAACAATCTCCTCGATGATGTCCTCCATGCAGACAATTCCCGAAACCCCGCCATACTCGTCAACGGCGACGGCAATGTGGACGCGCCTACGCTTGAACTCTTTCAGCAGACTGTCGAGTTTCTTGCTTTCAGGTACAAAATAGGGTTTTCGGACCAAGTCTGACAGATGGATGATGTCCGGAATCTGCATGGCGTTCTTGGCCAGATGGCGCAGGAGATCCTTGACGTAAAGAATTCCTACAACGTTGTCTATGGTATCGCGATAAACCGGGAACCGGGAATGCCCACTCTCGGTGATGCGCTCGATCATCTCGTGAAAGTCCATCTCCTCGGCAAGGAAAATAACGTCGATGCGCGGTACGATGACTTCCTTGACAGTGGTATCTCCGAGTTCGACAACGCCCTGTATCATTTC
The DNA here is from genome assembly GCA_947478845.1 of Spirochaetales bacterium. Taxonomy (GTDB): domain Bacteria; phylum Spirochaetota; class Spirochaetia; order JABEVK01; family JABEVK01; genus JAIFLN01. The sequence continues at coordinate 125,265 of CANJXC010000004.1, read as the reverse complement.
TTTTTCTTCGGTGTTCAATTGATCGAGCTGAGGCTCGTCGGGATCTCGGAAGCGAGCGCCTGAGAAAATTCGACTGAACAGGTTTTTGTTTTTCAAAATGAAAGTTCCTTGAAACGGGCCAGAATCGACTCTTGGTGTTGCAACATGGGTTCGGTTGCATTGTTGGAAGCATGGTCCCACCCCATGAGGTGAAGCAATCCGTGAAGGGAAACCCGCTTCAACTCCTCGTCCCTGTCCACGAGGAAGTATGCACTGTTGACCGCTAATGTGTCCATGCTGATCACGAGGTCACCAAAGCACCCGCCACTTCGGGACCTTTGTGGTGCGCCTGGAGGCTGTTGAGGCTCAGCCTCGAAGCTAAGAACATCCGTTGCTTCGTCTCTTCCCCGCCATTGGCGGTTAAGGTTGCGAATGTAGGAATCTCGGCACAAAGTTACAGAAACTTCAAAGTCTCGGACTCCTAAGGACCAGAGAGCCTGAAGCAAAAACTCCCGGTAACGCTCCAACCACGGAATCTCGACATCTTCGAGAAAAACCTCTAGTTCAGGAGCCTTCATGAGCCTCATAGGCCTCAATGATCTTGCGAACCAGGGAACTGCGAACCACATCTTTTTTTTCGAACTCGGCGAAATAGACTTCGGGAATCCCTTCAAGAATACGACGCGCCTGCAACAAGCCGGACTCTTGGGAGCGGGGAAGATCGACCTGAGTGAGGTCGCCAGTGACCACGGCCTTGGCCCCCTCGCCCAACCGTGTCAGAAACATTTTCATCTGGGTACGGGTCGTGTTTTGAGCCTCATCGAGGATGACAAAACAGTTCTTGAGACTGCGTCCTCTCATGTAGGCAAGCGGAGCAATCTCAATCGTCCGGTTCTCTTCGAGGCGGTTGAGGACCTCAGGGCCCACTAGATCCTCCATGGCGTCATAAAGGGGACGGAGGTAGGGACTGATTTTCTGGGAAAGGTCACCGGGCAGGAATCCGAGGTTTTCACCGGCCTCAACGACCGGACGGGTTAGGATGAGTTTGCGTCTTTTTTTTGTCAGCACTTCCAAAAGAGCTTGGGCAATCGCTAGGTAGGTTTTGCCAGTTCCGGCAGGGCCGATGCCAAAGGTGACGTCGCACCTTCGGATGGCATCAATGTACTGGGCTTGGTGCCAACCGCGGGGAAAAACTTTCTGCAGTCCGCCGGGAATCAAAATGGCCGCATCCTGAAAAGTCTGTAGTTGCTGGGGATCGCCCCCTCCCAGAGTTTCAGAAAGCGACTGGATGAGGTCGGGCGTGACCGAATGGCCAAGCCGATGGTGACGCAGCAACGTTCGTAACAGGTGGTCGAACCTTTCTTTGATCTGATCTTGGTCGCTTCCGAGGTGCACCTCGTTGCCACGTGAATAGACAGGTGAACCAAGCACAGCCTCTAGCTCCAGTAAGTTCTGGTTGCCGGCGTTACACAGCTGCCCCAGAAAATCCTCATCTTCGATGACGAACTTCGTAGTGGTCAGTCCATCCTCCTTTCCCGTAAGATTTTAGCGTGACACTGAGGCTCGGTCAAGGAGAGTTACGAGGGATTGTCAGCACACCAGTCCTGTCCCAGTTCAACTGGGTTTTTAGCTCAGGGACTGGGTACCACTGGACCAAAAGCGACAAGGTTCCCGACCATTGGAAACGACGGTTGGTACCCGTGCTTAGTTGAGGAGAGCCCGAGTAGCCGAGCTTAATTTGCCAGTCTGAGAGGTAATGAACAAGTCCCACGTTGAGCGTGCTCATCTTGAAGCCGCCGCGTCGAAGGGCGGCATCATCCCAAACTGAGAGCGAATCGATCAAGTCGGTAATTGGATTTACGGCGGTTAAAGAATCAATACCGAAAGAATCGACGAGGGCTGGGAAATAGCGGAACACGCTGCGGTTGATCAAACTCTCGGAGACCTGAAGGTCGACGAAACGGAACAGTTTATATTGCAAAGAAAAAGTAATGCTTAAAGGCATTTGTGAGATCTGTTGAAGATTCATAGGCCAATTAATGCTCAGATTGCCTGCTATCGACTGGCGGTTTTCCCACGATTGGGTCAGAGGAATGGCTAACGAATAGCGGAGGTCCAGCCCCTGAGGGAGAAAATCTGAAACCCCGGAGGTTTTCCACTTTCGATTGGCCGAATCGAACAGGTAAGGAAGCGTTTGCATATGACGGTATTGCACCGACCAACCAGCCCAGCTTAGGTCGGTGGTCGAGTTCAGCGGCTTCTGTAAGGCCAGGTCATACTGGAAACTTTCCTTCAGTGAGAAGCCCTTCCATGGTGTCAATTCTAGACTCGACAGCCAAGGATCAGGAGTCCAGACGGTTCCAAGAAACCGATACTGGATCTTGGAGCTCAGACGAGCCCAAAATAACTGCAGGTCAACATTGGAAGACGCGATCACGTTGGTGGTGAGAGGAGGGAGCGCATCCTGGAGGCGGGCGCCAAAAGTGACCGAAGGAGTTCCCTCCCAGGCGAGCCAAGAAGTCTGAACTGAAACCTGGTGGACGGAAACAGAGGAAACAGTTCCATCAAAAAGCTTATCTTCAGTGCCCGTATGTTCCCAAAGGCGCCCTGACACTGCGTAGCTCAAGGACGTCGAACTGAGCGGAGCGAACTCTACGAAAGGGCTCCAGGATAGGTTTAGATTCTGCAGAAGAAGGCTGCTGGTCTGACTTTTGTCCTGAGTGAGAAGGAGGGCTTGCGTCGCTGGGGTCACCGAAGGACCAACGTACCAGGTATCTTGAATCTGCTGGTGAAGCGACGAAACCGAGGAAAATGCAAAAACATCCGAGTTCTGTCCCAGGTTATATCCAAGTTTCCCGTCCCAAGCACCGTTCCAGCGGGAACTTTGAACCTCACTTTGAAAGTCCTGTGCCGACAGCACCAAGCTGTTGTCGTAACGGGTATCGACTCGGTAAACCGGATTGACACTCCAAGTGAGGGACTGTGTCCATGGCTTTGGGCTACCAGGAAAAGGCAAGGAGGACAACAGAGAAGGCATTCCCAGTTCCGGAAAAATCGCGGTGGACGGTTCCTCGGGAGCCTTCAGAAGATCGAAGTCGTTTTTTTCTGCCTCGGGGAGGAGAAGGTCAGGGAGGGTGGAGGCCGAGGTTGCCCTCGTGGTAGTGGCAGGCTTGAGAAAATCTCCGCCCCAGAGGATCGATACATTGGGAAACAGCAACTGTGTCGGTACGAAGAAGTTTGCTAGCGGATCCTCAGTTACGAGCGCAGGTGTTGTAGCCTTGATGTTCCAGTTCCAACTGCCTTGGAGGTTGGTTCGCAAATCAGGCATGAAAGCAGGCAGATCCAGGTTGCCTTTCCATTGAAGGCTGTTCATCGCGACTTTAGCCGAAGCGGGGTTGGCAGAACCAAGCCCCAAAAAGGTCAACATGCTTAAGTTCTCATTGCGCGAGGACATCAGATCACCCCAAAAGAGAGGGTCAGAATCGGCTTGCAGGGACACGTTCCAGAAGGTATCTCCCATTTCCAGAGTTCCTCCCCAACGGAAGGGTAGGTAGAGGGTGCCGATCCAACTGCCGTTCCAATTGTTCTGCTCAGCTGTCGAAAGCAGGGTGTCGAACACTCCCGAGGTAAAGGTTGACCCTGTGGTCGTCACATTGCGGGTAATGCCCAACCCCCCCGCGAACTTAAAGGTTTTGAACGGGCCCCACCCCGGTAAGACAGCATCGACGCCGGAGAGCACACCCAAGCGCGAATAGAAGTCTACCAGAACTTTGAGCGACCAACCGGAAGGCTGTGCCGGTTCGGTCGACTTGCCCCTCGTGAGGAACCAGCCCTTTAGGATTTTGTCACCGTCCACAGTACCCGAATCTTCCATTTGCAGGAAACTCAGGGGCGATGACGAGCGCGTCTTCTTTCCAAAAATGTAGGTAGTTGTCTGGAAAGCAGTTCCCCGGCGACTCTGAGCGTCGGAAAAGGAAAGGACGGGGTTGAAGACCGGGTCGTCGCCGGGCTGGAAATAGAAGGGAAACCAGAAGACGGGGATTCGTCCGAGATAGAGAACTGCATTCTGGAGGCCCCATTCCCCAGGCCTGAGGACCCAAATTCGACGAGCTTCGATATGGTAGTAGGGATCTTCCGTGAGGCTGGAGGTAATTGACCCCGAATCCATCAACACCACATCGTTGGCCGAACGGCGGATAGCTTCACCCTGATAACGAAACGGCAGAGACTTGTCGGCGACGGTTCTCATGCGTTCGGAGGCGCCTCCATAAAAAACACCCTGGGAATCAGAAAGACGGAAGTTCAAGCTGTCGCCGCGAAAAGACTCCCGAGAGGTTTCCCTGATCATGATGTAGACCACGTTTCCACGGGCCGTCATTTCTCCGGAATCCTGGTCGTACCAAAGTTCGCCAGCCTCGATTAAATGAGTGACTTTTAACTTGTTGTCCACCAGGGTGACCCGCAGGTCTCCCGAAAGGTGAATCAGTTTACCCGTCGCCGGGGCGTCGATAGCAATCACCTCGGCCTGCTGAGCACTCTCGATGGTGATGGTTTTGTCGGAACTCGTTTTTTCTGGCAGGGTGACGCCGAGTTTTTCGGCAATTCGCTGGCGCAAATCCGGAACCCCGCCGGTTTCTTCAATTCCTAGCGAATGGGCCTGAGTGACAAGTTCGTAATAGCTCGAGGTCTGAAGCTCGAACACAGCGGAGGGATCGGCCGCCAAATTGACGGCCAGCAAAAGCAGAAGGGCAATACAAGCCGGAATCTGGTGCCGACAGGCCATAAGTCCGCCTTTAGGGCCGACCGCGCAGCAGTTCCCGAAGGAAACGGCCCGTGTGGGAGGTTTCGTGGGCCGCCACAGCTTCGGGAGTCCCCATAACAACGACCTGCCCTCCCCTAGCGCCACCCTCGGGCCCGAGGTCGACAATCCAATCGGATTGTTTGATGACATCAAGGTTGTGCTCGATCAAAATCACCGTGTTGCCGAGATCGACCAGTCGCTGCAGAACTTCTATGAGCTGTTTCACATCCGCAAAATGGAGACCCGTGGTGGGTTCGTCAATCACATAAACCGTCTTCCCAGTGCTACGCTTGGAGAGTTCGAGGGACAACTTGACCCGCTGAGCTTCCCCGCCAGAAAGGGTGAGTGCCGACTGCCCCAACTTGATATAGCCAAGACCAACGGATTGGAGGGTTCGCAATTTATGAGCAATTGGGGTGATACCCATGAAAAACTCCGCCGCTTCGTCGACGGGCATCTCGAGCACCTCGTGGATGTTTTTCCCTTTGTAGCGGACTTCCAGGGTCTCTCTGTTAAACCGCCGGCCGTGACAGACATCGCAGGTGACGTAGACATCGGGAAGGAAATGCATCTCAATCTGTATGGAACCGTCCCCCTGGCAGTTCTCGCAGCGCCCACCTTTGACATTGAAGCTGAAACGTCCGGGCTTGTAGCCACGGGCCTTCGACTCTGGCAGCGTGGCGTAGAGGTCTCGGACGGCGCCGAATACCCCGATGTAGGTGGCCGGATTCGACCTTGGGGTGCGACCAATAGGGCTCTGGTCGATGGCAATGACCTTGTCGAAGTTCATGATGCCCTTCAGGCTACTGTGGGCCCCCACGGCTAGGGGTGTCTCACGCGTCAACTGATTGATGAGTGCGGGGTAGAGGATATCGCTCATGAGCGTGGACTTGCCAGAACCAGACACCCCCGTTATGGCCGAGAGCGCCCCCACCGGAAACTCCACGTCGATGCCCTTCAGGTTGTGCTCACGGGCTCCTTCCAGCTTTAGCCACTCGCCCGTACCAGCCCTACGGGAAGATCTGGCCTCGATTCGAATAGCACCAGTCAAATACTGTCCTGTTATTGAGTTAGGGTTTGCAAGGATTTCTTCTACCGTGCCTTCAGCAATAACATAGCCACCATGAACTCCACTTCCAGGTCCCAGATCGACTATGTAGTCGGCCGTGCGAATTGTCTGCTCGTCATGTTCTACCACGATGAGTGTGTTGCCGATGTCCCGAAGGTGTTTTAGAGTTTCAATCAGGCGTTCATTGTCTCGTTGGTGCAGGCCAATGGTTGGCTCATCCAGGATGTAGAGAACACCGACTAACTGGCTGCCGATCTGCGTTGCCAGACGGATGCGCTGGGCCTCTCCGCCGGAAAGCGTCCCTGCCTTCCGCTCGAGACTGAGGTAGTCCAGACCTACACTGGCAAGGAACCCCAGGCGTGCCTTAATTTCCTTGAACACCTGGTCGACGATTTTGGTTTCATTTTCTGTGAGTTCCAAGGCGCCGAGGAAAAGTAGGGTATCTGCCACCGTCTTCTGGCTCAAGTCATGGATGTTGGTCCCACCGACAAAGACGGAGAGGGCCTCAGGTTTCAGTCGCCTTCCAGCACAGGTTTCACAGGGCTTTTGCACCATGAACTTTTCTAGCCAAGTTTTGATACCATCACTGGTACTTTCCAGGTAACGACGACGCAGGTCTTTGAGGATGCCTTTGAATTGGCTGGTGTACTCAAACTTCCCCGTACCGGAGGTATTCTGGTAGACCACATCAATGGCCTTCTCGGTCCCATGAAGCATGGCCTGAAGCACGAGAGACGGTAGGTCTTGCAGTGGAGTATCGAGGCTAAACTGCAGGTTGCGTGCCAGCGCCTCAAACCAAGAGCGGTGCCAGTTTGCTTCCGGGTTGTACGGTACAACTCCACCTTCGTTGAAACTCAGCCGCTTATCGGGCATGATCAGATCGGCATCAAACTCCATGGTAACGCCGAGACCGCTACAAGCTGAGCAGGCGCCAAAGGGATTGTTGAACGAAAACAATCGAGGCTCGAGGTCGGGAAAACCGATCTCCGTATGAACCGGGCAACTCCCTTTCTCGGAATAAAAGTGCTCTTTTTCCCCGTCAGTTCCGTTTTCGAGGACAAGAATCTGCCCTTCGGCCATGGACAAGGCAGACTCTACAGCTTCCGAAAGCCTACCCCGAGTTTCGGGGTCATAGACCAGACGGTCGACGATGACTTCAATGGAATGTTTCTTTTTTTTGTCTAGTTCGATGGCGTCTTCGAGGCTGCGGAGTTCACCATCGATCCTTGCGCGCTGATAGCCAAGCCTGCGTGCGTCTTCGAGAATCTTGTGGTGCTCCCCTTTTTTCCCGCGAATTACGGGCGAAAGGATGCTAAGCTTAGCTCCCCCTCCAAGGCCAGCAACAGCGTCGATAATCTGGTCAACCGATTTTTTTTCGATGGGACGACCGCATTCGGGACACTGGGGGCGACCAATCCGCGCGTACAACAGGCGGTAGTAGTCATAAATTTCGGTCACCGTTCCAACTGTAGAGCGAGGGTTGCGATGGGTAGTCTTCTGCTCGATGGAGATGGCAGGAGACAACCCCTCAATATAATCAACATCGGGCTTGTCGAGGCGACCGAGAAATTGTCGCGCGTAGGCGGAAAGACTTTCCACATAGCGTCTTTGCCCTTCAGCAAAAATGGTATCGAAGGCCAGCGAAGACTTGCCTGAGCCACTTTTACCCGAAATAACGATGAGTTTATCCCTCGGAAGTTCCAAATCGATGTTCTTGAGGTTGTGCTCGCGAGCACCTTTGATGATCAGCTTGTCCATGGGCCTACCTGACGCCGAGATTAATGAGGATCTTTTGCCACTGTCGGACCTCCGCAGCGACTTCGGAGGCCGGACGTAGGCTCTTGTCACGCTCACCGGTTTTTTCCTGCTTAGCCAGTCCGTCAAGAGCCCCAGCCAAGGTTTCAAGAGTTTGCCGGGTCCCTGCCGTACGCAGATAGTCCCATACGGGCTGGTAGCGAATCAGCCAACCAGGGTTTGGTCCACCGGGTTGGCCGGTGCTCTCGCCTGCACCGATGGGTTTACCAAGGTAGACTGGTGAATTGCTGTCAACGAAAAACTCTTTCAAATCACGAAACACGTAGTCGGGATGAAAAACTTTCACTTCTTCGATGACAGTGCTTAGGATGCCAGTGAACGCAAAAAGGGATTCTGCCGCTGCCACTTTGTAGGCCTTGTTTTCAAGGGAAACTGCCGCAATGTTCTGATGGGCTTTCAACGAAAAGGTGAGCGGATGTCGGTACAGGTACAGGACACGGTTGAGTCCAAAGAAGGTCTCTGCGAGGCCCGGCGAAGGAGAAGTCTTCAGAGAAATGGGGCTTGGTGTGGCCATGAGGGCACGAAAATAACCTTCCAGTCCACCAGAATCCTGCACCTTTTGGTAAACTTTGTCGTCCTGAAGAATTTCCCTCCAGGTTTCCAGCGCTTGAGCTCCCTTGAGTTTTCCCGACAATACCTCTGTTTTGAGTCGGAGGTCAGCCAGAGCATACAAAATGGTGTAGCGGTCGTCGGTGACCTGCAACAGTCCGGCTTCAGAGAGCGCCTTCTCGAGAAGTGATTCCTGCAGGGCTGGATTCCCATTCAGGCCTGCTATGGTGGCCAACTGCACCTCGGCTTCTGGGAAAACTCCCCTGCGGTCTACGGACTTGCGGAGAGACACCATGGCATCGCCATAGAGGTGTTGCTCGGCCATCCTTTTGCCCAAGCCCAGAAGCACCCAAGAGGGTAAACTCGCCGGTTCTGAAGGGACCTGTCCTGCCAGCGGAACCATGAGGCAGAGCACAAAAAGAAGGGTCTGCAGGGGTGCCCGAAGGAGAACCATTTCAGGTGTGACGATAGCCCGAAGGCCCCTCGTGGTCAAGGCGAAAAACCAGACTGAAGCTCTCACCATGAGGTCTTCCACTCGCCCGGGGCCTTCTCGGCGGCCAAGTCACGGAGTGCCAACGTGAAAACCTTCCCGGTGGCGTTTCCAGGCGGTTGGACGACGAACTTCCAGGTGCTGTCTCCCCACAGATCTATCCACAGTTTACGGGTATCGACGGCAGCAAAATTAAGTTTTGGGACCTGAGGCTGAAGAAGCAGGTTATATTTTCCCTGCGCATCCTGAAGGATGGTAAGTTTTTGCTTATAAATCACAAAAAGGCTTTCCAAGGCCCTGATGGAAGTAAAGGATACCACGGTTTTTGTCCGAGTCCCTAAATCATCGGGAATCAGTTCAAAACTCGTCAGCGATGACCCGGGAACTTGCGCCACGACCTGAGTCCATCCTTCGCGGGTTGTCGCAAGAGCGAGATTTTCCCAATTAAGGCTCTTTGCCATGCGATATTGCAGAGCTTCAAGACTCACGGTACCGGCTGTTTCAGTCCGGAAGCTGATGGTGAGCTTGAGTTCTAGACACGAGGCGAACAACAGAAAGAGCGGAAACAGAAGAAGCAGTCTATAACTGGACAATCGTCTTTCCAAAGCCACCCTCCTCCGGATGGGAGAAAAAGAACTTTTTGACATCAGAACGACCTCGCAGGTAATCCTGAACTCCTTTTTGAAGCACCCCTTCCCCTAGACCATGGATAATTGAAAACTCATTGAGACCTGCAAGCAATGCCAGGTCTACCTGCTTTTGCAGGCGGTCCAATGCTTCCTGAAGCCTCTGCCCCCTCAGGTCCAAGGAGAATACAGCAGGCTCATTACCACCGACCCCGGAGGTGAAGATCTCGACTTTTCGGTGTGGAAGGATGGTTTGCCGAAGGGCCCTCAGCTGCCGGACATCTACGGTAAGGTTAATCTGACCCACCGCGACCACCCAATTGGACTTCCCTGCTTTGCGCACCAGCTTTCCTTGACGATGATCCGGGTCAACCGATACCGACTGACCCGGTTGCCAGAGCTGCGGAGGCTTGGAATCGACCTCAACCGTAGACTCGGTCTGAGCTTCTTCCGCCTGCTGAGCCTTGAGTTGCTCAGTCTCGGCCACCATACGGCCTTCCGCCTCGGCCAGAAACTGCCGGACTTCCTTAATCTTCTGTGTCGAAAGCTCTCCTTCTCGGATATCTTTGACGAGTCTCTCAAACCCTTTGCGGCTTTCGACAAGGAAGCGATTCACCTCTCCAAGCCCGGCCTGCTTCAGTTCGGCCTCCCGCTGTCGGAGTTTGAGTACCTGAAGGTCAGTTTTGCGCCGGGTATCCTGAAAACTCTGTTCCCTCGCTGCGAGTTCTTTTTCCCGAACTTGGATTTCCTTTTGTTTGTCCCGAAGAGTGGTGATCACCCTGGCAACGTCGGTTTCGCCGCCTTCGAGGATTTGCCTCGCCCGGTCCACCAAGTTCTGAGGTATGCCTACCCGTTGTGCCGTTTCCAAGGCGAAGGATGTTCCGGGGACGTCAGGCAAAATCCGGTAAGTGGGTCGGTTTTGCGTGGCGTCAAACTCCACGGCCGCGTTCTTCACTCGGGGCCGCGTAAAGGCATAGTTCTTGAGAGCTCCGTGATGGGTTGTGCCCAGTACAGTCGCACCGAGCTCGAGAAAGTGGTCCAGAAAACTCATCCCTAAAGCTCCCCCTTCCTGGGGATCGGTTCCACTGGCCATTTCATCGAGAAGGACCAACGAATCTCCCGTTGTCCCACGGACAATGGTGGCCATTCTGTTCATGTGGCTCGAAAAAGTGGAGAGCGCCTGATCGAGCGATTGGTGGTCGCCCACGTCGGTGAAAATGGCATCCCAAAGGGGCAAGCGGCTCTCGGGGGCGGCAGGCAAGGGCAAACCGAACTGGTGGAGGAGACTCAACAAGCCAACAGTCTTGAGCGTCACCGTCTTTCCTCCCGTGTTCGGACCGGAAACCAGCAGCACCGATGTGCCCTCGGGCATCGCCAGATCGATGGGAACTGCCTGGTTTCCCAATAAAGGATGCCGTGCCTGAAGCAGTTGCCATCCCTGGTTTTGCAAAGCTAGCTGAGGAAACTCGCCCTGATGACCGTGACCCCACCGCGCCCGGGCGAGTAGCCGATCGAGCCAGGTTAGGTTTGCTACCGTGTTGCGAAGCTCCTCGCGGTGCTCTCTCACCTCGGCAGAAAGTTGGCGGAACAAGCGCAGAAGCTCGACCTTCCAAGCAGCCTGATTTTCTACCAGCCGGTTGTTTTTTTCGACCAGCTCATAGGGCTCAATAAACAGTGTGGCACCCGAGGAAGAGGCCTCGTGAACGATGGCAGGAATACGTCCCTTGAAGTTACTTTTCAGCGGAAGGACAGTCCGGCCATCCTTTTGCGTAGGTTGAGAATCCTGCCAAAGGTCGTGTTGCTGTGCATCGCGAAGAAACCCCTTGGCTGTCTGGTCGATATCGTTTCTCGAGCGTGAGATTTCCCCTCGAAGATGCACCAGGGCCGGGACAGCTTCCTCAATCACCTGACCGGTTGCGTCGAGAACTCGGTGAATGGACTGGGCAAGTTTCGAGTGGTCGCCCAACCTCAGGGCCCAAACTGAAAGTTCTGGCTCTTCCTGGGTCGCCAGAAACCGTTTCCACGCCGAGACCGAGGTGAGGTAGCGGGCCAAAGCCTTCAAATCGGGACCCTCAAGCGTGCTTCCTTCGGGAGCACACCGGTCGAGAGCTACCGCTACGGGAGGAAAGTCGGAAATCGGTAATTCTCCTGATCGCACCAAGAGATTCAAGAACGGACGAACTTCGTCTTGGAGAATCTGGAGCGGCTGCCGTTTGGTCAGAATCGGCTCCAGGTGGAGAGCATCCGACGCCTCTGCGGTCATGCATCGCTCGCAAACCTGGGCTAAAATCCGGGAAAACTCTAGGGTCTGAAAAGTGGTCAGGTCCATTGCCGCTCCGCCTCAGCCAGCTCCTGGTAAAGCTTGGCGTAATTGTCCCAACGGTCGGGGTGAATGATGCCTGATTCCAGTGCCTTGAGTACTGCGCATCCGGGCTCCTGGGTGTGTGAACACAAGTTGAAACCGCATTGGCCGAGATACGGCCGGAACTCGGGCCAAGAAAACGCCAGCTGCGACGCTTGGATGCCAAATACTTCCAGTTCCCTGACTCCAGGAGTATCGATCACCCCGCCACCCCCTGTTAACCAAGGAAAATACAGGCTAAAATTGGTGGTGTGGTTACCACGGTTGTGTTTTGTCGACAATTCGCCCACTTTCTGGCGGGAGTCTACGTGAAGCCTATTCAGCAAGCTCGATTTTCCAACCCCCGATTGCCCGACCAGAGCGCTGGTGAGGCCGCTAAGCTGTTCCTTGAGTTCTGAAACGCCTTCTCCGCTGACCACCGAACACAAGTGAACGTCATAACCAAGGTCCTGATAAACGGCCAGTCGGTCCTCCGTATCCTCGGAGATTCCCTGATCGCACTTGTTGACCACTATAAGCGCTGGTAGATCCTCTCTGCCGGCCATCAGCAATGCCCGGTCAAGAAACCTGGGTCGGAAAGGCGGTGACAGCGGAGAGGTTACAAGCACCAGCAGGTCTAAGTTTGCCGCCAGAGTCTGAGGACTACTACGTTTTTTGTTCCAACGGGAGTAGGCGTTGACCCTCGGCCGCCGGGCCGAAATCATTCCCTTTCCACGGTGGTCGGTGTCGGGTTCGAAGTCTACTTGGTCGCCTGGAGACAGTGGATTGTACTCATCTTCCACATCCTTTAGCACCTTGCCCTTCAGGCGGCATTCCCAAAGTGGCAGACTTTCCTGATCACCTTCGCCGCGTACGGCAAAGATGTTGTTGATGCCCCAGTAGATGGTTCCTCTCAAAAACTGTCGCTCCAGGGGCCGCCGTAGCTCAGTCCGAATTGGAGCGCAAAGTGCTTGAACTTGCGTTCATGCCCGAACAATTCCTGTGGGTTCCACCGCCGATCAGAAGTGAAATACAACCGGGATTCTCCCGGCGACTGGGCTTCCAAACTTCCTTCGACCAACAATTTAAGCACCCGCTTTCCAACCCCGTCGCGACTGTCGAGCAAAACTACTTCGGTCCCGAGCAGCCGAGAAAGCTCGTCGGTCACATAGAGAAAATGGGTGCACCCTAACACGACTGTATCGGCCCCTTGGGATTGGATTATGTTCGCCCAAGAAGTTAGAACAGCGGCTCTCCCCACGGCATCCGGTTGCAAAAAGTCATTTTCGACCAGGGTAACGAGGTCTGGAGCTGCCCAGGTCGCCACGGACTTGCCGGGGCAGAACTCTTGCACCAAGTGTTCGAGGTAGCCACCGTCGATGGTGCGCTGAGTTGCCAACACGCCAATGTGGCCGTTTCGAGTCATGGCAGCCGAGGTCTTCACCGCGGGCACAACGCCTACCACAGGACCGGGAAACACTGCTCTCAAGTGCTCCAACGCAAGCACCGATGCCGTATTGCAGGCAACAACCAGAAGTTTTGGATCGCACTCAGTCTGCAATCTCTGGGCCAGATCAGCGACGGCGGAACGCACCTGTTCGGGAGTCTTTTCGCCATAGGGGAAGTTCTTGCGGTCGGCCACATAAACAAGGGTCTCGCACGGCAGATGATCACGCAGCCATGCAAGATAAGGAAGACCACCGATTCCGGAGTCAATGACGGCGACGGGGCGGGAATCCATTGACACATCTTACGGTTTTTTTTCCTCTTGTAAAACCCCGGCGTTGCCTTTAAATTGGAGTTATGTTTTCCAACCCATTGCTAGACGGGCTGCAGTTTGCCAAAGAGCCTGCGCCCTTCGTCATCACCATTTTCGGTGCGACGGGAGATCTGACGCGCAAGAAACTTGTGCCTGCCCTCTTTTCTTTGTTCCTCAAGGGCAACATTTCGCAGTTTCAGGTTGTCGGTTTCGCCCGCCGTCCGTGGACTAAGGAATCGTTTCAGGCCGAGGCCGCGTCGATGCTTGCCGTCGGCCACTACGCCCACGTGCCTGAGGCCCAGAAGAAAGCTTTCCTCGAGAAGCTTGACTTTGTCAGTTCGACTTTCGATGACCCGGATGGCTATGCCCGCCTAGCAAAAGTGGTCAATGCCTGGGACAACAAAGTCTACTACATGTCTACACCTCCGGATGATTATGAGAACATCGTCAGGAATCTTGGCGCTTCCGGCCTCAACAAGTCTCCAAGCGGCTACAGCCGTGTCATTGTGGAGAAACCCTTTGGCCGCGATCTAGCCACGGCACGGGAGCTCAATGACATCTTGTCGTCACAGCTCGAAGAGAGTCAGATCTACCGGATAGATCATTACATCGGTAAGGAAACGGTACAGAACATCCTAGTTCTACGATTCGCCAACGGCATTTTTGAGCCTTTGTGGAATAACCGTTACATCGACAACATTCAGATCACGGTTTCGGAAGCGATCGGAGTGGGAACCCGAGGAAATTACTACGAGAAATCGGGTACCTTGCGGGATATGGTGCAGAACCATATTTTCCAGATCATGACCCTGCTTTTAATGGAGCCACCCAACGATTTGAGTCCAGATACCATCCGAACCGAAAAGGTCAAAGTTCTTCGCAGCTTGAGGCCCATCACACACAAGGATGTCAATAAGTACACGGTCCGTGGTCAGTACTCTGCCGGAATCTCGCAGGGAAAGACAGCCAAAGGTTACCTGCAGGAAGACGGTGTCTCTCCGACCTCCAAAACAGAAACCTTTGTCGCGCTAAAGCTTTTTCTTGACACTTGGCGGTGGGAAGGTGTTCCCGTTTTTATCCGGGTCGGCAAAAGCATGGCGCGGCGCATGAGTGAGGTGGCAGTCACCTTCAAGCAGCCTCCCCTGCAAATTTTTAAAAACCAAGCTTCCGACGGGGGCAACAATCAACTGGTCATCCACATTCAGCCCGATGAGGGAGTTTCTTTCAGCATCAATGCCAAGATTCCTGGTTACCTGACTCAGGTGCGTCCGGTGAATATGGACTTCGCTTACGGCAACACCTTTGGAGAAGCCACCCCTGAGGCCTACGAACGACTGATTCTCGATTGTCTGGTTGGAGATTCGACGCTCTACACACGCCGCGACGAAATTGAAGCCAGCTGGACCTTTATCACCCGCATCCTGCAAGGGTGGGCCGACGATCCGTCGCCCCTACCTCAATACAAGGCAGGCAGTGCTGGCCCCGAAGAAGCCAAGGAGCTCACGTCCTCTGTGGGCGTCAAGTGGAGAAAACTATGAACCGATACGCTGACCCTGTGGCCGTCGAGGCCGAACTGAGAAAGAACCTCCAAGAGTTCTCTCCCAACGAGGCTCGGACCAACTTGTTTAATCTAGTGGTTTACACGGAGAATCACGATGATTCGCGTCTTCTCGAAGCCCTCAATTACTTGCATGGTAAGCGCCCTGCTCGGGTGATCGTTGTCAAACGGAACGCCGGAGGCGAAACACGAACGGATGTCAATGCACGCTGCGTGACCGACGTCAACGATAAGGTCTTGTGTATTCAAGAAATCGTCATCTCATCGGGCGAGGACCATGCCGGTGAAAGTCCGGAGTTCTGGACCCCTTTGGTAATCCGTGACATACCAGTTTTTGTCTGGTGGCTGAGCCCCCTCAAGGACGCTCCTGTTCCAGAATTATTCGACGGCATTGCCGACCGCTGTTTTATCGACTCTCGAAACACTCCCGATCCCCACTCGTTTTATTCCGAATATGCCAAACGGTTTTCCACGTTTAACACGCCGGTCAGCGACTTCTCCTGGGTGCGGCTAGGACCTCTGCTCAAACTGACCGCCAATTTCTTCAATGCGCCCGATATGCGGGAGAAGCTCCATGACTTGATTTCCGTGCAGTTTGTCGGAGGCCACCGCAGCGAGGTTGAGCTCTACTTCCACTGGTTGAAGACGAGACTTGAGTGGGAAGGAAAATCCTCGCCGTTGGGTCATCCTTGGGCCTTGCAGGTGGGCAACCGTAAGGTAAAGCTTAGCCACACGAAACCTGGAGTCCTCGAAAATGGATTTGAACTGGTCTTTCAGACGGCAAAGGGAGAACAGCTCAAACTTCGGGATTCGAAGGAAGGGTTTGCGGTTGCAGAGGGAATAGGAACATCGAATTACACCGCAGTCTTCCGCTACCTAAGCACCGGGAATGCCTTGGTAACCGAAGTGGACAAGAACGCGACTGACCGACTTTACCAAGACGTGCTTGGCGTCTGGAACTAATCAGCTCGGTTCCTTGGGAGGGATCTTCTCAACAAGAATAGACTTTTGATCTGGAGAGAGTCGAAAGATTTTTCCCTTGATGTTATTGTCGATCTGAAGTTGGGCGAATCCCATTTCGATCACGGTGCCTTCATGAACGGTTCCTGAAACCTTGATCCAAGTTGACTGGTCGCTAAACAAGTTCGGAGTGAGCTGATTCATCTCTTCGACCAAGGCTTCCATAGCTTTCTTGAGGGCATTTTCTGCTTCCAGAACTTTCTCTTTTCCCAGTTCGGGCCCATGGGTTTTGAGCTTGAAAACCTCTTCGTCAAGTTCCTTGTACTTGGCCTTAATTCCCTCCATCTTACGCAGGACAACAAAGTCCGTGCCTCCGATGACGTGACAGGGACCGTTCTCATTGCCGAGTTGGGTGCAAGAGAGGTTGCCCTTGACGGTGACTGAACTGGACACGATGCGTCCTCCATCGTCCATCGTGAGGTTGCCTTTGACGAACAATCTGGTATGCAGAAGCGACTTCGCAAAGTGTGCGTTTCCCAGCACGTCCATTTGACAATTCTCAACAAAAAGAGCCTTGATGTCTCGCCCAACGCGTACCAAGCCTGCCTTCTTACCGATAATGCCACCGTTGCAGGTTAAGTCGGTTCGGCACATGACCTCTGAGGCATCTAAGGTTTCTGCCACGGTGATGCTACCGCCCGCTACGATTTTGAAGCCATCGGAAACAACCCCTTTGACAACCAGAGAGCCCGGGAAAATAATATTCCCCGTTGAATAGTCAACTCCACCGGAGATTTCCAACAGGTCAGAGATGTCAAATTGGTCGTTTTCCAACACGAACCGACCGGCCATGCGGGCAAAAACCTTGCCGTGGGCAAACAGGGTGTTGGGCCCTGGCTTCAGTAACTTGACATCTTTTCTTCCCGCGGGCAACGCGACCCCAAAAACTGTGGAACCTTCTCTGCCCGCTTGCGGTAGAACTGCCCTCGCCAGCAACTCCCCTTTTTTGACGATGACAAAGGGTGTGTACTGCTTGAAGTCGACTTGGGGCCCTTCTTTCTCGAAATGGTGGGCGTAAATGTGAGTTTCAAGTTTGAGAAAGGCTGGCCGCTGCTTCACCATCGGTGTACCGAGACACAGAGAAACCTCCGCCACGGGAAGTTTCTCCATGTTGCAATGAAATATGGCTTCCTGTATTGACCGGTCCTGCAACCCATGGACGATTCCACCGTTCTGAAGCGCCTCGACGATGTCAGAAAAGACAAGTAGCTTGCCTCCCTCTTCGGAAGGCGGCGAAAACGCTCCCCAACATCTCATCCCGTCCTGGGAAACGTAGACCTCGACCTTCGCACCACCGTCGCTTCCACCAACAGTGAGAAAAACCTCTGAACTCTCGAAACTCATAGAAGTTCGCTCCTGCCAGAATTATCGGCGGTACTCAGGATGCAGTAATGGCTTCCGTCGGACATTCGGTGGCGCAGGCGCCGCAATCAATACACTTTGCAGGGTCGATCAAGTAAACTTCGCCAACGGCGATGGCTTCAACCGGGCAGGCGTCGATGCAACTGCCGCAAGCGATACATTCCTCGCCAATTTTGTAGGCCATACGTTATCTCCTTGGTCTTGAGAACTTAAATGAATGTAAGAATGTTCACATAAACTTTCAATGCCTCCTTGTTTAAAGTTGCCCAAACGCCTGATGAGGATTTATAGGACAAAAAGTTCCGGTAATTCCACAGCGGGAGATTGGTCTAGAGTTCTAGAGGAACCGATGACGCATCAAAAAGCAAAAAGCCCACTCTCACCCTTGCCAAACAGCAAAAATGTCGGACAATGATGAGCATGAACAGCGTTGAATCCTCAGGGGATTTGGCAAGCGCGATGGCCTCTGACCGGCCCCTTCTAGTTTGTTTTATGGCGGACTGGTGTGGAGATTGCCATTTCCTCAAGCCCGCGCTGCCAGATTTGGAGGCACAGTTCACCGAAAACGTGGATTTTATCCATCTGGATATTGATCGACATGCTTCGGTTGCGCAGGAGTATGACGTGACGGGCATACCGAGCTTCATCCTGTTTTACAAGGGCCGGGAGCTCTACCGCTTGGTCAATGAACGCCGCAAGTCAAAGGACGAAGTCCGCCGATTTCTCGTAAAAGGCCTGTCGCTGGTTTCCTGACAGACCGAACTTTCCAAAGGAGTGCACCATGAGACTAAGTTACCGGAATCTCGACAAAACCAAGGCAGGCAAAATCCTGATAAAAGGCCCCAGCGTTGCGTCGCTTGAGAGTTTACTGACCGCCGAACGGGTGAAGAATTATCAGACCAGCACGGCTGCCGGGTGGGTCTATAATTACGCGGCCAAAGCCGTGGACGAAACGAGCCTCAATCTGCTGGAGCAATTGGCCGAAGAGCAGCAGGTCTTGGGCAAGTACAAGGCCGTTCTCGATGGGGTGGTGATGAACCCGGGCGAAGGTCGTATGGTGCTTCACCACCTCACCCGTGGTGTTTTAGGCAAGATCGTCCGGCATAACCGCAAGGATATTGGGAAGTTCTATGCTGAGCAAAACAAACGGATTGCGGCCTTTGCCGCCCGTGTGCATTCAGGCTCCATCAAGGGAAGTACAGGAAAGCCTTTCGAGACCGTCGTACAGGTAGGGATAGGCGGCTCGGATCTAGGACCCCGGGCTATGTTTTTGGCCCTTGAGCAGTATGTCGTCCGTGAGAAGAAAACACTCGCCATGAACGCCCGCTTTATTTCCAATGTTGATCCCGATGACGCTGCGGCGGTTTTGGCATCCCTTCACCTCGATTCCACCCTCTTTATTTTGGTTTCGAAGTCTGGAACCACCCAAGAAACCCTAGCAAACGAAAACTTTGTTCGCCAAGCCCTGAAAAAGGCCGGCTTGGATGACGACAAGCACATGGTGGCGGTCACTAGCGAGACGAGCCCGCTGGCCAAAAGTCCGCGCTATCTTGCGTCGTTCTACATCGATGACTTTATCGGCGGGCGCTACTCGTCTACCTCGGCGGTAGGCGGCGCGGTGATGAGCTTGTCTTTGGGAGCAGATATTTTCGCCCGCTTCCTTGCCGGTGCCCACGAGGGCGATAAGGCCGCCCTCGAGCCCCAGATGAGAAAAAATGCAGCACTTTTGGACGCCCTGATCGGGGTATGGGAGCGCAATGCGCTCAAAATGCCTTACACCGCGGTTTTGCCCTACTCGCAGGCTCTCAGCCGACTGCCAGCCCATCTTCAGCAACTGGACATGGAGTCGAACGGAAAGAGTGTCAATCGCGCCAACCTGCCGGTCAAATACGGGACCGGCCCAGTTCTTTTTGGTGAGCCGGGAACCAACGGTCAACATTCGTTTTATCAGGAATTGCATCAAGGCACCGACCGGGTACCGCTCCAGTTCATCGGATTTCAGGACTCACAATCGGGCATGGATGTTGTCAGTGAGGGTTCAACCAGCCAGGTGAAACTCAAGGCCAATCTTGCCGCCCAGATCGTTGCGTTTGCCAAGGGATCGTCAAATGCCAGTGAACCGAACAAAAACTTCGCGGGCAATCGTCCCTCGAGTCTTCTTCTTAATGCGCGGCTGACACCTGAAACCTTGGGTGCACTCCTGTCTCACTTCGAAAACAAGGTGATGTTCCAAGGGTTTCTCTGGAATATCAACTCCTTTGATCAGGAAGGCGTTCAGCTCGGCAAAGTCCTCACTAAAGCCGTACTTGCCAAGGGAAACATGGATTCGGCACTCAAAGCCTACTCTAGCCTACTAGGTCTCTGAACCGGCTGTTTCTGCAAACTTCAGGCCGATCTGGTCTTCCATCCAGCGGGCCTCGCGGTCAAGTCGACCGCGGAGCCTCGCTGGAGCTTGAATTTTCAATTCTGGACCCCTCCCCATCCCTGGGCAGCCTTCAACGGGTGCAATGGCGGCCCAAACTTCCTTTTTTTCGCCACCTAGGGTCTCTAGGGTTCTTGTCAACGGTGAAAGCGTACAGGCAAGAGGCTTGTGATGAGGATGCAGGGAGCACTTTCCTCGCAGAATGCCGTCGGGGCCCAAGTCATTGATGAGAAAAGGGCACTGATGTAGCGGCCTGGTCCTGAACCGCAACCGTGGTCTTTGCAAGTACCCTTCACCAACCGGAAATTGACCCTCGGTGACCAACCCAGCGGTCTTTAACCCCTCAAAGCCCACCAGTCCTGTAAAGTTAGACAGAAGTTGGAGGTCCTCAGGATTGAGGTAAACGGTCTGCGCCCCCGTGCAACAATCGCCGCAGAGCGTGCATTGGAACCGAGACCGTTCTATTTTTTTTGGCCCTGGGCGGCTACACCTGCGATTTTCGCCTGGATTTTCGCCTGATCGCCCACATAATAGTCCCGGATGTAGTTTAAGTTCTCGTCGAGCTCGAAAACTAACGGAACCGCCGTCGGAATGTTCAACTCGGCGATATCTTTTTCACTGACACCCTTAAGGTGCTTCACCAGTGCGCGCAGCGAGTTGCCGTGGGCGCCGATAATGACTTGTCGCCCCTGACGAATACGGGGGACAATTTCGACAAACCAATAAGGAAGAACACGAGCCACACAGTCCTTGAGGCATTCTGTCGAGGGCAATTCATCGGGAGCGGCGTCGGCATAACGTGGATCCAAGTGAGGAGCCATTTTGCTACCGTGAGGAAGAGGCGGCGGTGGTACATCATAACTTCGTCGCCACTGCTTAAACTTCTCTTCTCCGTATTTCTCCAGAGTTTCCGCTTTGTCGAGCCCCTGCAGGGCGCCGTAATGCCTTTCGTTGAGGCGCCAGCTCTTCTTGACCGGGATCCAGAGCAAGTTCATGCCTTCGAGCACGGTGTTGAGGGTCTTGTTTGCTCTGCGCAACAGCGAACTATAACCGAGGTCAAAGGTGAAACCCGCCTCTTTGAGGACTTCACCTGCATCGACCGCTTCCTTGACGCCACTGGGTGCCAGGTCAACATCTACCCAGCCAGTGAACAGGTTCTTTACGTTCCATTCGCTTTCTCCATGACGCATCAATACCACTTTATACATGCAAATCTCCTCCCTTCTTGGCTCAGTTTAGCCAGCTCACACCGCAGCTTCAACCTTGGGTCAAGAGCAACTGGGCGATCGTCTTGTCGGACTCCGAAAGATCCTGACGGACTAGATCCTCAGGTTTAAGCCAGGAAGCCTTGAGGTGTTCACGGAGTTCTGGCTCCTGAGTACCCACCTCGACAGCCCAAGCTTGCAATTCGTAAATCTTCTCACCATTGGAAAACTCTGATGTGAAGCGCAACCCGGACACCACAACTTGCAGACCCAACTCCTCCCACCACTCTCTAACGACAGCCTGGGCTGGTGTTTCAGGAGGCTCAACCTTGCCCCCTGGAAACTCCCACTTGAGGCTCTGACTACCGCCGGCCCGACGTTGCACCACCAAGTAGGTTCCCGCACGCTGGGCCAGGCCACAAACCGAGATCAGCTTCACAAAAGTAGCAGACCCGGAACAAAGAAATGGATGACTCCGAAGGTCAGGCCAACCAAACCGATCAACACACGATTTTTGAGAAGCAGGTCGCCAGAGTTCTGTTCCTGACCTTGCGGCTTCGCGTAGAAATCGAGCACGAGGACGGTCCCGGCCAGCAACCCGGTCAACGCTGGAAGGAGATCGCCCACAAACAGCTGATCGCCGGGAAGTACGAAGATCAGTGCGACGAAACCGCTCAGAAAACTAGCCACTCCCAACACTAACCTGGCCGACTTCGATTCAAAAGCGACGAAA
Source organism: Spirochaetales bacterium (assembly GCA_947478845.1). Lineage (GTDB taxonomy): Bacteria > Spirochaetota > Spirochaetia > JABEVK01 > JABEVK01 > JAIFLN01. Next base: position 103,536 of record CANJXC010000004.1, on the reverse strand, counting down.
AGCCCCTGCCAAGAAGCCAAAGGCATCTTGAGGCCTTCTCGAGCCAGCACCAGCCCCGAAAGTACATTTGTCAGGACCAATAGAAAATACACTTGAACCATCGTTCTACCCCTTTTGTTTCTCTGACGGTGTTTCCCATCGGGCCAAAGCGTTCGGGAGCTGTTCGGCGGTAAACCATCCGCTTTCCTGAGCCAGTCCCCGAGCACAGTCACCATGAGCCACCACCCCGGCGCATGCGGCTTCGTAGGGTGCAAGGCCACGGGCAAGATAGCCACCAATGGCACCGGCAAGGCAGTCACCACTTCCACCGGTACCCAACTCGGCCAGGCGCCCATCCCAAACCGCACGTCGTCCGTCGGGAGCGAGCACCCAGGTCACGCTGTTTTTCAAAACAATGACGGTGTTTAGGCTCTGCGCAGACAGGGCGGCACTGTCGACACCCCCTCCTCCAAGACGCTCCCACTCCCCTGGATGGGGCGTCAAGATCGCCCTGACACCAGAGGGGACCAGGTTCCCATCTTGGAGGGTTTTCCATGCCACCAAAGCGTCGGCATCGATGACCGTGGGGACACTGAGTCCGAGCAACCCTAATAGGGCTTCAGCGCGGTCGGGTCCGCGACCCCAACCCGGGCCGACAACACAAGACTTGACCCGAACCCGGCCCATCTGCTCGGGCGTAAGTTCTCTGACCTGAAAGGCCGGAACTTGGGGCGCGACAAGCGCGACAAGATCAGAATCTGTCAAGATTGACACTAGCCCTGCTCCAACACTGGCAGCTGATCGCGCCGCGAGAACCAAGGCCCCAGGCATACCGGGTGCACCCCCAGCGACGAGAACGTGACCGCGGGTACCCTTGTGCGCCGACGGCCCGAGGCGGGGAATTAAACTCCTCACAGTAGCAACCTCGAGAAGCTCCGCCGCTTGGGTCGGGGCTGCCGGATAGCCTAATTTTAACACACCGATTTCTCCACAGTGTTCCCGATACAGCGGTTGCCAACAGTTCACCTTGCCCCATCCAAGAGCAAGGGTTCGAGTCGCTCGCACCACAGGGGAATCCGAAGGAGCGCCCCACCACAAGCCACTAGGGCTATCCAGAGCTACGATTTCTACACGAATGGTTGCCAACGCTTCCAGCCAGCGCACAAACAAGGGGAGGTCACTCGGGCGCACAGGGCCCCGGAAGCCAGCACCCCAGATGCCGTCGATGACTATCGAGGCCTCAGCGAGCAACTTGAAGGAAGTCGAGTTTTCGGCACTGGAGACGCCGATTCCAAGCCCATTAGCCAGACGCGACATGGTGCGTGAGTTATCGGTAGAACCAGCACCCCAAGTGACCACATGGACCCGACAACCATCGAGAAAGGCATAGCGGGCGAGAGCCCACGCATCTGCGCCGTTGTTGCCTTTCCCGGCCAATACGAGAACTACGCCTTCCGGCTTCTGTTTCGAAGAGTCGCGCAAACTTTCCCAAAGCCTTGCTGCTGCTTGTTCCATCAAAAGTATGGGGGGAAATCCGAACTCAGTTTCCGACCTACGGTCCATTGCCAGCTGGTCGGCGTCAGAAACCAGTCTTGACATAATTCCCCAACAATTTGTCGCTTCGCCACCAAGCTACTTCCGCACCCTGCCCATCGCTTAGGAATCCGGTGAGTATACCGTGGGGTGAAATGGCGTACTGCGCGAAAAGAGAGTTGTCGCCTCCGAGCTGGATGTTGCGCTCAAGCAGAACTTCTCCACTTCGGCTAAGTACCAAGAAGCGCTGGCTCTGATTCTCAGGGCTTGAGAGGAAGAAGCCCGCGCCGTTGTCGTTCAATCCGATAAACTCGTAAGGGCGGTCTCCAATTGGGTCTTCTGCCGCTCCTTTCGCTCTTTCACGCTTGAGCAACGGTATTTCGTAATGCGAGGAGTATTGCCCTTTGGCTAGGTCGTAGATCCAGACCACCGAGTGGAGCACCTGGATTCCTGAAGGCGTTTTGGTGGTGGCATCAAGCGTTTCTTGGAAGTAGTCGATTTTGAGTTGCACTTCCTGGTTCAGCCAATCAGGGTACATGGTTTCCAAATGCGGCAACAGCGTAGCTCCGTGTGCGTCAGGAAACGGGAGTTTTGTCAAATCGACCCGGAACTTCTGAAGCGGGTTGCCCAAACTGTCGTACCACCAGAGCATCCAGCCCTTTCCCGTGCGGCAAGTGACCACGATATCGCCTTTTTCGGTGATGCTCAGTCGTTCTAGAGCCGGAAAGGGAGTACCTCCGATGCCCTCCTGGCCCAAAAAATCCAGAAACTGGCCTTCCTTGCTGAAACGGAGAATACGGCTTTCCCACACTACGTTTTCGGCGTCATCGAAGACCCTTCGGTCGGGAGTCACCCTGTCTTCGGCATAAAGTTGATTCGAAGCACTCAGGGCGAGCACACCGATCTCATTGAACGGATACGAGAACGCACGGCGGTTCTTGACGGGATTGAGCGCCCGGGCCCCCGAAGAGTCAATAGTACCCAGCAGCGAAGGCACGGGATTAAACTCCGGGTTGTAGTACAGCGTTAGCAGATCACCGTAAGAGGAGAACTCCATCACCTTGCGTGCGTTGCCGTTGGCGACGAGAACCAGACCGTCGTAGAACGCAAAGCTATTGTTCAGCGACGAGGGCAACCCAGAGCGGAGAAATAGGTCGATCTGATCGTCCAAGGTGCCCAGTTCCAGCTTGAACAGTGTCTCCTTGGGCATGAGTTGCGGTACCGAAGGCGCGCACGAGACCAGCACTCCCATTACAACCGCCACCGACACAAAGGCCTTCATGGGCAGAGGATACCAAGGCCCCCCGGGAGGGTCAATGAACCTTGACCGCAGGGGGGTGTTTCTTTAGAGTGTTGCCATGAATCTTCTCAGTCTTGTGTTCGGGTCAAAACTTGAACGTGACCTTAAGCGCCTGCTCCCAATTCTGCATATGATCAATGCAAAGGAAGAATGGGCCGTCAGTCTCAAAGCCGAGGAGTTTCCAGCCATGACGGCCCACTTCAAGGAGCGCTACAAAGCCGGAGAGACCCTTGACCAGTTGCTTCCTGAAGCTTTTGCCTTGGCCCGCGAGGCCTCGAGGCGCACCTTGGGAGAGAGGCCTTACGACGTCCAGCTCCTCGGTGGTGTTGTTTTGCATCAGGGCAGTATCATGGAAATGAAGACAGGAGAAGGCAAAACGCTCTCTTCGGTGTCTGCCGCTTACCTAAACTCTCTGACCGGGCTTGGCGTGCACATGGTGACCGTGAACGATTATCTTGCCGAGCGTGATGCCAACTGGATGAAGCCGGCTTTCGATTACCTGGGAGTAAGCGTCGGCTGGATACTTAGTTCGATGGACCCTGAGACCCGACAGCCACAGTATGCAGCCGACATCACCTATGCGACCAACAATGAACTGGGTTTTGACTACCTGCGCGACAATATGCGTTGGGACTTGGGTAAAAAAGTCCAGCGCGTTCCCAATTACGCTATCATCGACGAAATCGACTCCATCCTTATTGACGAGAGCCGTACCCCCCTGATCATCTCGGGAGCCGTGGAAGACGATACGGCCAAGAACTTTCAATCGGTCGATCCCCTGGTCGGGTTTCTGGCCGAATGCGAGAAGGACCCCAAGACCGGGACTTATCCGGAGGAGGCCGAGCAACTCAAGGGTGATTACAAGCTTGAGGAAAAAAACAAGCGCATCATGTTCACCGACGAAGGTATGAACAAGATAGAGGATCTTCTCCAGAAGAACCGACTCATCAAAGGCAGTTTGTTTGTCGGAGAAAACTTCGAGTTCATCCATTACTTTACCCAGGTACTGCGCGCGCACAAACTCTTTCACAGAGAAGTCGACTACGTAGTCCAAGACGGCAAGGTGGAAATCGTTGATGAGTTTACCGGGCGCATCCTTCACGGTCGACGCTACAGTGAGGGGCTTCACCAAGCCATAGAAGCCAAGGAACGCATCAAGGTCGCCGACCACAACAAGACGGTAGCCACGATTACTTTTCAAAATTACTTCAGGCTATACAAGAAGTTGTCTGGTATGACGGGCACCGCCGACACCGAAGCTAAAGAGTTCACGAAAATTTACAACCTCGATGTTGTCGTAATTCCCACCAACCGCCCAGTGACCCGCCAAGACGAAGACGATATCATTTACTTCAACGAAGAGTTCAAGTTCGCCGCCATCACGGAAGAAATCCTGACAGCACAGAAGAAGGGCCAGCCGGTGCTCGTCGGCACCGTCAGCATCGACAAAAGCGAGAAACTCTCGGCTTTCCTCACCCGAAAGGGAGTCCGCCACGAAGTACTCAATGCCAAGAATCACGCGCGGGAAGCCCTCATCATTGCCGAGGCTGGTGCCAAGGGTTCGGTCACCATAGCGACCAACATGGCCGGTCGCGGTACCGACATCAAGCTCGGGGGTAATCCTGAGTTTCATGCCCGTAAAAAAATCGCCAGTGACGCCTCGCCCGAGGATTTCAAAGTATCTCTCGCCCGAGAACTGGAAACGTGGCGCAAAGACTACGAGGAAGTGAAATCACTTGGGGGCCTGCTGGTGATAGGCACCGAACGCCACGAGAGCCGCCGCATCGACAACCAGCTTCGCGGACGCTCGGGCCGCCAGGGCGATCCGGGACGTTCCAAGTTCTTCGTGAGCCTCGACGATACCCTCATGCGCCTTTTCGCCAACGAGAATGTCCGTAACATGATGGGCAAAATGGGCATGGCAGGTGGTGAACCGCTCAATCACCCCTGGTTGACTAAGGCCCTAGAAAACGCCCAAAAGAAGGTGGAAGACCGCAACTTCGAAATCAGGAAGCACCTGTTAGACTACGACGACGTGCTCTCGGCTCAACGGGCGTTCATCTACGAGCAGCGCGATTCCATTCTTGTCGACGATAACCTCAAGGCGAGGGTACTTCATGCGGGAGCCGAACTTCTCGAGGACTTTTTTGAGCCCTACCGTAAGGCCGACGTCATGGCGGAATACCTCAATGAAGCCCTTGAGGGCCTGAAGGATGCGTTCTTCTTTGATCCCGGGGAATCTGGCGAGCTGGAGTTGGCAAGGACTTCTCCGGCTGCTATGCAGAAAAAGGTTTATTCCTACCTGGAAAATGATCTCCTTGCCAAGGAACAACAAGTGGGTCACGATCCGCTCAACTTCTTCATTAGGGCCGAATATCTGCGCAAGATCGATTCACTCTGGCAGGAGCATCTTGAGTCGATGGAGGAGCTCCGAGACGCTGTTTACCTGCGCACCTATGCACAGAAAAATCCGCTGCTCGAGTACAAGGTTGAAGGTTTTGAGATGTTTGACCGCCTGATTGGTGAGATCAAAACAAGCATAGCTAAGAAATTGTTCAAGATCCGCATCCAGCAAGCCCCTGAGGCCCCCGTCACTCGCGACCGGGTGCCGGCACAGATCAAGACCACTCACGAGTCGGTTTCGAGTTACGGAGCGTTGACCCGCCAGGGAGAGCGAAAGGAAGCCCAGGGCGAAAAGGTCTCAATCCAGCGCACGCAACCAAAAGTCGGACGCAACGATCCTTGCCCTTGCGGAAGCGGTAAGAAATACAAGCTCTGTCACGGAAAGTAAGAAGGACTGGTCAAACCGATGGCAATCAAGGGACTGCGGAACATCGGCATCATGGCCCACATCGATGCTGGAAAAACCACTACGTCAGAACGGATTCTTTTCTATACCGGCAAGACGCACAAGATTGGCGAGGTAGACTCGGGAAGCGCCACCATGGATTGGATGGAACAAGAGCAGGACCGTGGTATCACCATCACTTCGGCCGCGACCACCTGCCTATGGCACGACTGGCAGATCAACCTTATTGATACACCCGGGCACGTGGACTTCACCGCTGAGGTGGAACGTTCGCTTCGAGTGCTCGACGGAGCGGTCGGTGTGTTCTCCGCAGTCGACGGTGTTGAGCCCCAATCAGAAACCGTGTGGCACCAAGCCGACCGCTACAAGGTTCCCCGAATAGCCTACGTCAACAAGATGGACCGTGTCGGAGCAGACTTTGCCATGGTCCTTGCAGAGATACACTCTAAGCTCGGTGCCTATCCTTTGGCAGTTCAACTTCCTATTGGGTCAGAAAATAGCTTCGAGGGAGTCATCGATCTCCTCACTCTCGAAGAGCTCCGCTGGACAGGACAGGACGGCACAGAAATGCTTCGCTCCTCCGTTGATCCTTCCCGTGCTCCCGCCGCCTTGGAGGCCCGCGATGCACTTATCGACGGTCTTTCGGCTTTCAGCGATGAAATGACAGAGTTGTACCTAGAGGGGACTGAAGTTCCGCTACACCTTATCAAGGCCACACTTCGTCATGCTGTGCTTGACCTCAAGGTTGTTCCTGTTTTTGCGGGAGCCTCGCTGCGCAATATTGGGGTTCAACCGCTTTTGGATGGTATCATTGACTACCTTCCCTCTCCCGAAGATGTTCCTCCGTTTCGTGGCTATCACCAAAAACAAGAAAAAGAGGTCGAGGTGACCCCGGATTCTGCGGGGAATCTCCTCGCGCTTGTGTTCAAAATTCAGAATGACCCGCAGTCTGGCCTCTACAGCTATGTGAGGGTTTACTCCGGAACCCTCAAAAGCGGGAGCCAAGTCCTCAACATCGGGAAAAAGAAGCGGGAGCGTGTCAACCGACTCCTGAGGATGCATGCCAACCGAACCGAGGCCGTAGATTCCCTCGCTGCCGGGGATATTGGGGTCATTGTTGGGCTCAAGGAAAGCCAAACAGGCGACACCTTGGGCATGGAGAATTATCCGGTGCTCCTCGAACAAATGCAGTTTCCCCAGCCAGTGATCAGCGTGGCCATCGAACCGCAGAGTACCGAAGAGGCTGGCAAGTTAGCTACAGTACTGAGCACGTTGATGCTCGAAGACCCTACGTTTCTGGTCAAGGAAGACAAAGAGACCGGGCAGACTTTGATTTCCGGTATGGGAGAATTGCACCTCGACGTGCTGATCACCAGAATCACCAAAGAGTTCCGGGTTAAGGCCCGGGTGGGCAACCCTCAAGTCAGCTACCGGGAAACGGTGGTCATTCCGGTTGTCCACACGGAAGTTTTCGACCGTGTTCTGGCCAATAAGCCTAATCACGCCCAGATTACCCTAGAAGTCAAACCAGGTGCCCGCGGCAGTGGTAATGCCTTCCGGAGCCAGCTGCCCCGTACAACCCTTCCGCAATTGTTTCAGGAAGCCGTCGAACGGGGTGTGCGGGGAGCATTTACCAGCGGTGTCTTGTTTGGCTATCCCATGATTGATGTCGATGTGACCCTCACGGCGGCACGCTACGACGAACTGACGGCCTCCGAGTTTGCCTTTGAGGCAGCGGGGTCTCTGGGCTTCGACAACGCCGCCCGCAAGGGGTCGCCGGTTCAACTGGAACCGATCATGAAAGTTACTATTCTCTGTCCCCGGGAGTTCGTTGGTGAAGTCGTGGGCTATCTAAGCCAGAAGGGTGGCATTGTGCATTCCATGGACAGCCAAGCCACCAGGGAAATTGTTCATGGCGAGGTACCTATGGTAAAGATGTTCGGATTTACTACAGGCCTTCGCAGCATGACACAGGGCCGGGGTACCTTCAGCATGGAGTTCAGCCACTTTGCACCAAAGTCCTGAGAGTTTCATCGGGACCGTTGAAAAACTGGTCTCCGGCGGCGAGGGATTGGTACGTGCTTCTGGCCCGCTGGTTTTCGTTCCCGGGGCACTGCCCGGAGAGGTGATTCGATACTCTGTAGTACGTCACGAAAAAGGTTTCTCCCGAGGGCGTCTGGACGCCGTGTTGGTGGCCTCCTCCGAACGAAGGGAGCCCCCCTGCCCCCTCTACGGGCGTTGTGGAGGCTGTGACTTCATGCACTTGACCGAGGAAGCTCAACGTCGTCAGAAACAACTTCTGGTGCAGGAGAGCTTTCGCCGCATCGGCAAATTTGAGATTCCACTGCCACCGGTTGTTGCGGGTCCTGAATGGGCTTACCGGGTTAGGTTGCAACTGCATAAGACCGAGCAGGGTAACGTTGGTTTTATGAGTCGACATTCGCAGGAAGTCGTCGACATCCGAGTTTGTCCGGTGGCGGCTCCGGGGTTCTCCGATCTGCTTCTTGCAGGAGCGCCTCAGCTGAAAGTAGGACGAACCACAGTCTTTGCACCTGCGCAAACCGCTTGGGAGCAAGACCGTGATCCCTTACAGGTTGAAGTTGCGGGCAAGCCTTTTCTGGTTGCAACCGAGGGATTCTTCCAGTCAAACCTCGCTCTGATGCCTGCCTTTTTGGCCAAAGTGCTCGAAGGCGTTCCAGCAAAGGGAAAACGTGCCCTCGACCTGTACGCAGGAGTTGGACTCTTCGGTGCTTTTCTTGCCGACCGCTTTGAGCAGGTTACTGTGGTAGAGGAGAATACCTCTGCGCTGGCCTTGGCAAGAAAAAACATAACAGGCCCCCTTCACGAGTTCGTGTGTTCCAGTTTGGAACGTTGGGCAAGGTCGCTTCCTCGCAATACTCCCGGCTGGGATGCCATCGTGGTCGACCCTCCTCGGACCGGGCTTTCGTCACAAGCCAAACAGTTTCTCGGAGAGCACCCCACCGAAAGCCTTGTGTATGTGAGTTGCAACCCAGATACCTTGGCTCGCGATACTGCGGATCTGGCAACTGTCGGATATCGGCTTAGTGCCCTCACTCTCTTTGATTTCTACCCTCAGACCAGTCATATCGAGGCGGTGGCTCACTTTGGCCGCTGAGAACGCAGGCAGACTTCTTCTGATTCTGCTGTTGGCCTCTACCGGAACTTTGGCTTTGTCAGCAACCCTCCCGGAACCAGCCCCGTCGGGGCAGAGGCTGTTTCCCGGCCGCATGATCTTTGGCCTTTCAGCCTTGCCCGACGGTGAACTCCTAGCCCCCTGTGAGGATCAGAGCGTGTCGGTGGTAGACGCGCGAGCAAATGTGCTGGCCTCGTGGCAAGCGGGCTCTAGGATCGCATTGCCAGTTTCGGTGGCACCGAGCGGGCCGCTTCAGCTCTTGGCGGTCCCCCAGGTCTCGGGTCGGGTCGACGTGTTGGCCTATGACAAAAAGACGTTACACTTAGCTGGACAATTTGCCCTAACCTATCCGTCAGTACCTGCAACCCCGACTGTTTGGGACGCCAATGGTCACCTTTACCAAACCTGGTGCGACGGCCATCTCGAGTCATGGAATGGCCATGGAGTGCAACTTTGGGCCGCCAATTTAGAGTTCACTCCCTTGTTTGCCCTCAACGACGACAGTCTGGGCCTTTTCGTGGCTGGACCGGCAAAACTGGTGCTCCTTGACCACCAAGGTAACCTGACGCGAACTTGGCAGGTTTTAGGGAGCCCGCGAGGGATTCTTCAGACCCTCGCGGGAAACTTCTACCTTTGGAGTGAAACCGGACTCTGGCTGCTCCCGCCAACAATGGAGGGATGGAAGCGCGTTGATGACTCTCAAGAAATACTGGGAGTCGCTACCGACAGACAAAACAGGCTGGTTGTCACCGAAGCGGGAAGGTTTCGTCGTCTCGGTGCCTTCGGCTCGGTGTTGACGCTCGTTCCACTGCCCCGCAGGGCCCTAGGTCCAGGGGTGATTGACGATAGGGGGCGTGTCTTTGTACCCACAGTATCGGGTATGGAACAGTGGTCCTACGACGGCCATTTTTTGGGAAAATTTGGTGGTGCTAGCCCGTGTACTTCGCCGGTTTTGACTAAGGGCGGCCTGCTGGCATGGGGGGGCAACGACTGGGTCCTGCAAGTCCTTCAAGGCGGTTCCCTGGCCCCATTTTCGTGGGCGCAAAATGGTGGTGGTCCACAACGGGCATGGTCAACCACTCGGCCCACGGCTCTTTTGGCTCGGACCCAAAACTGGGCAGATGAACCTGAGTTCGGCTATTTCCTCCAACTGGCCTCTTCGGGAGACGACATCAAGCAGCAGCGGGTTCTCGAACTGTTCGAAGAAAAGGACGAGCAAGGCACTTTGCTTTCCACCTGGCCGTTCGCCAACGTCATATTGCTCAAAATTCTGCATTCCGGGTTGACCGATCTGGAGTTCCGGAACAATCAAGTCGTGAATAACTGGCCAGGTAACCGGCTGCGAGCTTACCGGCTGCTAACTCACACCTCGAATCCCGAAGACCGCGATGATTTGCTGGTTCTCCTCAGCCGGGAGTTTGACGCCGTAAACCTTGCTCAGGGTTCTCGTGCCCTTGCGGCGACAGGTTGGGACGGTGACGGCCAAATCATGCGCACTTTGGCCCTCGTGCAAGGTCGGCGACCTGCCGAACCGGTTCTTGCCGATGCCTTGCTCGATTGTGCCCGCGATCTTTGGCTCGCGGGTGGAAACAATTCCGACGCTGCGATGGTCCCGATGGTGACCGCCATTTACCAGGCTGAACTGCCTCGCTTAATCCGTTTGAAGGCGCAGAAGTTCTTTCAAGAAATCTTGGAAAGTCCTTAAGTGCATTTCAAGGTCCCTCGGCCAGAGACTAGCATGATGGGAGCCCCAAAGACGAAACCTAAGGATTCGAAGGAAATGGATCCATCGCTGAGAAGTCAGATTAAGGCCGAGTGAGAGGAGAAAGAACTGTTTATCATCAAACCCGGCAAGGCTTTTGAGCGCCTTACCGTTCGTTGACAGTTGAACTACTCCATGCTACTTTGTCAACTCAAATCTCGCCCTAAGGAATAGACATGCCTTCCAACACTGTGAAGTTCACCCCCGAAAAGTCACCCAAGGACAAACGCGCTCATGGCCTGGGAATCACGATTTTCTCAGGGGTGGTGCTGGTGGTTATTGTAGTCACCTTTATCGGTGCCCCTGTGGTTTCCAAGGTGGCGGAAACGCCTTCCGTCGTTTTTGGAACGTATGATGGCCTTCCTATCGAGTACTTGCAAGGTAACTACTTTGCCCAGCAGGTGGAATACCTGAACCGCTTCTATGAACAATTCTCGCAAAAAACCGACGTGGCCCAGGTGCGGCAACTTGTCTGGCGGCAGGCCTTTGAACAGGCGGCCCTCCAGGTAGGGCTGAAGCATGAGGCCGAAAAAGCCGGAATTGTCGTCACCGACAAGTACCTCGACTCCCAACTTGTCAACAATGCCAACTATCAACAGGATGGGGCCTTCAGCGAGGAGTTGTACCGAAACACTGCAGCAGCTGACAGGTTTCGCTACCGGCAAGAAACGGAAGCGGGATTGCTAATTCAAAAGTTCTCTGGTGACTATGCCAACGGAACAAGGCTTTCTACCGCCGCCAAAAACTTTATTGTAAGCCTGCAGTTTCCGCAGCGGAAGTTCTCCTACGTTACCTTTGGCGATTCCGACTTTCCAGCGGACCAAGTCAAAGCCTATGGTGAGAAAAACAAGGGTTTGTTCCGGACAATCAACCTCAGCCGAATAACAATCAATTCTACCGAAGCCGAAGCAAAAAAAATTAGGGAGGATGCTGTCAAAGGCTCAAAACCCTTTGCGGATCTTGCTAAAGCGTCGTCCAAAGATGCTCTTGCTGAAACTGGCGGAGCTCTCAATGTCCGGACATTTCATGAGATGAAGGCAGAGATTGCAAAGGCAGAGGAACTCGACAAGGTTTTTGCCCTCGCGAAAGGCGGCATTTCCGAAGTGATTGTTTCTGGACAATCGTGGACAATCTACCAAGTGGTCGAGCCAGCTCGAGATGCAGATCTAACGAATCAAGCAACCCTCGACAGCGTAAAGAGCTATCTGCTATCGAATGATCGGGGAATCGTAGAGGACTACTTGGAAATCAAGGCTAAGGAGTTCCAGGTTTCGGCTACCACGGATTTCGTAGCAGCTGCCAAAGCAATCGGAAAGACGGTACAGGCCACAGAATGGGTTGCACTCAATTTCGGCAACAACTCGTTGCTTCCCGCTTTATCCGTGGCGTCCAAAGACCCGGTAATCCAGGGCCTGTCATCCAACGAGGATTTCTTTAAAAAAGCCTTTCGCACCGCAGAAAAAGCGGTGAGTGCTCCGGTGCTCACCGGCAAGTCGGTGGTGGTTCTGCGTGTGGATGCCGTCAAGACGGTGGCAGAAACGACGGATCCTCCGATGACGAGCGCCTCCGTGGAGTCGCTCGTGGTTTCCGACCGCAACTCTTCCCTCCAACAGTTGATTCTCGGTTCAGCTAAGTTTAAGGATCAGTTCCAGTCCGAAATCAACCGTCTCTTCCCCCAGTGAACCCCGAGCCGCCTGTTCGCATTTGGAACGGGCGTACGCTCCATTCTGCCACCACCACAGAATTGAGCCAAAACCTCAAGGTTGCCCGTCAGGTAGAATCTTGGGGCACTGCTTTTGCACAAGCCTTGGTGTTTGTTCCCTCTCCACTGGAGGGCTGGGGTCTTGATGAATTATTCTCGTTGCTTCCTCAAAGTTCGTGCGTCGTGTTGTTTGAAAAAGAGCCGGGGCTTGCTGTGAGTTATAGCCCGGACCTCGAACGGGCATTTTGGTTGGAATCTGACACAGAAGAAGCAATTCGCCAACTCTTCAGAAGGTTGCCGCTGGCTTCCTTGAGACGTTGCCTTTGGCTAACGCTTAATGGCGGCTGGCTTCTGCATGGTTCGCGTTACCGAGCCGTGTTTAAAAGACTGGAAGGCGGGCTAACCACATACTGGTCAAATCGATTGACGAGCCTTCATTTAGGCCCGCTTTGGGTACGTAACCTCTTCGATAACCTTTCAGAACCCGAGTTCAACCCTACCCATTGGCCACAGTGGGGTTCCGATCCTGTGGTTGTCTGCGGTGCCGGAACCAGCCTTGAGGCCTGGCTTCCTTTGTTGAAGCAACACCGACAAAGCGTTCGCGTCTTGGCGGCCGATACGGCCCTCCCGGTTTTGTGTGCCGGAGGAATTGAACCCGACGGGGTAGTTTGCCTGGAAGCCCAACAGGTCAATCTCTGCGATTTTCTGCCTGCCGCAGGTCGTCCGGTTGCACTTTTTACTGATCTCAGCAGCCACCCAGCAACCCGCAGGGCCCTAACAGGAGAGGTTTTCTGGTTCGCCACCAAGTTCGCCGACCTGCATCTGTGGGAACACTGGCAGTTGGCTCAAGTCCCCATCTTCGACCCCATGGGTTCTGTTGGTGTTGCTGCCGTTGCCGTAGCTCTGCGACTGACCACCGGACCACTTTTTCTGACTGGGCTGGACTTTAGTTGGCCGCAAGGACGCTCGCACGCGAAGGGAGCGCCAGCCCACACCTCACGCCTGTTTGCCACCACAAGAGTCACGAGTGTCGAGCAGCCCCGAACCTGGCCTTCCTCTTTCAATCAGGCCGTGGAAGGAAAAGCAAAGTTCCGTACTACAGGAATACTGAGAGGCTATGCGGCTGCCCTTGCCGATCTGGTTCGTCCCGTCGCCCACAGGGTCAGCCTGCTTGGTTCCGATGGCTTAGAGCTCGGCATCGAGCGCCGTCACCAGTGGCCAGTAAGTCTGACTTCGCAGCCGACCAAAGCGCCAATTCTTAACCCGCAACCGTCTGGGAGCAGTTCTTTTCTTGCCTGGAGGGAACACGACAAATTGTCACAGCTGTTGGAGTCATTGGAAGCCCTAAACAGAGGGGAGGCGGTTTGGACTGACCTTCAAAAGCAGTTGCTCGAGCTGGACTACCTGTACTTTTCGTTCGCCGACCCCGATCTTCGCCTTGAGAGTGGCTACCTTTCTCGCATTAAGGTTGTGGCAACCTGGCTTCATTCGAGACTCAAACAGCGCCTTACCTAGTCGTCGTCGCCGGTCTTGAGAACCGAGAGGAACGCGCTCTGGGGGAGTTCGACGCTTCCCACCATTTTCATACGTTTCTTTCCTTCTTTTTGCTTTTCAAGGAGCTTACGCTTGCGGCTTATGTCGCCGCCGTAGCATTTGGCAAGCACATCTTTCCGAAAAGCCTGAACAGTCTCCCGGGCAATGACAGAGTTTCCGATGGAGCCTTGGATGGGGATCTTGAATTGTTGCCGGGGAATTTCATCCTTGAGCCGCTCGCATACCTTTCGGGCTCGGTCGTAGGCGTTGCCCTTGTACACCAGCATGCTCAGGGCGTCGACGGGTTCACCATTGAGCAGGATGTCGAGTTTCACGAGGTCAGTCTGTTGGAAACTCGACACATCGTAGTCAAAAGAGGCATAACCCTTGCTGATCGATTTCAATTTGTCGTAGAAGTCGAACAGGACTTCCGAAAGCGGCATGTCGTAGCGCATTTCCACCCTACGCTCGTCGAGGTAGGTCATGTTGGTCTGAACTCCGCGTTTATTGTTGCAAAGCGTCATGATGTTTCCCAAATAGTCTGTGGGAGTGATCACCGTTGCCTTGATATAGGGTTCTTCGGCAAACTCTATTGTCGTCGGGTCCGGAAAATCACCGGGAGTCTCAATGTAATAGGGCTCACCCTTCTTGGGAGTAATGCGGTATTGCACCGAGGGTGAGGTGAGGATGATGTTTAAGTCGAACTCCCGCTCGATGCGCTCCTGTACAACTTCCAGATGCAACAAGCCGAGAAATCCGCATTTGAACCCGAAGCCAAGCGCGGCTGAGGAGTCTTTTTCATAGATGAGCGCCGCGTCATTGAGCTTAAGTTTCTCAAGCGCCTTGACCAGTTCTTCATATTGGTCAGAATCGACGGGGTATAACGATGAAAAGACGACTGGTTTGACTTCCTTGAACCCCGCGAGGGGTTTCTCACACGGATTGCTATTGAGTGTGACAGTGTCTCCCACGCGGATGTCACTGATGTTCTTGATTCCAGCAATGATGTAGCCCACTTCGCCAGGACCCAAAATCTTGGTCCGCTCAAGCACGATGCGGAAAAAGCCCACTTCTTCCACAACATACGTATTCCCGTTGGAATATAAACGGATGGTGTCACCTTCTTTCAGAGTTCCTTCGAAGTTGCGAATGTGGACGATGACACCCCGGAACGCATCGTAGTGGGAGTCAAAAATAATCGATTGGAGGGGAGCGTCATCCAGTCCTTTTGGAGGTGGAATGTACGCAACGATGGCCTCAAGCAGTTCATCCATACCCAAGCCCATTTTGGCCGAAACGGGGACCGCAATGGAGGAATCTAGGCCCAGATCGTGATCAATCTGATATTTGACCCGCTCGATATCGGCGCCGGGCATGTCAATCTTGTTAATCACGGGAATAATTTCAAGATTGTGTTCCATGGCCATATAGAGATTCGAAAGCGTCTGAGCCTGTACTCCCTGAGTGGCATCAATAACAAGAAGGGCACCCTCGCAACTGGCAATGGCTCGGCTCACCTCATAGGAAAAATCCGCATGCCCGGGGGTATCTACCAGATTTAAGATGTAGCGTTTTGCGTCCTTGGAGGTGTGAGGAAGGCACACTGCCTGACTCTTGATGGTGATGCCGCGTTCACGTTCGATATCCATGTTGTCCAGAAGTTGGTTCTGAAAGTTGCGGTCATCGATGATTTTGGCCCGCTGGATGAACCGGTCAGCCAGCGTCGACTTGCCGTGGTCGATGTGCGCGATGATGCAAAAGTTGCGGATCATGGAAGTGGCGTGGGGCATGTGCCACTTTACCTGAAACCGCGTTATGTTTCAAGAAAACTTGCGCCTCAAAGGAATTGCCGCAAAGCTAATGGTGCCGCGAGTTGCACTTGAGTCTCAAAGTAGCCACCAATTCTGCGCTTAACCATCACCCTGCAAACTAAAGCATGGTGGTCAAGGTCGGTCGTCCAGTCCAGGATGGTCAACGGATCATTCGCAGAAAGCTGCAATTCCTCGCCATCCGTGCCTGCCAGTACACGCACGACGCGAAAGCTACGGTCTACAGGAGTGCCAACATCTTCTACGTCGATACCAAAAGCCACCAGAAGGACATTTGCCGCCAGATCGGAGTCAACTGCTACCTTCAAGGGTTCTTCAGGCCGCGTAGCCAGACTCACCCAAAGCCTCAAGGCGTTGCCCCCCCGTTCCAAGTCCAGTTTTATCGGTGAGTCGATGCCAAAGTCGAGAAGCTTACCCTGGGCCTGAGCAATTTCCGAGACCGACTGCCCAGCCAAAGACAGCAACCTATCGCCCTTTCTTATCCCCGCCCAGTCGGAGGGGCCTTGGGGCAAAACATAAACCACCTCAAGTCCCTTGAAGTCTTCTTGAAGGCCCAGCCCCAGCCAGGGGATGATGGCCTTGCCACCAGCTTTCAACCGAGGAAGCAACTTGGTGGCAATGGTGGCAGGTATAGCAAAGTTAACACCCTGAAACTCCTGAATTCCCGCAAAAACGACGCCAACAACTTGTCCCGTAGCGTCCACTAGAGGTCCACCACTGTTTCCAGGGTTCACGGCAACATCCACCTGAAAGACATCGCCCATAGGTAGCAGCGGCCGTTTCAGGGCCGACACAATTCCTTCGGTCAGCGTCGACCCCAAACCTCCAGGCGACCCAAGAGCCTGAAGGCGTTGCCCCGGTTGCAATAACCCCTTATTGGAGAACTGGAAAACATATTCGGGATGCAGCTCCACCTTGAGCAGGGCCAAGTCGTGGTTTTTATCCCAGCCTAGGACCTTTGCGGGTACACGCTCTCCCTTAGAACCCGGCATCCGTATCGAAATCTTCGTGGTTGCATTTCCTGGTTGCAGCGCCGAGTCGATGACATGCTCATTGGTCATAATCAAGCCGGACTGGTCAACAAAGAAGCCACTTCCGATCACGATATCAGGCGAGGCAGTGCCGCGCTCTAGTTTCAGGCCCCGGTTGACAATGACTGTTACGGTCCCTTTGAGCCATTCGTTTGGGCCCCCGGCTGCAGGGGGAGTAGGCAGAGACTCAACATTTGCTTCCACCTTGGGCACCAACTCTGCATCCGCTAGGCTTCGTTGCCATTCGTTGGCCTTGGTCACCTTTGCAGGATCGGAGCGAAGCGTCTCCCAAAAGGCCAACAACTGGGATTCGACGGTGCGCAGCAACTCGGTCTGGGGCTTAGAATCTGATGGATTATTGACCAGCAGAACCCAAGCTTTCCATAATTCGCCGGCCTGCAACTGGTGGCGGACACTTGCCAACCTCGCCTCTTCGGAACCCGGTTGGTCTACCGGACTCAGAAGATGATGGTCAGTCTGGCAGGCGGCAAGCAGTACCGCTCCCGCCAAAAACAAACCTGCAAGTCTCAAGGACGGGATTCCCAGGGTGGCATGGTTTCCCAAGGCACCTTGTTCCCCGAAAAAGCGATCGCGCTCACCGAGTCGGAGTCCCAAGTCATCCTGTGCAAGATCGGCTTACCAGTAGCGCGAAAGTCCCAGAGTTCGACACCCTCAGCCGGAAACAAGGCAAAGGTGGTCCTGCCGGTTCGGTCAGCATCGGCAAGAAAGGATTGAAACTCACCCTGCGCGTAAACTTCCTGGAGGTTTGCGGAAGCTCGCCCGGAGGGATCTCTATACACGCGGTCGAGCTTCCCTTGACGGTAGAAGCTCCAAACATCAGGCTTTCCTTCGGCATTCGAATCGACCTTCAGCCAGACCTGCCCTTGATAGAGCGATATCGTGGACTCCACGATACCGTTGTCGCGAGTCACAACAGAAGAAGCCCTGACCGCTAAACTAGACAGCGACAAGGGCAAAAGGGCCGAGTCTAATTGCCACGGCCACGCGACTTCCGGACCCCCAAAACGTTCATCCGGTCCGATGCGGACATCCACAGCAAAAGGAGGAAACTGATACTCGATGCGATGGCTCCCATATTCGTAGGTGAGCGAATGAACAAAGGGGTAGGACTCGTAGTCGAGCCTCCACCGTGAGTCTCGATTCGATTCCAACCATAGCTTCGGACGGCCCTCTTCAAAAACCAGACTCCAAGACTGCCCCATTGGGTCAAGGTTGCCTCGGCTCCAAGACCTCAAATGGCCCTCGTGGAAAACGACACGGCTTTCAGCAATCCCGTCGGTATTCTGATCCCAGGTGAATACGCCCGTAGGCGCCATTTCCTTTTTTTCTTGTGTAAGCAGCGACGGGTAGTCACCAGACAAAGCAGCATCCAACCTTATGCTTGGGTATCCCACCTGAGCCAGTAAGGCGCGGCTATCGGGATTCTGGCGCAGAAGGGCCAGAAGTTCGGCCTGCGAAAAACCACCTGTTGTCAGGTCACGTTTCAGAAGTGACAAGGTTTGGGGAAACTCAGAGGCGTAGCGGGCCAGCCACGGCAACCACCGCCGATCTTGGGGATACAGGAGCAAGGCCTGTCGAAGTACTCCCACAACAACCGAGGGCTGGGTCTTTTCCAAACTGGAAAGGCCATCAAGAAGCACACGTGGGCTCAGGTACTTTTGTTCCCAAGCCGTCCAGGCCTGATTGAGCCTTTGGTCCTGCCCTGTCTGTCTCAAAGCTGAAAACCAGGCTTCAGCCCGGTAGGTCACCGGATAATGGCTGGTACCGACGGGGAACGGAGATTTCCACAGCACTTCAAGCCGCTGGAAAGCCTCCTGAGTACGACCTTGTTGCAGCAAAATCCAAGAATCAACGAGAAATAGGTCTGAAGAAGAAGCGAGCGATGCCTCGTTGCGAAGAGACGACTCGAGTTCTGGCCACAAAGGTACCACTTCCTTTGAGTCAGTGAGTGCCAGCAGAGGAAGACCCCGACGCACTGTTTCCGCAAGATACGAAGGCAACACGCCCGAGGTTTGAGCGGAAACGGAAAAGCCCAATAAAATCCAAAGCAACCCCCAGCCGAGTCGCCTCACCCTCAATCCACCGCAGGAACCATTCGGGGTGGGAAGCCCAAAAGCCTTCGCACCTGGTCGTCATCCAGAGTTTCCTTGGCAACGAGTTCTTCAGCCAATTTCACGAGTTCATCTTTGTGTTCTTTCAAGATCAGACGCACAGCGTCGAGCCCATCGTTGAGTATGCGGCGGATTTCGCTGTCGATGGTTCGCGCCGTTTCTTCGGAGTAATCCTTGTGGGTGGCAATCTCTTTGCCAAGAAAAATTGGTTCTCCCTCGCTACCTAAGGCCATGGGACCAACCTTTTCGCTCATACCCCATTCTGTCACCATGCGCCTTGCCATGCTTGTTGCCTGTTCCAGATCGTTCTGCACACCAGTTGTGGTCTCACCAAACATCAACTCCTCAGCGACGAACCCTCCGTAGCAGATCTTGATACGATCGAGGAGCCAACCGCGGTTGCGGGAATACTTGTCCTCTTCGGGAAGGGAGAAGGCAACACCCAAGGCACGGCCGCGAGGAACAACAGTCACCTTGTGGAGGGGATCAGAGTCTTTCAAGTAATAGTGAAGCAGCGCGTGCCCGGCCTCGTGATAAGCTGTAGCCAGTTTTTCCTTGGGCTGAATTACTTTGGACCTGCGCGCCAGACCCATCAGAATTTTGTCTCGGGCCTCCTCGAAATCCTGGAGTTCTACCTCCAACTTCCCCCGTCGGGCCGCGAACAATGCCGCTTCATTGACGAGGTTGGCGATGTCGGCGCCCGAACAACCGGGAGTAGCCCTGGCTACCCGATTGAGGTCAACGCTGGTGGCTAGCTTGATTTTGGAGGAATGAATACGAAGTATAGCTTCGCGTTCCTTCACGTCTGGCATGTCGACAACGACCTGCCGGTCGAAACGGCCCGGCCTCAGAAGGGCTGGGTCGAGAACATCGGCTCGGTTGGTAGCGGCGATCACGATGACGGCTTCTTTGGTGTCAAAGCCATCCATTTCCACCAGAAGCTGATTCAAGGTTTGTTCTCGTTCATCATGGCCACCACCATAGCCCGCACCGCGTGTTCGACCTACGGCGTCAATCTCGTCAATGAATAGGATACAGGGTGAGTTTTGGCGGCCCTGTTCAAACAGGTCACGGACACGACTAGCACCCACACCGACGAACATCTCCACAAAATCAGATCCGGACATGTGAAAAAAGTTCACACCAGCTTCCCCGGCGACAGCCTTTGCCATCATTGTTTTTCCTGTTCCCGGCAGGCCTACTAGCAGCACTCCTTTGGGGATCTTGGCACCTATGGTCGTAAACTTCTCAGGATTCTTCAAAAACTCGACGATTTCCTGAAGCTCATGTTTGGCTTCCTCTTGGCCAGCGACATCGGCAAACACAACCTTCTTTCCTTTGTCGTTGTACTTCTTGGCGCGACTTTTTCCGAAGCCGAAGGCCTTGCCACCGGCACCTCCGTTCACCTGCTTGTACATCATGTAAATCAAGGCAATTCCAATCACCCACGGGATAAATTGCATGAGCAACAACAGAGGACTGACGGCTCGGTCGCCACCGGTGAGCATCACGTGCTTGTCGGTAAGCTGTTTCACCAGGTCAAGGTCTGTGTAGGGAATTTTTGTACTGAAGGGAACCGGAGTGCCCGAACTGCTGGCAATGTTGCCAACGATTTCGGTACCATCGAGAATCTCTACCGACTGGATTTTTCCAGCGTCAAGGTATTCCTTAAAGGTGGAGTAGGCCAGAGGTTGGCCGGTCTTGAAATTGCCAGTCATCACAATAGCACTGACCAAGCCGATCACCACGAGGAAGAGGATCAGTGCAAAGCGGTTCTTCTTGAAATCAAAAGGAGAATTGGAGCCGTTATTGGGGGCCCTGTTTTCCTTATCGTCGTCATCGTTCATAGGTACTCCGTCGCTTCAACGTAACAAAAAAAACTTGGCCGTTCAAACGGCCTTCGTCAGTTTCCTTCCAAAATAACAAACCTTCACGGTTGAAGGCAGCCTTAACAGCCCCGTCTTGCAGCAAGTATAGGGCATGGTCGCGGTGAAACCGAGACATTCCGGTACACTTGGCTGCCATTGAGCCTTCTGTCGACCAAAAGACGTCTTTGGTAACGTCAATGCCCTCAACCCGATGGGACAGGTTTGAAGAAAGAAGAGACCAACTGACTGTGAACTCACCGACGTCGGCAGGTTGTCCACCCGTGACCCTGATAAAGTACTGCGGGGCTTTGACTTTGGCAACCATCTCCCAAACCACTGAAGTCGATGATCGGGTGAACCGGAAGTTTCCGACGGATGCCGACCAAGGACTTTTGTTCTCCCGCACCAGCGGCTCGAGTGATCGCCTGGCGACCGCTGATGTGTTACCCGCCCGGGCCAGCAACGCCAACAATTCCGCCTCCCTGCGGACTGGTGTCCAAGATTCCCAGTGGCCAATAGGAACTTCGGATCTGCTACCTACAGTTTTCCAAAGCGGATGTGGGGATTCAGGAAGAAGTTGACTCCAGGTAGCACCAAACTCCGTCAAGGCTAGAACGGCACGCGGAAAAGTGGCTTCCAAAAGAGGCAACACCTTGTTCCGAAGCAGGTTTCTTCTGAGCGTCAGGTCTGCGTTCGTTGAGTCAGTCCACCAAACAAGCTCAAGGTCTTGGGCAACAACGGCTAGATCCTTTGGCGGGAGGCTCAGAAAGGGACGCAGATACCCCGGTCTGGAAACCGGCATGCCGGCCAAACCCTGCCAAGAACGCCCCTTGAGCAGACGCATCAGGATCGTCTCGGCTTGGTCCTGAGCATGGTGGGCCAGAAGAAGGATGGCTCCTGGATACTCTTCCAACAGATTGCCGAAGGCACCGTAGCGGATTTTTCGGGCTCTCGCCTCTAAGCCAGCTGTCACTACGGGGGAAGCTGGTGCGTCAAAAGTCTTGAGAACAACACCCCAACGTTGGCATTGTTCCACAACCAGTGCCCTCTCGGCGTGTCTTTCCTCCGCTGGCCGCAGACCGTGGTCCACGTGAAAGGCGACCACCCGGTTCTTATCCCAAACCAGTGAGGTAAGAGCGAGGAGCACCGAAGAATCGCGACCACCAGAGTAACCCACAAAAACAAGTTGCTCGGGTAGCAGGTTATGAAATTGGAACTGACTCTTCAAATGAGCTGTGAGACGTTTCGTCGATGCGGTTGATGGCATAAATCAAGCCCTCCCAGCCCACTGCCCACCCCGCAGCTACTTGGCTGGCCGCAAGTTGAACCGTCCTATTGATGGCCTTTTTTTCTTCATCCGGTGGCTTACCGAGAACATGCGCCACGACATCATCCTGGTTCTTACCGATTCCAACCGATAGGCGGGCGTAAGAATAGGGCGCAAACAACCTATCCAGAGACTTCAAGCCATTGTGTCCTGCAGGGCTACCCCTAAGTTTCAGTTTGGCTCTACCAGGCGGTAAGTCCATCTGGTCAAAAACCACGAGAAGGTTTTTTGGCTCCAGCTTACCCTGTTGAAACAGGCGTCTCAAAGCAACAGAAGACCTGTTCATATAAACTAAGGGCTTCACAATGACCAAAGTCATTTCACCTTGGCGGAGCTTGGCGCACAGAAAAGGTCGAAACCAAGGTTTCCTAAAGGAAAGACCAAGGGTTTCGGCCAAACAGTCGGCGAACCAGAATCCTGCATTATGACGGGTGAGATCGAAGCGGGGTCCCGGGTTGCCCAGGCCGACGATCCACCGCGTCATCGTTATAAAATCAGCCTTTCTTCTCGGGAGAAGCTTTAGCCGGGGCTTCCTTCGAATCTGCTGTCGCCACGTCGGCCACGGCGGCAGTTTCCACAACGGGAACTTCAATGGTGTTGCGGGCAAACACGATATGCACCAAGATCGCATCAGCATTCGTGAGAATCTTGACGCCCTTGGCAGACGGGAGATCACCGACTTTAATCGAACTGCCGATGTCGAGATCCGTCACATCGACACGAATGCCTTGGGGGATATCTTTCGCCAGACATTCGACTTCGACTTCGTGGATAACGGTTTCCATGAGTCCGCCGTTGCGTACACCTACAGCAGTGCCATCGACATGGATAGGCACCTTGGTGTGCAGAGCCTTGGTGGCACTGATATGGTAGAAGTCAATGTGCTGCACTTGGCTGGTGAGCAGGTTATCCTGATAGTCTTTCACCAGCACCTCGTACACTGACTTTCCCGACTGGAGCTTGATGACGGTATTCTCACCGAAAGAAGAGAATCTCGTAGAAAACTCGTGCGAATCCACAGAAATTGCCAAAGGAGCGCCCTGACCGTAAATAACCGCAGGAATGCGCCCGCTGGTACGCAGACGTCGTGAAGCGGACTTCCTCAGTTCAGAGCGTTCTTGAAAGGCCAAAGTAATTTGTTCCATCGTTGTCTCCTTGACTCACATGTACTGGGACGGAAGGACTCGAACCTTCGGATGCCAGAACCAAAATCTGGTGCCTTACCAACTTGGCGACGTCCCACAGAAGTATCAGACCCCAAAACACAGACAGATAGTGTACGTTTTTCAGAGTTTTTGTCAAAGGGTATTTCCCTTTTTTTCGTATTGACAGGGTTGGAGCCTCCGGTTAAATTCCGTGTTGAACAGGG
Source organism: Spirochaetales bacterium (assembly GCA_947478845.1). Taxonomy (GTDB): domain Bacteria; phylum Spirochaetota; class Spirochaetia; order JABEVK01; family JABEVK01; genus JAIFLN01. Next base: position 80,208 of record CANJXC010000004.1, on the reverse strand, counting down.
CCCTTTCGGGCCTTCTGAACTCTCAGGGCAAAGGGACGTCCATGGCTTTCTACAGTTTGAGCGACGAAGACTTTGATGACTATGATTCAGACTTCGAAGAAGATTTCGAAGAGGACTTTGATGATGACGAAAAAGAGTCCGACGACGACTACGACGACCTTGATGATGACGGCTTTGACGATTTGGACGACGAGGATGACTTCGAAGAGGACAGCCTCGACGATGAAGACGACCTAGAATACGGCGAGTCCGGTTATTGAGGTGTTCGGTACAGCACCGGTGAGCTAAACCAGAGTTTTTCCAGCTCATAATAGGAGCGAGCAGATTCAGAAAACAGGTGAATGACGATATCGTCCCAGTCGACGAGCATCCAGTCGTTAACCTGTTTTTTTTTCGGTCTGCGGGGCGCCTCGGGGAGGTGTCCGCTGCTCCACTGGTCTAGTTCCTGCACAAGACCCTTGAGATGCCCTTGGCTGTTGTACGTTGCAATGACAAAAGTATCGGCCCAAGAGCAGCTGGAACGCACATCGAGAACCAGAACGTCCCTGGCTTTACTGTCAGACAGAAACTGTCCGAGCTCGAGTGGTATGGTATTATTGGACATAGCGGCCATCAAAATCCTTCCCTAAAACAATCGTAATTTTGGCTGCCCCTTCAGGGGCGTCGTTCTGAACGACAATCTTTTTGCAACGCAGCAGATCGGCCAGCTTCTGCGCTTGTTCCGGGTTTCCGGTACGGTCGATGATAGTCGTTTTCTCTTGGTTCGGGTTCTCAGCGTTTTTGGCGGAAATCACCTCGTAGCGCTGGTTCCTCAGGAGGTTGGCAGTTCGGGTGGCGAGCCCCATGAGTTTCGTCCCGTTTAGGACCTCTACTGTCAGTGTGCTGTTGACCAACTGATCCGAGTTCGCGGTTCCGAGGCTTTCTTCAATCTGGTGAACAGTTTCCTTTAGCAAGGTCCCATTGTAGTGAGGGAACAAGAGGTGCTTTTGATCGACAATCCGTTCCGTGCCTAGCACCCGTTGGAAGACCACCTGCTCCCAATCAGCCGTTGCAGCAATTCCGACCACAGTTTTCAGGCTGGTATTCTCGAGATTTGAAATCACCGTGCGGACAAACAGCGGGAAGACATCGTCATGGAGCAAAAAATCTTTGCTCTCACCCCATCGTCTCAGAAGCGATTGAACGAACTTCTGGTACTGTGCAATTCGGTCCGACATGTCTTCGCCTTCGTCTGTGTACAACAGGAAGTCGCGTGCCTTGTCTCCATCAAAGAGGCTGTTTCCACTGGGAAGTAAGGTCATTGGATCGGTTTTCGTGAGTTCTATGGATTTGGGAACAAAAAGCTCCATTCCCGAAAGGAGGTCAATCTGATGAACCAGTTGCGCGGAGTCTAGCTGCAAGTGGAACGGTATCGTTAGTCCCGACAGTTCCTCTAGCTTGGCAACGTACGGCTTTATATCGTCTGAGCGGTAAAGCGCAGCCACAGCATCAACACGCCCCAACTGGGGAATAAGCATCCCTGTAGAAGGTGGTATATCGACCAGAGCAGTCTTCCGAGTCACAGGATTGAACAACAAAATCTCGTTAAACAGTGGAACCTTGTCGTTGTTGACAACAATAAGAAGGGCCAGGGTCTTGCCTGCATCCAGCGAATCCTTAACGCGGTTGGTCTTCACCTGCACGAACAAGTAAACCACGACAACGAGGAGAAGAGCGAATATGACAACCAGAAGCATTCGCGAAGGCTCCAGCAAGGTCCTTGATCTCATGCTCCGACCTCGTACAGATGATGTTCTACTATGTACCGGGCTACCGCTGGAGGAACCAGAGACTTCCAGGCGGCGCCCGAACGAAGGCGACTTCGGATTTCGGTCGAAGAGACCGGAAGGAACTTGTTCTGAAGTACCCGATGCGGCCAGGCCGACTTCAGCGGCTCCGGGTGCAGGCGACGAGCCACCAGCAATTCGGCCAGTGAACAAAGTTCAGAAGCGTCTTTCCACGTGTGAAAGGTCTCAAACAAGTCATCTCCTAAGAGCAGAAACGGCTTCGCCGTGACCGCATGGTTGGCAAGGACGCACTTTACCGTATCGATTGAGTAACTGATGCCTTCGCGGTAGAGTTCGCAGGTTTCAATCCCAAAGCCAGTCCCTTCAAGGGCAAGTTGCAACATTTCCAGCCTTTGAACTGAGTTAGTGCCGTCTATCGACTTATGAGCGGGCTTACTGGAAGGAACAAACAGCACACTTTCGAAATGTTCTTGGGCAACCGCTTCTTCCGCTAGCAGAAGGTGACCGATGTGAATCGGGTTGAAGGTTCCACCAACAATCAGCGTCTTCACAGCACGGCCTCTTTCTCGGCAAGCTGCAGAAACACCCTCCTGACATCATCCAACCGTTCCCGGGCAAAACTGGATATCCCTAGCACCGTCTCACCCGGTAGCGAGGCTTTCAGCGCTTCAAGGCGGGTACCGTCTTCGTCCAGATCAGTCTTGGATCCCAAAACAACCCTGGGCTTGGTAGCCAGAACCGCAGAAAACTCCCGCAATTCTTCGAGAAGAGTGGCAAACGACAGCGCATATTCCTCTTCGGAGAGATCGATGAGGAAGACAAGTCCTTTGGTTCGCGAGATGTGCTTCAGAAACTGCAATCCCAAGCCCAGACCTTGCGAGGCGCCTTCAAGAATGCCCGGGATGTCTGCCAACACGACATCCTGATCAAAGATCCGCATGACGCCTAGATTAGGAATCTTGGTGGTAAACGGGTAGGCTGCAATTTTCGGTGTAGCATTGGTTAGCAAGGACAAGAGGGTCGACTTACCAGCGTTGGGAAAACCCACAAATCCTAGGTCGGCAATAATGTTGAGCTCGATTTGCAACGAGGCCGAAGCGCCGGACAATCCCGGCTGGGCATGCTTGGGAACTTGATGGCGGCTGGTACGGAAGTGCCAGTTTCCCTGTCCACCACGGCCGCCGGTCAGGAACACCCACTGTGGCTCCGCATCTTCGGAAAAATCGTGAAGGAGTTCTCCGGTTTCTTTTCTTTTGATCAGGGTTCCTGGGGGTACTGTGACAAAGACCGACTCGCCGTCTTTTCCGAAACGCCTCTCACCCTGACCCGGCTGACCATTTTGCGCATGAAACGTTCGCCGCATCCGAAGGTGTGCCAAGGTTTTCAGGTTTTCCTTCACTTGAAAGACGACGTCACCGCCACGACCTCCGTCTCCCCCATCAGGGCCCCCAAAAGGTACATACTTTTCCCTTCGAAAAGAAACAGAACCAGCCCCACCGTGACCGGAAGAGACTTCGATGATGGTCTCGTCAACGAAGCCTTCCAATTGACGAGGCTATTCCGAAACGGGGATGATGGCGACGGTTTTCTTGCCGCGGCGCTCGAGGAAACTCACCACTCCGGCCACAAGGGCAAAAAGTGTGTGGTCTCGGCCTAGGCCAACGTTCTCACCCGGGTGGAACTTCGTGCCTCGTTGGCGGACAAGAATCTCTCCCGCCTTCACGTTTTGGCTACCGAAACGCTTGACTCCCAGCATCTTGGGATTGGAATCGCGACCGTTTTTAGAACTACCCGCGCCTTTCTTATGTGCCATTTGACTACCTCTCTCAAGTTTCTTGATACGAAATATTGACCTGCCCAGGAAAATCCCTGCTCAGATCATCGAGGCCCCGCAGGAAGTACCAGCAGACACCCCTAAAAAACTCGGTTCTTGGAACCTCATCGAATTGCAGTTTGAAGTCGCCTTCAGCATCTGACACGACCTTGAACACCGTTTCCGGATAGCTCTCACAGGTACGAACGAAGGTACGCAACATTAAGGTAAATGCTGCGCAGACGATGTCAGTACCCTTAATCGCAAAACCGGCGTGTCCGCTGCAATTCAGGTCGCGGACAAGGTTGTCGGCTGACAACCCTACCGAAACTTCAATCATGCCAAGACGATATCTTCGATCTTGACCAAGGTGTACATAGCCCGGATTCCCACCGTCCGGTGGTAACTCTTGCGACGTTTGTACTTGTAGGAGATAACCTTAGGACCGCGTGTTTGCGAACTCACTGAGGCTGTGACCTTGGCACCCTTGATGTAAGGGGCACCAATCTGCACACCCTTGTCGTCACTCACCAAGAGGACGGTCTCAAACTCTAGGGCTGCTCCATTTTCGGCAGCCACATGATCGATTTGCAGGACAGCACCCTTCTCGGCTTTGAATTGATGTCCCTTTATTTCTACCAGCGCGTACATAAAATCCCTCTGTGGAAAGAATAGCAGAGTTGCTTATAGCACAATGCTGGGAGCGTGACAAGGGTCAACTACGTAGAAACTTGTCGATCTCACGTGCGGCTCCCCTTCCCTCGTTGATCGCCCATACGACCAGCGACTGCCCACGACGCGCGTCACCGGCGCCAAAAACCTTGGGATGGTTGGTCTGAAACTTGCCATAAGTGGCTTTGACATTGGACCTCGCATCCTGCTCAAGCCCCAATTGCTGGACGAGAGTTTCCTCGGGGCCTAGAAAACCTAGAGCCAGAAACACCAGATCGGCTTCCCAAGTGCGTTCACTTCCGGCTACTTCGGCCATCTTCCAAGCGCCCTTCTCGTCCTTGGTCCAAGCAACGTCGATGGTGACTAAGCCGGTGAGTTCTCCACGATCGTTGCCCAAGAACTCTTTGGTGCTGATGGAATACACCCTGGGGTCTTTTCCAAACTTATCGACGGCTTCGGCGTGGCCATAGTCAGCTTTATACAAACGCGGATAGGTTGGCCAGGGGAACTCTTCGGTGCGACCCTCGGATGGTTGAGGTAATACCTCGAAGTTGTCGAGCGAAATGCAACCGTGGCGGAGCGAGGTTCCCAAACAGTCGTTGCCTGTATCTCCACCGCCAATCACAATGACTTTTTTCCCCTTGGCACTAATGTAGTTGCCGTCGGACAGGTTGCTGCTCAAAAGGCTTTTGGTGTTGGCAGACAGGAACTCCATGGCGAAGTGGACGCCCTTCAATTGGCGCCCGGGAACGTTCAAATCGCGGGGTTTGGTGGCTCCTGTGGCCACAAGAACGGCATCGAAATCCTTGACCAACTGGTCAGCCATCACGTCTTTTCCAACAAAGGTGTTGGTTCGGAACTCCACGCCCTCGGCTTCCATCAGCCCAAAACGTTTTTCTACGAGTTCTTTGTCGAGTTTCATGTTGGGGATTCCGTACATGAGCAATCCACCGAGCCGGTCGCTACGCTCAAAAACGGTCACATAATGGCCGGCTTGATTCAGTTGGTCGGCCGCAGCCATGCCTGAAGGGCCGGATCCTATGACCGCCACTTTCTTACCACTGCGGCTGGTGGGTGGCACCGGAACCATCCAACCCTTTTCATAGGCGTTGTCGATAATCCAGGCCTCGTTGTCCTTGATGGTCACGGCAGGACTAGTGACCCCAAGGACACAGGCGGTTTCGCAGGGGGCAGGGCATACCCGCCCGGTAAACTCGGGAAAATTGTTGGTTTTGCGCAGGCGGGTGAAGGCCTCGTAGTCTTTTCCGTTGTACACCAAATCGTTCCATTCCGGAATCAGATTATCAACCGGGCACCCGTAGTTGGATTGACAGAAGGGCACGCCGCAATCCATGCAGCGCGAAGCCTGCGTCCTTCGCTCCGCTGGATTCAGGGGCACCAGAAACTCTCTGAAGTCGCCCATCCGCTCCCGGGGGTGGCGATCTTTCACTTTCTGGCGTTCGAAGTCGAGGAATCCCGTGGGCTTTCCCATCACTTTACCTCCGCGGCGGTGGCCGCTTTTTGCGCGCGAAGGACTTTCTTGTAGTCCACCGGCATCACTTTAACGAACTCTTTGCTGTGCTTTGACCAGTCGGCCAAAAGTTTCTCGGCAACATCAGAACCTGTGTATTTGAAGTGGCGTGACACTAGGTCCTTTACCCGGACAAGATCGACATCCTCTGGGACTTCGAGCTCGACCATCTGCAGGTTGATGTTGGTTTTCAATTGATGATGTGGGTCCCAAACGTGAGTGATTCCGCCCGACATGCCGGCGGCAAAGTTTCGGCCGGTTGGTCCCAACACGATGGTCTCCCCACGAGTCATGTACTCACAACCATGGTCGCCCACGCCTTCGACCACCACCGTGGCTCCCGAGTTTCGTACGCAGAACCGCTCGGCAGCTACACCCCGGATGAAGGCCTCACCTTCGATGGCCCCGTAGAAGGCCACATTGCCGATGATGATGTTTTCGCTCGGTTTGTACCCTGCGTCAGCCGGTGGTGCGATGATGATGCGCCCTCCGGAAAGTCCCTTGCCCACATAGTCGTTGGCATCGCCGGTAAGGCGAAAGGTAACACCGGAGGAAAGCCAAGCCCCAAAGCTTTGCCCCGCGTGCCCAGTGAAATGCACCCGGATAGTGTCGTCGGGAAGTCCGGATGCCCCATGTTTCTTGGCGATCGTGTGGCTGAGCATGGTTCCACAGGCTCGGTCGAGATTACTGATGTTGTGCTTCAGCTCAACCTTGGTCAGAGACTCGATGGCTGCTTTGGCCTCCACGATAAGTTTGGTATCGAGCACTGACTCCAAACCGTGATGCTGCTCTCGAGTCTTGTAGACCCCCGCACCTGGGTAAGGCTTTTTCGCCATGGCCAACAAGGGTGTCAGGTCGACATTTTGACTCTTCCAGTGGAGAACCGCCGCATCGGTTTCCAAGAGGTCAACTCGGCCAACCAAGTCGTTGAGATTACTGACTCCTAGCTCTGCCATGATGCCTCGAGCCTCTTCCGCGATGTAGGTGAGGTAGCGCTCCACATGTTCCGGCTGTCCCTTAAACCGTTCACGCAGTCTGGCGTCTTGGGTGGCTATACCCACTGGACAGGTATTTTTGTGGCATTTGCGCATCATGATGCAGCCTAACGCGATCAGAGGCCCGGTGGCGAAACCCATTTCTTCGGCACCTAGCAGCGCAGCAATGACAACGTCACGGCCAGTTTTCAACTGGCCGTCGGTTTGGATGGTAACCCTGGAGCGTAAATCATTCATCACCAAGGTCTGATGGGTTTCTGCCAGCCCGAGTTCCCAGGGAAGACCTGCATTTTTGATGCCCGTCAGGGGCGAAGCTCCCGTGCCACCCTCGTGGCCGGCAATCAGGATGTGGTCGGCTTTACCCTTGGCCACCCCGGCGGCGATAGTTCCCACACCGACTTCGGAAACCAATTTCACGCTGATTCGGGCCTTCGGATTGGCGTTCTTGAGGTCAAAAATCAGCTGAGAAAGGTCCTCGATAGAGTAAATGTCGTGGTGCGGGGGGGGTGAGATCAGTCCCACTCCCGGGGTTGAGTTGCGGGTTTTGGCAATGTTTTTGTCGACTTTGTCACCAGGAAGCTCACCACCCTCACCGGGCTTTGCGCCTTGGGCCATCTTGATTTGGATTTCATCGGCATTGGTCAGGTAGTTGATGCTGACACCGAAACGACCAGAAGCCACCTGCTTGATCGCGGAGCGCTTGGAATCGCCGTTGGGCAACCGAGCGAAGCGCTCAACGTCCTCGCCGCCTTCACCGGTGTTGGATTTACCACCAAGGCGGTTCATGGCAATGGCCAGAGTCTCGTGGGCCTCGCGGCTGATGGAACCATAACTCATGGCCCCAGTGACAAAACGCTTCACAATGGCGCTGGCCGGCTCAACCTGTTCCAAAGGTATCGGAGCGGTGCTCGATTTGAACTTGAACAGACCATGCAAGGTTGCCTGACTCGTGGAACGTTCGGCCTGACGGGCAGAAAACCGCTGGTAGGCGGCTTTGTCGTTCTGCCAAACGGCTCGTTGCAGGTCGGCTATGGATTCCGGATCCCACATGTGCTTCTCACCGCCAAAACGGTAGTGGTAGTCACCGGGATTCGGTAGGGAGTCGAATCGGTCGGGGTTGCCCTCTGGGTAGCCGAAGGCGTGACGCTGGAGAGCCTCGGTGCCCAACACCTCAAACCCTGCGCCCTTGATGCGGCTCGAGGTACCGACAAAGGCCAGATCGATGACCTCGCTGTCGAGCCCAACGGCTTCAAAAATCTGCGAGCCCTTGTAGCTTTCCAAGGTTGAGATTCCCATTTTGCCAAAAACCTTGCGCATGCCCTTGGCAACTGCTTTCAGGTAGTGATCCATCAGTTCAGGGAGGGTGTGCGCGCCGTCGTAGCGGTCGTCGAGCAGCATTCTCTCGAGGGTTTCAAAGGTCAGGTAGGGGTTGATCGCATCGGCACCGTAGCCGACAAGCATGCAGAAGTGATGAACTTCGCGTGGCTCTCCTGATTCGACGATCAGACCGATTTGATTGCGCCGTTGCAGACGTGTCAGGTGGTGATGAACCGCCCCGGTGGCTAGCAGCGCCGAGACGGGAACTCGATGGGCCGAAATCGCCCGGTCGCTCAGGATGACCAAAGAATAGCCTTCTTCCAGAGCAACCTCTGACACCTGGGTGATACGCTCGAGAGCTGATTTTAAGCCTGCTGCGCCTTCGGTTTTCGGGTAGGTGATATCAACGACTTTCGTCTTCCAACCACGAACCTGAGCATGCTGGAGGGCAGACAATTGCTCATTTGTGAGCAGGGGATTCGGTAAATTGAGCCTGTGGGCGTGTTTTTCTGTACTTTCGAGGAGGTTGTGCTCGGGCCCTATGTAAGACTCGAGGCTCATAACAATCTCTTCCCGAATGGAATCGATGGGAGGATTGGTCACCTGGGCAAACAACTGCTTGAAGTAGTCGTACATGACCCGCGGCTTATCGGACAGTACCGCTAGTGCGGCGTCGTTGCCCATGGAACCCAGCGGCTCCTGGCCGTTTTCTGCCATCGGTTTGAGGATGACTTTGAGACTCTCATGGGTGTATCCAAAGGCCTTGATGCGCTGGTTGACGGATTCGGCGTCAAAACCGTGGGACGCCTTGGAGGTCTTCAGGTCCGCCAAAGTGACCTGCTGTTTGCTGATCCATTCGGCGTACGGGCGCTTGGAAGCAATCTGGGCTTTGAGTTCGGCGTCGTCAATAATGCGCCCTTGCTCGAAGTCGACCAGAAACATCTTGCCTGGCTGGAGCCGACCTTTTTGCCGGATGTCTTTCTCCGGAATCTCAAACACCCCGACCTCACTGGCCATGATGACTAAATCGTCCTTAGTGACATAAAAGCGGCTAGGGCGCAAACCGTTGCGGTCGAGAACGGCTCCGATAACCTTCCCATCGGTGAACGCGATACTTGCCGGACCATCCCAAGGCTCCATGATCGCACTGTGGTACCGGTAAAAGGCTTTCTTGCCGGCGTCCATCGACTCGTGGTTTTGCCAAGCTTCGGGAATCATCATCATCACCGCTTCCGGCAGGCTTCGTCCGCTGAGGGCAAGCAGTTCGAGCACGTTGTCGAAATCGCCGGAATCGGAAAGGTCGGGTTCGATAATGGGAAAGGCTTCCGTCAAATCGGGTCCAAAAAGGTCACTGCGCAGGCTCTGCTGTCGGGCGAACATTTTATTGATGTTGCCACGAACCGTGTTGATTTCACCGTTGTGGCTCATCCAGCGCAAGGGCTGAGCCCTGTCCCAAGAGGGGAACGTATTGGTCGAGAACCGGCTATGAACCATGGCCAAGTGAGTCGTATAGTCAGGGTCCGAAAGGTCGGCATCGTAATAGCTCCACACTTGGTCGGGTGTCAGCATGCCTTTGTAGACCATGACGCGGGTAGACAGCGAATTGATGTAGAAGAAATGTTGGGTGTCGAATCCAGACTGACCCCGCAACCGGTGGGTAGATTTCTTGCGGATGAGAAACAGTTGGCGGTCAAAATCGTCGGCCGATACTCCGGCCGCACTTCCCACGAAAAGGTTTTCGACAACCGGCTCAGCGGCTTTGGCAGAAGGCCCCAACGTCGAGTTGTTGACTTTCAAGCGTCGCCAACCGAGCAGCTTTTGCCCTCGCGCAGCGACAACATCGCTGATTTCGGCTTTGCAAGCCTCGCGTTCCCGTTTGTCTTGGGGCAGAAACACCAAACCTGCGGCCCAAGTGCCTCGGGCTGGAAGCTGGATTCCTGCGTCGCGTAGGGCTACTTTTTCCAGAAACTCCCATGGAAGAGCCGTTAGGATTCCCGCGCCGTCGCCGGTATCGATTTCCGCTCCGCGGGCACCGCGGTGATCCATCCGGCACAGAATATTCGAAGCGTCCAACAGAATCTGATGGCTCCGCTTGCCCTTGATGTGGGCCAAAAAACCCACCCCGCAAGAGTCTTTCTCGAACTGTGGATCATAGAGTCCCGACTTCTCGGGCCGTTGCACCATGGACATCGTATTTCCCCTTGTTAGCCTGTTCACATACTCCGCAAATACGGAATGTTTAGGAGATCGAAGACATTCTTAAGGACTTGAAGCACGGCGGCGCAAAGTTTAACCCGCTCGCGTGCCAGCCCAAGCTCCGGCGCATTGAGAACCGGTTGATCGTGGTAGAACTTACTAAAACTTTTGGCCAGATCGTAGGCAAAAAAAGCCAGAAGGCTGGGATCGAGCCCTTGCCCGGCTTGTCGGACCAGCTCGGGGTAGTTTGCCAGCAATTTCACAAGCTCCCATTCCTCTGGCCCTTCGAGGAGCTGACAAGGCCCTGCGCTGGGCAAAGACTCAGGCGGGACTTTAGCCAAAAGGGCCGTCAGCCTCGCTCCCATATATTGGAGGTAGGGCCCGGTGTTTCCGTTGAAGCTCAGCGATTCCTTGGCGTCGAAAATCATGTCTTTGGACGGAGAGGCCTGCAGGAGAAAATAATGGAGTGCACCTTTAGCAATGGCCGAAGCTACAGCCCCAACATCCTCGAGGTCCCCTTCCCTACCTTTGCTGCGAATTTCTTCGAGAGCACCGGCTTCCAAATCATCGAGGATGTCGTCAGCGTCGGCAGTTGTTCCTTGCCGACTTTTGATTCGCGAGCCGTCGGGTAGTTTTACCATCCCGTAAGAGAGGTGAAACAGGTTGTGGGCGAACTCGTGCCCCAAAACCTGCAGGCAATGGAAAAGAATCTTGAAATGGTAATCCTGCTCGCTGGCCACCACGTAAACCAACTGGTTGAAAGCCCAATCTCCGTGGCGATGGATGGCAGTTCCCAGGTCTTGGGTCATGTAGATCGTGGTCCCATCCGGTCGCAAGAGTACTTTTACAGCGTTGGTAGCACCCGAGGAATCCTTGGAGTTATCAGGCCACGGGAGCTCAATGACCACGGCTCCGTCCTCACGGCGTTGGAACTTCCCGGCTTCCAAGCCCCTTAGCACCTCATCTTTTCCCATCAGGTAGGTTTCTGACTCACGGTAGAATCGATCAAAGGCAATTCCCTGGCGGGCGTAGGTTTGAGTAATTCCTTCAAAGGCCCAACTGTTCATGGTCTTCCAGAGCTCATGAACTTCAGGGTCGCCGGACTCCCATTTGAGCAGTAGGTCTTGGGCCCGTGCTTCGACGGACGGGTCGCTTTCGGACCACTGGCCGAACTTCACGTAGTAATCGCCAACAAAACGGTCCGGCTTGATGCCCTCGCTGGCAGGGGTCTTGCCTACACCAAACTCGGTGTAGGCGAGCATGGACTTGCAAATGTTGATTCCCCTGTCGTTGAGCAAGTTTACTTTGTAAACTTGGGCCCCGTTTGCCCGCAGAATTCGGGAGGTCGCCTCACCGAGGGTGTTGTTCCGCAGGTGTCCGATATGAAGCGGTTTATTGGTGTTCGGGCTCGAGAACTCGAGCATGACCCGCCTATCGAGCAGGGCTGAACTCCTCCCGTAGGACGGGCCTTGTTCCAATACGGCGTCTAACACTTGGGACACGATCTGTGGACGGACAAAATGCAGGTTCACGTAAGGGCCAAGTGGTACGATGGTGGCTTCATCGGCAAAACACTCAAGCGCGGTGGCAATTTGGCGGGCCAAGAGAGGGGGCGCTGATCTTAAGGCTTTCGCATGAGGGAAGGTCGGAAGAGCGAGGTCGCCCATTTCGGACTTTGGCGGAACCTCAGCCAAGAGCTGGTCTAACGAGAGCGTCAAGCCGGCATGATCATACAGGGGGGCTAGAACTGAGTAGACACGGTCTTTCCATAGCTCCTGCCAGTACTTCATCGTGAAAAAGTAAAGCAGAAATCACCAACGCCGTCAATCCAGCCGGGTTTTTGACATGAAATAGGCCTTGTTTCTGACAACAATGTAGGATTTTTGCAATTTTCCTCCCGGTGCGAATTGTTTACTCCTTGCTACAACCTCTGTGAGAGTTCCTGCACCTGTTGACGGTGCCTACGGCCGAGCTGCGAGTGCGATTTCGATTCCGGATCTTCGGAGCTTTCCCCTCGTTGGACAGAGAACTCTACCAGGGCCTCAAGCGCCGTGTGAGCAGTTCCAAAACTTTCCCAAGACCATGAGCCCTGAACTGGCCTTTGTCATTGTAAGGGCCAAGAAACTCCTGGAGTCTGTTCAACATCTCCCCCGACCCGCCCTCGTCAAGTTTGAGGTTGACAGCCACAGTTGTTTGCGGCAAATCTGTCATGCTCGGCGTTGACGTTTAGTCAATCTGTTGCTTAGGGCTAAAAGCAAGTTCTCCATCAATGGGGGTTTTCAAATGAGTGAACAACAGCACACTTCTGTGGATTCTACTTTAGGCAGTCTCTCCGGAATGAAGCCTGAAGACTTAGAAGAACTGGAGAAGAGCCTTAAAGAAGCCAAAGAAAAATCGAGTGAGTTTATTCGAGCCTATCCGTTAACTTCTCTTGCGATAGGGGTCGGATTAGGATTTGTCTTTGCGAGACTATTTCTGATAAACAGGAAGTCCTAAATGGATTTTTCAAATCTTGCCGAGCTCTTTATCAGTCTGGTTATGGGCCGAACGAGCCTACTCGGTGATCGCACTCAAAAACTGTCGGCGACAATTCTTAATCAAATAAGACGCGTGCTCATTTTAGTTCTGGTTATGATTGGAGCTTTTGCCTTGTTCTGTGTCGGGATGGCGCAACTTGTTGAAAGAATTCTCGATCGACTCGACCAAGGGGGGTCTGTCTTGACTCCGTCGATAGGAGCGATTCTCATTTTCATGCTTCTTTGCCTTTGTATTCTCCTTTTTTCGACCAATAAACGCCTCTGGTTGAAGATACAAAAACATGAAAAGGAGCAGCATCACGAACAAAACGGCGCTTCATCTTCGATTCTTGGAACTCAGCTCGAATCAGTTCTATCCCTTCTTGTTTTAGATTTCCTCAAGGAGCGGGGCTTGAAAAGGGAAAAGACACACGAAAAGACAAATGATAAAGAAGCCTCCGCCATGCCAGAATCGCCAACTCCAGCCTCGCCAACCTAAGAACGGCGTCAAGACCCCTCGCTCCAACGCCTTGCCCGGTTGAAGGATATTCCGTATACCTTTGGCATGCGAACGAGCGACTTGGGGCTCAACCCCGAACAGGACGAAGCAGTTCACACGATTGACGGCCCCTTGCTCATTATCGCCGGAGCAGGCAGCGGTAAGACCCGGGTCATCACCTTTCGAATCGCTCACATGCTCGAGTGCCACATCCCCCAGAGTGCTATTTTGGCCCTCACCTTTACCAACAAAGCCGCACGGGAAATGGAAGAGCGCGCCAAACAGCTTACGGGAAGAAAATTGACCAATCTAACGGTGAGCACGTTTCACGCCTTTGGTGTGCAGGTCCTGCGGGAAAAAGGTGAGGCTTTGGGCTACCGGCCCAACTTCACCATCTACGACACCGATGATAGCTTCACCCTGCTCAAGGAGTGCGCACGGGTGCTTGAACAGAGTTGGGAGTTGGCCGAACTGCAGGCCATCGCGCAACAGATTTCCGCGGTCAAGAGCCAGCGAAAGGGCTGGAGTGACGAACCTAGCGAAGTGAAAAAACTTTATCAGGAATATGCCGAGCACCTGATGCTCTACAATGCGGTGGATTTTGACGACCTGATTACCAAACCGCTGGAATTGTTTGAAAAACATGCCGACATCCTGGGAGAGTACCGTGAGCGCTACCGCTACATCATGGTCGACGAGTTTCAAGATACCAGCATCACCCAGTTTCGTTTCGTAGAACTCTTGGCCCGTGAACACCACAATTTGTGTGTGGTGGGGGATGACGACCAGAGCATCTACAGTTGGCGGGGGGCCAATTTTGAAAACATCCTTTTGTTTGAGCAGCATTTTCCCGAGCGAAAAGAGATCAAGCTGGAACAGAACTACCGCTCGACTGGAGCCATCCTTGCGGCCGCAAACGCGCTGATTCTGAACAATACCAACCGAAAGGAAAAAGCTTTATGGACGCAGGCGGATGCCGGAAAGGCGATCGAACTCGTCCACCCTGAGGATGAAACGAAGGAAGCCCAGTTTATCACCGAAACCATCAAAACCCTAGTCTTCCGAGAGAACCGGAAATACGACGATTTTGGTATCTTGGTGCGGACCAACAGCCTGACTAAGAACATTGAGATGCAATTGCTGGCGACAAATATTCCTTACAAGATGTCCGGCGGTACGAGTTTCTTCCAGCGAAAGGAAGTAAAAGACGTTATTGCCTACCTTCGCGTGCTCACAAACCCTCGCGATAACGTGAACTTCCTTCGGGTGCTCAACACCCCCCGTCGCGGAGCCGGCAAAGTTCTCCTGGAAACGCTCAACCGCGTGAGCCAGCTGAAGTCGATCTCACTCTTTGATGCCCTGAAAGACATCCTTCTGAGCGAACAAGCGCCAATCTCTGACCAGGCGCGGGCCGACCTTTCGGAGTTTTTGGAGTTGATAGGTGACTACCGCGAGCGGGCACGAAGTCCGAAGGGAAAGTTCGCGGCGCACCTCAAGGAATTACTGGAAGACATTGCATACTGGGAGTTCCTGCTGGCCGACAACCCCAACAGCGACAAGGTCGCCAAATGGAAATGGCAGAATGTAGAAAGCCTGATGAAGTTCCTCGACGACTGGGAGAATGACCCTGAAGCCCCTCGTACCGACCTCATGAGCTTCCTTAACCGCATTACCCTCATCACCCGGGATGACCTAAACGACAAGGAAGACAAGGGCTCGGTGAGCCTGATGACTATTCATGCCAGCAAGGGACTCGAGTTCAACGTTGTGTTCTTAATGGGGGTCGAAGACAAAATTCTTCCCCACGAAAGAAGCATCGAAGAGGGGCCTCACATGGTGGAAGAAGAGCGGCGACTGTTCTACGTGGCGATCACGAGGGCCAGACAGAAGCTCTACATGACGGCCTGCACCACCCGCCGCACACTTAAAGAAACTTTTCATCCCGAACCTAGTCCATTTCTGACGGAAATACCCGGGGCTCTTCTCAACGTCACCGATGGAACCCCCGAGCAGGACGCCACAGTGGACGATTTGGAAAATCTGATGGCCAACCTGAAAAAAGTGACCGGTGCTTGAGACCCTATACCCGCCGAAGAACCTCAATCGGTCGTTGTCGGCTAGCCTGAAACGCTGGGACAGCTGAGGCAACCACGGCCAAGGTGACGCTTCCGGCTGCGACTAGAGCCAGCAGAGCAAGGTCAAACTTGACCGGCAGGGTTTCAAGGTAGTAGGCCGGGTTCAGCAGATGCACAAAAGTCGCATCGGTCGCCATCAACCAGGCACGTAGAGCTGAGAAACCATTTAAAACTGCTTCTAAAGCGAAGGCAAGCGCATTGATCTCGACAGCGGCAAGTACTCCAAGCCCTATTCCTGCCAAAGTTCCGAGCAATCCGGCGCAGAGTCCGAGAACGAGGAACTGAAACCGAACCAGGCCAACAGACGCCCCGAGGGCTTTTAGGATAGCGGTCTCTTCTCGGCGCTGGCGGACCAAAGTCACCATGGAGGTGGCGATATTGATTCCTGCCACCAAAACAATAAGGGCCATCACTAAAAGCAGAAGGAAGCGGGTTGCCTGGTAGTTTAGGAACTGAGAACGTCCCGTGGTCTGCCAACTATAAACCTGCCAGTTACGGCCAAGGACCTCACGCACTTGCTTCAGAAAAGCCGGTGTCTCCGAAAGAGGGCGGTCACTCTTGATACCGAAAAAAACAGGATTCTGAAGGGGGTCGAGCAGGCGCACGGAGGTCTCGACGGGAAGGAACACCCATAAGCGGTCGAGTTCCTGATACCCCACGCTAACGATAGCGCGAACGGTGAACGTTGTAACCCGAGGGATTCTGAGAGTACCGCCCGTGCGGGTGGTCAGGACTTTGAGCTGGTCGCCAACTTTCACCCCCAGCCTCACCGAGGCTTCCCGGCCGACCCAAAGGCTCTCTTGATCGGGAAACACAAGGGTTCCCGAATCGGCGCTCAAGAACCTCCTTACGCCGGGATCCCCTGCCCAACGGTCTTCCACACCACGCAAGGTCACCCCTAAGCGCGCCGTTTGCGAATAAGCGAGGCCAAAACCGCTTTGTTCGCGGTACGCGGCACGGAAGCCAGCCACCTTCGACAATTTTTCCTGGAGATCTTGATCTGCGTTCAAAGTAACCGGCCAAGCCTGTTCATGCGAAAGCAGGGTTTCAATGGTTCGGGAAGAAATGCTGTCGATCATTCCATCGGCAATTGACAGAACAACCACCAAAGGCACCAACCCCAACGCAAGGGCCAGCGAACTCGACCAAAGGAAGCGTCCGCCACCTACCCCACTTCTGGTAACAAAGGCCCTCCAACCAAGTTTAAAGCCCAATCGAGGATTCACGATCTTTCCAACTTTCCTGCTGTCAACCGGTAACTCAGGTCCGTCCGGCCGGCAAAGACTTTGTCGTGGGTAACCAATAGAAGCGTCTTGTGGTGGTCAACCACCAAACGCAAAAGCAGGTCCTGGACCAGGGCAGCGTTGCGCTCGTCCAAGTTACCGGTCGGTTCGTCGGCGAGCACTAAAGGAGGGTCGTTGATCAGGGCCCGGGCCAGAGCAGCCCGTTGCTTTTCACCCCCGGAAAGTTGGGCTGGGAAATGCCCCTGACGTGCAGACAAACCCACCTGTTCCAGAAGTTCCAGGGCTCGCTTGGTGGCCTTCACTCGGGGCGTACCGGCCAGCCAGGCTGGAAGAAGGACATTTTCAAGGACCGAAAACTCTTTGAGCAAAAAATGAAACTGAAAGACCAAACCCACGCCTTGGGCCCGCAGTTCATTGAGGTCTTTTTCCGGTAGAGAGCTGATTTCACGGCCTCCCAGCAGAACCGCTCCGGAGGATGGGGTGTCTAGACCCGCTGCTAATTGCAGGAACGTGCTTTTGCCGGTTCCCGACTCCCCCATCAGCGATACGGAATGGCCTGATTGAAGTGCAAAATCGAGATCTCGGAACAAAACCACCGGCTCGGCAGTCTCTCTGAACTCCTTGGTAACCCTGAGGAACTCAAGCAAGGGCTCATTCATGCGTGCTTCAAAACTTCCCCGGGTGCTACCCTGAGCACCTGAGCTGAGGCAAGTCCCGCCGCGACAGTTGCCGAGGCTATGCAGGCGACGGCAATGGCTAGGACCTCATCCACCACCATTCGGGCGGGAACGGCAGGAATATAAAAAGCTTCTGAAGAAAAAAGTCCAAGGGAACCAAGAGCTAGGGACAAAGCCCAGCCGGCAATCGTCCCCACAACAGCGGCCGAGGTTCCAACGGTCAAACCTTCGAGAGTGAACACAAGACGAAGCCGGCTCGCAGAAGTTCCGGTAGCCCTCAACAGGGCGAGGTCTTCCCTGTGCTCCAAGACAGCCCGTTTTTGGGAGAAATACAGATTGGCCCCGACGACAAGGAAAATTAACCCTACCAAAACCATCATGGAAGTCTTTTCCGTGCGCAAGGCACCGTAGAAAGCACTGTTAAACTCATCCCAACTGCGGAACTCACCCGGCGGACGTCCGGTCGCTTCGGCCAGCTTGATCCGCATCCATGAGGCATCCTCGGGGTGCTTGAGCTTAATTGCAACAAGGCGGTCCTGGGGTCCAGCCAAACCCGCGAGCGCCTCAGCGAGCGGTAGAATGACCCAAGTGGCATCCAAATCGTAGTAACCCGTCGAAAACGTGCCCGCCAGCCGGTATTCCAGTGTTGTAGGAGCCAGGAGAGAAAAACCTGCCCCTGTCAGCGCTGTGAGCCTCACAGTTCCCCCTAGGTAAGCACCAAGGGTGTGCGCGAGTGCACTTCCGAGAGCGACCTCTCCCATTTGCGGCATACCGCCCGATTCCCAATCCAGATGGGCCGCCAAACCCCGGTCGCGGGTGAGGGCACCGGGGGGAAAGCCACGAACCACGGCCCCCCGCTCCCCTCCGGCCTCGGTCGAAACCAAACTTTGGCTTTCGGTCTCATCCAAGACCGCAACCACTCCAGGTACTCCCTCTAGAGCCCTCAGCGCTTCCTGATGAGGAGCCGCAGTACTCCAGCGTATGTGTGATGAGGAAACCTCCATGAGCGACTCAATGTAGGTGAGCTGAAAGCCGTTCATGACCGAAAGCACCGAGTTGAGAACCACGACGCCCGCCGAAAGCCCCACGAAGGAAGACACCGATGAACCCATTCCACGGTGCTTGCGGCGACTCACGAGGTAGCGGCTAGCCAAGAAACCAAGTGCCGCATTCACAGCTTTCTCTCCCTCACTAACCGACCATCGGTAAAGTAACGTTCTGCGGTTTTTCGTCCCCCGTGCCACGCTTCTTCCAGAAACTTTTCACCACGATCGAAGAGTTCAACAAGAACCTTTTCGCCATCGACCTCCGTCTGCCGGGTCGTAATTTCTCCCAGTCGGCGGTGCACGGTCACAATCTGGTCACCCTCATAAGTCAGGTCTGTCGTCTCCAGACCACCCGGGATGTCGGTTTCCTCATGGGTCACGCGGTCGTTGTCGTCCCAATTCCAGCGGGTCACCTTGTTCGGTTGCCCGGGTATGCTGACGGTCTCCAAGATTTGGCGTCCGCGGGAGTCTCTGACCCTATCCACCACTGCGTTCTCTTTTCCTGAGCTCTCGCGCTCGGTAGTCCCTCCCCCTGCTTGATCCACGGTGACGCGGGAAAGCAGAAGTGTGAGGTTCTCAAGAAGATCCTCCCGAACCGAACCAGATCCGTAGGTGACCAGCTTATGCCTTCCAGCTGCTTTGAGGTCCTCGTCTGCCACCCAAAGTTGAGCCAGACCCTGAGAGTTGTAGGTCCAAGAGACCTCAGCAAGGGGACCATCGGGACCATCGCGCTCGAGGCGGCGCAACCGACCGTCCGGCAACCGCGACAACTTGTCTTCATAGAGGAAAACTCCGCTGGAATTGGTGGCATGTCTGCTTCGCAGGCCATCGGGACCAAACACATATTCGTATTGCACGCTGGGCTGACCATCGTTGAATAGAGTTTCTCGGGATGGCCAGGTTGTTCCAGCCTGATAACTCAGATCATCGACCATCACGCCGCCTTGAAAGGTTCGTGAACGGGTAAGACGGTTCACCTCATCAAAATCCAGAACAAAGACTTTCTTTTCGACTCCATCAAAAGTGAGGGTTCTTTTCTCCTGTGATCCCAAATGCTCAATTCCCAGGAACCACCCTTTACCCGGTTTGGATCGCTGGTTCGCTTCTGGCGATGTCGTACCAAGGCTATCAGACACGACCCATTGAGTTTGTGCCCCCAGCGGCAGCGCCAGAACCAGTAGGCAACCCATCAAGGTGGTTGACGCACCCGGCAGCATGGCCTTCATTCGGAACCGAGTAACCCTTCAAGGAACTGTTCAATGTCGAACGGGGCAAAATCAGCTGGTTTTTCCCCGGTTCCGAAGAACAAAAAAGGCAAGCCGAGCTCGGAAGAAATTGCAACTGCGATGCCACCCCTGCCGGAAGAATCATATTTCGACAAAATGATGCCGTCGACGCCAACGGCCTGAT
This sequence comes from Spirochaetales bacterium, assembly GCA_947478845.1. Lineage (GTDB taxonomy): Bacteria > Spirochaetota > Spirochaetia > JABEVK01 > JABEVK01 > JAIFLN01. The sequence goes on along the minus strand of CANJXC010000004.1, from coordinate 60,370 downwards.
GAAAAACCTGGGCCTGCTGGAAAGCGTTCTGGCCTGTTGTCGCATCGAGGACAAGAATTTTCTGGTAGATACCCCCATTCACTTTCGAAACGGCAATCTTGTCAAGTTTCTGCAACTCCTTAACCAGATTAATTTTATTATGCATTCGGCCAGCAGTGTCGGCGAGGATAACCTTCTCGCCTCGGGCCTGAGCGCTGCTGAGAGCATCGAACAAAACCGCGCCGGGGTCTGAGCCGTGGGCCTGAGCCACCACCCTCACATTTTGCCGGTCGCCGTGAAGTTGTAGCTGCTCAATCGCCGCGGCTCGGAAGGTATCACCGGCGGCCAACAGCACGGGGCCGCGGTCGTTTGCTTTCATCCAAGCCGCCAACTTGGCAATCGAGGTAGTTTTGCCAACACCATTGACGCCCAGCAACAGATAAAGGTTGAGGCCATCCGGCCTGTAAGGCAGAACCATAGACTTCAGCAGAGGACGCAGAACCTCTTTGAGCGCGCCGCGCAGTTGTTCCCGGGTTTTAAGTTTTCCCTTTTTAGCAAGATCCCTCAAACTTTCGCACACGGCCTTGGCGGTTTTGTACCCAAGATCGGCTTCCAGCAAAAGGTCCTCAATCTCCTCGAACTCGGCCTGGTTTCCGGGACCAAAGAACCTTTCACGGAGTTGCTGGAACAAGCCTTTTTTCATGATGCACCTTAAGGAATGGGGGTCTGCACAGCGTTCAAGTAGTCACCGAGTGACAACATCATCCAAACAAAAACACCAGTGGTCAAGGCCAAGGTTGCCTGGGATACATACCAGGTAAACTCGTACTGCAGTTTCGCAGCTTCAAAGTTGTCAAGACTTTTTCCATTAGCGTAGGCGAGTGCGAGCTTGTAGGCTTGGTCGGCACCTTCCCTCAGGAACATTGCCCCGGCCATCGAAAACGTCGTAGCTAGGGCCAACTGGTAGTAAAGGTCTCGTGCGCCCGTCACATCCGGGGAGGGAGTCTGGGCCTGGAGCACCACGTCGATCTCAGGCGCGGACTTCGGTCCGAGCTCGAGAACCGTCGGTGCGAATCCCTCCAGCTTTACCGTTATTCTCGCGGTCGAAAGTGGTCTAGGAATCCTTAGTGGGGTCAATCCGAGCAGACGGCTATCGATGGTCACTGAAGCCTCGCTAGGCTCGCTTGTCAGCAGTAGGGTCTGCACCTCGCCTTCAGGCACTTGCAGGTGGAGCCTCGTCACTTGTGCCGGAAGCAGGTCAACCGGCATCACTTCTGTGGCGAGTCCGGGACGATGGATCTTGAGCGTAAGTGGGCCCGGGCTCAGGGTTTCACCGCGCCATGGTAGAGTTTCCGTACCGTAATTTCCCACCTCTACGGAGGTTCCTTCGGTGGTGCTCGTCAACTCCAGGGAGGCCCAAGGTCGCCCCAAAAAAACCTCCTGAAGGGTTCTTCTCGCTAACACCATCTGTTCAGGGGCCTCATCGGGCGCAAAAGTGGAACTCCAACTAGCCAGAACCTTTCCTTCGAGGGTACTCGTCAAAAAAACCGAGACCGAAAGGTATCCTGCGACGATTTTCACCTTTCCTGTCAAAAGGTAGTAAGCTCCCGACTCCAGTTCGAGAGCTTGCGGTGAGGTTTTGGTTGAGGGAAATCCTTCGTGTCCCGGAGCGTCCTTGCGAGAAAGCACGAGGCTTTCCGGCAAACTTTGTGGCGTTGCTTTATCGAGCGCTTCAAATTGTGCCGCAAGATCAGCAATCGCTTTTTCGGCAGCCGTTACCTCGGCAGGCTTTACTTTGGGACCAAGCAGCAGTCGGCTACGATCAAGCGCCTTTTGGTCTAGCTGTTTCTGAATCTCCAAACGCTGGCGGGCCAGATTTTTACCTCGCCAAGCTGTTTTTTCCGGTTCCGTAAGTACGTGCTTTTCGGGCTGTTCCCAGCCCTTGACCAGCAACTGCGGAAGGGTGATCCGCCAAGGTGAATCTGCTGGGCCCGTCGGGTCTACCTGAAACTCGGCATAGGCCCAAGTCCATTGGGTAGGAACAACCGCAGGATCGGTCTGTGCCCAGAGGTGGATTCCGAGAGAAATCCACAATGCCGCCAGAGCAAGCCTAGAGGTCGTCATCACCATCGGGAACGAAGCTCTTGTTCTCCCACGAAAACTTCAAGTACTCCTCCATGAAGTCATCGATGTCGCCGTCCATAACGGCGTTTACGTTTCCTGTTTCGTGTTTGTTGCGGTGGTCTTTGACCATGGTGTAAGGTTGAAAGACATAACTTCGGATCTGTGATCCCCACTCGATCGCTTTCTTTCCGGCTGTGTATTTGGCCATTTCCTTGTCCTGTTCTAATTTGTAATGTTCATAGAGCCTGCTCTTCAGAATTCCCATGGCAGTGGCCTTGTTCTTGTGTTGGGAACGCTCGTTTTGACACTGAACCACTATGCCCGTGGGAAGGTGAGTCAAACGCACTGCTGAGTCGGTCTTGTTGACATGCTGGCCACCCGCCCCTTGAGCCCGATAGGTATCGATCCTCAGGTCGTCGTCCTTGATGTCTACCGTGATTGTGTCGTCAATGACGGGATGGATAGAAACTGAAGTGAAGCTTGTGTGACGCCGGGCAGCAGCATCAAATGGACTGATGCGAACTAGGCGATGAACTCCGTTTTCGGCTTTCAGATAGCCATAGGCAAACTCGCCGGAAATCTGCAAGGTGGCCGACTTGACGCCACCCTCGGCTTCCAAAAGATCGACGACTTCCACCTTGAACTTGCGACGCTCAGCCCAGCGGGTGTACATGCGCAGAAGCATCGACGCCCAGTCACAAGCTTCGGTTCCTCCTGCGCCCGCATGGATATCAAGGTAAGCGTCAAACGGGTCCGCCTCATCCGACAACAACTCAAGCACTTTACGCCGTTGGTAGGTTTCCTCGACCTTTGCCACAAGCGCGACAAGTTCACTTTCCTGAGTCTGATCACCCTCGGCCATTGCCATTTGGTTGAGGGTTTCTAAATCATCAAGGTCTTGAAGCAAACCTTTCCATGGTTCCAAGCGTCCACGAAGTCGTTTGATGGTAGCCATCACCCTCTGGGCCCGCTCTTGGTCGTTCCAAAACGCAGGGTCGTGGGTAACGGCTTCTTCGTCCTCTATCTGCTGGTTGACGGCGTCCGGGTCAAAGACGCCTCCATGTTTCACGCGCTTGGATGCCAATTTGTGCGATGCGGTTTTGAAGGTCTTCGATCATGAGATTCTCCTAAGGTTTGAGCACCGAACGTTTCCATTTTTTTCCCTCGAGCGAGGTAATCACAAGGGTGTTTTCCATCGGAAACTGGTAGAGGCGCAGGGTGTCGTAGAAGTCGGTAAGCCTGTCAACTTCTAGCTTCAGCCGCGCTAGGTTTTTTTCAGACAAGCTGGTCGATTCGTACAAGTTTTTTTGGACTTTTCGGAAGCCATACTGCAGTAGCAACTGGTCTACCTTGATGCGACTGTCGTCATTTCCATAGTCGCAAGCGGCCGAAACGAACATAGCCTGAATCTATGTCTTTCGGGGAATCCTGTCAAATAGGATTGATTTTTGGCGTCTCAGGACCGAGAACCTTAGAGAGGGCTTTTACAGGTGATATTGTTGTCCCGTTGGATTTTGCTACCCCTTCTCGTGTTGGCTTCCGGTCTTTCGGGGCAGGAGGGGCAGGCTTACATAACCAAGCTTGATGCTAGCCTAGTGGCAGGCCACGTTCGGCTTACGTGGAAGGATGCCGTTGGGTTCACGGGAGCCAAATACGAGATTTGGCGTTCTCCAAATGAGATCGCGAAAGATTCGCTCCCGTCGGCACAATTATTGTCCACAGTAGCAGCGGGCGTCATGCAGTTCGATGACCTCACAGTGAGCGCACCTTCGTACTACCTGGTGCTGCTCAAAGATTCCGACGGCAACCGCCGCAACTTTTTCATTCCAGACCGCAATAAGACAACCTCAGCCCTCGGTCCTGCCGCGGCTGACCCGAAAGCTCCCGCCACGGTGAGTGGGCTGACGGTGACGCTTTCGGGTAAAACTCTGCAAATCTCGTTCCGTTCCGTTCCAGCTGAAAAGAAAGTCTCGATCTACCGCACAACTATCCCGGTCAAATCACTGACAAACCTCAAAGATGCCACGCTACTAGGGTCGACTACCGGATCAAAGTCGCCATGGGTAGACTCGCCCCCTCCCGGGCTCGACTTTTACTATTCGGTCGTCGATGCCTCTGCCTTGGCCAGCAATACTGCAGGAGCCTTTTCATCCGCTAACACCACCGAAATCGCCTATGGTTTTCCGCTGGTCAAGGTCAGTGAAGCCACGCAGACAGCCGCTCTTTCGGCTGCTTTGCGGCCGGCGATAGACCAGTCGCTTCGCCCTCTGCCGGTTCCTAAACTCACGTTTTTTAACGATCCGGTTACCGGTCAGGTTATGGCGACTCAACCTGCGACACAAAGTCCCGCCAAGGTAAGCCCCGAAACTGAAAAGGTCCTCAGTGCTTGGACCAAAGGCGTGAAGGTTGCGACGATTGCTTTCCCGGCGCCCCGGACACTTGCTGAGGAAAGTGCGAAAGGACCCACCGGCAATCAGAAGTTGCTCTCTCAGACTGTTCAAGCCTATTTCCTTCAAAAAGACTGGAAGTCCTCAGTCGATCTGCTGAACCAAATGTTGACTCTCGATCTTGAGGCAGGGCTCGAAGCTAGGGTTCATTTCTATTTGGGACAATCACTTGCCGGTCAAAAGTCCTACCGGAAGGCATTTCTGGAACTGCTGGCCGCTCGCACCATGTACCGGGTAGAAGTGCAAGACATGATTGACAGCCTGTTTACGCTTCTTCCATCATCAAAAGATTAACACGGCAGCGCCAAGGTTCGCCGGGGTGAAGGATCATCCACCAGCGGGGTTGAACACTGCCGTCTTCAACCGAAACCTGCGCTGCCGAAGTCCACGACCATTGCAGCCGACTCTTTTGGAAACTGTCAGCCAAAACGACTTGGGTAACCGGGACTGAGTTGGAAGGTTCGAGCCACTGCAGGCCATGGGCAGCAGTGAGATGCACTTCGCTAGTGAACCAGCCTTCCCAGTCGGGGCCACCGAGAAGCTCAAGCTCGTAGTCGACTTGCACCGTGTTTTCATCAAAAATAAAGGTTTTTCGAAGGCGTATCGGTTGCAGACCGCCTCTACCCTCGAGGTGATCGGTGGCTACAAGCGCCAGGGTCTTTGAATCTCGGGAAAGTTCAGCAAGTTTATATTCACGCTGATAGAATTGGGCGGAATCGATCTCGGGTTGGTCGATTCGGAAGAACCGGTCGACAAACACTTGACGATGGATACCACGTCCTCCCGTTTCGTCGACGTAGTTCCAGGGACGATCGAGGCAGTCCCACTCGAAAACTTGGCCTCCAAAGGAATCGACGTAATAATTATAGCTCTTGCCTTGAAAAAGGTATTCCTTGACACCGTCTAGGTCAAAGTCCTGACTGCTGAGAGCCGAGGTGAAAGTAGCCCGATCTCGTAGTAGCACTTCAGCATTCAACAAACAGGCAAAGGCCTGCTTCCGCTCTAGAACTAGCTGTTGGGCACTCCCAAGGTAGGCAGAGCTGGTTTGCGACTTCCAAAGATCTTCGTAAGCGGATTTTTTTTTGTACTTGTCACCGCGCAGAGAGGAAACGAGCAAGTTGACATAGACCATCTTGTTGTAAAGGCTGTTGGCCGCTTTATCGTCGGCCAGAAAATGTTTCCAGCTTTGAAGTCGCGACTGAGGTGGTGCCACTCTACCTAGTCTAGCGGCGAGGTCTTCATAGGTGGTTCCCGTGAAGTAACTGCGCTCGAGGGCCTGCGGATAATATCGGAGCACCACCGAGGGTGTCACAGACTCTACGCTGAGATTTTCAGAACGAACCAAGTCAAGGAAAGCCTCGAATCCAGCGGAACCGGGAGAAAAAAAACTGGTTCCCTCGTGCGAATCAAAACAATGGAAAATACTCAGCAGCGACGGACCAGGGCCAATGGCTTCCCGGCTCCAGCGCAAAAATCCATCAAAACTCCCGTGCTGTACCTCTGCCGAAAGCCGGGCGTGGTGGGGCAGCACCGTTAGTAACCGACCTTGAAACTCCGTCAACCTTGGCTGGTGCAACCGCTGACCTTCGATGCCCAATCGTTCAAACTCTTTTTCGTCGAGAAAAGTGAACTCCAATCCGCTGGCAGCAATCGTCGACACGAGCCCGGGATCCCAAACTGTCTTGGTAAGCCAGAGACCGCGAGGTCGTTTACCAAACATTTTGCGAACTGTTGTTGTTAGCTCCTCTATTTGACCGACGCGATCGCCTGGAGGAATCAGGGGCAAAAGTGGTGCAAAGAAACCACCACCAAGCACCTCTACCTGCTTCCTCTTGAGCATTTCCGAAAGGGCAGCCACATATTCCGAATGGCGCAACCGCAACCAGTTCAGCAGGGGTCCGGAAAAGAACACGGCAAAATGCACGTCTTGAAAACGGAATGCGATACTGAGAAAAGGCTTGGCGACGCTTTGGTAATAGGCTTCTAGAACTTCCTCGGAGGAGAAGACCGACGGGATGAAGCAGAAGCCTAGAATGACCTGACGTCTTTCGGTCATTAACCGGCCTGCCCAGTAAACCGAAAATCCAAGCCATTGAGTACTAACCAGACCAAACCGGCCGTAAACAACTGAAATGGAATCCCTTGCAGGAGAAGCGGAACTCGCTCCCGAGACATACGCACGAGGACGGCATGAAGCAATACTAGTCCGACAGAATAGCCGACCACCGATGCCAATACCACCCCGACAACTTCTACCAGGTCACGAGAGGCTCCTACGGCTAGTAGCATTCCGCCAAGAAGTAGGCTATGGAACAGAAACTCCCGGGGGTCGGGCCAAGAGCCTTCACGACCCAAGGCACGTCTGATCCAGACATAAAGCCAGTAGCCTGCACCTACATTCGCTACAGCAAAAAACGTAGACAGATAAGTGAGTTGAAAAGGTATCAAAAGGGCCCAGTTGAACAGCCAGAATAAAACACTACTGACGGCAAGAATTACCGAAAGCGTTAGACTACGGCGAAGGATCTTCTGAAATGAAACGGGCCCGAGCATTTCACTCAACCCGAGAAAATGGCAAAAAAGAACATTGTTGGCCAGTAGAAAAGCCACAGTGAGGTCAGCAAAACGCACTATAAATCCTTAGGGTGATTGTAGCACGATCAACGAAAATCGTTAAGGACTTTTTTCTTGAGAGCTGTGTCGATCCAGGGTACCAGAAGGTTCATAAGCAGAATGGCGTAACCCACTCCTTCGGGGTGAGCGCCCCAGGTTCTCAGGGAGAAGGTGAGGATGCCGGCCCCCAGACCGAATAGGGCTAGTCCAGACTCCGATAAAGGACGGCTCGAAGTGTCTGTGGCTAGAAAAAAAATCCCAAGAAGAAAGGTTCCCGAAAAGACCTGAAAGAGAACGTCACCTGCAAAAAGCCCGGCTCCGGATGGCAGACCGCCGAGAACTGCCATGGGAACCGCAAAACCTACGAAAAAAAAGCTAGGAATCTGCCAGGGAATGGTGCCACGCACCAAGAGAAACACAGTGGAGGCTAGCAGGAGAGTTGCACCGGCCTCGGCGTTCCAGGAATGGACCCCATTTCCCAGACCGCTGATGAGGTCAATGTAGCCGCCAGGCAATTGTATATTTATCCAGGAGAGGACGTTACTATTGAGCCATTCGGTGAACGAGCGATCAAAGGTGCTTTGGTGCTCCAGCAGAAAACCGGAAATTTGCGCTGAGCCGGCACCCGAGATGGCCCTCCCAAGGCCCATCTCCGAGGGCCAGCAAGTTTGGCAGAAGGCCCATGCGATGAGAACAGGGTTGAGCCAAGGTGAACCACTTCCTCCCATCAGGGCCTTGATGACGAGCAGACTAAACAAAACTCCGGCCCAGGGAATCCAAAAGGGGACCGCCGGGGGCATGAGAAGGGAAAGGCAGAGGCCCCAAAGAAGAGAGGAACCGTCATCTCGTTCGCGAAGAGAGCTACTACGGCGCAGCAGAAAATCAGTGACCCACGCCACAAGCATGGTCGTTAAAATCACAAAGGCTACTGACCACCCTCCCGAGAACGTTGCAACAACAGCCACCGGCGCAAGAGACAAAATGAGAGTCCCATGGAGGCGCAGACTGGTCAGGCTGTCAAAAGCTTGGGGTGTTTTACTCATGGGCCAACTCTTCTTTGGCCGCCTGGAAGGTCTCAACGAGGGGCAAACGCGAGGGACAGACAAAAGAACAAATCCCACATTCGATGCAGTACTCCAAGCCGTCCTGTCTGGCCTGATCTAAGTTCTGCTGCCGAATCAGCTTATAGAGGTTCAGGGGTTCCAATCCGACAGGGCAGTGCATCACGCAGGAACCGCAGCGGATGCAAGAGCGCTCTGAACCGGCGTTGACCTCGTTTTTGGTCAGGACGAGCACCGACTGGGTAGACTTGACAACCGGACTCCCGAGATTCTCAACTGTCCTACCCCGAAACGGGCCACCAACGAGGATTTTTTCACTTTGCGGTTTAATGCCACCGGAGTTCTTTAAGAACTGGAACAGTGGAGTTCCGATACGGGCCCGATACACTCCGGGACGTCGCGCTCCCCCTCCTGAGACAACAATGGTGCGTTCGATTTGCGGTCGCCCTTCAACCACTGCATCTCGGATGGCCAGTACTCCGACGACATCGATGACCAGGCTCTCCTGTCCTATTTCCAAGGTTTTGAGAAGCAAACCCGCTTGGGTTTGGGGAAACTTGAACTCAAGTTCCGGAAACTCGACCCCCTCCATCAGTTCTTTCCATTTTGGTAACCGGCTCGTGAGGTCACCCGAGTCAGTGACGAGGTGAGTACGCTCAGGCGAGTACATTTGTTTGAGAATGCGAACCCCTTCCGCCACGTCCTGAAATCGCTCCTCGAGCAGGGTGAGGGCAACAGTCAAATAGGGCTCATGTTGAAGCCCATTGATGACCAAATTTTTCAGCGGTTTTCCCGGGCTTGGGAGAATCACAGACCGATCGAGCGTGCTTGACTCAAGGTACACTCCGCACTCGAGAATGCATTCGAGCAGTTGCGCGGGACTCCAGGAGGTCCAGTCTCGAACCGTCACCGTTTTTCCCGTGCGCTGGAACTCTCCTTCGAGCCGGATCACTGCGGCGCTCGACACTTCGCCTCCGGCGAGCGGTACCTCGCGAAACTCCTGCAAAACTCCTGGTGTGGGGGAATGCACATCACGGTCGTTCGGCCCAAGTCCCTTGGCGAGCACCTGCTCTTCGGCGACCTTGTCACCAACCGACACAATCCAGCGGGCCTTGGCACCCGCATACTGCACCAAAGGAACCACGGCAAGAGACGGCAGTGTCAGCGAGTGGATGAGCGAGCCTTCCGTCAGGTGCCGAAAGGACTCGACTTCGATACCGCCCAAGGGAAAGGTTTTATTCCTGGTCATTTTTGGGCCTCTCTCTGGTTTCGCTCAAAATAGCCTGCTACCATCGGGCCGTCAAGGGAACCGGATATTCAAAAGCCGCACCGCGTTCGACTCGGGACTGTTCGCAAACCATTGGTCTTCCCAGGCTTCACCCGGGCCAAAAATGGTGTCGGTAACCGCTGTGAGTTTGCCCCCATCCCGCCGATACGCTGGTTGAGTAATGGCTTTGCCGGGTGCGTAGTCAAGCCATGTCAATCCATACGGAAAGGCCTGCTGATACCAAAGGTGCTGGCGGTACAGGCCGGAGGTGGGGGCTGACCCGGAAACTTCCGGAAAAGGCTGAATCAGGAGCACCAAGGCAATACTTGCACAGACGGCCACGGAGGCCCAAGGCGAGCTTCGACGGCTTCGGATCAAAAGTAGAAAAAACCCAACCAAGACCGCTGTTGCTGTAAAAAGGATTCCAGCAAGGATTCGCGGCCGAGTGAACACTGGATGTAGGGTAGCCGCAGGCCTAGGGTCGTTCAGGAGTCCGGTCAGCCAGGGGTCCCACCGGGGATCTCCTTCGGTAAGCCGTGCCGTCAACTGGTCAACCTTTACAAACTCAAGTCCATGGAAGTTTGAAATCTCTGTGACAGCCTGAGTAGGGAGTGACCACCCCACCAACGCCGTTGCAGAAAAGAAAACCGTGATAAGTACCCGCATTTGAATCACAGATTACAGAAGGCTGCCGCGAGGAAGATGCCCAAGAGCATTCCTACGATGACCTCGGGTCCCTGGTGGCCGTGGATTTCCTTAACCTGCTTGTACGCGGTTCCTAACTTCAGGTTTAGGTCGGGGATAATTTGGTTGAGCATTCGGGCCTGCAGGCCAGCAGCCTGACGAACTCCAAGAGCATCTCGCATGGCCAGCCCCGAAAAACAGAGGGCTGTTAAGAAAAGGGGTGAGTCAAAACCCACTTTAAAGCCTACGGCGGTCGTCAGAGCGCTGACGACCGCCGAATGGCTTGAAGGCATTCCTCCGGTCGTCCAAACCATCGACATCAGCAGGTCTCGCTTGTTTGTCAGCGCTCGAGAACGCACGAGAGCGATAAGGGTCTTGATAAATTGGGCAGAAAACCAAGCAAACACGGTCGAGAGGAAGATCGGATTTGAGACGAGCGTCGCAAGGGTTTCCATGGGCGCCTGTAGTTTCTCTCCCCTCCAAGCCTTTGTCAAGGTTGACCGTTCCGTGTGCCGTGGCTAGGTTAAGCTATGAGACAGGAGTTCCGGGCAACGGCAAACGATCATGGGCGACGTCTAGAGACTGTTGTGCGCAAATTGCTTCCGAGGCTCGGACTTGCACCCCTTCACCGCTCTATGCGCCGCGGCGATATACGGCTCAACGGCAAAAAAGCGACCCCTGAAACTAAGGTTTGTGAGGGCGACACTGTGGAAATATGGGATGCGTTACTTGGAGGTTCGGGTGTTGGCGCCAAACCCGAAAATCGCCGATCCTTAGGGGGTCTCCCGTTCGAGGAATCCTGGATTTTATTCCAAAGCGAGGATTTCCTGGTCATCAACAAGCCTTCGGGCTTGTTGGTCCAGGGAGACAAATCTGGTGAACAATCCCTCGATGATTTGGTGAAAATCAGGCTTGCCACAGGGATGGAACCTAGTCTTTCATTCCGACCTGGCCCGCTTCATCGGCTCGACAGGCCCACCTCCGGGATCGTCGTGTTCTCAGCAAGCCTGCGCGGTGCCCGCAAGTTTACACAGGCAATGGTCGATGGTGAGGTCTACAAGGTTTACTGGGCCCTACTCCAAGGCGAGCTCTCCCGAACGCTTGCGCTAGAGTCTCCCTTGACCAGAGATGAAGTGCGCAAACTGACGTTCGTCGACCCTGAAGGCCGTGCTTCGCACACTCAGTTTGTACCGCTGGTCCATGCCGGCGGACTTACCCTGACAGAGGTTAGGATAGCCACCGGAAGAACCCATCAGATCCGTGCTCACGCCCGCCAAGCGGGCTTTCCATTGGCCGGCGATAGCAAATACTCTGCCAGGCCTTGGCCGCGAAGCGCACCGCGCCCGTGGTTTCTCCATGCCAGAAGACTGGAGTGCGGGTTACTTCCTCCTCTCGAGGCGGCCGTTGATTTGGCCACTGTGCAGTACCTAGCAAGTTCCCTTAAAGTATTTTTCCCCCACACCGATCAGTAAATGTGAGGGGGTCCAACGGATTGGGCCTTACTTAAGATTTGTGCAACGTCTCTCGAACCTTGGTTCGGGTAATCGACGTAATATTCAAGGAGGAATATTATGATCATCAACCACAACATGAGCGCCATCAACGCTCAGCGCGTTCAAAGTGACTCCGTGAAAGAAGTCACCAAGAGCATGGAGAAGTTGTCTTCCGGGCTGCGGATCAACCGCGCCGGTGACGACGCCTCAGGACTGGCCGTGTCGGAGAAGATGCGCTCCCAGATCCGCGGGCTCAACCAAGCTTCCCGCAACGCCTCCGATGGAATCTCGTTCATCCAAACCACGGAAGGCTACCTGCAGGAATCTCAAGACATACTCCAGCGTCTGCGTGAACTGTCGGTGCAGTCTTCCAACGGGATTTATACCTCGAAGGACAGAACACAGATTCAGGTCGAAGTCAGCCAACTCGTGGATGAAATCGACAGGGTCGCTTCGCACGCTCAGTTCAACGGGATGAACATGTTGACAGGATCGTTCGCCAAAGCGGAAGGGACGAATACGATTACCGCCTCGATGTATTTTCACATCGGAGCCAATGTGGATCAGCGCACCCGCGTGTATGTGGGTACAATGAGCGCCACTGCTCTGGGACTGAAAAATCTCGGCGACGGTCAGAAAATCAACCTCGGAAGCCCAGACGACGCGAACCGCGCCATCATGACCTTTGACGCTGCCCTCCAAAGGGTCAGCAAGCAGAGGGCCGACCTCGGTGCCTACCAAAACCGCCTTGAGTTTGCGGTGAAGGGCTTGGACATCGGAGCCGAAAATCTCCAGGCCAGCGAGAGCCGCATCCGCGACGTCGACATGGCCAAGCAGATGGTTGACTATACCAAGAACCAAATCTTGGTCCAATCCGGCAACGCCATGCTCGCGCAGGCGAACCAAAGGTCACAGTCGACCTTGCAATTGTTGGGCTAAGGGTTTATTCTTAAAGCAGGGCGGTCATGAGACTGCCCTGCTGGTTTTTTTTCAGTTCTTTGACAGCGCACTTCTGGTTCACCTGCCCAGGTCGGCAAGGACGTGGAGTTTCTTAGGAAACTCCAGATCCTTGTCTGACCAGTTCCGCCGAGAAACGACGCGTGGTTTCTCCGGGTCAGGGCGGCAAGGCAAAGGTAAAGGATTACCTTTGACGAATCCAGGAGGGTAAATATGATCATTAACCATAACATGAGCGCCATCAACGCCAACCGTGTCCTAGGCACCAATCAAGCGGAGATTCAGAAGGATCTTTCGAAATTGAGCTCGGGCCAGCGGATTAACAATGCGGCGGATGACGCTTCGGGTCTGGCTGTATCTGAAAAGATGCGTTCCCAGATCCGTGGCTTGAACCAAGCCGGACAGAACATCCAGAACGGAATTTCTTTTATTCAGACGACCGAAGGTTTTCTGACGGAAACTCAGGATATTGTCCACCGCGTCCGCGAACTTGCGGTTCAGTCAGCCAACGGTATCTACACCCAGAGCGATCGTCAGCAGATCCAGGTAGAAGTTTCCCAGCTTGTCGACGAAATTAATCGCGTCGCCTCGCACGCTCAGTTCAACACCTTGAACATGCTCACGGGTGCTTACGCCAGAGACAATGCTAACGGGTCCGTAATGCAAATCCAGGTGGGAGCCAACGCTGATCAGAACAAGAGACTCTATGTAGCCACGATGACGGCACTTTCTCTGGGACTCCAGAGTGAAACCGCTCAAGGCCGACAGACGATATCTCTTGGTTCGCCCGACTCGGCTAACTTGGCTCTGACTAAGCTGGATGCCGCCAATGAGAAGATTAGCAAGCAGCGAGCCGATCTCGGTGCTTACCAAAACCGCTTCGAAATGGCGTACAAGGGTGTGCAGATCGCCGGTGAAAACCTCACCGCCAGTGAAAGCCGCATCCGTGACGTCGACATGGCCAGTCAAATGGTGTCCTACACCAAGAATCAGGTCCTGTCGCAAGCCGGCAACGCGATGCTCGCCCAGGCGAATGTCAATACCCGGTCTGTCACCCAGCTTCTCGGTTAATATCGTTCCTAAGAGAGAATTCTGGACGTCTTCTCTTCAAGAACGTTTTTCAACAGGAAAAGGGGCCGCGTCCCCCTTTTCCTTCCTTTCAGGAGGAAACCATGGCTATTGAACTTATGAGTCCCATTCACACTTCTCAAGTGGCTTTTCAAGCTTTGCAACGACCGGTTGTGGAGCCGAAAACTGCGCCTGCTACGGAGATTCAGCACACTGTCACCCAGATGAACACGCTGAGCCAAGTGATCAATCACCGGCTCACTTTCAGCGTCGATCACGACACCAATGATATCATTGTTAAAGTGATTGACGCAGATACCGAAAAGTTAATCAGGGAAATGCCAGCAGTCGAATTGCAGAAGCTGCACAAGAGCATCAAGGATGCTGTAGGGCTGCTGATCAACAAACTGATCTGAACCGGTTCGCGCCTCACTTGCGGCACCGGTAGGCGTCCCCGGAGGCAGAACAAGAGCCATGTCAGACATCAGTATCCCTGGCGTCAACAGTAAATACGGTACTCAGAACATCATTGATAGCCTCGTAAAGGTCGAGCGTAACAAGCTTGTCAAAATGGAGGCCGACAAAAAGGCTTTGCAAGGCACGAAGTTGGTTTGGCAAGAAACCAATAAGTACATGCAGAATGTTCGAGATTCCGCTAAAGCGTTGTACGGCTTTAACACTCCTTTCGGAAGCAAGCTTGGCACTTCGGGCGATGAGACGGCCTTGACCGTTTCGGCGACCCGAGGGGCGTCTAATGGAAGCTACGCGGTGAAGATCTCCTCTGCGGCTGCCAGTGACCGGTTCCTTTCCGACCCGCTTCCCCTCGACAAGGCCATTGCGCAGGGTGATTACGTTTTTTTGGTGGGCGACAAAGAAATATCTTTTACTTTCAAAGGTGGCAAGGTTCAAAACTTTGTGGACGCCATCAACATCAAGAAACCCGACCTCCTTAAGGCTTCGGTCATTAAGAACTCTTCCGAGACCCAGCTTCTTCAGTTGGAAGGCATACCAGTTGGTCAAAAAAACACGGTGGGTTTTCAGAAAAAGGCTCTTTCTACTTTGCAGGAGGTGGGAATGCTCGTTTCCGCTGAAGGAGCGAAGAAGGTGCTGCAGACCGAGGCATCGACACTGCTACCCGGGGCCACCAATACCTGGAAACAGGATCTACCTTTGGCCATCAACCCGGGCACAGAACTGCGAATGACGGTACAGGTTGGCCCTCCAATTTCTCAGGCTGTTGCATCGCCGAAGCGTCTGTTCACCCTTCCCGACGCTCCTGAAGTGAACTTCGAGGGCATCACGATTTCCGGCGGTCCCATGAAAGGTGAGTTACCCCCCCTCCAAGCAGGGTCTCCTGCGATGGAGATTAAGTCCATGAAAGGACTTTCGGTCGTAACCGAAAAAGGAATAGTCGCGCTGCCGGAGTTGCCGGATTCAACAACCCCAACCACGTACAGCTATGTTTTCAATGGTGCGGCGACTTTGACTTCCTTACAATTTTCCAATGGTAACTCTGCGCGGTCGATCTCGATTTCGGAACTGACACTTGTTGAACCGGCGGTTAAGACCGGGATGGTTCCTAAACACGCGCTCTCAACGGCTGCCGACGCCACCCTAGAGTTTGAGGGTATCAAAGTTAATCGTGACAGCAACACAGTTTCCGACCTCATTCCTGGTGTCACTCTCAATCTCAAAAATGCTTCTGAAAAAGCTGTCATTGTGAAGATTGAGCCTGACAAGAAAGCTATCAAGGATGGGATCATATCCTTCATGGCCAATTACAACCGTTTGATCACTGATATCTTGGTCCTGACGACGATTCGTGATTCCAATCCGGCCTCCTCCCCCATCATCACCGAGGCTTCCTATCTCACCGACGACGAAAAAAAGAAGGCCGAAGCAAATCTCGGGTTGTTTCAGGGTGATATTGCACTCAATCAGGTGAAAAGTGGCCTCCAGCGGATACTTATGAATCCTTATGCCACCGATGGTTCTGAATTTACCCTGCTGTCGCAGGTTGGCATTTCAACCAATGCCGCCGGCAATGGGGACAAAGTGAACGCCTCTAAGCTCCGCGGTTATTTGGAGCTGGACGAGCCGAGACTGGATGAGTCGATTGCGAAAGACCTCGAAGGAGTCCGCAAGCTCTTTGGCAACAGTACAGACGGATCACTCATCGTGAATACAGGGGCGGCCTTCAGTGTTGATGAGCTCTTGAAGCCTTCCACTCAGTTGGGAGGCTTCAATTCGATGCATATCAGTACTATCGATGGTGACATTAAGTCTAAAGATAAACAGATTGCCAGTTACAATGACTACCTCACGCGCTACCAGCAAGATCTAAAAAACAAATATGGTCAGATGGAAGCCTCGCTCAACTCTCTCAATAAGAACTCTCAATCGCTCAATTCCTTGGGCAATACCACTACCGGACAGTGAGGCGCCATGAAGCTGGTCATCAATCAAAACCCCGTCGAGATGACCCTCGAGGATGAACGTACGGTGCGTGATTTATTGGACTCCCTGGAGAAGTGGGCGCACCAACAAGGCCAGGTCGTGATCGGTGCTCTCGTCGATGGAAGGGTTGCCACCGCTGAGAGTGAAGCGATTGGGCTTGACCGTGTGGGGCTGGTAGAACTTGAAACGGTTGCACAGGACAAACAGTTGGGGGCCAGACTCGGAATTGTAGCGGAGTACCTTATTTTGGCCTCTCGAGCTGTTTCGACCGCTAACATCCCGCTCCTTAACGACCTTCATTCGGAGTTCGGCCCGATTCGAGAGAGTTTAGATGGGCTTGGACTCTGGAATGCTGCCGAACGCGCCGACTTGGAAAAACCATGGAACACAGAAACCGTAAAAGACGTTCTGCAACGCCTCAGTGCGAGGGTTTTGGAACGCCAAGAGATGCTGGTTGCTCCCAGGCTACCCTTGTCCCGAACTTTGGGCGTTCTCGCCACACAGTTGCAAGGTCTTGATACCCTACCCCTGCTGTGGCAAAGAGGCCAAGACAAACTGGCGGTGGAGAAAGTGCTCGGACTAGTTACCGTTCTAGAAGATCTTGACAGGATAGCGCCGTTGGCACTTGAGTCGGCAGGGAACTCATTTTCTTGGATAGACTTTCGCAACAGCGTCCAGCCATTCTTAGCGGAAGTACGTCAGGCATTGGAAACTGAGGATTTTGTCTTGGTCTGTGACCTCATCGAGTACGAGCTTGCTCCCCGCTTGCAGGCCTGCCATGACACCTTGTCTCCGGATTTCTCGCTTGACCAGCCCTGAGGGCTCCCCTAGAATGCTCGTATGAAATTGACTGGGATCTCCAATATTGTGAAGAAGAACAGTCCTCTCCACTACAGAAATGAATATACGGCCAGTGCTGTCTTTGAGCTCGACAATCAGAGTTTGCTTTCCAAACGCATCGAGTTCGTCGTTGAGATGTCGCCCATAGGTTCAAAAGACATCAGGATTAATTTTGTGGATACCCTTGAATACCCCCTGGTTCCGATTCTGAAATCCCTAGAGGACGAAATTCATAGTCTTGACCGTAAAGGTTCCCTTTTCTGAAGGCGGGGACGAGCGTGTTACTGAACTCCGTGTCGTCCACCAAACGATGGGGGAAAGCGTTTGCACCCGAGTTGAAACCGGGCCAACTGGTGTGCCTCTATGGTCCCTTGGGGGCTGGAAAAACGACTTTGGTACAATCGATTGCCAGAGGCCTGGGAGTGGAAGAGCCTGTCACGAGCCCTACTTATGCCCTGATCAACCAATACCGGGGTAGAACTCCGGTTTTTCACCTAGACCTCTACCGAATTTCTGGTCCGCAAGAGTTTGAACAGATGGGAGGCTGGGAAGCCTTGAACTCTAGCGCCATCTGCTTCTTGGAATGGCCAGAAAGGTTGGAAGGAGAATTACCTGCGGTGCGTTGGGACCTGCGGCTGGAATTAGCAGGAAGGGCCCGCAGGCTGTCGGTGGAGTTTCAACATTGACCTCTCTGGTCTTGGATACCTGCTCTGAAAGAATGCTTATCGGCCTGCGCTCAGGGACAACCCGTACCATGAACCTTGCCTCCGGGGGCAACCACGCCCAAGATATTCTTCTTCGACTCGAAGAAGTTCTCGATGGCTGTATCCCAGACATTTTGGGCGTCAGTGTGGGTCCTGGCAGTTTCACTGGCTTGCGTATTGGGCTCTCTACAGCCAAGGGGCTGTCGGAGGGTTGGAACCGCCCCCTTTGGGGCTTGGACAACCTTGCCGCCATGGCGAAGACGTGGCAGGATCTTTATCCGAGAACAGAAACTGCCGTCCTCTGCGCCTTGGATGCCCGAAAACAAAAGTTTTATGGAGGCTTATACTTGGGTTCGCGAGTGCTTATACCAGGCCGGGACTGGAGTGCTGAACGTTGGCGCGCAGAAGTGGCTGCTGTGTGGAACGGGCCGGTTGCTGTTTCCGGGTATCAGGGCCACCTGCTTGCTTTGCAATGGTCTTCGTTGCCAGAGTTGTGGGAGAGCTTTCCGCTCGACGATTGGACGGTCTCGTTACTGGATCAGCTTGACAACGTGTCGAAGCATAGCCAGCCGCTGACGGAGCATTCCGGACCAGTGTATTTACGCCTGAGTGAAGCCCAAGAGCTTCAATCACGAACGGGAAACTAAAGAGGCCTTGTCCGAAAGTCTCAGAAAATAACGAGCCGCACCATCGAGCGGATTCTGACGCAGAACCTCGGCAAGCAACGCCCTCCCTCGGGCATGGTCGCCCGCTGCAAAGCAATCAAGGGCTTCCTCGTACGAAGCCAAAGTCTGTGACTTTAGACCGCAAAACGGCTCAGCTTCTCCTTCAAAAACCTCAATTTCCGTCCCCTCGAGGGAAAGTCGTCTGTATCTGCGCCATCCTCCTGCTATTAGTCCCGGTCCCAATCCGCCATCGACGACAACCGCAGCGCTGGTTGCCATAGCGAGATTCATCAACCGCTCGAGGTGCACCTCCGGGTACGGACGCAGAGACAAAAACCAATGGTCGGGTCCACCGATTAATCTAAGCTCACCCACAGTGCCTATCACCACAATTCGAGCCTGCGCACCAAAGGAATGGAGAATCTTTTCGAGTTCAAACGCCATACCGAGACCACTTTCTGGACTTTGGTCGGTCAACCATACGTACCGTTCGGCGTGGCTCCTCAACAAGGCAGCATGAAACTTTTTCACCGTGCCCGAGGCTTGAGTCAGCCAAACCGCCGGATCTAATTCGCAGGAAACGTCTACCAAACTTCCCAGCGTGGCCTGGCGGTCACCGGAGCGAAGTTCTAATGTCTGGGCCTTTCCCATTCGGAAAGTCCACTGCTGGCTCACGAAGTTGCCCAATACCGAAAGTTCCAGAATCCGGCGCCGAAGACGCCAAATGAGTTTTTCTGAAGACCGGAGGTCGAGTCTAATCAGGTCCCAAGAGACAACGATCAAGAAAAACGCTATGCCCCAACCAAAATAGAGTGTGAAGTGAGTCTGGAAAAACAAGCTCAGAAAGGTGGGTAACATTACTGATAGGCACAAGACCGTGCCAGCAAGGAAGTAAGACACGGCCATAGGCCGACGACGTTGCAGCACGACCGAAAGACGTTCCAGGACGACCAAAAGTGACGCGACCGCAAATCCACCCACGACCAACGCCCAGTTCCACTGCATGAACGCGCGGTAAATGGCCTCCCAACCTCCGGCCAAAGCCAACAGTGGAACCAACTGCCATATCACTGCCCCAAGGGTAGCCAATGTAAATCCCCATGCAAAGCGAACACTGAACTCACGGGGAAACTGTTGGAAAAGAACCCATATCAGGAATGGTAGTGGGGCCAAGTTGAAACCATGATGGAGGAACAGATAGCCTTTGGTACCCAGAATTCCCGCCAGCAGATAGTCTGCAGGTTGCGCCAATTCGACAGTGAACAGAAGCTTAACGAGGCAACTGAGCAGAAACAGGGCAACAGCCAACTGGTTTTTTCTGCCACCCCTGAGTATCCCTAAGAGAAGGAAGGCCAAAGAGGTAAAAGTGATCACAGCAGACTGCATTCCGTGCCAGAAAAGGACCGTCGATCGTTCCAATTCCATCGTTTCGAAGGACTCCAAAAGCCATTGACGCCCCAACTCGAAATGATAGACCAAAGGATCGTTGGTGGCCATTTCTACGACGATGGACAGCAGACCATCTCGGGGTTGTACGGCCACTAATTCTCCAAAACCACCTGCCCGGTAGACGGCTTGGTCCAACGAGGGTGTTCCCCTCTCTAGAACTCTGACACCGTTGACCCAAACCCGCTGGGCCCCTGGAAACCATCCGATTTGAAGCCTCAGGGACGTTCTGGGGGGGACCAAAAACGTCACCTGCGCAGTGGCGACCGCAAGGCCGCCACTCTCACCCGGTAGGTAGGGCCTAAACAACCCGTCCACGAGGGTTCCCCCCGTTTCAGGACCCGGTAAATACCGTGGCGGAAGCAAGGTGGAAGGTCTGCCCCGAGCGGGCGACCAGAGGGTTCCAGCATCCCACGCCCAATGACTGGGGTAGACCGGACCATTGTGCTTGAAGTCGTAGCCACGAAGGTCGACTAGAGCATGGGTTGCCTTCACTTCGACTGGTTGTCTGCTAGGGACACCGCACGAGACCAAAAGTAAGGCCCCCAAAAGTGCTGCCCACCGAATCACGGATACTTTCTCTTGAAGCGAGCAACCCGGCTCTCCGCATTCAGATCAAGCGGGCTTCTGTCGCCGCGGCTCAATGCGCCCCAGGCCCAGCCAGCAATCATTGCCGCATTGTCGGAACATAAGGCAAGAGAAGGAAAATACACGTTCCAACCTGGCTGCGCGTTGACTAGACTCCTTAGGTAAGAATTGGCCGCCACCCCACCCCCGGCCACCACTCGTCTAACCCCGGTGGAGACGACTAGTAAACGGATCTTATTCCAGAGCACATCGATCGCTGCTTTCTGAAAGCTGGCACAAAGATTCTCAAGGGATGCAACCTTACCCGGTTGAAGAAATTTTTCAGATTGGTTGATAACAGCGGTTTTGAGGCCGGAATAGGAAAAGTCCCAGGGATGGTTGCCTTTGTCCAGGCGGGAATGGGGAAACTTGTAGGCTAGCGGGTCACCCGACCGGGACAGGTCGTCGACCGCTTCCCCTCCGGGGTAGCCTAGTCCATAGTGCTTGGCCACCTTGTCGAAAGCCTCGCCCACAGCGTCGTCTATTGTGGTGCCCAACACTTCAACCTCGTCAAAGCTTCTCACCATCGTGATCAGGGTATGCCCCCCAGAGACCAAAAGACCGATGTGGGGGTATTCCAACTTCCCTTCCAAATGGGGGGCATATAAATGGGCGAGAATGTGATCAACGCCAAGCAAGGGCTTCCCCAGAGAAAACGAGAGGGCCTTGGCAAACGAAACTCCAACCAAAAGCGAGCCGATCAGACCGGGCCTGTTGGTGACCGCAATCGCATCAATCTCCCGAGAGGTCACTCCGGCCTCTTTGAGGGCTTGCCGATAAACCGGCACAATCGTTTCCACGTGCAATCTTGAGGCAAGTTCCGGCACTACCCCGTCGAAAGGCCTGTGGGCAGAAATCTGGCTGTGAATGACCGAGGAAAGGATTTTAGAACCGTTCTCTACTAGAGCAACGGCACACTCGTCGCAAGAGGACTCAATCCCGAGAACCTTCATTCCCGTCTTCCTGCATCATCTGGGAGAGTTCTTCTAGCGTGTAGCCCTCTTCGACCAAATGAGGGTAAACCGCGATGAGGGTCTCGGCCAAAGTACTCGACCACAGGGGCCCAATCTGAAGGGCGCGGCCTTTGGAGATTGACACTTTTCTGCCATCCTCTATGGCTTGCAGAATTGTATCGCGGGTTTTTTCCATGTCTTGAAACAACGACCCCTCCCGGTAGGGCCGTCTAGGCCACTACAGGAGGATAACTGACCTCACCACGGGGGTCAAGGAGTGGCCATCTGTGCAAACTCCACCCTGAGTCGGCCCAAGGCTCGCCTTTCGAGTTGCCTTACCGCTTCGGCCGAAAGTCCCAAGTTCTGTCCAACGGTTTTGAGAGTGCTCCGCTTTTCCCCTTCAAAGGCAAAACGGAACCGAAGAACTTCCCGCTCGCGTCGTGGGAGCGAAGCCAACATAACAGAGGCCTCTTCCTTAAGGCTGGCCTCGGCAAACTGGACCTCCGGTTGAAAACGAAGGTCTTCAAGTTGATCAAGCAGATTGCCACCGTCATCGCCCAACTCCTTATCGAGTGAAGCAATAACTCCAGACAAGTCCAAAAGTTGAAGTACGTCCCGTCGGGGAAGCTTGAGGGCAACGGCCAACTGGTCGACCGAAGGTCGCTTTTGAAACTCGCTGCCCTCGGACAACAGAGTCGACAAGCGCCGCATCGCTTCCTCCTTCCTGTGGGGAAGACGAACAAGACGATTCTTGTTGACGAGCGCACGTACAACTGACTGTTTGATCCACCAGGAGGCATAGGTGGAAAAACGGACTTTCTTGCGGAAGTCAAACTTGCCGGCCGCGTGAATGAGTCCTAGGTTACCCTCCTGAATGAGGTCGGAAAACCCCATGCCGTAGGATGTGTAAGCCTTGGCGATTTTTACCACAAGACGCAGGTTGCTACGAATCAATAGGGCTTTTGCCTCGAGATCGCCGTTTTGAACTTGGCAGGAGATCAACTGCTCCTGTTCGAAGGTCAGCAAGGGCGTCCTAGCGATCTCTTCGAAGTATTTCGCCAGAGCATCATCAGAATCCAGGTTCGAAAATGGCTTCACAAGTGCCTCCACACTTTCTATAGCAAAATACGCGCCAGAACCTTTAGGTCTTGTAGAAATTGTTAACCTGTTTCCTGTAAATGATTTAATTTCTAGAGAGTGACGTCTATGGCTCATTCGTTCGCAAATGTCTGTTTTTGTAGACAGGGATCTTTCCCAAAAAACTAGCCTTTGTTACACTTCTGTCATGAATCTCAATGAATACCAGGAGCAGGCCAAGACCACGGCCGTCTACACAAGTTCTGAACAACGACTCATTTGCACAGTTCTCGGCCTCGGCGGGGAGGCTGGAGAGGTTTCCGAGAAGTTCAAAAAGATCTTCCGAGACAAGGGCGGCCAGATCAGCGACGTCGACCGGCGGGAAATACAGAAAGAACTGGGGGACGTGCTTTGGTATCTTGCTGTCCTTTCGGACACTATGGGTTTGACGCTCGACGAAGTGGCGACCCTCAACCTCGAGAAACTGAAAGCCCGGCAAGCTCAAGGCAGACTTCACGGTAGCGGCGACAACCGCTAGCCTTTAGAGGTATTCTTCCCTATATGGCAATCCCGCTGATCGCTTCGCTTCGCGCCGACCCGATGTTTATGGCACAGGTTCAGGCTTGGCACACCTTTCCTGAGCGAGAGGGCGTGTATGAAACCTTGCCTGCCAACCTCAATCCGCAACTTGTAGAGGGACTCAACAACCGGGGCATGACAAAGTTATACAGCCACCAGGGGCAAGCCTTTAACGCCATCCGCAACGGAAAGAATATTCTGGTGGCGACTCCCACGGCCAGCGGGAAATCCCTATGCTACAACCTGCCGGTGATGCAGACTCTACTGGAAGAGCCCGAAGCCCGCGCCCTTTACCTGTTTCCCACCAAGGCTTTGAGTCAAGACCAACAAAGCGAACTTAACGAGACTACTTTGGGCGCAGACCTTGGCCTGAAAGTCTCGACCTACGATGGCGACACGCCTACGAGTCTTAGAGCCTCGGCCCGTGAAACGGGCCAGATCATCATCTCCAACCCCGATATGTTCCATTCCGGCATCCTACCCAACCACCCAAAATGGATCAAGTTTCTGAAGAACCTCCGCTATGTGGTAGTAGACGAGGTCCATACCTACCGGGGAGTCTTTGGCAGCCATGTTGCCAACGTGTTGCGGCGACTGCGACGCGTGGCTGCGTTTTATGGGGCAAATCCTCAGTTCATTGCCTGTTCAGCCACGATTGGAAATCCGCAGGAACACGCAGAGAAACTGCTAGGCTGCCAAGTGGAACTGATAGATCAGTCGGGTGCTCCGAGCGGTAAACGTCACTTCGTGCTCTACAACCCTCCGCTAGTGGATCGCGTTCAGGGAATCCGGCGTGGCACGGTTAACGAGGCGCAGGCCTTGGCCGTAAGGGTGCTCACCTCGGGGCAAAAGGCCATTGTGTTTGCCCGCAGCAGGGTTCGTGTAGAGCTGATCGCCAGCTATATCCATCAACAGCTTGCCAACCTCTACACCGAAAACCAGCGAATCCGGGTGGAAAGTTACCGGGGCGGATACCTACCAAATGAACGCCGGGAGATTGAAAAAGGACTCCGTGAGGGCACCATTCAAGGCGTGGTCAGCACCAACGCTTTGGAGCTGGGAATCGACATTGGTGGTTTGGATGTCGCTATCCTTGCCGGTTTTCCGGGAAGTGTCAGCTCTGTTTGGCAACAGGCCGGTCGAGCTGGCCGCCGACAGACAGAAAGTCTGGCCATCCTCATCGCCAGTTCGGCACCCCTAGACCAATACATGGTGCAGCACGATTCCTATTTTTTGGAGCGATCGCCGGAAGCCGCCTTTATCAACCCCGAAAATCCCTATGTTCTGATGGAACACGTGAAGTGCGCCGCGTTCGAGCTACCTTTTCAGGGTACAGGGGGCACCGACGCGTATCTGCCGGGAGTGGAGTCCTACTTGCAGGTGCTGGAAGAGGAAGGAACGGTGAGGCGCACGGGGGGGCGTTGGTACTGGTCCGGTTTGGCCTATCCGGCCGAGAATGTGAGCCTCAGAAGCGCCAGCGCCGAGAACATCGTTATCATCGACACCACCAAAGGCCGTAATCAGGTGCTCGGTGAAATGGACCGGCCCAGTGCCAAGCAAATGATCTTCCCCCAAGCGGTGTACATGCATCGCGAGCGACAATTCATGGTACTCGAACTTGATCTGGAAGAACGCCGCTGTTTTGTCGAGGAGCGGTTGGTTAACTACTATACCGACGCCGTGGTCAAAACCGACCTGAAAGTCTTGCACGAGGATAGGCGATTTGCCGGGCCGGGTTGTTCCTTGGTGTTAGGCGATGTGCTGGTGCGCAGCCAAGTCAGCCGGTTCAAGAAGCTCAAGTTCCACACTCACGAAAACATCGGCTACGGAGAAGTAGCTCTGCCCGAAGAACAAATGCATACCCGAAGCCTCACTCTTTTGCTCGATGGTGGGCCCTCGGGTGCCGCTTTGGATGGTTTAGAGGAAGACCAGAAGGGAATGGCCATGGCGCGCCTCGGCCACTTGCTGAAAGCGGTCGCTCCGGCGTTTCTTCTGTGTCAAAGTCAGGACTTCGGTATCGCAGAACGCTTGCGGGACCCGCACTTTGACGGGCCCGCCATTTTTGTCTATGACCAATCTCCAGGCGGCTCAGGTTTGGCAGAAAGCCTAGCAACACAGTTGGAGCTAGTTCTTTCGGCTGCTGCCGACTTGGTGGCGGCTTGTCCGTGTGCCGAGGGATGCCCGAGTTGTGTCGGCCCGCGCGACCCGGAACAAGAGGTAGGAAAGAACCCTAAACTGGGGGTGAGCCTGCTTCTTGAAGGCTGGCTCGGCCGCTGATGGAAGACCTTTGGGAACGCCTGCGGGCGGTGAGGGCCCGTCCAACTGACCCGCACGACGTTGGGGTCGAAGTGCAATCTGCGGGCCCGGCTCCGCCAGGCTGGGAATGGGTGGCCCCCATGGTGGCGCGAAGGACACTCATCTTTGAACTCGAATCGGTCTTTTGGGGCCAACTCGAGGGTCTCGTCGATGCTCAGCAATGGCAGGATGTCTTGTGTTTTGACACTGAAACCACCGGTTTATCTGGAGGAGCAGGCACCGTAGCCTTTTTGGTGGGCTGGGCCAAGCTTCTTCCCTCCCGTGAGGAAAATTGCATCCCCAAAGTGCAAGTCGACCAGTGGTTCCTGCGGGACCTTCCCGGCGAGCCTGAACTTCTGAATTTGCTCGATGCAGAGTTTCGGGCTTCCCGCTCCCTGGTCAGTTTTAATGGCGCCTCGTTTGACCTCCCTTTGCTGAAGACGCGTTGGGTGCTATCAGGTCGGACCTTTCCCGATGTGGTACACCGGGATGATCTTCCGGTTGCAAGGCGCCTATGGAAGCGAATACTTAGCTCGTGCCGGCTGGGCCAGCTGGAACAGGATGTTCTGGGTGTTCAACGAAAAGACGACGTTCCGGGTTCGCTGGTACCCGAGCTCTGGTTTTCCTACCTGAGGTGTGGAGCCGCAGCCGACTTTGCAACTCCGCTCGAAGGCGTCTTGCGGCACCACGCTCAGGATGTTTATTCGCTACTTTGCTTAGACTTACTAATTCACGCGGTTTCCCGGCAACCGGGTCACAACCTATGGCAACCCGTGCATCAGTATGAACAACGGCGCAGACCACTCGCGCGGCTTGCGCCCTGGGGGATGCTGCATCCTGATCTGGGAAGCCGAGTCTTGGTCGATTTTTGGGGTTGGCTCGCTTTGCAGAGTTCCCTCGAAAAGGTTCGTGCCCTTGAGGCAGCCTGGCAGTGGAATCCAAACGCTGTGGTAGGACTGGCTTGGGGCCAAACCCTCAAGCGCTTGGGAGACATCAGGGCCCTGAAAGTGTGGGAGTTTCTCTGGGACAACTCACGTTGCCTCCCCGCTTTGGTAGAAACCTTGAAGTGGCTGGAACACCGAGACCGCTCTCCCGAGGCCCTCACCAAAGCCCTGCGCTTGGTTGCTCAAGCCCAAGAAGGTGCGGCCATCACGCAAAAAGACCGTCAGGCTCTGCAAAAGCGCCGCCTCAGGCTGGAAAAGCGAGGGTAACAAAGCACGACCCCCGAGCTCGGCACTTGTAGAGCTCATCCTTGCCGTCAATTCGACCGACATAAGAAAGGCGCGAAGGCGCAGGAGCTGAAACGGTGGAACTGAGGGAAATGGACCTGCAACACTTGATAATCTTGGGAAAAGACCAAACCCGCGACCTAACCTTCTACAAACTGGTCTTCACCGCTTTTGAAAGGCTGACCTACGACAACTCCGTCAGCACCGAGGTGTATCGCAATTCACTTTTGGCGTTAGTTTCGGGGTTTCTTGCCAGCGTTAAGCCCGAGTACCTGCCGCAGGCCATTGCTGCCAAGAACCTGCTCCTCAGGAAGTTCAACTTCTAGTGGACTTAAACGGACACTCCACTCGACCGGCAGCGCAGATGAAAGTGTTTTACTGACAGGCTTCGCAGTCGGGATCTTCGATTAGGCAAAGTTTTTTGCCCTCGGTGCTTGGGGTTTTGTCTTCGGTTTCGTCCCAATCTTCCCAAGTCTTTATAAGATTGACAACTTTCGCCTTGTCCTCAGTCTTTTCCATGCACCCTCCCAGATACGTCAGAGGTTACCCTACCCCGGAATCCGACGACGGTCAACTCAGATTTGTTCGACGGCAAATGGGTGCACCTCAACGTGAAACCCAGCGCGTGCAAGCTATCCAAATGTTTCTGAAGTTGTTCCATAGGAAGCTTTTGACCCAATTTTAGGGTGTAGAAAAGCCACGAAATCTCCGGATGGACGTGAGAAAGTTCACGGATTTGAGGAATCGCTTCGACAGGGCTAAGGCCCAAGTCGCAAAACAGCGCGTCGATATGAACGGGCAAGTGTTTCTTACGCAGGTCTCGTACCGAAAGTGTCACGTGCGAATAGGACCCATGGTCTAGGCACAGTTTGTCCATCGCCGCCAAGTCGACTCCAGTTACTTGAAAACCCTGTTGGAGCAAGGCCCAAGAGGCGCCCCCGGGGGCTGATCCGAGTTCAACCGCAACGGATCCCACAGGCGCCTCCCAACCGGACCAAAGCAGTTGCTCGGTAGCCTTGAGCCAGGCCCGACTCGGTGCCTGAGCGGGAAGCGCCAAGCCGGGCAACCCACCAGGGTGGCCCCAGGTGAAGGGTTTTACCGTCCGGGTTCCCAACCATAGTTCTTGGCCTAGATCCAGGACATCGAGCACTTGGTCACCTTGTTGGGCAATAGTTCCTTGGGCACTCTGGTGGGCCAACAGAGTGCGGTGAACCGTGCGTCCCTCCGACCAAAGATTGAGCTCAGTATCCAGCGACGCGGGAGCCGTCTTGACGCGAAAGATTCCCGAGACCCTTGAAAACCAAAAGTGGGGCTCACCTCTGCCCTCTGGGGCCTTAAAGGTGACTAACCCCGGGCGGCTGTAGGAGAGTTTCAGCTCCGGGTGTCGAAATGCCGCTTCGGCCTTGAGCCAAGGCTCCATTCCGGGGTTCACCAGAACATAAACGAACATGTTTGCGAGTATAGCATGGTATAGTGAAGCTAAGGAGTGCACATGACCATAGCAGAACCTGAAGTCGTAGACCTCGACACCCCGCGCGGGCCGATGAGGACTACTGTTTTTCGCCCGAGCGCTCCCGGGAAGTATCCGGGTCTGGTGATGTATTCTGAGATTTTTCAGCTGACGGGCCCCATCCGGCGCACCGCTGCCATGTTTGCCGGTCACGGCTTCGTGGTTGCCTGCCCCGAAATCTACCATGAACTTGAACCCGCCGGCACGGTGCTGGCCTACGATAACGCCGGTACCGAACGTGGTAACGCCCACAAAACGACCAAGGAGCTTGTCAGCTACGACGACGATGCCAAGGCCGTGCTCCACTTTCTGAAAACTTCACCGCACACCAACGGGCGCCTCGGAGCCTTGGGCATCTGCATCGGCGGCCACTTGGCCTTCCGGGCGGCTATGAACCCTGAGGTACTGGCCGCCACCTGTTTTTACCCCACCGACATCCACAAGCGGGGATTAGGCAAAGGGATGAACGACAATTCCCTCGACCGTATTCCGGAAATAGGTGGTGAGTTGTTGCTGATTTTCGGCCGTCAGGACCCTCACGTACCGAAGGAGGGCCGCTACCTGATTCACAAGGCTCTCGATGAGGCAGGAGTTAATTATCAGTGGCATGAGTTCAATGGAGCGCACGCCTTCTTGAGAGATGAAGGACTTCGCTACGACCCGGAGAACGCACGGATCGCGTACGGCATGGCCCTCGACTTGTTCCGGCGGAAGCTGCACGAAGGCGACTTGGCGGTGGTTACCACTGCCAGCACCGAAACCCGGCACTGATCCTCGAACTACAGAACTTTGGATGGAGGGGAATCTAGACTTCGCAGACCTCGTCTGTGACGCCCGAGTTTCCTCTCCCTTCCCCTCAGCTTTTTTTTACCGCCTGAGCCACAACCATACTTGCAAGCATCAGCGCGCAGCCAAGAAGTTCCCTTGGCCCCAAAGTCTCACCTAAGATCAGCCACCCACCAAAGGCTGCAAACACCGTTTCGAGGCTCATGATGAGCGCTGCGGGGCCAGGGGCCACTCCACGTTGACCCACCACTTGCAAGGTGTAGGCGATTCCAACCGAGCCGATCCCCGCGTAGGCCAAAAGGATCCAACCGGTCTGCAGGCCAGCAAGGGTAAAGGTCTCGGTGGGCAGCCCTACCATCAGGCTCAGAACTCCGCAAACCACGAACTGAATTACCGAAAGTTTCAGGGGATCAACCTGCCCTGAATAGCGGTCGATCACCAGAATGTGCACCGACCAGAACACCGCTCCGACCAGTTCCAAGACGTCGCCTAGTCCCACAGAGAAGTCTTCGTTAACACTCAGAAAAAACAGGCCAGCGAGTCCGAGAAAAGCTCCCAACCACACACCGAAATGCCCCGGTGTACTTCGGTGGCCCAACCGAGTCAAAAGGAGGCCGGCCAATGGGACCAGAAGGATGTAAAACCCGGTGAGAAAAGCGGCCTTACCCGCCGTTGTGGAGGAAAGTCCCACCTGTTGTAAGTTCGCAGCGGAAAAAAGCACCGCGCCCGCAATCGCGCCTGGCAAAAAAGCCGCCTTCCACCGTGCCTGTTCGGTGGATAGCCCAGTTGGCTTGAAGATGAGCGTTAGGCCCACCAGCGACAAGGCCCCGAGCAAAAAACGTAGGCCATTAAAGGTAAAAGGGCCAAAAGAGGCAAAACTCACCCGTTGGGCAACAAAGGCAAAGCCCCAGATGGCCGCGGTCGTCAACAGGGCAAACGAAGATCGGACGGGATGAGCAGGAATTGGACACCTCCGGAAAGGCTCGACTCTACCTCGCCGTCAATAGCTTGCCAAGTTCCCCTTCGCCCGCTAGAGTTTGCCTCGCGCAGTTCGCAGACCTCCTGCGCGTTATACAAATCAAAAACAGGAGTTTAAGGTGAAAGGTTCTCGCTTCAGTCTTCTTGAGCCCCTCATCGCTGCAGCGGTGGGCTTGGTGCTCGTCTCGAACGTCATCTCGCAAAAGTTTTTCTCTTTTCCCGTTTGGGGCATGCCGGTAACAACCGATGTGGGCACCCTGCTGTTGTTTCCGTTCACCTATATTTTGTCCGACATCCTTACTGAAGTTTATGGCTATGCCGCTTCGCGAAGGGTGGTCTGGTATGCGTTTGTTGCGAACTTGGCAGCCGCAGGGCTCTACACCGCAGCCGTTGCGTTGCCCAATAGCCCGGATTTTGCCAACCAAGAGGCCTTCAGGGCGGTTCTAGGGCAAGTTCCTGGCCTTGTGGTCGCGAGTTTGGCCGGCTCGTGGTTCGGCAGCTTCGCCAACGACTCCGTCCTCGCCGGGATGAAAATCTCCATGGTCAAGTGGGACCCAGCTCACCGCTGGCTTCCCCTGCGCACCATTGGGTCTACAGTTGTTGGTGAACTCATCGACACGACTTTTTTTGTCGGTGTAGCTGTTCTCTTCGGAGTGTTTCCCGCAGACGCACTGGTAAGCCTCATCGTCAGCCAATGGCTCATCAAGACCCTGGTCGAAATCGTGTTTACTCCGCTCACCGTGTGGGCCATTCGGGGGATCAAAAAATACGAGGCGAAGGACGTCTTGGGCACAGAAACGTGGAGTCCCTTCGCGTTTGCTCGCGAGGGTGGCGAAAACCAGTTTCCACAGGACGGACGCTAAGCCGGTGCAATCGGGGTTTTGCGGGCCATTCTGTGCTGCGACTCTTCGTTGGTGAACTCACCTAAGCGGGGCAACTCTACCCAGGCCAAGTCATGGCTCTCTTCCGAAACCGTCAGTTCCACCCCATCGTCGGCCTCCACAAGATATCGAAGGTCGTAGTGGTCGTGAGCGGCAGTAAACGGGGTGGACTCGGTCGCCTTCCGCTCGGGAATCTGGTGGATGTCGAGGTCGAAAAGGCTTGTTTGCAGGAGCCTGAGCCCGGTGAGGCCGGACTCTTCCACCGCCTCGCGGAGCGCAGCTGCCCTCCAGTCCTCCCCTTCATCGGTATGGCCTCCGAGCTGAACCCACCGGTGGAGTTTGGCGTGGTGGGTCAGCAAGACCCTCGTACGGCCAGGATTGACGATCCAGGTGCTCGCGGTGATGTGGCGGCGGGGGTTTTCCTTGCCCTGAAGGGCCTCACCGCTTGTGGCGAACTCCCGAAACTTGCCCACCGAGGCCTCGAGGGGGTACCGGAGCGCATAGTCTTCCAAGAGCACAAGCAGACTCTGGACAAGGGCAGAACGGGGAAAGTTCATCTTTGCATTGTACAAGAGCCAGGCCAAGGCGACGACCCCTTCCGATGCATACCAAGGGAATAGGGACAAGTTAGGCACTTAAAACAGAGATTGATTGCCGGACACTTCTGCAGTATTTTGAAAACTTCGGAGGTACTATGTCAAACATGTATGTGGCTGCCGAGAAGGCCGCCATCGAACAAAAGAAGTTCTTGTATCAGGTCTATTCGTGGATGGGCCTTGCGATTCTGCTTACCGCGGTAGCCTCGTACTTCACTTCGCAAAACCAGTTCGTGATGAATCTGGTGTTTGCCACCTCGGGTGGCTTCCCGGTGGGCCTGATTGTGCTCATCGTCGCCGAAGTGGGCCTGGTGTGGTACTTGTCGTCCCGCGTTTTTGATCTGAGTTTCGAAACCGGTTCGGCTCTGTTCGCTTTGTACGCATTTCTCAACGGCGTTACCCTTTCGTCGATCTTCTTGGTGTATTCGCTCGGCAGCATCGCCAGCACCTTTTTCGTCTGCTCGGCCATGTTTTTCTCCGTGAGCTTGTGGGGCTATGCCACCAAGAGCGACCTTTCGAAATGGGGCAACATCCTGTTCATGGGCGTGATAGGCATCGTCCTTGCCAGCTTGGTGAACCTCTTCCTGCGCTCCACCCTGATGGGCTACATCATCAGTATTGTGGGCGTTTTGGTGTTCACAGGGCTCACCGCCTACGATACCTGGAAGCTCAAGCAGGCCCAGGAGCAAATGAGCGGCGACGCCGTAGCCCTGCGCAAGCTTGGCTTACTTGGAGCCCTCCAGTTGTACCTAGATTTCATCAACCTGTTCCTGATGCTTTTGCGCCTGTTTGGCGGGCGCCGGGACTAGAAGTTGCCTTCAACCTCCAGGAGGCTGTCCCTTGCGCGTCAGGAACTTCTGGAGGTGTCCTTCGATGAATTGGTGAGGGTCCTCACGGCAACCGGTGATCCTGAGTTAGTCAAGGCGTTCTTAACCAGTCTACTCACACCCTCGGAAAGGCTGGATATTGCGGCCCGCTGGGAACTTGTCCACCGCATCAATCTTGGGGAAACCCAGCGGCAAGTCGCAGCGGAACTGGGGGTCAGCCTGTGCAAAATTACCCGCGGTAGCAAAGAGCTGAAAAAGCCTGACTCGCCCTTCAAGGCCATGTTAAGATTGCGGGACGAACTCGGCTGAACCGGGTTGAGCTACCTTCAGGAGTCCGCAAAATGTTCCAGACACCCTATCCCTCGGTGGCAAGCCTGCTCGCCTCGGAAACTCCCCGGCAAGGGATAAAAGCTGCTGGGTGGGTACGAACCAAGCGAGATGGCAAAGAAACCGCTTTTCTGGAGCTCAACGACGGAAGCACGCAGGGCAATCTCCAGGTGGTCATCGACAAAACTCAAACTCCTCCAGCCGAAGGTTGGGACCCATTACTAGCGTCCATTGGCACGGGTGCGAGCGTAGAAGTGGCGGGGAGCCTGAAGGAAAGCCCGGCCGCCGGGCAAAAATGGGAGCTTTCAGCCATGTCAGTGGTGTTGCTCGGCGCTGCCGACGCTGAAACCTACCCGCTCCAAAAGAAAAAACACAGCCTTGAGTTTTTGCGGGAGATTGCTCACCTGCGGGCCCGCACCAACACCTTCGGGGCCGTGGCACGCGTGCGCAACACCCTCAGTTTCGCAACCCACGAGTATTTTCAAAAGCTCGGTTTCTACTATGTGAACACGCCTATCGTCACGGCCAGCGATGCGGAAGGGGCCGGTCAGATGTTTCAGGTGACCACGTTGCCGCTAGACAACGTTCCCCGAGCCGGGGGCGCGGTGGACTACACCAAAGATTTTTTTGGCAAAAAATCTCACCTCACGGTGTCGGGCCAACTCAACGGGGAGGCGTACGCCACGGCCCTGGGAGGAGTTTACACCTTTGGACCCACCTTCCGGGCGGAGAACTCCAACACAACCCGACACCTGGCAGAGTTTTGGATGATCGAGCCCGAAGTGAGCTTCATCGACATCCATGGCAATATGGACCTCGCGGAAGACTTCCTTAAGTTTGTTTTTGCACGTGTGCTCGAGCGCAACCCGGAAGAGATGGCGTTTTTCAACCAGTGGGTGGAAAAAGGCGTGGTGGAAACCCTGCAAACGGTGGTTAGAAAGCCTTTCGCCCGCATCACCTATTCCGAAGCAGTGGAGATACTCACCAAAAGCGGCCAAAAGTTCGAGTTTCCCATTTATTGGGGTATCGACCTGCAGAGCGAGCACGAACGTTACCTGACCGACGTAGTTTACCAAGGCCCGGTGATCGTCACCGGCTACCCTAAAGAGATCAAGGCCTTCTACATGAAACTTAACGACGACGGCAAGACGGTGCGAGCCATGGATGTGCTGGTGCCCCGCTTGGGAGAGATTATTGGTGGCAGCCAGCGCGAAGAAGATCTTGTTGCGCTGGAACAGCGACTCGGTGAGCTGGGGATGAACCCGGAGGATTATCGCTGGTACCTCGACCTGCGCCGCTTCGGCACTGTGGTCCACTCGGGTTTTGGGCTGGGCTTTGAGCGGTTGGTACAGTACGTCACCGGTATGGGGAATATTCGCGACGTGATTCCCTTTCCGCGCACGGCCGGCAACGCCGACTTTTAAGAACATTTCCTGCCTCGACCGCCCTTGACCACCGGATACCAGTTTGATTACTTTACTGATTGAACGTTCATTCAAGAAAGGAACTGCCGTGTCGCGACAACCCGACGAAGACAAACAGTATCGTATTTTGAAGTCGGCCATCGAGGTCTTCGGCACTCTGGGGCTCGAAGGCGCAACCATGAAAGACATCGCTGACCGCGCTGGGGTGGCCCCGGGAACGCTCTACACGTATTTTACCGATAAGGAAGCCTTGTTTGTCGGCGCTGTAGACCAGGTCTGGGATGGCTTTTTCGAGGGCGTGGAAGCTATCTTCGGCGAGGGCCGAGACCCTCGTGAACTCTCAGCCCGATTGATCCAATACGGCATGGAAACTCTGACGCAGTTGCATCCGCTGGTGCGCGGCATGATTTCGGCGGCTAATCGGCTTGACTTGATGCATCAGCGCCTCGACGCCTTGGCCCTAGTGATTTCTAAGAATTTTGGTGGCCTGCGCGGCACCGAGTTTGAATCGATGCGCATCTGGATCGCTGGAGTGCTGTTTATTTTCGCCTCGGTGCCACCCGAGGCCCTGGGCGCAGAAATTGGGCGTCTGAAGACTAGCTTGATGGCGTATCTGGAGTCTGCATGAAGTTTTCCCTCAGGCTCATCCTGAAGTCTAAACGTTTCTGGGTTGTTTTCTGCCTTATAATCGGAGTTGTAGCGATCCTCGTGGTCCCGCGCTTGTTTAACGAATCCCACGGTGAATTGACCGGCGAGGTGTACCCGCCCGTGGTGCTCGGCCCGGCAACGCTAGCCCCGCTAACCCAGCACCTGACCTTCAGCGGTCATCTCAAGCCAGCTGATACAACAACTCTGGTGGCACGGATAGGGGGTAAGATTCTCTCTATTCTCGTCAAAGAGGGCGACAAGGTGGTAGAGGGCCAACTTTTGGGCCGCATCGAAGACGACGTGGTGAGGCTTCAGGCCGAGCAAGCTGCGGCCGCTTATCAGGCCTCCAAAGCGCAATTGCAGAAGGTGAACTCCGCGGTTCGGCCGGAAGAACTTTCGAGCGCGAAGGCCTCGTTGTCGCAGGCGGAAGAAGACTTGGCCAGCGCCAAGACGAATCTCGACCGCACCAAAAACCTCTACGAGTCAGGAACCCTGCCCAAGAGCAAGTACGAGGACGCTCAAAACAAGGTTAAAGCCGCCGAGACTTCCATTGAAAACGCCCGCCGTCAGGTGAGTCTTATGGCCGAAGGCGCTCGGGCTGAGGACATCCAGATGGCCCAAGCCCAAGCCAACGCTCAGGGAAAACAGCTCGAGTTGGCCCAATTGCAACAATATTATGCCCAGCTCAGGGCTCCGATTAGCGGCCGGGTGGCCGTTATCCACGTAGAACGGGGCAATACCATCGCCCCGGGAATGCCGTTTCTCACTATTGTCAGCGACTCGGATATTTTCGCCTCGGTGATGGTGCCTGAACCGTATTACGGAGCGTTTTATACCGACCCGAGCGGGTTTACGGTGAACGTGACGCCGATAGCATGGAAAGACCACCCTCCGTTCCGTGGACGAATCACCGAAGTTTCCAGCATCATCGACGGCTCTTCACGAAGTTTTGACGTCGAGATGGCCGTCGACAACCCCAACCATCTGCTTAAACCCGGCATGTTCGCCGAAGTAGAACTCGTGCGCCAGACCAAAGAGGACGTGGTGCAAGTTCCTGAAAAGACCCTCCTCAACCGCGATGGAAAGACAGTGCTGTTTATTGCACAGCCACCAGCAGACCCGAAAGTACCCGGTATCCGCGTGGTGAAAATGGTGGAAGTGAAGACCGCAGGCAAGGGAGCCAACATGGTGCAGATCGTCAGTGGCCTGGAAAACAACCCGCAGATTGTGCTCGAGGGCAACACCTTCTTGGAAGATGGGCAAAAGGTCGCTGTTGTGAACCTAGACGGTGCCAAATGAGCCCGAATCAACCTCTAAGGCCCAAAATGAGTATAGCTCGGTTCTCGGTCAACCGGCCC
Organism: Spirochaetales bacterium; assembly: GCA_947478845.1. GTDB lineage: Bacteria > Spirochaetota > Spirochaetia > JABEVK01 > JABEVK01 > JAIFLN01. Next base: position 24,470 of record CANJXC010000004.1, on the reverse strand, counting down.
GTTACCGTGCTCATGATCTTCCTCGGTCTGTTCACCTTCGGTTTGGCCTCCTTGCCGCAGATTGGGCAGGAGATGTTCCCCAACATCGGCCTGCCGACGATTGCCGTGTTCACCGTCAGTCCCGGGGTGGGCCCTTACGACATCGAAAGCAACATCACCAAGCCAGTGGAATCGGCCGTAGCAAAAATCAATGGGGTCGAGACGATCGAGGCAAATTGTTTTGAAAGCGTCAGCCAGGTGACGATTCGCTTCGCCAATGGCCAAGACATGAACAAAGCCTCGGCCGACGTTCGGGAAGCCGTCACAACCGTGGAAAGCCAGTTTCCCGATGGCACACAACGTTCACGCATCTTGATTTTTTCAGCGTCCTTGCTTCCCAGCCTGCGTATGAACATCGCGACCGGCACCGAGGGGCTCGACTTGCGTCGTCAACTAGAGGACAAACTTGTTCCCGAGCTCGAGCGCGTCCCGGGCGTGGCTCAGGTGACGCTGTTCGGTGGCGAGAAGTCGGCCCTGACGGTGAAAGTTCATCTCGGCGAACTCTCGAGCGTGGGTATCCCTCTGATGGGGCTTTTGCAAGCCTTCAAAGGGGAGAATGTGTCCCTTCCCGGAGGGACGATCCGAGCCGACGCTTCCAATATCAGCCTCAGGACCATCGGTGAGTTTCAATCGGTGGAAGAGGTGGGTCGGGTCATCATCGGAGCCAAGGGCGACAACCCGATTTTCTTGAGCGACGTGGCTGACATCCAACTCGAGCGCCTTCCCGCTGATGAGTTTGTGCAGTCCGGCGGAAAGAGCGCTATACGGCTCAACGTGCAGAAACAGTCGGGCTACAACACGGTGAAGGTGAACGAAGAAGTTCTGCGGCGCATGGAAAAGGCGAAAGCGCTCCTGCCTCCCTCGGTCAGGTTTGAGATTATCGAGGATCAGGCCGCGCAGGTTCGGGCGGCCATTGACGGCGTGGCGAGCGCCGCTTGGGAAGGGGCTTGGCTGGCCATCCTGATCATTTTGTTCTTTCTGCGAAACCTGCGCTCGACGCTCATCGTCACGCTGACCATTCCCATTTCGGTGGTGTCGACCTTCGTGTTTATGGCTTTTAACCACATGACGATGAACCTCACCAGCCTCATGGGACTCACCTTGGCCATCGGGATGATAGTTGATGACGCAATTGTTGTCATTGAAAGTATTTACCGCAAGCTTTTGGTAGGCCTCCCACCCTTGGAAGCCGCCGTGCAGGGTACCGAAGAGGTGGCCAGTGCCGTCATTGCCTCGACGCTCACCACGCTGGCGGTGTTTGTTCCTCTTCTGTTTGTGGACGGCATGGCCGGTATTCTGTTCCGCGATTTGGCGCTCACCCTGATCATCTCCATGGCGGTTTCCTTGCTTTCAGCGATGACGCTGGTACCAGTTTTGGCCAGCCGGGTGCTCAAAGTGGTGCCCTTAGGCAAACAGAACATCGAACCCGGACAACTGGATGACATTTCGTTGGCAGACTTGGAAGTGGTGACCGGCTGGAAGCCCCTCGATTTTGTGGCCAAGCAAATCCAAAATGCTTTGCAGTGGATGGACGGTGGCTATGCCCGGCTCAGTGCGTGGGCCCTCGACCACGTCAAATGGGTCATCGCGGGAGCAGTTGGCCTCCTGCTGGGCTCGTTCGCCCTCGTGGTGCTTTTGGGCATCGAGTTCCTGCCCGAAACCGACGACGCTTTTTTCATTGTCAATTTTGAAACCCGAATGGGAACCACCTACAACACGACGCGCGGCCTGGCTAACGACCTCGAAAAGCTCATCCGTGAAGAAGTGGGCGCAGAACTCAAGAGCATATCCAGCACCGTCGGAGACGGCGGGAGCCACCTAGGGGCTCTTTCGGTCATCTTAGTTCCCAAGGATGAGCGCAAAGAAAATATCTGGGCCATCACCAACCGCTTAGATCGTAAAATTCGGCAAACTGTGCTTGATTTGCGTTTCGGTATTGTACTGCAGGGAATGGCTAGCCTGGCCACTCAGGCCACCGGGGTCTCGAGCCCCATTGTCATCCGACTGGCCGGTGACGACATCGAAGCGATGTTCTCCTACGCCCAGAAAATCAAAGCGATTGCTGAAAAAACCCCCGGTACCCGGAGTTTCAAGATCAGTCATCAGGTGGGCAAACCGGAAGTTCAGATTCGCATTAAGCGCGAGGAGGCGGTAAGTCTCGGGCTTAGTCCGTTGGAAGTTGCCGCCAGCGTGCGCACCGCCTATTCGGGCAGCAAGGTGTCGACCTACCGCAACAAGGACCAGGACTACGATGTGACCCTCATGTTGGCCGATGAGGACCGAACCACCGTGGATCAGATCCGCCAACTGTTCTTCGTCACTAGCAAGGGTAAGAAGATTTCCCTGGAAAGCGTGGCGAGCATCGAAGAGGCGCTGGGGCCTGTATCGATTAGCCGGAAGAATCGCACCCGTACCATCGAAGTAGCCGGCTCGCTTTCGGGTACCGTACCCTTGGCTACGGTCAGCGCCGAGGTGCAAAAGCGGGTCGAAGACGGCGGAGCGCCGCCCATTGGTGTCACCCGAGCGTTCACCGGCACCGGGGGTGAGTTGTCCTCCAGTTTCGCCAGTCTGGGACTGGCGCTCATGGCCGCCCTCGCGCTGGTGTATATGATTATGGCCGCCCAGTTCGAAAACCTGCGCAACCCGCTGATCATCATGTTTTCCATTCCGTTCGCCGTGATCGGGCTGGTGCTCGCCTTGCTGTTCACCAACACCACCTTCAACATTCTCAGCTTCACCGGTGCCATCATGCTCGCAGGTATCGTCGTCAAGAACGCCATCGTGCTCATCGACTACATCGGCCATCTGCAAAAACAGGGCGTGCCCCTGCGCCAAGCTATTATTCACGGGGGTAAGACCCGCCTGAAGCCCATCTTGATGACCACGGGCGCCACTGTTTTGGGCATGATCCCCATGGCTCTGGCCTACGGTACCGGAGCAGAGCTGCGTGCCCCCATGGCGCGGGCCATCATCGGCGGGCTTCTCACCTCTACCGCCATCACGTTGATCCTGATCCCCACGATCTTGTGGATGTTCGAAAAACGAAAAGCGAAGAAGGAGCCAGAAATCCTTCCCGCTGACCTTCTTCCCGCTCTGGAGACAAAATCATGAAACTTCCCCGGATTTTTTGCGCAGCCCTTGGCCTGGTAGGCCTTTTGGGACTGCATTCTTGTGACTTCAGCCAGATTGGAGCCTACTACTACTCGGCCAACCTTCAGGGCTATGTCATGGACTCCAAGACGGGGGGGGCTGGTGTGGCGAACGCGATTGTTTACATTTACACCAAGGATCCAGCCTCTGCGCTAAACGCAAATCCCAGCACGGTTCCTTCGGGCTATGTCCAGGTTACCTCAACCTCGAATGCCAACAACAACACAGGGCTCTACACCTCAAAGGTTTTGTGGAACAACCCCAGCGGTGCCTACGGGTCAAAAGGCGACACCACAACGGTTTACGCCGTGGTGACGCACCCTGACTACGCTTGGACAGCCTTCACTTTGGGCGGGGTGCTTTCCGACACCACCAATAACTTGGTGGACCTGAAGGTGAAGCGCATCACATTCACGACGCCCAGCGTCACAGGGAGAGTGATCGACGCTAGTGGTAACGGAGTCAACAACGTGAGAGTGGTGTTATTCCTGACCCCGGCCGCCCAGACAGCGGGAACTCCCGATTACGTGGCTACAACGGCAACAGCGAACAACGTAGCTGGTACGTTTACCTTCAACAACGTAACTTGGCACAACACTCAGCAGACTGCTGAAATTGACACCCATGATGTGATTATTAAGATGGATGATGCGAACTACAGCCCCACCAGTGACCCCTTGACGCCAACCCTGACCTCGGGAAGCGCCAGCGATTTAACCGCAGAGCCTACGCGAGCCAGTCGGAACGTGCATTACGATTTCTCTACCAATCTCGCCGGCCGTATTCTCATACGCCGAGCTACTACCAACGGGACCACCGATAGTGGTGTTCAGGGAATCCACGTTGTGGTGTCGTGGTACTCCGCGGACTCTACGGGCACCTTTGTGACTCATCAGGCAGAAACCGATACCAACAACCAGGGCAATTGGACGGTATTTGTCCAGTGGACAGACCCCAATCCCAGAAATTATGACGGCGACAACGGTACTGATAGTACGAACCAGGATGCGACCATCGATCCAGGTGAGGACGGACTCAAAGTAAAGGTCGCCTTTACTAACCTCAAGAACCCATCAACAGCATCAACGACTTACTATCAGTTCAATGAAGTTGCCTATGCTGACGGTTCCTCGGGGTCGGCGTCGACCTACTCCTTTAACCTTCAGTCTTGGCGCAGTCCGAACAACTTTTTTGATGGCATCAGTAACCGGTAGCCTTTTAATGAAAGGCTGTCGTTCGTTAGGGTTTGTACTAGGCTTGCTCTTCCTGCCCCTCGCAGTCGGGGCGCAATCCCCTACTCTCACCCTAGACCAAGCCTGGAAGGCCACCTTGGATAACAACAAGACCCTCCAGCTCAGGCAGTCGGAGTACCGCGTGGCGCAGGATGGTTTGCAGGAGGCCGCTAGCCGGCTGTGGCCAACCTTGAGTTTCAACAGCAGCGCCAGCTACCTTACCGACCCGCAGAAAGGGGTCACCATCAAGGCCGGGTCGCTTGGGAATGCACCAAACGCCAATGCGAAGTTTCCTACCCCGGTTCCGGGTACCGACATCGTGCTGGTACCCGACCCGCTTCACACCTACTTCAAGTTAGGGACGACCCTCAGCGTGCCCTTGTTCACTTGGGGCAAACTGTCACAAGCCGTACACCTCGCTGAAGTCCAGGTCAATTTGGCCTCGCTCAACACCGAAAAAACCACCGAGGAAACCCGCAGAGATGTCCGCAAGGCCTATTTTGGCTCGGTGATGGCCCGCGAGACGCTCGGGGTGCTCAAGAAAATGGAAGAGCTCATGCTGGGACTGATGAAAGACCGCAAGTTGAACTTCGAACAGGGAACCGTCAACAAGGAAGCCGTGCTCGAAATGGCTGGGCGCCTCGCGGACATCACCGGCCAACGAAAGAAAGTGGAACAGGGGCTCAAGACGGCATCGCTAGGACTGGGTTTACTCACCGGAATTAAGGTTGACCCGGCAACCTTGACCGACACCATGCGCACCAACGTGGCAGAACTCGACCTAGAAGCCCTCCAGGAGAAGGCTTGGGTCGCTTCGTCAGCGCGAAAAATTCTCGAGCGTCAACAAGAACTGGCAAAAGGAGCCCAGCAGATCGAGGAGGCTTCGGGTCCGCTGCACCCCGACTTCGGGCTCAACATTCAATTCGAGTTTAATGGTCAGGCCGTCCCCTACAGCTCGAACTGGAGAGACACCTGGAACCCCAATATCACCATCAGCGTGGGAACCAACGGCACCTGGTTTGATGGCTTCAAAGCTGACGCCCGGGTCAAGTCTGCTTACGAAAAAGTGTTGCAGGCCCAGGCAGGCATGGAACTTCTCAAACAGGGGCTAACGGTTCAAGTGCAACAGAGCGTTGAAACGGTGACCAATGCCTTATCGGGAGTAGCCAGCAAGCAAGCCGCGCTGGCCTTGGCCGATGAGAGAAACCGCAATGCGCAGGTGGCGTTCAAAAACGAACTTGCTACCCGCGAAGACAGCCAAGGGGCGCAGTTGGGCGAGCTCGTGGCCGAAATCGACGATTGGGCCGCCAAGTTTCAGTTTGAACTCTCGCTCATCGACCTCGAGTTTCTCACCGGGGTGCAGTTCCAGTCTTGATCAGTTTCAACTGGACCGAGATTGACCTCCTCTATGCACAAGGACTGGCTGCGGGGCGGCAGGGGGTGGTGGGCCTGTTGGTCTTGCGAGGCCGTGGCTCCGACTTGCGCATTTTTGCACAGAGTCGCTCGCTGACGCGCAAACTTTTTCCTGGTTGTTGGGACTTTGTGGGTGGTCACCTCGAAGCCGGCAAGGTGTAGCAGGGGCTCTGGGGTTGAGGAACTGGCGCGATGACCCCCTACACTCCCCGAGCGGCAACGTCGAGGTATTCGAACTTTTCGCTGACGTTTTTATATGCCGGACGGATGATTTTGCCCCCGGAGACGATTTCCTCGATGCGGTGCGCGCTCCAACCGGCCACACGGGCCATGGCGAAGATGGGCGTGAAGAGCTCGCGGGGAATGTTAAGAATCTCGTACACAAACCCGGAGTACAGGTCGACGTTGGCACAGATGGCCTTGGAGCTTCCTTTCGCCTCCAGCATCACCTCGGGGGTGAGCCGTTCGATGGCCTCATAAAGTTGGAAGCTCTTCATCAAGCCTTTTTCATCGGCCAGCTGCCTTGCCTTGTCCTTGAGAAGCTCAGCCCGGGGGTCGCTCATCGTATACACCGCATGGCCCATGCCATAAATCAGGCCTGTTTTGTCAAAGACTTCTTTGCGAACGATGCGCCCCAAATACGCCGCCAGAGCGTGATCATCGTCCCAGTGTGGGCAGTTGGTCTTGATGTCGTCGATCATCCGCATGACGCGGATATTGGCGCCCCCGTGTTTGATGCCTTTGAGGCTGCCGATGGCGCTGCCCATCGCGCTGTAGGTGTCAGTCCCCGCCGAAGAGACCAAGCGAATGGAAAAGGTGGAATTATTGCCACCACCGTGTTCGGCGTGCAACACCAGGGCCAGGTCGAGAATCTCGGCTTCCAGAGAAGTGAACTGGTTGTCGTGGCGAACCATGTAAAGGAAGTTCTCAGCTGTGCTCAGGTCGGGCTGGGGATGATGGATCAGAAGGCTCTTCTTGTCGTAGTAGTGACGCTTGGCTTGGTAGCTGTAGGCGATGTAGCTGGGAAACCGGCTGATCAGCTCAACGCTCTGGCGCAGGATATTCTTGATCGAGTAGTCTTCAGGGCTGGCGTCGAAACTGTAGGTGAACAGTACGGCCCGGGCGAGCTGGTTCATGATGTCGGGGCTTGGGAACCTTAAAATGACATCCTCGACGAATCCGTCGGGGAGCTTGCGGAGAGACCCAAGAAACTGGCTGAAGTCGGTGAGCTCGTTCTGCTTGGGCAAGGTGCCAAAAAGAAGCAGAAAGGCCGTTTCCTCAAACCCAAAGCGCTTCTCTTTCTGGAAGCCCGCCACCAAGTCCTTGACGTCGTAACCCCGGTAGCGCAAGCGGCCGAGCACATCGTGCTTCTCACCCTCGTCCATGACGTAACCGTGCACTTCGCCTATCTCGGTAAGGCCCACCACTACGCCCGAGCCGTCGGTGTTGCGCAGGCCGCGCTTGACGTTGAACTTTTCAAAGAAAGACGGATCAAAAAAATTGGCTCGCTCGGCTGCGGCTCCGTAGCGTTCGAGAAACTCTGATTCGAGCTGTTGGGCGCTTTTGGTAGGTTTCATGTCAGTCACTCCTTTTTTGATAAACGAGCTCAAGGATAGGGCGCCCCTCGGCGACGCCACGGGCCTCAAAACGGGTCGTGGGACGGTGGGGAACCACGGCTTGGGGTGCAGGCAATAGGTTCGCCATCGACAAGAGGGAGGCATTCACTTCGTCGGCGTATTGTTCCCAGTCAGTGGCTAGGTAAAACAAGCCCCGAGGCTTCAGCGAACGTGCCAACTCGGCCAGAACCGGAGCTTGCAACAGGCGGCGCTTGTTGTGTTTCTTTTTGGGCCAGGGGTCGGGAAAGAACACATGGAAGGCGTCGACACTTTCAGAAGCGAGGCTGTAAATCACCTCAATGGCATCGTGACGGAGCACCCTCAAGTTGGTCAAACCCCTTTCCTGCAGTTTCATCAGCAAATGTCCCACGCCGGGAGGATGCACTTCAATGCCCAGGAATCCGGTAGACGGATCGGCGGCAGCGATTTCGAGGGTGGCATGCCCGTTGCCAAAACCAATTTCCACCACATGCCGACTCAACCCCGGAAACAAAGCCGCCAAATCGGGCGACGGCGGAAAAACCACCCCATAGACCGGATACAACTCATCGAGAGCCCTTTTTTGACCGGGAGTGAGGCGGGCGGCTCGAATCACAAAACTGCGCACCGTGCGGGGAAACATGGGCAACACTCTACGAATAACCGGCCTTTTTTGCAAGAAACACGGAACCCTAGAGCAAGCGTGACAAGCGCTCCCGAATAAACGCCGACTTTTCGGCCAATCCCACCTTGCTGGTCTCCAAGATTAATTGGTTGGGCTTGGCCGAGTTGCTTTTCACCTTTCCTCCAGACTCCTTCAATAGGCGCATGGCTTTTTCAAAGGGAAAGTCCATCATCTTGCCAAACTCTACCGCGCACACACCGCCACGTTCGCGTAGCGAGGTGATGCGCAACTTGCGGCACAGAATCTGGATTTCCGATAGCGACATCAGGCTGTGCACCTCGCTCGGCAATGGGCCAAAACGGTCGTGGATTTCCTGGTGCACCCGCTCGAGATCATTCTCATCAACAACCGACGCGATTTTCTTGTACACGTCCATCTTGTCGGTCTGATCCTGAATGTAGGTATCGGGGATAAACCCGGAATAATCCAGTTCTAGGAAAATCTCCTCGGGCTGGTCACGGGCCTCGCCCATCTTTTCGGCCACGGCCTCGTCGAGAAGTTTCAGGTACATCTCGAAACCCACCGAAAGGATATCGCCGGATTGCTCGGCACCGAGCAGGTTTCCCGCGCCCCGCACCTCGAGGTCTTTCATAGCAATCTTGAAGCCGGCTCCGAGCTCGGTGAAATCGCTGATCACCTGAAGGCGCTTCATAGCCAGTTCCGTGAGCGCACGTCCTTTAGGGTACAGAAGATACGCATAGGCTTCCTTGCCCGAGCGCCCTACTCTGCCCCTCAGTTGATACAGCTGACTGATGCCGTACATGTCGGCCTGGTCGATGATGATGGTGTTGACGTTGGGAATATCGATGCCGTTTTCAATGATGGTGGTGCTCACCAGCACATGGAAGTTTCCATGAACGAAGTCGTGCATCACCTCCTCGAGCTCCAGAGCGTTCATCTGCCCATGCGCGCTGCGGATGAGCAACTCGGGCATGAGCCCCTGCAAATACGTCTGGGTATTCTCGAGGGTCTCAACCCGGTTGTGAAGGAAGAACACCTGCCCTCCTCGCTGGGTTTCCCGGCGAATCGCTTTCACCACGGTTTCGTCGTGGAGTTCCTGGATGAAGGTCTCGATGGGCTGTCGGTTCACGGGGGCGGTACGCAGCACGCTCATGTCGCGAATTTTGAGTAGGCTCATGTGCAGGGTGCGTGGTATGGGCGTTGCGCTCATGGCTAGGCAGTCGATGCTGGCTTTAAACTCCTTCAAGCGCTCCTTGTCTTTGACGCCGAAACGCTGTTCCTCATCGACCACCAGAAGCCCGAGGTTCTTGTACATCACGTCTTTTTGCAACAGGCGGTGGGTACCAATAAGGATGTCGAGCTCCCCTTTGGCAAGCTTTTCGAGGGTGCGTTTCTGTTCGGCCTTGGGCACAAAACGGCTCAGCATACCTACGCGGACGGGAAAACGCTTGAACCGCTCGGTGAAGTTCTCGTAGTGCTGTTCGGCAAGGATGGTGGTGGGGGCCAAGAAGGCCACCTGCTTGCCGCCAATGACGGCTTTGAAGGCGGCGCGCATGCTCACTTCCGTTTTCCCATACCCGACATCGCCGCACAGCAGTCGGTCCATGGGCCGGGGGCTCTCCATGTCGGCCTTGATCTCGATAGCGGCCTGGGTCTGATCGGGGGTCTCTTCGAAGGGAAAGGCGGCCTCGAAACTCATCTGCCAGTCGTTGTCTTTGGGAAACTGGTAGCCTTGCGCGTTCTGGCGCTTGGCGTACAGAAGAATTAAGCGGTCGGCGAGATCCTCCACGCTCTTGCGGGCATTGGCCTTCTTCTTCTCCCACGTCTTGCCCCCCAACACGTCGAGGCGGGGCTCGCGGCCCTCGCTGCCGATGTAGCGCTGGATGAGGTTGACCTGCTCGATGGGGAGAAAAATAGTTTCCTCTCCACCGTAGAGGATTTTGATGTAGTCGCGCTCGTTACCACCGGCCCGGATGCGCTCGATGCCTTGAAACTGACCTATGCCGTAGTTCAGGTGCACCACGAAATCGTTGGGGCTGAGGTCGACAAAGCTTTCAATGACCTGGCTATTGGCCTTTTTGAGGCTGGCCGGAGCCCGCTTCCGGCGTCCGAAAATCTCGTTTTCGCCGATGACGACAATCTTGTGCCTTGGCAAGGTAAAGCCCGCGGAGATGCTGTGGGGAACCACGGTGACCGCGAGGTCGGTGAGAAGAAACCCGATGCGCTGGGCTTGGCTCTGGCTTTCGGCAAACACAAACACCTGGTAACTGTTGGCCAAGAGGGACTCTATCTCTTGCTTGAAGAACGGGATGTTGCCGAAAAATGACCGGGGCGGGTCGCATTCGAGCTTATGGAGCACCGTAGGCCTGTCGTTCTCATGACGCAGAGTCTGAAACCACACCGAACGGGCCTCGAGGGCTTTCAGCTGCTCGAACCCGAAAAATACAGCCTCGGGAGGTGGGAGGCTAAGGCCTTGCTCGCGCGACTGCTCGAACAACTGCTTGCGCTCCTTGCGGATGGCACTATCGAGCTGTTCCTGATGGTCCCAGTCGAGAAAAATAAAGGTACCGGCCTCGCCAGCGTAGTCCCACAAACCCGTCGGGGTATCAAAGGCCAGTGGGTAAAACAATTCCACCCCGCGGAAGTCGCCAAGGACGGACAACTGCTCGAGGAGCTCGAGAGCGCCGCCAAGGTTGCGTTTCAGCACGTTGGTTTCGAGGGTAGCCCTTAAAGCGTCGGTCCAGACCAACTCCCGCGCGGGGTAAACGGTGATTTCCTTCTCGCCTGAGGTAGAGCTCTGCGTGAGCGGATTGAAACGCTTGATGTCTTCAATCTTGTCAAAATCGAACACCACTCGCACCGCATCGTCGTCACCCTGCAGGTAGAGGTCGAGCACCTCGCCGCGCAGAGCAAACTCCCCAGGAACCGTAACTCGTGGCACCCTCGAGTACCCCAAGCGCACCAACTGCTCGGCTGTCTTGGTAACATTGATCGTGTTACCCACCTTCCACACCCCCAACTGAGCGGCAAAAATGGCTCGCGGCGGCACCGGGAAAAGCAAACTGCGCAGCGAAAGCACCACAACCTTGACCTGCCCCTGAGAGAGCTGCGCGAGCACCCTGGCCCGGTGGCCAAAAATGCTCGCCTGCGCGCTGATTCCCTGGTAAAGCAGCGTGCCCCACCAAGGAAACACCTCGGCCGAGATTCCCAACGAATCGAGGTCCGACACCAGGGCCTGCGCTTCATTGTCGCTTGGAGCTACGACAAACACTGGTCCCGGAGCCGCTTGGATGAGCGACTGGACGGTGAGGGCCTGAAAAAAACCCTGGGATCCTTCGATCCTCAGGGGAAACTTTCCGTTCTTGTAGTCCGCAAGCAAGGCGCTGAAGACCTGGTCGGTCTTCAGGGCCCTCGAAATGGCATTCACCAGTAAGGTAATCATCGATTCTTCCGACAATGGAATGAGGTGCCTTGTACGGCACCCCCTGATTTGGAGGCTGGAATGTCTGTGAAACGAATTGTTCTATTGGCGATCTTGGGGGCTCTGGTGCTGGGGCTCGGGGCCGAAACCCCGGCCACAAGCGTCCAATTCTCCCTCCGTTTCTCCAACAAAGAAATCTACACCAACGATCCTGACCAACCCATCTTGCTTCAGGTGGGGCTCCGCAATCAAGGGTTGCAGCCTGTTTGGTTCAGTATGCCAAGCCAGCCGGTGTTCCAATTAAGCCTTCAGGTGATGGCCGCCGGCCGCACGGGTTTGTTTCTTCCGCCTGCCGAAACCTGGAACGAACGACGCTTCAACAACCAGCCGGTATTCTTCCGCGATGTGAGCATCCTTCCCGGAGAAGAGTTCAACTACACCGTCAACCTTCGCGATTACATCGAACTCTCCGACGCGGGAGTTTACACTGTCGCCGCCAAGTTCTACCCCTCGCTTCTGCCCGAGTTTCAAGGCGCGCGAGGGCAGAGCGTACTCACGCAAGTGTCCGCCAACGCCAAGACCCTCCCTTCGGCTGAGGTGGTGGATGCCACCGTGCTGAGCTCCAACACTCTCACCCTAAGTTTGCGGCCCACCCTCCCTACCGGCACCTCCAAGGTCATCCACGACAACCTGGACGAGCATAATCAGACCTACCTGAAACGCGAGGGCAAAAGCCCCGACGAAGTGGTGAACTACCTTCTCCAAGCCCGCCAGGCCCAAGAACAGGCTAAGTTTTTCCTTTATCTGAACATAGAAGACCTTTACAAGCGGGCTCCTCAGTTTCGACGTACCTTTCTGGCTGCCGGAGAGGAAGAACGCCGGCAGATCATGGCCGATTTTGAGAACGAACTATGGAAACGCGAGGAAGCCTTAAGCAAGGTGCCGGCTGCCTTTGATATCCTGACCACAAGTTACACCGCCAAGGATGCCACTGTGACGGCCAAACTCAAGTTCGACAACGGCGACTACTTCGAGCTGCGCGAGTACAAATATGCCCTGAAACGCAATAACGGCATCTGGGAAATCTACGACTACCAAGTGCGCAACCTTGGCTCAGAAAGGAAGGGACGCTCATGATCCTTATGCTGGTCACCGGTGATAATCTGCTATCGGTTGAGCTTTCAAGACAGCTGGCACCCTTTGGCATCAGTGTGGTGCACTACAAACACCCCATCAAGGCACTCGACAACATCAGCGAGTCGGCTCCCCGAATTGTGCTCTACGATTTGCAGGACTTTCCTCGCCACTGGAAAATCTTGGTGAAGTTCTTGCGAGACGCATGTACGAAGGAAGAGGCGGTTTTTCTCCTGTTTTCTGAGGCCTACCCTCGCCTCGAGGAAGCCAACAAGGCCCTTTACCTCGGGGTGAATGGCATCCTGAACTACACTGGAGACGTTGGGCTTTTGGCCCGCCACGTACGTGAGGTCTTCCTGCGTTATGGAACCCTCGACGTAAGTGCCACCACCGAGGGTGTCAATACCGACGGCCCCTTCGGGTTTCTGTTTCAGCACCCCCGCCGCAAGCACCTGGTGACCGGCAAGCTGATTCGGCTGGAAGAAAAAAACGCCACCTTCCGGCCCGATTTCGCCCACGAGATTGTGGACCTCGGCGTTGGCGAGGAAATCCCTGGTTGTTCTCTGCGGCTAGGTGAAGCGCTACTGAACCTCGATGCGAAGGTGAAGAAAAACACCGGACAGTTGCTGCTCTCGATCTCCCCAGCGAGGCTGGAAGATGCCTCGCTTCTGGGCGAACACCTGACCATTCTCCCCGCATAGGAAGGACTCATGAAACGTACAAAGAGTTATATTCTGCTACTTGTCAGCCTCATGGGTTGGCCCTTGGCTTTTGCCCAAGAAACGCACACCGTACAGTCGAACCAGACGCTTTACTCGCTTTCTCGACTTTACAACGTGCCTGTGGACCAGTTGAAGGTGTGGAACAACCTCGATGCCAGTGCCATCCGAGTGGGTCAGATTCTCGTGGTGAAACCTGCGGCGGCCAACACTGTGGTCAATCCGGGTCTCAACCCTTTCTTGTACACCGTGCGTGGTGGCGACTCGCTGTCTGCCTTGGCGCTCAAGTTCGACATCAGCTTGGAAGACTTGCGCCGACTGAACTCCCTGGCACCAAATCAGAACCTGTACACCGGAGAAAGGCTCTATATTCGGCGACCTCTAGGCATCAGTTTCTACACGGTGAGCGCCGGTGACACACTTTCGGCTCTTTCGGGGTTGTTCAACATCAGCCAAAAAGACCTGCGAAGCATCAACCAACTGGCCACAGACTCTTTGGCCCCGGGAAAAATACTTCGGGTGTTCAAACCTTCGGAGGTACCTCTCAACCATGAGGTTGCCTCTTGCGACACAACTGCTGGAATCGCAGCGCTGTACGACCTAACCATGAGCGACCTTTTGCGCCTCAACCCGGGGCTCGATGTGCTACACACGGGCCAGGTGATTAAACTGCGCACTTTTGCCTCGGCGGCCGCCAACACCGTGTTTGAATCCACTGCTGCCCCAGCGCCTTTGAGCTATACCGTGAAATCGGGAGATACCCTTCTGGCCATTTCGCGCAGCACCGGCGTGGCGCTCGACAAGCTCATGGCAGCCAACAGCCTCGACAGCTCAAGCATCATCCGCATAGGCATGAAACTCAATATACTACCCGGTAACGCGCGAGCAACCAACTCTTCGTCAACGCTGCCTGTCCCCAAGACAAACGTCAGTTTTCCTGAGGACCCCAAGGCCCCATTGGCCAATACCTCCACGCTTCCCGATTTCCGTGACGCTGACGAAAGCAGTCTCAAATGGGACAGCTATGCCGTGATGGACAATTCCATTCCTGTTTTTGAGTGGAACAACGACTACTACTACTGGACCCACCCTGGCGCTGTCAGTCAGCCTAATCGGGGCTACTACGAGAACTCCTGGCCCTCACCCCTCGATGCCTACAAAAAAGCCAGCCAACTTTACGATAAGTTCAACGCCCTGATCGACCAAAAGCTCCCCTTATCGGGCATTTTGTCGGGCTATACCGTTGTTCTCGACCCCGGCCACGGCGGACTTGACCCGGGGGCCATCGTCAAGAGCAACGACGGCTCGGGCAAGGACATGTGGATCACAGAGCACGAATATGTTTACGATATCAGCCTGCGTATGTACGCCCTGCTCAAGCGCCACGGCGCCAAGGTCGAAATGACCGTGCTAGCTCCTAACCATCTGATACGCGAGACCAAGCCCGCCAACAACACCCTCATCAACGAAAAGAACCAAGTGTACAACGACCTTGGCCTCAATGAGGGTGATGACAACGAGGCTTGGCCGGCAGGTACGGCCCGCGGTCTGGAGAAGCGCATCGCCATCAGCGGTAAAGCGTTCAACGGGGTTCCGGCAGGCAAGCGCATCTTCCTGAGCCTCCACGCCGACAACAACCCCAGTTCGCCGCTCGGAACTGGGGTGTATGCCCTGGAAACTACTGCAGGCGGTGTTGACCAGCGGAGCAAGAACTTTGCAGACAAAATGCTTCCCTTCCTGGGAGACAACGCCTATGCACGCACCCAGAACTTAGCCGTGCTACGCGGGAATAACGCTGATTACAAAGTTTTGGTGGAAGTGCACAACCTCGCCAGCGACCAGCAATCTTGGGCGATGCGCTCGGGCAACAGTCGCCAGCTCAGCGCCCAGAAGCTTGTTCGTGGTCTGCTCGAGTACTTCAAAAAGTAGCTGGCTTTTGGCTCCTGCGGCCAGAGTTGACAAAACGAAAGCCAATCG
Organism: Spirochaetales bacterium; assembly: GCA_947478845.1. Classification (GTDB taxonomy): domain Bacteria; phylum Spirochaetota; class Spirochaetia; order JABEVK01; family JABEVK01; genus JAIFLN01. Next base: position 9,144 of record CANJXC010000004.1, on the reverse strand, counting down.
GTAGAGTTGTGGCGTTCCTTCCCCTGTAGCTCAGTCGGTAGAGCATCGGACTGTTAATCCGAGTGTCGTTGGTTCGAGTCCAACCGGGGGAGCTTAGCCCAACTACTTGCGTTGCAGGGAGTTAGGCTGTTTTTTTAGTCAAGCGACCGGAAAACCGGAGCCTGTACCAAATCCACGAATGAGAAAACCGAATGAGAAAAACGGTTTTTTCCAAGGAAAAGGTCCATGCGACGGTACTACCTTCACCAGAGAAAAGGCGTTTACTACGCCGAACTTATCGACCCTGCGACAGGCAGGAAACTGCCTGCACGCTCCACCTTCCAGACTGTCCGTGACGATGCGCTGCATACGGTGCACGAATGGCTCAGGGACGGCTTGCCTATCAAGCACGCTCCTTCGGCCCGACCCATCGCTGAGCACTTTAGTGTGGCTCGCGTGATTGAGTCGCTCAAACATGAAAACATCACGCCTGAGGACTGCCAAAGGATCGTCGACGTGCTCACCAAACGGGGGCTGCTGGCCAGCGCAACGCTTGCCGGTTCGCCAGGTGCTGAGTTATTCACGGACTTCCTCACGCGGTTCTGGACGTTCAAGGAAAGCCCCTACGTAAAGGAGAAGTCCGCCCACGGCCAACGCATAGGTGAAGTTCATTGCGATCACAACCTCTTGAAGGTCAAGAAGGACTGGGCTTCCTTCTTTGTCGGGAAGAGGCTGGCTGACGTGACCCGCGACGACATCAAGCAGTTCTCCATCCATTTGGCACGTCCAGAGAGGAAGCTGTCCCCCGGTTCACTCAACAGCACACTCGTCGCAGGTACTACGGCGTTACGATGGGCCCATGACAACGATTTGATACCGACCGATCCGACCTCAGGCATCATGCGATACTCAGGTGACTCAAAGCGCCGTGGAATCCTCACTCACGATGAGGCAAGCGCTCTATTCGCTCTCGACTGGCAGGATGACCGACTCTTTCTTGCCAACTGGCTTGCGGCTACGACGGGCCTACGAGCAGGTGAGGTTGCTGCACTTCGGCTGGAGAACCTGGACGGCAACCTCATGACCGTTGAAGCAAGCTACCTTGAGGGCCATGGACTCAAGAGTACGAAGACAGGAAAGGCCAGGCAGGTTCCAGTCATCCCCGCGCTTGCTGACCGACTCAAAGCGCTGGCTGCAATAAACCCCCACGGCAACGGCTACGTCTTTTGGGAGACCTACAGGGAAGACTCACCCATGGAAGGTCGCCAGTTCGGTCTCGCCCTTCGAGACATGCTTACCATACTGAAGGTGGGTGCAAACCCCACGGAGCAGCAGAAAGCGGAGGCACTGGAATACTGGGCTGCACGAAACGTGGTGTTCCATTCCTGGAGGCACTTCTTTGCCACCGACCTATCGATAGCAGTTGGACCTGAGAAGGCGCGCAAACTTACAGGGCACGCTACTGGAGCGGTGTTTGCAGGCTACGCGGACCACGAGAAGGCGGGCTTCCTCGAAGACATGAGCAGAGCGACTGAGAAGGCGTTTGGCAAAATCGTACCCTTCACTGGAAGGAAGGTCACTGCTTAGCCAAAAAGAAACCAAAGGACTCCCCACAGCCTGCGCGCTAGCTTGTTTTGGTGGGGGGGGTACTTTGGCGACGGGGGTACATCGAGCAGGGAAGTCAGGGGTGATTTTTGGGGCGGGGGTCCCGCCTAGGGGTCAAACTCGGTGACCACGTGTGGTACCTCTTGCAGGGTTTTAAGTCTTGCGAAGGCACGAAACTGGGCATAGAATTCAAGTGGCTGTTTCACGCTCGCCCAAGCACCATAGTCGAAATTGTCGCTGAAGGAGTTTCTATGCATGTACAGGATTTGTCCGACGACGAAATAGCCAGGATCAAAGACCAAGAAAAAGATTCTCCACTTGTACTCGTGGCAGCAGCGAGAGAAGTCATTGAGGCTGAAGGCATCTACAAGTTTCTGTTACAGATTATCGATGCCAAGAGGTGGCGATTTGAGTTCAACCGTCGACCATGGCTGTTTGAGTACACTGAAATTGAAGTCAAGACCAGAATCTTCGAGTCGATTGAAGAGTGTTGCAGTTACCTAGAACAGGTGGACAGCAATCGAACGCGAGACTCGATCTTAGAATCGCTCCGGGAGTTTCTTCGCAAGAAAAAACCTTTTGACGTTGTGACTGAGGTGTTGGAGAAATATATGTCAGAAAATAAGGTCGCGTCGGAAAAGGCGATTCGTCCAGTTACTTGGAAGGGCACCAAGGCCCAATTCGGAGTGCTTCTGCAAATGCTCGAAGACGAGGGCCTTCTTGAAAAGAAGAAACGGGCAACCATTGCCAGAATTTTTGTCCTCACCGATGGAGAACCGATGCCTGAGAGTCTTTCTCCTTACTTTGCCACCGTTAAGTTAGCAAACCAGCATGCACTTAAGAGAGTAATTTCTTCTGTCAAAAAGGCTTAGTATCTATGTAGAACTCATGTAGACTCATTCTGACTCCTGAGTGGTACTCTGCATTTACCTGCAGGAAACGACCACAGAAAGGATTCAAAATGACTCAAGTTCACTTCCTTACAATCAAAGAATATGCTGCGAGAGCTCGACGTTCTCCTGCATCAGCAAACCGCGACGTGACTCGTGGCCGAGTACCGACTGTACGTATCGGGGGTCGCGTACTAATACCAGTCTCATTCTTCGACGATCTCCAGAAGGCTGCCTACCTTGATCTGGCGGCCGAAAAGGAGATCAGTGATGCAAAGTAGAACCGATGCCAGCGACCTGCTAATCTCGAAACTCGCCCCCGTACTCACCGGATTGTGCGACAACTCTCCGAAGTTTGGCCAGTTGGTCTTGATTGCAGAAATCCATGATGGACAGCTAGTAGCGCTCGAAGCCGGTAGCCGAGAGAAGTTCAAGATTGCTCCGGCAAACACAGCGGAGACAAGCAGAGGTTCGATTGCGAGAGGCGCAAAGTGAGACTCTCGGTCAACAACACTCTCCAAAATGAGCATGTTGCTCATGGCTTCAAAATCTTCGAGGTGAATACGGCGGAACAACTTCAAGAAGTTGTCAGAAAAAGCGATCATTCCCCAAGCGTGTTTGCTGACGGGAAACGATCGAAAAGGAACTGGCGATCTAGCGACTTCTTGTTCATGGACATCGACGGCGGTATCAGTATCCGGGAGTTTGCAGACCATACCGACTTCAAGAACACTGACTACTTCTTGGTAACCTCGAGGAGTCACCAGAAGTCGAAAGACGGAAGGGATGCCTGTGACCGATTCCATGCTTTCTTTCCAGTACCCACAATCTCTGACCCGATTGAAATGGAACAGAAACTGAAGGCCATTGCTACCCGATACGACTTCGCAGACCCGAATGCGGCCGATATTGCTCGGTTCTTTTTTGGTTCCAAGGAGTCGATCGTGATTAACCATCCGGGGTCGGTCTACGAACCACCGAGAAGCTCTGCACAAAGGAACTCAAGGAAAGGGCCAGGGGTAGCCAGTCACGCTAAACGAAGACCGGCAAATAGACTCGAAGACGATGTGCAAACAATACCTGCGACCCAGCGAAACAACACTCTATTTAAGGTCGCCGCGAGACTTGCTGACAAGGGGTACTCCGAGCCCGAAATCCTTGCAAGACTCGAAATCGAAAACGAGGAGAGGTGCCAAGTTCCACTGAGCCGAAGGGAAGTGCAGCAGATCGCTGCCTCTGCAAGTCGAAGGTCCTTCATGGATGGGGATGACCCTAGTTTGATCTTTCTCCCACAAGGTGACCTCACTCGTCTTACAACGCTTTGCTGGAAAAGTTTGGCACAGGCGAATGACCCGGTACGGCTTATGGTGCGAGCTCGGCAGATCGTTAGGGTTGAGTATGAACCAACTGGTGTTCGCTTGGGCGTCCTTGGACAAGACGAGTTGATGAATGAACTGGCGAAGTCGGTTCGTTTCGTAACCAAGAAGAACCGGGGCGGAGTGATTGTGGTTGAGGACGCTCACCCACCAATCGCGGCTGTCAAGAATATGCTAGCGAGCGACAGCTTCCCCCTCCCACCGTTGAAAGGTCTTACTTATTGCCCGGTCTTTTCAAAGGACGGAAACCTAAGGACGGAACCGGGCTATGATCCAGAGACAGAGCTCTACCAAGTTGGAAGTGGCGAAGTAGTGGTCGTGACAATGGAGCCAGAAGAGGCGCGGGACTTCTTGGTTGTAGAGTTGCTTGGGGACTTCCCCTTTGCGACACAAGCAGACCGGGCCAATGCGTTCGGCAAGCTTCTGGACCCGTATGTGCGTCCTTTGATTGATGGTCCAACTCCGTTGTTCCTGGCAGAGAGTCCGACACCGGGGAGCGGCAAGGGATACCTCGCAATGGCCCTGACAGTACCCGCAATGGGTGACAATTACCTGCTGCAGGGTGAGCCGCAAGACGACGCAGAGTTTGAGAAGCGGATGCTCGCAAATCTAAGGGAGGGTGCTCCCCGTGTCATCATAGACAATATCAATCGGCCTATCGATTCTGGTGTCTTGGCTGGGGTGCTCACAGCGTCATCCTATTCCGGGCGACTCTTGGGCACCAATATCCAAGTCAAGATCCCAGTGACTCTGGACTTCATCGCGACTGCCAACAACCCAGTTCTGAGCATGGAAATGGCAAGGCGAACAGTGCGGTCAAGGCTCGTTCCCAATACCGACAAGCCGTGGGAACGGGTTGGCTTCAGGCACGACGATCTTGGGGCATGGGTCAAAGAGAACCGAGCCAAGATTCAGGGGGCCTGCATCGCTATCATTCAGGGCTGGATCGCCAAAGGAATGCCAAAGTTCTCGGGCAAGCCTATCGGATCATTCCAGAACTGGAGCAATATCGTCGGTGGCATAGTGGAGTCTGTAGGAGTCGAGGGTTTTCTAGCCAACCGCGATGAGATGTTCGAACAAGGCGACGTCGACTCCGAGGCGTGGATCAACCTAGTGGGGGACTGATACGACCTTCATCACTTGGAGTCAGTCAAGACGAAAGAGCTGCACGAGATTGCTCAGAACATCGATGGATTTCCGATGGGAAGCGGACAGTCAGACAAGTCTCGAAGCACCAGTTTTGGGATCGCCATGAAGAAGCAGAAGGATCGAATCTATCGCGTCCAGACTGGAGAGTTCGATTCCCAGTTTCAAATCTTGTCTGCCGGAAAGAAACATGGCCAACAGATGTGGAGGCTTGCCCGAAGTGGACCTTGGGACCTAGGTGTACCTTTTCTACCCGTCAGAAAGAATGAAGAAGATTCTATTTCTGTAGGTGCTGAAGAAGGTCACCTAAGGTACTCAGGTCCACCCTCTATTGATGACTCTGAAGAGTTGGGAATCTTCTAGCATTGATCTGAGAAGCACCCGCAGCCAACATGGAAAGCTGCCGGTGCTTCTCACTTTTTGATTGTCATTTGACTCAAAACCCGATTAAAACTACAATACATTACGGAATTGTAATGTATATGGCACACAGAAGTTCGAATCGGAAGGTCGTTGAGTATGTCTTTCGGATAGGTATCCAAGATCTAATCACCTCCGGTGTTCTGGAAGATGAAAACGGCACCTGGACCTACACAGGAAACATTCCTTTGTCTACCGCCTGGTTGCGAAGTCCAGTTATGCACCTAGTTGCTACGGTTGCCCCGTGCATCGAGATGGATAGCACCGTTTCACGAATGATGACGATTCGCCAAAGAATAGGTCGCACCGAGAAAATCCAAGAATACCAAATCGTGTCACAAGCGGTTCACTTCGGTGGAAGAAGGTGGTTCTTCAAATGCCATGGTTGCGGCCAGCTGCGAAAACATCTCTACATAATGCCCGAAAGCAACTTGTGCAGGGTTTGCTCACGTTTAGTCTACCAGTGCTCACGAGACCACCGACACAGTTTGGATTTGCTTAGACGCTCGGAAGTCCTAGAGGCTCGGTCAAATTACCTTAGCAGAAACGGTCGGCCACGAATTGCCGGTCGCAAACAACATGACTCCGCTCGTATCTGGGGGGAACATTTTGACCTTGTCGAAACCAAGTACAATGCTAGGTATCCGTTAAAGCAACTATAGATTCTATGAGCATTATGTGCTCGCTGATTCAGAACTGGGCAACGCTGAATGCAAGGATCGACCAAAAATAGGTGCCTAGCCCTTTCCAAAAGTTAAGCCCTTCTCTACATGCTAAAGTAGGCACGGGCGATAGCGATAGTTTTGGCTCAAGTTTGCCGCGTAGTTTCAAGCGTGAAGTGCAACGAACACTATACAGATGAATAGTACTTGTCCCGTGGGGTGAGGTACTGGTGCCGCTTTCGCGGTCTGGCGTTGATCTGGCGAGCAATCCGATCGCAGTGGTCCTGGTCGACCCAGTCCATGTTGTGGCCTTTGGGGAGATACTGGCGGATCAGTCCGTTCGTGTTTTCATTGGTGCCTCGTTCCCAGGAATGGTAGGGGGTGGCGAAGTAGCACATCACGAATTGGGAGTCTTCGATCTTCTGGTAGTCGTGGAATTCGGTACCGTTGTCGAAGGTGATTGTTTTGAACTGATCGTAGTTCTCTTCGATCGCCGTGATCGCGGCGGCGGTCGTGATGGCTGCAGTTCTGGCCGTTAGTTTCTTGATGATCAGAAAGCCGGTTTGCCTTTCAACCATGGTCAAAAGACAGTGGTGGCGATCTGATCCCATGACCGTGTCGGCCTCCCAATGGCCGAACTCCGATCGGTCATTGATGGCTTCCGGCCTAGTCGAAATGTGACGCTTTCCTTCGAGTCTTCCTCTGGAATCCTTTGTATTGTAAAAGTTTGCTCTGGGCTGTAGCTTGAAATCCCTGCATATAGGGCCTTCCCTTGACGCACTAATGAATCTAAAGCACCCATAGTTTCTTCCAATGGGGTCTCCGGATCAAAACGATGAGAGTAGAAAATATCAACATAGTCCAGGTTCATTCGTTTTAAGCTTTGATCAAGGCTCGATACAAGATACTTCCTGGATCCCCATTCTCCATAGGGTCCAGGCCACATATGATAACCTGCTTTAGAAGATATGATCAGTTCATCCCGATAAGGTGCCAAATCACCCAGCATCATTTGTCCGAACATTTCTTCCGCTGAACCTGCCGGGGGGCCGTAATTATTGGCCAGGTCAAAGTGCGTAATGCCCAAATCAAAAGCTCTGCGCAGCATGGCTCTGCCATTCTCAAAATTATCTACACCACCGAAATTATGCCATAAACCAAGTGAAATTGCAGGAAGCTTTACCCCTGATCTGCCGCACCGATTGTATTTCATCGTGTCATACCGTGTTGGATTTGCCTGATAACTCATGTTTATCTCTCTCCTTCACCTTATAAAAAGAGGTAAGGTTTAAACCGGGGCGACGAATATTGCTCTTTTACCTGTGATTTTTTTCAGCATTGTGCGAATCACTGATTGGTAGCAACATCCTCAACAAACGATGACGAAAGGGGAAGAATGAATGGTGGTTGACGAGGCCGCACGGGTACAATTTCAGACGCTGCTTGCCCAACACTGGGGCATCGTGCTGAAGGTGGCCTATAGCTACGGACGTTCAGCGGAAGACCGGGATGATCTGGCGCAGGAGATCGCATTGCAGTTGTGGCGTTCTTTTCCGCGCTATGATGCGAGCCGCAAGTTTTCGACCTGGATGTATCGCGTCGCCCTCAATGTGGCAATTTCGGACTGGCGGCGACATGGCAAGCAGGCACCGGCGCTAGTCTCCATTGATGGCGACGAGGCGATCCAACTGATCGCGCCGCCAATGCCAGAGCAGGATGAGCGGATCGCCGCACTCAATCGCTTGATCGCGGAACTAGATCCGCTCAACCGGGCGCTGTTGTTGCTCTATCTGGAGGAACGGCCCTACCGCGAGATTGCCGAGATCCTGGGCATTAGCGAAACCAATGTGGCGACCAAACTCAATCGCTTGAAACAGCGGATTCGGCAAGGGATTGTGGTCTATACGACTGTGGCGACAACGGAGAAACAGCTTGTCGAAAAAGGAGAAAACTAATGGAACTCGATGATTTCAAAACAGCCTGGCAAGCGCTGGAACGCCGGCTGACTGAACAAAACGCTCTGAACTTCACCCTACTCAAAGAACGAAAAGTTACCCAAGCCAAAGCGCAATTGCGCCCACTGGTGATTGGTCAATGGGTGCAATTGCTGGCCGGCTTGGTGATGAGTCTACTCTTTGGCTCCTTCTGGGTGGATCATCTAGATAAGCCCCACCTGCTGCTCTGTGGATTGGCCTTACATGCCTATGGCATTCTCTTCATCATTCTGTCCGGACGCGAACTCTATGCGATCCACCAGCTTGATTTCGCTGCGCCCGTGGTTGAGATTCAAAAACAGTTAGCTAACCTGCGCACCTGGCGGCTTCGTGTGGCGCCAATTTTTGCTGTCACTGGGGCCGTGATCTGGATTCCGTTGTTGCTGGTCATCTTTGCCTGGCTGGGTGCTGATGTGTGGACGAATGATCCCAATGTGGTTTACTGGTTCATTGCCAGTGCGCTGGTCAGTTTGCTCCTGGTCTTTGGCATTATGGGCTGGTTGCGCCACCCAAGCCGTCGGCGTCTCGCTGACGCGCTGGATGAAGGTACAGTCGGCCAAAGCATTCAACGCGCACAACGCACCCTGGCTGAACTGGAACAATTTGCTCGCGACTGAGTTATGTGGGCGGGGTAAGGGCGCACCGGCAAGTGGACGCCCCTATATTGTCCGGCTCTTCTGCCCGGCTTGGCGGACTATCCATAGCATCCCGCCAAAGAGACTGATCTCGGCCAGCCGTTGCCAGCCGCCGCGCCACTCGGCCTGTTGTGGATCGCCCATCATGCCCAGCGCAAACCAGACAACCACCCCCAACCCTGCCATGATGAGCGCCAGGGAACGCCAGGTCGGCAGCGGCCAAAAGAGGCGGGCAAAGAGGAACAAACCCAACCCGCCCAAGCCGTATTCCAACAGCCCTAACAAGTTAACTGATAGGAACTGTGATCCCGACGCGAGCCGTGGTTTTCGGCCGACTGGGGCAGAACTTGCTCCTGCCGTCGGTACAACTGCCACCCGCTGCTTCTGAATCGGTTCCCGCGATCTCGGCGACGCCGAGCTGAAGGTATTTTGGTTGC
>CANJXC010000003.1 GCA_947478845.1 Spirochaetales bacterium | reverse complement strand
TGCCGAAGCCCGTGCCGATGTGTTCGACTATATCGAAGGGTTCTACAACAGGAAGCGGCGCCACAGCACTTTGGGCCAGCTTAGCCCGCTCGAGTACGAAGCAAGAAAGCAGGCCGTATGACCTGTCTACAAAATCGGGGGAAGTCCAATATCGCTTTCCGAGATCCCGAGCTCTTCAAACTTGGCACGCACTTGGGCTGCCGCGTCGGGATTCACTGGAGTCAGAATGATCCGCCCCTCTTCCTGCCGGACATCAAAATACGGGCTGGCGAACTTGGATGCGACAACCTTGGGAATTGTGATTTGGTTCTTACTGGTCATCTTGGCTACCATGCTACACCTCAAGCAAGAGAGTAAGGAAATCTTACACCGTTGGCAACGTCACCTCTGGTCGACTTGGTGAACATGGTGATCTGGTTCGCATAAGGGGCCATTGGTCGACTTTGTTCTTGTGCCGATGTGTATAGGCCGACGGATTTATTGGCCTGGGAGATTTCGTTACAAGCGGCGGCTATTCACGACGGACTTTTCTTTCTGATTGCATCTGGGGCACCAGCTAGGTCGATGCACTGGAGATATTGAGGCGGTGCCACTCCAAGAAGGTGAAGTGCTCACGAGCTATCCACCGTAGAGATGGCAGCCCTTCTATTCCAAGCGACTCTTGTTCTGCTACAGAGAGCCGGGGCGACGGCCAAAGACGACCGGAACTTTGAAAGGTTATCAGGCCCCTGTCAAACAAGGCGTCGAGATTGGCGTGGCTGGTCCGAAGAACCTCAGGGACTCCAATTCCAGTAACGGCACATCGACCCTGCCAGTAGTCAAGTAGTGCTTGGCGGTAAACGTCTTGCCCGATCCGTTGCCGCACCACGGCTTCCCGCTCTGTACCCCGCAGACCGGTAGTCTACCTGAGGCTTGGGAACCCGACGAATGCCTTTCTCAGGAATTACTTCACCGCCAAATGCCGCGAGGCCACGCTGGCCAAAAACCTGTGCAAAGCCTAGTTCAAGGATTTTGATCGTTGGTACCGCACGACCAAGACTCCGCGAGGGGTGGTCGTGCTCTCTGTCACCCTGTACGCCAAGGGGATCGAACTCCACGCAAACAACCGTTTTCCCGAGCCAACGACGATGGGATAAATCACCAACCAGAACTCGTCGATCAGGTCATGGCGAACCAACTCTTGAACGACCTGACTACTTCCCCAAACATGCAGGTCCGGACCTTCTTGCGACTTCAGCGCTTTGACACTTTCGGCCAGATTTCCATTCAGGAAGACGGTCTGGTCCCATTCCCCATGGGTCCGGGTTCGCGAAGCGACGTATTTTGTCGCCACATTGGCTTCTGGCCAAAAGTCGTGATGAGGCCAATATTGTTCCCAAATGTCGTAGGTTCGTCGCCCCAACAAAAGGTCGAACCTCTGATGCAGTTGCTTGTCAAAGAGCGGTCCGAGGGAAGGATCAGAAATCAGACCCGTCCATCCCCCTTGGGCAAAGCCGCCCGAAGGGTCTTCCTCCTTTCTACCGGGACCCTGAATGACACCATCGAGCGAGAGGTGTTCCAGAGCGACAACCTTTCGCTCAGCCACGGCGAGCAGCCTCGATCGCGGCGATGTCGATTTTGGTCATCGTCATCATCGCTTCAAACGCTCTTTTGGCAGCTGCCGGGTCGGGATCGGCAATTGCTTCCATCAGGGCGACCGGGGTGAATTGCCAAGACAGGCCCCACTTGTCCTTGCACCAACCGCAGTTGCTTTCCTGGCCACCGTTACTGACGATGGCATTCCAGTAGCGATCGGTTTCAACTTGGTCGGCCGTGGCCACTTGAAACGAGAACGCTTCACTCTGCCGAAAGGCTGGGCCTCCATTGAGCCCCAGGCAAGGAATACCCAGAACAGTGAACTCCACGGTGAGTACGTCGCCTTCTTTGCCGTCCGGAAAGTCGGCCGGTGCGCGGTCTGCTGCGCCGACGGTGGAATTGGGAAAAGTTTCCGCATAGAACCTTGCCGCTTCCTCGGCACCCGCCTGATACCAAAGGCAAACCCTGTTCTTCACGATTTCAGCCATTTTCGGCCCCTTTAGTGCAAATGGTGCGCGCTCGTGAGGGCTGAGCACAAACACAGGGTGATGATAGGGTGGATTCTCGCTCGAGGTAAAGGCGACCGACGCCACGAAGTGCGAGTCCTTTCGTGGGCATAAAAAAGCCGCTCTTCGGAGCGGTTTTTTTATGCCCAGCCCGGGTTCGTGGCGCAAAAGCGCCAAGCGAACCCGGGGGCGCGCCTACGGCGTGCCGAAAGGGCGAGATCCGCAGTCGCGCCGAGGCTGGAGCCCGGAGGGCGGTCCGAGGAAAAGCGAGCAGGATGCGCGCGGAAGCGACGGAGGCTGCCCAGCTGTTCCGGCAGGACGCCGGAACAAGAAGGGCGAGTCCTTTTCTGGGCTTTGGGCAGCAATACTGCCTGGCTCAAGTCATACGGTTGGCGCGCGCACCGATCTAGAACGCGTACTTCAGCGTTGCCTCAGCGACCGAGTTTTCATACCAAGCCCCCCAAGACACCGAACTGTCACCAAAGAACGCGAACAGGATGGCCGTGGCAGAAAGCCCATCGGCAATCACGTAGGTGACCTGTGGCGATGCCATGCCCGCGCCCTCGAGGTCCCACGCTCCGATCGCCTTCCAAGACCAACGGCTATCTGAAACGGCGCTGAGCACCGCGACGGCCTTGGCACGGGTGGTACCTTCCCAAGCAGAGGTGTTGGCCCAGTCGGCGACGCCTTCAAAGAGTGCTTTGACCCCGATCACTGGCAGGGTGAACTCCACCGACGCCACCCCCTGAGCCGAGGCGTCCCCTGAGGCAGGATTTGCGAAGTCGGCCCCTCGCCACACGCGCCCGGCAGCTTCGGCTCGCAGCACCAAGCCCTCGGCCGCAAGCACAAAGTCCATTCCGCCCAAGGTGAAGCGATCGTAGTCAAACGTAGTCTGAGCGGTCTTTTGGCCCTGAGTCGCGGTCGCCACCAGGCTGACCTTGGGTCTAGGCAGCGGATTGCGGCCTTGGTACACCGTCAGGCCCAAGTCGAGGCCCTGAAACACGTCGAAACTGACACCCAAGCGACCGCCCCAAGCCAAATTGTCCCACGTGAGCGAGGGAATGTGATCGACCAAAGTACGGCCCACGACGGTAATTCCATTGGGTGGCGAGAAGGCAGGCGAAGTCTGCCAGCGGGTTTCGGGCAACACCGACTTGGCAAAGGCCGGCACCAGAACGGAGTCCAGCGACCAACCCGCACCCGTGAGTGCCACGCGGACCAGAGGCACCGGCAGCTTCAACGAGTCCATCGGATGGCTTTGGTCGCGGGGATTGACCACGTCGAGAGGGGTGAAGACGTCAGTAACGCCCCAACTGACGCTCTGATTTCCCACCGAAAGGTCGAGCGGTCCGAGGTATCCCCGCGCCCAAGCCTCACCCAAGTTGAACGTTGTCGCTCCGGCAGAGTCGAGGCTAAGCCGCCCGGCAACAGAGTATTGACCGGAGGGGCTTTCGGCCGAGCCGATCGCCCCGGCGAGTTTGCCCTCAAAATGGGGGCCGGTAACCGCTAGGTCGGTGGACTGATAGAACCAGCCCCAGCCGGTTTCGAGCGTACCTGAAAAGCTGGGAACTGCGACCGCGGTCTGACCGAAGAGGGGGGTCACCACAAGCAAGATAAGCACCCCCCACGGGTACAAACGGTGTTGAAAAGTGTTCATGCCCGCCTCCTACTGCTTCAAGAACCGTTCAGTGAAAGTGGCGTCACTCACGTCTTGGTCGACTTTCTGGTCACTGACTTTGAGTTCGGTCTTGGAGCCGGTAGTCGAAGTCATCACAATGAGCGAGGGAAGCAGGTAGTCGCCGACTTTTTCGAGGGTGAGTACCTGCGACTTGGCGAGCTTACCGCCCTTGTAGTAGTCGATCTTGTGAACCGAAAAATCGCGGAGGTCTAGAAAATAGACGAGTTTTTCGTAGCCCATCGCCTTCTTGGGCTTCGCTTCAATGGTGGCGATGCTGTCGGCGGTCCCCTGAAGCGAGTAGAGGAAGTCGCCCTCGACAAATCCGCTGATATCGCGATTGGTGAAGTCTGACCCGAAGAACGCTGAGTCCTGGTCGGAAGCGCCGGAACCCAAGCGGCGAACCTTGCCAAGGGCGGGCAACCACAACAGGCTTTCGGTGGAACCATCGGTTTTTTTCGAAGTCAGGAAGCCGGAGCCCTTGATGTCGCCAGGTGCTAGGAACTTGACCACACGGCGCTCCACCTGGCCCAGGGCGTTGTCGCCGGTTCCCCAGTTGGCTATGGTTCGGGTCAGCGTGGCTCCGTTCTTGCTAATGATCATGACCATGGTGGTAATTTCTGTCTTGGGCTTGGCCCGATGGAAGTACTTGGCCATCAGTTCGGCCCCAGACAGATCTTGCGCGGCGAGGGGCACGGCCAGTAGGGCCGCAAGAGCCATCAGAAGTTTAAGCATGGGAGTTCTCCTTGGTTTTTGAAGTGCGTGGATTGCGAAGAAAGACGAGGCAGGCTGCGGGAAGAACGGTGAGGGTGAACAAACCGACGAGGAACACGGTTAAAACCATCACTCCACCGAGGGTGGAGACGGGAACCATCTGGCTGAAGGTGAGTGCGACGAAGCCCCCGCCCAGAGTTAGTGCAGTGAAGAACACCGAGCGACCGGAGGTGGCCAAGGCCGTCACCACGGCGTCTTCGGGTGACCGCCCCGCCTGCCGGTCTTCCATGTAGCGTACCGTTAGGTGGATGGCATAGTCGCCTACGCCTATTGCTAGTGCACCCGCTAGGGCCGTGGCTAGGTTGAATGGGATGCCCACCCAGCCCAAAAGGCCGTACTGCATAACTATGGTGGAAATCAGCACGATGATGGTCACTAGGGCCGCACGCACGCTTCGAATCAAGCTATCAATCAGGATGACCAGCAGGACGGCCAAAGAGAGGCTAAGCAAAAAATCGTGCACAATGGTGTCTTCGATGGCCACTTCCGACAAAATGTCTCCGGCGAACTCCACCTGGACGCTGGAACCCAAAAACCTCAGGGCTCTTTCTCGCAGATGCGTGAACAGAACCTTGGTTTGATGGGTGGGCAAGCGCGGAGCCACAATGGTTACCACGCCCCGGGTGTAGTCTAGGTTGGTGAGCGACGTGATGTCGTCCACGCTGCCTGAAGCCTGATAAACCAGAAGTTCCTGCGCCACCAGTTGGCGGCTTGCCGGCATGCCTGCCTCGCCGGTGAGGGTTTCGTGAAGCGACCTTACCAGCGTTGCCAGCGAGGTCGTGGCGCCGAGCTCTGGGGCTGAGGTCTTGAGGTCTTCCTGGAACTCAAGCAAACCCTTGAGCACCTGCGGATCCTGCAAATCGCCTCTGACCAAGGCCTTCACGGCGGTGGAGCCACCGAATACCTTGTCGACGGCGTTCATTCCGCGCACCACGGAAGATTCCGGTTTGAAAAAACCCACCAGCGACGTGTTGGGCACAATACGTCCGATACCGAAGGCCGCGAGCACCAGCGTAGCGACACCGACCAGTAGCACTGCCCGCGGGTGACGCCCCAAACTCTGTCCCAGACGGGCCAATTGCTGGCTGAGAACTCCATCGCCGTCCAACTTGACTCTTACCTTTGGGGCTTTGAGCAGATTCAGCAAACAGGGAATCAGCGTTAACGACGACAGCATGGCAGTAAACACACCGGCCGCCGACAACACGCCAATGCCGCGCACCATGGCGAGGTCCGACAGCAGAAACGTAAGCATCGAGGCCGTGATGGCCAGGCCCGACACAAACACACCCAGACCGGTCTTGACCAGCACGCGGAGGATGGCCTGCTGTTTTTCGGAGCCCTGAGACAGTTCCAGGAAGTAGCGCCCCAGCAAGTGGAGCGTGAACGAACTGCCTACAGCCAGCACGGCGACGGGGGCGATGATAGTCAGGGCCCAAAACTTGAGGCCGAGCCAGCCGTACAGACCGGCGCCCCAAATGAGACCGACCAGCACCTGCAGCAGCGGCAAAACGACGCCCAAAGGCGAGCGGTAGTTGAGCAAAAACATCATCAGGATGACCAACAACGCCGTTCCGCCGAGGGTGGGCATGTCGATGTGCATGGCGTTCAACATGTAAGATTCCATCGATGGGAGCCCCGTGAGATCGTAGGTTCCCGTCCAGTGCTGCTTGACGGCCTCCTCCATCGCAGCGGCGATGGTCGGCAGGTCGACGTTGTCATCAAACTCAACCACGACGTTGGTGGAACTGCCGTCGTGGGCCGCTAGCATGCCTGATTTCGTGGCGTAGTTGGTGTCGAGGTACTGGCGCAACGCGGCGATCTCGGCAGGAGGCGGATTGTCAGCCTCAATCATGTCGCTGGTCACCAACATCCCGTCGCTCTCCACCAATTTCTTGGTGTTCGACAACGACGTTACCTTTTTGACTCCCTCGACGGCTTCAAGGTCGGTCGTCAGTGCCTTCACTTCGGTAAGGTGCCCTGGCGTGAACACCTCCGGGGCCCTCAGCACGAAGACTTCGGCGCGACCAGAGTTGAACTCTGTACTGATTTGGTCGTTGAGCGCCACAATGGGGTTGTTGTCGGGGTTCAGTGCGTCGGCCGAGGCATCCTGCACAATACGCGTGGCCCCCAGTGCCATCACAACGGTCACCACCGCAAAAAACCCGATCACCCACCAGCTCTTGTCGAGAAGGGCCTTCCATAGCCTGTTCATTGTCAACTCCTCAATCATTTAGTTCAACCACTTGGTTGCTTTGAAGGCAAAAAAACTCCATTACTTGAGTACTGTGTCGACCAGGTTCTTGGCCAAACCCACCTGCCGTTTCACCATGTCGTCCCAGCGCTCGGGCTGAACATCAAGGAGAATCTGGAGGATGGGCGCGCCGAGCACCGGGAAAACCAAAAGCGACAAAATACCGGCCAGCAAAACCTCGAGGTGCTGACCGACCTCCGAAGCTTGCGGCTCGCGTGATAGGTCTAGCAACCGCGCCGGAATGGCGAGCACACGCATTTCCTGCAACAGAGCGCGGATGAGAGCCGGGTTGCGGTGCACCTCATTGAGGAGAAACAATGGCATGTGCGGGAACTTCCGTAGGAAGTCGGCACGGTCATCGATCCAAACCTTAAGCACGTCGCGTAGCGACTGACCGGCGGTGGATCCTAGGCTATCGGCGGGGTGCAGCAGGGCCTGCATCTGCTCGCGGAAAATCAAAAGGAACAGCGAGTCTTTGCTACGGTAATAGTAGTGCAGTTGGGCCTTGTTGAAGCCTGCCTTGTCGGCAATGGCCTGCATGGTGGCGCCATCATACCCCTTGGCCACAAAGACCTCGCGGGCGGCATCCTTGATCTTGAGTGCAGTGGACTCCTCGAGCACCTTTCCCTTCATGAATACAACCATATGGTTGAACCATTTGCTTGTCAAGGAGGGCGTCTTGAGGAACGCCCGATAAGTTGCCTACTGGTCGAAACTGTGATAAGAGCAAGAGCGATCCTGCGGGGCCAGGCACAACCTAGTCGGCGGATCGGTGTCAGTTTTAAGGAGTGCCAATGCCGCAAGAATACATCGAGATCCGCGGAGCCCGCGAAAACAACCTGAAAAACGTTTCGCTCCGGATTCCCAAGCGCAAGATCACCGTCTTCACGGGAGTTTCGGGCTCGGGCAAGTCGTCGATTGTGTTCGATACCATTGCCACCGAGGCCCAACGCCAACTCAACGAGAACTTCAGTACCTTCATCCGCGGATTCCTGCCAAAGTACCCCCAACCGAACGCTGACGCCATCGAAAACCTCGGGATGTCGGTGGTGGTCGACCAAAAACGCCTCGGAGGTGGCTCGCACTCCACGGTGGGAACCGTGACCGACATTTCTGGCGTTCTGCGCCTGATGTTTTCGCGCCTTGGGCAGCCCTCCATCGGCCCCGCGAACCTGTTTTCTTTTGACGATCAGGCAGGGATGTGCCCCGATTGCCACGGCATGGGCAAGCGTGTAGGCGTCAACCTCGAACTGTTTCTTGACCTGTCGAAGTCGTTGAGCGAGGGCGCGATTCAATTTGAGGAATACGCTGTCGATGGATGGGCGTACAATATCCTGGCCACATCGGGCAAGTACGATTTAAACAAGAAACTCAGTGCCTACACCGATGCCCAGATGCATCAACTGCTTCACGCCGAGCCAAGCAAGATAGCCATCCCCGTCAACGGAAAGTCGGTGAACTTCACGCTCGAAGGCATCATCGTTAAGTTCGTCAATAAATACATTAAGCGCGACCTCAAGACCTACTCCGAGCGCACCCAGAAGCAGATCGAACCCTACCTGACGCTCGGCCCCTGCGACACCTGCAAAGGTACTCGGCTCAGTCAGAAATCCCTCTCCGTCAAGGTGGGCGGCTTCAACATCGCTGAGCTCTCTGCCATGGAAATTGACGACCTACTCCCCGTGGTACGGGGCTTGGAAAACTCTGTAGGCCTCGAGGCCGCACCGATTGTGAAAACTCTGAGCCAACGACTGGGCCACCTGGTCGACATCGGCCTCGAGTACCTCAGCCTGAATCGTGAGACCGACAGCCTTTCGGGAGGAGAGTCAGCACGAATCAAGATGGTGAAACACCTAAGTTCCAGCTTGATGGACTTGCTCTACGTTTTTGATGAACCCAGCGTCGGACTTCATCCTCGCGACGTGCACCGTCTCAACGAATTGTTGGTGAAACTCCGTGACAAGGGCAACACCGTACTAGTGGTCGAACATGACCCTGCTGTGATCGAGGGCGCCGACCACATCGTAGACGTGGGCCCCCACGCCGGCCGCAACGGAGGCCACATCGTCTTCGAAGGCACCTACGCCGAATTGTTAAAGGCCGACACCCTCACGGGGCGTGCCATGAAGCAGCAGCTCCCCATCAAAACAGGGTTTCGGGCGTCCAAAGGCAAACTCTCCATTGTGAATGCCCGCGACAACAACCTGCAAAACATCTCGGTAGACATACCAGCCGGTGTGCTCACCGTGATCACGGGAGTTGCTGGCTCGGGCAAGAGTTCGCTCATCCACCGTGCCTTTCTGAAACAGCACCCCGGTGCCATCGTCATCGATCAGTCGGCGGTTGGCGCCAATAGCCGGTCGAACCCGGCCACGTATACCGGCATCATGGACGACGTACGCAAGGCATTCGCCAAGGCCAACGGTGTGCAACCGGCCCTGTTCAGTTACAACTCGAAGGGCGCCTGCGAGGCCTGCCAAGGGCTGGGGGTGATCTACACCGACCTGGCCTTCCTTGACGAGGTGAAAGTGCCTTGCGAAATCTGTGGCGGAAAGCGTTTCAAGGACGAGGTTCTTGCCTACCACCTCGCTGGAAAGTCAATTTCCGACGTGCTGGAAATGAACGTCAACCAGGCCCTAGAGTTCTTCCAGATTAAAGAGGTGCTGCCCATTTTGAAGGCGCTCAGCGAGGTGGGGTTGGGGTACATGACCCTCGGTCAGCCCTTGAGCACGCTCTCGGGCGGAGAGTGCCAACGTATCAAAATCGCCGGCGAGTTGCACAAGAAGGGAAGCCTCTACGTAATGGACGAGCCGACCACCGGCCTGCACATGTCGGATATCACCCACCTGCTCGACATCATCAACCGCATGGTAGACACCGGAAACACCGTCGTGGTTATCGAGCACAACCTCGATGTCATCCGCAATGCCGACTGGATCATAGATTTGGGACCCGAGGGTGGCACCAAGGGGGGTAAGGTGGTTTTCGAGGGAACACCACGTGACCTTGCTGGGGTCAAGGGTTCGCTGACAGGCAACTACATTCAACTCCATGAGGCCTGAACTCGTCGTAGCCCACACCAGAAAATGGGTGCAAGACGTTGTTGTGGGGTGGAACTTCTGCCCGTTTGCCAAGTCGGTCTTTTACGACGAAAGGCTACGCTATGCGGTTGCAACCGCCACCGATACCCCCGGGGTCGTGGACGAGTTTCTGAAGGAATGCCGACTTCTCGATGCGAACGACAGCATTGAGACCACCCTGTTTCTCGTACCGATGGGCTTTGGAAAGTTTCTTGATTACCTTGATTTGGTCGATTTGGTCGAGCACAAGCTCGCCGGAGAAGGCTATGAGGGGATCTACCAGGTGGCGAGTTTTCACCCCGACTATGTTTTCGAGGGCACCGAGACTGAGGACCCCGCAAATTATACCAACCGTTCGCCCTACCCAATTCTTCACCTGTTGCGCGAAGACGCCCTTACCGAAGCCATCGATTCCTACAACGGTGACATAGAGGAAATTCCCGAGACCAACATCCGCAATGCCCGCAGGTTGGGACTCAAGCGGATGAGGGAGATGCTCGAGGAATCGAGGTCGACCTCTTTCGCGCCGCGTCTGCCGGACCGCTGAGGGTACTCGGGAATCCACCAGCGACTATTTCGGCGAGCGAAGGATTCTTGCCACCCCGAGCCGGGCAAGTTCGATATCTTCTTCCTGTGACAACCCGCTTACCGCCACGGCGCCTACAACCCGACCTTGGAAGATCACCGGTGCGCCGCCATTCCAACCCGTGAAGCGTGGGTCTGTATTGGCCATCTGCCAGCCGTTCTTCAGGAAGCCTTCGCCGAGTTCGCCAGTCTCTTTTTGTTCCCGGGCAGCGGTAAGGACCTTGCGGGTGGCCACTTCAAGCGACGGCAGGGGAGCGCCATCCATCCGTAGCAGCGTGATGAGTTCGCCGTGGGAATCACCCACGGCGATGACGGCGACCTTCTTCCGCCTAACTAGTTCGTCGCGGATGGTTTGGACGGCGGCGGTGGCCTCGGCTTCGCTTAGTTCATGAATGGATTGCATCAGTGTACCTCGCGATTAGAATACAGCGACGGTGGTCTTGGCGGCTACAAGTGGGGACTACAACGAAAACAACCCAGGCTTGCCGTTCAGCCTTGTAAGCGCCTCGAGGAAGTAATAGTCACCGTAGATGAGCGAGGTGTCTTCCCAACCCGGTCGGTAATTGTCGTAGGAGGCGCACCCGTGCGAGAGCAAGGCCTCTGTGCCGTCCCAGTCGGCGTAGTTTTCGGCTAGGCTAGCCACAATGTCCTTGGCGCCGGTCAACAGAGCTTGACGACTTCGTTCTGGAACAAGGGTGGCCAGCAAGAGCAGGCCACTGGCCGCGCAGGCGGCGGCGCTGGAGTCCTTGTGGTTGGCTCGGTCCTGCGGGGCTTTGAAATCCGCAACTGGCACTTTGTCACCCGGGAGGTTGGCAAGAAAGTAACCCGCCACCTTTTCGGCTCCGGCTAAGAAATCGGCTCTTCCCGTGTATTGGGCCCCGAGGGCCAGCCCATGCAACGCCCAAGCGCATCCCCGGCTCCAAGCCGAAGTGTCACTGTAGCCTTGACCGGCGTGGGTCCGTAGGTAAGCGCCGGTGGAAGCGTCGAACTCGACAATGTGGCGCGAAGATCCGTCAGGGTAGAGGAAGTGTTGAAGTACCGTAGCCGTGTGGGCCTCGGCAATTTGCCGGAAGCGTGGGTCGCCCGTCTCGATGGTCGCCCAATAAAGAAGTGGCAGGTTCATCAGGCAGTCGATAATGGCCCAACCGGTTTTGTCGTCGTTCCACGCGCGTATAAATCGGCCTGCCAAATTGAAGCGACCGGCCAGCACATTGGCCGCGTGGAGGGTGCGCGTGCGGGCCGATTCGCCTCCGATCAACCGGTACCGAGCACCAGAAGAGATGTACCACATGAACCCCACGTCGTGGTGAAGCCCTACGTGCTCGATCAGCGCCTGGTCGAGCCTGCCTTCGACGCCTTCCGCCCAAGTGGCAAGATTTCGGTCGCCTGTTTCGCGCCAGGTGAGCCACAGCAGCCCGGGCCAGAAACCGTTTGTCCACCAACTGATGTCGGTGTCGGACCAGTCGTCAAACACTCCGTCGACGGTACGGTAGGGAATACGATCTCGAACCCTTTCGGCAGTCTTAGTCACTTTCGCGAGCGCGCGCGCAAGGGTGAGCTTTTCATCAAACATCGCAGTTCTCCTTGGAATCTCGGGTCAACCTAGGGACTCTAGAGCCGCCCGTCCGGTCGGCCCAACACGGCAAGAACGAAAACTAATGGAGTGTTCCAGTAAACGGCAACTTCGTTGGTGGAGTAGCTTCCCGAATCGTCCAAAAACGCTTTCGCCGGAGGCTGCCCCACCAGACTGTTCTTTGCCAGAGAATCCTGCAAGTCGGCGTTGGGGCCACCCGACAACATGCCCGCTATGGGGCGGAAGACCCCGGCGGCGATGGACGGTCGGTGGTGGGGATTCTTCACAGGATTGGACCCAAAGCCTGTGACGTAGGAAACACCCATCGGGTTACTACCGAGCAGGTAATGCAGGTTCTCCAAAACAGGAGCCACATCGGAAATGAGCTTCCACTTGGAGGCGGTGATCAGAATCATCGCTTGGTCGAGTACCGTCATGTTGCTTCCCCAGTGAAAATCGCTGGCTCGGAGCATGGTGCCACTCGGCGACGCCTTGGCGATCGACAACAACTGCCCCGCCCGTGCACTCAACACCGACTCGGCTTGCTGGCGGACCGACGCGTCGATCAGCCTTTCGTCAGAGGCCAGAACCCCGGCCACACTGAACATGCCGGTGTCGGCCCATCCGAAACTGTCGGCGCGGAGCCCAAAGCTGTCGACCGCCTTTTTTACGGCGGTGGCGAAGGCCTTTTCACCGGTAGCACGCAGCATCTCCACCGAAAGCCAAAGTGCCTCGTCGCGCCCCACCGAATCGCCGTATTCCCCGGTGGTGATTCCAGCAGGGTTGGTGAACGGGATGAACGGATGGGACGAGATCCACCCCTGGGCCTTTCGCGCAGCGGCCAAGCATTTTTTGGCAAACGACGGATCGGTGGTCTTCCAGATTCGGAAGGCCATGGCCATCACAGCGCCAAAGTCGGCTGTTGCTGTATACGAAATGGGCGAAACCACCATGGTCGTCAGGTCGTAGTCTGGAGAGACGTCCATACCGGGAAAGCTCCGGCTGGTCAACTTATGGTACACGCCCCCGGAACCCGCATCCTGCATGCGCAGCAACCATTCCAGTTCAAAGCGCGCCTCCTCCAAGAGGCCGGGAACCTTCGCTCCCAGATCCCAAGCAAACAGCAGATGCCCTACGGCGATGGCGCCAGGAACCACGTACTTTCCGTAATCGCCGGCGTCGTGCCAGCCCCCTTCGGCTTTCAGGGTCTTGGAGGTGCCCCAGATCTCGGCTTTACCAAGGTGACACGCCGCATGGTAAAAATCTGAGTCGAGGTTTGACCCCGACTCAGTGCCACAACGCTGGTAGGTCAACATCTGCAAGGAAGCCAAAGTAAGTTTCTGGTAAACATCGTCGGCGATGATGAAATCCGGTGAGCGTCCCCCCGTAGGAATCGCAAGGTGATAGACACCTGCTTGGGTGAAGCCGGAAAAATCGAAAGTCCGCAAGGACTCGCCGCTCAGCGGGTCAAAAACCGCAACCGTACTCGTCCCGCTGAATACGGCTTTCCCGGACTCGTTTACCAAAGCAAAGGGGGTTTCCTGACCTGTGAAACGGGCCAACTTGAGATCTTGGGGCCGGTATCCCAGCTGGTCAATCCAGATTCTCGGGTCGACGTTCACGGGTGCCTCACTTTGGCAGAAACTCGGGGCGGCAACAGCTAAGAAACAGAGCAGGACCACCCTGCGGAGTCCAGCAGTATAGGGCATAAAAATCCTCTGAACAGGGTTGCCCGTGTAAGGCCGAGCAACCCTGTTTCTTCCAATCAATACTTCACTTTGTTCGCGACGCACCAGGCATCGTACTGTTTTTGGGCTTCAGCGACCACTTTGTCTAATCCAGAAGCTTGGAACTTAGTCAGGGCCTTGGGCAATTCGGTAGCGGGGTCGGTGGAACCTGTTTCCAGGCCACCCATGAACTCAGCCCACACGTTCTTGATGGCGGTGACCTCGTTCTTGACCTTGCTGATGTCAAAGTCAAAGCCGAGGCTCTTCAAGGGCAAGGCTTTGGCATTGTAGTCCAAGAACATCTGAGCCTTCTTGGGATTCTCAGACACATCAAGGTAGTTGATGAAGGTATTACCAAACATCCAAGGGGTACCGACGTTGTACTTTTCCTTGTCAGGACCAGCCTTGATCATGGCAACTCCCGTGGCGTCCATTTTGTCGGACTTCACGTAGTGCTTGCCTTCCACGCCCCAGTTGATCAGGTTGTTGAAGTACAGGTCACTGTTGAACAACTCTAGTACTTGGAGGGCTTTTTGGGGGTTCTTCGAGGTGCGACTGATCGCCTGCAGCGAACCGATGGTCTCGCGATTGGTCATCACCACAGGAGTGATATCGATTTGCACCCAAGGATAGCCGGTAGCCAGCGAAACTTCAGCGTCTTTTCCAGGCTTGAGCGACTTGATGGCGGCGAAAACTTTGCCTGCCTTTTCGTCAGCATTGTAGTCGGTCACAGCGGCAGCGTCCTTGCGGATGTAGCCTGCGGAGTAAAACTTGCGCATCGAGGTGTAGAGTGCCTTGGCCTCGGGTGTGGCCGGCGAAAAGATCACCTTGCCCGACTTGTTGGTGTTCATCAGCCCGATTCCCAGGTTGTCGTCCGCAAAGAGGTCCGGATCGAGCAGGCGGGCGGGGTTTTCACCCACTACCGACTCGAGCGGGTACACTTCAGGCTCGTTGGTTTTGATTACCTTGAGCAGAGGCTCAATGTCTTCGAACTTCTTGATCTTGCTGATGTCGAGTTTGTACTTGTCGATCAGGTCTTTGCGGATCAAGAAACCCCAGTTATGGGCCTTTTCCTTGTTGGCAGGGATAGCATAGTTCTTCCCAGCAATCGCGGAGCCACTTACGAAGCTGTCGCCAAGGGCGGCCATGGTTTTGGGCGCGAACTCGCGGGAGAGCTTAGTGATATCTAGGAAGGCTCCGCGCTGAGCGTTCAGGCGGAAGTTGTTCGTCCAGCTCGCGGTGAAGCTGATATCGAATGGCTGCTGCGACGCAATAATTTGTTGCATCTTGCCGTCGTAGGTTCCCCAATCAAAGGTCACCAACTTTAACGTTGCATCCATGTTCTTTTCCGCCAGGTATTTATTGGCGGCGTCTTGCACTGCGGCGATATCGGGAGGTGTCCCGTTACCAATCACGTACCAGACAACCTCATAGGGCGCGGCCATCAGGGTCACGGCCGAAGCCATACAGAAGGCCAAAACCGACAAGAGCGTCTTCACTCTTTTCATCTCTTTCTCCTCGAAACAATCTTTTTTGACACGCAAACTGCGTGTTGGAAACCAATGGGAAACAGACGCTACCTATTCTTTGAGTGATCCAATCGTGATTCCTTTCACAAAGAAACGCTGGAAGAACGGGTAGGCCAAAACGATGGGGCCGATGGTGATGATGGTCATGGCCATTTGTGCCGAACGGGAGGGTAGGTTGCGGACAATTTCGGCCGAGGCGGCACCGAGGTTGGCGGCATTTGCCGAGAGGTACTGGATGTTCATTTGCACCCGCATCATCAGAAACTGGAGGTTGTAGAGCATCGGATCGTTGACTAGGGTCATGTTGATCCAGTAGTCGTTCCAGTAGGTGATGGTGTTGAAAAGAGCGATGGTCGCCATCCCCGGCGCGGCCAAATGGATAACGATCGAGAAGAAAATCTTCAGTTCGCCTGCACCGTCCATTTTGGCCGATTCAACAATGGAATCGGGAATGCTGGACTTGAAGAAGGTTCGCATGATGACCACGTACCAGGGGCTCATGAGGTAGGGGAGAATCAACGCCAAAACGGTGTCGTTAATGTGCAGAACGTTGACACACACCATGAACCAAGGAATCAACCCGCCGCTGAACAGCATCGTGAGAATGATGGTGCCGTTAAAGAACTTTCTCTCCCGGAAGTCCTTGCGCGAAAGGGGATAAGCGAACATAGCGATGATGAGCGTACTGACCGCCGTGCCCACGACGGTGACAAAAATGGTGAGCGCATAGGCGCGAATAACGGTATCAGCTGAAGTGAAGAGAAACTCGTAGGCCTTAGTGCTGAACTTCACGGGAATAGCGCTGAACCCACTTTTTGCGATTTCCAATTCGTCCGAAAACGAGATTCCCAACACCAAGGCCAGCGGATAAAGGCAAAGGAAACAGAGCACGAGGAAGGTGGTGTGTTTGGCAATCGTAGACAGGTCAAAGCGTTTGCGGGCTACCATGGAAATCCTCTTAGAACAGACTCTTTTCTGGGTCGATTTTTTTGACGACCAGATTGGCCAAAACAACAATCACGAAGCCAACAACGGACTGGTACAGACCGGCCGCCGACGACATTCCCAGATCACCCATGTTCATCAGAGTTCGGTAAACGTAGGTATCTATGGTCTGCGTTGTCGGAAATAGCGAACCCATGTTCATGGTCACGTTGTAGAAGAGTCCA
This sequence comes from Spirochaetales bacterium, assembly GCA_947478845.1. GTDB lineage: Bacteria > Spirochaetota > Spirochaetia > JABEVK01 > JABEVK01 > JAIFLN01. Next base: position 299,273 of record CANJXC010000003.1, on the reverse strand, counting down.
AAGTCCGAGAAGAAGATCTTGCCGATCTGCAGGAGCACCAGAATGATGATGACGTTCGAAATCAGCGGAAGGATGATGCGCCTGACGATTTGGGACCGGTTTGCCCCCTCCAGCGAAGCGGCCTCGATGTAGCCCGGGTCGATGCTCATCATGGCAGCGAGATAAATCACGCTGGTGTAGCCTACGTACTTCCAAAGGTTGGCAAACGTCAGAATGTAGGGCCAGAGTTCGGGCCGGTTGTACCAATAGATCTCCTCGCCGCCGAGGGGTTGGACAATCTGACGGTTGAATACTCCCTGATCGACCGACAACAGGGCGAACACGAGGTTGCTCACTACCACCCAAGAAAGGAAATAGGGCAAAAACATGATGGCCTGGTAGAACCTTGTGGCCTTTTTTGCCCGCAGATTCTCCAGTCCAAGTGCCACCGCAAGAGCAGCAGCGGTCCCGACTGCGAGAAATACCAAGTTATAGGCAATCGTGTTGAAGGTGATCACGAAGGCGTCGGGCGTCGCTACAAAGAACTGGAAGTTGTCGAGACCAACCCAGTCGCTTCCGAGAAGTCCCTTTTCGTAGTCAATGTTCTTGAAGGCGATGAAAATACCAAACATGGGGAGGATGCTGAAGGCGAACAGGGCTACAAACCCAGGGACCATCATCACCAGCAAGCCCCAATTGGCTTTTTTAATCCGTTTTGGTGGAGCAATATTCGCAACCAAGGCAACCTCCCATTTTCGAAACGTTTCGATATTTTGTTATTTTTTAGTAGTTTTGAGCCATCGACGGAGGCCCTCAACGGCTACTTCGTGGTCTTCATCACCCAAAAGGCCCGAAACCGTCACGCTACCCACACAGCCGTGATTCCGGACGATTAATGGAATGGAGCCCCCTTCCGCGCGGAACAGTTCGGGATCAAGTCTGGTCACTTCGTTGAAGTTCAGTCCTCTCTCACGGTAGTCAATTCCGACGCCCCATGAACTGTGTCCAACAACGTGAACTACCCTGCTCTTTTTACCGATCCAGTCCCAATTCACCGGGCCAGTGCCATCCATGAAATGCGTGAACAGCGGATGGTCGTGATTTTGAACGTGGACGGCAATTGGTTTGCCCGTGAGCTCGAGCGCGGCTTCTATCACGGCCAGGCCAATTTCCATCGCATTGCGTTGCGAAAAGTTTTCTAGCAATAGCTCGTCTTCCTGCGCGAGGCAGTCGGCGAAGGTAGTTGGTGCGTTCAAAAGGAAATCTCCTTGTTGCCGTACCAGAACTTCCCGGTTTCCGTCCATGGCAAAGAGCAGATTTCCCACATTCTTTGGCCACCATCGGCGGGAACTCCAGGGGCATTCGGGCCCCCTAGGTCGGTCTTCAACCAGCCAGGATCCAAGCAGTTCACGGCGACTTTGCCTTTCAGGGTTGTGGCCCAAAGGATGGTCATACCTCCCATCGCATATTTGGTAAGCCGATAGGTCGGCATGTCAGACGACGTGCGCAGCGCCTGGACATTGCCCGCGCCCGAACTAACATTCACAATACGGGGCTGATCGCCTTTTTCCAGCAAACCTACCAAATGAAAGATCAACTCGTGGGGTGCGAAAACGTTGCAACGCCATTGCTGGTTCAACAACTCCAATCCCTCGCCCGCCCAATCCTTTTTGTAGGTTTGCACGGCGGCGTTATTCAAAAGCATATCGAGGGCGGGCCAGCGCGCGCTTACCTCTGCGGCCACCGCAGACGGAGCCGTCGGATTGTCAAAATCTGCCAAGACGGGATAGAACTTGCCGATTTTCTGCAAATCTCCTGTGGCCTTTTTCAAACGCTCTGGGTCACGTCCGGTTCCTATTATTTCTGCGCCGGCCGCCAGAAAGAGTTTGGCTGCCTCAAAACCGACGCCGCGGGAAGCACCAGTCAAGACAATTCGTTTACCTTGAAATCCGTCCATTTCTTTTCCTTTGCGGTGTCTTCGAAACGTTTCTAGCATGATAGAAACGTTTCGGAAATCTGTCAACAAAATTCGTTCGGAGTGTCTGTCCTAGCCATCTCCGGACTATTGGCTCTCAACTTGTCTTGAGAAACAGGCTTTTGACCCGGGTATAGGGCAACAGACTCTCGAGGCCGCCTTCACGCCCAAAACCACTTTGCCCAACACCACCGAAGGGAACTTCAAGGCCGAAACCACCTGATCCGTTGATGGTGACATGGCTAGCGTTAAGGCGCCTGGCAAAGGCGATGGCGCGCCCCGGGTCGGAAGTCCATAGTTCGGCCGACAAGCCATAGACAGAGTCGTTGGCCAGCGCCAAGCCGGCCTCTTCGTCACCGTCGGGGTAGCACAGAATACTGAGTACGGGTCCAAAAATCTCTTCTTTCGCCAGCGACATAGACGGCTGAACTGCCGAAAAAACGGCTGGAGTCAGGAAACTTCCAGCAGCCAGGCTACCGTCGGGAACTTCGCCCCCAAACTCCAAATGGGCACCTTCTTGCTTCCCACGGGCGATGGCGTCGAGGACTTTTTTCCTCTGCTTCAGGTTGACCAGAGGACCCATTTGGGGTTTGGACATCGAGTGGCCGAGCTTCACACCGCCCAACCGCGCTTTAAGTACGCCAAGCACACGGGGCAAGCTCGACGCCGGAATGATAAGGCGCGAGCGCAAACCGCAAGACTGACCGGAATTGTGAACCAAGCCGCCCGCGCACCCGGCCGCAGCCTTTTCGGCATCTCCATCTGCTAAGACCAAGCAAGGGGCTTTTCCCCCAAGCTCCAAGGAAAGAACCGGCACAAGATTCTTGGCCGTGGAATGAAGCACCTGCACACCCACTTCTGCGGAACCGCAAAAAACTACTCCATCGAGTTCAGGAGAAGACACCAGGGCTTGCCCAGCCTCGGGGCCGAACCCCAACACGACATTAAACACGCCATCGGGAAATCCGGCCTCGGTAGCCAACCGGGCGACTTCGACAGCGCCCAGCGGCGTGTCTTCGGCAGGCTTGGCAATCACCGTGCACCCAGCAGCCAAACACGGCGCGGCGCCCCTCAAGAGGATGTCTAATGGGTAGTTCCACGGGATGATATGAGCCACAACGCCTACGGGTTCCCGTCGCGTGACGGCGAAGTTTCCCTCGGGGAGTGGAATCTCGCGGCCGTCGAGTTTGTCGGCCCAACCGGCAAAAAACTCGCAGTAACGGGCTGCTACGCCTATTTCGCCCAGAGCGTCGCCCAGTGGTTTACCATTTTCGCGGGCCAAAAGCGTGGCTAGGCGGTCCTTATCACGTTCGAGCAACTGCCCGAGCTTGGCAAGCCACCGTCCCCGCACGAGAGCGTCAACATTCGCCCATTCACGAGAGCGAAATGCGGCACGGGAGCTGGCAATCGCGGCTGTCACATCGGCGTCCCGGCCTCGGGCAGCTTTACCCACAAGCTCGCCATTACCGGGATCAAACACGTCAAAGCTTTCGCCAGCTAGAGAAGGTTGTTCACGTCCGTGGATCCAATGGCCTTTGAAATCGGGGTTCACAGTTTCACCTCGTGGCTAGGTTAAACGTTTCGATTTGGTCTGTCAATGTTTTTCGTTAGGCGGTACCGCAGGAGCTCCGTAGCACCAACTGTGTGGGGATGAGAATCTGATGGTTCTCATTCTTTCCTTGGAGCATGTCCATCAAGGCATGGACAGACTTCGCGCCCATACCTACTCGGTCGTAGAATACGGTGGTTAAGGGGGGTGCGCAGTGCCGGGCAAACTCGTTATCGTCAAATCCGGTTACTGCGACATCTTGAGGCACACGCAAACCGCGTTCTGCGAGGGCCAACAGGGCACCGATAGCCATTTCATCGTTGGCGCTTACCACGGCATCGGGAACTTTTCCCTGGCCGAGGGCCGCGACCATTTGGGAATAGCCCAACGCCTCAGTAAAGTTCCCCTCTACGTACCACGAGGGATCAAAGAGGATTCCTGCGCCTTGCAGCACTTTTCGGAAGGCCTCAAACCTCATTAGGTTGTCGTAAGAGCCATGAGTTCCTCCGAGAAAAAGGAACTTTTTTCTGCCGTTGGCGACCAAGCGCTCGGTGAGCTCTTTTGTGGCAAACTCGTTATCGATCGTCATCGTGCAGATGTTGCTAATTCCAAGTACGTCGAGGTTAGGCTCCCGGTCCATCAACACCAAGGGACAGATTTCGCCGGCAGTTTGGAGCAAATCGAGGTCAATGTCGGCGGAGTTGTGCATGATGGCGCCATCCAGCCATTTTTCTCGCAGCAGACGGTACGCACGGTCTTTGTTATTCCGGCTCACGGTGGCCACAAGGACGTCGTAGTCGTACCCAGACAAGGCCTCCTGAATGCCCCGCATGATGGCACCGAGGCACGAACTTCCCAGTTCATTGGTAAACACACCAATACGTCGGGAAGATCCCATTTTTAGGTTGCGGGCCTGCTTGTTGGGGTAATAGCCCATTTCCTTGGCAAGGGCCAGAATTCTATCCCGTTTTTCCGGATTGACCTTCGGAATCCCATTGAGCGAGTAGGAAACGGTAGAAATAGATACGCCAGCTCGCTTGGCGATATCCTTAATGGTAGTCACAGAAAAGCTCCTTGCGGATCACACTCGAAACGATTCTAGCAGAACTGATGAAGAGTCGCTAGCCTAGGGAGCACTTATTGACGGCAATGGAAGTGGTGAATAAAAGAAGGCGGGTGCCGTAGCACCCGCCTTCTAGCTAAGTCCAAACCTTTTGTTCGAAAGCCCGAGCAGTTATTTCGACTCGGAGGAAGGAGCGGCCTTGACTTCCTGATCGGCGAAGGCATGGTCGTCATGGAAGCTCTTCTCGCGGGCGATCTTGTAAATCAAGAGCCCGAACAGACACTTGGCCAGCACGTCGGCGACGGAGTAGCCCACTTGCTTGTACACGAAGGCGTCGGCTCCGCTGAAGCCCAGCTGAGGCATGAGGTAAGCGATCGGGTAAACACCCCAGGTGGCCAAGAGCAGCAACCGCAGCACGTTGAGGTCTTTGCGGACCTGTTCCGGCTGTGAGGCTTGAGAGCGTCCGAGCTCAACCCACAGAACGTAGAGAATGTAGAGGAACGGGATAGTCGACAAGGCACCCCAGATGGCGCGAACTGTGTTATCCAACGAAATCTCGCCGGGATAGCCCAAAACGATCATCAAGGCAGCAGCAGGGATCAACTTCCACATCAGGTTCGACCGGAGCGCAGGCGCCAAGGCCAAGACGGCAATGGTTTCGAACAAGAGCAGAGGCACGGTGAGGAGCCAGTCAATGTAGCGGTAAGCTTCGTTGAAGCCGGGGCCATTGACCAGGAAATAGCTCACGGCACCGACGGCGCTCACCGCAGCTCCCGCATCCTTGGCCACGTAGGCTTCGGTGAAGGAATTGAAAATACGGATGTAGTGATAAGCGGCAATCAGACAAACGATAGCCGACACTACCAAGGCCTGACGGTAGCGGGGCAAAACACGGCCCTGAACCGCCATAAGGAACACAAGAGTGGCCCCCATTGAGGCCAAGCCGAACGACAGAACGTTATAAACGGTCTGGTATTGGGCAAAATCAAGACTGAGCACTGAAATCCTCCTTAATCTATTTTGCGGTTTCTCGACAAACGTCTCGTTCCGCAGGGTAACCAGAACGATAAACCTCCTTCATTGAGCCGTCAAGCTTGTATCTAACAAACCTGTTAGCCTTTGTTAGACAGCCTTAACCCTTTGACCCTCACCCTGAAAGGGCGGTATAAGGTAAAAATGAGTGAATACCCAATACGTTTTGTATCGCTACGAACGGGACTATCAGTTCACGTATTGAGGGCTTGGGAAAACCGTTACGCTGCGGTGCGACCGCTTCGCAATGCCTCAGGACAACGGCGTTATTCTACCGAGCAATTGTTGCGACTTGAGTTGCTGGCCACGGCCCGCGCTGCCGGCCATTCCATAGGATCGATCGCAATGCTTCCCTTGGCTGAACTCAAGGAACTATCGAGTAAGCAAACCGGTGTATCGACGGTGGACAAGGCTGTGTCTTACCTCGCCCTGCTCGACGCGGTGTTGTTGGATCAGGAACTGCAGCGAGCGCTCAAAGCTTTTGGGCGACTGGATTTCATTGATGGTTTTGTTTTTCCCTTTGTCAGCGGGGTCAAGCTCGCCATTGCCGAAGGACGTTTGGGCCAAGTTCACCTCTCGTTTGCCCAAGCACGATTGCGGGACCTGCTGGCGCTGGTGGATGCCTCAGGCAAGCGTTCAGAAAATGCTCCCAACGTAGTGATCGGAAGCCCTGCTGGTTTCGAACATGAACCAGGCCAGCTCGGTTCGGCCATTCATGCCACTTCTGCAGGTTGGCGACCGGTGCGCTTCAGCCCTGGCACCCCGGCTGAAGAACTTGCCTTTGCCGCTGTGAGCATGAAGGCCAAGGCGGTGGTGTATTGCATTTTGCTCACCGCGAAAGCCGCCGGGACCATGGTTCAGGCCGTGGCCGAAGCCATCCTTGTGAGGCGCCTAACCCCAGCGTTTATTCCCGTGTTCTTCGGAGGACGAATCGACCGGGAGAGCTCCCAAACCCTTTCCGACGCAGGACTCGAGTACGTGGGTTCCATGAACTCCTTGCGGACCCGCCTAGGCGAACTATTGACCTAATTTGGGGAGCTAAAGACAACCGGCGCTAGGCATGAAACTTCGAGGCCTCACGTGCTGTGGCAAGCGACGCGGCGATAACCCTCGCGCCGTCCCGGGCTCCGTGTTCGGTGGCGATGGCTCGAGCGAGCTCCGCGGCGGCCGTGATAACCCTAGTTTGAAGCGCGAGATTGAGCGCCTCGGCCAACTTGGCTGCGGTCAGCTTCTTTACCGGCAGCGGAGGCGACCCTACTCCGAGTTCAAACGCCCGCTGCGCCCAAGCGAATTGGTCGAGCGCGAAGGGTACAATGACACTCGGTACCCCGGCTCGAAAGCCCGCCGCCGAGGTTCCGGCTCCGCCATGGTGACACACCGCTGCCATGCGGGGGAACAGCCAAGAGTGCGGAACACCTTCTACAGCGAGCATTCCTTCGGGAAGTTTAAGCCCGCTCATGCCGTTGATTACACCGCGTTTTCCGGCAAGTAAGAGCCCCTCGACCACCGTTCGTCCCACTGTTTCCGTGTCGCCTTTGTGGAACATCGAGCCGAAGCCCACATAGACTGGTTTTTCGCCAGCCGACAGGAACTCGGTCAATTCGGCCGAGGGTTGGTAGGCTTCGGGCTCTTCCACGAACCAGTACCCGGTTTGATGAACGTTGGCGTTCCAATCGGTAGGCCTTGAGAAGACGAACTCGCTGCACGAGGCAAGGGCCGGCAAACGGGTGGTAGTGTGCTTCTCAAAGGGTTGGCCAAAGCCGGGTGGAAGTTTGCCGTATTTCTGCTTCCAAAACGGCGCCAGCGACGCCCCGGAGGCCATCCAAAGCATACCTTGAAGCGCACCATAGCTCAGGCGGTTGATCGGGCCCCAGTTTGGCGCCTTGCCATAGAGCACCACCGAAGGCCTTAAGGATGTGCGGTGCAACGGGAAAGGGCTTGCGAGAATCGACGGGATTCCCAACTGCTGGGCCATAAAATAACCAATGGTAAGCCCGGGATGGTACACCAAGGCGTCGCTGCCAAGGCAAGCCTCGTGGTAGGCCTGCACCATGTGCACTCCGTAGGCCTTCATCTTTTGAAAGGTGCCCACCATTTTCAGCAGGTTGTCGGCCCGCTGGGCCTGGCGCACCATTTCAGGGTCCACCCCAGCAGAGGCGAAATCTACGGCAATGGGGTAAAAATCGAGCCCGTAACCGCGCACAAAGGCCTCGAAGTCGTGGTTGGTGGCAATGCGCGTGGCCAACCCGAGCTTTTGGAGTTCTTGGGCCAGCGCCAAGTAGGGCTGAACGTCGCCACGAGTGCCAGAACATAGGATGGTGATCATGGGGGCCTCATCCGCTGTAGTATTCCAACAACGTGTTGGGGAATCAACCAACACAGGGAGGAACTTTGTCGGAAAAAGCGCGTGTCCACTTACTCGAGGCCTTTTGGGGCCTCTATTGCCAGGCCGGCATCGAGCACATCACCGTAAAAGAAGTGGCCGCCAAAGCCGGCTACAACCGCAGTACTTTCTACGAACACTTCGACGACGTTCAGGCTTGCTTACGCGAACTCGAGCAACGATGCCTCCCCAACCTCGAAGAGTTGCCGCCTGTCTTGACGAGCGCTGAGCCATCCTCCGCCTTTCTGCAGACCTTTTTGGCGTTATACGAAGAAAAGGCGTCTTACTACAACGTGCTCTTGGGAGAAAACGGCGACCCCTCGTTCCGGAGGCGGCTCATCGACGAAACCAAGGCGGCGATTTTACGTATTGAAAATACGCCCGCACTGAAGTCGGCACTTTTGCCAGAAGGTCCCTTGGAGCGCGACCTCGTTTTGGAATACCGAATAGCTGGGCTCTTGGGTGTGCTCTGTTATGCTGGAGCGCATCCCGAGCTCGCTTCCCGTGAAGCCGTGGCGCGTGCGATCTTTAGGGTGTTGCATTAATACTACATAGCAATTATACTACAATCATGGGACGCAAACCCGCTACGGAAGAAGACCTGATTCTCAACCACATCGAAGACAACCGGACACGTTTGGGTTGGTCGAGGCAGGAGCTTGCCGACCGGGTTGGGGTGCATTACCAAACGATGGGATACCTGGAACGGGGGGAGTATAGCCCCAGCTTGGTTCTGGCACTGAGGCTGGCCCAGGCGCTTGGGGTGACCATCGAGCAACTTTTTTCCTTGAAGGAGGAAACGAATCATGAGTCCAAAGAATGAGAAACAGGAGGCTGCTCTCGAGAAGCGGGTGGCAACCTTAATGGCCGATACGTCCTGGAACTGGACCAGGACCACCCTGGCTCGCCGCGCGTTGGTGATTTTGGGAGTCTTGTGCTGGGTGGCCACTTGCACGGTGTTTGTGTGGTCGGACATCTGGGGAGTGATTCCTCTTGCCCTCTGTTTTGCAGTTTATCTGTTACTTCGCGTGTCGGTGAGGTCTATTGCCGATCTTCCAGATCGCTTTCTCGACGAGCGTCAACTCAAGCTGCGCAATCGTACCTATCTGCAGGCCTACCAACTCATTGGTGGCGTCGTTTCGGTGATGGCGCTGGCATTGCTGCTCTTCACGATTTCCCAGGATGTTCAAAAGGTAGCTTCTTACCGTTTCGACTTGTCCTTTGGCCAAGTGGAAGCGGTCGTCTGGTTCTTCTTCATTCCGATGCTTCTGCTTCCCTCGGCGGTTCTTACTTGGGACGAGGCCGGAAGATGACCCTAGCTGCCCTTTTTGACCAAATTGAAGGCCCTGACGACCAAGCAAGGGTTTCAGCCTACCTTGAGGTTTTGAGCCGCAAAGACAGCCCGGCGGAGGTTTACTCCCAGTGGTCGAGGTTTGCGGCGATGCTGGGCCACAGCAGCAATCACATTCGCTCGATTGGAGGCCAGCTTTTCTCCCATTTCGCCGCGAGTGACCCCGAAGGGCGAATCTGGGGCCTTTGGGAACGTTGGAAGGCGGTTGCCACCGACAAGATGTTTGTTTCCGCACGCCACACCCTGCAAGCGTCGCACCGTTTTGCCCTGGCGGGGGAAGAGCACAAACGGCGTCTTCTCGACTATTACCAAGAGCGCTTCCGGTCCTGTACCAGCGAGAAGAACACAACGCTGATCCGCTACGACCTCCAAGTGTGCCTGCGCGAGGTCTACAATCAGCAGCCCGACCCTGCGGTAGCCACTCTTGCCCGTAGACTCATTTTGGAAGAAACCGATCCAAAGTATCAAACCAAGTACAAGACCGCTTGGCGAAAGGTCCCCGGCTAGGCTCCGTTGGGCTTCCGAGAGCTTATCATTTAGTTGCCCTTCTTCTCGACCGGGATCCAGATTTCCGTGTAGCAATTGGGGCTGGTAGGGTCGCCGCGTTCGTCCCTTGCTGGGAAATAGGGATAGAGCTCAAAATTGACTGGCGAGGCTTGCGCATAAGTGGACGTGGGAAACCAGGATCCCATGATTTCGTGCCAGCCGTTCTGGATTCCCAGAGGCATGGCGCCCACGCAACTGAACACCGCGTAGTGAGCAGCAGAAATCTTGACCCGCTTCGTTCCGGTGGGCGCCTTGGCTCCGGGTTTGAGCTCGACGCCTATCACGTAGGTAAAGGCCTCCATTTTGTCGTCGAACTCAGCGCAGAGCCCGAACAGGCCAAAGGGGCTAGCTACTGCGTTCAGGAGGTCAATTTTTCCTTCTGCTGTGCACCGGCCCCAAAAAGGAGGAACCTCTCGCATGCTTTGGCCCTCAGCGGTGGTAGTGCGAAAAGTGTAGCCAACTACTTCCAACTCGGGTTTCGATTCGAAGCGGTGTTTCATGCTAAAGCCTCGCTTATTTGGCTTGGGCGACGTGCCCAGCGACCCTCAGAAAATAGCGTTGCCGCCGTTCGCTTGACAAGGGGGCCTCGGCGAGAGCCTTTCGGGCGGTGAGGGTGAGGTGGCAAACCTTCTTGACCCCTCCACCTTCAAACTCTATCGTGGGACCTTGGACCAGTCCTCCCGCATCCCCAAGTTTGCCCACGGCCGACTCCTCCTCGACCACCTCGTCGACCGCTTTCCTTATTTCGACCGGGAGACCTGGGCAAAGGCGATTTCCAAGGGACTTCTTTTCGTCGAAGGGAACCAGGCGCATGCGGCGCAGAAACTCGAGAGGGGGCAGCTTCTTACGTATAAAATGCCCCCCGTAGTGGAACCGCCTGCCGACCTCAATTGGTCGGTAGCCGCTGAGGACCAGTGGTATCTCGTAGCCGATAAGCCCGGAAATCTTTTGGTGCACCGAATGGGAAAATCTTACACCTCGAATCTGGTTTACCAAGTGCGAAACGCGGGCAATCCAAGTTGGACGAGGGCCGACCCCGCTCACCGGCTCGACAGGGAGACTTCGGGCCTTGTGCTGTTCGCGAAAACCAAATTGGCGCTGGCGGCCATACTAAACCTGTTTGAAAGCCGGCAGATCACCAAGCAGTACGTGGCCGTCGTTGCACCGGTTCCCGGTTGCAAGGTGCCCAAAGAAGGGGAACAAGGGCTCATCGACCTACCCCTGGGGCGTACTGAAGATCCATTGAGGGGTCAGATCCAAGCGGTGGGGGTTCCCGGAGCCAGAGCCGCGCTGACTCACTGGGTTTGGGGGCCCGAAGTCGCTCGCGGGCGCTTTCAGGTAAACCTAGGTTTGGAAACCGGGCGTACCCACCAGATTCGGGTGCACCTAGCCGAGCAGGGTTGGCCCTTGGTGGGAGACAAACTTTACGGCGGACCCGCCGCGGTCCGCCAAGCCCTTCACGCCCGGAGGCTGGCCTTCGAGCACCCGTTTACCGGAACGGCGGTTAGTTATGAGGCGCCGCTACCGGACGACTGGCGGGGGCTTTGGGAAGGCGAAGGGAAGTAACGACATTCTTTCCATCATTGCCACGGCAACCCCCATTTGTCCTTACATCAGCCACAGTTACTCTCTTGGCCGCCGTTAAGGCCGTGGCACCCACTTTGGCACCAAATGCAACTAGTCTTTTTTTGAACTTGACCTGAAATCAGAGGGAGCGAGGCCCACAAGCTTGCGAAAAAACCGACTGAAATAGGCCTGATCGGAGAACTTGAGCTTGTTAGAAATCTCGCCTACCGTCAATCCAGTGTGGGTCAGGAGGCGCTTGGCCTCTAAAACGAGGTGGTTTTGGATGAGTTGACTCGGTGAGAACCCCAAAAGCTTTCGAAACGAGGACGCAAGGTGGTCTGGGGTGACACCGAGGCGACCCGCATAATCGGCAATCTGGCGGTGGTGAAGAAACTCCTCGGAAACCAGCAGGCAATACTCTTCTACGAGGCGTCGGGCGGCACTAGCGGGTACCCCGGCCCAGAAATCAGGGTATTTCCGCTGAAGCGTCACCAGCAGAATACGGAGGAGAGATTTTTGGACTACCGTTGCCCCGAAGTCCGAAGGCCGCGCTTCTCGTTCCAGCTGAATAAAGAGGTTGTGCAGCACCAGCTGGTCCCCACCCGTGGCTTTGAGTTCGGGCTGACGGTCGATAGAGTGAAAATAGCCAAGGGTGCGAAGGAGCCGTTGGTCGGGAGCACCGCCATCGAGGAAGTCGATGGAAAACCGAAGGTCCCAACCAGAAAACTCCACTCCGTGCCGCCAGCCAAATGCGCGCCCCGGCGCCCGGAAGTACAGGCAACCGGGTGTAGCTCGGTAGGACTCAAAGTCGATGGAAACCTCTGCTTCGCCTTGGGTGACCCACAGGATTTGATAGTCGACCGCGGGAGCCAAAGGCCTTTCGTCATCCGAGGGACCGATGGATCGAACTTCGAGGTGAGCCAAACTCTGATGCGCGGTAGCGAAGGAAAAACCCATAGGGGAAGCGTGCCCGACTCGGGCCGGTTATTCAAGCGCACTAGAAGTCAATTCTCGGAAAAGTGCCAAAGAATACCGCTTTTGTGGATGGAAACTTTCAGGGGCAAAGAATAGCTTTCCTGCAAGGAGTTACTATGGAAAAAACGGAAAATTCTGTGCCTGTCGGTCTTTTGGCCAAGATCGGAGCTGTACTGTTTCTTGTTTGGAGTTTTTTGCACGTGTATGTGGGTGTGGCGGGCCTAGTCGCCTTTCTCACGGGTACTGCAGATTCCCAGTTTCAAATGCTGTTCGGGGGAACCAACGCCCCTTGGAGCGCTATCGTGCTGCCCACCGACAAGGTGACGCTCAATGCTCTTTCGCACCTTTTTGGTAATTTCGTGTTAGACGTGGGTGGTTATGGGGTTTTGGGAGTGTTCGTCGCCTGGATGATCTGGAAACAGGGCTCGTGGCTTGGCTACTTCATTGGGCTGGTTGTCATCGGTATTTCCGATTTGGCCTTCACGTTTTGCCTGGTGACGCCCGGGATCATCCCCGCGGGCTGGGAAAGCATCTCAGGGCCGGTGATCTGGGTTTTTGCAGTCGTGATTACACCGTTTGGGTTGCCTCGAAACAGGGCGTAACTAAGGCACCACGACAAACTGCCCCATCAGCCCGCCGTCCTCGTGGTTGGCCATGTGGCAATGGTACATGAACGCGTTCACGGGGTCGGCGAAGTCCTCGAACCGTGCCACGAAGCTCACCGTTTCGTTACGCTGGATGAAAAATGTGTCCTTCCACCCCGACTCCCACGCTCCGACGGGCCCCGAACTGCGCGAAACAAGTTTGAACTGCACGTCGTGAATGTGGAACGAGTGGCCGAAGACGAAATCGTTGACCACGCTCCATTTTTCGGTGGCACCGAGTTTTACCGTCTGGTTGATCATCATCATGTCATAGCCGGCATTGTCGAAGGTGAACGGCGTGCCCGGCCCTTGGTCGGTGATGTTGATCGTGCGGCTGTTGGAAACCTCCATGGTCGGGTAGTTGTTCGTGATCAGCGCTGTGGGAATGGTCAGCAGTGCCTCGGTACCGGCGGCCCTGACCTTGAGGTTCAGCACCTCGAAGGTGGTGTTATTGAGCAGGCTACCAAAGTCGCCGGTCTGGTTCGGTTCGCCACCGGGAAACCCAAACTCCTGGTTCCGATTGTAGGCCAACAGAGGCACGCTGGCACCGACGGGATCCTTTGTTAGGTCGATCAGGACTTCGTACCGTTCGCCGGGTGACATCAGCAAGCGGGTCACGGGCACGGGTTTTTCAAGCAGGCCGCCGTCTCCTGCGATCACGAAGAACTTGCGGTTGTCGGCGAACCCGAGCGAGTAGGCTCGCTCGATCTCGGCGTTGAGCAACCGCAAGCGGACAACTTGCGCGCCGACCGTCGCCTGGGCGTTGAGAGTGCCGTTGGCCAGAAGTCGATCACCATAAATGGTATCGGTCTGGATCTGATTGCTGGCGTCAAAGGTCCGGCTTGTGAGAACGACGGGCAGGTCATCGACGCCGTAGGTGCGGGGAAGCGCCAGCTTGGCCTCGTCGGCGTCGCGCACCAACAGAAAGCCACCGGCACCGAGCGCCAACTGTTTGGCAGTGGTGGTGTGCAGGTGGGGGTGGTACCAAAACGTTGCCGCCTGGTTCATCACGGTGAAGGTGGGCGACCAAGTCGCACCGGGTTCAACCACTTGCATGGGGCCGCCATCCATTGCAGCGGGCACATGCAGGCCATGCCAGTGGGTGGTCGTCTCTACCGGCAAGTTGTTGTTCACGTGAATGGTCACCTTTTCGCCTTTCCTCACAACCAACGTGGGGCCCCAAAAGCCGGTGTTGTTGTAGCTGTAGGTGGCGGTTTCCTTACCTTCCCGAAAGGATTTGGTTGTTGCCGACACCGTCAGCTGGAACTCGGTTCCTGCGGTTGTTGTGGTGCCCGTAAGGAGGGGCGGAATCCAAAGGGCGTTGTGGGTGCCGCTGCTCGAGCTGAGGAGCGAGGTGCACGAGGCGAGGGCAAAAAAGAAGACGAGAACGAGGACTTCCAAAGGGCGAAAAAGAACCATGGGTTTTCTCCAAGTGACTGCGAGGTCTAATTTAGAATCGGTACCCAACACCAACGGTGCAGGCAAAAACAGGCTGAGTGGCCAGCTGCGAGGCACTTACGGCGAGGTTGGCCAAGAGGTGGTCCCAGTTGAAGGCCAAACTCGCGACACTTTTCACGTCACTGAGGGTCAACTCGCCAAGGTCCGCCGTGGCGACAACTTTCAAGTTGGGCGAAACAACGCCTTGGTAGCCGAGCTCAAACTGCGCGGCGGCGAGGTAGGCAGGCATGGCTGCCTGCAGTGTCGTGCTCCAACCGGCGGTCGCCGTCGCCGACAACTCGGCGCCCAGCACCCAACCCGATTGGACGGAACCCGGTGCTCCGCGACCCGGGCGGTCCTCGGACTCCGTGCGGTTACTGACCGCGAGCTTGGCCGCAGCGGCAACTTGCCCGCTGAAGTCGGTGGGTGCCCGGTAGGTCAGCGAAAACGGCGTCTCGAGCGAGGCACTCAGCCAAGGAGCGAGCCGGAAGCGCGTTGCCAGCGACAGGTCGAGTTTGTCGGCCAGGACGGCAAAGTCGTTGACCAGCTTCGCTTCGACCATCAGGTCTTGCTTTCGAACGAGGGGAGCGGTGAGCTCCACCTGGTAGGTCGGAACGAACCCCGCCTTGCTGTCGTACTGGGCCCCCACGGCCTGGGAAAAGATAAAGCCCGGGCCAGGGCCCTGGCCCGGGCCTTGCGGGGGAGCGTCCTGGGCGGTGAGTGAGTTGGCAAGCAGGGCAACGGCCGCCAGCAAAAGCCGTTGGAATAGTTTCGTCATTTTCCCTCCTGGGAATCGCCGCCTTGGGCGCCTGAGCCCAACTTACGTGTGCCTTGGGTTGCACTTCGACCGCCCCGCTAAGGCCGGACGCTTTATCAAAAGGCGAACCCGCTAAACGTGACTTTCAGTTGCGGATCAATCTCGTCTTCCGAGCCGGGCAGCGGGCCGGTGCCGGTCACTGTGAGGTGGGAGTACAGTTTGGCTTCGGCCTGCCATGAGCTCAGCGCACCCAAGGGCGCATATTCCGACTTCGATGCACCGTGGTACCAAGTTCCACCGGCTGCGAAGGTTAGGTCGGGGCTGGCGACCCAACCGAGGCGGGGACTGAGCTGCCACGAATCCTCGGAGAGCGAGTCGAGGCCTGAGCACGATACCGAAAAGGTAGACCCGCCGAGCTTGGAAAGCCCTAGGCTCCCGGCTACGTAGTGGGTGCCATCGCCGGTGCCGTTGTAGTAGTACTGACCGGAGGCACTGAGGGCGAAGCGCTTTTCCGAGTCGTCTTTGCTATAACTAAAGCCTACCGTTTGCTGCGTCAGTAGATTACCGTCGTTGGTTTCGACCACCAAACCACCGAGGCCGTTGTCGGCAACGCGGTTTTGATCATTGCCCCACAACAACACCGACTCGGTGTACCAATCGAGGTTCAGCAGTCGGAACACCGTGGTGGCGAAGAGTCGGGGCGATTTGTCTTTCGACGCCTGGTAAAAACCCCCTGCGGCCAACTCGGTACCGGCGACCACCCAGGTAGCCAGCGCCGAAAATGTCACATCAGAGCCCACCATCACCGCCTCTGTGGAAATTACGGCCTGATAGGTGCCCAGCGCACCCGCCTCGAGCGAGGCCTTGAACGCGGTGGGACCTTCGCGGCTTGCACCGGTGTCGGCAGGGTCGATAACCGACAAGCTCAGCACGTCCGCTGGGCTGTAGTAGAGGCCTTTTCCCCACGAAAGGAACTGCTTGCCCACCCGGAAATAGGCGCTCTCGCCGCCTTGAAAGTCTGCAAAGGCCTCACTGACGTGGAAGCTCGCCGTTTCGGTGCCGGGGTCAAAGCTCCAACTAGACTTCGCACCAATACGCAGATTCTCGTCCGGCCGAGCCGTCAGGCCAAGGTCAAGCGACAGCGACTGAGAAAGGACGGGGTCGTCTTCCGTCCAAGTCGCGGTTGCCCGGGTACTGAGCTCACCAAAAAGGCTGGTTTTGAGCTCTGTCCCCAAAAACTTCCCGGCCACATCGACCGCCGGGGCGGCAGGCTCGGCGGCGACGCCGGCCTCGGGGGCGTCGAACAGGGCGTCGTCAGGCGTCTGGCCATAAACGGGGACAGACCTCAAGGCCAAAAGGGCTACGAAACAAACTGCGGGGAGGATTCTCATCGGAGGTTTCACGTTGGGGGGCTCCTAGTTGGTGGCCTTTTCCAGAAAGGCTTTGGTGAAGATTTCGTCCGACAAAGTCTTGACCGAAGCGTCTGAAATGGTCATTTCGGTGCGTTTGCCGGTTACCAGGGCATCCACGTAGATCTTGCGGATGGCGATGAGCTTGGATCCAACTTTGGCGTACGAGGGGAAGAGGCTGGTCCGTAGCAACCGGCCATTGGGGCTCGACTCCTCCGCTTTGAGGGCGGTGCTGTTGGCTTTGTTGACCCAGAGCTTTTGTTTGGCATAGGTCACACCTGTGTTCACCGCTTCGAGCTCGAGGATCCAGACGTCGAACTTGCCCAGGGTGCCCGAAGTGGAGCCCGTCACCTTGTAGTCGGCGGCGAGGGTGGACTTTTCCATGTCGGAGTTACGGGCGTCGCTACCGGAAAAGCTGTCTTTCATCGAGGTGAAGCTGAACTTGCGGCTGCTGGGGTCGTAGGTGTAGAGATCCTCCCCGTTTTTGAGGTACCCCGTCCCCTTTTTGGCTTCTGGGGAAAGCTGCAAAATAGTGAAGGTACTTTTGGCATCGCGGCGGAAGATGGCGAAGGTTTCGTCGGAGTTCCCGTTTTCCGGGTCGGTCTTTTTGAGCTGGACGACCGCAGAACAGTCCACGTCATCGAAATCGGTGGCCTTGTCGACCTGCGCCAACAGTTTGGCAAAATCCATGGTTTGGGCAAAGGCGAAGGGCGGCACCACGAGGGTCGTGACCCATAGCAGAATGAGGTGCTTCATTGGTGGCTCCTGAGGGCGGCAGCAGGAAGTAGGTTGGCGGCGGCTCGTGCCGGTCGCCACGCGGCCACAAGGCCGGAAGCAAAAATCAAAACAGCCGCGGCGAGGACTTGCGAAAGTTCGGGCACGAAGCGGAGCTTTCCGCGCGACAAAAAGATGCCTAGGGTGTTGCCTAGGTCGAAGGTGCCCCACGACAGGATTGCTCCTACCAAAAGGGCCAGCACGGCACCGCCAACCAGACCCAGGGCGAGAACGGCGGCGGCTTCTCCCAGAAAGACGACCAGGATTCCCTTTTTGCGGAGTCCGATGGCCCTTAGGGTGCCGATCTCGACGGTGCGTTCGCTGAGAATCATGCGGAAGGTGTTCGAAATACCCAGCACGATGACGGACATCAGGACAATAAAGATCACCAGCGAAAGCGATTGAATGGTGGAAAAAAGCGAGGTGAACATCGACAAAAAGTCGTCGAGTATACTCACTGAGTACCGGGGACCCGACCACCGAACCTCTGGGCCCTCGTTCCCGAGGTCCATCTGAGAGGGGTCGTTTTCGGTTTTCGTGTCGCGCCTGAACTTTACCTTAGCTACCGCTGCCAGCGTTTGTTCCAGACTGGCCGCGACCTTGGTTTGTTGATTCAGATCGTTGAGGGTTAGGTTCAGCGCTTGAAACTGCCCCTGTTCCAGGCCCAGCATTTGACCGGCCTGCGCCAAAGCCAGGTAGCTGTCGGAACCGAACAACCCGCTTGAGTCACTTTGGGCCACGGCGGCCACAGTGACGTCGAGCACGCTCTGCTGGCCGTCGAGGGTATTGAACTTAAGGAGCAAGCTGTCGCCGGGTTGAACTCCCAAGCGAATGGCGGTGCCCGAGTTGAGCACCACCTGCCCTTGGCCCAAGCTCGAAGGAAGGGTTCCAGCGGTGGCGGTCAGACCCGCTTGAACGTCGGTCTCCCTTTCCCATTCGAGGCCGATGAGGCGGGTTTGCGCCGACTTCGAACCAAAGATCAATGTCGTTTCTACCGACGATCGGCGATGGAAAGATTTGACAAGATTGCCTTGTGTCGCGATGGCAGCGTCGAGTTCAGCGGTCGGTGTGAGCGCCGAAATGACCTTGCCGTTGGCGTTCCACACCTCAGCCTTGATAAAAACGTGTCCACCGTGCGCACGGGTCATGTTTTCCTTGAGGTTGTCGGACATGCCGCCGGTTAGGCCCAATAGGAGGGCCACTGCCGCAAACCCTACGGCAACGGCGAAAGCCAAGAGGCTCGTCCGGCGCTTCTGGCGGACAAGGTTGCGAAATGCGAGAGCAATCAAGTTCACAGGAATCTCCTTGGTTCAGTCTGCCTGGATAGCTTTCAGGGGGCTTAGGCTCAGGGCGGTTTGTGCGGGGTACAACCCAGCTAAAAGCGCCACAGCCACCATTTGGGCCCACGCCAACAACGAGCCCAAGGGCGAGAGGACGGGTTTGACCTGCTTGCCCGAGAACAGCATCTGCAGGAACGTCGAGTCCACTGCAAGCCCAATACCGTTGGCAAAGCCCAAGACAAGCCAAGCGAGGACTACGCCTACGGCCCCCGCCGCCACCCCCAGAAAGAGCACCTCGAGCAAAATGAGGTTGCGGATTACGCTTCGGCGCCCACCAAGGGCACGCATCGTGCCGATTTCGGAGGTTCGTTCGGAAACCGAGATGAGCAGCGCGTTGGTGACGATGAATACCGCCACTAAAGCGATCACCAAGATCACTAGACTAAAAGCCGACTTCATCGCCACCACGGGGGTGGCGCTTCTTCCAGCGCCGACAAGCCAGTCTTGCACCTGAACTTCGGCGCCTGCTTCCGCCAAAGCTTTCGACAGAATCTTACCTGCGGCCTCGGAATCCACGCCGGTTTTCAGGCCCACGGTCACGATTTCCCAGGCGTTGGGGTCGGCGCTGAGGGGTACTGGTCGACCGATGCCACCGGAGGTGATGGTGTCAAGGTTGACGCCCGAGGAACCTGCGAGCTGGGTTGAATCGCCCGAGAACAACGCTTCCTCATCCAGCACCGAAGCCGAGGGGGTTGCCGCAGGAGTCGCCGGTGTCGCCGAAGCTTCGACGGTGTAACCCTTGAGCAAACGAAGGCTGTTGCTATCGCACCAACCGATTTGCGCCAGAGGCCCCTGAGCCACAGGGTTGGCCGTAATGCCCACCAGTGGCAGTTCCACGATCTTGCCCCCGGCCACTGCCAGCGACACATTGAGTTTGTCGCCGAGCCCAAGCGTTGTCCCGGCTCGCTTGTTTAACGATGCGAGGGTGCCGGCGTTCAAAATCAGGCCACGGTCGCCAGTTTTCCAATATCCGCCCTGCTCAAAGCTGAGAGTCTGGGGAAAAGCGGCCTGATAGCGATCAGGGTCAATCCCCAGCACCTGGACCATTGCGCTGGCCTTTTCCCCCACGAGCAACAACACTCGCGCAACGTTCTGCCCGCTCCAATGTGCCACCAGACTCGACGCGTTTAGCACCATTTCAACCTTTGAAAAGCCAGACAGGGGCGCCACCTTCTCGGAGTTTGGCCCTGCGTCGGATCCAAAGACAGTAATGGAAGCCTTGGTGGGCGCGGCCAAAAACACGTCTCCGGTATACTTATCTCGGTACGACTGGCGCAGCCCTTCGGTGGCCGCATCGAGAAAGCCATTGCCCACGATGACCAGGGCGAGGCCCAGGGCCATGATTCCCCCGACGCTCAGGGTTCGGCGCCGGTGTTCGGCTAGGTTCCGGTAGGCAATAGTCCATAACACCGGCCACTTCACAACATGACCCCCGACGCCAGCGAGTTTTCGACCACTACCCCATCGAGGATGCGAATCACGTGGTCGGCCACGTCGACGATCCTCTGGTCGTGGGTCGAAAAGATGAAGGTAGTCCCAAGCTCATGGCTGATGCGTTTCATCAGGTCGATGATGGCTTCGCCGGTCTTGGAGTCGAGGTTGGCAGTGGGTTCATCGGCAATGACGATGCGGGGACGGTTTACCAGCGACCGAGCGATAGCGACCCGTTGGCGCTGGCCACCAGAGAGTTCATTTGGCTTGTGTAGCCTCCAGTCGGAAAGCCCCACCGCCTCGATCAGATGGTCGATCCATTGTTGGTCGGGAGCGGGCCGCCGACGGGTGCCAATCAGCAGCGGAAACTCCACGTTTTCGCGCACCGAGAGCACTGGGATCAAGTTAAACGACTGGAAGATGAAGCCGATGACCTGGTGGCGCAGGTCGGTGATCTGGTCGTCTCCCAAACTGCGGGTCGAGACGCCTTCGAGAAACACTTCGCCTTCGGTGGGGGTGTCGAGGCAACCTAGCAGGTTGAGCAGTGTGGTCTTTCCGGAGCCCGAAGGCCCCGCGATCGAGATAAAATCGCCCCGGCTCAGGTCAAAATCGATGCCCCGCAGGGCCCAGACTTCGGTCTTGCCAAGGGGGTACATCTTTTTGACCCCCCGGACGGAAACGACGGCTTTCTCCAAACCATTTCGATTCATGTCACCTCCCGTGTACAGGAGGGACATTACTGCCTGGAGGTGGCGCGATCGACCGCCCCGCTAAGTTCGGACGCTTTTGCGGTACGCGGAGAGCGTCTTTCTCAGAGAATCACACCGTCGCACAATAGACATGAATGTTGTCCAAGTCCTTTGAAAGTCTAGATCTGGCCTCACGGACCTCAAGTTCGTTTTGGAGATTCAGCCAGAACCGATGCGAATTGCCAAAGTACTTTGCCAGGCGAAGCGACATTTCAACCGTGATTTTTCGTCGGTTATTGACGAGATCCAGAATCGAACTGGTAGAGACATTCAGTTCCTTGGAAAGTCGGTAGGGCGTGATTCCAAGCGGCACAAGAAACTCGTCTCGGATAATGTCGCCAATTCCCGGGGTCGCAATCAAATCTTCCTGTTGCATACAAGTACCCTCCTCAGTGATAGTCCACGATGCTGACTTCAAAAGCGTCTCCGTCTTCAAATTGGAAGATGATCCGCCACTGATCATTGATTCGGATTGAGCAATAACCGTTCCGTCGACCGGAAAGCTGCTCAAAGCGATTCGACGGTGGAACCCTGAAGTCAGCCTCGATGGTTGCTGCGTCGATCATGAGCAGCTTCACTAGGGCGCGAACCTGAATCTCGGGCGGAAGCTTCCTCGATTTTCGTTGCTGGTAAATCGACTCAGTTTCAGAGTCCCCAAACGACTTGATCACAAGAAGATCCTACCCAGTACCACAATATCTGTCAATCAGACATATCTCTTATAGAGATATAAAATTCAACGCGATCGACCGCCCCGCTAAGTTCGGACGCTTTTGCGGTACGCGGAGGGTGTGGTGCCCAAGATGCTCTTGAACGCTTCGTTGAACGTCGATTTGGAATTGAACCCTGCGTCGAGGGCGACCCCCAAGAGCGAGAGCCTGTCGGCCTCGCCTCCTGCGATCTTCCGTTTGACTTCTTCGACGCGGTACTCGTTGACGAAGCGGTAGAAGTTTTTGCCCAGTTGTTCGTTGATGATTTGCGTGATGTGGTGCCGAGCGACCGCCAGTTGGGCTGAAAGTTCTTCGATAGTGAGGTCAGGGTCAAGCCATGGTTTGGCCAAGAGCATGTGCTCTTCCAAGCGGGCCAATAGCGCCGGACTCGCTTGTCCTGCTAGCCCCGAACGTTCGTACTTTTTTGCCGCCGGTTCGGCGATTGCCGCGCGGAACAGGGAAGGCTGCTTGATGGCACCGAACCCAAAAGCCACGACAAAAAACAGAGTTCCGATATCGCGGAAGTACGAAAGATCCGCCCGACCCGTGGACTGAAAGGCAAGCGCGGGCTCGCCGAGAACCACCAGGGCGTAGGCAGCAAAAAACGCCCAGGTAATCCAACCCAACCACTTCAGATTGTTATCGAGTGAATCGTGAGAGAAGTAGTTCCTCATTCCTTGTCGGTAGTGGCGCAGTTTGACAGCGATCCAGAAGGTGTAAACCAGAAACGAGGTGATTACGGCCATTCCGGCAAACAAACTCGTGAGGTCGGACAACCGAACAAAGTTGCCCACCAAAAAGAGCACCACAGAGACGACAAACGGAACAAAATGGCCCCAAAGGGGCTTGGTCAGGAGGCTATCGGGCTCGATCACGCAGCGGGCATACAGGTAAAGAAGCGGACCAAAGGCCAAAGGCGACCCCGAAAATACCGCCGTTCGGAAATAGGGCAGTCCTAGGGTTCCCTCGAGAACGAGCTTTTCGAGCATCGGCACGACAAGGGTAAACAACAAACCTATCCCGATACCCTCGGAACTGGTCAGCGGTCGCTTGGCCAGAAGAAGCAGGCACGAGAAGAGCGCGAGGGAACTACCGGCAACAATTACGAACTCCATGGATCTGACTGTAGCACGACCAAAGAGGCTGACGCCGGTTTTGATAACTGATAGGTTAAAGCCTTCGCGCCTCGTGCTAGGTCAAAAAAAGGAGTCCTCTGTGCTCGAAAGTGAAGCCGCGCCTTTGATCGAAAAAAACTACAGGTGGAACTTCACCGTTAATGTCCTCGACGGCGCCACGTTCTGGTTCGGGATGAGCTTCCTATCCACAGCGGTCATCCTTCCGCTGTTTGTAAGCCACTTCACTTCCAATCCTTTACTGATTGGACTTATAGCGTTTCTCACGGCAGCCGGTCCTCTCGTGCCCCAATTGTTGGTGGCCCGGTGGGTGGCTCATGCTCCGCGGAAAATTGTCTTTCCCGCTCACGTCGGCTTTTTTTTCGAGCGGCTTCCACTCATCCTCTTGCCGATTGCGGTGTGGTTTCTTTCGGAGGGTCAGCCCCTCTGGGCGCTCACCGCGTTCTTTCTTTTGTATGGCTGGCATTGCGCAGGCGTAGGGGTGATTACAGTGGGCTGGCAAGACATGATTGCCAAAATCATTCCGGCCGATAGGCGAGGTCGGTTTTTCGGAATTACCAATTTCATCGGAAACGGGACGGGTATTCTCGGGGCACTGGCTCTTCCTTTTTTCCTCCTGATGTCTGACTTCCGTACCAGTTTCACCCTGGCCTTTGGAATTGCGGCCCTCAGCATGCTGGTTTCGTGGGGGTTTCTGCTATTAACCCGGGAGCCAGCCGTTGAAAGCACCGTGGTTCAGCCTACATGGCTGGATTATTTATCCAGTTTGCCTTCCATCGTGAAGCGAGATGGCAATTTCCGACGGTTTCTGATCAGCCAAAGCCTCACAGCGCTCAGTGGCATGGCGGCAGGGTTTCTGCTCGTCCATGCGGTGCAGACAGGGGGCCTCAACGATTCGCAGGCTGGCGCGTTTACCGTGTGGCTGCAGGTAGGGTTGGCTTTAGCCAACCTCGGTTTCGGGTTTTTGGCCGACCGATTCGGGCACCGTAGAGGGCTGGAGTGGGGCCTTTTGCTTAACGTGGTTTCGCTGATTTTGGCGTGGCTGCTAAACGCACCCTGGGCCTTTTCGCTGATCTTCTTCTTGAGGGGCGCCATGAATGCCTCCCAGGTTATTTCTGGCAGTGCCATTGTTTACGAGTTTAGCGGTGCCGAAGATCGGGCGGTCTACCTTGGACTTGCCAACACCCTTCCAGGGTTGGTCGGAGCTTTGGCCCCCCTCCTTGGTGGCCTTTTGGGAAGTTTGTTTGGCTACCCTGTGATGTTTGCCCTCAGTGCTGCGATGGCCCTCGCTGGTTGGGCTGTGTATCGTTTTGGGGTCAGCGACCCTCGGCACTCGCCGAAGACTAATTGAGGCCGGCCCACGCGAGCCGACTTTTTTCGTACATTAGGAGTGCTTAGGCAGGGGGTAGTATGCAGGCAGCACGAAAGCGCGCTCTGATTGTGGGCGCTGGTTTGGGGGGCTTGGCAACAGCCGCGCGCCTGTCGAACCAAGGTTGGCAGGTAGAAGTGTTCGACCGCCGCAGCGGACCGGGCGGCAAGGCCTTTACCGCCAACAGGGGTGGCTACCGGTTCGATACTGGGCCTAGCAACCTCACCCTGGTGCCCGTGTTCGAAGAGCTTTTCCGCGATTGCGGGGCCGATTTTCACCAGAGGGTACCTCTGACGAAACTCGATACGATTTGCCACTACTGGTTTGAAGACGGGGACACCCTGGCCATGCCGGGTTCGGTGGAAGGGGCAATCTCTGCCCTCAGTTCCCGAGGCTGGGCTAGCCAAAGGTCGTTAGAAAAGTACTTTCGGCACTTGAAGTTCCTGTATGAGACCGCCGGCACGTTGTTCCTCGAAAAAAGCCTTCAATCGGTGGCCACCTGGTTGGGCCCGGAAGGGTTGCGGGGCATATTGCGCATGCCTTTTCTGGACGTGTTTACAACCCTTGATGGGATGAACCGCCGGTACTTCGACAACGCCAAGATGCTCCAACTCTTTGGCCGCTACGCTACCTACAACGGGTCTTCGCCCTACAAAACCCCAGGAACCTTGGGCATTATCCCGTGGCTGGAATACAGTTTAGGCGGTTCGGGGGTTAATGAAGGTATTTATGCCCTTCCTACGGCCATCGAGCAGTTAGGCCGTGAAAAAGGGGCCCTTTACCATTACAACGAAACCGTCACCCAAATTACTCGCCAGGGGGGCCGGGTAACCGGAATTGTGACCGACAAGGGGAGCTATGAAGCCGACGTCGTGGTGTCGAACTCGGATGTGCTCAAGACCTACCAACTGCTCGGAGACGAAAACTCGCCCTGGGCCAAACGCTACCGGAAACTCCAACCCTCGTCTTCAGGGCTGGTGTACACGTGGGGCGTGAAGAAGTCGTTCCCCGAACTCGGACTCCACAACATCTTTTTTTCCGGCGACTACCAAAAGGAGTTTGCCCAACTCTTTGACCAAGGCATTACCGCCGAGGACCCGACGGTTTACCTCAACATCACCTCCAAGTTGACCCCCGGCGACGCGCCCGAAGGTTGCGAAAACTGGTTTATTTTGGTCAATGTGCCTCCCAATCGGGGGCAAGACTGGGCTTCCTTGGCGGCGCAAAATCGCGAGGTTGTGCTCGATAAAATTGAAAAACTCTTAGGCAAGTCCGTCCGGGAGCATCTGGTTCACGAGGAAGTTCTCGACCCACCAGGCATCGAGCGTCTCACCGGCAGTTCTTTCGGCAGCATCTACGGGATGTCGTCGAACTCAACCATGGCGGCCTTCAATCGCCACCCCAACCAAAGCACTCGACACAAAGGTCTTTGGTTTGTGAGCGGAGGCGGCCATCCGGGTGCCGGAATGCCGGTCGTATTGCTCAGTGCCAAAATCGCCAGCGCACAAATAGGAAGATGACGAAGGTGCCTGTTGAGCCTCGAAACCTAGCGTTGCCAGCCCGGGTGTTTTTCGCAGATTCTCTCACCCGCCTGGGATGGCTCGGCCTAGGAGCCACTGACCGCGGCATTTGCTTCCTTCAGTTTTCCAACGACCGGGACGGCCTTCTTGCTGCCCTCGGGTCGGAGTTTAGTCATGCCACTATTGAACCGGTGCCCATTCCTGCGGCACCGCAGTTTACGCGTTGGACAAAAGCGATCGTGGAGTTCCTCGAGGGCACGGCATTACCAAACCTACCCTTGGATCTCCGAGGAACCACGTTTCAGAGGTCGGTTTGGCAATACCTTCAAACGATAGCGGCCGGTGAGGTGCGAAGTTACAGCGAAGTGGCCCAGGCTCTCGGACGACCCAAAGCGGTTCGCGCCGTTGCCTCGGCGTGCGCCAAAAACCGGGTAGCACTGCTGGTACCGTGTCACCGAGTCCTCCGGGGTGACGGAGGGCTCGGAGGCTACAAATGGGGTCTGGAACGAAAGGAAATCCTTCTTAGTCATGAGCGGGCGATGCGGTAGGTGCAGCGCCGCGATTCTTTTTGCCATCAAGGTGCAACAGATGAGACGGGTCAGAATGTGCCGTACCGGTGCCCACGTGTTTGTCGGAAATCTGGGGGCCATGTTTGATCACGTGGACAAGCGCCATTCCATGGCCTCTACCGAGCCCAAAGTCTGCCTTCAGCCACTCGAGGATCACTCCGGCCTTGGTCTTCGGATCCTGAAAGCCCTTTTGACGTGCGAGCTCAATCAACTCGTTGGGCGTCTTCCCGGTCTTGTCTTCTACTGCGTCCAAATACGCTTGAAACGACATCGCTGCACCTCCTTATGGTAGCATCCCTAGCATAACTCCACTGCGACAAACTTGCCACGAGCCTTTGCTTGTGCGGGATGAGCATGTAGCCATATAGTTTGCCCATGAAACATTTGTCGTTCTTGGATCGCTGGCTCACCCTTTGGATTGTCCTTGCCATGGCGCTCGGCCTCGCCTTGGGAGCCTGGTTTCCGGGTTGGACGAGCTGAATTTCCTCCCTTTCGGTGGGTACTACGTCGATTCCCCTGGCTATTGGATTGATTTTGATGATGTACCCTCCCTTGGCCAAGGTGCGCTACGAGGAGATGGGCAAATCCTTGGGGGCGAATCGCAAACTGCTGGTTTTGTCGCTGGTGCAGAACTGGCTTGTTGGGCCGGTGCTGATGACCGCCCTGGCCGTGGTTTTTTTGCACGCCTACCCGGGTTACCTGATCGGCGTGGTTCTGGTCGGCTTGGCCAGATGCATTGCCATGGTGGTTGTTTGGAACGACCTAGCGGGAGGGCACCGTGAGTTTGGCGTCGGCCTCGTGGCTCTTAATGCCATTTTCCAAGTGCTGTTTTATGCCTTCTACATCTGGCTGTTCATCACGGTGTTCCTTGGGTCCACGGGCTTGGTTCCCGGGGTGCAAGCCTCGGTTTCCTTCTGGGATTCGGCTCTCACGGTGTTAATTTATCTGGGCATCCCGTTTCTGGCCGGACTTTTGAGCCGATTGGTTTTGGTTCGAACCAAAGGCAAAGAATGGTACGACACCGTATTTGTGCCGCGCATTTCGCCACTGACCCTCATCTTCCTATTGTTCACAATTGTCGTGATGTTCTCGCTTCAAGGACGGAACTTCCTCGACCGGCCGCTGGATGTACTGTTGGTGGCGCTTCCTTTGGTAGTGTACTTTGTGGTGATCTGGCTCTCTACGCTGTTTATTGCCCGCGCTTTGGGGGGTAGCTACGAAGAAAGCACAGCGGCGGCTTTTTCGGCGGCCAGCAACGATTTTGAGCTGGCCATTGCCGTGGCAATCGCCCTTTGGGGCGCTGCCTCGCCACAAGCCTTTGCCGCCGTCATTGGGCCGCTGATCGAGGTGCCGGTGATGATCCTGCTGGTCAAAGTGGGACTCTCGTGGAAGAACAAACTTTGGACCACAAGGAGCAACGCATGAACAAGCGCGTGATTTATGTTTGCATTCACAATTCGGGCCGCAGCCAAATGGCGGAAGGGTTTTTGCGGCATCTGGCCGGCGACCAATTCGAGGTGGCGAGCGCCGGCATCGAATCGGGCAAGCTCAACCCGCTGGTGGTTAAATCGATGGCCGAGGTGGGTATCGATATCTCGGGCCATTTTGCCAAAAAGGCTCAAGACCTCATCGATGCCGGTGAAAAGTTTGACACCGTGATCACCGTTTGTGATGAAACCAACGCCGAACGGTGCCCGATGTTCCCGGGGCGGGGTACTAATGCCAACGCCACTCGGCTCCATTGGGGCTTTCCCGATCCTAGCGCTCTTCAAGGCACCGAGGAAGAAAAACTAGCCGGCATACGCCCAATACGGGACGCGATCCAAGCACAGATTGAACAGTGGCTGGTCAACCCAAACCCCAGCCAGTAGATTCTTTTTCAAAGATGCACCCATGATGGGCATAGTTATGGATCGCCTCACAGGATTTGCCGTTTTCTTGCTCACACTTCTACCGCTGCTCACCAACTGCGACGGCGCTACCCAACCGAAACCCATCGCCCAAGAACTCAAGGCCCCCGTGGTCGCGATCGCCAGCTCTCCCGAAAAAGTGACGCCCGTCGTCATCGTAAACTCCCCCGTAGGCAAATCGGCGGTCGATTCCCCCGCGGGTGCCAAAGTGGCCACCGTTGGTCGAGTTGCTCCCGAAACCGTCCTGGTGCCCGGGGGAACGTTCAACAACGGCGTCAGCAACATAACGCTCACCAGCTTTCGCATGTCCACCACAGAGATTCCACAAGGTTTGTACCGCTCGGTAACCGGTTACAATCCAAGCACCTTCAACGACTTCGACAATAAGCCCGTGGAAAATGTTACCTGGTACGATGCCGCCGAGTTCTGCAACAAGCTTAGCGTTCTTGCGGGCCGAGAGAAGGTGTACAGCATCACCGACAGGACTCCCGAAACCGGTTACCCCATCACTTCTGCCACCGTGAGCTTCGACATGACCAAGAATGGTTACCGGCTGCCAACCGAGGCAGAATGGCAGTTTGCAGCCGCGGGTGGTAACCTCAGTGCAGGCTACCGGTACGCGGGTAGCAACACCGTATCGGAAGTGGCCTGGACCTCCGAAAATAGTTCCAACCAACCGCATGAAGTGGCTTCGCTTTCGCCCAACGAACTGGGCTTGTACGACCTCAGTGGCAACGTGTGGGAATGGTGCCAAGACTGGTACGACGACTACCCCACCACCGATCAAACCGATCCGGTGGGGGCAGACTCTGGGTCCGGCCGCGCCCTTCGCGGCGGTGGTTGGGCCGGCGGCTGCGGTGTCGGTGCGGAGGTGAAATGCCGTGGAAGCTACTTCCCCGACTACGACGGCAACAACTTCGGTTTCCGGGTTGTGTTGCGTCCGTGAAATACAGGAGCCCAGAGAATGCCTTACGTTGTTGATTTTGCCAAAGTGTCCACAGTTGGTTTGGAGAGCTCACCGGTGGTGCAGGCCCTCGCCGGTTTGCGGGCCAATGAGGCTCGCTACTTTTCCAACAAGTACAAGCACGCCTTCACGGTTACAGCCGCCGGCGAAAGCCAGGATACCCTCGCCTACGTTCAGCGGGTGCTCAAAGACGAGCGGAAACTGGAGTGTGCCTCCAAGCCCTTGGAAACCTCGCAGTTTCAGGTCGAGAACATCAAGTTCGCGTATGTGTTTTACCAAAGCGGCCTGGTCGTCAATGTGATGTACACGGTCGACGACCCGAAGAGGCGCGCCGTGGGCTTTAAGCTCTGCGATGGGATGGAAGTGCCCCTCGAACTGGCTGAAAAGTTCAAGTTTGCCAGGCAGAAATCGAAACTCGCCGGAACCATCCGTGGATCGTTTTTCGTTGTCAAAGGCGAATACTAGCCCGTCGCCCCATCGCTTTTTTCAAATCGGCGATTCCTGCTATAGTCAGGGCTCCCTAGGAGTACCTCCGTGAAAACATCCGAACCCGCCGCCAGCGAAGACTTTGCCAGCCTCTACGAAAAGAGTTTCTCCAAAATGGAGACCTACAAGCCGGGGCAACTGCTAGAGACTGTTGTCTTGTCGATCGGCAAAGATACGATTTTTTTGCAACTGAACGGTAAGAGTGAGGGCATTCTTCCCCGAGAGGAACTCACCGACAAGGAGGGCAACCTTTCCATTCATATCGGCGACCCCCTGAAGGTGTACTTTCTCAAGGCCGACAATGGCGAAATGCAGTTCACCACTCGCATCAGCGGCGAGTCTGCCGGCCCAGAAATGTTGGAGAAAGCCTTTCAGGAAAAGATTCCTGTCGAAGGCTTGGTCGAGAAAGAGATCAAGGGTGGCTTCCAGATCAAAATCGGGGAGTCACGCGCCTTTTGTCCGTACTCGCAGATGGGCGAAAAAAGAACCGACAACTCCGCAGACTACGTGGGCAAGCACCTGAGGTTCAAGATTCAGGAGTACAAGGAAAACGGGCGCAACATTCTGGTTTCCAACAGGGCCATCCATGAAGAAGCCCGTCTGATCACCCTCGAGTCCTTGAAAAAGAACCTCCACGAAGGCATGGTCATCAAGGGTTCCATCAAGTCCATCCAGGATTTCGGGGCTTTTGTCGACTTAGGCGGTGCTCAAGGACTCCTTCCCGTCAGCGAGATTGGCAGAGCGAGGGTAGACGATATTCGGGCTATCTTGTCGGTTGGTCAGGAGATCCAGGCGTCCATCCTCAAGATTGATTGGAAAACAGAGCGGATCACCCTGAGCATGAAGAGCCTCTTGGCTGATCCTTGGGACCAGGCTGTAGGGAAATACCCCGAAGGGACCAAACACGTCGGAAAGGTGGTGCGGCTCACCGATTTTGGGGCTTTTGTTGCACTGGAACCTGGCCTAGACGGACTAGTTCACATTTCCGACTTTCGCAGTGCCGGCAAGTTTGGCGATAGCGGCGAAATCAACGTTAAGTTGGGGCAGACCCTCTCGGTGCAGGTGTTGGGTGTGGACCGCGCTAACCGAAGGATTTCTCTCAAGCAGGCCACAACCCGTGAGGAGGATGAAACCTCGGCTAAATACCTAGGAAGCGCAGCCGATAGCGACACCTATAACCCGTTCGCTGCGCTCTTGAGGAAGAAATGACCCGGAAATTTCATCCAGGCTGGGTGGCCGTCGGGGTGGCTTTTGTCACCTTGATGGCCACCGCCGGCTTCCGTTCGGCGCCTTCCGTGCTCATCATTCCTCTCGAAGACGCTTTTGGCTGGAGCCGGGCCGACATCTCGTTTGCCGTGGCGGTGAATGTGCTGTTGTTTGGGCTCGTGGCCCCCTTTGCAGCCGCTCTGATGGAACGGTTTGGTATACGCCGGGTGGTAATGACGGCGCTGGCCGTGGTGGCCGCCGGCTCGGCAGCGACCATTTTCATCAACGCTCCCTGGCAGTTGGTGGTGTTGTGGGGCGTGGTGGTGGGCGTAGGCACAGGCTCCATGGCCTTGGTTTTCGCGGCCACGGTTGCCTCTCGCTGGTTTGTGGCTCGGCGGGGTTTGGTCACAGGGTTGTTGACGGCCGCCTCGGCCACAGGGCAACTGGTGTTTCTCCCAGGTCTGGCCATGCTGGCCATGGACTGGGGCTGGAAGAGTGTTTCGCTCACTGTGGCGGCGTGTTCTCTTTTGGTCGTTCCCTTGGTGTTCTTTTTTCTCGGTGAGAGTCCGCAGAAACGTGGACTCAAGCCTTACGGCGCTCCCGAAGACTGGGCTCCTCCCCCCAAAAACACGATGCCCGCTGGGAAGCTCGCCCTCGATACCTTGAGGCAAGCGGCCAAGGAAAAGACTTTCTGGTACCTCGTGCTGTCGTTCTTCGTCTGCGGCCTTTCCACCAATGGGCTGGTGGGTACCCACTTTATCCCCGCGGCCCACGACCACGGCATGATGGAGCCGGTCGCAGCGGGCTTGTTGGCGCTGGTGGGCGTTTTCGACGTAGTGGGCACCTTGGCCTCCGGGTGGCTTACCGACCGGTTCGATGCCCGCCGGCTCCTGTTCGCTTACTATGGCCTGCGCGGGCTGTCGCTGTTTTTACTTCCCTCGATTTTGTTTAGCACCGTGCACCCGTCGACTTTGGTGTTTGTGATTTTTTACGGCCTGGACTGGGTGGCAACGGTACCCCCGACCATTCTCCTTTGTCGAAAGGTCCTCGGCCCCGAACGGGGTACCGTGGTGTACGGTTGGGTGTTTGCCTCGCACCAAATTGGCGGGGCCGTAGCAGCCTTTGGGGCAGCCTTGCTCAGGGTACAGTTCGGCGACTACGCCCTTGCGTTTTACATCAGCGCGGTGCTGTGCCTCGTGGCGGCGTATTTGGTGCTGCGAATTGCTCGCCCTGTTTCGAAGGTTGCCGCTGAATAAATGACTTCAGCGTTGCGCAAGGAAGTTCTGAACTTCGTTCCAAGTTGGCATCCCCGCTTGGGCGCCGTGTTTGGTGGTGGAAAGTGCGGCCGCGGCGTTGGCCCAAGTCATGGCTTCTTCTAGGGGTTTCCCCTGGGCGAGAGCAAGGGCCAAGCCTGCGTTAAAGGTATCACCCGCCGCCGTAGTATCAACCACCGTCACGGGAAAGGCGGGAAACTGCTTTTCCAGGCCCTTTTGCACCCACCAGGCGCCATGGCGGCCCGCTTTCTGCACCACAACTGGAATTCCTAGGTCACACAAAACCCTTGCCGGAGTCAAATCTACCGCAAGAGCCTCTGCCGAAGTGATCCCTGCCATCAACTGAGCCTCGGTTTGATTCGGAGTCATAATGTCCACGTTTTGCAATACCAACTTCGGTAGCACTGCCGCAGGCGCGGGGTCGAGAATAACCCGCCCCCCCCGCGCATGGATGGCGGGAATGAGGGCGATGACCGTCGCCAGTGCAATTTCGAGTTGCATCAGAACCAGATCTCCTGGCTGGAGCTTTGCCAGGGCAGGTAGTACATCTTCTGGAGTCAACTGGGTGTTGGCCCCGGGAAGGACAAGGATGCGGTTTTCACCGGTTTCCGCTACCTCTATCATGGCCACACCGGTGGCAGACCCTTTCTTGGTGACGATGTTGCGATCATCAATGCCTTCCGCGCCAAGGATTTCCCGGTAGGCGCGTCCAAACGTGTCATCGCCGAGGGCCCCGATGAGAAGGGGCTTGCCGCCCAGGCGCGCCAAAGCAACCGCTTGGTTGGCCCCCTTGCCACCGGGGTATTGGCCGAAGGTACCACCCATGAGGGTTTCACCCGGTTCTACGAAGCGGGGCGACCTGCCCACGAGGTCCATGTTAAGACTGCCAATCACATAAAGGTTGTTCACTGCGACGCCTGCCTAAAGGGAACTATAAACTAGGCCCGAATCGATTGCCCACCGATTGTCAAGCTTTCTCAGTACGCTCTTTTAAGTAGCCAGCCAGAGCGAGCGCGATGATGGCGTTGCACCAACCGGTCTCCAGGCACCAAGCACTCCCGAGGTCGGCATTGGAACCATGGCTTTCCCACAGGTTAAAGTCGAAGCAGCGGGTCCATCCACCGTAGAGGCTGCGGTCTTCGGTGCGACACTGGATGCGAACCAGATAATCCATGAGAATCTCAAAATCTTCCAAGTAAACTTTTTCGCCAGTGAACCTGTAAGCGGTCAACAGGTTTAAGGCACCCCACCCCGTCGTGTACAGTTGGTCACTTAAGGGTTCCGTGTTGTCGTGACTGCCCTCAGGGTTGTGGCACTCCTCCCGGATGGCACCACAGGGGGCTCTTCGGGAGCGCAAGTAGGCTGCCGTTGTCGCCAATTCCTCACGAAAAACCGGGTTGTCCGAACAACGGCAAGCCAACGCTAGGGGGAGCAACCAACGTGCGGCCTCAGAGGTCTGCGAAATAGTCGTCTTTTGGACTACTTTCCAACGTTCGCGCATGTTCAGAAGGCCAGCGAGCGCTTGGTCTCGGTACTGAGTTTCGCCGGTAGCGAGAAACACTGCCAACCAAGCCGCATACATTTGGCCCCTGACGCTAGGGTGCTCGGTGTCGTTAGTGGCCTTGGAGCTGGCAGAAGTCCCTAAGCCGAATAAGTCCAGACTCTTGCGGGCCGCGAGCATGCCCCGCTCGAGGAAGAGGCTCTCACCCGTATCGTTCCAGGCCGCGAGGGAAAAAAGAATGGCCATGGCCTCATCCTGTTCGTAAGGAGGCCCGGAGCGGCCCCGGGTAAACCACAGGCCCCCGAACTCGTCGTCGGGGGAAAGCCTTTGGAACTCAAGAACACGAAGGAGGATGTTGCGGCCTATCGACCGGTGCCGTGGATCTGAAGCCAGGGTTCCGTACTGAAGAAAGGCCAGCCCCGATTGAAACAGGGAGTCGGCTCGGCCGGGGTCGAACATCTGCTCTTTACCGAAGGGGATGCGTTTGCCCTCTCCATCGGGGCCTGAAATCCACTGGGCAACTCCCAGCGACCCGTCTGCAGCCAAGAGCACGCCTGAATGTTCAAACCAGCCCAAACTTCTGTCCAGAGACCGGCGATAGGCACGCATACGGTCGCCACCTTCTGAGGTCACACGGTGGTTGCGGGATCGGTTGTCTCTGGTAACTTTGACCGACCAAGTCCCTGCTGCGTGCGCTGTTGCCACAAAGTGTCCTAGGGTCTGTTCCTGGAACTCCAAGCCTATCGCTGTAACCTGCGCCCCCGGGAGCGTATTCACCACCACTTCCAGCGTTCCGGGCGCCCAAGTCCTGGGTTCTGTCCAAACGGCCACAGGAATGCTGTGGGCCTCAGTTCGCTCCCGGGCCTCGGGTGAAAGCAGCCAGCGAAGAACGTCCCGTACCAGAGCACGCCACCAAACCTGAGGCGAAAACTGCCTGTGGACAAAGTCAGATAACCTAAAGGCCGACCAGACCCATTTACCGACAGCCTCCCCGCCAACTAAGGCGGGCCAAGGGGTACCATGGCGAGAGAGAACTCGGTTCGTACCGACGACGTCTTCGAAGCTAGCAAACACAAGGTGTTTTTTGGGAATCTCCAACGTGAGGGCATCGTGGGCTACGAGAATTCTGTCGCGGGGAAGGGCGCCTGCTCCCCCAAAACCCTCGCCGACAACCACTCGGGCAGCTCCGGCTCGGCGCAGTTTCCCCTCAGCGCCCAAAGGGACAAACCCTCTGACAAACTCTGCAAAAACCCCCAAACCCGCCGTCAAGAACCCTTGCGCCAACTCAGAAAGTTCAGGGCTGAGCACTTCTGGATGCGGATTGGGGCCAGCCATCAGCCACAACGCTGCGTAGTTTGCAGGGTCGACTTCGTGCACTTGCGAAGCTGTTCGGAACTCGTGGCGCAGATTCAGCTCCTCCAATGGCTCCAAGAGGTCGTGGGCACGAACCGTGGAGTGAGCAACAATAAGAACTAGGTCAGACTTTTGGTATTTCACCCGTCCATATTAATGCGTCAGCGCGAGATTGTCTCTGCGATTCGCTGGCTAATTTGTGTACCGGCGTCTCCTCGAATAGCCTCGAGCATGCGGTCTAAGGTTGTGATGATTGCTGTGCCCTCGGGGTAATTTCCGGTGTATTTTACGGTGGCCATGACCTTTTCGAGCATGCTTCCTTTGGCAAAATAACCTGCCTCGCAGCGTTGTTTCGCCTCCGCAAAGGTCAGTTTGGCGAGGCGTCGCTCGGTGGGTTTACCAAAATCAAGAGCGATGCCATCGCCACCAGCTGTTGGAATCACTAAGTAATCGGCTTTGAGCAGGCTGGCCAAAAGGGCAGAGGTAAGGTCTTTGTCGATGACGCCTTCAATGCCTTTTAGCACCTTACCCTCGCGCACAACAGGCATACCTCCGCCTCCGCAGGCAATGACGAGGTAGCCGTCCTCGGAGAGTTTCTTGATTTGTCTGAACTCGACGAGTTCGAGCGGGGCGGGAGAAGGAACACAACGCCGCCAACCGCGTCCCGAATCTTCCATGACCGTCCAGCCCATCTCCTGGGCCAGGTGTTTGGCCACTTCCTCTTCGTAAAACGCGCCAATGGGCTTGGATGGGTTGAGAAACGCAACGTCATCCTTGCTTACGATGGTTTGCGTGATCACTGTTGCGACGGGCACGTCCATCCCTTCTTGGGCAAATGCTTCGTAGAAAGCCTTTTGAAACATATAGCCAATGGTTCCCTGCGTGTTGGCTATGGCGTAGTCCATGGGCACCGGCGCCAGCTCTTTGGCGGCCAACTCCGAGCGGCGCAGGGCAAAGCCTACCTGTGGTCCGTTGCCGTGGGTCAGTACAACTCGCCAGCCCTCTTTGACCAGACGCACCACCATTTTTGCGGTCTGTTCGGCCGCCTCAAACTGGTCGGCGATCGAGTTCCTGTTGGCGTCCTTAATGAGGGCATTTCCTCCAACAGCGATAACGACAATTTTGCTTCCTGCCATTTTAGTTCACTCCTTTGAGGGCCAAGGCCTCGACTGCCTTCACAAAGCAGGAAAGCGGGGCGTGGGTAATGCCTGCTCCGATTTGTCCTATGCCCGCAAGCTTGTGGGCAATTCCGGTGTTGATCACCGGAAGGATGGAAGAGTCGACCACCTTTCGAACATCGATCCCCGCCGGGCAACCCCCAAAGTTGAGCGCCGGCAAGGTAAAGGCAGAGTTTTGACCGAGCGTGATTTGCAACATTCTTCGCGTGTTGGCAAGGGCGTCTGCGGGGGTTCCCCCGACAAACTGAACAATGGCGGGAGAGGCAGCCATCGAGAAGCCGCCCACACCTGCGGTTTCGGTGATGGCGCTGTCACCTAGGTCGCGGGCGGCATCGAGCTGGCTGTAGCCGGAGAAAAACAGCCCCTCGACAAAGGGTGCTGGAGCGGTGAACCAGCGCCCCTTGAGGCCAGAAATCTGGATGCCAAAATCGACGCCATTGCGGGCCATGACGGTTACCATCGTGGAGTTCTCGACACCATCGGCGGCTTCGAGCATCACTTTGCAGGCCGCCATGGAAAGGTTCAGGAAAAAGTGATCGTTGGCGGCAATGAAGGCCAGGGTATCTTTTAGTTTTCTGGCGTCCAATTTGGCAAGGATTTCAAGGCCTGCGAGGGTGAGCTTTTTGAAGAAAAGGCCACTGGCTGCCGCATTGCGGTTGTGAACCTCGTCGCCCATGTGCAGGGCCTGCGCTATCAGGGGCCCCAGAGCAACCGGGCCCAGGTGTTGCAAGATGGATTTCACTGTGGGGCCGAGCACCTCACGCATCCAAACCAGGCGTTCAATGACCTCGGGGCCGTTGGCGCCGAAACGAAGCACCTTGCCCAGCCCTTCGTTCATGTTGCAGTAGGAGCGGTTGCCGTGCGTGGTGTTCTCGATGATCCACACAGGCATGGAAGGACTAATGATGCCGGCCATGGGACCAACTGCGCTGTGGTGGTTGCAGGCGTCGAGTTTCACCTCCCCGTGGGCCACTAAACTTTCGGCTTCTAGGAGCGTGCTGGCCCAACCTTCAAAAACAATGGCGCCGAGCACCGCACCCTTTTGCGGGCCGCACATATTTTCCCAGGCGATGGGAGGTCCGGAGTGCAGTAGCATACGGGGCCCGAGACCTTTGAGCTCTTCTCGAGCCACCCCAACTCCGACGAGGATAGGCTGAGCCGCCTGGTAACGCTCCAAAGCCACTTGGTTGGCAGCATTGATCTTGCCGTCGCTCATCAGCTGGGCCAACGCCAATCCCGAAGCACTGTTGCCTTCGGCCGGCGGACGCCACTCCAGGTCAACCGAGGTGCCGCCGTGCGACCGGATAGGGGGGGAAAACGAAGCCAAACCGATGTTGATGACTTGCGTTTTGCTGGTAAGAAAGTTGTTCACAAAAGCCTCCCGGTAACGAGGTATTGCACCATCTCGGCGGCGTGGGCATTGCTTTGCGCTAAAATCACACCCGCGCCACGGAGGGTGGAAGCCTGTTTTTCGAAGCCCTGGGGGTCCTTCGTCGTGCCACAAATAAAGCCCACGAACTCGAGTCTCCGGCCGCCTTTGTGGGCCGATTCACGTGCCTGGCGGATCACCTCGACAAGACCGGCCGCGGGGTCTTCGTGAGCTCCGTAACCCAGCACCAGATCAAAAAAGATAAGTCCGGTTTGGGGGTCAAGGGCCTCTTTGAGAAGCCTTTCATTACGGGTGGAGGGGTCGATCATCGGATGCGGCTTGCCCCGGGTGAAAACATCGTCGCCCAAGTCGAGGATGGTATGGCCCACGCTTGTCCAAAGGTCAGGAAGTTTTTTGACACCCTTGGTAGGAATATTGGAATACACCTCACCAAGGGCAGACTGAAGCAGGATTTGCGCTTCGTAGCAGAAGGTACCACCGGTATAAAGGCCCCGTACAAAGCCTTTGGTGCGATGGGGGTCGAGCTGATTTTTTTCCCTCACCAGGCGGCCGGTGAGGGATAGCTTTCGTGAGGGGCGAAGCAGACCCACAGCAAGCATGGCCGCCTCTTCCAAGGTGCGAGCGTACGAGAGGTTGCTTCCATCGAGTTGTTCGACTGCCCCCAGGAAACAGATCACAACCTTCTTGGGCACAAGCTTGGCCGCAGCGATGATCTTCAACGCCACCGACCTAGCCGGGGGTTTGGAAAGTAAAACAATCACTTCCGTGTTGTTGTCATGGGCCAGCAAATCCAAGGCTGAGAGCATCGTGATCCCGCCAACCTCTTCACTCAGGTCGTGACCACCAGTACCAATAGCGTGAGAGATCCCCTCGCCCAGCGCATCCACGAGGCAAGTGACTTGCTGAATGCCCGTACCGGAAGCCCCCACGACACCGATGGCCCCCGCGGCCACTACATTGGCAAACGCCAACGGAACTCCACCAATAAGGGAGGTTCCACAATCGGGGCCCATCACCAGCAGTTCATGGTCGCGGGCATAGGTCTTTAACATGACCTCCTGCGCTCCAGAAACGTTGTCGCTGAAGATCATCACGTTGAGCCCCTGTTTTAGGGCCTTGAGCGCTTCCGCTGCGGCAAACTCCCCCGGGGTCGAGATGAGAACCAGATTGCTTTCTGGATGCGCAGAAAGTGCCATTTCAACCGAACGCGGCGGCTCGGGTTTTTCGGGGCCGCCCCCCGAGGGTTTTTCGTCAAGAGTCTTCTTGGCAAACTCGAACGCGGCTTGCCCGTGCTCGGCCGTCGAGGCTCGGATGACAAGCAGCAGGTCGTTCGGGCGGGCGGGCACAACCTGGTCGAGCAAACCGGCATTCACCAGAAGTTCAAGGTTGGCGGCCGTAGCCATTTGCGCCGAGGCGGAAGCAATCCCCTCTTGCGCGGCGAGCTTGGACGAGAGCTGCATCAAGGCCACTGAGTCGCGGTAATACCCTGTGAGGAAGTGTTGTGTGTTTTCCATGGTTAATGAACCTCCTGCATTCCCATCATAAATCCGAGCAGAGTATCCATTCCCGACGTAGCCCCGATGGCGCAGATGCGCGTCACCAAAGACTCGATTTCCCCCGCTCCACGGTCGGGTTTTGAGTTGGCCAGATCTACCAGCGCAAACGGAAAGTACCCTGCGGCCGCTGCCCTCAACAGATCGGCACTCACGTCGGTAGTTCGGTCCGCGTAGCCCCGCATCAGGTCTTCGAGGTCTTTTGTGTGCTGCGAACCCCGGCTCTTCAGAGACGCCAAAAGACCCACCAGAACGTCGTCCCCAGTAGGCGTGAGTCCCAGCCCTAGTCCGACCACAGACTCGAGGTGCCCTACCCTGCCCGTGGACGCGAAAGCCCGAACCTGAGACTCAATCGCGGTGAAATACACCTGCCAATGTTCCAAGTCCCGGCCTTGCATCCTGATTCGCACCGAGCTGTTAATTTGTCGCAACTGCTCCTGAGAAAGGCAGGTTGCTTGCAGGGCAAGGGCTTCCAACGGTAACGCGTGGCGGCAATCGATTACCAAGTTTGAGCCTTGCAAAAGCTTTCGCGATTCTGAAACCTGAAACCGGCTCCCCACTTCTGGCCCAAGCCAAGCACCCGCGCAGGCGCCGAAGCCCACCATTTGAGAATGCTCAGAGGGTTTGTCGATAGCAACGTGAACTAGCCGGCCGTCGGCCATCGCGAGGTTGAATCCCCGCTCAAAAACTGAATGCACTGTTGCAGTTTCTTCGCCACGAAAGACACGATCGCCGTAGTCTTTGGCCCTGAGTATGCCAGCCATCCGTCGGTTACGAAATCGCTTCGATGATGTGCTGCGAGGGGGTTACCCAGCCAAAAATCCCGCCCTGAGCCTGAATCATTTCCAAAGCCATCCGGTTGTATTCGGGAAAATACGAAGCAACGGCGTCAGAGGCGACCACACACTCATAGCCGCGGTCGTTGGCTTCTCGCACTGTTGTTGTCACGCAGACTTCGGTGGTGACTCCGCAAACCAACAGGGTGCTGATGCCGTAGTTGCGCAAAATAAGGTCAAGATCGGTGCCGTAGAACGAACCCTTGCCGGGCTTGTCGATCACGGCTTCGGTGGGCAGGGGTTGAAGTTCTGGAATGATTCCGTGGCCCTTCTCACCCCGGATGAGAATCCGGCCCATAGGTCCGCTGTCGCCAATTCCAGTCTTCAAGTTTCCTCTGGCCTTCTTGGTGGGAGCACAATCTGACATCGATGGATCATGACCCTCGCGGGTGTGCAAAACCCGAAGACCGGCTTGCCGAGCGGCCTTGAGAAGCGCCTGGCAAGGTTTTATCGCCGCTCGGAGGAGCGAGACATCGTTGCCAAGAAGGGTTCCAAAGCCGCCTTCTTCGACAAAATCCCGTTGCATGTCGATCACGATGAGCGCAGTCGTCTTAGGGTCAAACTTAAGGTTGTAGGGCTGCGCGACGATTTCTTTCTTCATGTTGGGTTCCCCTTCTTGCTCGCCATGTACTTGCGCCAATCTCCAAACTCAGAGATGTCGACGTGTTCGCTTCGAATCTTGTCTCGAGGATACAGGATTCCGTCGACGATCCGGCCGTCTTCCAGTTCCACCGGGCCATCGTACAGGTGAGGAGGTTCGCCGGCTTCCACCCGCTTCCAAACGTCGTCGGGGAGCCGATACAGTTCTCCGGCGAAAGCAACTCCACCCTGCTTCACTTCGTACATGCCAGGGTGAACGTCGCCGATACTGAACACACGGTACTTGGCTTTTGTGACGAACTCACCTAGAAACTCAGCGCCGGCGAGATTCTTGTGGAGGCCAAGACCCCGCATCAAGGTCCCGTTGACAAAGAGAATCTTAGGCATGGCTCAGTCGTCCGCAGCTTCGCTGATGGGCTTCCAGCTGATTCCGCGTCCATCTTTTTTCTCTTGGTACATGAAGTAGACAAAGATCAATGTAGAAACCAGGTAAGCGAAGGTCACTGTGGGTGAGGCGTTGACGGCGAGCTGGCTGCCGTGGATGAAGCCGAAGAACGACAACACCGTTGCTATGCCCGCGTAGACGGCGGCCCAATTGAAGCGCTTCTCAATCACAAACACCCCGATGGCACCGAGCACCAAACCGGCTAGGATTCCACCTCCACCGGCAACCGACATGCCTGTGTAGTACACCGAAACATTCGAGGCTAGGTCGGCAGCGAGCTTGGGGGTCACGCCTGTGCCGGTTGCGACCGATACCACATTGTTCACTTGGGTGTGAAGCCAATCGGCAATGTTGGGCACGAGGGCCAAAATGATCGCCGGAGCGTGGCGTCTTGGGGTGGCCTGGAAGGCCTGCGAGCCAATGATGAGGCCAATGAAGAGAAGAATTGGTAGGATGGCGACTAGGGGAATAACAGCCAGCAGCAGGGCCGTGAGCCCGAGCATGCAGACCAGCCCGATGGCGATTCCTGTGCCTAACGAGTAGCCGATGCGTCCACCGATGGCCTTCCAGCCGGGATGGCCAATGTACACAGCGGGAGGAAAGGGCGAACCGGCAAACGCGCCTAAAACGGCGCCTGTACCGTC
Organism: Spirochaetales bacterium; assembly: GCA_947478845.1. Classification (GTDB taxonomy): domain Bacteria; phylum Spirochaetota; class Spirochaetia; order JABEVK01; family JABEVK01; genus JAIFLN01. The sequence goes on along the minus strand of CANJXC010000003.1, from coordinate 257,672 downwards.
GGCCAGCAACACCGCGCGGAGGTCGTAGTCATCACCGGCCGTCGCGGCAGACTCGACGTTGTTCATGGCCTCGGTGAAGTTGTAGATGCCCAGGGGGATAGCCGTGACCAACAGTGGCCAAACCAAGTCAGCGGATTTCGAGAAGACATCGAAGCTGAAGGTGGGCAGGCGCAGGCCGAACTGCTGGAACGATGCCGTAACCGCTTCGGGGTGCATGAGGGTTGAGTACCCTGGCAAGCCGAGCAACACCGCACCCCAAGCTAGGATGGCTCCGACCAGGACGACCGCCAGACCACCAGGGATGCCGAAGGGCAAACGCACATTACCCATCCACGAAATCATGATGATCATGAAACAGATCAGGCCAATCCAAGCGACGTCGAACATCTGAAAGGCCGGAGCCATCGAGATGAAGGTGATCGAAATGCCGGCCAAAGTGCCCAACATGGCCGCCTTGGGCGTGTATTTGCGGATGATGGGGCCAATGAGCGCACCAGCCATGACAATCAGGCCGATGATGAGGGCCCAAATGAGTCCAAGAACCCATGCCAAAAGAGGATCCTGTGTAGCCAGATATGAGGGCAACATGACAGCGAAGACCACGATGAACATGTGCGGAACCGAGGGCCCATAGGGCAAGGCCGCGACGGTGTCCCGCTGCTCTTTTCTGGCTTTTTGGTAAGCCAGATAAGCATAAAAAATGTTGCCAAGCATCAGCGCAAGCCCCAGAGCGGGAAGAATGCGCCCGTAAACCGTGGCCTCAGGGATTTTCACCACAAAGAGTGAAAGACTAGTCAGGACAATGGTGTTGAGAAGAACATTGGTGAACAGGCCGAAAAACCCGTTCAGGTCTCCTAGAACCCACAGCTTCGGTTTGGTCAATTCTTGTGGCATGCGAAACTCCTCATTTCGATCGAATGCGCGGGGATAAGCCCCAAAGATCAACGGCAACGCCGATATTGTATACAATTTTCATTGTATGGGGAGATTGTAAAACTGTCAACAAATTGTTAAATGTCATTATTTAATTGTAATATATAGAGTTAGTTTTTATCAATTGCTGTGGTGAACTACAAAATTGGATATTTATTGTATACTGATATACATTGAACAGGCGATGGATGCGCCAGGGAGGAGAGAAGTTGGCTGAAAACCTCAGTGTCGATATCTACGAGCGATTAAGCCTTCGGATTCTCAAACTCGAATATGCCCCGGGACACAGGCTGACCGAGGAAGGTCTTTGCGCCGAGTTCCAGGTCAGTCGTAGCCCTGTTCGAGAGGCGCTCAACATGTTGGTGCAACGGGGTTTGGTAAAAAAAAATCCCCGTCAGAACTATGCGGTGCGCGAACTTGAGCTCAAAGAAATACGGGATGCCTACCATGTCAGGCTCGTCTTGGAACTTGAAGTGGTGTCGTTGCTGTGCAAACAGGAACTAGATCACGCATTCCTTGACCGCCTGGAAGCCCGCTGGACCGAACTGCGCGATGGCCTGCCCGACCTCTTCATCCATGCCGCCGAGGAAGACGAGCACTTCCACCATGCGTTGGCCGAGGCTACGGGAAACAGTGTGTTGGCCAAGAGTTTGGCTGCCATCGACTCGCAGATCCATTTCGTCAGGCTCTCAGACATTACCAACTTAGAGCGCCTCGCCAAAACTTGCGTCGACCACTTGGAAATCATCAACGCGGTGCGTCGCCGTGACCTGAAGAATGCCCTCATCGCCATCAGTCGCAATATCGAATGGGCGGAATCGAATGTTGAGGCTGCACTGAAGGCTGCTAAAGGACGCCAGATTGGCAAAAAGACCCGTTCACCCGACTAAAAGGGGGAAACAGTCCACGACTTAGATCACATTTGGTACAAGAAATAGACAGATTTGAGACATATCCTGTAGTCTAGAAGGACTATAGTGCTCGGGGAGCAAACATGAGTACTGTTGTCTTGGTTGTCGACGATGATGGCGATCTCATCGAAGGTTTGAGCTGGTATTTGGAAGCCGCAAGTTTTGAAGTCGTGCGCGCAACTAATGGCCGGGAAGCCCTCGAAAGGTTCTCCTCCAAACAACCCGACCTCGTCATTCTCGATGTCATGATGCCTGAGCTCGACGGCGTATCGGTTTGCGAGAGAATCCGACGCCAATCGACTGTCCCCATCCTGATGCTCTCGGCACGAGAGGGAGAAATGGACAAAATCCGGGCTCTGGACAAAGGTGCCGACGACTACGTCACGAAACCTTTTTCAGCTGCCGAGGTGGTCTCGCGTTTGAGAGCGCTCTTGCGGCGAACCAAGCGGGAAACTCAGAACGCTGCATCGCTCCAATGGTCCGGACTAGCGGTTTATCTGGACGAGCACCGGGTGGTAGTTGAGTCCAAAGACGTGGTTTTGACCTCCCTTGAGTTTGACCTCTTGGTGACACTCATGGAGCAACCGAAGACCGTCTTCAACCGGAATCAGTTGATCCGCAAGGTGTGGGGCGACGGCGACACCTACCATGTAGGCATGCGCCAGGTAGACAACCAGATTTACCGGCTCAGAGAGAAGCTCATCGGCGCCGGACTCGCCGACTGCCCCATTGTCACGATTCGAGGGGTGGGCTATGCCTTCCGTCCGGAAGCTTAGCCTCCGGTGGGAAATCACCATCGCCGTCTTTCTCATCACTTTCGTGAGCGGAATTGTCTCCGTGGGAATCAGCAACTACCTCCTTTACTTGAGGGAAAAAGACGACTACGATTTCGCGGTTGCGCATCCGAGCCTGTATCCAAACCCACCAAGTCCTCCACATTTTGGATACTCTGAGTTCTACCTGGGGGCTTTTCCGGTACTTCACCCTGCCACGAGTTCTCAGCCGCCGGGTGACGATATCAAGCGCTTTGACGTGGAGCGTGCAGGCATCACGGTTAGAATCTTCATCTGGAAGATGAGCGCCGGTGTTTTTTTCTCCTTGTTCGTCGGTTTCGCCTTTTGGCTGAGATTCAGCAAGTCTTTCAATTCGCTTATCTCGACGGCCCGAGCCATGACGGAGGGAAACTATTTGCAGAAACCCACCCTTCGGGGTCCCGGTGAGCTGACAGAATTGGCCGTTACCCTTGATACCCTTGGGGCACGGATTTCCTACCAAATGAGAGAGCTTCAACACGAGGGCCTTGCACGCAGGCAATTTATGGCAGACATCGCCCATGAGTTTCGAACCCCGTTGACCACCCTCTCTACTATGGCTGGAGCGCTGCGGGATGGGCTGGCGAACGACCCAGAACGGCATCGAAGAGCCGTCGATTCTATTTCCCGTACGGCAGACCGTCTGTTGCGCCTGGTCAGCGACCTGCTGGAGCTCTCCCGCCTTGACCTGAAAGAGCTTCCTCTGCACTCTCAGAAACTGGATTTGGGCGAATTGGTCAGCTCGTGTATCGAGAACCGACAAGACCAAGCCCTATCCCAGAGATCAAAACTGTTGCTGGTTGTGACCAGCGAAGGTCCGGTTTCAGTGGTTGCTGATCCCGATAGGGTGGCGCAGTGTCTCGACAACCTGTTGGACAACGCCCTCACCTACGGTGGGCCTGGATCCTCTGTCTCGGTTGAGGTAGTCGAACTTGACCGTCCCCGCATCGTGGTGCGCGATACAGGACCAGGAATCCCTGCAGAAAAGCTCCCTTTTGTCACCGAACCATTCTATCAGGTCAGTGCGGCCCGAAGTCCCGGCGACCAGCACAGCGGCTTGGGCCTGCGCGTTGTCAAATCTCTGATGGAAGCGCAGGGTGGTCAATTGCTTATCGAAAGCGTATTCGGCGAGGGTACTACGGCCATCCTCGAGTTTGGACAGACCAACAAAGGACAGGCCCGAGACAAAAATGTGACAAAGTCCCGATAAAGTTTCCGCAAGGAGATTTTATGAAATTACCCCTAGGGACCAAGTCTTTGGTAGCACTAACGCTTCTGGCTGTAGCATTGAGTTCCTGCACCAGTGCCGTGAGCTCGCTGAGCTCAACAGTATCGTCCGCCATCACGGCTTTGCTCTCCATTCAGTCCAGCTCTTCCATGCTCCCGAAAAGTCTCAAGAGCAGTAGCACTGGCAAAGCTGTCGTGGATGTTGTTGCCTCGAGCCAGGATGGTATTCAATCGAAGGGCTACGGCCAACTGCAAAAAGACCTGAGCGAGAACGTCGTAGGGGGCGTGATGGCGCTCATGCAGAGCGCGTTTGCTAATAACACCTCGCCTACCTTGGAAACTGTGTATTCCTTGGGCAAGGGCACCATCAACAACGAGCAGGCGGCCATACTTGGCGTTCCCAATCAAATTGATGCCGGTAAGGCCATCATTCACCAACTCGACGACACCGGCAACTCGGTGGATATCAAGTGGCATATGAGTGGTTCAGGCAACTTCCGCATTCCTAAGAACACGGCCCCCCCCCAGGCCGGTACGTATGATTATTACGTTCACCTTGTCCTGAGCAATGCGCTGACCCCGGCAACCATGAAGGCCAAGCTTGCCTTCTACGGGACACAGACGCTCGCAAGTTCCTTTAATGATACCACCAACAACATCCAGTATGCCGCTGGCCATGTGTTCAAGTACGGCTTTCAGGGTTCCTTTGACTCCGAAACAGGCTCGAACACTGTGCTGTATGGACCTAAGACCAACGCTGACGGTACCATTACCTACGATCAGGGCCGCTATGAAAGCGTCACCAAGTCGGGTAGCAATGTTTCGTTCTTGAGCAGCGATGGGCCCCACTTCAATGTGGCCTACGGCAACGACACCTCGGGAGGAGTTCTTTCGAAGGGAGCCTTCGCCTCTGACGGCAGTTACCAGTTCAACGAGGAGTTCTACAACGCTTCCGGCGAGCTCATCGGCATGACTCGTGGTGAAGAAAATGCAAACTTCCCGTGGCTTGCTGGCGTGTCTGCCAAGTTTAACAACCTCCATGGCAGCGACTTCGGCACGGCCCTTAGCTCCGCTCCCGGGGCTGACGCAATCCTTAAGGTAAAGGTGACCGAGTCATGGTCAGGGACGACCCGCACTCTCACCAGCGCCAAACTCAGCACGGACGGAGGAACAACCTACGGCAACGATGTGAAGGCCTCTATGCTTGCGTTCAACGGTTCTACTGTTCCTGCGCCTTGGATGTTGATCTATAAGGCTAACACAGCAATAAACGATACCACCTGGGCTGCAGGAGATGCGCTCTATTACAACACTAAGAGAGAGGTCTCAGGCTCCGACACAATCTTCACCTACCAGCGTGGCTTTGTGTACCCGGCGCGCGTTGTGCATTACGGTGATCCTGTAAATGGCTTCTATCAGTCTTACTCTTTCCCTCTGAAGTTCCTGACGCTGAACTCAGACCTTGTGAGCGCGGGTTACACCATAAAGGAAAACAACACATCGCCCGAGCAATTTTGGCTACAAAAGACCAGTTCAGTCCACACTGGTTTCGACCCTAGCACTGGCGACTTGGATGTGACCAACGTTCTGCGAGTGATGGACTTCAGCCATTGGGATCCGGCTACGCAAGCCGTGGTGACAAAGTATGGCATCGTGGCCACCTCAACCGAACTTTGCCCCCCAGGTTTTGCGGTGGCCTCCACCACAACGGACGCCATGAGCGGTGTGCATGCTCAATTGGAGACACTAGCCAACACGGCCAAAGACACAATCGTGACTGCCACGGCACTTTCGGGCCTGGCCACTGGTTTGGGCGTGGCTCCCATTGTTGAGGCCGACCTATCCGGCTACCCGCAAATCTGATTTAGCCATTGTTTTGAAAAAGCCTACCCGCATCATGGGTAGGCTTTTTTTGCACCAATAATGCACCCATCCATGCGAAGTTGTTATCAAGCGAAGACCTGAATCCTCGCAAGGAGACTCAAGCATGACCATGACCACCCGCACTTTATACCCTGCACGCCCGTCCAACTGGGGAGGCGTTGTCGCCGAACTGGTGAGGCAATACCCGGGTCACGACGAATACGACATCGCCGAAATCGCCGAAGAACGCTGGGGCCGGCCGGTGTCCAACAGCGAGTTCGACAAAATCCGTACCAGCTATCTAAAGGCCAAACTGCAAGAGTACCGCCCCGAACTCGAAGAACTCGGAGAATGGGAAGCCTGAGCAAGAAGCCTTAGCAAGAAGCCTTAGCAAGAAGCTTGAGCTTCCAGTTCGCAGCACGAACGGTCTATACTCCGTGCCATGAATGGCGAAGTTCTTGCACCGGGTGGAAGTCTTGATCACGCGCTTTGGGCCCTCGAGGGGGGGGCCAACGCCATTTACGTCGGCTTCCAGAAGTTCTCGGCCCGAAGCCACGCCCATAACCTCACCCTCGACGACATGTCGGCCCTCACCTCGATTGCCCACGCCAAGGGCGCCCGGGTCTTCGTTGCCGTCAACATCATTTTAACCACCGACGAGGTGGCCGAAGCCGTCGCCCTGAGCTGGGAATTGCACTTCCGAGGCGTGGATGCGCTCATTGTGCAGGACCTTGGCTTCGCCCTGGCACTGCGCAAGTTCGGGCCACCGATGGACCTGCACGCCTCCACGCAGGCAGCGGTCCACAATCCGGGTGGGGTGGCGGCCCTCAAGCTGATGGGTTTCTGCCGCGTGGTGTTGGCCCGAGAGCTCACGATGGCCGAGATAGGCGCCATAGTGAAAGCAGACCCGTCGATGGAGTATGAGGTGTTTGTGCACGGCGCTCTTTGTTACGCGGTGTCGGGCAACTGCATGGCCTCGGGCATCATGATAGGGCGCTCTGCCAACAGGGGAGATTGCGGGCAGATCTGCCGAACCAACTTCGAGCTCGACTACCTCATCCCTGGCCCCCAAAGGCGAGAAAGCCCGCATGAAGAGGGCCTGCCCGAGGGTATACACGCTCCCCCCGGAGAAAGCCTTCATAAAGTGGGTACCGTGGGTGCCTTTGCAAGCATGAACGACCTTGAACTCGGGGCCCGTATCCGTGAACTTCGCGACCTTGGAGTCCAGAGTTTTAAAATCGAGGGTCGCATGAAGCCCCCCGCTTACAGCTACAACACGGCCCGGGCGTACCGCGCTTTCCTCGACGGCGCCCAAGACGCCGAAGCCTGGGACTGGCTCGACGAGGCGCGGGTTCGCTATGGCCGTTTAGCCTCCGCCGGTTGGTTCGATGGCCACAAGGCACTCTCGCAGACCAATCCCTCGTGGGCCGGTACGCTTGGCATGCCGCTGGGGTTGGTGACCTCGTCGAGCGACCGCAGGGCGAGCGTTCGGGTGGAAGCCAGAGCCAAGGTATTTCGAACTCTGGCCAAGGGCGATGGACTGTTGATTCTAGGCACCACACCTGGCGACGTGTTTCGAGGTGCGCTCGCGACCCTTTCCCTGACCGCTGGAACTGTTGCCGAACTTGAACTCAACGACAGAATTGGCTTTGATGCGCGTGGCGGGACGCTGTGGTTAATTAGCCGTCACGACAGCAAACTCCCTGTGAAAAAGCCGGGGCGGCCGCACAGGCATAAAATAGCGACCACCTTGGAGCTTCGCCGAGCCTTGGGTCACCCACCGGGCCACGATACCGCACCCTTTACTGAAACCCTTGAACTGACGGTAGCCTCACCCCTTTGGGGCGGCTTTTCCCTGAGCGAGTCATTTGCAGTGCAAGAGGCCCATGGAAGCAAGAGCATCGAGTCTTCTCTCACCGAGATTTTCCGCGCGTCCGACAGCCCGTTTGAACCTTCCACCCTCGATATCGAAAACTCTGCGGGCACGGTATTTATACAGCCGAAATTGCTCAAAGAACTCCGTCGCCGCTGGTACGCGTTGGTCGCCGAAAAAGCCCGCGGGTTCGTTGAGGCCGTGCCCGGCCGCGTGAAAGCTGCCGCGTCGTTGGCAGCGCGCTCGAACCCCCTTGCCCCTGCGCGTGCCTCTTTGTCACCGCTTCAGGGCGTCAACAAGCTGACCGGCTTTATCACTGAGTGGGAAAACCTTCGGGGCACGCAGTTGGCGAGCACTCCCTGGGGACTCGCCCTCCCGCTTGCACCGTTTACCCCCGATGAGGAGTCGTACTACTCGAGGCTACGCGAGTTTTTGGTCCGCCTTCGTGGCGAAGATAACTCTGCCGTGCTGGTTGGCGTGAGCAATCCCTGTCACTTGACGTGGCTGCGACGCCTCCGCGAAGAGGGAATTGAACTCACCTCCTGGTTTGCCGATTGGGGCTTCCATTCGGCCAACCCCCTCACTCCGGCGCAGTTGAGCCTGACTCTGCCGGGGTTCGCCTTTGCCGTCCATTGGCTGGAAGACCCGGCTTGTCCCGATCGCAGCTATTTCCCTCCCCTGTTCACGAGCCGCGCCTGCATGCTTCGCAATAGTTTTGGCGCCGAAGCCCCCTCGGCAAAACCCACAGCGGGTAATCAAGCTTTCGATTCCCGCGATTGGATACAGGCGCGCCTCAAGGGCCAAGCGGTAGCACGCCCCGCGGCAGGCCCACGGTGCCCAGACGGCTGCGCGGGCCACTTTTCGGCCCGGCTGGTGCAAGGCAAAAAATCGTTCCGGGTCGAGGCCCGCGACTGCATCAATTACCTGATCTCGGAGTAGGAGGCGAAGTGTCTGCACGGCCGGTTGAAGGCTCAGGATCCATAAATCCCGTAGAGTTCCTAGCCTCGCTCGAGGCTCTGGAGGCCGACGCTCTCGCTAGCGGCTACCTGACGCCCAGCGACCTTGAGAACAACCTCCGCTTACGGTTTCCTGGGGAAGAATACGACTTGGAGTTCAAGGTTCAGATCAATCGAGCCCGCTCAGCCTACGCAGCCAGTCACCCCCTCCCGGCCGGCGCGGAGTGCCGAATCTGCCGCCAGAACGAAGGCTCGCCGGGTAGGGAGAACTTAAGAGTCTTTGCCTTCCTTCTGTCGCCGAGCCGGGAGTTCTTTTTTCAATGGACGCCTTTCCCTTTGTTTCCGCAACATGGAGTCGTGATTCAGACCCAGCACAGTCCGATGCGGATGGACAGGCAAACGTTGGAAGATGGCGCAGCGTTTCAGGAACTGGCGCCTGCCTACAGCTGGTTTTCAAACTCCGACCTGCCAGAAACCGGCGCCTCCATCTTGGAACATCTGCACTACCAAGTGGGCCGCAACACCATGCTTCCGGTGATGCGCGCCAAAAGCCGGAAGTCACTGACGCTCCGGCGAGTCGAAGTGCAGTGGTTGGAGTATCCCCTCGCCGCCATCCGGCTGCTGGCTAACACTCCCGCTGACCTGCTCAACGCGGCAGAACAGCTGATTTCCGCCTGGAAGGAGCAAGCGCCCGGCACCCATTCGTTAAACCTTTGCTGGCGATGGAACGAATCAGGTCAATCGGAACTGACGCTGCTTTTTCGCAGCCGCGCGCACCTGACCCCCGAGCCGCTGCGACGCTACAAAACCGAAGGCATTGGCGTCATCGAGGCGGGCGGCGAGATCATCTTGCCGGTGCCGACGGGCCCCGAAGCCCTGGAAATCCAAAACGAGATTGTTCATCAGGGGCGAAGCCTTTGCTTGGGCATCCTGCGCGGCATCGACCCTTGGAAAGCCCAAGGATCCGAGCAGTTTGCCAGCCTGACGGGCCGCCTGTGACAGCCCGAGACCTGCGCTTGTTGTTTTTGGGGTCTCTTCACGAGCAACTGGAGCGGTGGTATGCCAACCTTCCCGAAGCAAAGAAGAGGTACTCCGATTTAGTGGAAGCCGCCCGGGGCTGGTTGGGCGAAGACGGGCTCGGACTCGCTCGAGCCCCGGGCCGCGTCAACCTGATTGGCGAGCATACCGACTACAACGGTTGCCCCGTGATGCCCGTAGCCACCGACAAAGATTTTGTGGGGGTGTTTCGGCCACGAACCGACCAACTGATCCGGGTCAAGGAAGCCTCTGGCGCCTTCGGCGAGCGCCAGTTCCTTGCCAGTTCTGTAATCGCTCCCTACCCAAGGGGAGACTTCGGCAATTATCCCAAGGCGGCGATTCAGGCACTGGTCTCGGAGGCGGAGCGGGCGGGGTCGGATACCCCAGTCCTGGGCTTCGACCTGCTCTTCCATGGAACCATTCCTCCGGCAGCGGGCCTGAGCTCGTCGTCGGCTCTTGTCGTGCTTTGCGGTCTGGTCTTTGCGGAGGTGAACCATCTGAGCCACTCACCTCTGGAACTCGCAACGCTAATGGCGGGAGCCGAACGCTATGTGGGAACCCAGGGTGGCGGGATGGACCAGGCCGCATCGCTCAACGGCCGTGTCGGACAGGCATTGAAAATCGACTTCTTTCCCCTTCGAGTGAGGCCCCTGTCGCTTCCGCCCGGCAGCGTGATCTTGGTGGCTGACACTCTCGTCAAAGCCCCGAAGACCGAGTCGGCCCTCTACGAGTACAACCGTAGGTCGCTGGAATGCCGGCTTGCGACTATGGTGCTCGAGGCCGGGTTGATGGGCTCGCTAGGGTATCCGCTTCAGCGAATCGGACAACTTTCACTCTCAACCGACGCGTTGTTCGCCAAAGCTAGGAATCTTCTCCACGACGACCACTGGACGTACAACAGGGTTTACGAGATTTTGGGCCATAACAGAATTGGGAGGCCCATCACCGAGCCGGCTGAAGGGTTCAAACTACTCAGCCGTTTCCAGCACGTTTTCACGGAGTGGCGGCGGGTCGAAGACGCGGCGCAGGCGCTGGAATCGGGAGACGCCTTTTGGTTTGGGTCGCTGATGAATGCCTCCCACGAAAGTTGCCGTTTTTCCATGGAAGTCAGCTGCCCTGAGCTGGACGAGTTATCGTCGTTGAGCCGCGAGGCCGGGAGCTATGGGAGCCGGATGACCGGGGCCGGTTTCGGTGGGTGCACGGTGTCGCTGGTGAACTATCAGTTCATCGCGGAGGTTTCCGCTGCCCTCAATCGAGGGTACTTTTCCCGGAGGCCAGCCCCTTCCGCTCCGCCTGTTTTTACAGTCAGACCAAGCGAAGGGGCCGCGGTTTTAGCCCGTTAGGCAGGCTTGTTCTTCAGAATACCTTCGATTTGTTTCATCACCCCGTCATCAAGTTTGTCGACGAAGTCTGCAGCCTTCAGGTTTTCGGCCAACTGATCGGGCTTGCTGGCCCCGAGAATCGTGGTAGAAACATTGGGGTTCTTGAGCGTCCAAGCAATAGCCAACTGGCTCAAGGTGGCGTCCATCGACTTGGCAATTGTGGCCAACCCATCGATCTTGGCAAACACCTCGGGCGTCATCAGCTTGTTCTCGTCCATGATGTTCTTGATCCAGAGCTCGCGGGCCAGGCGGCTGCCTTCGGGTATACCCTTGTTGTACTTGCCAGAAAGAACGCCGGAAGCCAGTGGGCTCCAAATCGTGGTCCCGTAACCGTATTTGTTAAACACCGGCTTGTACTCTTTTTCAAAGCGTTCGCGAACCAAGAAGTTGTATTGGGGTTGTTCCATTACGGGGCCGATGGCTCGGTAGTCTTTGGCAAACTCGATGGCCTTCACAATCTGATCGGCACTCCATTCGCTGGTTCCCCAGTAAAGGGTTTGGCCGCTGCGGACCAAACTGTCCATGGCCATCACCGTCTCTTCGATGGGGGTGTTGGGGTCGGGCCGATGGCAAAAAAGCAGGTCGACATAGTCGAGCTGAAGGCGCTTGAGGCTGTTGCGAGTTCCTTCCAGCAGATGCTTGCGCGACAACCCTGTCTGATTGGGGCCGGCGCCTCCCCAGAAGATCTTGGTGCTGATCACCAGATCTTCCCGGCGGTAGCTTTTGAGCGCTACGCCCATCAGCGACTCGCTCATGCCGGCCGCGTAGGCTTCGGCGTTGTCGAGGAAATTGACTCCAGCATCGATGGCCTGGCGGATCAATTTCTTGCTACCATCCACATCCAGTTGAGTGCCAAAGGTCACCCACGACCCGTAAGAAAGTTCAGAGACTTCAAGGCCTGTGCGGCCCAAACGACGGTATTTCATGCAGGAACTCCTGCCTGAAATATACTCTGCTATCTCGACCTTGTGGACTACGTGCCGAGGGTTTCCAAGGCTGTTCGGACGTTTCCAAACGGCGGACTAACCTGGATTCCCCGCACCAACGGCCGAAACCGTTCGATGATCTCGCGGCTGATGGCAATGCCTTCCTGACGGGCGCGTTCCTTGTCGTCGAAGCGGGCCATCCGGTCGAGGATATTCTGAGGAATTGACACTCCCGGAACTTCGCTGCCGAGAAACAACGCGTTGCGGTAGCTGGCCAAGGGCCAAACTCCCAGGAGCACCGGCACACCCAAAAGGTTGAGGTCTTCCAGGAACTTCTCCAACACAGCAAGGTCCCAGACCGGCTGAGTGATAAAGTATTCGGTACCTGCTTCTACCTTTTGGCGGGCACGTTCGAGTTCTTTTTCTCTCACCGGAAACGCGGGGTTTACACCCGTGCCGTGGACAAACGAGGTTTGCTGCGGGAGCCTCTCGGCACCCATATCCACTCCCCCGTTGAACCGGCGCACAATGTTGGTAAGGCCAATAGAATCGACATCAAAAACCCCACTCACATTGGGGTATTTTCCTACTTTAGGAGGGTCACCCGTCACGAGAAGAACGTTTCGCATTCCGTCGGCATGGTAGCCGAATAAATCGCCTTGCAGTCCAATCAAGTTCTTGTCGCGGCACGCCAGGTGCAAAATGGGTTCGAGGGTGGTGGCGCGGGCAATCAGGCTTGCCGTCATGAGGGCACTCAGGCGCGCACTGGCGCGGGGGCCGTCGGGAAGGTTGACGAACTTCACCCCGCCAGCTTCCAGCTCGCGGGCTTTTTGAACCACCGCGCCGGCATCGACCCCGAGCGGGGCAACCAACTCTACGGTCTCAATCCACTCTCCGGCTGCTAGGGCCGCGCCGAGTTTTGAGCGCTGCGCCAACCGCTCCGAGGGCAGTTCCTCGATTTCGGGGGTGGTAGGCACCCATTTCACCTGACGCCTTCCCGCGTCAAAGCTCAGGATGGCGAGGCCGGCCTTTTCGATGAACTCGGGGGTGGTTCCGCAGCACCCACCCACGCCAGCGGCGCCAGCATCCACAAAAAGCTTGGCAAACTCGGCGAACGAGTCCGGTGTGGTGGTGTAGAACTGGCGGCCGTCGATTTCCTTGGGCATGCCGCTATCGGGCATGACAATCACGGGCTTGGTGAGCCGTTTGCGCAGGATTCCCAGCACATCGAGGGCATCGCTGGGGCCCATCAAGTTGACTCCCACCACATCGACAGGAAGCTTCAACAAGAACTCTGCCCAAGCCTCGGCCTCAGTGGTGTAGTAATCTTCGCCCATAAACACCGCACGGCCAAAGGTGAACTGCGCCTGCAAGGGAAGTTTAGGAGCGAGGTCGCGGGCCACTTCCACGGCAATCTTGAGTTCCGCTCGGTTTTGAAAGGTCTCTAGCAACAGCAGGTCGACGCCAGCCCGCACGAGCGCCCCGATGTGAGCCGCAAAGCTGGCCCGGGCTTGTTCGGGGGACAGACCTCTTAGCCCTGATGCGGAATCCGTTGCGAGCAATTGCCCGGTTGGTCCTACCGAACCGGCGACGTACACTTCGTCTCCCGCTGCTTGCCGCGCCAAACGCACAGCACTCGCGTTAATGGCCTCGGTCTTTTCGCTGAGGTGCCAGCCCCGCAGTTTGAGGGGGTTGGCGCCGTAGGTGTTGGTCTCGATGGCTTGGGCCCCGCGCGCGATGTATTCCCGATGCACGTCGAGCACGAGTTGCGGGTGGGTCATACAAACTTCCTCAAAACACTTTTTGAGGTAAATACCCTTGGAGTAGAGGTAGGTGGCCATGGCTCCGTCGAACAGCAACACGCCGTCTGTCAGGCGTTCGAGGTAGGGCTTGCGCATGTCAGTTCAGCCGCGCTTCAAGCTCGGCCAGCACTTCGCCCACCGGGATGTCTTTCACTTCGAGGAGAACCATGAGGTGGTAAATCAGGTCGGCAGCTTCACCAACCAGGTCTTTTCGTTCGGTGGCGAGGATCAGCTCTATGGCCTCCTCCCCGGTCTTTTTACGGATTTTGTCTTCGCCTTTTTCAAACAAGTGGGTCGTGTAGCTGCCTTCGGGAAGCTCGCGACGTCGGTTAGCGATCACCTGGCGGAGCTTCTCGAGCGTCGAATCGTGCGGGCTGTGACCTGCAACCGGGCTCTGGGCATCAAGACCAAGTAAGTCTCCCATTTGGCGTTCCCGTTCCTGGGCAAAGGCCTTGACCCCACTGGAATCGAGAACCACGCGGTAGTGGGTGGGAGCCGAGATTTCGAGGTGCACAAACCCAACCCCCTCCAGCGGCAAAACTCGATGGCTCACCGGGTGAACAAACCAAAGCTCGCGCCTCTCCAAACTTTTCTGGTACGCCTTCCGGTTGGTGAGCAGGGCGCCGAGAAAACTGCCGTCGTGGGAACGGACTTCCAGCGGAAGAATAAGACCGTCGTTCACCAGAGACCTCCGGTATCAGGGGTTTGATAGTGGCGGATCACTTCCGCCAAGTCGATGCGGTTTTGGTAGATGGCCTTGCCAGTAATGACTCCCGCCAGAAGGGGGTGATTGACCTCCGCCACGGCAGCGAAGTCCGCCCTAGACGCGATTCCGCCAGAAAGAATGACGGGGAGCCCAGCCGCCTCGGCCACCAGCAAAGTCCTTTCCAAGTCGGGCCCCAAAAGGGTCCCGTCGCGGTCTATGTTGGTGTACACCAAGCTGATAAGTCCCAGAGCGCGGCACCGGGCGGCCAGTTCGGTATCCAGCAGTTTGCTACCCTCTTCCCAGCCTGCCACCTTCACTTCGCCGCCACGGGCGTCAATGCCGCCGATGAACACGCTACCATAACGTTTCACCCACCGAGCCACGGTTTCCGGTTCCCGCACCAGGAGCGTTCCGACAATCAGCCTGTCGGCTCCTGCCTCGAGCAATTCCTCAACGTCGGCCTCGCTGCGGACCCCTCCCCCCACTTCCACGAGTCCGCCAAAGGCTTGGCGCACGGCGTGAATCACTGGTCGGTTATTGGAAGCTCCGCTACGAGCGGCATCGAGGTCGACGATGTGAAGCCGTTTGGCCCCTTGCGCCGAAAATTCCCGCGCCACTTCGACCGGGTCGAGGCCGTAGGTTTCCACCTGGTTGTAGTCGCCTTGGCGGAGCCGCACACACTGGCCCGCAAGCAGGTCGATGGCCGGCACAATCAGCATGTTAGAGGTTGCCTTTCAGGGTCTGCGCCGTAACTGAGAGGGCCTCGGGGGTATGAGACTTGCGGTTTTTGGCACCAAACTTAAACCCAAACCCATCGCCCTCGAAGCGGGGAAGGACGTGCAGGTGCGCGTGGGGAATCTCTTGACCAGCCTTTGGGCCATCACTGATGAGAAAATTGACCCCGTCACAGCGCAGGGTTCCTGCTTTGGCGGCCGCCTTTTGCGCCTTCGCCACCCGCTGACCTAGCTGGATCACATGGGCTGCCACCGCCGACGGAAGTTCCGAGAAATCTTCTACGGGCGCCTTGGGGATCACCAAGGTGTGGCCCGGGTTGATGGGGAAGATGTCGAGGATCACGATGCAATGTTCATCCTCATGGATCAGGTGACTTGGCAGTTCGTGGCGGAGAATCCGGGCAAAGATATTGTTACTGTCGTACACGCTTAACCTCCGGTCAGGGACCAGTTCAGGGTTTGCCCCGAACACAGGGGCACCACATTGTGGTACATCTTGGAAACCGTCCAAGGCTCCTTGGCGAAGGTCACGGTGTCCTGGTTTTGCGAAAGGCCGTAGAACTCGGCCCCAAAGCGGCTCACGAAGCCTTCAAGTTTGTCGAGCACTCCGTGGTCCTCAAACAACTGGACAAGGAGGCTCAGCGAAACGGGCATGGTATAGCAGCCTGCGCTGCAAAGCGAGGCTTCCTTGTCTTCACGAGCATGGGGGGCACTGTCGCTGCCAAAAAACCATTGGGGGCTACCAGAAAAAGCGGCATCCAAGAGGGCCTGACGGTCTTCCGGGCGCTTGAGCAGGGGTTTGCAAAACAGGTGTGGATCAAGCTTTCCACCCACCATATCGTCGAGGGTAAAAAGCAGATGGTGGGCCGTGAGCGTCCCGGCCGTCAAGGCACCGCAATCCTTAACGGCCTGCACCCCGTCGGCGCTCGAAACGTGCTCCAGCACGATGCGGAGCCGGGGAAACGACTGCCGAAGGCGCTCCAGCCAGGGCACAAACTCTTTCTCTCGGTCGAGGCTAAAGGCTTGGGGAACTTCGCCATGGAGGCACAGAACCAAGTCGAGTTCCTCCATCAGAGCGACAACTCCCCACACGTCGTCTAACCGGCGGATGCCATCGGCTGAGTGAGTGGTCACTCCCTCCGGATAGAGTTTTCCGGCCACAGCGCCGGCCTTCTTCAGGGCCGTCAAACGGATGCGGTCGGCCCCCGGATTTTTGTCGTCAGGGCGGATTTTGAAGGTCATGAGTGCCTTGAGACCCGGGGCCGCCACCTCGATTTCGCGTCGGTAGCCGCTCAAACCAGCGGCATCAACAATCGGGGGCAAGGTATTGGGCATCACCAAAACTCGGGCGAACCCCGCATGGCGAGCGTCTCTGGCATAGTGACCCACGTCCGGGCCTTGGCGAAGGTGAACGTGAAAATCGTCGGGGCGGTGGAAGGTGATGTGTTGCACGGGTTACTGCGCTGTTTCGAGGCTTGGCATTTCGGCGCTCGTCCGGGTCCAGACCTTTTCGCCCTTCGTGTTGATGTAGCTCACTTCGCTACCCACGAGCACCATGGCCAAACCGTTATGAAAGTCTTGGGCCGCCGAAAACTGCGGCTTGATCACAAACTCACCCTTGGTGTCGATGTAACCCATCTTTCCGTCCTGAAGCGCGACGGCCATGCCTTCGGCGAAACTACGGGCATACTTGAAACTCGGGGCGACAACGGTTTCACCCTTCGTGTTGATGAACCCCACCTGATTGCCTACCCCGATCAAGGCCAGCCCACCGGAGAAAGGCTCAGCGGAGTCAAACTTGACTTCGAAGGGCTTCTTGTTGGTCTTGTCGATGAACTCGTTCTCATTGTTTTTTTGCACGATGGCAAAGCCTTCCCGGAATGGGCTGGCGCTGGTGTAACCAAGCTCAATCACCACTTTTCCAGTTTTGTCGACGTAGCCGCCGAGGTCGTCTTTGACAACCTGACCCAAACCTTGGCTGAACGTCCCGGTGAATTGATAGGTGGGAGGAACGACCACAGTGCCGTTTTTATCCACATAGCCGAACTTGTTGGAAGCGGCAATGGAGGCCAAACCTTCGCTGAAATCAAAGGCGTAATCAAACTCAAACGGAATCACCACCTTGCCGGTCTTGTCGATGAAGCCGGTCTTCCCATCCTTAGATGCATGGGCCAACCCCTCGCTGAAACGGCCCGCGTTGGGGTATTGGAAATCGATGACCACTTTCCCATTGGTGTCGATGAAACCCACAAGGCCCTCTTTCATAACCACAGCCAACCCCTCGGTAAACTCGCCACACTGTTCGTAAGCGGGAGTGATGACCACCCTTCCACTAAAATCGGCGTAGCCGAACTTTCCTTTTTCGAAGATGGGGTAAAGTGTCGGCGGGCCCGAGCAAGAAACCAGAAAAAGGCCGCCAAATGCGACAAAAATGAGCGTTATAAGTTTCACAAGAGCACATCCTTGAGAGTCTTGAACAAATCAGCGGGAGTATTGGAAATCACGATGGATTGCTTCTCTTTGGAGGCAAGACCGGCTAGTTGCGGCGGAAGCTCGGGGGTGCGCCCGGTGGCCTGCTCAACCACTTCCAAAAACTTAGCCGGATGCGCGGTGGCCAACACGGCCACGTGACCGGCGCTGTTGTTGTCGCGCAGGAAGCGGCGGGCCGCCGCGTAGCCCACCGCGGTGTGCGGGCAAAGGTCCATGTTGTAGCGGTCTTTCACCGTACGCATGGTATCGAGAGTTTGCGGATCGCTGACGGTGTCGCCGAACACTAGCGCACGCATCAGATGGCGGTTCTTGTGGAACAAAGCTTCCATACGCTCAAAGTTGGAGGGGTTGCCCACGTCCATAGCGTTGCTTACCGTGAGACGGGAAGGTCTCGGGGAATAGATTCCGGTGTCGAGGTATTGGGGAACCACATCGTTGGCGTTGGTGGCGGCGATAAACGCGGTGACAGGCAGACCCCACTTCCAAGCATAGAGGCCAGCGGTCAGGTTGCCGAAGTTTCCGCTGGGAACCGCAAAGTAGAACTCTTGGTTGAGTTGTTCTTTGAGCTGGGCGAAGGCCCAGATGTAATAAAAAGACTGGGGGATCAACCGGCCCAGACTAATCGAATTGGCAGAGGTGAGGGGAAACGCAGCGCTCATTTCGGGGTCAAGAAAGGCCTTTTTCACCATGGCCTGGCAATCGTCAAACGAGCCTTTCACCTCGAGCGCGAGGACGTTGCCACCGAGAGTCGTGAGTTGTTTTTCTTGAAGCGGGCTCACGCGGCCGCTGGGATACAGGATAACCACCTGAATGTTCTTCTTGTTGTAGAAAGCTTGAGCGACGGCCGAGCCCGTGTCGCCGCTGGTCGCCGTAAGAATCACGGCCTTGCGGTCGGAATGCTGCAGAAACTCTTCCATTGCCGCGGCCAGAAAACTGGCCCCGAAATCCTTGAAGGCGCAGCTGGGCCCATGGAACAGTTCGACGATGCTGAGGTTGTCGTCCATCACGACCAATTTAGGCTCGAAGGGAAAGGCATTCTTGACAATACGATGTACCGCGCCCCCGTCCACTTCCCCCTTGAGCAAGTAGGCCGACACCAGGGCAGCTATTTCGTGGAAGCTAGTGCCCTTGTCGAGAGCTTTGAAATGCGTCTGAAGCTGAAGGTCTTCCTCGGGTATGTATAGGCCGCCGTCGGGGGCAAGGCCTTGGAACAGCGCCTGTTCAAAGCTCACCCGCTTGGAAGGGTCCCGGGTGCTGTAAAACTTCACTTTTTGGCTCCTTGGCCCGCGGCCTTGGGGCCGATAAAAGCAGCGTGCACCGTGTTGAGGGCCTTCTCGCGGTCTTTGCTTTCGATGACAAAGCTGATATTGCGTTCACTCGAACCTTGGGCAATGGCCAGAACATTGACCTTGGCGTCGCCGAGGCTGCTGAACAGTCGGCCGGTAATGCCAGGACGACCGCGCATGTTTTCGCCAATCACGGCGATAATTTCTAAGCCGGTCAGCAGCTCACAGTCCTTGAGTTTCTTTTGTTTGTGTTCGATGGCCAGCTCAGCGCGCAGCGCCACCAACGCCGTTTGCGCTTCGGTTTCGCGGCACACGATACAGATGGAATGCTCGGAGCTGGCTTGGCTGATCATGATCACGTTGACCTTGACCCTGGCAAGCGCCCCAAATACGCGGCTGGCAAAGCCGGGAATACCGATCATCCCGCTACCTTCGATATTGATAAGTGCTGCTGCTGAGATGCTGGCTATGCCCGTGATGTCGTTGGTGTGTGGCGTAGGGTTCTGGCGGATGAGTGTGCCCTTCACCGCTGGATTGAGCGTGTTTTTGATGCGAAGCGAGATTCCCCTCTCGAGCAGTGGCATCATCGTTGAAGGGTGAATTACCTTTGCACCAAAGTAGCTCAGCTCCATCGCTTCTTCCATGCTGATCTCGTCGAGCACAATGGTGCCTTTCACAAAGCGAGGATCGGCCGTGAGCACCCCGTCCACGTCTTTCCAAATCTCCACGGCTTCAGCGCGGATGGCGGCACCAACAAGGCTGGCGGTGTAGTCGCTGCCATTGCGGCCAAGCGTTGTGGGGCGGCCTTCGGGAGTACTGGCCACAAATCCGGTGATCACCATCACCCCTTGAAGCGGCCTCAGCCTAGCTTCCACGGCCGCGTAGGTGGCTTCGAAGTCCACCTCGGCTTCGCCGTGGTTGTCGTTGGTGAGGATAAAGTTTTTGCTCGCATCAATGAAATGAGCTTCTTCGCCCCGACCTGTGAGGTGTGAGGCCATCAATAGGCAACTAAGCCGTTCACCGAAGCCGGCTACCAAGTCGAGGGTGCGCTTGGAGCATTCCTTGACTAGTTCTACGCCGTGAAGGAGGTCGCGAAGGTCCTTCAGGTATTGGTCGAGATGGGCTTCCAAGGCTAACCGGGTTGGTCCGGAGGTGAGCTCGGTGGCCGCCTGACGGTGCCGAAACTCTACGGTGGCAAGGGCGTCTTTGTACGAGGCCTTGCCGGACTCAGCTTCCCGAGCGGCGCCCAAAAGCAGGTCGGTGATGCCTTTCATGGCAGAAAGCACAATAGCGATACGGCCGTCCTGCCGGTGCGACAAGGCAATCTCTGCCACCTGACGTATTTTTCCCGCATCCTCGACGGAGCTTCCGCCAAACTTCTGAACAAGCATGGTGCCACCGTTATACCGTATAATAGGGGTCATGGCAAAGCCCGACAACGTCCAGCGCTTCTTCTTCTACCTGGGAATTTTGAACGCAAACAAGCCGGTTCACTATGGCCTGGTGGCCGACCGGATCAAGCTCAGGCAGTTCTACGACGATATGTCTTACCTGCGGGAACTGCTCCCCCAGGCCGACCCGGGCGCAAGCCTCGAATCCGAAGGCGAGGGACGCTGGAAACTGGAGCGTCGTCACGGCGAAAAAGCCCTTGCGGAGGCCGAGTTCCTGCCGTTTTTGAAGGCACTCGCCGGAACCACAAACTTATTTCCCTACCCGGTAACGGGGTGGATGAGCCACCTGGAGGCCCGCTACGGGCAGTCGGATTTGCGGGCCCTCAATAACCGCATTCACTACACCAGCACTCCCCATCCCGACCGCCACAAGCCCGAGCACTTTCACCTCTTGGTGCAGTCGCTCGTAAACCAGAAACTGGTCAAGATCAGTTACAAGAACAGGGAAGGCGTGGCCCGGGAATTGCTCATGGAGCCGATGACCTTCTTGAACCATAACGGGGTTTGGTACCTCATCGGCGATGGCGAGTTCACCCATCGTCCAGGGCTTCCCGATCAGCCGACGCAAATCAAGCTTCAGCGCATTATGCGGTGCACTCCCACCGACCAAGGGTTTCGCAACCGATTCGACCTGGGGAAAGTCAACGATCGTTTGCGGTCCACGTTTGGGTCGCACACCATCCTTGTTGGACCGCAGCCCATCACCGTAGTGCTGAGGTTTTTCGGTGATGCCGTGGCCCATGTGCAGGAAAGCTGGTTTCACTACGGGCAAAGTTCGCAGCGCAACCCCGACGGCAGTTGTGACCTTACCCTGCGCGTCAACGACCTCTTCGATGCCTTGCAACTCACCGGCCAGTGGGGCTCTATGGTGAGGCCCCTTTCGCCACCGGAACTCGTGGAACAATGGAAGGCAAGGGCCAACGAAGTAGCGCGTTGGGCCGGGGGCGATTGACCGCCAGTGTCTTGCCTCTGAAGGGGTTCCGATCAACAAAGGACACAAGCCAAACCTCGCCAACCCTTGTGTATCGGGTTACAATGGAGGCATGAGGAACATGGGAATCCCCGTCCGAAAGTTTGACCAGCACTACACCTACCGCGACTACCGCCAGTGGGGCGACGAGAGGTGGGAACTCATCCACGGCGTGGCCTACAACATGAGCCCGGCGCCTAGGACTCCCCATCAGGGCATTTCGGGCGAAATCTACCGTCAATTGGCAACCTTTCTCAAGGGCAAACCGTGCACCGTGTTCCACGCTGCAGTGGATGTGTTTTTCCCACCCCTTCGCGAAATGGATGAAGACGACGTAGACACCGTGGTCCAGCCCGATGTGCTGGTGGTCTGCGACAAAACGAAGATTCTCGAAAAGGGAATCTGGGGTGCCCCCGACTTGGTGGTAGAGATTCTCAGCAATTCCACCAGCCGCAAAGACCAGCACGAAAAGTTCGATCTGTACGAGCGCGGCGGAGTCCTTGAGTACTGGATAGTCGACCCCAATGGGAAGTGGCTCCAGCAGTACGTTCGCCAGGCGGATGGCAAGTTCGGCATCGAGGTCACGTTTGAAAAAACCGGCAAACTGGCCAGTGCAGCGCTGCCAGGTTTTGAGCTCGACGTGGACGAGGTGTTCCTGGCTGCCGACGTGGTAGGCGGGTGATTACCCCACAGCCGACCAAAGCAGCTTGACCAGCGTCGCACTCACCACGAGCAGAAACACGACGCGGATGAACTTAACGCCGCGCTTCAAGGCCAGATGCGAGCCCAACCAGGCGCCGGCGGCTTGGCTGAGGCCCATCACGAGCCCCACCATCCACAACACGTGACCTTGCAAAGCAAAGATGGTCAGAGCGACCACATTAGAGGTGAAGTTCGACACTTTAGTTTGAGCCGTCGCCACTGCTAGGTCCCGGCCAAGCAGGCCAATCAAGGCCAGCGTCCAGAAGGTGCCGGTGCCAGGGCCCAGAAAACCGTCGTAGAACCCCAGCGTGAGGCCAAACACGGCAAAGAAGGGCACAACCTTCCAACGGGCTACGCTCGGGGTTTGTCCCCATTTGGGTTGCAGAAACACAAATGTGAGCACCGCGGCCAACGCCAAGGGGATGAGCCACTTCAACCAACCTGCGGGCAGAAAGCCCACCGTGAGGGTTCCCGCAACGGCGCCGCAAGCCGTAAACAGCACCGCCAGCGGTACTTCGTGGCTCGAGTTGATCGGGAGCAAGCCTACCCGTGCGTAGCGGTAGAGGGCCATACCACTGCCGAAGCTCGATTGCAGTTTATTGGTTCCTAGTGCCTGCAGCGGAGGAAGCCCTGCCGCCAAAAGGGCCGGTACGGTGATGAGGCCTCCCCCACCTGCGATGGCATCGATGAGCCCCGCGGCAAAGGCGGCCACCGCCAAAGCGGCCAAGGTCAACAAATCCGTCATGCCCCACCATGCGACGAAAGCGCATTTCTTGACACCCCCCGGCCTCGGCCGGATAATGCGCTCATGCATAAATACGTGATCGACGGGGGGTATCCCCTCACAGGCCGCATCCGCGCCAATGGCAACAAGAACGCGGCCCTGCCCTGCGTAGCGGCTTGCCTGCTCACCAGCGAACCTGTGCGCCTCACCAACGTGCCTGAAATCGAGGACATTTTGGTGATGTTCGACATTTTACGGGATTTAGGCTCAACAGTGATCCGCGAATCGAGCAATACCTTTCTGGTCACAACCACGAATATCCATAAGCACGAAATCTCGGCGGATTTAGCAAAAAAAGTGCGCGCCTCCATTCTGTTTGCCGGCCCCATGTTGGCCCGTGTGGGCAAAGTAATCCTCCCGCCCCCCGGCGGAGACGTGATCGGGCGCCGCCGCCTCGACACCCACTTCTTGGCGCTCAGCGAACTCGGCGCGCGCTTTGAAGTCGACACAGTTTACACGCTGACGGCCAACAAGCTTATCGGTCTGGACTTATTTCTAGACGAAGCGTCTGTGACGGCTACAGAGAACGCCATCATGGCGGCCGTTCTAGCAGAAGGTAAAACCGTCCTTCAAAATGCCGCCGGTGAACCTCACGTTCAGGACCTCTGCCAAATGCTCAATAGCATGGGTGCCCGCATCCGGGGTATCGGCAGCAATATCTTAGAAATCGATGGAGTGAAAACGCTGCACGGCACCGAGTTCCGAATCGGCACCGATTTCATGGAAGTGGGGTCGCTCATCGGGCTTGCGGCCTGCACGCACAGCGAACTGATCATCGACGACGTGCAACCCCAGCACCTGCGCATGACCAAGCTGGGGTTCGCCAAGTTGGGCATCTACTGGGAAACCGAAGGCAATTCCATCCGCATACCGGCCGGCCAACCGATGAAAATCGTCAGCGACCTCGGCGGTCAAATACCCAAGATCGACGACAGCCCTTGGCCCGGGTTCCCGCCGGACATTCTGCCCATCATGACGGTGGTGGCCACCCAGTGTCAGGGCACCATCCTCATCCACGACAAGATGTTCGAGAGCCGCATGTTCTGGGTTGATAAGCTCATCGGAATGGGCGCCGGCATCATTTTGTGCGACCCGCACCGGGCCGTAGTCAGTGGCGCCTCAAGTTTGCAGAGCATGGACTTGGTGAGCCCCGACGTGCGCGCCGGCATGGCACTGGTGATTGCCGCCCTTTGCGCAGAAGGCCAAAGCACCATACAAAACGTGTACCAGATTGAGAGGGGCTACGAAAACATAGCCACCCGCCTCGCGACTCTAGGCGCGCGTATCGAGAGGGTCAAGGCGGAATAGCTTCGTCAGAACTCAAACGCCGTGTAGTATTCCACCCTGTGGTACTGCACACCCTTTGCCTTTTCGTAGAGGCTCTTGCGGAACATGTGGGGACTTTGAAGGTTGTGCGGCATCATGTCGAAGTGCGCAGGCAACACCACCTTGGGCCGGATGAGGGCCGTCAACTCCGCGGCTTCCCAATGGCTGAGGTTGTGGTAGCCACCGTTGATGCAGATGCTCATTACCTCGGGTTGGAAACTCTTCACATGCTCTAGGAGCTCGGTTTTTGCGGTGTCCCCGGAATTGTAGTAGGTTTTGCCGCCTGGAAAGCGCATCACAAAACCCATGTGATTCAGGTCAACAAAGTCGGTAGGCTCAGCGAAGGTTCCTGTGAACTCGATTCCGTCCACCGTTTCCGTTTGGAGGGGATGCATCAGCAACTGGCGCGACGAGGGAATGCCGGCCTCGGTTAAGATTTTCAGGGTCTGCCACGAGGTGAGAAACCTCGCCGTCTGCTTGATCTTGAGCCTTTCCAGGGTGAAAGGGTCGGCGTGGTCGACATGACTGTGGGTAATCACAACAACGTCCGCGTGAAGGTCTTCGGGCTCGATGAAAACCGGCAGCAAGCGGCTCTTTGGTACGCGGACCTTCGTTCGTTTGCTGGCCGCATAGTCGGTCAGGTAGGGGTCGATGCAAACAATCTTCCCGGGTCCTTCGGCAGTTGTGGGCCCTTTTAAGATCCAACAGTTCTGGCCCAAGTGCCAGAGGGCCGTATTTCCGTCTGAGGGTTCGTAGGCGATGATATGTGCCATAAACTCGCCTGAAGTGTACTTTTGCTCAACCTTGGGGGGAAAAACAAGGTCTTCGTTGGGGTCGAAATCGATGATAGGAAAATCCATTCCGACAGTCTAATAGATTAATTCTACCGGCGCCACTATCCTGAAAGGATGCAACATCGCTTCCAACGGCTTGTCGGTGCTCTCAGCGAGGGCGTTCTCGAACGCGAAACTGCCCTTTCCCTGGGTCTTCTGGCCCTCCTCGCCGGCGAGAGCCTTTTTCTTCTCGGTCCACCGGGAGTTGCCAAGAGTCTGGTGGCCCGTCGCCTCAAGGCTGCTCTTCAGAATGCCCGCGCGTTTGAGTACCTAATGGGCAGGTTTTCCACCCCCGAGGAGATTTTTGGCCCGCTCAGCATCGCGGGTCTGCGCGACCGCGACGTGTTTGAACGCAAGACCGGTGGCTACCTGCCCGAGGCTGACATCGCCTTCCTCGATGAGATTTGGCGCTCAAGTCCTCCCATTCAAAACTCTCTGCTCACAATCCTCAATGAAAAGGTCTTCCGCAATGGTAGCCTCGAGCTCAAGGTTCCTCTCAAACTGCTGGTGGCCGCCTCCAACGGGCTCCCAGAGGGGGAAGAAAACGCCGAGGCGTTTTGGGACCGCTTTTTACTTCGCCTCGAGGTAGGTCCGGTGGAATCGGCCCAATCCTTTAGGAATCTGGTAACTGGGCACTCCACGCTCGAGGTGGGCACCGTGGCGCCAGAAGATGTGATTACACACGCCGACTGGCTCGAGTTCCAGGAAAAAATCGACCAGGTGAGCCTTCCCGAGAACGTCCTCGCCGCCCTCGAAGCCCTGAGAGAAAGCCTAGAGCAAGGTCCCTACGTGTCGGATCGGCGGTGGAAGCGGGCCGCCAAGATTCTCAAGGCGTGCGCTGTCGTTCATGGGCGCAAGGAGGTCGACAGCCTCGATTTGGGACTGCTCGAGCACGTGCTGTGGCACAAGCCTTCTGAGCGACCCGAGGTGGTGCGTGTACTCCTGGAAACCCTGTCGGATTTCGGCTGGCCGAGCGACGTTTCGCTGGACGAACTGGCCGATGGCGTGGAAACCCAACGGGAGAACCTTCGCCGGCTGATGCTCAAAGAACGAAAAATGACTCGGCCCAAACCGGTTCTGCAGGACGGAGAATATTTTGCCTTGGTGGGTTATCAAGGGCCGCTTTCGGCCCGTGTTTGGGCCCAAGACTACGCCCTTTTGAAGACCGAGGAAGACCTTGAGGGAGAGCTGTTCTTCTTCACCCCTTATGGTCCGTTCCAGCACAGCGAAAAACACCTGTTAAGGGGAACCGGTGGTAGCGCCGAAATCGAGGTGGACGGACGGCTCTACCTGTTGGAAAACCAGGCTGAAGAAATTACCGTGTGGGACAAAGTCCTTCCCGATGGACCTGCCTTACGAGCTTGGGAAAGCCAAGCGGAAGCCCTGGTCAAGAAATTGTTGACGGCCCGACAGGTCCTGGAAGAACTGGCCGCTCAAAAGTCGCTCGAAGCTAAGGAACACCTGTTCTGCGGTGGCAAAAGCCCAGAATGGCTGGTTGCTTGCCGGCAAGGTCTTGACCGCGATGGGTTGGCTGCCGGTGACTTGCTAGTCGATCTTGAAACCCTCATAGAAACCCGAACCCCGGGAGACTCCCGCCGATGAGCTTGGACGCCGAACTAGCCCGGCGACTGCCTCAGGAAACCTACCTGCGCCAGTGGTTTGCCCACCGTAAACAACTGTGGCCGTGGGCCGGTGGTTCTGGCACAGTTGCCGATGAAGCTGAAACCTCCCGCTGGGCGGCTAAGACGGCAAAGTCCATCGAGTTGTGGGTTGGCAGGCAGTTAGCCAGCTCAGGAACTCCTTTGGACCGCCAGGAAAACCGACTTCTGGTTCAACTCGAGGCGGGAACCCTTTCGCCCGGAGCCGCGCAAAACTTCCTTGGTTCACTCTATCCCGCTCACTCCGAAGCATGGTCCGCCCATTCACAACATCCCCGCAAGCTTCTCGCAACCTGGCGTGAACAACAAGCAGAAAGGCAGACGGCAGTGCGTAACAGGCAGCGGGCCGTAGAACTTCTGCCGTTTCACCAGCACCTTTTGCTCAGGGTAAAGAAACTGATCGAAGCGGAGGAAGCCGTGAAGGCCCTACTCACCGACCGAGATATTGGTTGGGACCTAGAGGAAGGGATTTGGGACTCCCTCGACTTCGGCCCCCTGCATAAGGCTGCCGAAGAACTGGAAAAAGAACCCGCGCTTCGCCGCATTGCCGAACTCATGGGCAGGGACTACCGCGCGCGTTCGAAGCCGCCGGTTCCACCCCCGCTACCGCCTCAAGCACACCCGGAACCCGAACCGGGCAAAACAGAAATTCGTGGCGTTACTTTTGGCTCCGAGTGGAGCACCGCTCTGAGCAGCGAGTTGGCGCTGCTGTCGTTTCCCGACACAAGCACCTTGTTCTACCGGAAAACGGCGGAAGGCGAGCTCCTTTCGTGGGACCACTTCACCCCTGCGCCACCTGCGGTACTCTCGGCAAAACGCTCCGAGGTCAGGCAAGCGAAAAATGAGCGGGGTCCTCTCATCGTTTGCCTCGACACGTCAGGTTCGATGCGGGGCAAGCCCGAGGAAGTGGCCAAAACGGCGGTTTTGGCCCTCGTACGCGTGGCTTTGGAAGAACAGCGGCCGTGCTACCTGATCAACTTCTCGTCGAAGGTTCGCACCCTGGAAATCACGGATCTGGCACGCCGACTTCCCGACCTCATCGAGTTTCTTGAGTTCAGCTTTCACGGCGGAACCGACCTCGCCCCGGCCCTGCGCGAAACCCTGAAGGTTCTCGAAGAGCAGGCCTTCCGCGACGCGGATGTGCTGGTTTGCAGTGATTTTGCCGTACCCAAGATTCCCAGCGCCATTCGTCAGGCGATACGCCGCCAACAGGAAGCCCGCCAGACGCGCTTCTATTCGCTGACGGTTTCGGTACGGCCCCTCAACGACTTTCTCAATATCTTCGACGCGGGGTGGGTGTACAACATCCATCCCTATCAGACCAACGGCATCGCCCAGGAAAGTCTTGAAGCTCTTGGCTAAAGGACTTGCTTTGAGAAAGTTCTTGGCCTTAGATCAGCGTTTTCGCCGGGGCTTCTTGGCCGCCGGAGTCTCAACCTTGGCTTGTTCCCTGGCCTTCTGGTCGAGCCTCGCACAGAGGGCAATCCAGAGTGCGCCGGCGAGAATCATCACCGCGCAGAGGATTTGGCCCATACTGAAGTTCAACAGGGGAACAGAGAGCTGGCTGGTGCTGTAGCCAGGCTGGAAAACGATAATGAAGTCCAGCCCCTTGTCGGGGTTTCTCAAGTACTCGATGACGAAGCGAATCAGCCCATAACCGATAAGGTAGGCACCCACGAGAAATCCCTTGAATGGCTTGCGAGGCTTGAGAACGAACCACATCACAAGCCACAGCACGATTCCCTCGCCAAAAGCCTCATAGAGCTGCGAGGGATGTCGGGGCAAATTGACGAACTCAGACCCACCAATCGTCTGGGTCACGGTGACTCCGGTCTGCTGCATGGCCTCCTTCACCCAAGGCTCGTCCACAGGCAGTGGCTCACCGTTGGGGAACACGATGCCCCAGGGAGCCGTCGTCACCCGCCCCCACAACTCGGCGTTGATGAAGTTTCCCAGCCGACCGAAGGTGTAGCCAAGGGGGGCACCGGCGACCACCCAATCGCCCCAGAGAAGCAGGTCTATCTTGGTGACGCGGGCATAGAGAGTCATACCGATGACGATACCAAGCACGGCGCCATGGTAGGACATGCCGGCGAAACCGGTGAAGGTCCCGTTGTCTGCAAAGGGCCAAAAAATGAGAAGGGGGTTCTGCCAGTAACGGCCAGTGGTATCGTAAATCAGCGTGGCAAAAATGCGTGCCCCCACCAACATTCCGGCCAATCCAGCAAAGAAGAAGTTCTGCACCCTGTTGGAGTCAACGGTAGTTCCACTGGTCTTCGCCTGACGCAAGAAAAGAGCATAGGCGATGAAAAAGGCGACAATGTACATCAGGCCATACCATCGCACAGGGAAACCCTGAATAATTTCGGGTCGTATCCAATCGGGAAAAGTCAGAAAAAGGGGCATGGTACCTCCATCAGGCTAAGGGAGACTCTTCGATATGGCCTGTCTGCTGGTTAAACACGAGGCGGATCGCCGACTTGCGGTTCTTGACTTCATAGAGGCGCCCATGACTTTCGATCGCGACGCCTGGAAACAACGACTCCCGGACAACGATTTCACTGGGTGTATGGGGCTCAAACTTTTCGCGTAGATGAATCAGTCTTAGGTTGCGCTTCTCCAGCATTTTTATCAAGAGGACTTTCTTGCGCGCCGCACCTCCAAGTTTATCCCGGTCGAGGGGACCCGAAAGCCGGCGCATGATAGCGTCTAAGTGCACAATAGCGTCACGGAGCTTTTCGGTCTCTTTTAATTCGGCCACAATCTGGTCTTCGATGAGGTAGTCCTGTCCAAACGAAACATGCGCATGAACGCCCGCAGCCGATCCGAGGTTCATCACATCAAGACCCAAGCGGGTTTTGACGAGTCCACCTACGATGCCACCGGCGGAGGTCTTTTGGTAAACTTTTCCATTGATGCGCAGAGTGCACGCAAGGGCAGACTTACCGATGTGCAAGTCGCCTACGGCCATGACGAGGCAGCGTTCCATGAAGCCCACCGAAACGTGTTTCTTGGCCCGAAGCACGGCCTTGCCCTCGCCATGGATGCCTTCGGAAACTTGTATGTTGGTATCGGAGGAGAGCAAGGCCCCGCCCACTCGCCCGCGAATCTTCACGCTACCAGCCATCACGTAGGTACCGGTCTCTACCCCTCCGGAAACCACCACCTCTCCCGTGAACTTCACTCCACCCGCACCAGAAGCCACCGACGTGATGGCTACCTGACTTACAAGGCTCAGCGACTCACCGACTAACACCAGATCCCCATTCTTTAGTGGCTTGATCAACTGCCTTCCGTCTTCGGCAATCTCGACTGCAAAGTCTTGCGAAACCAGCAGGGGACGGATTTCCATGTCTTTGGAAGGTACCAGATTTCCGAGCACGTCTTTACCATCCACTTGGTCGTACTGCGGAGGTTGAAACTCGGCTACCACCTCGCCAGCCCTCGCAACACACCGGCGCAACCCCTTGGAATCCGTCCTGAGCGGCGTTGTGAAAGTAAGCCGACGTTCCAAATCATTTCCAGCGGGAGTTCCTTTCGCTATCAGGACCTTGTCAACGATACCCCCACCTTCGAGAACCTTGAACGCCTCGTCAATCTTGTCAAACATGACTCCATGCGTCACTTGCTCGCGAAGCAGGACTGCGTCTACCTGGGCCCTGCTCAGCGGTTTGCCCGATCCCTTGTTCTGGGACATGGAAATGTAGGCAGACATGTTGTCTGCTGCTTTGGCGACGACGACAGTGGCATCCTGATGAAGCCGCATGCGGAAAGCAGTCGCGTTTCCACTGGGCCCGATTTCCAGCAGTCCATCACGAACGGCTTCTAGGGCGTCCCCGTTTCGACGCACTCCGGTCAGAAGGACGATTGGTGGTTCCTGACCGGGTAGCGGGGGTATAGGCTGCCCGCACACATCCAGCCCTTGTTTTCCCCGCGACCCCTTCTCATCCTGAAACACCGCGAGCACTTGTCCGGCTTTGGCCGGGGTTACTTTATCGAGCCGGTCGATCCCATTGCCTTCGAAACTCTTGCGCAACTGCTCGGTTTCCTCAGGTGCAAGAAAACTCACTTTGTAGACTAGTTGCCTGATGCCACTACGCGTCGGAGCTTTCCCGGTCGCCAACAGAAAGTCCTTCAGCTCGGTTTGGGAACTTGCCAGAAACTCGGTTATCGCCCCTTTCACGGTCTCAAAATTGAAGCCCTTGAGGTTGGCTTCGCGCAGTTTGGTTCCCAGGTCTTTGAGCGAGATGGGTTTCCCTTTTCCGAGGGGCTTCACAATTGTCAGAAAAGCTTGGCTCTTATCGGGTGAAAAATGCACCTCAAAACCACCCTCGCGATTGGCCGTTATCGGGTGGTCAAACAGTGCCTTGCGGGTACTGACAACAGCGTCGATCAGCTGCTGGAGGTCGGTAGGGTCAGGGAGAAGTTTCGACGGAAAGCCGTGCTCGTTGAGATGGGCGAGCACAAACTCGGCTTGCAGCGGTTGCGCCTGCGAACTTCCGGGTTCTAAAGTCAAGAACGCACTTGTCTTGTCGGCAGAATAGGTCACTTGCCAACGGTGCTGTTCAAAAGGAACCACGTCGGCCCAATTGCGGCCAATGCGCAGAAACCCAGACGATTCGGCAAACACTTCATTGCGCTGTCGAAGCAGATACTTCCCGGTATAAAACGGGGCAGGCTTGGAGTCTGGCGGGGCGATGGTTTGCCCCGCAAGGTCTTTCCCGGGCTTGCCAAGGCGGGGCGGCGAAACTTGGGCCACCAACGCGCCGGCGCTAACGAAGTAAACCTTTCCAGGGTTGGGGTCAACAAGCACTTTTTCTCGCACTTCGCGGTTCTCGACCGACGTCTCGAAGCCCTGTTTGTCGTTCGCAAGCGCGCCACCTTTGGCCCCAACCTTCTTCTGTACGCGCACCTTCTCGGTTCGGATATTGAAAACTTCCGGGTGTCCGGCAGCCTTCGCCACTTTCCCTGAGAGGTCCTTCATTTCGGCCGGGAGACTTAGGTTTTCCTGCCAAATCCACTGCTCACTGCGGGGTGGATCAGGAAGCTCGCCCTTCGCAATCAGCAGCCGGGCTTGCGTGTCGCTAGAATTGGCAAACCGCTGAACCGCATGGATGACTCCCTTGGCCTCGAAACCAGAAGTGACACCCGCCTTGGACAGGAGGCGGAATACAGCAGCATCATCGATAAGCTGGTCGCCCTGCTTGACGAGGTTTAGAAAGGCTTGGAGGAGAAACGTGTCGACTTCAACGGTAATTGTACCCGTAAAACTCAGTCCCGCACCCATGGTGACCTACAACTTAAGGCCGGCCTGAATGGCTTTGACAATCTTGGATTTAAGAAGAAGATTCTCTTTCTTGAGTTGACTAATCTCGAACTGTTGGGTTTTCACCGTCTCCATCAGGTCGCCCATGGTGAGAGCTCCACTTTGAAGCAACTCCTGCAAGTAGGCCATCTTGGATTCGAAATCGACTTCAGCCTCTAACGAAGCAGTCTGGTGACTCTCCTCAAGGGCTTTAAGGTTTAGTGGTCCGGATTCATCCCTATCGAAGGGAAGGATTTTGTCGGCGATTCGGTAGATGGCCTGCGATAGCACCGACTGAGGCTTATACAGGACAACCGGCAGGCGCGCCGCGAGGGCGATGTCTTGAGTTTCGTCGCGATAAATCACTCCCAAGTGCTCGAGGTCGTAGCCGAGATACTGCTGGCAAGATCGCCGTACCTTGTTGGCTTTTTCCACGTCCTTGGGGTCCTCCAGCATATTGAAAATAAAGCGGGGCTGAAAGTTCACCGAGGCCTTTTTGTACGCCGCATAGCTTGCAGGGTCTTTTTCCTTAATCCTTTCGAGAAACTTGGGGATGTACATCTTCTGAAGGGCACTGCCGCCTGCGATCAGTTTATGAAACTGGATTTCGGCCCAAGAACCTTTTTCAAACGATGTCTCGAGAATACGAAACACAGCATTCTTCAAAAAAAAATAGGCGTTGAGGGTGGCAGTCAGGGTGGGTGTTGTAATGATGATTCCGTGCCCCGACATCAGAAAGAAATCTATGGTGTTCGCACTGGTTCCGGCGCCTAGGTCGATCACGAGGATATCGGTGCGGGAAAGTCCCATCAGGCACTTGATCAGGCTGCGTTTCTGACTTGGTTTCAGGTTAGCCATTCCAGGGATTTCGGAATCACCCGGAATGAAGCGCAAGGTGTCAATGTCGGTGTCGACAATGATGTCTTCAAAGTCCAGCGTCGGGTCGTTGATCCAGGTGCCTATTCCCACAGGAATTCCCCTTAGGCCGAGGATCAGATGAAGGTTTGATCCGCCCAAATCCAAGTCGGCTAATACAACATTTTTGCCGGCCTGGGCGAGAGCGATGGCGAGATTGGCGGCAACTAAAGACTTGCCGACACCTCCCTTGCCGCTCGCGATGGGAATGATCTGCACGCTCGCCCCTCCGGACCATCATTGTAATTCCGCACCTATGCACGGTCAAGTGTAACGTACTATATTGCCCCCCATGGAAGCCCAAGACAAAAAGAAAATTTTGATCCGTTCAAGCTTGGCAAGTGTCGGTGCTATCGCCCTTTTTGTGCTGTTGTTTTTTACTTTGGGACCAGCGGTTTTTGGGCAAAGCACCCCCGGTAACTCTTCGTCAGAACGTAAATATGCCCAAATGTTTGAGCAGGTTTTTTCGTATGTTTCCCGCAACTTTGTCGACGAGCCAGACCAGCAGAAGCTCTTCGAGGGTGCCATGAAAGGTCTGTTTGACAGCCTAGGCGACCCTCACAGCCTTTACCTCAGCGATATCGACATGATGGGCCTGAATGATACCACCACCGGTGAGTTCGGCGGAGTTGGGCTGTACATCAACAAAACAGATCCAAGCCAAGCCTCTAAGTCGGGCGATTTGCGCGAACACTATGTGGAAATTGTTGCTCCGATTGAAGATACTCCTGCTTATAAGGCCGGAATCCTAGCCGGGGACTACATCACTAAAATTCAGGGCGAAGATGTTACCGAGTTCAGTATGGACAAGGTGCTTTCGGTGCTCCGCGGAAAGCCGGGCACAAAGGTAAAAGTGACCATTTTGCGGGGCAGCGCGACGAGTCTTGACTTCGAATTGGAGCGGGCCAAGATTGAGGTACCCACCGTAAAGACAGCCTGGATAGAACCCGGAATTGCCTACCTGCGCATCACGCAGTTCAACGCTCACACCAAAGAAAAGTTCGATGAGGCCATCAGCGGGTTCGAAAAGAAAAGTTATGCCAAACTCATCATCGATCTGCGCAACAATCCTGGCGGTTTGCTGGAAATTGTGGCCAAAATCGGTGGCCGGTTTTTCAAAGACGGGGTCATTGTTAGCACCCGTTCACGCGTCCCCGGGGAGTCCTCTACTTACAATGCTGAGAACGAGCAGACAGTTCCCAATAGCGTGCAAATTATTGTCTTGATTGACAAGGGAAGTGCCTCTGCCTCCGAAATTCTTTCAGGTGCTTTAAAAGATCGAAAGCGGGCCCTGCTCGTGGGTGAAACCACCTATGGCAAAGGCTCTGTTCAACAGATCATTCCCTTCGACA
Source organism: Spirochaetales bacterium (assembly GCA_947478845.1). Taxonomy (GTDB): domain Bacteria; phylum Spirochaetota; class Spirochaetia; order JABEVK01; family JABEVK01; genus JAIFLN01. The sequence continues at coordinate 223,437 of CANJXC010000003.1, read as the reverse complement.
AGACTGGTTTCAAGCTGACGATGGCCCGGTACTATACCCCCTCCGGCGTCAACATCGACAAAGTCGGTATCAAGCCTGATCTCGAGGTCAAAGACCCTGATCTCACCGACGCCGAGCTGGAAATCTACCGCAAGCTTTTGAACGACAAAAAGCTGGAAACCTGGGCCAAGGCTCATCCGGATGGCTCTGCCGCTTCCATCGCAATTTTCGTGAAAGAACTACAATCCTCTGGCATAGCCCTAAACGAACGTTTGCTCACCCGGTTGTCGCGGGTAGAACAATGGCGCGCCAAAAACCAGAATCCGCCCACGATAGATCTCGACTACGACATCGTGCTCAAGAAAGCCGTCGACCTTTTGAACGCGGGCCCGCTGGTCTTGCCATGAAGCAACTGGTTCTGCCTCCGGATGCTGCCGGCCAGGACCAATACGTATTGCGCGGGCCCGATTATCACTATTTGGTCCATGTTCGGCGAGTGGAAGCCGGCGACCGCCTGATGGCACTTTGCGGTGATCAGCGTCTGTGTGCAGAGGTCTCTCGTTTGGGTAAGGAAGAGCTCGAATTGACGGTGATTGCAACCGAAACTCTCGATCGTAGCCCCACTTCCGTGGTGCTATTTCCTTTCTTGCTCAAGTCCAATAAGCTCGATGATGTGATTCGCCAAGCCTGCGAGGCGGGTGTGGCGGCCGTGGTACCGGTGCTCGGTGACCATTGCATCAGCCGGTTTCACGATGCCAGCGATTCCCAGAAAAAGCAGATTCGATGGAATACCATCGCAAGGCAGGCTGCTCAGCAGTCGGGCAATGCTCTCTGCGAGATTTATATGCCGCTCGAATCGCGAGCCATTTCAGAATGGTGGTCGCGTCGTGGGCCTTTGCTGTTTTTTCATCAGGTGCCAATCCAGCCTTCCGACCCCCTAGTCAAGCCGGGTCTGCACCGCTATCTTGCTGAAAAGTCTGCGCATCTAGGTTTGGTGGTTGGCCCGGAAGGCGGGCTCTCCAACGGGGAGCTTGCCGATTTACAAGCTCACGGCGCTTTTCCCGTTTGGTTGGGGCCGGCGATTCTGAGAGCAGAAACAGCCTCCCTTGCCGCGGTGGCAGCGGTTAACATCATTCTTCAGGAGAGGTCGCAATGGACAGTTCCCATGACGGTATAAAGCGAACCCATCTGCTGAAAGTCCCTCTCGACATCGTTCCTGAGTCTGAAATAGGGCGCATTGCGCTCGAGTTTGCCGCCTCTGTGGGTCAGAAAACCATTGTCTTTCTCACTTTCCGCGGGCTAATGAAGGCCAATCGAGACCCAGAACTTCTGTCTCACCTCAAGTCAGCGAGGCTGATCGTTCCGGTATCAAAGTCTCTCGAGTTCGGTTGCCGTTTCTTGGGGCTTCCCTCGCCCGTACGCCACCATCCGTTTGACTTCACCATCAAGCTTCTCGGTGCGCTCGAGGAAAAACGGCATACGATCTATCTTCTGGGCGAGAACTTGAACGGTCTCCAGACCGTCGCCGCTACTATGCGGGCCACCTTTCCAGGCCTGAATCTGGTTGGGCGCCATACCGGTTTCTATACCCGCGAAAGCGAAGGGCCCATCTTGACGGCCATTCAGAAAGCCACCCCAACGGTGTTGTTCCTTGGCCCAGGTGTGCTAGGGCGTGAAAAGTGGATCTTTCGAAAGGGCAAGGGGTTGCCGTTCCGAATCAGTCTTTTTTCGGAAGATGCCTATTCCATCATGGCTCAACACAAGAAACGTCCTACCCGGCCTAGCTTCCGCAAGGGAACTCACGAATTGTCGCGTGCCATTGTCAATCCTTTCCGGATGATGCGGGTGTTCAACTACCTTTGGTATGGACTGCTTCTTTTGGTGTACAGATTGAAACGAAAGAACTGACTGTTGTAGTAATCAATCTACATTACAGAAAGTTGGTACGTTATGAATCTCTTCCACTTGCGAGTAGCGGTGCTGGGCGGGGACGACTCGGCCTGCAAAAGTGTAGTCTCCCAACTCCCCACGACCGTTGATCCCGTTCAGGTCGGTTCTTGGAGTGATCTCGCCGCCGACGAGAACACTTTTGACCTTGCTCTTAGTTTGGATCGCTGTGACGAACCCTCGGAGGCCCCGTTTGCCCTCGGTATTCCTGTCCTTCCCGTAGACGTGAAAGGCCTGGTGTGTAGCCCTTCCGATTGGGAGATCGTCTTGTTTTCTGAGATGGGCCGGCGTCCACGTTGGCACCCCGTTCATCGACTGGTCGGAGTTTCGCGCCCTATTCTCGAGTTCAAGAAACACCTTCTCAAAGTGGCCCTTACAGCACACCCCTTGCTGCTTACTGGGGAAAATGGCACCGGCAAAGACCTCGCCGCCAATCTGGCGCACGAATTGTCGGGCCGCAGGGGCCGTTTCGTTGCTGTGAACTGCAGTGCTATTCCAGCAAATCTCGCCGAGTCGCAACTTTTTGGGAGCCTGAAAGGAGCCTACACCGACGCAGAAAACCGTGAAGGATACTTTCAGGAAGCTGCGAGTGGCACCTTGTTTCTTGACGAGATAGGGGAGCTGCCCTACGAAATACAAGCCAAGCTACTTCGGGCTATTGAGAACCAGGAACTCCAAAGGGTAGGCACAAGCAAAACTGAAAAGGTGGACGTGCGGCTCATCTGCGCCACCAACCGCAATTTATCCGAGCAGGTTAGGCTAGGTGCCTTTAGAAAGGACCTTTACTATCGGATCAACCTGCTCGCCCTAAAGATGCCACCCTTGCGCGAACGCCGCGAGGACATTCCCATGCTTGTGAAGCATTTTTCCAAAATACGGGTTTCTCACTCAGCGATCGCCAAGCTGGTGGGATACGAGTGGCCAGGAAACCTGAGACAACTCAAAAATGTGCTGACCCGCGCCCAGGTCTTGCACGAACCCAAGATTCTCGAGGACCGTCACCTCGACCTCGAGGAGTCCTAGAAAAGCAAAGGAATGGCAACCACCCTAAATCGGGGTATGTTACCCGTTGCCGTGCGAAGCATCTTGTCGAACACAGCCGCGACCTGAAACTTGCGGTAAGGGTAAACCAACGATTCAAAGCCTTTGCGGGGCTTACGTGCAACCACTGTAGTGGCCCAGTCAGAACCGTCGAAGGCGAGCAAGACATGGGAGGAAAACAATTCCTGTTCCGACAGCCACTGGGCTTCCACAAAATCCACTTCGGCGGCAAAGGGTTCTTCGGATAGGAGCGTCACCGAACCTGCCGACCCCGTGAGAAGGTAAAGCGTACCGGCTACAGGACTTTCGGTCCCAAAGGATGCAATTGTCTTGTCGAGGGCGACTCTGCCTGAAAAACTCAGGTCTTTCGACCACAGTGGCAGGGCCAAAAACAGGACAAATATCCCGAAAAACAGGCGTTGCATATTGAAATCCTTTGCCCGAAGTGTAAAATCTAAACTACCTTGGGGTCAAGGTTGAAATTTGACAAAGGGCAGCAGCTTTTCTATAATAACGTCTTACCGTCCGCTGCGGGGCCTTGCGAGCACGTCTTGATCAATGAGAGGGTTTCATGAATAACAACGAAGTCGTTTCTGGCTTTGATGATGAAAAAGACGACAGTCTTAAGATCCGGCTTCAGCGTGTCGACGATGTGGAAAATTGCCTTTTTTTGTTTCTGACAGGCTACATCGACACCTACAACTCCAACTTTTTTCAAAAGCGGGTTTCTAAAGCCATCGACGCTGGATTCACCCGAATCATTTTCCAGTGTTCCGGGTTGAACTACGTTTCCAGCACAGGCATTGGGTCGTTTACGGCGTTTCTGAAGCAAGTTAAGCCCAAGGGGGGCGATATTGTGCTTCTTGAAATTCAGCCCAAGGTCTACGAAGTGTTTCAGCTATTGGGCTTCTCCCAATTTTTCAACATCAAGGACACCGCAGAAGACGCCGTGAAGTTTTACAAGGGTGGAGCAGTTGCCGAAGGCGCTGGAGCTGAGCTTTTCCCCAAAACCTTTGGTTGCCCTATCTGCAGCAAGAAACTCCGTGCCGCTCGCCCGGGTCGGTTCCGTTGCTCAGAATGCAAAACCATCTTGGCCATAGACAATGGGGGCCAGGTCTTCCTTGGGTGACTTCAAGGCCATGGATCTGACCGAGGCCAAGAACAAACTCGAAGGGTATTTCATTACCTTGGGTCTGACCTATCAGCTCATCGGTGAGGGAACTTGGGTGGTCACGGACGACGATGCCGGGGTGCACCAAGTGGTTGTCGTCATTGAAGACCCGATTGTCATCGTTCGCGTGACCGTGATGCCCTTGCCTCAAAAGAATCGCGAGCCTTTCTTCGAGACGGTCTTGCGTATGAATGCCAACGACCTTTTCCATGTGGCCTATGCCGTGGAAGGCGAGCACCTCATCTTGTCGAACTCGTTCATTCTGCAGACTCTCGATTTGGAAGAACTGCAGGGAGCTTTTGACGAGATTGGGCTGGCCTTAATCCAGCATTACACCATCCTGACCAAGTACCGTAACTAGCCAAGGAGCACGATCATGGGAATATGGGACAACTTCAAGCGTGTGTTCAAGTCGAACATCAACGCCGCGATCAGCAAGGCGGAAGACCCCCAGAAGATCCTTGAACAGACCATCATTGATATGAACGAGCAACTTCTTGAGAACAAGAAGGCTGTGGCTTCCGCAATTGCCGATGAAAAACGGCTCGAGCGCCAGTATCAGGAAAATCAGGCACTTGCCACGGACTGGGAAAACAAGGCGATTTTGGCTGTCAAGAGCAGTCGAGACGATCTGGCGAAAGAAGCTCTGGTGCGTCAGAAGGAATACCAAGACTATTCCGTGCAGTTCAAGCAACAGTTTGAACTTCAGCACCAATCGGTCGAAAAGCTCAAAGACTCGCTGAGGCAACTGCAGTCCAAGATTGAGGAAGCTTCTCGAAAGAAGAACATCCTGATTGCCCGTGCCAAGCGCGCCGAGGCCCAGAAAAAGATTTCTGAAACCATGGGGAGCATGTCAAACAATTCGGCTTTTGACGCCTTCGACCGCATGGCAAACAAAGTTGACCAAATGGAGGCTGAGGCCAGTGCGGCGGTGGAACTGGAAGACCTGAGTGGAACTGCAAGCCTGGAAAAGCAATTCAAGGAACTGGAATCGGGCCCCAAGGGTGCAGAGTTTCTGCTCGAAGACCTCAAAGCTAAAATGAAGGCTCAAGAGGGTTCTACAGTCGCCGTAGCTCAAGACTCGGGGAGCAAATCGTCCTGAAGATTCTTTTCATGGGGGAAATGGATGAACGTTTTACCCTCCTGAAGGGCGCGTCGAAGGAAGGGGCCACTGTAGAGTGCGCCCCTTTTTTCATCCCCGGGCCGTGGGATATTTTGGTGGTGCCCGCAAGCGAATATTTAGCGAGAGCTTGGCCACCTACAGGGGAACCTTTTGCCGAGATTTTGGTCTATGGCGAGTCGACCCTCCTTCGGTCGGCTTTTCTCAGGGGCGCGTTGGACTACCTCAAAGAACCGTGGTCGCCGGACGAACTATTCCTTCGTGCCACCTTGAGAAGGTCAAGGGTGCGGAACTGGACTTCGCTGGGAACGTCCTGGCATCTGAACGGAACCCTGTTGTCCTCGGGGGGAAAAGAGGTTCAGCTCACACCTCTCGAGGCCGATTTGCTGGGTTTTTTGGCGGAGCGCCAAGGGAGAACGGTTTCGGTGGAGGCTCTCAATTCGGCAATTTACGGTAACCAGACGAGGCCGAGCTCGCGGGTACTGGCCACGGTGGCCCACCGTTTGCGTCGGCATCTGGCCACGCTCGTGCTGAAGGAGCCATAGAGGATGATCATCACAGATCGGGGAACCGGCTACCGTCTTCCTTGAACCGTAAAGGGTGACCGTGGTATGGTTTATCCGTGAAAGACTCTGTGGTCAACTTGCTGGTATTCAGCCTCCTGTTTGCCATGACCGCGCTTTTTGTGGTGGGAGAATACTTCCTTTACAATCTGCTGGTGCCTGGCGGCCGGGGCCTTATCTTCGGGAGCCCTTGGGCTGCTGCGCTGTTTCCCGCTCTTTTGATAGCCCTTATTGCGGCTCAGTACCGTTCGGTCCATTATCCGGGTCGATTCGCTTTCACCTGGCTTTTCCTGGCGGGTGGTTTGTTCTTCCTGTTGCTGTTTTCATTTCCTGCTATCGACAAGGCCCCTTCCATCCGCTCCCCTGATGCACCGTTGTTAGTCCCTGGTCGGTTCCTGATGCTCGAAGACAAGGGAGTGCTGTTTGCGCCTCCCGGGCAGACCGTAGCAGGGCAATTCACCCGCGGTGTACTTTCCATACCAGGCAATCAGTCGCCGATGACTATGCTCGAGGGCGTTGGGTTTGATCCACTCAACCAGCGATTCTTGCTTCCAGGTGAGCAGGGTGGTCCAAAATCACTGCAACAGACGGGTCCCGAGCGAGCGTACTTCGGTTACCCCGAGTTCCTTAAGTCACTTCAGAACGACCTTTTTGTGATCTATCAGGTGTTAAAGGGCAGTCAGGAAACCCAGGCTCTCCTCTATTTGGCGCAATGCGCGGTTGTGACACTTCTTTTCCTTGGACTCTTTGTGTTCTTCTCGTTCAAGGCTTGGCCGCTGTTGCAAATCATCTTGGTGCTCTTCATGACCCGAGTCGAGCTTGGGTTCCTCGCTTACAGTTTAGTCAGTTTGCCACAGGTGGTTCAGCAATGGTGGCCCGGTGCTACGTTCTTGCAGGACTGGCTTCCGGTGGGTTGGATCGCCTTGGCGGGATTAGCCTTATTTTTTATGACCATGCTGACCAAGCCGCGTGGTGGAAAGCCAAACGATGAGTAAGGTTGGACAGAAGTTCTCGATTATGTTCCTGCTCTCGATTGCCGCCGCAGCACTAATTGTTGTCGGCCGCCTAGGTCTTGGGGTGCTCCTCCCAACGTGGTTCACTTTGCCAATGGTTTGGTTGCCCGAAGACCTTTGGGATGGACTGCTCTACGAAACCCTTGCAGAAGTAGTCGACTCCATCCCTGGTTTGGGACTTTGCGCGGTGATGCTTGCTTTTTCGTTTTGGCTGCGACCCGATGAACTTCCCGTTGGCTCTTCCAAGGGAATACCCGCATCGGCGGCGCTTGTCAGCATTTCTCTTCTCGCCATTCTAACCGCAGGAATTGTGGCACTTCTGGTGTTGTTTGTACAACCATGGCTGGGAGCCAAAACAGACGCGATTAGTTTTCGCCAGGCGCAGGCCCGGCAATTGGAGAGCGCCTATCTCGACCTGAAAAAGGCGGGGTTGACCACTTCAGATCCGCTTGACGTGGAAGCCCGCCTGAGCTTGATCCAACGCCTTGGTACCCTGAGGCCCAAACAAAACTCTTACGCTGGTAGCGAGCGTCTCGATTACGATTTTGAGCTTCAAATTATCAAGACCCACCTCGACATGGAAGAGTTTTTCCGCTTGCGCCTCTTGCCGGGAGTCGAAAAGGCTTTTTCAGAGACTGAAGCCACGGTTGCCGATTTGCTGACTCGCTCGCGTGCTGAGCTGGAAGGTGGCGCCAACGATGCCGAGTTCCAAGCCAACCTTTACGCCTACACAGCCTACCGCCGGATGTTGAGTTCCATCGATCACGGCCTTAAAGTATCCGAGGAAGATTGGGCTCAGGTGCGTGAATTGATCGATGCTTCGTGGTCGAAGATCCGCGAGCGCACCCTGCTCACCGACGAGAGACTGAAAGCCAGCTACTTCTTCCGCAAGGGAAAGAGCTTGGGGGACTACAATTTTCAGAACTACATCGAAGCCTATTATGGCTTTCAAGAACTTCACGCCGAAGATCCCAACGATGCAGAGGTTGACCGCTACTGGAAACTCTCGTTAGAAGCTTTGCGAGATTCGGTTTTGTTTCGTCAGGAAATGGACGTCTTGTTCCACGTACCAGGGTCCGAAAACTTGGTATTCCTCAACAGCAGCGTTCCCCGTGAGGTGGTTCGCATCGGAAAACTGCTCGACACAGCTCACGGTGTTTATGTCAAGGACTTTGAGTTTTTCCGGTTCTCGGTGGCCGGCAAACCGTTGCTCCACTGGAAGGCTCCTTATGGGCGGTGGTCCGACAAGGGTGTGGAGTTCCAGGTTTGGGAAAAAGACAAGGCCATGCCCGACTTCCCTCAGGTCTTTATTGAGACACCCGAGAATCTGTACGACACCACTTCCGGCGAACCGATGCAGGACGATGATTTGGCGAGTTCACCTCGATTTGTTCCTAACCTGACGGTACGAGACCTGCAAGTGATCAGTGCCAACCAGCCAGGGCCGCAAACGCTGGAAACCTGGGGCCTACTGACCGAGGGTCAGACGATAGCCGCTCTCGGATACACCTCGATTCCCCTCCAGTCAGAGTTTGTTTCCAGATTGGTTTCGCCCCTAGGCTACTTCGCGGTTTTTTTGCTTGTTTTCGCCTTTTCTTGGCATTTTCGGGCAAAAGAGAGCCGGAAACGCTGGTGGTTTATGTTTCCCATATTGCCGTTTGTTATCAATTTTGTTCTGGAGTTTCTTGTTTGGAGCGGACGACTTGTCGCCGGTGGCTTGGTGGACGTTTTTCCCCTGACGACGGCCGCACTCATCCTGTTTTCAGTGCTGATTTTTATGAGCATAATAGGCTTGGTAGTTGTCTATAACCAACTCAACGTGGCCACACAAAGGTTCAGAGAGCGGAGGTGATTAGTTCGCCCATGCGGGCGGTGTCGACAAGGGTCGTGCCCTCCGTTTGGATGTCGCGAGTGCGAAACCCGCGAGTGAGCACCTGCTGTACCGCATTATGGACCCTTCCATAAACTTCGGGCATGCCAAAACCGTACTGGAACAGCAATCCGAGCGAAAGAATCTGAGCGATAGGATTGGCGATTCCCTGACCGGCAATGTCGGGAGCCGACCCACCGGAAGGTTCAAAGAGACCAAAAGCCCCTTTTCCCGGCTCGGGAGCACCTGCGAGGCTCGCGCTAGGTAGCATGCCCAAAGAACCTGCAATCATGGACGCTTCGTCGGAGAGGATATCGCCGAACATGTTTTCAGCCAATATGACATCGAACTGACGGGGGTTGCGCACCAACTGCATGGCCGCATTGTCGACGTACATGTGGCTGAGCGAGACGTCCGGGTACTGCTGAGAAACTTCGGTCACGACCTCGCGCCAAAAGACCATACTGGTGAGGACGTTGGCTTTGTCGATGGAGCAAAGTTTCTTACCTCGCATGCGCGCCGCCTGAAAGGCGATGTGGGCAATGCGCTCGATTTCCATGCGCGTATAAACCATGGTGTCGCTGGCCCAGTCGGTTTGGCGTTCCTTTTTTCCAAAGTACAGACCGCCGGTGAGTTCCCTCACGACTAACACGTTGAGTTCATCGCCAATGATTTCTGCTTTGAGTGGACTCGCACCCGCCAAGCCGCGGAACACAATGGCCGGACGGAGATTCGCGTAGAGGTTAAAGTGCTTGCGCAAGGGCAACAAGGCGCCGCGTTCGGGCTGTTCAGGCCCCGGCAACTTCTCCCACTGAGGTCCCCCGACGGAGCCGAATAGGATGGCGTCGGAGGCTTCGCAAGTCGCCACCGTGGACTCAGGTAGGGCTTTACCATGGTTGTCGATCGCTATCCCACCCACGTCGGCAAAAGTTCTTTCGACAGTGACTCCCGTGATCTTCTCGAGTTTGTCGAGCACCTTAAGGGCCTCTTGCATCACCTCGGGGCCGATGCCGTCTCCCGAAAGAACGGCGATGGATTTGGTCATTGGGGGAACTCCTGAGTAAGAAGGGTATTGGGAAGGCGAACCTTGATCAAGGGGCTTCGAGCTGGTTCAGTTCGAGGGGGAGTCCGGCGAAGATTTCAAGGTCTTGCACCAGATCGCCACGGCGCCCCGGGGGTGTGGTTTCCACGAGGGCCAACACTTTCAGATTTGCTTCTACGAGGCCTTTGTCTTTGCGGGTCTGGGCCACAATGCGCGACTGTTCATCACGCAGGGCTTGAATGGTGGAGTCATTGACCATGGTGATATCAAACTCTTTACGGGTCCCATAAAGGTCTAGCCCGAGGGTAATGGCCATCCCTTGAGCCGTCGTCAGGTCGGTCAGCGCCTCGCGGAACTCTCGCGTACCAGCTTTAAAGGCGTGGGCTCCCCGGTAAAGGGTGGCGCCTAGGTTGGTCCAAACCTGGAAAATACGTTGCAGGAGTGCACGATCGGTGCGTTTGGTGGTCACGTCGAGGTCTTTGATGCGTGAACGTTTGTCCAACAGCATGGCCAACAGCTGCCGGTAGTAACCTTCGGCGGCGAAATAATTGCCGTTTCGAAACAGGGCGTTGGCCATCGAGTAAAGCAAGTTCCAGTTGCCACGCCAGAGGCCCTGCTTATCGAGCTCGAAGAACTCCCTGACCGCACCCGCGTAGTCTTTCTTTTCGTAGAGGATAACCCCCATGCGATAGGTGACCTCGGGACTTTCGATGTTGCCTTGAAGGCCCGTCTCATAGAGCTTTAAAGCTTCCTCCCAGCCACCAGGATTCTTTTCGGCCTCGGCGGTACCTGGTGTCTGTTTGTAGTAAAGGTTACCGAGGTTGAGATAAACCTGCGCCGTGGCCGGCGTCAACTTGAGTAGGCCGAGGCTTTGGTCCTGCTCAAACCTGGCCTGAGCCTGGAGGAAGTATTGCTCTCCTTGCAGGGGTTCGGAACGCGCCACAAACACTTCGCCGATGCGGTTGAGGGTGGCCACCTGCATCGAGGGGCGGTCATTCATTTGGAGCAACCTCGGCTTGAGCCTGAGGAAATAAGTATCAGCGGCGCTCAGAGCAGTTTTTTCCTGCTCCGGGTCGCCAATCACGCGGTAGTAGCGGGACAACTGGAAGTGGAGTTCAGGCAGTTCCTTCTGCGTATCCATCGCCCGCAGAACAATTGTCTCGAGGTTTTCCAGGTAGTCGGGTCGGTACGGTTCGGTGCTGTTAGGATACTTGTAGGGCGGGTCAAAGGGAACCGGCGCAGCGGCTTCGCCACCACCTCCCTCGCCACCACCTCCACCACCCTCGCCGCCGCCACTACCTGACCGAGCTACGCTATGACCGGCAGCGGGGGCTGGCGCGGCAGGGGCTTCGGCGGCAGCGGGGGCTTCGGCAAGCACGGGAGCCGGTTCCTCTTCGCGTACCAGTTCAGGGCGTATGCCATATTCCTCTTCGAGGGTGAGCATTCGCTCGGGCTTGGTCGCTTCTTCCTCGAGGCGAGTCAGGTGCTTGTCGAGAAGCCATTGGGCAAGACGAGCCACAACCTCACCGTCGGTGGCCAATCTCTTGTTGAGCAAAACAAATTGTTCCAAACTCAGGAGCTCTTCTTCTTTGTCCTCGATGAGGAAAAGTTTGACAAAACGCCAGGTGATCGGTGCGTCTTTCCCGTAGACTTGCATGTACAGGCTAAAGGCGTTGTTGGCCCCGTCGCGGTGGTCGGCAGACGATAGGTCTTCCGCCCAGGCCAACTGATTGTCGCCCTTGCGCAAGAGAGCTGCCTTATGGTTGGGATTAGTCGAAAAAAGCGCTTCGAGCACGGTATCGGCCCGTTGGTAGTGGGCATTCTTGTCTAGGCCTTCAAAGCCGTATTCGGTTTCAAACTTACTGAGGTCCAGGAAACCCTGTTCAACAGGATTGTTCCAAAGCACCTCGCCTTTGATGTCTGCATCGAGCAACAGGCTGCTGTCTTTTCCTTCTGACAAGAGCCGGAACACATAGCCATACCAGGCATCGAGAGCCTTTTTCTTTTCGGCCAGACGGGCTGGAACCTCCGACTCCTTGAGGCCGTTCGGTAAAGGAGCAACTTTGTCGCCATAAAGCAGTTTCAGGCGGGCTTTGTCCTCGTCGAGGAAAGGACGGACGGTCGGCTGAAGGAGTTCCAGGTACTTCCGACGGGCCCGTTCGTAGTCTCCGGTATCCAGATAGGCGCTGGCAAACTGAAAGAAGCGATCTTGAGCCGGCCACTCGTAATTGGCCTGCGCAAACAAATCATCGGCCTCGAGCCCGTTGTTCTGATGTATTTGTGCCAGTCCCTTCTCGTAAAGGTCATTTGCTTTCCAAGGTTTCAAAAGATAGTTCCAGCCCAGAACCACCAAAAGAGCCACTACGACGGTTACTACTACCGACACGCGGACGATGGGGAACATGATCGTGCGCATGTTGTACCAGAGCGTTGCTTGACGCGCTTCGATCTGCTCGCCGGTGCCTTTTTCAAAGCCGGGTGGTATGACAATTTTACGGCCGAGGATCTTGCCGACGGTACTGGCTATGGTCCGCACCGGCGCACGGTCTGTGAGAAGCCGTACTACTTTGTCGAGATCGTCGAACACCAGGGCCTTTTCCCCGATGGCCTCTTCAACAGCCAGTCTCAGGTTGAGAGGGAAGCGTCCAAGTACCTGCCGGATGGTGAGAAACTCTTCTTCGGTGAGAGAGAGGGTCTTCTGGGCAGCCTCGATCTCCGCATCTATGGACTGGGCTGGGTTCAGGAGTTCCGGGTCGGCCTGATCATCGGCGGTAATGCCAAACTGCGACTCAAAATCGCCGAGGCCAAACTCATCGGCCACACCAAGGGCATCAAAGGCCTCGACATCCTCTTCCTTGGTATTGGCAAACCCAGCTAGTTCAGGGAAGTCACCGGCTTCGCCATCGGCCGCAAACTCAAACTCCTCGTCTGCCGAAACACCACTAGGGTCAGAAGTGTTGGCAACGGGAGGCGGGCCGAAGGCATCCTCGGTTGCACCCATGTCGGGTACCTCAGGGGTCTCGAAGCCTCCGAAATCGTCAAGCGCGGGCAGATCCTCGCCCGGTTCGGCAATATCGTTGCCGAAATCGCTAACCTCCGGTGGGGCGCCAAACGACTGGTCTGCAGTCGAGCCGAAAGCTTCCTCTTCGACGCCCAGGGCGTCATCGATTCCGCCAAGTCCGAGGTCTTGGGCCGCGTCATCAACAGTCTCGAGCGGGGTGGCAAACGGATCCTCAAAAGAGGTTTCCTCGGGCTGGGCGGGTCCCAAAAGGTCGTCCATGCTGGGTCCCGCATCGCTGTCCTCTGGAGTAACTTCGGAACCAAAAACATCCTCGAGTTCCGAGCCGGTCTCCTCGCTCGCCTCATCCGACTCTAGTTCGACACCCTGCCCTTGGGCTGTGTCGGCTTCAGTGGTAGCGGTCGGCATGCCACCGATGAGTGAGGCCAAATCCTGCGACATTCCGGCTTCGGGCGGGGTGATTTCCTCGGCCGGCAGGCCCATCTTGGCGCGGATCTGTGGCTCATTGGCGAGGTTCGTGACGATGGACTTAAACTGTTCAACAGCTTCTAGCGAGGGCATCTTGTTACTTTATCGGAGAATCGCGCTCAACCCTTTGTGGAAAACACCGAAAAGTATAACAGAATGAAACAGTTCATGACATTGATGTTGACCATACTCTTCGCTTTGGCTTCTCCTTTACTTGCCTCGGAAGGAGAATCGTCGGCCCCGGTTACACTGCCGCCGCCCTCGACTCCAGCTCCTGAGAATATCAACACCTGGATGCACCTGCAGGTGAACAACCTCACGAAGGCCGTGCCGCCCATGGTTCGTGATCGCCAAGTACTGCTGAGCTTTCAGAGTGACCAAAAACCACGTTACGTAGCAGCAGCGTTTGCGCACGAGCAATGGCGTGTGAAACATCTGTTCTTCCGCAACCAAAACAATGTTTATTTTTTGGTCTACGACCTGGCGGCCGATTCTCCCATGCCGCTGGATTACCGTCTCATCGTCGATGGACTCTGGCAGAGTGACCCACAGAATAAGAATCGTTACCGCAACGACGCGGGAATCGTGCTGTCACGGCTCAACCTGACGGCAGCAGACTTACCTCACAAGCATACTCCCGAATCGCTGTATGAAGGCGAGGTGGAGTTTCGTTTTGTTTCAAAACCAGGACAACAAATTGCCTTGGTGGGAAACTTCAACAACTGGGACCCTTTCACGAATTATTTGGAAGAAGAAGAGCCGGGCCACTATGGCATAAAGTTGGCCCTTCCTGCCGGAACCTTGCTGTACCAATTCGTTTCGGGGACGAAAACCTTCCTTGATCCGATGAATGCCCATACCGGGACCGACGCGCATGGAGCCAAGTTTTCTATCTTTGAAAACCATGTAAAGTCCAAGCCGTTGCTCCATGATTCGGTTCTTGTGACGACTAAAGAGCATGGTTGAAGCCAGCCTCTGGAGCCAGGCCTATGACAGGGCACGGCTCCAGGACGGCTTTATTGACCTCACCGATTCTAACTTCCACCATAATGGCCTCCTGCCTGGGGCAAACCTGTTGCGTGAAGAGTTCGACCAATGGCTGGGCTCGCGCTGCTACGAACCAGAAAGCCGAGGAGCCTTGGCGGCCCGCCAAGCCATCGCCAGTTTCTACAGGTCGGCGAGATGTCCTGTTTCTGCTCAGGATGTGTTTCTTACAGCCGGGACCTCAGAAGCGTATCTGACCCTGTTCACCACTTTTGCTTCCGTTGGAGATGTGGTCGCCTTACCGCGCCCCGGCTACCCCCTTTTTGAACATTTGGCGGAGCGGGCCCACCTCAAAGTTGTTTTCTACGACCAGCCGTTCTCTTGGGGTCAGAGTTCGCCTGACAGGTTGAAACTGGTGGTAGTGATTAGCCCCAACAACCCCACTGGCCGGGTTTACACGGCAAACGACTTGGCACGGGTGGGTGAGTTCTGCATGGACCGTGGGGCCGTGCTCGTTTTCGATGAGGTTTTCGACGCCTTTTTGACTGAAGGCGAGCTACCGCGCCCTGCTGAGGTTTCTCCCGAAGTCAAAGTTGTCACGTTAAACGGCATCAGCAAACGGTTCGGTAGCCCCGACCTCAAGCTCGCTTGGATGGCCTTGAGCGGACCCGAGGCGTGGAAAACCGAGGCGTGCCAACAGCTTGAGTTCTCCAATGACCTTTTGCTTTCGGCCAACAGCTTCAGTCAGGCACTTCTGCCGCGATTGTTTCGCGAAATGGGCCCGTGGCAGCAAGAAGTGCGAGACCTGTTGGCCATCAACCGACAAGCCCTGGGGGTCTGGCTGGACACTTGGCCGGGAGTTTTGGCTCCCCACGCCCAGGGAGGCATCCATGGCCTGCTCAGGTTCACAAATCTTCCCCGGGGCTGGGATGACGAGAAGTGGTCGCTGTATTTGCTGGAGGAGCACACTTTGGCGCTTCATCCAGGGTACTTCTATGACGTGCAGGAGTCTGGGGTGCTGGTTTACAGCTTGCTGAAGCAACCACCGGCATTCGAACGGGGTTTGCTCCAACTTAGTTCAGCCTTGTCAGACCTTGGCGCACTTCGGTGATGGCGTTGAGAAGGCTGCTGGAGTCGGTGGTATCTTGGCCGATTTCCCACACCATGATACCAGACAACCCTGCCGCTTTGGCATAGCGTACTTTCTGCCGGATTGTGTCTAGACCATTGAAGTAGTAACCCGATGCGGTGTCCTGTTGCGGCTCGGGGCTGAAACGCTCCTGCAGGTCTTTGTAGCTCAAAGCTTGTGACCATTTGGGCCCGTGGGCAGTGTAGCCCCGCCCGTAAAAGGGAAGCCCCAGCTGGAGTTTCGAGGGTTCAACCCCATGACGAATCATGGCTTCCACCTGCACAATAATCTTTTCCAGCGTGGCGTGCTTGCCTTCATCGTCGTACATCATGCCATGGACCCTGTCGACCATCTCATACCCGATGGGTGTGAGTGGATGGCTTGGGCTCAGGGCCACCGAAAGGCGGTAGCCCTGCTTGGAAAAAGCGATTTTCACCTCGCACAAGAGGTTTTCGTAGTCGGGCATTTGGGTGCTCGAGGGATACTCCCAGTCAATATCGGCTCCGTCAAAGCCCAACTGCTGCAGATAGTCCGCAAGGTTCTTGGCAAACTTGACCCGCAAAGACGGTGAACTCGCCACTTGGGCGAGCGAACCGTTGGACTTGAAATCGGTGATTCCTAGAATGACTCGGATACCATACTCGCGCTTCACCTTTTGCAGGAAATTGAGGTGGGAGGGTGTGAGGCCCTTGGTAGCGAGTTTTCCGTCGGCTTGGACCGCGACACTGAAATACACCAGATCGGTGAGGTGGCGGACCTGCGCGGGGTCGAGCGAATTGATCTTCCAGTCCGGAAGGTAACCGACAACCTCGAGTCCACCGAGAGGCTCCTGAGACTGCACCTCAGCAATACCAGCGGAAAGCGCTTGGGGGTAGAGGTAAAACTCCAGATTCTGCGCACCACAACTGACAATCAAAGTCGAAAAAAGTATTCCAAAGACCTGTGAGGTCCACTGTTGGGGTCTAAAGTTCATTCAACATCTTTGTAGTGGATTCTGGCGAAAACTTCCAGACCCCGTTACACTCTGGCTATGATTGGGATCATTGGGGCCATGGGTCCGGAAGTAGAAACTCTCAAGGCCCTGATGAGAGATGTTCAAAAGACCACAATGGCGGGTATGACCTTCCTCACGGGACAACTCGCGAACAAGCCCGTCGTTTTGCTGCAGTGCGGCATCGGCAAAGTCAACGCAGCGGTCGGCTGTAGTCTTCTGTTGCAAACTTTCCGCCCTGAGAGGGTCATTAACACTGGATCTGCCGGAGGCCTATTGGCCGGGCAAGTGTTTGGAGATGTGGTGATCTCCACAGAGGTTTTGCACCACGATGTCGATGTTACCGCCTTCGGCTATGCGGCCGGTCAGGTGCCTGGTTTGCCGGCTCGCTATGCTGCCGACCCCGAGCTGGTGGCGCTCACCTTGCAGTGCTTTTTGCGGCTCAAGGAAACGGGCGAACTTCCAGCAGAAATGGGCCAATCGACAGGGTTGGTCGGCTCCGGAGACATCTTCGTTCACCAGTCAGAAGTGCTGGCACGCCTGAGGGCCAGGTTTCCAGATTTGTGTGCCGTGGAAATGGAGAGCGGTGCAATTGCGCAAACCTGCCACTTGTTTTCCACACCCTTCGTCATCATCCGGGCACTTTCTGACATTGCTGGAAAGCAATCGCCTGTGAAGTTCGAAGAGTTCCTGCCCTTGGCTTCGAAGAACTCCTCCCGGTTGGTATTGGAATTGCTCAAAAATCTGCCCTCTTGAGGGCACAAGGAAGTTTCATGGAAAAGATTGCCAGCTTTCGCATCGATCACCTGCGCCTGAAGCGCGGAGTGTACGTTTCGCGCGTCGACCGCTTCGGTGCCTCAGTTTTGACGACCTTCGACCTTCGCATGACCGAGCCCAACAACGAGCCCGTCCTCGACATTCCTGCTATCCACACGTTGGAGCATATGGGGGCGACGTTTCTGCGGTCGCACGCCGAATGGGGTGCCAGAACCGTGTACTTCGGACCCATGGGTTGCCGGACGGGATTGTACATGGTTCTCGAGGGTCAACTGACCAGCGCCCAGGTGGTCCACCTTGTGAAGGAGTTCCTCGAATGGACCTTGGCATATCGCGGGGAAGTCCCAGGAGCTTCGGCGGCCGAGTGTGGCAACTGGCGCGACCACAACCTCGAGATGGCGCAGTTCGAAGCCAGACGCTACCTAAGGGATGTTGTCGCGGCTCCTAAGCCCGAGAATCTGAGCTACCCGGAATAGCCAGGTGAATGGGCCCTGGTTTTCCCTCAATGGTGAGCTGAAACCCCTCGGGGAGGCAACAATTGGGGCCGACGACCTCGCGTTTGCCTACGGGTTTGGCGTGTACGAAACCTTGAAGGTGCGGGCGGGAGTGGTGCACTTTGCGCCCTTACACGAGCAGCGGTTATGGCATAGTGCAGCGATACTGCATTTAGAACACCCCTGGAAGACGGGAGATTTTGCCCGCTTTGTGCAGGCTCTCGTGGCCGCCAATGGCGTGAGCGATGCCAACTTGAAGGCTCTTCTGATCGGGGGAAACACCACAAGCGAGGCCCGGCTTTACCTCATGTGCCTCAACCCGCTGTTCCCCGACCGCAAAAATTACAGTCAGGGAGGGTCCGCCATCACTTGGGAAGGTGAACGTTTATACCCTCAGGCCAAAAGCCTCAACATGCTGACCAGCTTCCTCGCTTACCGGGAAGCCAAAAATAGGGGCTCCTACGATGCGCTTTTAGTGAACCGCCGAGGGGAAGCCACCGAAGGGACCCGCACCAACCTTTTTGTTACCGACGGCCACCGCATCTTTACCCCACCTGCCTCCGAGGTGCTCGAAGGGGTAACGAAGTTGACGGTGCAACACGTGATTCGTGAAATGGGCATTGAGCTACTGGAAAGGCCACTACCCGCCTTGGAACTTTCTCACTGGTCGGGCGTTTTTTTAACATCAACTTCTACCAAGGTGATGCCTTTAGCTCTCATCGACGACAAACCCGTGGCCCTTTCCCCTGTGGTGAGAACTTTAATGAAGGCTTACGACACTTTTCTGAAGCGGTATCAGGCCGGGGAAGTTCCCGACGACGCAATCCGGTAGGCTTGAGTTTCCTGGCCAGTACCCAGCCGCACCATCTGACTTTCACCGGCTAATCCCAACTCGATCAAGCGCTCTGATACACCTTCGAGTTGGTGAAAGCCCTCAGCGAGCCAAAGTTCGCCGGTTTCGCCCTTTGCTTCGAGCAGCCGTGCCCTGTGCAACGGGGCTCCGAAAAGCGAGGGAACGCCCTGGAAGTCGGTCAGGAGAACCCTGCCGGCAGAAAGGGTGAGGCAGGGTACCAGATTGCCCTTGCCCCGCCGGGCTGCCACCGCGACTTCCAAGGCATGGAGAGCGGAAGGAAGAGCAGCGGTCAAGGTCAACCCGAAACGTGCCACCAGGGAACCCGAGTGTTTTTCTATGATCACCGTCAACGCCAGCGACAACGCTTCCAGTTCGGCGTACAACTGCGCATCATCGCCGCTGGAAAAGCTCCCCGTACTCGTGAAATCCAAAGTGAGTAAGCACACCCCGTCGACGGGTCGCTGGAAGCCATTTGCGAGTTTCAAGGTTGACCAGTAGCGCCGGAATCCCACCAAACCAACGCTCTGCTTCAACTCGTCGTGCCAAGAAACAACCGCCAACTTCGGAACTGCGGCCTTCCAGATCTGCACGGCTACCGGACCATCGGTGAGGTTTTCGAGCCAATACACGAGGTTACCAGGGGCGATGAGGGCCTGCTCGCTCTCAAAACCCTCGCTGGTCACTCGCAGGTCGATAACTCGCCCTTGGAGGCCAAGCAAAAACTTTTGTGCCCGATATTGCTTCATTTTTCCTATGAAACTGCGACCACCGGTGATCTTGGCCGTATCGACGGTTAGGGTCATCGAAGCGCCGTTTTCGAGGCAGATCACCTCGTAGCTTTCGCCTTCCACAACCTCAATATCAAGGCGGCCAACTTCGCCGGGTTGAAGAGTCTTGAACCAGGAGGGGGCTCGGGGCTTGGCGTTAACCTGACGGAGGTCGGCATAGGCCTCCCAGGAGCCAGAGTACTCGTCGTCACCAAAGGAAAGAACTACACGCCCCGAAGAAGTTTGGGGAGTGGAAGACTCCTGAGTTACCCAACCCGACTTGGGGGCCACCGTTTGCCACCGCACGTTGATACCGCCGAGTGCCGCACAACTCCAAAGGAAGCTGAGGGCGTCCTGAGGGGTGACTTTCCAGGCGGCGGCTAGAGCACCGGAGTCGAGCACCCTGCGCGCGGCGGGCGAAAGGGAGCCCAGGGTTTTCCACCGACCCTTTACGGTATCGAGGGGGAGCAAGGTTTCACGGTGCAGTTGATTGAGATCCATACCTTCACCCTAGTCCCCACCCCGCCTTTTTTCAAGCTCGTCAATCGGCTAGACTCTTGTCATGCACGTGATTGTCGTTGGCGGGGGACCCGCCGGCATGATGGCCGCGCTCCGCTCGGCTGAGTGCGGGGCCAGGGTCACTTTGTTGGAGAAAAATGCGGCGCTGGGCGAAAAACTGCGCATCTCCGGGGGTGGACGCTGCAATTTCACCAACGCCGAGGCCGATGTTCGCACCCTAGCTTCCCTTTACGGGGAGGCATTCCGAGCGCTTTTGTCTCCGTTCACCAAGTTTGATTCCCAGCACTGCCTCCAATGGTTTGCCAGCCGAGGCATGCCCTACCACATAGAAGACAATCAGCGGGCCTTTCCGGCGGACAACCGGGCCGAGTCGGTGCTCCGCGTGCTGGTTGACGAGCTTAAGCGGCAAAAAGTCACCGTCCAGTTGTCCGCCCAAGTTACCGGTCTTCAGGCGTCCGAGGGCCGAATCGCGGGAGTCCTTGTCGGTGGCAGATTGCTCAAGGGAGACAGGATCGTTTTGGCTACGGGAGGCACCTCCCACCCGGAAACAGGCTCCACCGGAGATGGTTTTGGATGGTTGAGCGAACTCGGACATCGGGTGAGATTTCCCGAGCCTTCGCTGGTACCTGTCGCAGTGAAAGAACGGTGGATTGGTGAACTGCAAGGGCTGAGCTTCGCTCAAGGCCGCCTTGAGGCTTGGGTGGCGGGAGAGAAGCATTTGGCACGGAATGGAAAGTTCCTGATCACACACTTTGGACTTTCGGGGCCCTTGGTGCTCAACATGGCTTCCGAGCTCTCGAGTCTTCGTCAAAAGACTTCGCGCCAAGGGGAACTTGAGTTGCGGCTGAACTTCCGTCCCGAGCTCACCGCCGAGGAACTCGACCGCGACCTGCAGGAGCGGATTGCCTCGGCACCTGGAAAAAAACTTAAGAATGGTCTGGCAGGAATGGCGCCTCCGCGGTTGATGGCCAAGGTGATCGAGGCGTCAAAGGCAGACCCGGAAAAGCCCCTCAATCAGTTGACCCGCGAAGAACGGCAGGCGGTGCGCAAGAACCTTCAGGAGTTCCCACTCACCTTCAAGAGCCTGATGGACGAGTCCCGGGCCGTTGTCAGTTCAGGAGGCCTGCACCTCGACGAAGTCGATTTCCGTACCATGGAGAGCAAGCGACTCAAGAACTTGTTTGTCACCGGTGATCTTTTGGATATCAATCGACCCTCAGGCGGCTTCAGCCTGCAACTTTGCTGGTCTACCGGCTGGGTGGCAGGTACGATTGCGAAACCCACGGATTTCCGGCTAGTGTAGGTATCATGAAGATCACGGTGAAGCGGCTCGAAGCGCCCTATTTTCTGCAGGCCTCCAACGAGGAGGGCAACACCCTCACTTTGGACGCCAGCCCCGACATCGGCGGTACCGGTCGCGGTTTTCGGCCCATGCAGACTCTGCTTGGCGCCCTCGGCGGCTGCGCTTCCATCGACGTTGTCACCATACTCGAACGGAGCAAGCAGAAACTCGACGATATTGAAGTGAACATCGAGGGGCACCGGACCCCTGGGGTGGAGCCCTCCCTTTTCGAAACCATCCATGTGCATTTTTTGCTTACCGGCGCCATCGAAGACAGCAAGGCCGAGTTTGCCGTGAAACGGTCGATGGAAAAGTATTGCTCAGTGGCAAAAACCCTCGAAGCGACAGCCAAGATCACCTTCAGCTGGGAGGTGAAGCATGCATAAGAATCCTTACCCTTCCGACAATTTTGAGACTCAGGCCATTCGCACGCAATCGGAACGCTCTCCTCACCGCGAACACGCCGCTCCCATCTACATGACCTCGAGTTACTTGTTTGATGATGCCGAGGACGCCCGAGCCATTTTTGCCAACGAAAAAGCGGGGCTGATTTACAGCCGCTACGACAACCCGTCCAACGATGAGTTTGTTGATAAGATGGTCGTCTTGGAAGGGGCCGAGGACGGGGTGGCCACCGCCAGCGGCATGGCCGCCGTTTACGGCGCTCTGGCAGGCACCTTGTCGGCAGGCGATCATATTCTGGCTGGCAGGTCGCTGTTTGGCTCCACCTATCAACTTTTTTCCACAATTCTACCCCGTTTCGGCATCACCACGACCTTCTTCGATTTACTTGCTCCCGAGAGCTGGGAAAAACTCGTTACCCCCGCCACTAGGCTCGTCTACGTGGAAACCCCCACAAACCCGGGCCTCGATTTGGTCGATCTTGAGTTCCTGTCTCAGTTGTGCCGAGAGAAAAACTTGATCCTCGTGGTAGACAACGGGTTCGCCACGCCTTACCTCCAGAATCCTCTAAAACTGGGTGCCAGTTTGGTCGTGCACACAGCCACCAAGTACATCGACGGCCAAGGCCGGGGCTTGGGTGGGGTCATCTTGGGAAGCGCCGCTTTGATTGAGAAGATCCGTTTTTTTGTGCGGCAAACTGGACCTGCTCTTTCCCCCTTCAACGGTTGGTTGTTTTCCAAAAGCCTGGAAACTCTGGCCGTGCGCATGGACCGCCACTGCGACAACGCCGAGTTCCTCGCCAACGAGTTGAAGAATCACAAGGCTCTCGCAGCGTTGACATACCCCTTTCTGGCCAGTCATCCGCAAGTGGCTCTGGCCAAGCGACAGATGCGTCGTGGAGGCGGAATGTTGACATTGGAACTTAAGGGAGGACTCGAAGCGGGGCGCAAGTTCCTCGACCACCTCGAGATGCTCAGCCTCACTGCCAACCTAGGCGACAGCCGGAGCACCGCGACACACCCCGCCTCGACCACCCATTCCAAGCTCTCGGAAGCCGAACGACTGGCGGTGAGAATCACACCCGGACTTGTCCGGATTTCGGTGGGGCTGGAACATCCCCAAGACGTCCTTAGAGATATTCTGCAGGCGCTGTCGGTTTGAGGTGGGAACCGCAGCCTCTAAAATGTCCAAGCGGACGACGGACTCCCGTGGCTTTTTTCTGCCCATGGAAGGACTTCTTCTTGACACTTGGCGGCGTTTGACCTCACATTTCCCAAATGAAAGGTAGCGAAGTCCGTGTCGAAAACGCTGACAAGAAGTTTGGGGATTTTCATGCCTTAAAAAACGTGAGCCTGACCATCGGCAAGGGGGAGTTTTTCTCGCTCTTGGGCCCCTCTGGCTGTGGAAAGACAACGCTCCTGCGGATTATCGCTGGCTTTGAAGACCCCTCGAGCGGGTCGGTTTTCCTCGATACGACCGATGTGCTTCCTTTAGCCCCCAACGAGCGTCACGTCAACACGGTTTTCCAGAACTACGCGCTTTTTCCGCACCTGACGGTTTTTGAAAATATCGCCTTCCCCCTTCGACTGAAGAAGCTTCTCAAGGCGGATATCCAAGAAAAGGTCACCCATTACCTGCAGTTGGTGCATCTGGTGGGGCACGAAAACAAGAAGCCCAACCAGTTGTCGGGAGGGCAGAAGCAACGGGTAGCCATCGCCAGGGCCCTCATCAACGAGCCCTCGGTGCTCCTGCTCGACGAACCCCTTTCGGCTCTTGACGCTAAACTCCGCCATCAACTGCTCGTTGACCTCGACCTGATTCACGACAAAATAGGAATCACCTTCATCTATGTGACCCACGACCAGTCTGAGGCCCTTTCAGTTTCCGACCGTATCGCTGTGATGAATGAAGGCCGGGTGCTGCAAATTGGCACCCCGTTCGAGATCTACGAAGCTCCAGCCGACACCTTTGTGGCCAAGTTCATCGGCGAAACCAACGTCATGGACGGGGTAATCACCGCCCACGTTGACAACCGTTACACCATTGACACCGACTCGTTGGGACCCATCATGGTGACCAGCGACCGGTATTTTGAGGTGGGCCACCGGGTAAGACACGCCATCCGCCCGGAGAAGATCGACATCACCAAAGAAAAGCCGTTGGGCCTGCCCGAAGACTTCAACATCTTCCACGGTAAAGTTTCCGAGACCGTCTACTCCGGCTTCCAGAGCCAGTTTTACGTCGAAACCGACGAGAGCCCGCAGTTCAAAGTGTACCAACAACACGAGAGTTACTTGGAGCGTGGCCCCGCCATCCGCTGGACCGATGAGGTGTACCTCAACTGGGACGCCGACGACGGCTACATCGTGGAGTTGATATGAAAAGCCGGTCAGGCTCCCTGTATTCGCTCCCCCTGACCACCTGGATCAGCCTCTTCTTCCTGGTCCCCATGCTGATCGTTTTCGTTTACAGTTTTTTGGCCCGTGAGACCGGGGGCGGGGTGCGGTGGGAGTTTGACCTCTCCGCCTACGCCGAGATTTTTAGGCAGACCGCCAGCGGGAGCTTCATCTATCTCGACATTGTTGGGTACACCCTCATCATGGCGGTGTCGGCGACCCTCCTCACCATCCTGATCGCCCTTCCCTGCGCCTACTACATCGCGCGCAGCAAGAACAACACTTTGCTGCTGTTTTTGGTGATCATTCCCTTCTGGGTCAATTTCATGATCCGCATCTACGCTTGGGTGGCCATTTTGGGTCAGTCGGGCATCTTGAACGAGTCATTACTCGCGATGGGGGTCCTGAAGGAGCCTATACAGTTCTTGTTCAACGATTACGCAGTGCTGGTGGTATTGGTGTACACCAACCTGCCGTTTGCCATTCTGCCGCTGTTCACTACCATTGAGAAGTTCGACTTCGGCCTGCTGGAAGCGGCCCGCGACCTGGGGGCCAGCCACAACCGGTCGTTGTGGTCGGTGCTGTTGCCCAATATTCGCGGCGGACTGGTCACGGCTGTCTTGTTCACCTTTATCCCCATCTTCGGGACTTTTGCGGTTCCCGACGTGATGGGAAACTCCAATGTCTTCATGCTAGGCCAGCTCATCACCAGCAAGCTCAAGTTCACCGGTGACTACCCGATGGCCTGCTCTCTTTCGGTGCTCATCCTCCTGCTTTCGGCGGCCGGCCTGGTGGTGTATACCGTGTACAATAATCGGCAGGAACAGCAGCACCAAGTTGTGATAGCAGAGGATGAATTGTGACCAAGCCGACGCTTTCTCGCTCGATTTTCTGGACAACCATCGCTTTTTTGTTCCTGCCCCTCGTTGTCCTCATGATTTTTTCGTTCAACGATGGTCGCACCATGGTGTGGAAGGGCTTTTCCTGGCGTTGGTACGAAAGCCTTTTCACCAACCAACCACGCCTGTGGATGGCCGTAAGCAATACCCTTATTGTGGCTTTCACCGCCTCTACAGTGGCGACGGTGATAGGAACCCTGGGAGCTATTGCCATCAATTGGTACCGGTTCAAGGCCAAGACCTACGTGCGCGCCATGAGTTTCCTGCCGCTGATTCTTCCGGAAATCATCATCGGCGTGTCGCTCCTGATCTTTTTCCGTATGCTGGGGTTGGAGCTGAACCTATTCACCATCATTCTGGCGCACATTTCGTTCACTATTCCTTTTGTCTTGCTCATGGTGATGGCGCGTCTCGGCGAGTTTGATTATTCCATTATCGAGGCCGCGCGCGACCTGGGGGCCAATGAGAACCAGACTCTGACCAAGGTGATTTTGCCCATTTCTGTGCCGGGCATCCTCGCGGGCTTCATCACGGCGTTCACCTTGTCGTTGGAAGATTTCGTAGTGACCTTCTTTGTCACTGGCTCAGGTTCGGACACCTTGCCCATCTTCATCTACAATCAGATCAAGCGGAAGTTGCCGCCCGAGATCAACGCCTTTTCGGTGGTGCTCGTTGGGGTTACGGTGTTGATCCTGTTCCTAGCCCGCCGTTCCATTAAGTATTTCGTTCAGCGTTCCTAATTTCGATCCCGGCGTTGCCGGTTTCAAGTTCCTGTTTCAAGGATTGCCCGATGAAGAAAAGCCTTTTCGTCCTGATCACGCTCCTATTGATCCTGTCTGGATGTGCTCCCAAGAGCATCTCGAAAGACCTGTCGGTGTTCAACTGGCAAGATTACATTCCCGAGTCGGTGCTCACGGATTTCCAAGCCCAGACGGGAATCAAGGTCGTATACGACACCTACGGAAGCAACGAGGACATGTACGCCAAACTGCTCGGTGGTGCAAACTACGATGTGGTGTTTCCGTCCACCGATTTCGTACCCCGCATGATTCAGAAAGACATGCTGCTTAAACTCGACACGACCAAGATTCCTGAACTCGCCAACCTTGAGCCTGGCTTGGCCTCCAAGAATACCTGGGACCCGAAGGACGATTTCAGCATTCCCTACAACATTGGTTCGTCGGCTATTGTGTACTGGAAAGACAAAGTCACCGTAGACGACGCAAGTTCATCGTGGTCAATTCTTGACAACACGGCCTACGCCAACCGCATCATGCTCATGGACGACCCCCGTGAGATTCTCGGTGCAGGCCTTAAGTTCAACGGTTTCTCTGCCAATTCTACCAGTGCTGACGAAATTACCAAGGCCAAAACCACCGTCATCGGTTGGAAGAAGAACATCGTCAAGTTCGACAATGACCTGATCAAGTCGGCCTTTGCCAAAAAGGAAATCTGGGTGGCGCTGAACTATCCCGAAAACCAATTTGCCGAGTTGGAGGAGGCCGACAAGGCCAACGTGGGGATCTTCTTCCCCAAAGAAGGGGGAGTAATGTTCCTCGACGTGATGGCGGTTCTCAAGTCTGCGAAAAACGTCGACAATGCTTATACCTTCATTAACTTCATCCTCAAGCCTGAGAATCTGGCCAAGATCTACGATGAGTACGGCTACTCAGGGGGCCTGTATCCCAAAACCATGTCTTTGCGCAAAGCAGCTCCCCGCTATGACGTGGCCTCGCTGTCGAAAAAAAGTGAAGTCCGTGGTGATGTGGGCGAAAACCTGAAGCTCTACGATGCCGCCTACGACGAAATCAAGGTGAGCAAGTAGCGTCAAGTTTGTTCCGTTTTGGTTCGTCAAAGGTCAGCGTTGTCCTGCTGGCCTTGCTTTTCCTTGAATTGCTGGGGGGAACGCTGGCGCAATCCCTCTGGGGCGCTACCGCGGTACAAACTACGGCTTTCTCGCAAGTCTTCTTCTGGGCCCAGGGAGTTCCGCTTCCTGGGCTTCCTTTTTGGCTGGGCCTCACAGCCATCAACCTGAGCCTCGGGGCTTGGAAAAATCTGAAACGCACTTGGCAGACCGCAGGGCTTTGGATTATCCATTTGGCTCTCATTTTGTTCTGCCTCGCCGGGTTCGGTTTCGCGGTGGTGCAGGAGGAGCTCCTGCTTGGTCTGCCGGTGGGGGCTTCTTCGAAGGTGGCCTTCGTCAAGGATGCGCCTCAGGAGGTTACACGGGGGCTACCGTTTACCCTGAGTGTTGAGGCCTTCAGCTTACCCAAGTACCCTGCCAGCAACGAGCCCTCAGACTACATCAGCGACGTGCGTCTCACCGGTGGGGGAATCGACCAGAGAGCTCGCATCCAGATGAACCTCCCGCTGAGATTTCAGGGGTTCACCATTTACCAGAGTTCGGTGCAAACGGTGGACGGACAAATGGCACCGGTGTTCAAGATCACCAACAACGCTTGGGGGTTTCTGCCCTATGCTCTTTCTGGGCTGCTCTTTGGGGGGCTGGTTCTGCACTTGCTACTACGGAGACCCGGGGCCAAGAAATGAATATCCTCGCCTTAGTTCTGCTCCTTTTGACCGCACCCCTGTCTGCACTGGGGCTCCCGAGCAGCCCGCCTGAATCCTGGAGTATGGCGGGGCGCGGTCTTCCTGTGTTGGCCGAAGGTCGTGTGATGCCCCTCGAGAGCTGGGCGCGCCTTCTGTCGTTCCGCATCACCGGCCGTGAAAACGACTCCCGGGCCACAACCTGGTTGCTGGAACTGTTGGCCGGGTTTGAATCTTCCCCGGTGGAGCCCCGATTTCTCGTCAACGATGCGGCCATCCTCCGCGCGGAAGGGCTGAACTTCACCGACCGCAGGTTGTATTCGCTCGAAGAACTCACCCCGCTCCTCGTGCCCGATCGGGTATCGGCGCTGGGGCTTCGGTACCTGAACGACCCCACTCCACTGGGCCAAGAGGGCCTGCGGTTTGCTCGGGCACTTGAGTCTTGGTTGGCACTCGCTGAGCCCGAACAATCTGGTTTCCGTGTTTTTCTCGCCAGAGGCGCGGGCCTCACCCCCCTGCAGCTTGCCTCCCAAACGGGGCGCACAGAGGCCCAAACGCAGGATCTTGGGTTGTGGCTTTACTGGCGTGACCAGAGTCAGAAGGGCCAATGGAAGGAGGCCGAGCAAACCATGGCGTTGTGGTCGCAGAGGTCGCAGGGGGAGCTTGGGCTGGTCAATCAGGTTCAGCTTGAGTTGCTGAACAACGCAGTTCCCTGGGTTTTTTTGCTGGGTCTCTTGGCGTTGTCGGGCTTCACGACGCGCTGGTGGCCCTCGCCCTCCCGCAATGTTGGCCTGCAGTCGCTCGTCCTTGCCTGCCTGGCTGTTTCGACACTATGGTTGGTGATTCGTATGGTGCTCACCGGCAGGCCCCCGGTGACCAACCTGCCTTCGACGTTTTTGTTTACGGGATGGCTGTGTCTGGTGGTGGCCACTGTGCTGGTGTACCGGGAATCAGGCCGGGGAATGGCGGTTCTGGCGCTGATTTCAGGGGCCATTCTCCCCTATTTCTCGGGGCTGTTTGTGGGCGGGGGGGATCCTTTTGTTCCCCCTCAGGCGGTGTTGAACACCAACTTCTGGCTGGCCCTGCATGTATCGACGGTTTCAGGTGGCTACGCGGCGGTTCTCGTTTCAGCGCTTCTGGGCCATGCTTACCTGTGGAACTCTTCGAGGCGTGGCCCGGGAAATCTCACTCCATTATGGAAGGCTCTCACCGCCTCGCTGGTGTGGGGACTTTCACTCACCTTTGTCGGAACGCTGCTCGGAGGCGTCTGGGCCGACCAGAGCTGGGGCCGGTTCTGGGGCTGGGATCCCAAAGAGAATGGTGCCCTTTTGATCATCTTGTGGACGGCTCTGGTGCTCCACCTCCGGGCTACCGGTTGGGCCCAGGAATGGGGTACGGCCTTCGCGGCCGCCCTGGGTTTATCGGTCTTGCTGTTCAGCTGGATGGGTGTGAACCTATTGGGCCAGGGTTTTCATTCCTACGGGGCAACCACGGGCAAAGCGACCCTCTTTTTCGGCTTGTTGGCACTGGATGCGCTTTTTCTGGCGATGCTGGCGGTGCGAAGGGTGCTGCGTTGAGAGGCCGGCTTCTCGCTTGGCTCTCGTTGGCGTTTCCCGTGTTAGCCTGGGGTTTGTCGTTTCCCTCCATCAAGGCGGCGTTGACAGAGTTTCCACCTATGACGCTGGCACTAGGGCGCTTTATCTTGGCTTCGGCCTTCCTGGGGCTCGTGAATCTGGTACGCCGCGGAGCTGGGGAGCGCACTAAATGGAGTCCGCGCGACAAGGGTGCCTTGGTGCTGAGCGTGCTTACCGGGATCACGGCCTACTTTCTTTGCGAGAACCATGGTGTTAAGCTCATTCCCGCCACCGCTGCGAGCCTCATCATCGCGGGCATTCCCATCCTGACTCTTCTCGCCGAGCGGTTTGTCGACGGCAAAAAACTCGGGCTCCTCGGCATCGTCGCGTCGTTGGTGTCGCTGGTGGGGGTAGCACTGCTCGTAGGAGTTCCGGAGGCAGAGAACGTCGGAAGCGTGTGGGGCTACGTGCTGATGCTCGGCGCTGCCGTGGCCTGGGTGTTCTATCTTTTCGCTATGAAACCCCTGCAGACCGGGCATTCCAACCTACAAGTGACGCTTTGGCAAATGGTCATCGGCGCCCTGAGCCTGGTACCCTTCGCACTGTCTGAGCTTCCCGACTGGCGCTGGCCTTCGGTGGCAGGGTGGTCGCACCTTGCTTTCCAAGGGTTGTTTTGCTCGGCGGCGAGTTACCTGCTGTACAACTACGCCCTCGACAAACTAGGACGCTCCACAGCTTCGCTGGCAGTGAACCTGATTCCCGTTGTAACGGCCGCGGCGGCCTATTTTTTCCTCGGGGAAGTTCTGGGCCTCTGGCAGTGGCTCGGTGGCGCTCTCGTTTTGGGGTCAGTTCTCGCCGTGGGCCTCAAAGAAACACTTCAGAAAACCTAGCACGGCAAAAAAGAACCAGCCCTTGGGCTGGTCCTCTATCAATCCGAACAAAAAATCGGCCCGACTTACGCGTGCCCGGCGGACCCGAGTACGTTCTGATTCTTGTGCGCATACAGTCCTTTAAGCGAGTCGCGGGCCGGCCCAAGGTACTTGCGAGGGTCGAACTCGCTGGGGTTTTCGGCGAACACCTTGCGGATCGCGGCGGTCATGGCAATTCGACCATCGGAATCGATGTTGATCTTGCACACGGCACTTTTGGCGGCCTTGCGAAGTTGCTCCTCGGGAATACCCACAGGGTCCTTCAACTTGCCTCCGAACTTTTCGAGAACCCGTACGTGGTCCATGGGAACCGAACTCGACCCGTGGAGCACAATGGGAAAGCCAGGAAGCTTTTTCTCAATTTCCTCGAGGATATCGAAACGAAGGGTGGGGGGAATCAGCACACCGTCGGGGCTGAGGGTGCACTGCTCGCGCTTGAACTTCACCGCGCCATGGCTGGTACCGATGGAGATGGCCAGCGAGTCCACGCCCGTGCGCTTCACAAAGTCGATGACCTCTTCGGGCTTGGTGTAACTTGAGTGCTCGGCCACCACATCGTCCTCGATTCCAGCAAGAACCCCGAGTTCTCCCTCAACCGTAACGTCGTGGGAATGAGCGTACTCCACAATAGTCTTGGTCAGCTTGATGTTTTCTTCGTAGGGCAGGTGGGAGCCATCGATCATGACGGAGGAGAAGCCACTTTCGACGCAACTCTTCACGAGTTCGAGGCTATCGCCGTGATCGAGGTGCAAAACGATCGGAATTGCGTAGCCGAGTTCCTTGGCATAGGCGACCGCACCTTGGGCCATGTAACGCAGCAGGGTGGCGTTGGCGTACTTTCTGGCTCCGGCCGACACCTGCAAGATAACCGGCGACTTGGTCTCAACACATGCCTGAATGATGGCTTGCAACTGCTCCATATTGTTGAAGTTGTAGGCAGGGATGGCGTAGCCACCCTTGACGGCCTTGGCAAACAATTCTTTTGTGTTCACCAGACCCAATTCCTTGTAGGAAGTAGCCATAGGTTCTCCTTGTTTCTGCGCGAAATCTTGTTGACATTCAACCGCATCGGTGAAGCTGAGTCAAGGTCGGTAAGCAAGCGGGAGTTTCAAGTTCTCCCCAAGTTATCCACAATTTCCCCTCTGCGATGGAAACTAGGAAACAGGAAACGAAACAGACAAACTCGGCAAATCGTGGACGTTAAATCGGCAAATCAGTCACAAAAACCATTTTGCCCGTTAGCAATGGTGAGAAGTTCGTGAGAAATCGACAGCTTTGTGCGGGAAGTCGACCAAATCGAAGGGTTTAGCGTGGAGAATTCTGAGCAATGTTGCACACCAAGGATTTTTTCCACAAGTTATCCACAAGGCGTCGGACAAGCCTACTTTGCCTCGAAGGCCTCGACCTTGCGGTGCAAGGCGTCAATTTGAAGGCGCTTGGTAACGAGGAAAGCATCTTCTTCTGCTGGTACATGGAATTGGGCATAATCGGGAATAATTTCTGCGCCGCGGAGGTTGTCCTTGGTCTTGGCGCGGACGCTCGAATCGTGGAGTTTCTGCTCGAGTTCAAGGTAGTGGGCCAGATTCTCGCTGGTTGAGAAGTAGTCAAAATTGAGGCGGCGGAACATGCCCTGAAGCCACTCTTCCGGGCAGGCCACCTGGTCGAGAACTTGCTCGGCAAACAGCTTGAGCGTGCCGTACTTGAGAAAATCAAGGTAAACCCGTATGGCTTCCAAACGGTCGATTTCCAGCAGGTAGTTTTTCCCCACCGGCGGGAAATTGTGTTTGGTATGGACCGGACGCTCGGGGATGTTCACCAGTTCTACTCGGCTCCTCCACAGCTTCTCCACAATCTCGGGTCGGAAGATCCGGAAATCAAACTCGTGGCGCCTAGCCTTGGAACGACTGACAAACTTCATCTCATTGCGCAAAAGGAGGTAGACATTTTCCTTGAGTACCCAACCGGGAATTACGCGGTTGAGCCCACGGGTTTCGGGTGAATCGAGGGGTTCATCCAAAATCAACGAGAAAGGAAGGGAAAGTTTTTGCGGGAGAGTTACCACGCCCGAAGCCAGAATGCTGTAGGGCGAATCCTGATAGTTCGCCGGAAACTTCACTGCTGTTGCCAGCCCGAAAAATGTCCCTTCGCCCGGACGGATCTCTTGGTCGGGAGAACGGGAAGTGTGATTGGAACCGATATTGGCTCCGTAACCAATGTTGCCCCTACCCTCAGGCCACCAGGCGGCGATGAGCAGGCTCTGGTGATGAAACCCGACAAAAGGCCCGAGGAAGCTTGCGGTCACCTCACCACCCCCGACTACCGTGTTGGGTCCAATGAGGCTCAGTGTGACCAAGGCTTGGCGCTGGGCACCCGACCACTCAAGGAAGACCGAACTAGACACCTGCGCCCCCGACTCGATCTGCACCCCAGCCTGAAAAAGGGCGTCCATCACCTGTATGCCTGTTCCCAACGTCACCGGCTCCTCAAGATTTCCCACAGAGGCGCAGTTCTCAAGTTTGAGAGCCCCCTGTACCAAGGTACCCGGCCCGAGCCACACCCGGTCTAGCCTCGGGCAATGGATCACCCTCACCCCGGCACAGACCACGCTGTACCCAAAACTCACTTCTGCGGCCAATTCCTCCACCTCGCGCCGCAGGTCTAGGTCCTCGAGATAGGCCTGTGCGCTGACGAGGTTCATTTCGTCCCAAAGCCGGATTTCACGGCCTGGGGTTTCCAGTCCGGCATTGATTTCAGTTCCCAGCCCGTACGAGGTGGGCTGCGAGCAATCAAGCCAGGAGCCTTTGACGTCAGCACCGGCTTCCACCAGAGTGCGCCGGATCTGCAGGCAATGGTCTACCAATGCGCCCGTGCCAACTTCGACGTCCTCCAGGCCGGAGTCAAACACGCCACCGGCTTGGGCAAAATCCCCCAGCACAACCCGGCCTGAAAAACGGTTGGACCTGATCTGACCTATTTGAAAGCCAGGTCCGACCTTCACCTGCGACCAGTCTCGGCAACGGTTGCCCTCGGCCTCCAGCGATGCCACTTCGGGGCCCGTCAGGGGGCGGGTGTGGCTGCCGAAAAGTGCCGATCCCAGAGCGAGTTGAGACCTGAGGTGCTTCACCTGGGTGAGCAGTTCACTCGAAAGCACAGTTTATCTCCCGGTTTGACAAAGAAATCGCCACCCCGGTACAATAGCCTAAGAATCAAAGTTTGCGGAGGGGACGCTGAGATGAGTCGGTCGATGCGTCTGAACAGTCCGATCAAGACTCTGCTCTTGTTTGTTATGGCCTTGGCCGGTTGTTTTGCCATGCTGGGAATACGCTTCCTTTTCACCGGGCGTTTATCTCAAACTTTTCTTGCTAGGAACCTGTTTCTGGGCGTAGTGCCCCTGGCTGTTTCTCTGGTGGCCCTGTTCGTCTTCCGACGCGAGTGGAAACTTGTCGGGAGGCTTCTGATGTGGCTCCTGAGTGTCGTCTGGCTGGTGTTCTTTCCAAACTCTTCCTATATATTCACCGACTTCATCCACCTGATTCAGCGCGGACTACCCGAAGATGTGAGTCCGAACGACAGGAGTCTGGCCAATATGCTCGTTTGGTACGACATCATCACACGCTCCCTGTTCGCCTTTGTGGGGCACTTTCTGGGGTTGGCTTCGCTTTACGTGATGCATCACCTTTGGCGCAAGGAGGTGGGGGGTCTCTGGGGTGGCATCCTGGTAGCGGCCTCGTGCTTGGCCGCAGGCTACGGTGTGTTCATCGGTCGGTTTGTCCGGTGGAGCAGTTGGCACTTGTTCACCAACACCGAAGAGACCTGGCAGAGCCTCATGCAAAACCTGACGGCTATCGATGCCTGGCTGTTTTCCATTGGTTTCGCCATTTTTCTAGCTGCCAGCTACTTTTTCGTCTACGTTTTCAAGAAGCATCTTTTTGTGTTCAAGGAGTCCCCATGACGGAGCTGGAGCGGGCCGTACTTGTTGGTACTAGGGCCAGAGAAAACTCTTGGTCCCCTTATTCGAAGTTTGCGGTGGGAGCTGCGCTGAAAGTCAAGGGTCACGACGCCTTGGTGCCCGGGTGCAATGTCGAGAACGCCAGTTATGGAGGTACAATTTGTGCCGAACGGTCGGCCGTGGTGGCGGCGATTTCCCAATTCGGAAAGGTTGATTTTGAGTTTCTTGTCGTGGTAACCGCTACCGACCCGCCCGCGATGCCCTGCGCGATGTGCCGCGGTGTGCTCAGTGAGTTTTGTGGCCCTGAGCTCGTTATCCACCTGGCAAACCCTGATGGCATAAAGAACTCGGTGACCCTCGGCGACCTGTTGCCCTACCCGTTCAAGCTCTGATACCATCCAAAAATGTCCGAATATACTCTCTCCGTCACTTGCGCAGACCAGAAAGGCATCATTGCTGCGGTGACCCATTGCATTGCCTCTGGCGAGGGAAACATCCTCAACTTGAGCCAGCATACAGCAGTGGACGTGAATGTTTTTATGCTGAAGGCCGACTTCTCGGTGGCAGATGACTTTGTGCGCTCCGATTTCGAAAAAGCCTTTTCCGAAGTGGCCGGGAAGTTCAAAATGGAATGGAAGCTCTTCGACAAGGCCCTGCGACCCCGCGTGGCTATCCTTGCGAGCAAAACCAGCCACTGCCTCTACGAGCTTCTCCTCAAGCACGAAGACGGTGAATTGGCTTGCGAGTTTCCCGTCATCATTAGCAACCACTCTGATTTGGCAGGGGTAGCCACGCAATTTCATGTGCCTTTCTTCCAAGTCGATACAGGGAAGGGGAAGGTCGCCTACGAAGCTGATATACAGACCATTCTGGAAGACTACCAAGTCGACACGGTGGTCATGGCTCGCTACATGCAGATCCTGAGTCCCGAGTTCACACGGCGCTGGGCTTACCAAGTGATCAATATCCACCATGGCTTCCTTCCCGCGTTCATGGGGGCCAAGCCCTACCACCAAGCCTGGCACCGAGGGGTGAAGATCATTGGGGCCACGGCCCATTTTGCGAACGAAAATCTCGATCAGGGGCCCATTATCAGTCAGGACACCATACGCGTGTCCGACACCTGCTCCATCGAGCGGTTTGTGCAGTTAGGGAAAGACGTTGAGAGGCGGGTACTTTTTGAAGCACTGAAGCTGTTCCTCGACCGCAATGTGTTTGTCTACGGCGGACGAACCTTCATCCTGCGTTAGCTTCGGGAGGACCGTCCTACAGTTTTTCGAGGAGCATCGAGCACTTGCCCGAGGGGATGGGCAGGGTCTTCTTCTTCTTACCCAGAATATTGATGGTGAAGTAGTAGAGTTTCTCCGACTCGAGGCGGATTTCCCAGCCACGTCCCGACTTGCTACTCAAAATGGTGATGTAGTTCCGTTTCAGCGAAAGGTTTTCGATACCCATGAGTTCAAGGATGGGAACAATCCAATCGACGGTTTTTCGCGGCAGGCTGATGTACAGGCCAACCACGTTTTCAATCATCAAAGCAATGGAACTCAAGCCCGCTTGGTGCAGGTAGTTTTGCCGGTTAAAGTCCTCTCGTCCGGCCCACAGAGCCGCACCGTCTTGGGTGGGCAGGTAGGCCTCCCACAACGATCCTTTTTCCTTGGCATCCGGGTGCAAGGTGTCCAGAATGTAGTAAATGTGTTTAATGGCAGCTTCGCGGGCGAGTTCATATTGGCCGTACTTTTCCAAGCCTTTGATCACCATGAAAGTAAGGGCCGGAAACACCGAACCGTTGTAACCGTTTCCGGTTCGGTCGAAGTCCGGATCGCTCGCCGATAACGTGGGAAACGGATTGGGCGTACCAAAATGTTTCTCGTCCTTGAGGGTTTCGATGAGCTTGGCAGCACGGTCTTCATGGGGAATCTCGGCGAGCAGCGTCCAGAAAGCCGCAATTGTTCGCTGAGGCAACCTATTGCCGTCAATGTCGAGATCGAAGTAGAAGTCCTGTTGCTCATCCCACATCTGGGTGTTGATACGGGTTTTTAGCGAATAGTAAGCGCGCTTATAGCGGAAAGCCATGTCCTTGTCGTTGAGGATGTCACCCAAGGCCGAAATGTAGAGGGCGTTCATAGCCTGCTGTGCGTTGAAGTCGACGTGGTAGACAGCTCTCTGGCGGGGACTATTGCTCATGATGGTGGCGGCTGCCGGCACAGCATAGAGGCCATTTTCCTGCTTGAAGTTCTCTTCCAGCCACAAGAAATGCTTTTCCAGAGCCGGGACGACTTCCTTGATGCGCCGCTTGGCACCTAGCTTGTGGTAAATGTTGTATTCGGCCCAGGCAAAAAGCGGCGGATGGACACCCTCAGGGTTGTCGGGATGGAGCACCGGAAGGCCGGTTTCTACGCTGTACTCGCCTCGGATAGCGCCGCTGGCTTCCTGCTTCTGATAAAAGTTGTCCAGCAGGGTAAGCGGGGAGTAGATGCCATTGCTGTAAACGAGAAAAAAACTCGCCATGCACGAATCAAAAAGGTGGATGGTCGGGCTGGAGGTATGATGAAAGAAGGGCTTCTGGAAATCACTTTCGGGGCCGCCCTTTACCCAGGAATCCCGAATCCAAGCCCAGCTCTTATCATAGATATCAACAAAGTCCTGATCATAGTAGTGGACGCTTGGCGGCTCTTTCTTCACAACATTCAAACTTGAAACCCTCGGGCAGAACGTAATACTAACATAGAACGTCCCAGAAAGAAAGAGAAATTGGAGGAATTGTCCGGTATTGACCGGAATACGGCCTAGCTGTCGAGAGTTTCGAATACAGCTGGAAGCTTATCTTTTGGCGCATTGTCGCTGATAAAACACCAGCGGCTCAGGGAAAGATACGCGCCATCGAAAGAGCCCAACTTCCATGGAATAAACCCACAAGTGGCAAAGACGGC
This sequence comes from Spirochaetales bacterium, assembly GCA_947478845.1. Lineage (GTDB taxonomy): Bacteria > Spirochaetota > Spirochaetia > JABEVK01 > JABEVK01 > JAIFLN01. The sequence goes on along the minus strand of CANJXC010000003.1, from coordinate 186,719 downwards.
GATCAAAGCGCGGCTAGACCCAGTTTGGCGAGCTTGGGCGGAATGGTGGCCCGGCAGTAGGCTTGGTTTGGATTGCGCTCGAAGTAATTCTGATGGTAGTCCTCGGCCTTCCAGAACTTGGTCAGCGGAACAATCTCGGTAACAATCTTGGCGGAAAACTTCGCTTGGGCTTTGTCGCGCGAAGCCGAGGCTGCCTTGAGTTGGGCTTCGCTTGTCGTGTAGATGCCTGAGCGGTACTGCGTACCGGTGTCGGCGCCCTGCCGGTTAAGGGTGGTCGGATCATGCGCTTTCCAGAAGAGCTCAAGGAGCTCGTTGAGGGAGACCACCGCGGGGTCAAAGCTGACTTGGATAGCCTCGGTGTGGCCGGTGGTACCGGAGCAGACCTGCTGATAGGTAGGGTTGTCGGTTTTGCCGTTGGCATAACCGGACACACTTGCCTCCACGCCGGCAATCCGCACAAACACGGCTTCGGTGCACCAAAAGCACCCCCCAGCCAGTATGATCTGTTCTTTCATCGGGAACTCCTTTGGTGTACGAACTTCCAAGCTTCCTCGAAGGTAGCAAAATTTGTGTTGGACAACAAATTTTCACCGAACTGAAAGGGCCGTTCCAGACAATCCTCGATACGGGAGTTGGTCCAGCCTTTGGCGAGCAGGTATCTGCCAAACGACAGTTCATCCCAAGAAACCGGCTCGTCGCGGACGTTGTACACGTGACCGCTGGCATCCAGCAATTGCTCAAAGGGTCCCTTGGACCAATGAAAAACCCTTCGCTCTGCCCGTTCCACCGCGAGCAACCCCTCCGAAACGAGAGCCTTGCGGATGGCATCGACAGCAGGACGGAAGGCTTGGTAGCTCAATGGAGTGCGGAACACCATCGCCGCGAGGTCAGTACCTGCGTGGTTCTTCTCGAGCACAGCCGGAATGTCATAGTTCACGACAAAAAGTTTGCCAAGGACTTTTTTGATGAGCTGGCCTTCGAGTTCTAGGATGTCTTCGGCGGGAACCCAAAGTTGGAACAGTTCCTCAGCACCGAGGTTGAGGCGTTTGAGCGCGTCGTAGGCGCCGAGAACCTCGGCAGACTCAAAAGGCAGCCCGAAAAAGTCCTGGAAGGTGAGCCGCATCGCTGCGGTAAACATCGCGGCGCCTTTTCGGGCGAACTCAAGGCGTAGCGAATAGTGTTTTTCGACAACTTGACGCTTGCGCAGAAATTCACCTGGCAAATTGGCCAAATAGACAAGCTTGACTTGGCTGTTCCACTCGGCGCCGCGAAAAACGCGGAAGAGAATACTTTCGGTTTGAACGCCGTTAGTCTCGGGGCGAAGATAGACGACTATCTCCTGGCAATCGAAGTCGTCGGAGGCTCTCTGAAAAGGAACTAGGATCTTGGGGGTGGAGGGAAACTCGCCAGTCACCTGGCCAGTCTAGCTGGCTACCTCAATGGCGTCAAAGTCTTCCAAAACTCCGTTCTTCAACAGTGCGTCGAAAATATGCGCCGGAAGAAAGTCACGGTACTCACTGCGGACTCCAAACTCCTCGCACACAATCCGGATATAGTAGCCCGTGTCGGATTCTGCAACGACTTCCAGAATCTCCTTCTTCTCGGATTCGCTTCGGATGCGATACGTTTTCATTCGGTCCACCTTTTGGTGTACGTATCGGCAAACGCATCGCCAATCTTCACTCGGGGGCGAGTTCACTCGCCCGGTAATTTGCGTACGGCACCCTCGTCGGCACTCGAAGCAAAAAGAGCGTACGCCCTGAGGGCGCGGCTCACCTTCCTTTCCCGAGGAGCAGACGGTGTGTACGCCTCGGGGCCCCGCGCTTCCTCGGCCTTACGACGCTTGGCGAGCTCGGCATCGCTAATGTCTAGGTGGATACTCCGGTTGGGAATGTCGATCACAATGCTGTCACCGTCTTTCACCAAAGCGATAGCACCGCCGGCTGCGGCTTCCGGGCTTGCATGACCGATGCACAGTCCGGAGGTTCCGCCAGAAAAGCGACCATCGGTGAGCAAGGCGCAGGCTTTGCCGAGTTTCTTGCTCTTGAGGTAGCTGGTCGGGTAGAGCATTTCTTGCATGCCGGGGCCGCCCTTCGGTCCTTCGTAGCGGATGACGACGATGTCGCCGGCCTGTACCTGTCCGCCTAAAATTCCCTTCACCGAGGCGTCCTGACTTTCGAACACTTTAGCCTTGCCAGTGAAACGAAACAGCGCTTCATCGACACCCGCAGACTTGACTATGCAGCCCTTCGGGGCGATGTTGCCAAAGAGTACTGCCAAACCGCCATCGGCGTAGTAGGCATTTTCCTTGGTTCGGATGCAGCCTTCCTTGCGGTCGGTATCGAGGTCCTTAAACATGGATTTTTGGGTTCCCATGATGAGGTTGGCACGGCCGCCGGGGGCGGCCTTGAACAGGTGCTTGGCCTCCTCGGTGGCTGTGGCGCGTGCCAAGTCCCAGGCGTCGAGAGCCTGCTTCAGCGTCAGTCCGTCGGCACGAGGCACCGAGGTATCCAGTAGGCCAGCCCGATCAAGCTCACCCAAAATGCCCAGAATACCTCCCGCACGGTGCACATCCTCAATGTGGTATTTAGCGCTGTTGGGGGCCACTTTGCACAGGCACGGCACCTTGCGGCTCAACCGGTCGATGTCGGCCATGGTGAAATCGACCCCGCCTTCGTGAGCGATGGCCAGAATGTGCAGCACGGTGTTCGTGGAGCCGCCCATGGCGATATCGAGGGCCATCGCGTTATTGAAGGCTGCGGAGGTTGCTATGTTGCGGGGAAGCACCGACAGGTTCCCCTTGTTGTAGTATTCGTGGGCCATCTCGACGATGCGGTGGGCAGCCTTCTCAAAAAGCTCGATGCGGAAGGTGTGGGTGGCCAGAATTGTGCCGTTGCCCGGCAGGGCCAATCCCAAGGCCTCGTTGAGGCAGTTCATGGAGTTGGCGGTGAACATGCCCGAGCAGGAGCCGCAGGTGGGGCAGGCGTGGCGTTCCACCTTGTCGAGCATTTCCTGGCTCACGCCTTCATCGGGACCCATCACCATTACGTCTACCAGGTCGTACTTCTTTCCGTCGAGGTCGCCGGCTTCCATGGGGCCACCAGACACGAATATGGTGGGAATATTCAGTCGCATGGCGGCCATAAGCATCCCGGGGGTGATTTTGTCGCAGTTGCTGATGCACACCAGCGCGTCCGCGCAGTGCGCATTGACCATGTATTCCACGCTGTCGGCGATGATTTCACGGCTGGGCAAAGAGTACAGCATACCGTCGTGACCCATGGCAATGCCGTCGTCGACGGCGATGGTATTGAACTCGGCAGCGAAACACCCCGAAGCCTCGATGATCTTTTTCACCCGCTGGCCAATGTCGTGCAGGTGCGCGTGCCCGGGAACAAACTGCGTGAAGCTGTTCGAAATGGCGATGATGGGCTTGCTGAATTGTTGATCGGTCATCCCGTTGGCGCGCCACAAGGATCGGGCTCCGGCCATATTGCGGCCCACGGTGTTGGTGAAACTGCGAAGAGGGATTTTCATCTAGTCAGAATAGCGTTGACTCAAAAAAAGGACAAGAAGTCAAACCTCCCGCGAAAACACCATCAAGTCGCCACGCAGTTTCCAGCCGTGGGCTGAAGCCGGGCCCATCCAGAACGAAATCCCGGCGCTGTTGTCGCTGAGCACGAAGACATTCACCTTACGGATACCCTGCGCCTTCAGGCCCTCCAGTGAGGCACCCACCAGAGCTCCGCTGAGACCCTTACCGCGGTGTTGCGGATGAACGGCAAGATGGTAAAGGAATCCTCGGCGACCATCATGACCCGCCAAGACGGTGGCAATGAGCTTTCCTTTGTCATCGCAGGCACAGAAGCTGAGGCCGGGGTTGCGTTCCCAGTAACGGGTGAGTTCCTCGGGTTCGTCCGAATAGCTCAGCCCCAGGCCGGGAATATGCTTCCAGAAGGTGAGTGCGGCTGGGCCGTCGTTTGCTGTCATGGTTCGAATTGTCATGGTTTACCTGCGCTTAATCTTGGAAGTACTACCGTCCATAAAGACCTTAAGAATCCAATAGGTGAGGAAGGCGATTCCCACCATCCCCAGTGCAAACAGGCTATAGCTGAGCCACTTCGGAACGCCCTCTGTCACGCCGGAAAACTCGGACATTCCGCCAATTCCCGCGATGACATTGAGGGGCATGAAGACAACACTCACAATGGTAAGCCGCTTGATCAACTGGTTCATGTTGTTATTGACGATGGCTCCGCGGGCCCCGTCGAGGCCAACGAGAATGTTGGAGTAGATTTCCGCCTGTTTGTTGCACTGGTTGTTCTCGATGATGATGTCGTCAAGCAAAGCGAGATTTTCCGACGACAAGCCGATACGAGTGGCGTTTGTTTTGAGCTTGTCCATAACCACCGAGTTGGAATTGATGCCGTTGAGGTAGTAGATCAGGCTTTTTTCGATGGTAAACATGTTCAAAAGGTGCTCATTGGCCATTGAAGAGTTGATCTTGTGCTCCAGGCTGTCACTGAGGAGGCTGATCACCTTGAGGTGGCCCAAAAAGTGCGCAATGGTGCCGTAGAGAATCTTCAACAGGGCGTCGTTCAGGCTGGTTATCTTGAAGGCCTGGCGACCCTCGAGGATGGAAGTCTCCTGATTATTCATAATAATGACCAGTTCTTGTTTGTAAACAAAAACCCCGACTGAGGTCACTTTGAACAGGAAGTTGTCGCTGGAGGAGTAGTTCTTGGGGCTTTTGATCAGGAGCATGGTGTGGTCGTTCTCGAACTCGAGGCGTCCTATTTCGTCGGGGTCCATGGCGGAACTGATGTTGTGGGGTGAAATGCGGCAGGTGTGCTCTAAATAGTTGCGCTCGGCAACATCAGGGCTGGTGAACACTTTGACCAATCCCTGTTTCTCTTCGCAGGGTACCAACTGCCCGTCACGGATTGCATATTCCTGCACCATTAGGGGGCCACCCGCTTGCGGTCCCGGGGGAAGGGGCTCGCTTCTTTGACGTTGGCCAGGCCCAGAATCTTCTGAGTGAGCCGTTCAATCCCAATCGCAAACCCGCCGTGCGGAGGGCACCCATACTGGAAAATGGTTGGGTACGCCCCCAGTCCTTCGAGAGTCATGCCGAACTTCGGCAAACTTTCGAGCAACATCGCGTAATCGTGAATACGGCGACCGCCGGAGGTGATTTCCAGCCCCCGGAAAATCAGGTCGAAGCTGAGAGTCTTGGTGCCGTCGGCACTCGGATGAGTGTAGAAGGGCCGTTTTTTTCGCGGCCAGTCGTTGATGAACACCAAGTCGACCCCGTGCTTTTCGAGGGCCCATTCACAGAGGGTGCGCTCGCCTTCCGGGTTAATCTCAAAAACTTTCTTGCCCGTGATCTGGGTAATGAGGTCCTTGGCTGCGTCGTGACCCACCACGGGGGCACTGATCATGGCCCCAGGGGCTGGAACCGTGGCGCCCCACAACTCTAGCTCGGCGCGGTTATGGAGGCCCACCTGCGTGAACACGTGGTCGAGCAGGTTGCGCTCAAAGTTCATCAAGTCAACTTCGCTCTCGATGAAGGCCATCTCGACATCAAAGCTCACGTACTCGTTGATGTGTCGCGGGGTGTCGTGCTTTTCGGCCCGATAGGCGTGGCTGATTTCAAACACGCGTTCCAAACCGGTGGCAACCATTCCCTGCTTGTAGAGCTGGGGGCTTTGGGCCAGAAACACTTTGTTCTCGAAGTACTCGACGCTGAATAGGCCCGTGCCACCTTCTGCGCCGCTTCCCACGAGCTTGCTCGTCTTCATCTCGAAGAACCCTTCCGCGTGCATGAACTCGCTCAGATACTTGAGAAGAGAGGACTGAAGTTGAAAAATGGCGCGCAATTTGGGCATGCGCAGGCTGATAAAGCGATGGTCGAACAACGCCTCCAAGGGGTACTTGTCGGGGTCTTGATTCACTTGGACGGGAAGATTGATGTCGGCGCGCGACTCCACAGTCACGCTGAGGGGATGTATCTCGGCTCCACCAGGGGCTTTGTCGTTGGCTTTGACCATTCCGCGCACTGTGAGCACTGTTTCGGGGGTGTAGTCGATTTTTTCACCGAAGACAACCTGAATCATGCCGCTGCGGTCGCGCAGGAGCACGAAGTTCACCTGGCCCAGTTCCCTGGTACGGTGCACCCAGCCGCTGACAGTGATCTCGCGATCCAGATGTTTGGGAACGTCCTGGGCCAATACGCGCATGCAGACTACCTCGTCGGGTTAGGTTCCTGCCGTTGTACTGTTTTTTGGGGCTTTAGGCAAGGAACTTGGCCAACAACGCGTTCACCAGGTCGGGCGCCGCCCGCCCGCCAGTGGCCTTCATCACCTGCCCCACGAGGAAGCCCTTTTGGCGGGCATCTCCAGCCTTCACCGCTGCCACGACGTTCGGATGGGCTGAAAACACGCTCTCGACAATCGGTGCGAGCTGTTGTTCTGTTGCAATGGATTCAAGGCCCTTCTCCTGGAGAAGCGTTTCCGGGTCCTTGTCTTCCTCGAAGATGGAAACCAGAAGCTGTTTGGCAATCTTGGTATGAATGCGGCCGGCATCGAGAAGGCTCTGCAAGGAGGCCAGTCGGCCTGCCGTCAGCGGGCAGGCCTCGAGGGTGAGGTTGAAGTGATTGAGCTCTTTTTGAACATCCCCCATAAGCCAGTTTGCCATCGCGCTCCCTCCAGAGGCAGCAGAGGCCCTCACAGCCTGTTCAAAAAAATCTGCGGTGAACCGGGCGTCGGTGACGAAATCGGCCTGTTCCCTCGAAAGCCCAAACTCGCGCACGAGCCGCTGCTTGCGAGCCAGTGGCAACTCCACCTGAGCGTCTTGGATGCGTTTTAAAAAGGAGGCGTCGGGCACAAAGGGGGGTAGGTCGGGCTCAGGGAAATAGCGGTAGTCGAGCCCGCCTTCCTTGGTGCGCATGGTTTCGGTGACGTCCCGGTTTTCGTTCCAGAGGCGGGTTTCTTGGCTGACCTTATTGCCAGCCTCGAGAACAGCGGCCTGTCGCTTCTGTTCGTGCTCAATGGCTTTCTTGACGAACCGGCTGGAGTTCAGGTTCTTGATTTCCACCTTGGTACCCAAGCCCGCACCCGCCTTGTTGATCGACACATTGGTGTCGCACTTCATCGAACCTTCTTCCATATTACCGTCAGACACGCCGAGGTAACGGACCACCCTTTGGAAAGCTTGAAGAAACGCTTCTGTTTCCTCACCGCTAGCCAAGTCGGGTTCGGTCACCACTTCCAGCAAAGAGTAGCCAGCCCGGTTGTAGTCGACCAGGGTCATGTCTCCGGCGTGAATCATCTTCCCGGCATCTTCTTCGAGGTGAACATCATGGATGCGAACCTTTTTGGTAGTTCCGTCCGCAAGGGCGAACTCAATCGACCCATTTTGCCCCACCGGCTCGTGGAATTGGGTAATCTGATAATTCTTGGGCATGTCGGGGTAAAAGTAGTTCTTCCGGTCGAACAGGGTGCGGTGGGAAAGCTGGCAACCCAAGGCAAGGCTCACCGTGTAGGCTAGTTCGAGGGCATGCTGGTTGAGCACCGGCAGAACGCCAGGGTAGCCCATGCAGACGGGGCAAACATTGGTGTTCGGTTCGTCGCCGAAATGCGCCTTGCACCCGCAAAACACTTTGGTGGCCGTGTTGAGGTGAATATGAATTTCGAGTCCGACAAAGGTCTGGTACATCACTTGCTCCAATCGAGGCTGGTGCCCGGGCAATCGGGAGCGGCAACCCTCGTGGCGAACTTCGCTGCTGCCTCGAACAGCCGACCCTCCTCAAAGGCAGGGGCCATGAACTGCATTCCCACTGGAAGGCCTTCTTCTAGGCCCGCGGGAAAACTCAATGCCGGAATCCCGGCTAGGTTCGCGGTAACGGTGAACTTGTCCGCAAGTTTCTGCTGGTAGGGCGTCATCGAACGGTCACCATGGACAAAGGCGCGGGTAGGAAAGGTGGGGGTCATCAAAAGGTCGGCCTGGTCGAAGACCTTTTGAAGGTCGTTGCGGATGGCGGTGCGCACTTTTTGGGCTTTGGTGTAGTACTGGTCTTGAAAACCCGATCGAAGGACGTAGGTCCCGAGCATGATGCGGATCTTCACTTCGTCGCCAAAGCCAGCCGTCCGTGATTTGCGTATCAGGTCTTCGGGGTTCTCGGCGTACTCGGGTCTCAGCCCATACCGAATCCCGTTGAAGCGCGCCAAGTTGGCGCTGGCCTCGGCCGTGGCAATGGTGTAGTAGGCCGGCACCGCGTAATCTAGGGTGCCAAGGTGCACAGGAAGCAAGCGGTAGCCCAAGGCCTTCAGGTGGTCTAAAGTCGCCTCATAAGCCCTTTGCACGGCGGGTTCGAGGTCGGTCAGACCGTCGAGCACGGCAATGGTTTTTACGGCTCGTGCAACGCCGGGGGCAGGGTCTAAACTGGTCTGGTCGTGGGGGTCGCGGCCTTTCATCACCCCATACACTTTTTCCGTGAGGGCCAAGGATTTCGAGGCAATGCCCATCACCTCCAGCGAGGAGGCGTAGGCTGTCATGCCGTAACGGCTCACGGTGCCATAGGTGGGCTTGAGCCCATAGACCCCGCAAAACGAGGCCGGCTGGCGTACCGAGCCGCCGGTATCGGTTCCCAAAGCGAAAGAAACCAACCCCGCGGCCGCGGCTGCGGCGCTCCCTCCTGAGGAGCCACCCGCGACCCGGCTGAAGTCCCAAGGGTTGTTGGTTTTCCCCAAGGCCGAGAGGTCGGTGGAAGAGCCCATTCCGAACTCGTCGAGGTTGGTTTTTCCAATGACCACAGCCCCGGCGGCCTGCAAGCGCGCTACTGCGGTGGCCGTGTACGGACTTACCAAAGTTTCCAGCATACGCGAGCCGCAAGTGAGGGGGAAATTTTTGACGGCTATGTTGTCTTTCACCGCGAATGGCAACCCCTGAAGCGCGCCAGCTTGAGGAGCCTCCACGTCCGGACGGTAGGTGAGGAAACTCCCAACCTTCTGTTCCATCGGCCGGGCGTAGGCCAGGTAGGCCTGCTTCTTGGCGGAGAATTGACTCCACCGGGTTTCAAAGGTTGGGTCCATGAACAGGCTCCTAGAGCACGTTGGGAATGACGATGAAGCGGTCTTCCAACTCGGGCGAACGCTCGACCAGCGCGTCTGCAAGATCACTGGGCACCGGGGAGTCCGGACGCACACGGTTATCGGTCACCAAGGCATGGGTGGTTGCCTCCAAGCCTTCGGTATCGAGCTCGTTCATCTTGCGAAAATTGTCGAGCATCTGCGAAACAGCCTCACCGAGCCGCGCTAGATCACCTTTTCCCAGCTCAATTTGGGCAAGTAAGGCCGTGGTTTCGAGTTCCTTGGTGTCCATGATGCGACAATTACGCAGGAAAGCCCGACGGGTGTCAAGTTTCCTCGTCTTTTTCGAACTTGAGACGCACCATACACTTCTGCTATAACGCTTTCATGCATCCGCAACAACGCGAAAAGTATGAGGCCGACAAACTGGCCAAAAAGCTACGCCATTGGGTTGGCGATGCCATCCACGATTTCGGCATGATCGAGGAAGGCGACAAAATCATGGTGTGCGTTTCGGGAGGAAAGGACAGCTACGGGCTGCTCGATGTCCTGATGAGCCTGCAGCGCAACGCTCCGATTAACTTTGAACTGCTGGCCGTCAACCTCGACCAGAAACAACCCGGCTTTCCTGCCCACATCCTTCCAGCCTACTTCGAGAGTCTCGGTGTACCGTACAAAATCGTCGAACGCGACACTTACAGCATTGTAAAACGCTTGATTCCGGAGGGAGAAACCACCTGCAGCCTGTGTTCGCGATTGCGCCGGGGGATTTTGTATTCCACAGCCGACGAGTTGGGATGCACCAAGATTGCCCTTGGGCACCACCGAGATGATCTGCTCGAAACGTTGTTCCTCAACATGTTTTACGGGGGAAAGCTCAAGTCGATGCCTCCCAAGCTTGTCAGCGACGACGGCAAGCACATCGTGATCCGCCCTCTGGCCTACTGCAAGGAAAAAGATCTCGAACGTTACGCCCAAATCAAGCAGTTTCCCATCATCCCCTGCGACCTTTGCGGCAGCCAGCCCAACTTGCAGCGAAAAGTGATCAAAACCATGCTCGAAGAATGGGACCAGAAGTTTCCAGGCAGCCGGGAATCGATGCTCAAGGCCCTTCAGAATGTGGTGCCCTCTCACTTGGCCGATACTCGCCACTACGACTTCCGCGCCCTGAAGACCCAGGACACTCCCTTCGCTGATGGAGATACAGCGTTTGACGAGGACTGCGGCGTTGCCGGACTCAGGACTGCGTTGACGGCAGCTCGGGTCGGTTTAAGCCCTCTGCATCCTTCAGCAATTCCGGAAGGAATTTTACCACTGAGTCCCACACGGACTTGAGGCCCTGGGCACCCCACCACAGCTGAAAACGCGGATTGCCGTCACTCTCTATTTTGAACGAGCCAAAGATCGGGGTCAGCGACGCATCAGGCTTTCCGAAGGCGTCCGATTTTAAGGCCTCGCCCCAAGCCCCTGGGCTGGCACTGACGAGCAAGTTGGCGCCGGGCGGAACTGCTCCCTGCCAAGGGTGAGCCGCCTTGGGGTTCGTTGCCAGGGAGTCGAGCTCTTTGAGGTCTGTCCCCGAGGCAAAAATAACGCGGTCCGCGGCCCAAGCAAAGTTGACTCGGAAGGGTCCGAGGGTCAGACGCGAACGTAGTCCCAGGGGGCCACCGGGTTGATCCTGATACACCAACGGGGTGTCGGCGTCCATGGCGAACTGCAGGAAGTTCTTTTGAAGCGCTCCCGAAGCGATCAGGCTCTTGATGGCCTGACGGACAGCTTGCGGGTCTTTGGCTTCCAAAACGCCGGAAAACTTGGGTTCCTTGGCCGAGGCTTCCATCCCACCGGTCAGGTTGAACACTAGCCGGGGGCCTAGCAAGCTCCTGAGGTTCTTCAGTTGCCGCGACAGAAGAGGGTCGGGTAGTTGAGCCCAAATTGCCTCTTCGTCCTGCGAAGGCGGTGGCAGGGTTGCCCCCAGGCCAATCAAGGCTCTTTCGTCGAGCAAAGTCGACCACTCTTCCAGCTTTGAGCCGCCAGCAAGGGCTTTGAGCGACGACAGGTCTTGTGAGCCTTTTTTGAAGTCGGTCTGCATGGTGAGCCTTGCGCCGGGAACCTGCCCCAAGGAAGTGAGGTACAACCCAAGCCTCACTCCCTCCAACTCTTTCTGCAGAGCCGGAAAATAATCGAGAGCTTCCTTGGGAACCTCAGACAACACTGAGGGGTTTACTGAACTTATCGCGATATAAACGGCAACACCACGGGGTTCAGACAATTTGGCCCGGTTCAGGTCAAACGATTTCCCTGCAGGGTACAACTGTGCGGCAGGTGCCCCCTTAGTCGAGAGTATGAAGTAATTCTCTACCAGTGTTGCCGTGAAGTCCCCTTGCGTGGCAAAGAAATCACGAATCCGGGAAAAGTTCTTCGCAGGGTTAACCAGCGCCAAGTAAACCTGGAAGGCAGACAGTTCGGAGCCTTCTTCGCTCCCGACAGGCAGCACCGAAGCGGCCCAGGGTCGTGTCAAATCAAGTGCGTCCCAAGGAAACCCTTCGGGAAGTGAGGGGTTTTTCTGGCCAAGATCTTTGGCAAGAGAGGCTCCATCGACGAGGACGTTGGCCGGACTCTCCACGTAAGCCACGGCAATGGCGTTGGGGGGAACCAACGTGCCTAAAGTGTCAGGACTGCAAGAAACCAACACACAAAGTCCTGCAAAAGCGACCCAAACAAGTTTCTGCATGGTTTCTCCCTGCAGAACATTGTTGTCAAACTCATCAGAAATTGCAATCTTTGAGATCATGAACGACCCCATCAACAAACTCGACGCCTTGCAATACCACGTGACTCAGGAATGTGGGACCGAACCACCCTTCCAAAACGCCTATTGGGACAACCATGAACCCGGCCTCTATGTCGATGTGGTGACAGGCGAGCCACTTTTCAGTTCGCTCGACAAGTTTGAGTCCGGGAGCGGTTGGCCGAGCTTCACCCGGCCCGTCAACCCAAAGTTCGTGTTCGAGAAGCTCGACCGAAGCCACGGAATGGTAAGGCGGGAAGTCCGGTCGGCGAAATCTCACCTCGGCCATGTGTTTGAGGACGGCCCCGGCCCCGGGGGGTTGCGCTACTGCATCAACTCGGCAGCGTTGCGATTCATTCCCGTCGAAAAGCTCGAGACCGAGGGTTTTGGGGAGTTTAAGGCCCTTTTTGGAAACCAAGGGAAGTGACTCGGCTCGAGGGGTTGGTTTACCACGCCCCCGATCACTACGAGCACCACCTTCTCACGGAGCTGAAACGCAGTGGCCGCGAGGTCACTTCCTCGGGGGCGTTGCATTTTGTCGCAGGTCGGGAAATTCCCACCTGTTGGCACCAGAACCTGTGGACACAACCCTGGGAAATACGGTTCAACTCTTTGTCGGATGCCGCCGCCCAGTTGCGCAGCCTTGGTGCCCTTTGGTCTCCGGTGTTTTCGGGCAACTTCCGCAAAGGTGCGCTCATTCAAGCGAAACTCCCGAGGTTGCCTGAACGAAAGAAACCCTTCCCCATCGAACTTCCCAAGGGCCCTATGGGAGCTTGGACTTTGGTGGATGAGTCTACCGTTTGGGCCTCTGCAGTCACCTCAAGCCCCTTTCCAGGCGGCGTTCCTCCGCTTGAGGAAAACAAAACCGAACCCCCGAGTTCGGCCTATCTCAAGCTCCAAGAAGCTCTGACTGTTTTGGGACGATGGCCCAGCGAAAAGGACGTGTGCCTCGACGCCGGAAGCAGCCCGGGAGGTTGGAGCTGGGTTTTGTCCCGCACCGGGGCCCATGTGCATAGTGTGGACCGTTCACCGCTGGATCCGCGTATGGACGGGGTGGCGAACCTTTTCTTTCGGACGGGAAACGCCTTTGCACTCCAGCCTACCGAGTTCCCTGAAGTAACTTGGCTTCTGAGCGACGTGATTTGCTACCCTTCCAAACTCTGGGACTGGCTTCAACCTTGGTTAACGCAGAGCAAGGTCAAAAACTTCGTTGTCACCGTGAAGATGCAGGGAAAAGATTGCGATTGGCCCACTTTGGCCAAGTTTGCCGGAGTCGAAGGGAGCCGATTGCTCCACTTGCCCCACAATAAGCACGAATTGACGTGGTTGTTGGTGCGCGGCTAGCCTGCTTTGAAAGGCTTTTCTTTGGTGAGCAGGGCAGCAAAGGTATTCTTGGGCAGCTTGTTGGTGGTCGTGATCAAGTTTCCTTTGAAAAAATAGCGTATGTAGGGAACCTCGAAGTTAGCAAACGTCTCTTCCTTAAACGTCATGATTTCTTGGAAACGCGGATGTTTGTTGTAGGTGAGCACGTAGATGATCACCTGCTCAGAAAACGCGGGAAGAAACTGGTCCATCATCACCCAGTCGCTGCACCAATCCTGGGTAAAGATCACAGCTACCTTTTCGCCGGCGGAGCGGATGCTGGCCGGCACTTCGCCTTCGGCAAGGAGGTAATCAATTTCGATTTCGGAAAAACTTCTGTAGGAGCTCATAGGGAACAAGATATCCCCGCGCGCACTACCAGTCAATTTCGGTAAGGCCCCAAGACAGCAGGGCGGCGTTGGTGCGGCTGAAAGGACGGGAACCAAAGAATCCCCTATAGGCAGATAGGGGGGACGGGTGCGGACTCGCTATCACCAGGTGGCGTGTGCCCTCGAGGAAAGCCCCCTTGCGCTGGGCGTAGCTGCCCCACAAGATGAAGACCACTTTGCCCGGGAGCTCGGCTACCCGCCGCAGCACCTCGTCGGTAAAGGTTTCCCAGCCTTGCCCGCTGTGGCTAGTCGGAGCCCCGGAACGCACCGTCAAGGTCGAGTTTAGCAGCAACACTCCCTGCCTTGCCCACGATTCAAGGGTACGATCGGTGTGGGCCCGCCTGCCGAGGTCTGCTTCAAGTTCCTGGAAAAGATTCACCAGCGAAGGCGGTAAATCAACCCCTGGGCGCACCGAAAAACAAAGGCCATTGGCTTGTCCGGCCCCGTGGTAAGGGTCCTGCCCCACAATTACCACACGGGTGGTGCTCACCGGGCACAGGTCGAAGGCCCGGAAGAGGTCCTTACCTGGGGGAAACACCACTGACTTTGCATATTCCTGCCTCACGTACTCGGTGAGACGCTCGAACCATTCTTGTTCAAACACGTCGGCGAGCAGGCTCTTCCACGAGGCTTCGATGCGCACATCCATAACATGAGCCTATGCTACGATGTCGCCATGATTCAACTGATTGCCCTTGACCTCGACGACACCCTTCTGACCTCCCATCTTGAGATCTCGCCACGCAACCAGCAGGCCATCGCCGAGGCACGCCGCAGGGGAATACCGGTGGTGCTGGCCTCCGGTCGTACCCCGCAGGCGATGGCCAGGTTTGCCCAGTGGCTCAACCTTTTCGACCGCCCGGGACACCTGATTTCCGATAACGGCTCAACCATTGCCACTACTCAACCGCAGCAAACCCTTGTTTCGCACCGTCTGAATCGAAAGCTTTTTCATGAGCTGCTCGCTTTTTTCCGGGAAGCCGACCTACCGGTGCAGGTGTACACCGAAACCCACATTTTGGTGACCAAGGAAAACCCGGTCACCGAAATTGATGTCGGGCTTGGTGGTTTCACGGGTTGGACCCTCGTGACAGACATGGAAACCTCGTTGGACTTCCTGCCCTCCAAACTGGTCGTTCCAGGTGATTCCGCTCGCCTGCCCGTCGTTTTGGCTCAGGTGCGGACTCGCTTTGCCGGTAGGGTCAACGCGTTTATCTCCAAACCCATCTTCCTCGAAATCCTGCCCCCGCAGGCCGATAAGGGGGAGGCCCTCAAATGGGTCGCCACGTCGCTGGGTATTCCTGCCGCCGATATTCTCGCTATCGGGGATGCGGCCAACGACCTTGGAATGCTTCGCTATGCGGGCCACAGCGTGGCCATGGCCAACGCCATTGCGGAGGTGAAAGCGGTCGCAAAGTCGGTGACAGTTGCCGATCACGACCACGATGGGGTGGCAGAGGTTATCGAGAGCGTTTTGAAAGGCCTCTGATCAGCCTTTCCCAATCGGCCTGCTCGTGGATGTTGCAGGCGCAGCTGAGGTCGAGCCTTGCCCGGTTCAGGTAGCTCTGAACCAGGGTTTCCGTGCGTTCCCAATAGCCCAAGGGATTCCAGCGGTCGCGCAAATCGGCGGCAGTCAGACGACCATCCCTCACGTCCAGCAACTCCTTTCGGGTTGTTTCTGGGTTGTCTTTCCACGCAAGGGTAACCGGCCAGGTGTAAACCCCCGCGCTGAGGTCTTCGAGAATGGGCTTTCCCAACTCAGACTCTTGGCCTGTCCAGTCGAGAAGGTCGTCTTGAAGCTGGAAGGCCATGCCTAGGGAATAACCTGCCCGGCGCAGAGCCCGCGCCTCGGAGTCAGGTTTTCCGGCCTCGTGGGCTCCGGTGTACATGGCCAGGGAGAACAGAAGCGCCGTTTTCCCCATTGTCTTTCTCAGGATTCGGCGGGGGCTCACCGGGAGCCGAAAGCGGTCGTTCCACTGCAGAATCTCAGAAGCGGCCATTACAGACACCAAATCGGCCAACGAGCGCGCACTGGCAGAACTAACATCGGAAGAAATCATGCGGAAGCACTGGGCAAACATCCAGTCGCCATAAAGTACGGCTTTGGAGGGCCCAAACTGGCGGTGGAGGGCTGGCTCGCCGCGTCGCAACGCCGCCTGGTCGACCACATCATCGTGGATCAGGGTGGCCAAATGCAGCAGTTCCACAGTGGCCGCGGCACTTTCGAGGGCCGTGTCGCAACCGCTGGGGGCTTCGCCTGCGGCCAGAAACAACACCCCGGCACGCAACAGTTTTCCCTCTCTCACTAAATACGGCTGGATCTCGTCGCGCAATTCGCTTGGTAACGTGCCAGCCTGTTTCTGGACCCTTTGCCGCAAGCGGCCCAGACGTTCCTCAACCCGCGGAAACTCGGACCAAAACGACTTCAACGCTTCACTTTCTCTTTCGCGCGTCGCCGAGGTACCAGTAGGTCTTCTTCGCAAGCTGGGTGCGGCTCCACCAGCGTTGCAGCCAGGGCATGATCCACGCGTCGAGGCCCAGCACCCTGCCGGCTCCACCCATGAGGCTAACAGAAGCGAAAAGCATCCAGGCCGAGTTCCAAGTCAAAGTTCCGGAAACAACGAAGTTCAGCGATAGGGCAAGGGAAGCGACGGCTGCGAGCCAAGTAAAAGTTCCGCCCAGAAGTGCCAGCCCCATCAAACCTTCCACGGCCACTACCGGTACCTGGAGGAGCATAAAGGGAACTTGGCTGACCACGGAGTCCATGAACCCTTGCATCCACTGCACCAAAAAAAAGTCATGGGGGAGAATTGGCTGGGCCATGAAGCCTAAAAAATCGTGAACTTTCACGGCTTTGGCCGCCTCGGTGGCGGCACCCACGGTATCGGGGTCAACACCAGGTTGGACCACTCCCGGGCTGAACATCCAACTGCTTGAGGTCCCCCTCGAGGCATCGAGCCAGCCTTCCAACACCTTGGCCACCGATTCGCCGAGCCACATGAGGCCCAAGGCCAACCGGACGGGAAGCATCCAGTAGCTGGGACTTTTGGCCGCCAGTTGATTGCCCAGTTGACTGCGGCCGTCTTTAACGGTGAAAAAGTGGTGTTGAAGGTATTCCCAGCAACCATTCACCCCTACAACTCCCCAGAGGTAGTGCAAGTTGACCAGGTGTTTCATGGCCATCGCCACGAAGCCCGTGAGCTCCATTCCCAACACGTGCGCCACGGCGAACTTGCTACCAATCGACACCATATAACCGTGGTAGTTCGACCGGAAGGCCTTCTTGGTCTTTCCATGGATCTCGGCGTGAATGTTGTGGGCGGCATAGCCTGCGGTCTGCAAGGCGGTTTCCACGACCTGCGGCAACACGCGGCTGCGTTCACTGAACCACAGGACGTCTCCTACGAGGTACACGTTGTCGAACTCAACCGATTGCATGAACTCGTTGGAGCGCAGGCGGGCCTTCTTGACGATGTTGTACTTGAGGTTGGTTTCTTCCTCGGTGGCGGCAGGTTTGCCGCTGTCTTTTCCACCGGTGAAATCGAGTTTGCTCGCAAACTCGGGCCCCCGGACACCACAGGTCCAGATCAGAGTTTCGGTGTCGATGGTGGCCCCACTTTTCACGGTTATGCCATCAGCACGTACTTCGGTGATCGGGGTGTTTAGATACATGACAGCGCCCTTACGGGCTAGGAAACGCAGAGAGTCGGTGCGCAGTTTCTTGGGCAAAAGTGGCAGGATCTCGGTCATGGCCTCAACCAGGACCACCGAAACATCGTTCTCGTCGATGCCGTAACGATGGCAGAGCGGTTTTTTCCATTCCAGAAGCTCACCTAACATTTCTATGCCGGTAAAGCCCGCACCAGCCACAGTCAACGTCAGAATCTTGCGTCGTCTGAGGGTATTGGGTTCGCGGCTGGCTTTGAGGAATTGGTCTTCGATGTGCCGGCGCAAGCGAAGAGCGTCGTTGAAGCTCCAGAGCGCCAGCGAATGTTCCTTGGCGCCCTTGATGCCGAAGTACTCGGGCTCTGCTCCAGGGCCCAACACCAAGTAGTCGTACTGGTAGGTCGCTTCTTCACCTTTGAGGGTGTTCGTCGCAAAACTGATGTCTTTGATGGTGTCGATGACGACGCCCACTTTGGTACCGCCGAAAATCTTCTCGAGGGTTACCTGCACACTCTCTGGTTGGCAACGACCACCGGCCACTTCGTGCAACTCCGTCATGAGAGTATGAAAAGGATTTCGGTCGTAGAGGGTGATTTCGACTTCCGAGGGCTTCTTGAACATTTTGGACAGCTGTTTGGCGGCCTCGACACCGCCATAACCGGCACCTAGGATAGCGACTCGTTTCATGCTATCTCCTCGTGGGGTGACCGCAGTCACCGTGCATTATCGATTCTCAACATACATGACCCGCACTTGCTTGATCAGCCCTTCGCCCTCGCTTTCGGTACGAATATCGCGCAGATCGTTCAAAGCTGTGTGGATGAGGCGGCGTTCAAAGGGGTTCATGGGCTCCAGCAGCTTGGAGGTGCCGGTGCGACGAACCTGGGACGCCGTGGTATGGGCAAGCCGTACCAAGTGTTCCTCGCGGCGGCTGCGGTAGTTCTCGCTATCGAGCACAACCTTGGCCGAGGTGTTTTCTGCTTCGTAAAGGTTGCCACCGTACACATTCACCAGCACTTGGAGCGCATCGAGGTTTTTACCGTGTTTTCCAATCAGCAGGTTGGCGTCGGGGCTTTGCAGGTCGAGGTGAAGCTTGCCGTCTTCCCAGCCGGTGACAACCACCCGCCCGGTAAAACCCATCTTTCGAATCACAGTTTCTATAAACGTGGCGAGCTTCTTCTCGAGTTCGGGCATCGCCACCATGGGTTCGCCCTGAGACGACCCCTCTCCGTCCTCGTCGACGTGGATGCGGATTTTCACCTTGCCCTTGCTGAAAAGGCCCTTCTTGGCTTCTTCCATGATTTCGACGTCAAACTCGTTCTCGTCGAGTCCCAGCGCCGCCATGGCCTTGGCGATCGCTTCTTGTTCCGTGCTTCCTTCAAACTCGTGAATCATATCAAGTTCCTCACTTCGACAGTTTTTTGCCGGCTTTAGGGGCCAGCTTCAGGTTGGGCTTTCCTGCGGTCACGGCCGCTTTTTTTGGCGGTTCCTTCTTGAAATGGTTGTTGATGTACCACTGCTGCACCACTGTCAGAATGTTCTGCACGCACCAATAAACCATCAGGCCGGAAGGCATTTCATACAGCATAAAAAGGAAAATCACTGGTAGACCAAAAGTCATGATCTTCATCTGTTGGGTCATTCCGCCGGTAGGTTGGCTGAGCGCCGAGGTCCAGATTTGCGTACCCACCATCAACAGGGGAAGAATACGTAGGTCGGTCCAGTTCACAAATGGAAGCGCAAAACCCCAATGCCACACCGAATCTGGCAGCGAAAGGTCGGGAATCCAACCTGGGATAAACATCGCCCCGCGCAGGTCAAAATGGTTGTTGAACAGCCCATAAAGCGCAAAGAAGATGGGAATTTGCAACACCATCGGGAGGCACCCGCCGAGCGGATTCACCCCTTCCTTCTGGTAAAGGCCCATGGTCGCTTCGTTGAGCTTCTTGGGGTCGTCCTTGTACTTTTCCTGCATTTCCTTGAGTTTGGGCTGCAATTGCTGCATGGCGGCGTTAGCCCGGTAACTCTTGGCGGTCAGGGGCCAGGTGGCCAACTTGAGCAAGATGGTCAAAATGATGATCGAGACGCCCCAGTTGGGAATCATCGAGTGGAAGGCCAGCATGATCCATTTGAGCAACTCGGCCAGGTAGTCGAGAATCCACATGCTTTCCAGCGATCGTTCGAGTTTAACGTCGGCCAGACCAAACTCGTTGGTGGTTTTGTCGCTGTACTTCTTGAGAGCACTTTCTTCTTTGGGTCCAACGTAGAAATACAGGGTGTCAGAGGTGTCTGAGCTGGTCAGAGCCGGACGGGTGAACGCCAACCGAGAAACGTCTTTTTCACCGGCACCCGACTTGTTGGAGAACACCGTGGTGTAATCCGTGCCGTCTGGTATTCCAATGACCGTGAAGTACTTGCCCACCAAGCCCGACCATTGGTACTTCGCCGTGTAGGCTTTGGTCTCCTGATTCAGGCCCTCGTCGCTCCGGTTGTTGTCTTTGAAGTGCACGTATTTGCGGAACTCCGAGGTGTTGTCGAGCTTTTTGAACTTCGGACCCAGCTGCGGGCCATACGAAAGTGTGTAGGCCCAGCCCCCATCGGCCACCTTGGGCAAAGCCCCGTTTGAGCCTTTGATTTTGACTTCGACCTTGATCAGGTACTCGTCGGGCTTAAGGGTGAAGACCTTTGTCAGTTCAAACGCAACGTTGTTCTTGTCGAGGAACGCCCGTGTAAACGACCAACTCAGAGGTCCTACCTGCGAAACGTTGAACGGAACCTTCACCGCATCGGCTTCGAACCCGCCAAACGTCGTCTGAAAGGCGGCTCCTTTCCCTTCCTCTTTCAGAAGCATTTCCACCGGACTGCCATCGAGCTCCTTGTGCTTCTTCATGGTGATCGAGGTAGCTACCGCGCCCTCGTTCGAAAACGTGACCTTGATCAGGTTGTTTTCAACAACCACAGTTTTGGGCTTCACCGCGTCGTCGGGCGCAATAACGACCGGAGTTCCCGGTTGCGCGGGCAGGGCGGAGGTCGCGGGGGATACCGCCACCGTGGTTGTGTTTTGTGCCTCTGTGGTGACGGTCACCGGCCTGGGCGGAAACAGATATGTCTGCAAAATAGCGCTTCCGCCAATGACCAGAACGGAAAGCGCAACAGCGAGAATTGTACGTTTATCCATAAGGACTCCTTGAAAACGGAAAACCGGTCAGGGGACCGGGTCGAAACCCCCGGGATGGCCCGGGTGGCAACGCAAAAGTCGACGGATGGCAAGCCACCCGCCTCGGAAGGCTCCATGCTTTTGAATCGCTTCCAAGCTGTACTGGGAACAACTCGGTGAGTAGCGACAGGTAGGAACATTAACGGTGCCGGTAAACACCCGGAAGGCCACCGACACGAAGGGTATGGCGAGGGTCAGGGTCCATACGAGAAAACTAGTAGGCCGACGCGGCCTGCGACCTGCGAAGGAGCGAGAGGTATTGTTTTTCCCTATCGGCATACGAGAAGTGGCCCGGAAAAATGAGGAATACCAGATCAAAGCCCGGCTTGACTCTTTGTTTGTGCAGGCGGAAAATCTCCCGGACCTGCCGCTTGGCGCGGTTACGTTCAACTGCATTACCGAATTTTTTGGATAAGCCAACACCTAGTCTTGAATTATCCAAGGAATTCGATGCCAGGGCCAGCTTCGCTCCCGCACAACTGAACTGCGTCGGGGAGCGAAACACTCGCTGGAACTCGTCTTTCTTTTTGAGCCGTTCCTTTCTAGTAAGGCTTTTTCTCATCGGAACCGCTCAGCTTCTTCCTTCCCTTGGCACGACGACGAGCCAGTACAGCTCTACCACCGGCTGTGGCCATCCGGGCACGGAAACCAAACTTTCTGGTGCGCTTGGTCTTACTTGGTTGATAAGTACGCTTCATGATCAACCCTCCTTCACAAAAAAATAGATCGGGATGACTGGATTTGAACCAGCGACCCTCACGTCCCGAACGTGATGCGCTACCCCTGCGCTACATCCCGAGAGTTTAACAGGGAGCCATCCTAGCGGAAAACAATTTGTTTGACTAGCGGTTCGGATGGATCATCTTGTCGAGTTGATCGAGGATTTCATCGCGTTGAACAAGCTCCTGCGGGCTCAGTTCGGGTTTGACGGGTGCGGGCATCACAACATTGGGCCGCTCAACCGTTTCGCCAGCCCGCACCAAACGCAGTTGCAGGCTGCGAATACCCAGCGTAGGGAAGGCCAAACGCACGCGGTCCAAGATCTCGCCTTGATGCCACTGAAGCAGTTGCAACCACGCAGGGTGGTCAGCTTCCACCGTGAGGAGTCCGTCGGTGAGCCCCGAGAGCCTGCAATGGGTGCCCGGGTTCTGTTTCTGCAAACCCGGAACCGAACTAAGCACTTCGTTCCAGCGGCTCACAAGAGGCACCAGCGGCGCCAACGAGCCCGCACCCTTGGCCTGGAGGTAACGTTGGAGGTGCTGGCGCTTACGCTCGTCATCCATGGTCTACCTCCTGTGCGGTATATTGACCGGCTTCGACCCGCAGGTAAAGCGGGTTATGTGGTTCGCGTGGCCCTACCTGCTGATCGGGAAGAAAGGTGAAAAAGGCTTGGTCGTAGTCGGGCAAGAGGTCGAGCACTTGTTGACGCTTTCCAGCATCGAGCTCCAAGAGCACGTCATCGAGCAGAAGTACCGGCGGTTGGCCGGTGCGCTCGAGCGCTAAGCGAGCCTGCACAACCCGAAGCAGCAGTGAAAGCAAGCGAATCTGGCCGGTCGAGGCGTGCTCGGCGAAGTTGCGCCCACCGTGGATAAAACCATAGCGGTCGCGGTGCGGTCCTGTAGAGGTGAACCCGAGTTTGCGGTCGGAGTCGCGGCGCTCGGCCAGGAGCCTTGTCACCACAGTCTGGTCCGGATCTTTCCACGAAGGCTGGTAGCGTAGGGTGCAGGCGCCGCCTAGACCCGTGATCTGACCAAAAAGGCGGGCAAACTGGGGATTAAATAGCTCAACAACCTCGCCCCGGGAGGTCATCAAATCCCTGCCGGCCTCGGCGAGCTGGTGTTCGTAAACCTCAAGAACCCGTGGGTCCTCGCCTTGCAAAAGCAGCACATTGCGCGCCCGAAGCATTTTCCGGTATCGACGTAGAGTCTCGACGTACACAACATCAAACAAGGAAAGGCTTTGGTCGAAAAACAACCTTTGAAACTCGGGCGAACCGGAGACAAACTCGAAATCTTCGTGGGTGAACGCAATGCAGGGCATTCGTCTTAGGAGCTCTCTTCTGTCGGTTACGGGAGTTCCGTCTACCACGATTTGCTTTTTCCCCGCTTCGAGCTTCACCTGGATGGAAGAAGGGGAACCCTGGGCGTGGGTTTCGGCCATCAGCGAGAACTCCTGCTCGCCGTGGCGGCACAACCGGCGATCAATTTTTGTACGGAAAGACGAGCCGTAAGCCAAGAGGTAGACACCTTCGAGGAAATTGGTCTTGCCCTGGCCATTTTGGCCGATTAAAAAAATCTCCCTCGCTACGGCGTGTGCGCTGCGGAGGGAAACCGTTTGATCGACGATGTTGCGAAACTGGAAAAACCTCAGCGACTCAAAGCCCATGCTGCGGCAGTGAACCGGCTCAGTCCATCTGCATAGGCATGACAATGTGGAAGTAGTCTTTCCGTGGGTCGGTGCGCAGCGTCATGGCCTTCTTCGGATCGGTGAACTCCAGCGTGATGCGGTCGCCGGCCAAGACGCGCAGCGGGTCCATCAGAAAAACGAAGTTGAGGGCCATCGTTGTCTGCGGACCTTGATATTCACAGGGTATTTCTTCCTTGGCCATGCCCATTTCGCTTTCCTCGGTGTTCACCATGAGGTTTCCATCGCTGACTGTGATGTAGATTCGCTTGGCTTTCTGTTCTGCCAGCAACGAAACACGCTTGAGCGCTTCCTGAAAGGCGTCCTTCTTCAGCCCGATGCTGAAGCTCTGGCTTTCGGGAATTACACGGCTGTAGTTGGGAAATTGACCTTCGATGAGGTTGGAGCTGATTTTTTGGTTGTCGAACTGCACGAAGAGCTGTTTTTCGGTGATCGCTATGGCCATGGTTCCTTGCCCGGAGGCCAGTTTTTTAATCAAGCCAAGCGCCTTGGGAGGGATGATAATGCCAGGGAACTCGGGCAACGTCGAGGAAACCGCCTTTTCGATGTAACTGAGCCTACGCCCGTCGGTGGCTACCATGGCAATGTTGTCGCCCTTTCGTTCCAGAAACACACCGTTCATGTAGTAGCGGGTCTCATCGTCGGAAACCGAGAAGATGGTTTGGCCGATCATCTCCAAAACGTCGGCCTGCGCCAATTGGAACCAGTTCAGGTTTTCACCGTCGCGAATCTCGGGGAACTTGTCGCTCGGGATGCTTTTGAGTTGGAAATCAATGGACGTGCCCACGGGCCTGATGAAAAGCTTTCCTTCGCGGACATCGAACTCAATTTCGCGGTCTGGCAAGGAGCGCAAAATACCAAGCAGCTTTTCGCAAAACACCGTGGTAACCCCAGCGGTGGTATTCGAGACGGGAATACGGGTTTCAAAGGCAACTTTGAGGTCGGTGGCTTTGATAGTGAGGAAGCCTTCGTTCACTTCCAGCAGTACGTTACTGAGGATGGACATGGCGTTTTTGACAGAGATAATTTCCTGGGCGATGGAGATCTCTTTGAGCAGCACATTCCGTTCCGAGGTGAATTTCATGAGACACTCTCCTTCTTCTCTTTAAATTCATTAAATCAGTAGCAGTAGTAGTAGGGTCCGTGGACAATGGGGACAAGGCGACAAGCTTCGGCTAGTGAACACTTTGCCCGACGCCCGACTTGTGGAAAAGAAAAGGGTTTTGCTCCACATTTCCACAACCTCTCTCCTTTTTCACGGTTTGTCCCCCGAATATACCAGATTTTCCACGACTTGTCCCGCCTAAAATGTGGCTTTCAGGAGCCTGCCCGGTCGCGAATAATGCGGATGAGGTTTTGCACCTTGATCTCAAAAACCGGCTCAGTTTTGATCTTGTCTTCGATCTTTTGCACAGCGTGCATCACGGTGGTGTGGTCACGCCCTCCGAACTCCATGCCTATTTCCGTCGTGGAGTACTCAGTGAGATCCCTAATGATATACATCGCAACCTGACGGGGTAGGGCCATGGCTTGCGTCCTCTTTTTTCCCTTGAGGTCGCTGACACTCAAACCGTTGGCCTCGGCTACCACCTTTTGTACCAGATCGATGGGAACGCTTTCCTGCGCCGGGCCCGCAAAAACCCGTTTGAGCTGTTCTTGGGCCACCTCGAGCGTGATCTCGCGCTTGAGGAGCTCGCCGTAGGCGCAGATCTGCGTGAGGGCGGCTTCGAGGTCGCGGATGTTGGTGATCACTTTTTTGGCAATAAGTTCGAGCACCGCATCGGGGAGCCGTATACCTTTTTGCTCGATTTTCGACTTCAAAATCACCAAACGGATCTCCCAACTCGGTAATTGGAGGTCTGCAATCGTTCCGCGCTGCAGTCGGCTGAGAAGACGTTCGGCGAAGTTCTTCAATTCGTGGGGCGGCCGATCCGAGGTGAAGACAATCTGTTTTTTGGCCTCATAGAGCGCGTTGAAGGTGTTGAATAGTTCTTCCTGAACGGTCTTCTGGTTTTGAAAATCATGGATGTCGTCGATGAGCAGGACGTCAACGTTACGATACTTCTTTTTGAACTCGTTCTGCGCTTTATTCTGGATGGCGGTGAGAAACTCGTTCACGAAACTTTCCGCCGGCACGTAGATGATCACGGCCTTCTCGTTCAAGCTGTGCACGGCGTTTCCAAGGGCCTGGATGAGGTGAGTTTTCCCCAACCCGACGCCGCCGAACAGGAAGAACGGGTTGTAAATATTGCCCGGATCCTTGGAAATCGCCACGGTCATGCTGTAGGCGAGTTCGTTGTTCTTCGCCACAACGTAGTTGCCAAGGGTGTAGTCGCGGTTAAGTTGGTGATGCGGCCGTTTTGACCCCCGATTCGGGGTTGGGCGCGGCGTTTCTGACCTCGCTTCGGCCGGTTTTGGGGCTGGTATTTTGGCGTCACGGATCTGGAAAGCAAATGAAATCGTGGCTCCGGTCAACTCCGCCAACTTCGACTCGAGCTGAGGCAAGTAGATTCTCTCTAGCTGGGCGCGAAAAATAGGCGAAGGTACCGTTAACGTAATTTGTTCCGGAGTCGAGGAAAGAAACTCGAGGCTTGAAAAATAAAAAGCGAACTCGCCTGGATCGACCTCATTTTTGAGCTGGGAAAGGGCTTCGTTCCAGAATTCCTGCAAGTTCACACGCGGCCTCAGTTTTTGATCAACAAGTTATCCACAAGGGGGCTAGGGGTCATCTTAAAAGATGCACCGGAAATTTGCAAATATCTCCATACAAGAAATAGGGAGGTTTTGTAGTTGTCTTTATTTAAAACATTATATTATATGGTTTTAAATTCATTTCAAAATTGTCATTCGCAAATTCACAGGAAAAATTCAGCACTAGTTCCATAAAACCATTCCAGACCGTGTTTTTCTGGCATCTGGAAGGATTTCGTCCACAAGTTATCCACAGGGCGACTCTCCGTTCTTTACTTTTTTGGGTTCTTTCCGGTATACTGAGGCACTTATGAACGAGAACTACTCCGCAGATCAGATCACGGTCCTGAAAGGGCTTGAGGCCGTGCGTCTCCGCCCTGGGATGTACATCGGCTCCACCGGTCCCGATGGCTTGCACCATCTGGTCTACGAAATCGTCGATAATTCGATTGATGAGGCCCTGGCTGGCCATTGCAGCGAGGTGAGGGTTGTCATCGAGCAGGGCAATGTAATCCGGGTGGTCGACAACGGTCGTGGCATCCCGGTTGACATCCATCCCGAAGAGGGAGTGAGCGCCCTTGAGGTTGTTCTGACCAAGCTCCATGCAGGTGGAAAGTTCGACAAAAACTCCTACAAAGTGTCTGGTGGACTCCATGGCGTTGGGTCTTCGGTGGTCAACGCCCTCTCCACCTGGTTTGAAGCCACAATTTACCGCCAGGGTCACGTCTGGTTCCAGCGCTTTCAGGTTGGCGACCCTGTGGCTCCCGCCAAAACCATAGGCGATTCCGAGCTTCAGGGAACTACGATTCGCTTTGCTGCCGACCCCGATATTTTTACCGAGACCACGGAATACAGCTTTGACGTGCTGGCCACCCGTTTGCGTGAACTGGCCTTCCTTAACAAAGGTGTGCGCATCCTCCTTACCGACGAGCGGGTCAACCCGGTGCGCGAGCACGACTTCTTCTTTGAAGGTGGCGTGAAGTCGTTTGTGGAGTACCTCAACAAGAACAAGATGAAGCTTCACGACGAAGTCATTTACTTCGAAAAAGAAAAAGATGGCGTCGGGGTCGAAATCGCGCTGGAGTGGAACGAAACCTACATCGAGAACCTGTTCACTTACGCCAACAACATCAACACCCGCGACGGTGGCACCCACCTCATAGGGCTCAAGTCGGCGCTAACACGCACCATCAACGTCTTTTTGAGCAATTCCAAGTATGCCAAGAAGATGCCCGAGCCTCTTTCTGGCGAGGATGCCCGCGAAGGCCTCACCGGTGTGGTTTCCGTCAAGGTTCCCAACCCCCAGTTTGAGGGCCAGACGAAGGGCAAATTAGGCAACAGCGAAGTCAAGGGTATTGTGGAGCAGATTGTCAACGAGGGCCTGCAAGACTATCTGGAAAAGCATCCCAAAGAAACCGAGAAAATCCTCGAAAAGTGCGTGATGGCAGCTACCGCCCGGGTTGCGGCTCGTAAGGCCCGTGAGAACGCGCGCCGCAAGAATCCTTTTGAGAGCAATGGTTTACCAGGAAAACTGGCCGACTGCCAGGAGCGCGACCCCGAGAAGTGCGAAGTGTACATCGTGGAAGGAGATTCCGCCGGTGGCTCGGCCAAAATGGGCCGTGACCGCAGCATTCAAGCCATCCTTCCGCTTTGGGGGAAGATGCTGAATGTTGAGAAGACGAGCCCCGATAAGGTGCTCAGCAACGAGAAGCTTTTTCCGATTATGCAGACCTTGGGCACGGGGGCCGGAACGCTGTTCGACGTGAGTAAGCTCAGGTATTATAAAGTCATCATTATGGCGGACGCCGACGTCGATGGTTCGCACATCCGCACCCTGCTTCTGACGTTCTTTTTCCGCTACATGAAAGAGCTCGTGGAGCGCGGCCATGTGTACATCGCCATGCCCCCGCTTTACAAGCTCAGCTTCGGCAAACAAATCCATTACGCCTACGACGAGGCAGACAGGGTGAAAATCCTGGCCGAGTTCAATGTCGATGCTGAAAAAGTGAACATCCAGCGTTACAAGGGCTTAGGTGAGATGAACCCTGAGCAACTGTGGGAAACCACCATGAACCCGCAGACGCGCAACATCATTCAAGTGAAACTTGACGACGCCGTAGAGGCCGACAGCATCTTCATGACCCTCATGGGCGACGATGTTCCTCCTCGTCGTAAGTTTATTGAAGATAACGCTTTGTCTGTGGCAAACCTCGATATCTGATCTGACTTCGACAGGAGATTTTCGTGTCTGACCAACCCCCCCTTGATCCGCCCGCGCCCTTGCCCGATTCCAACTTGCCCGCTCCCTCGGGCCGGGTGATCCCTGTCAACATTGAAGATGAGGTTAAAACCTCCTACCTGAACTACGCCATGTCGGTCATTGTGAGCCGTGCGCTTCCCGATGTCCGCGATGGCTTGAAACCTGTTCACCGCCGCATTCTCTACGCCATGCACGAAATGGGCCTGCGGGCAAACTCCTCGTTCAAGAAGGCCGGACGCATTGTGGGCGACGTGCTGGGAAAGTACCACCCGCACGGCGACCAGTCGATCTACGACGCTCTGGTGCGGTTAGCCCAGGAGTTCAGCATGCGCTACCCGGTGGTGAAGGGCCAAGGCAACTTCGGCTCCATCGACGGCGACCCACCGGCTGCCATGAGGTACACCGAGGCCAAGATGGCCAGGGTGGCCGAAGAAATTTTGCGCGACATAGACAAGAACACCGTTGATTTTGGCCCGAACTACGACGACAGCCTCACCGAACCTTTGGTGATGCCCACAGCCTTCCCCTTCCTGTTGGCCAACGGTTCGTCAGGAATCGCCGTGGGAATGGCCACCAATATGGCCCCTCACAACCTGCGGGAAATCTGCGCCGCTCTGGTCGCCGTGATCGACGAACCGGAAATCTCCATCGAAGAGTTGATGGTTCACATGAAAGGACCAGACTTCCCCACAGCAGCCCAGATTTACGGACGCTCGGGCATTTACGCGGCCTTTCGCACGGGGAAAGGCAAAGTGATCGTGCGGGCCCGGTATGAAATTGAGGAAACCCGCACCGGCAAGCAATCCATTATTGTCAGCGAATTACCCTATCAGGTGAACAAGGCTCAGTTGATCATCACCATTGCGGATTTGGTACGCGACAAGAGGGTTGAGGGCATCAGCGATCTGCGGGATGAGTCTGACCGCACCGGAATCCGCATGGTGATCGAAATCAAAAAGGGGTTTGACTACTTGGTGATCCTCAACACCCTTTGGACCCACACGCCCCTTCAGTCGGCCTTCAACATCAACAACCTTGCGCTGGTCAACGGACGCCCGGTGACGCTGAATCTCAAGCAAATGCTCGAGTATTTCATCGCCCACCGCAAGGATGTGATCACCCGCCGCACTATCTACGACCTCGAAGTCGCGGAAAAGCGTGCTCATATCCTGCAAGGCCTAAAAATTGCCCTCGACAACATCGACGAAGTGATCCGCCTCATCAAGGAGTCCACGAGCGTTCAAAACGCCAAGGACAACCTCATGCAGCGTTTTAGCTTCAGCGAAGTACAAACCCAGGCCATTCTGGATATGCGTTTGCAGAAACTCACCAGCCTTGAGACGCAAAAGATCGTGGACGAGCTCAATGAAGTGATGACGCTCATCGGATATCTGAAAGACCTTTTGGCGCATGAGGAAAAGATTTACGGGGTGATCAAGGACGAGACTAAGGAAATCAGCGACAAGTTTGGCGACGAGCGGCGTACCGAAATCCTTGATCAGGAACTCGAAGACGTCGACATGGAAGACCTCATTCAGGAAGAGGACATGGTGGTGGTGGTTTCTACCGAAGGGTACATCAAACGAGTTCCCCTCAATGCCTACCGGAGTCAAAGCCGCGGGGGCAAGGGTTCCAACTCTGCCAACCTGAAAGACGAGGACATTGTACAAGACATCCACATTGTGAGCACCCACGACTATTTCCTCATTATTTCGTCGCTGGGGAATGCGTACTGGGTAAAGACCTACCAGTTTCCCGAGGGCTCTCGAACCAGCCGGGGCAAACACATCCGTGCGCTTCTGGAAATGGAAGAAGGTGAAGTGATCAAGGCCGTCGTCCCCATGAAAGAGTTCAAGGAAGACCGGTATGTGGTGATGGTGACCGCCAGGGGCGTGGTGATTCGCATTTCGACTCACGAGTTCCGCAATGCCAAGTCCCGAGGAATCAATGGGATCACCCTCAAAGAGGGCGACACCTTGGTCACGGCGACCCTCACCAACGGCAACAGCGAGGTGATGCTCCTCACCCGCAACGGCTATGGCCTTCGCTACAACGAGACCGCCATCCGGGCCACGGGACGCAATGCGCAGGGCGTGCGAGGCATTTTGCTTCGCGACGACAGCGATGCGGTGGTGTCAATTCTCGCTATCCACGAGGAAGAGCAGGTGCTGATGATCACCGACCGCGGCTACGGCAAGAGGTTGGACTATTCCACCCTGAATCCCCATGGCCGTGGAACGATGGGTCAGATTTGCTACAAGGACAACGAAAAGACCGGCAAGCTGGTGGGGGCTATCGCCGCGAGTCCCGAGTTCGACATCGTCTGCATCACTTCCCAGGGCAAGACCTTGAAGTGCAACACGCAAGAAGTTTCAGAACAAGGCCGCACCGCTATGGGTGTGCGGGTTCTCGACATCATGGAAGACGATGCGGTGGTGAGCATAGCCCGGGCCCTCAAGGAACAGGAACAGCCTGAACTCGCGTTCGACGAGCCGGTCACCGCCACCTGACATTGTTTCACGTGAAACAAAAAAAGGCCGCCAAGCAACTTTGCTGGCGGCCTTTTTCTTGGGCGGGAGTCTATTTCTCGGAAGCAGCTAACCAGGCCTTTTCGACCTGCTTGATATAGGCGGTCTTCTTGGCGTCGCTCAGGAAGCTTGCCTTGAAGCCGTTGATCACCAGTTGTTTAATTTCGTCCATAGTGAAGTTCAGCTTGGTGTGAAGGGTCCAAAACTCATCGATCAGGCTGACATTGAAAAAGCTGGGGTCGTCGGTGTTGATTACCGTGAGGACGCCCTGATCGAACAATTGGCGCACAGGGTGTTGCTCGGCCTTGGTGACGTACTTCTGTGTAATCAAGTTGCTCGTGAGGCAGATCTCGATGGGAATCTGGTGTTCGGCGAGGTAGGCCACCAGTTTGGGGTCTTGGGTCGCCGAAAGCCCGTGACCGATGCGCTGAACCTGCAGCTTCAGCAAAGCATCCCAAATCGACTGCGGACCTACCACCTCGCCGGCGTGAGCGACGACATGGAGCCCCTTGCTTCTGGCCACCTGAAACACGTCCTCGAAGGTTAGGGCGGGACCGAACTCCTCATCCCCGCCGAGTCCAACACCAATAACCATCGGCGTCTTGTGCTTAAGGGTCAGTTCAAGGTTGGTATGGGCGTTTTCTACCCCAAACATGCGGCTTACATCGATGATCAGTTTAATCGTCAATTTGTCGCGCTTTTCAACCCGGGTGATGGTCTGTTGAATCACGTCGATCATGTCGCTGAACTTCAGCCCTTTTTTGATTAGTCCTGTGGGGGAAAAAAAGAGCTCGGCGTAAACGATGTTGTTTTCCCGCAGGTAGGTGGCCGCGTCCTCAAACATGTGGTCGAGATCGGCGAGTTCTTTAATCAGGCCTTGAACGAACAGAAAGGAAGTGAGGAACCCTTTCAAAGTGTTGAACTGATACAGCGACTCTACAGTCACCGCATCTGGGTTGCCGCTGCGCACAAGCAGTCGCTTCACGGTGGAGCGGCCTATGGTCGCCTCGGCGTGAAGATGAATCTCAGCCTTGGGGATTTTCCGCAGAAAGTCATAGAAGTGCGATTTATTCATGAGAGCCCCTTATAACACATCGGTATTTTCGCATACAAACTTGATTTTGTTCTGTATACTGCTTTGTCTATGGGAATCATTATCGTTTTTGCCAACCAAAAAGGCGGCGTGGGCAAGACCACTACCGCTGCCAGCCTCGGGGCCTACATCGCGCAGGCCGGCAAGAAGGTGTTGATGGTTGATTTTGACCCCCAGGGAAACCTCTCCACCACGTTGGGTGCCGACAAGGCCAAACCCGGTATTTACGAGGTGATCACCGGGCAGGTAAACGTGGCTGCGGCGCTTCAGCAGGGAGCCGAACCCACAATGAAAGTTTTGGCCAGCAACATTCACCTCTCGGGTGCCAGCGCCGAGCTCATCACCGAGAAAGAACGGGAGTTTTTTCTCAAAAAAGTGCTGGAGCCTCTTCGTGACAACTACGATTATATCTTCATCGATAGCCCACCCTCGC
Source organism: Spirochaetales bacterium (assembly GCA_947478845.1). Classification (GTDB taxonomy): domain Bacteria; phylum Spirochaetota; class Spirochaetia; order JABEVK01; family JABEVK01; genus JAIFLN01. The sequence goes on along the minus strand of CANJXC010000003.1, from coordinate 154,782 downwards.
TCGATGTGATCACCTTGAATGGTCTGGCCGCTGCCGACCAGGTGTATATTCCCTTGCAGTGCGAGTACTTTGCCATGGAAGGCCTGAGCCAGTTGGTCAAAACCATCCAAGCCGTGCAAAAGTCGGTCAACAAAAATCTCACCATTGGTGGCATCATCCTCACCATGTACGACAGCCGCACCAACCTAGCCCAGGAAGTGGCCAAGGAAGCCGTAAAATACTTCAAAGACAAGGTGTTCCGCACCATCATCCCGCGCAACGTGCACCTCGGTGAGGCTCCTTCGCACGGGTTGACGATCAACAAATACCGGCCCACTTCGCCGGGAGCCAAAGCCTACGAAAAGCTGGCCTCTGAGGTGCTGCGCCGTGGCTAAGGGCTTGGGCAAAGGCTTCGGGGCATTACTTCCCGACGAGGCCTCACCGTATGTGGCCAATGCCACCGACACCGTGCAGATGGTGGGGCTAGGCGAGGTGTTCCCCAACCCCGATCAGCCCCGCAAGGACTTCGACCACGCCGCACTTCAGGAGTTAGCCGACTCGATTACCGAGCAGGGGATCCTCCAGCCCATTCTGGCCGAAAAAGTGAGCCAGGGGTACCGAATCGTCGCCGGCGAGCGCCGCTGGAGAGCCGCCAAGCTTGCCGGACTCGCCGAAGTTCCGGTGTTATTGCGCGAGTTCACCGAGGAATCGCGCATGGAGATTGCGCTGATAGAAAACGTGCAACGCTCTGATCTCACCGCGATGGAAGAAGCTCGCGCCTTCAAGGGGTTGATGGATGCCTTTGGTCTGACCCAAGAAGAGGTGTCAAAAAAAGTCGGCAAGCAACGATCAACTATAGCTAATTCATTGCGATTATTAAACTTAACTGAAGAAATGCAGCTGTCGGTCGCCAAGGGAGAGCTCACGGCTGGCCATGCGCGGGCCATCTTGTCGGTGAGTAGTGCCGAAAGCCGCAATTTGCTTTTCCGCGAAATCGTGAGCCTGCGGCTATCCGTGCGTCAGGCCGAAGACCGTGCCGCTGTTCTGAACGGACCGACAGTTGCAACTCCGGGAAAGGTGCCGAAGCCTGCTTCCGTGGCCCGCAAGACGCCCGAACTGGCCGACTTGGAACAGCAGTTGATCGACCGCCTCGGAACAAAAGTGGAGGTCAAAGGGGACGCCACCAAGGGCCGAATCGAGATCGCCTACTACTCAGGCGACGACCTGAACCGGCTGTACGACCTCCTGCTCAAGCTTGACAACCAGGGGTGACTTCAGTAGACTCTTGTGGTCTAACCTGGAGAGATGGTCGAGTGGTTGAAGGCTCCGGTCTTGAAAACCGGCGTGCGGGTAACCGTACCGTGGGTTCGAATCCCACTCTCTCCGTGGCAAGAAGATTTGGAGAGGTGCCAGAGTGGCCGAATGGGGCTCCCTGCTAAGGAGTTGTACGGCTAAAACCGTACCGGAGGTTCGAATCCTCTCCTCTCCGGACCTGTTTCTTGGGTTTCGCGCTGTATGAGATCGTAGCTCAGTTGGATAGAGCATTAGATTGCGGATCTAAAGGTCGGAGGTTCGAGCCCTCTCGGTCTCATAGTTTGTCGTTGGAGAGATGGCCGAGTGGCTTAAGGCACACGCTTGGAAAGCGTGCGTAGGTTAACCGCCTACCGGGGGTTCGAATCCCCCTTTCTCCGCTTTTCCCTTAGAGATGTCAGGACCTGCGCAACGCGCCCGTTCCGAACCCCGCTAGGCCCGGAAGGGAGCAACGGTAGGAACTCAGGCCGAGTGCCGCAGTGCACTTGCCATCGCTAAGGGATTTTTATTTGTCATCTGCCGTGCTAGATTGAACCTTCAACCATGTCTTACGAAGTCACCGCGACGCGCAAGCGTCCCCGCAGTTTTGATGAGCTCACAGGCCAAGAGTTCGTGGTCACGACGCTCAAAAAATCGATTGAGTCGGGGCGAATTGCGCAGGCTTTCTTGTTTTCGGGGTCGCGCGGCGTGGGCAAAACTTCTATGGCCCGTATTCTGGCCAAGAGCCTGAACTGCGAGAAAGGCCCTACCGCCAATCCCTGTGGCACTTGTAGCCACTGCGTTGAGATCAGCCGGGGTGCTAGCCTCGATGTGATCGAAATCGACGGCGCCTCGAACACCTCGGTGAACGACGTGCGCAACATCAAGGACGAAGTGCTGTTCGCGCCCGCCAATTCTCCGTACAAAGTGTATATCATTGACGAAGTGCATATGCTCTCGAACAGCGCGTTCAACGCCCTGCTCAAAACCATCGAGGAACCGCCGCCCCACGTGGTGTTTATTTTTGCCACTACCGAGCTTCACAAGGTGCCTGCCACCATTAAAAGCCGTTGCCAACAGTACAACTTCCGGCTCATCGGCACCGACGAGATCAAGGAACGCCTGGTGTCGGCCGCAGCGGATCTGCAGGTCAAAGTGGACGACGAGGCCCTGTTCTGGATAGCCAAAGAAGCCACCGGGTCGATGCGCGACGCCTACACGCTGTTCGACCAGATTGCCGCCTTCAGCGATGGACACATTTCGTTGGAAAAAATCCGGGAGAAACTCGGTTTGGTGGGTTTGGAGCAGATGAACCAGATCGCCGAAGCCCTCGCAAACGGAAAGGCAAAAGACGTTCTCGAGCTCACGGAAGCCATTCTCGCTAGCGGCGTGGCCGTGGAACAGTTTGTGATGGATCTCTGTGACTATTTCCGTGCCCTCCTGTTTTTTTTGCAGGACATCGACCGCGAAGCCTTGCTGGGTTTTCACCCCGACCGTTTTCCCCAAGCCGTGAAAGACAACTTCACCGTGACGCAAGTGGAGCGGGCCCTCGAGGCACTCTTAAACCTCTACCGTACCATACGCTACTCGCTAAGCCAGCGTTACGAGCTCGAGCTGGCCCTCAGCCGCCTGGCAAAACTTCGCCATTATGTGACGCCCTCCGAGCTTCTGAAACGCATCGAAGGGCTCAAGGGCGATGTCGTGGCGGGGGCCTTCGACGACTCCGCCGCCGAAAAAAAAAACTAGTTTTTAACTCCCCTTCGACGCCAGAAAAAGCGGCAGTGGCGCCGCCTCCGGAGGCGAAACCCTCTCCCATCCTTGCCGCCATCGACAAGATGATCGCTGCCCCAGCCCCTGAGAAGAAACCTGCCCACGTTGAGGTCCCGGTGGGTCTGCCTCCCCGTTTGCCCGACTCGGTGGCCCGCGCCGGTTTGGCGCAGCTCGATACCTCACGCAGTTTAGCCGGCAAACCCGCCATCGACCCGTTTGACCAGACCGTGGAACGCTTCCGCGACATTTTCAAGGGCGAAGTGATTTCCTGACAAGCCCGTATTGGACACCAGAGGCCAACCGGGCTACATTCAGGGGATGAATCCTCTCGACCTGATGAAGAACCTGCAACAGGTTCAGCAGACTATGCAGCAGATGCAAGAAAAAATGCAGTTTGTCGTTGCCGAAGGCTCGGCTGGCGGCGATCTGGTCAAAGTGCAAGTGAACGGCTTAATGGAAGTTCAACAGGTGACCCTGGCCCCCGAGTGCGTCGACCCGCGCGACATCCCTATGCTTGCCGACTTAATCCGGTTGGCCACCAACGACGCCCTCATTAAGGTGAAAGAGAAGATGAAAGGCGAGCTAGGCCCCTTGGCGCAAGGGCTCAACCTGCCTGGGTTCCCGGGGGCGTAACTTGGGCCCTGTCGAGTCTCTGATTGGGAGCCTGACCAAACTGCCCGGACTGGGAAAAAAGAGCGCGGTGCGTATGGCTTTCCACCTGCTCAAAGCTGACCGAGCCTACTTGGCCGACCTAGGACGTCAACTCAGTACTCTCAAAGACACCGTGCGCAAGTGTTCGGTGTGTGGCACTTGGACGCAGGCCGATCCCTGCGACACCTGCAGCGACGCTTCGCGCGATCAAAGCACCCTCTGCGTGGTGGAACAGGTGCAAGACCTGATGAACCTGCAGTCCACCGGTGAATACCGCGGCCTCTACCACGTGCTGCACGGGGTGATTGCCCCCTTGGACGGCGTGGGTCCTGGCGAGCTCGGCCTCGACCGTTTGGAGCGCCGCGTGGCCCAAGGTGGCATCGGCGAGGTGATTTTGGCCACCAACCCCACCCTCGAAGGCGACACCACGGCGCTCTACATCCACAGAATGCTCTCTCCGCGCGGGGTGCGCATCACCCGCTTGGCCTCGGGCCTGCCCGTCGGCGGCGACCTCGAGTATGCCGACCGCCTCACCATTGCCCGAAGTCTGAAGGCGCGCACCACCCTCGACTAGGCTCTCGCCTCCACTCCGCACCGCTGCTCTAAATAACGCTCACAGGGCGGGTCTCAAAAAGCACCTCATTCAGGGTAAGCGGCTTCGGCGAAGTCGCGTTGCGGATAATCAGTTCATTGCGCTGGTGGTCAAAGGTCACCAGCGCGCCGAAGTGGCCGGGCTTCACCAGCCAAACCTGACGGGCTCGGCGGGTAGTGAGGTGCTTGAGAGCCATTGTTGTTGTCATACCTCTCGTACAGAAAAACTCGCGGTGCTGCTTGAGGGAAACGGGAGATGTTTTAAACAACTTTTACAAATCCGTAATCTGCGCTATAGTGTTCAATGATTGAACACAGGTCTATCACCGTTCCAGCGGTTGCAGTTCGTTTCGGCGGCGCACCCGGGGTGAGACGACAGTGTTTGCAAAATCCCTTCCTATGGGAAGGACTCGCCATAGCCCCACCATGAACATCCCCCCTCCCGATAAACATATTTCGCTCCTCGAGCTCCTCAAAACCCGCCCCGACGCTGCCCAGCGCGATATGGCCGAGGCCGTTGGGTTGTCTTTGGGGATGACCAACCTGCTTCTCAAACAGCTCGCCGAAAAGGGCTGGATGCTCATCCGCAAGGTGAACGCGCGCAACGTGCAGTACGTTCTCACGCCCGAGGGCCTGAAGGAGCTTAGTCGCCGCAGCCTCCGCTCGCTGAAGCGCACTATTCGCAGCGTGGCCGACTGCCGGGTACAGCTCGAGGGGTTGGTGACGCAGGTGAAACGCGGCGGTTACCCCGGCCTCGTGCTCCAAGGTAGCAGCGAGCTCGACTTCGTGCTCGAGTTCCTTTGCGGCAAACAGGGCCTCGGCTTTGCCCACAACGCCAGCCGCGAGGGCTGGTTCGTGGTGTATGGCGAAAACGAGAGCGCCGAACCCAACGTGATGGAATACATGGAAGCCAAGCTGTTGGCGGAAACAGCGCGGTGACCAACCTTATCCTTTGCGGCGGTAGTGGCACCCGCCTCTGGCCGCTGAGCCGGCCCGAGATGCCCAAGCAGTTTTACCCCCTGTTTTCGGGCCGAAGTCTGTTTGAGATGACCGTTGACCGCAACAAGGAGCTGGCCGACCACTTCTATGTGGCGAGCAACCTGTTGCAGATGGGGCTAGCCACCGAGCAGATGGCCAAGTGCGGCGTCGCGGACTTTGGCAGCTTGGTCGAGCCCGTGGGGCGCAACACCGCTCCTGCCATCGCTCTGGCGTGTTTGGCTCTAGCGGCGGCGGGTAAGGCCGAGGAGCTAGTGCTGGTTACCCCCAGCGACCACCTGATGACCAAGCCTGCCGACTACGAGCGGGCCGTGAAGCGAGCTGGCGAGCTGGCTGCGCAGGGGTATTTGGTCACCTTTGGAATTAACCCGACTTCCCCCGATACCGGATTTGGGTATATCGAGGCCAAAGGGGAAAACTTGGTGAGTTTCCGCGAGAAGCCCGACCTAGCCACCGCAAAAGCCTACCTAGAGTCTGGTCGCTATTTCTGGAACAGCGGGATGTTCGTGTTCCGCGCCGGGGTGTTTTTGGCCGAATTGCAGAAACACTCGCCCGAGGTGTACCGCGCCTGCCGAGCCGCCACTACCGTTACCCACGAGGCTATGATGGCCATCCCTTCGATTTCTATCGACTACGCGGTGATGGAAAAAACCACTTTGGGCAAAGTAGTGGCCTGCGACCCGGGCTGGAGCGACCTGGGGAGCTTTGATGCGTTGTACGAAGACACAGAACCACGCAACGACGGCAACCGCTGGCTGGAGTCTGATCCGCCTATCTTCATCGATGCCAAAAACAACCTTGTAGCCGGTGGAGGTAGAAAGGTGGCCTTGGTGGGAGTAGAGGACCTGATCGTGGTCGACACACCCGACGCTTTGCTGATCGTGAAAAGGGGTGATAGCCAAAAAGTAAAGGATGTCGTGACGGTCCTTAAGGCCGAAAAATCGTCCATGGTGGACAAATAGCGTTGAAAACTGAAACGCAGCCCGATTCAGAGACAGTTCTGTTCAGTTTTGTCGTTCTCAACTATCGAGATCCTACTCTGACAGAAACCTGTGTAGACCATATCACGAGAGCCTCACGAAGCCTTGGGTTCGGCTATGAGGTGCTGATTGTCGACAACAGCGCAGAGCATACCGGTTCTCGCTGGCAATCTGGTTTTCCTGCCCCCCACACCAAAGTGATTTGCGCATCCAGTAACCTAGGCTTTTCAAAGGCCAATAATTGGGGGGCCTCTTTTGCGTGCGGACGTTACTTAGTTGCGCTTAACAACGATGCATTTGTTACCGGTGAGGCTTTGGCTCGAGCAGCGGAGGTCCTGTCCGTGGATGGTACCATTGGTATTTGGTCGCCCGCCCTTGTAGGTTTAGATGGCGCGCCCCAAGCCTCGGCCGGCGGACTACCGCGACTCGCCGATTTAGTGAGCGAGTACCTACCCTTTCGCCCTGCTCCCAAGCCGATCAGCGGTGGCCACGAGACACCAATACGCAATGTCGGGTCAGTCATTGGGGCCTGCATGGTTGTGCCGCTTCGGCTGTTTAGAGAACTCGGCGGCTTTGACGAGCGTTACTTTTTCACGGTGGAAGATATGGACCTCTGTTTTCAGGTGCAGCGTGCCCACTACCGAGTCGTCTATGACTCAGCCGTGAAGATTGTGCATGTCGGTGGCGCTTCCCAAACCTGGAAGTGGATTAACGACCCCAACCTGCATCGAAACCGCATTTTGTATTTCCACAAGAACTACGGCACACTCCAAGGATTGGCTTCGTGGGCGATCATCTGTTTTGGGTTATTGCTCCGTCGGATTTTCCGCCTTCTGAGGACGAGTTGAACAGCCCGCATCCTTCTCGTTCCATCGGGTCGAATTACTTCTATAACGCTCTTTTGACGGCTACCAACGTGCTGTTTCCGGTCGTCACGTTCCCTTACGTTTTAAGAGTGATAGGTCCGGAAGGCATCGGGAAGGTGACTCTCGCGACGACAATCGTCGGGTACTTTATGGTGTTGGCCTCGTTCGGGCTTGGCACCTACGGGCTGCGACAGGTAGCGCGGGACCGAGATGATCGAGAGCAATTGGGCCGGACGTTCACCGAGCTCCTGGCGCTCAACCTAGCCTTTTCGGTGCTTGCCCTCATCGGGTTTCTTTCGGTGCTCTTTTGGTACCCCATTGCCCAACAAGAGGGCCTTCTGTACGCAGTCACTTCGCTGACGATTGTACTTTCTGTTCTGTCGTTCGATTGGTTCTTGCAAGGGACCGAAGACTTTCGGTTCGTGGCCCTGCGAAGCATCGCCATTAAGTCAGCCTCGTTGGTCTTCCTGTTTGTCTTTGTCCGAAAGCCCGAAGACTACGTCGTGTATGCGCTGGTGAACGCTTTCGCTTTAGGCGCCAATAACGTTTTCAATGTCTCACGAGTTCTCCAGTCTGTTACTTTGATCTGGCGAAACCTGAAGCCCTTTCGGCACCTGCCCGGCATGAGCCGGTTTGTCCTGATCACTTTGGCCGCTGGGTTGTACTCTGGCATCGACAAGCTTTGGATTGCCAATGCTGTCGGCAGTATCGCCTTGGGTTACTATGCCCCTGCCGAAAAATTAGCACGATTGTGCTTGTCGGTGATTGTTGCGCTCCCAGCTGTCGCCTATCCGCGAATGGCCAATTACTTCCAAAAAGGCGACCGGCGTGCAGCCCGACAGTTGGTGTCAAGCTCACTTTCCCTGTGCCTACTTTTTGCCATTCCCATCCTGGTCGGGGGCGAACTCCTCAGCAGCACCATTGTTCTTGTGTTTGCTGGGCAGGCTTTTTCGCCGTCGGTGAGAACGTTTCAGATTCTCTTGGGGCTTGTTCTTCCGGTCTCGATTTCCACGGTGTTGGTTTTTCAAGTCCTGCTAGCGAGCGGACGCGAGCACCTATACAACTTCGTGATTGTTGGTGAACTCGCCCTCGTCGTTTTGCTCAACGCGGTGTTTGTGGCCCTGTGGAATCAGGATGGCGCAGCGGCCGCCCTAGTGATCACCGAACTTTTCGGTTTGGTAGCCGTGGCGTTGCTTAGCCGTGGCCTTGGGGTTGTCGCGCTGGACTGGAAGAATACCTTCAAAACGCTTTCTGCCGCCCTAGTGATGGGCGTCGTGGTCATGTTGTTGCAACAAGGTCTGTTGACAGGCCATAACACGGAACTGTTGGTCCTCGTGCTATGCACCGTGGCGGGCATTCTGGTCTATGGAGGCTGTTTGGCGGTCTTTCGCGAGGAGAACACAAACAAGTTCGTACGACTCATCCTGAGCAAGGCGTAGCCTTGGTTTCTATCGTGATCGTAAATTACAATACCAGAGACTTGCTGCTCAGCTGCCTCCGTTCGATCTATGAAAAGTCAACGCCAGGGACTTTTGAAATTGTCGTTGTTGACAATGCTTCTGCAGATGGTAGTGTGGAAGCAGTCCAAGCCAAGTTCTCCGAGGTTCGTGTTCATGCCCTTCCGACGAACCTTGGCTTTGGTGGTGCCAACAATGTCGGTGTTGCCCTAGCCTGCGGCGAGTTTGTGCTTCTGCTCAACTCCGATACGGTCTTTATGAATGATGCCGTTGCCGCATACCTTTCCGCCTCTAGGCGGCTTGGCGGGCAAACGCCGGGCGCCTTAGGGGCCCAATTATACGATCGAGAAGGCAAAATTACACATTCTTACGGCTGGTTTCCACGAGTTCACGAAGAAATCCTGCATCGCCTAGGCCTGCGCCGACTTCCCGTAGAGGACACCACGCCCCTTGGCACGCAAGACCGCAGGGTGGAGTATGTAACCGGTGCGGCACTATTCCTCCGTACCGAAGACTTTCGTCGAATAGGCGGTTTTTCACCAAGGTTTTTCATGTACTACGAAGACAACGAGCTACAGTGGCGGCTGTGGCATGCCGGAAAGGCCAGTTTCGTCGTATCCGGGCCGCGCATCCTCCACCTTGTGGGTCAAAGCATCGCACGTAACAATATTCGTCGCACCTTCACTGCCGTGAGTAAGGTGGCTTACTACCATCTCACGCTCGGTCGCGTCGGCTCTCTGGCCTACCGTTCGCTCTTTCTCCTGCTGGAGACGCTGCTTGTTGGGCTTGACCTGCTTCGGGTTAATCCCAACTACACGCCTCGCGAGAATGGTCAATTCTTGGCTTGTCTAGTCACCGGTTCGTTGCGGTACCTTAGGATGACTCACCATGCTTGAAGTTTCACTTGTGATCAACACCCGAAATGAGGAACACAACCTGCCTCGGCTCCTAGAGCAGTCTCAAGGGCGGTTCTCCGAGGTACTCGTGGTCGACATGGAAAGCGAAGACCGCACGGTGGAAATTGCTCGAGCCTTGGGCGCCCGGGTGCTGATAACGCCTAAGGTGCTTTCGTTCGATCGGGCAAGGGTCGACGCCGTTAAGTCTGGCGCTTACGACTGGGTCCTCATTCTCGATGCCGACGAAGAACTTTCTGCAACTTTGTACGAACAAATTTGCCACATTGTCGTTAACGACATCGCCGACGTGGTCGATCTTCCCTTTGCCAACCTTGCGCTTTCGGGATTTGCGCCCCACGAATCGGGCTTTCCGGAGTACCATCTGCGCCTGTTTCGCCGCTCGAAGGTCGACATCGACGGATACGAAGGCCGGATACACACGTTCTTCGAGCCTCTTGCGGGCGCCCGTCGCTTCAAAGTTCCCGGGCGTTACCCCGACGTTTGCGTACGCCATTACACCAGCCCCACTGTTTCCACGTATCTGCGAAAGCTAGATCGCTACACAACGATTGAAGCGGTAGAACGTGCGGGCAACTATCGGGGAAGCGCCAAACTTGTCATGCATTTCTTTCTCAAGCCGGTTAGGGAGTTTGGGTTCCATTATCTGTGGCGGCGAGGCTTTCTCGACGGCTGGCAAGGCCTTTGGCAAAGTTTGATTTTTGTCATATATGACTGGCTTGTGTTGGCCAAGATCTGGGAAATCCAAAAACACGGTGGCAAGGTCCCGACGGACGCCATGGCCCGAGACCTCATGTATCGGCACGTGGCCAGCCGTTCAAAGGCCTCCGAATGAAAGTCTATTTTTTGTTGCCGAGTTCAGGTCAAAAGGTTTCAGGTGGCTTCAAGGTGATCTACGAGTACGCTGCCGGGCTCACCGCGCGTGGAATGGCCGTCGAGATCATTCATCCCGCCAACGCCGACCGGCAAGCCCCATGGCTCCAGAAGGTGTGGCGGTTGTGGCGTTGGTTGGAAAGGAGTTTGACGGGAAGCTGGAAGCCACGCTGGTTCCAAGAGTTGCCAGAAGGGCGAGGGATGACTTGGCGCGCCGATCTAAGGCTTTGGGGCCTCAAGCCGGGCGATGTTGTCGTGTATTCATCGTGGCTCACCGCCGAGTGGGCCCCATTGCACGCTAACACGGCCTCTGTGCGTCAATTCTACATAGTCCATGACTATGAACACTTTATGGTTGCTGGGCCCGGCTTACAGCAACGCATCCTTGACACCTACCGGCAGGGAATGTCTCTCGTGGTGACCTCTCCCGCTGGTCGTGAACTGGTGGCACGAGCGGGGCGAGAACCCGACTTTGAGATTCCAAACGGCATCGATGTCGCCAAGTTCTGCCCTCCTGTCAACGAATCAGAGAGAACCCGGATTGGATTCCCCGCCCGGCCCGAGACGTTCAAAGGAACCCAAGAAGCGCTAGAGGCAGTACATGAGATTCACCAGGAGTTTGGAGGCCGATTCAGCTTCTGGGCCTTTGGCCCTTACGACGGAGACCTACCCGACTGGATCGAGTGGAGCCCCTACCTGACGGACGACAACTTGATTCGCCACTACCAAGAGACACTAGTGTTCGTGACCGCAAGCCATTACGAGGGGTGGGGTCTACCCGGATCTGAGGCCATGGCCTGCGGTGCTGCCTTGGTATCGACAGACCATGGCGGGGTAAGGGCTTACGCGGTGCACGGCAAAAATGCACTATTGTCGCCCATACGTGATTCCCGGGCCCTCGCCGAAAACCTTCGCTGCCTGCTTGTGGATGCAAGCTTACGTGCGGAACTTTCCACCAACGGACTCAGGACGATGCAGTCTTTCTCACGCGAGCTTTCCCTCGAGAAGTTTGCGCAGGCGGTACTGGCGTGAACATCGGCATCGACGCACGTCCGCTGGAAGGAACCCAAACTGGTACCGCACGCTACATTGTGGAGATCTGTCGCATGCTGCAAGAGGTTGCACCGCAGCACCAGTACTACCTCTATGCGCAAACAGAGTTCGAGCCACCCGTCGACGCCCTCAACTGGCACCTTCGGATTGATTCCCTTTCGAAGCGACGACCGCTGATGAGTCTGTTGTGGCTGAAGCTTCGCGCCCACCGCTTGGTCAACGCCGACAACCTCCAGGTTTTCTGGGCCGCCGGTAGTTTTTATCCGCAGCTCCACCCGTCGGTCCGCAGGGTCATCACCGTACACGACCTCACCATGGAACTTTTCCCGACCACGATGGCCTGGCAGACCCTGCTAGGCTACCGGTTGTTCTTTCGCAGCGACCTAAGGAGTTCGGACGGAGTAACGGTCAACTCGGTTGGCACCGCCGACCGCCTGCTTTCGCTCACTGGCCACCGCACGGACGTCGTCGTGCATCCACCGGTCGCTGAGGCCTTCTTGCGCGCTAGTGAGGTTACCGAGCAACAAGTCGAAGCCTACCGAAAGCAGCAAGGACTCACTGGTCGGTACGTGCTGGCCGTAGGCACCCAAGAGCCCCGCAAGAACTTGGCTCTCCTGCTTGATGCCATGCAGGTGGTTCAAAAAGAACTTCCCGAGGTCAAACTAGTGCTTACCGGCGCCAAAGGATGGAAGGCCGGTGAGTTGCAACAACGGCTCGTGGCTGCCGAACCTGCCCCACACCTCACGGGCTTCGTATCGGACCACGACTTGATCTGCCTGTATCGGGGTGCCGCCGTCTTCGCGTTTCCCTCGATCTACGAAGGCTATGGAATTCCCGTAAGCGAGGCCCTGCACTGCGGTACACCGGTTCTGGCTACTGACTTGCCCGAACTTCGAGAGGCTGGGGGTTCGGCCTGCCGCTACGTAGCGCCGACAGTTGAAGGTTTAGCCAAGGGCCTCAAGGATATTTTGGATGACGCGCCAACAACTTTGGAGCCCGTCATTTATCATTGGCACAGCGAAGTCACCCAACTTGCCCGCCTCTTGGAGGGTCACACGTGAACATCGGGCTCCTGAGTCAATACTGGGACCGACCGAACAAGACTGGTATCGAAGTCTTTGCTACCGAAATCTTTAGCCGCCTGAGGCCCAAAGGTGATGAACACTTTTATTACTTGGGAGCCAACGTGCGGACCGGCCAAGCTGAACATTTTGTACCGTTGCCGAAAGCCAATCGGCTGTGGCAACTGGCTTGGCACTTGCCACGCAGCCTGCGCCAAAACAAAGTAGATGTCTTTTTCAACCCAAGCCAGTACACCACGTGGGGTGGTCACCCTAGCTCGGTAGCTTGCGGCTTTGACGTGGCATGGAAGTACTTCCCCGAATATTTTCCGGCTGCGAGCCGGGTTGCCTTCGAACTCCTGACCCGCAACATGGTTCGGTACGCGACGAAAATCCTCTCGATTTCAGAAGCTACCCGGAGCGACCTCATAAAATACTACCGTTGTGAACCTAACAAAGTGGTTACCGTCCCGCTAGGGGTTGATCGAGTGTGGCTCAACGAAGTGCCTCAACCGGACGACTTGGACGTTTTAGCCACCTACGGTTTGGAAAGCAAGAGGTTCGTGCTGTTCTTGGGTACCCTACAGCGTCGCAAGAATGTGGAGACGCTCATCGAGGCCTTCAATTTGCTGGCCGACAGCGACACTTGGCTGGTGCTGGCCGGCGGTTTCGGGTGGTTTCACGACCGCATCCTTGAGGCCATTGAACGTTCCCCCAAAAAAGAAAAAATCGTCGTCACCGGTTTTTTGCCAGAGCATCACAAGCCTGCCCTCTACCGGTCTTGCGCTGTTTTTGCGTATCCCTCGCTTTACGAGGGCTTTGGCATTCCCGTGCTCGAGGCTATGGCCTGCGGTTGTGTGTGCCTGACGTCGAACGTGTCTTCGTTACCTGAGGTGATCGGCGAGGCGGGCATTTTGGTAGATCCATTGCGAGCCGATCAGATGGCTCACGAGCTGGCCTTGGCTTTGACTGGCCGCTACGACAGCCTAAAAATCAAGGCAATCGAACGTTCCCGAGAGTTCACGTGGGATCGCGTGGCTGAGGGTGCCCACAAGCTGATCCGTGAGGCCGCGGCCGCATTGTGATCGGCGCATCGACTAGGTACCTCGAAATGCCCGTAGGTTTCTTTCTGGCGCTGGCTCCCCTTTTTTTCTTGGTGCAAGGGCTTCTCGGCTTTTCAGGGGCTATCTTGGTTGCTGCGTACTTCGTTTTTCTGCTGTGGTACCGTTTTCGGCAAACGAACTCGTGGGACGAGTTTTTCCTCTATGGGGTTACCTTCCTTTTGCTATTTGACTCTCCCACCTTCACCTTCACACCCTTCAAACTCCGCCTTTGGTATCCTCTCCTAGCGCTCGCCGGTTTGCTCATTCTTCTGGAGCGTCGCAAGAGCAACCTTACGTTTCCTGTTGTGAGTTCCGCTGTGGGTGGTTACGTATTTTTTTATTACGTCACCATGAGCTCGCTCTGGCTGTTTTGGGACGATTGGGATGGAAAATTAAGCAACCTAAAATACCTGTTTTTGGCTGCCGGTTTGATGTTGTTTTACAGGTCCCTTTGGTTTCGACTTTCTATGTTGCAGTGCCAAGCTTTTTTGCGTTACCTAGCGACGCTCTCAATCTTCGTATCGCTGTGGGGTTTACTTCAGGTCTTCTTCAACACGTTCACTCTTTTTGGACCGCTTTTTCAGCGTGACTCCTACAACCTGCGTCCCTCGGCGTTTTTTTCTGAGACCACTTGGTATGCTGAGTTCTGCCTCTTTGGCATATTGCTGGTGATCTACCTTATCAACCGCCGTCTGGTTAAGCCTCAGTGGGTTTTGTTCCTGCTTCCTTTGCTCATCAGCCTGGTTGTCTCGAATACGCGGAATGCCTTTGTTGGTCTAGCAGTCGCTATTATTGGATTAATCTTCCTGTCGCTTTTCCGTCGCCGACGCGAACCGGTGCCCCTTTGGAATCGTTGGTCAGTAGGACTTTTGCTAGCAACCACTCTGGGACTTGTTTTGGCTTCGCTGGTCGCTTGGCCCGAGGTTGTTGCTCAGGCACAACGGATAGTTCAGCGGTTTACTGGAAACGATGCATCGGGCCAGAGTCGACTTGAAGCTTTTGCTCGCTCTTGGAAGGAACTTGAGACCGGTTGGTTCACAGGGCAGGGCTACACGTGGCACCCCGATCAAGGCACGGCGGCGGGTACCGTCACGGGCTCCAAGTCTTTTAACCTGGTATTCATGATTACCTACATTTTTGGATGGTCAGGATTGGCCGTTCTTGCTGTTGGGATCATTGCCTTTATTCGCTCTGCTGTGTCCAACTACCTGCGCTACGATTGGCTCGCTGCTAAGTATGCTCTCGTCCTGTTTGCTGCCTACTTTGTGATGTCGATGTTTACCCCGATCCACCAATACCCTTTTGGACTCATGGTTTTTGCTCTAGCTACGGTATTGCATAGGAGAGCCGATGCTTGACGTTGCAGTGTCATTAGTGGTGTACAAGACCAAGCCAGAGGATCTCTTGCCGTTGGTTGACTCCATTGTGACCACTACGCTTAAGATTGTCTTTGACGTGGTGGACAACTTCGGCGACCCTCAGTTGGAGAGTTTCTGTGCACTCCATAAACTCAACTATCAGGCAAGTGGACGAAACCTAGGATTTGGCGCCGGACACAATGAAGCCTTAAGAAAACGGCTTGGTTCGGCAAAGTATCACCTTGTGGTCAATCCGGACATCCGCTTTGAGCCTTCGGGACTAGAAGTCCTGACAAGGTTTCTCGACGACAACCCTGACGTGGGGCAAGTGATGCCTCGAGTGTTGTACCCCGACGGCCGCATTCAGTTACTCAGCAAGCTCCTTCCCAACCCGTTTCTTCTGATCGTACGGCGGTTTTTTCCTGCTTTTCTAGACCACCTTTTTGTTGCGATGGAGCAACGCTATGAGCTTCAACAGGCACCGCTAGAACAAATTGTGGAGGCGCCAAACCTTTCAGGGTGTTTCATGCTTCTTCGCGGTAGCGTGTTAGCAAAGGTTGGCCTTTTTGATCCGCGGTATTTCATGTACCTTGAGGATGTCGACCTGACGAGGCGCATCGCGCAAGTTTCTAGGACGGTGTGCAACCCATCGGTTGCGGTCTCGCACGATTTTAACAAGGGTTCATACAAGAACTCTCGTTTGTTGGTCATCCACATCAGGTCGGCTATCAGGTACTTCAACAAATGGGGGTGGTTCCGCGATACCGAAAGAACCCGCATCAACCGGGTCACGGTAAACCGCCTGAAGCCGTCCAAAACCCTTCGAGTGTTGCACGTGTACAAGACGTTCTACCCCGACAGTTACGGCGGGGTAGAGCAGGCGATTTCTGAGCTATGTCATGGAAACTATGGACAGGCTACTATTGCTGAGGTTTTCACCCTATCTCATCGGGTGCCACACACCGAGGTCTTGGTACACCAAGGTATTCGCATTCACCGCGTGCCGGTTGCTATTGAGGTTGCTTCAACACCGTTCAGCTGGGCTGCTTTCCGCGAGTTTCGTCGGCTCCAGCGAGAGTTTGACCTCATCCATCTCCATTT
Organism: Spirochaetales bacterium; assembly: GCA_947478845.1. GTDB lineage: Bacteria > Spirochaetota > Spirochaetia > JABEVK01 > JABEVK01 > JAIFLN01. Next base: position 138,739 of record CANJXC010000003.1, on the reverse strand, counting down.
TCCTTGGCCCTTTGCCGACCTATTCTTCTTCTTCAGCGGCTCTCGAAAGCCGATGATTGTCACCTACCACAGCGACATCATCAAGCAGCGAGCGCTAAAGTACCTTTATGAGCCCCTCATGCGTGCGATGCTCTGGAGGAGTCAGGCCATCGTGCCAACCAGCCCAAACTACCTCAAGACCAGCCTTCCCCTGACGCAGTACCGAAGCAAGGCTCATCCTATTCCCTTGGGAGTAGATGAGAAAAGGTACCCGGTACCGAACGCAGGCAAAGTCGCAGCATATCAGGCGGCGTGGGGAAGCTCGTACCTAAGCTTTGTGGGGGTGTTTCGCTACTACAAAGGCCTGAGGTACCTCATCGAGGCCGCACCCCAGATCCGGGCGAACTTGGTACTCATTGGTAATGGCCCAGAAATGCAAAATATGAGGGAACTTGTGGAGAAGTCAGCAGCGAGAAACGTGGTGTTTCTCGGAGCCCTCAACGACCAAGACAAAGTAGACGTTCTTGCCGGCAGCCTGGGGTTTGTTTTCCCTTCAATTTACCGTTCAGAGGCCTTTGGGCTGGGTTTGGTTGAGGCCGCCATGCTGGCGAAGCCACTTGTCAGCTGTGAAATCGGCACGGGTACCAGCTACATCAACCTTGATGGGGAGACGGGCTACGTGGTGGCACCGTTCAGTTCGTCGGCGCTTGCCGAGGCCGCTAACCGCCTTGTTGACGACCCCGTCAGGGCTCGGATGCTAGGGCAAAATGCTCGACTTCGTTACGAACACCAATTCACTGCCTCGTCCATGGTTGCGCAGTATCATGATCTTTACCGCAAAGTCCTATTGGAGTCGAGGTGACATTTATATTGACGCAACTTTTTCACTACCGTGAAATGCTCAAGAGCCTAGTTCAGAGAGACCTAAGAGCTCGATACAAAGGGTCTGTGCTCGGCATCCTTTGGACGTTCTTGAATCCCCTCTTGCAGCTAGCGGTGTACAGCGTGGTGTTCAAGTTCATCATGAAGGTTCAGGTACCGGGCTACGACTACTCGGTGTATCTGTTCGTCGGGTTGGTACCGTGGATGAGTTTCGCGGCGGCAATTCTCATATGCAACAGCGCTTTCGTCGCCAACGCCAACTTGCTCAAGAAGGTGTACTTTCCGCGTGTCGTACTGCCGATCTCGATCGTGACGAGCAACCTGGTCAACATGCTGTTTGCGTTTGCCATCGTGCTGGTGGTGGCTTGGTTCTCTGGAGCCGCCATCACCTGGAACTACCTCTACCTTCCGCTGGTAGTCTTGATCCAAACGTTGCTCATGTTGGGAATCGGGCTGATTGTGGCGTCGTTGTACGTGTTCTTTCGTGATCTCGAACACCTGCTCAGCATCTTCCTAATGATCTGGATGTATCTGTCACCTGTCGTTTACGCCCCCGACTTCATTCAGAACGGCTGGTACAACGTCTTTAAGCTCAATCCGCTTTTCCCTATCATCGGTAGCTATCGCGATATCATTCTGTACGCCCATTCGCCAGAACCGGTGGGGCTTCTGTATGCGGCAGCCTTTAGCGTCGCCGCCCTGACCATAGGCTTTGCGGTGTACGACGCGCTGCAGCGTCGCTTTGCCGAGGAGTTGTGATGGAGTACCATTTCAGCGCCTTCAAGACCACCGACCACCGGGTAAAAGTGGCCAGCAGCCTATTCCTCGTCGTTTTGTTGATAACGTCCGGGGTGTGGTATTTTGAGTGGCCGCGTTACGCCTCTATCGAAGTGAGCCAAGCCGTGATCCAAGCCCAACCCGGGTCCTTGAACAGATTAAACGTCAAAGTGACAAATCTATCGCGCGAGGTGTACTCGGCAGAGTCGCGCGTCCTTCTTAGCGGGCGCTTTGTTGGTTCCGCGGTTGTGTTGCCGCCTCTACCTCGGGTCGATCTGGGTCAGCTGGCACCGGATCAATACGCCGAGTACAGGCTCGAGTTCGTCGCACCTACACAACCGGGACGTTATCGATTGCAGGTAGACTTGGTGCGTGAGGGAGTCTCGTGGTTTGCTAGCCTGGGCAACCCAGCACCGAGCGTCGAGGTGCTGGTACCATGAGTGGCCGCGAACACCCCTACGCCATCGAGGTCAGCCAGTTGGCCAAGAAGTTCCGCGTGTACCACGACAAGGCGGTTACACTCAAAGATCGGGTGTTGTTCAGGCCCCATCAATACACCGACCACGTGGTGCTCCGCGACGTGAACCTAAAGCTCGACTGGGGCAAGACCCTAGGCTTGGTAGGTCGCAACGGCTCGGGCAAAAGCACGCTTCTCAAGTTGCTCACGGGCATCATTTACCCTGATCACGGCGACATCCGAATCTACGGCAAGGTGTCGAGCCTTCTTGAACTGGGGGCCGGCTTCCACGCCGACTTTTCAGGGCGCGAGAACGTAAATTACAACGCGGCCATCTTTGGCCTCAGCCGCAAAGAGATCGACGCCAAGTTTCAACAGATCCTCGACTTCTCGGAGCTCCACGAGTTCATCGACAACCCTGTGCGAACCTATTCTTCGGGCATGTACATGCGGCTCGCGTTCTCGGTGGCCATCCATGTGGAGGCCGACATACTGCTCGTGGACGAGATCCTTTCGGTCGGCGATGTGTCTTTTCAGAACAAGTGCTTGGTCAAGGTGCGGGAACTTCAGGGGCAGGGCAAGACCATAGTGATCGTCAGCCACAGTGGGCAGACCGTTCGGGAGTTCTGCGACGTGGTGTTCTGGCTGGATGACGGTGACGTGAGGCAAATTGGCACCCCCGAAGACGTCATGCCTGTTTATGAAGCGGCGCTTGGGTAGACGAAGCGATCAAAAATCTCTAGTATCCTACTACACAATATTACTAATAAATGAATGAAAACTACGACAGAGTTGTCAAAGAGTTGGAGGGGCTCAAGGCCGAACGCGACTCCCTTGCCAAGCGTGTGCACACGCTCAATTACGAACTGAAGGCGCATCAGAAAAAGCTTCACTTGATGAAGAACAGCCGGTCGTGGCGGGTTACCAGGCCCTTGAGAGTATCGATGCAGGGAAAAAATAAGGTCCTAGTTGCCGTAATCTATGTCTCGTGGAGGGTAATGAGAGTCGTTGGGCGAAAAGTCAGATTTGTCGCGGCGCTTCAACAGGTAATGTCAGACCAGTTTCCTAGGCTGAGGGCGCTTGCAGAGCGAGGCGACTCCAACAGAAATGGAACAGTGATCGCGCGCCAGATTCAATCAGTGCCAACATTGTTGACCAATAGAGAACAACAGGTACTGGACGCCTTACGAAGGGAACAACTGTGAGGATACTCGTTGACCTGCAGGCATGCCAAAACGAAAATCAGTTTCGAGGAATTGGTCGCTATTCGCGGGCATTCGTGGAGTCCTTGCTGGTCCATGGCGCAGGACACGAGTTTCATTTGCTTCTAAACGGTGCATTTCGAACGTCTGTTCCCGAGCTTCGCAATCACTTTGGTCGGTGGATCCCGTACAAGAACTTCCACGTATTCTTTCCTATTGAACCGTGCCAGTCAGCTCAGCCGGAGAACTCGTGGCGCCGAGTGGCCAGTCAATTTATCCGCCAAGAATTAATTAATCATGTTTCTCCAGACTATATCATTTTGACGAGCCTTTTTGAAGGATTCCATGACTCGGCAATTGTTTGCATTCCTGAAAACAGTGGGGTTCCGGTATTCAGTGTCTTGTATGACTTGATACCTCTCGCCATGAGGCAGCAGTACTTGGCTGACCCGGTCTACAGTCGTTTTTACCTCGAACAAGCCCGGCAGATAGCGAATGCCGCCGGGCTTTTGTGTATTTCACAGAGTACGGCAGACGAGGTCACCACACTTCTCGGATACCCTAGGGAAAAGACGATTGATGTCTCGGCTGCCATGATTCTTCAGAGAAGCAGTCCGTCCAGTGGACTACAGGACTTGTCCCGCCTCAAGATGCTTGGCATTGAAAAAAAGTATGTCCTGTACGTTCCGGGGGGATTTGATCTCCGAAAAAATCTCAAAAATCTCTTCCTCGCATGGGCGCGGCTAGATCCAGGTCTACGTAGTCAGTATATGCTGGTGCTTTGTAGCAAGGTTCACGATCACGGATTGATTGATGGCCCGGCAAGACAAGCAAGAGTACCCAAATCGGAATACACTGTTACCGGCTACGTGAATGACGACGAATTGTGCTCGTTATATTGTCAGTGTGAAGTCTTTGTCTTCCCCTCCATTCACGAAGGCTTCGGCCTTCCTGTCTTGGAGGCAATCTCTTTTGGCGCTGCAGTGATCTGTTCAAATACTACAAGTCTGCCCGAAGTAGTCGGCAATTCGGAAGCCCTCTTTGACCCGACGGACCCCGACGAAATCGCGTCGAAGCTATCGCAAAGCCTTACGGATCCCGACTTCAGACGAAGTTTGAAAGAGGCGGCTTTGAAGCAGGCCCAACGGTTCAGCTGGAAGAGAGTAGGCCAAGTCGCGGTGGACTACTTGACGGAAGCGCTCGAGGCCTCCGTTCGTGGGAATCCAGTGGAAACGGCGCCGTCGTTCGACTTGCTCGAGGCTGTCGAGGCCTTTCGCCTTTTTACGGCCAGAGCGGGCCCACGCAGCCCTGAGGACGAGGTCTTGGCGTCGGTGGCCATTGCTGCACTGGAACCTGCACAGCGCCCCCCTCGGCTCTATGTCGACCTAACCCAGTTAACCAGCCATGACGCTCGAACAGGCATTCAACGGGTGGTAAGAGCTATTCATTCGGAGCTTCCTGAACTACTAGGTACGGAGTTCAATATCGTTAGCGTTTGGGGACATGAATCAGGGCGGTACTTGGCGACAGAAACCGACTTGGTTCGCCGACCCACTGACAAGCCCATTGACCCGAAGGTTGCAGACATTTTCCTCGGCCTCGACCTTTCGGCCCACCTGTTTCCCGCCATGACCCCCGAGATTGAAAGATTCAGGGTGATCGGGGTAAAAGTCTTCTTCCTGGTTTATGATATCATCCCTCTGACTCACCCGGAGTTTTGTGATGAGGGTCTCGTGCGCGTGTTTCGTGAATGGACGCACGCTATCGCGCAACATTCGGATGGGTTGTTCTGCATCTCCCGGACAGTAGCCGAAGAACTCAGAATGTGGCTCGGACGAAATGGCAAGGTGCCCAGAGACCTCAGAGTCGAGTGGTTCCACCTTGGTGCAGATATTGCTGCCAGTAAACCCTCCGTCGGAATGCCGGAAGACTCTTCGAACTTTCTCGTTCAATTGGAACAGGTGCCGACGTACCTCATGGTCGGAACCCTGGAACCTCGGAAATGCCACGACTTTGTACTCGATGCTTTTGAGCTTCTATGGGCAAACAATCAGGCGCATCAGTTGGTCATTGTCGGCAAAATGGGTTGGAAAATGTCCAAGTTGCAAGCAAGGCTACTCAACCACCCCGACTTTGGCAAGCGACTTTTCTGGTTGGAGGGGATTTCCGATGAATATCTTGAAGCAATCTATTCCAGGGTGAAAGCCCTCATCGCGGCTTCCGTGGCCGAAGGCTTTGGATTGCCAATTATAGAAGCAGCTCAAAAAAACGTTCCCGTCATCGCAAGGGATATTCCCGTTTTTCGAGAGATTGGCGGTTCGTCAGTGCTGTACTTCAGCGGACCCAGTCCCGACAGCCTTGCTGACACAATTCTTGGGGCCCAAGAAATTCCTCCACAGGAAATTACCTGGACAACCTGGAAACAGTCGGCAGGTCGCCTCACCGAACTGATCCGAAATCTTGTTTAGGTACCCATAAGGAGCGGCGGAGATGCGAATAACGGTGGCGGGAACTGGCTACGTCGGTCTGGTGACTGGTGCATGCTTGTCTCAAGTTGGCAACACGGTTGTTGGGTTGGACATCGACCTTGAAAAGGTGGAAAAGCTACGGAACGGTATCGTGCCCATCTACGAACCCGGTCTGAGTGAAATCGTCAAGGAGTCAGTTCAAGCTGGCCTACTAGCGTTCGCCAGCGACTATTCCCAGGCGCTCATGCGGGCAGAGATCGTATTTATCGCTGTTGGAACTCCGATGGGCGGTGATGGCGCGGCAGACCTTTCGCAAGTGCTTAGTGCGGCAAAGGCCATTGGGGCGTTTTCACAAGGAAACCTCATTGTTATTGATAAGTCGACGGTACCTGTGGGAACTGCTGACCTTGTCCAAGCCACTATCAATCGAGAATTAGCTCGTCGCGGCGTCGAGTATGAAATTGAAGTTGTTTCGAACCCCGAGTTTCTGAAAGAAGGTGTGGCGATTGAGGACTTCAAGCGTCCTGACCGCGTCGTGATCGGCGCTCGGAGCCGCAAAGCCTTTGATACACTGCGTGAGCTTTACCACCCTTTTGTGTTCAATCATGACCGCTTCATCGAGATGGACATCCGGTCAGCCGAAATGACCAAGTACGCATCGAATGCATTCCTGGCAACCAAGATCAGCTTCATGAACGAGATGGCCAACATTTGCGAACGGGTGGGGGCCGATGTCAACAGGGTTCGCTTGGGAATTGGCAGTGACAGCCGCATCGGGTACAGTTTTCTTTATAGTGGTGTTGGCTACGGTGGATCTTGTTTTCCCAAGGATATTCAAGCCTTGCGTAAGACTGCGGCCGACCACGGCTATCATAGTCGCATTCTTGCAGCTGTCGAAGAAGTCAATGCCGACCAGAAGTTGAACTTGGTCCACCAAGTTGTTCGACGGTTCGGAGAATCGCTTTCGGGTCTCAAATTCGCAGTATGGGGACTCGCGTTCAAACCCGAGACCGACGACATGCGCGAGGCACCCAGTGTCGTCATCATTCGAGAGTTGCTTCGCCGAGGTGCAGAAGTAACGGCCTACGACCCCAAGGCCGTTCGTGCTGCTCAGGAACACTATTTCCCAGGGGTCAATGGGCTCCATTTTGCACACAATAAATACGACGCTCTCAATGGAGCGTCCTCCTTGCTCCTTGTCACCGAGTGGAAGGAGTTCCGTAGCCCCGATTTTGACGAAATCCGGCAGCGCCTTCTGTCGCCCGTTCTCTTTGACGGCCGAAATCAGTACAATCCTGAAAAGCTCATTCAGTTCGGATTTGAGTATTTTGGCATCGGATATGCCCAAAAAAAGAAGGCGACCCCACTATCATGAGACTCATTATCCAAGTTCCCTGTTTCAACGAAGAAGCCACCCTTGCCATTGCTCTTGCGGAACTTCCCCGAAAGGTCGAGGGATTCGACACCGTAGAATGGTTGATCATCGATGACGGCAGCCGCGACAAGACCGTTGAGGTCGCCCTTGCCAACGGCGTCGACCACATCGTCCGATTTACCAAGAATCAGGGGCTTGCCAAGGGCTTCATGGCCGGACTCGACGCCTGCCTCAAGCTGGGAGCCGACGTCATCCTCAATACGGACGCCGACAACCAATATTCGACCAAGAACATTCCCGACTTGGTGAAGCCCATTCTGGAAGGCCGAGCCGACTATGTGATCGGCGAACGGCCCATTTCGACGGTCAAACATTTCTCTCCGCTCAAGAAGCTTCTCCAGAAGTTCGGAAGCTGGGTGGTCCGCGTGGCCAGCGGCACAAGCATCCCCGACGCGCCAAGCGGCTTCCGGGCCATGACCCGCGAGGTGGCTCTGAAGATGAACGTGTTCAGCGAATACACCTATACGCTGGAAACCATCATCCAAGCCGGACAGAAGAATCTCTCCATCATCTCGGTTCCCGTCGAGGTCAATGAGGAACTCCGACCGTCACGCCTGATGAAGAGCATCTCCAGCTACATCAAGAAGTCCATTGGCACCATTGTGCGAATCTTCATTGTCTACAGCCCCTTCAAGTTCTTCATGACAACTGGACTGATCGTGTTTCTGCTGGGAGCGGCCCTTGGAGTCCGCTACCTGATCTTGTTGATGTTGTCCGAGGCCTCGGGCAATGTCCAGTCGCTGATCCTCGCTGCCATTCTTCTGATCATTGGCTTCCAGTTGATCATGCTTGCTTTTGTCGCCGACCTTCTGTCGGTCAATCGCAAGCTTCTGGAAGACATTCAATACAGGACCAGGGCGATCGAAGCCAAAGATCACAGAAAAAGCTGACATTGATTCACAGCCCATTTTCATTTCAAGGAGCGTCCATGGAATTCATACCAATTTCGCAACCCTCTGTTGGACCAAGGGAGAGGGAATACCTCATCAAGGCGTTCGACTCCGGTTGGATCTCGTCTCTCGGAGCTTATATCGACGAGTTTGAACGCGAATTTGCCAGGAGAACTGGTACCAAGTTTGCGATTGCGGTCTCGAACGGAACCGTTGCATTGCATCTCGCGCTGGAAGGACTCGGTGCAGGGGCCGGGGACGAAGTCATCGTTCCGGATCTGACCTTCATCGCAACGGCAAACACCGTCGTCCACGCGGGGGCCACGCCCATCTTGGTCGATGTCGACCCCCGTACCGGATGTATCTCTCCCGAGGCCATCGAGGTCGCGATTACGCCTAGGACTAAGGTCATCATGCCCGTCCACCTGTATGGTCACCCTGCCGAAATGGCTCGCATTGTTGCCATCGCAAAAAAGCACAACCTTCTTGTCGTCGAAGACGCGGCCGAAGCCCAAGGCGCGGATATTGGGGGTCAAATTGTGGGTTCCTTTGGTGACTGCGCCACCTTCAGCTTTTACGGCAACAAGTTGATGACGACGGGCGAGGGAGGCATGGTCACAACGAACGATGAGAAGCTTGCCACCAAGATGCGCCGCTTGCGCGACCATGCCATGAGCCCTCAGAAGCGCTACTGGCACACCGAGGTGGGGTTCAATTACCGCATCACGAATTTGCAGGCTGCTGTAGGCGTTGGCCAATTGGAGCGCATCGATGAATTGCTTTCGCTAAAGCGGGGGATTTTCGCTCGGTACGAGAAGAACCTCGCGGGGGTAGCGAGTCTGAAACTGAACCAGACTCTGGCGGGCTATCGATCCAGCTACTGGATGGTTTGTGTCAGCCACGAGCGGTGGGAGGATAGTTCCCGTAACACGTTTATGGCGGAGCTCAAGAAGCAGAATGTTGATTCGCGCCCCTTTTTCTATCCGTTGTCGGACATGGGGATCTTTCTGCCACCACGTCAGCCTACGCCTGTGACCCACAGGCTTTCGCAAAGTGGGCTGAATATCCCCTCGTTCGTGGGAATGACCGACGAGCAGATTGACTACGTTTCCGATGTCATTCGAGGCTTGGCAGGCAAACTGGCGTGAAGAAGATCTGCATCCTGACAACGTCGTATCCCAAGTGGACCGAAAGACCGAACGAGTTCATTCAAGGCAAATTTGTCCACGACATGGCCAAGAGTCTCGTTGGCGCGGGATGCGAAGTTCACGTTGTCACGCAACACGGTGAAGCGACCCCCGGGATTGAGGTTCGTGACGGTGTCCACGTCCATCGATTTCACTATTTTTTGCATCAGTATGAGACCTTGACCAAGGGCGCAGGTGTTCCGGAGAATATCAAGAAGGTCAGAAATTTGCTACTCGTGCCCTTCTTTTTTGGGGCGCTCTATGTCCGCGCATTCAAGGTGACTTTAAAATTTGGTCTTGACACCATCAATGCGCACTGGGGATTTCCCACTGCCTTTATTGGAGTACTGCTGAAACTCGTGACGGGACGGAAATTGGTTACCACCTTGTACGGAGCAGAGCTATTTCCCGTGACGGCCGGCAAGATGGGCTACCTTCGGGGATTTCTTTCATTTGCCATCAAGAGTTCGGACCTAGTCGCAGGAATCAGTCTTGCGACTGTCGAAGCGGCCACCCAAATTAGCGGTCGTCGAGATATTCATGTCATACCCGATGGGATTGATATTGACAACTATCACCCGGGCAATCCCAATCCTGAGCTCTCCAGAAAGTACAAACTTCTTAGCGGCAAGACCGTGTTCTTTACTGGTCGAATGGTCGAACGAAAAGGCCATTTCTGGTTGCTCAAGGGGTTTCACCAAGTCCTTTCCGATGTTCCAGACGCCCGTTTGATCCTGGGTGGAGACGGACCAATGCGTGGCGAAATCGAGGCATATGTTCGCAATAATCAACTGGAAAGTAGCGTGTTTCTTCTGGGCTTTCTTCCCGAGGAAGATCTCGTTCCCATTCTTCAAAATATCGATGTCTACGTTCTGCCTTCTTGTGTTGACAAGAATGGCGATACTGAGGGTTCCGCAACAGCGGCGCTTGAGGCTCTGGCGTGTGGATGCCTGGTTCTGGTGAGTCGTGTCGGGGGAAACATTGGATCCATTGATGGCTGTCCTGTTGCGGAGTACTTCGCCCCGTCCGACCCCAACGACCTGGCTGAGAAATTGAAGGAGCAATTATTGGGGGGTGGTAGGACAGAAAGTCGCACGTCTTCGGCGCGCGAATACATAATCCGGAAATACAGTTGGCCACACATAGTTTCGGAATATCTGAATCGAGCAAAGGCACTTGGAAAGTGAGCACAAAGGCAGGAGCAGGATGAAAATCCCGAAAGGGGCGATCAGGTGGCTATCCATTGGGCTTGGAGGCGCATTGCTCTTTCTCTCACTCTGGTTTCTGGTGTCACAACTGCTTTATGGCTGGAAGCAAATTTCAGCACGCAGTTGGTCTTTCCGGTGGAGTGCTTTCGCCTGTGGCATCGTTGCAATACTCCTCGCCTTCTTGTGCAATACAATCATTTGGCATCGAGCAGTTCTGCCATACTCCGCAAAAAGACGTCCTAAGCTCAGTGAGGCTGTTGCCGTGGTCAACACAAGTCAATTGACCAAATACCTTCCAGGCAAAGTGTGGAGCTGGGTCATTCAAGTCTTGATGACCAAGAGTTTCGGAATTTCTGCTGGTAAAGTCTTGGGACTTAATCTTTACTTGGCGCTTTCCGTTACACTTCAGCAGGCGGTTTTCGGCGGACTCCTGTTGACTATAAGGCCGGGAATCATGTCGATGCCACTGTCTTGGATCCTCTTTTTGGTGGCAGTCCTAAGTTACTTTGCTTTCCTTTTTTTCGGTTCTTTCGCTTCGAAGCTTCTTAACGAGGTATTGGCCAAGAGGGGGCATGCGAACGCAGTGTTTCCCGAACTTAGTGCAGAGCTAGTAGTACTGATTCAATTGGGAAGCTTCACCGTCGTCTGCCTTCTCGGGATAGGTGCCGTATTCGGGGCCGTCACATTAGGTGTTAGGTTGGACGTTCAAGTTTTCCTACTTGTATTTCTTGCCATGAACGTCGCAGACATGATTGGGTTTGTGGCCTTGGTTGTCCCTGGCGGCATTGGTTTGCGCGAAGCTATCCTCGTTTTGCTGTTTCGAGGCTCATTCGACGAAAGTATAGCGTTGGTCTTGCCAATTCTTTTGCGTGTGATGGGAGTCATTGTTGATGCGCTGCTTGGTGGATTTGGACTATTGCTTCTTGGGAGGATGAGAAAGAACTTGTTTTCTTCGTCCGAGCCGGAAGCATTATCGACCGGTGGAACTCGCTGATTGCCTTGGGCAAACGATAGACATAGAAACTGTCTGAGTGCCAGTTGCAAATTCTTCGCTTGGCAAGGTCTATTCCGATGGTGCCCCAAGGGCACAAGCTCAAGCGCCAAAAATCGCAAGGCGCATCATAATTGATCAACTTGAAGTTATGCGGCAAATCCTGTTCATAACAGGTGTCTTGTAGCGCGGCGCAACTGCAAGCCATTTATGGATGCTGCGGTGTTTCCCTACCTAAGTAAGCTAAGCTGGCAACCCACCATCGCACTCAGAGTAGGACTGAGTAAGACCATCGATTACTTTCGAGGCATGATAGGTTGGGGGTATGGCCCTACGGAACCTTTTCCTCGCAGCTAGCACCCATTGCCGACATCAGGAGTTAGAATGTCACTTCAGCCGCCTCGCCCAGTTGAGGAGAACCTGGTCCGTTGGTCACCCATCGAGCTCTGTTCCCTGTTTTTTGTCATAACAGGACTCCTGACCGTAGGAAGTCTGGTGATCGGGGTGTTCCAACCTTTCATCATCTTGGCGCTCAGCGTTCTTTCGGCTGCGTTGGTGTTATGGTGGAGGGGCTTTCGAGCACCGCGCGTCAGCCTCTCGACTGGTCTCGCCCTGGTTGGAATTTTGTTGGTGGCAGTTCTGGTTCGCGTTGAACCTTTTGGCTACGTTTACGGCGGCCAGGACCAAGGGATCTACTACAACATGGGAGCGTGGGCGCAACACCACGGCAGCTTGGCCATTACGGATCCTGCCCGGGCTGCCTTGGACAAAGAACTGGGTGCCGTACTAGACAGCCACGAGCTTCAAGTACAGAATCCGCCGGTCAAACCAGGTCAATTTGAAGGATCACACCTTCCGGGAATTTATTTCAAGGACAAAAAAAAGGGAGACCTCGTCTTCCAGTTCTACCCCCTGTTTCCCGGCTTACTGGCACTCGGAGGTGCCATTTTTGGCGACACCAATCGTACCTGGATGCTGGTGGTCTTGTCGGTGGTGGGCATCTACTACGCCATGGTCTTGGTTCGTGATCTGATTGGGCCTGGGCGCCGTTGGATCGTGCAAGTCGTCGGCCTTTTGCTGGCAACCAATGGCTTGAATGTCTTCTTGTCGAGATTCCCGGTGACCGAGAATGTGTCGCTCCTGTTCTCGCTTCTGGGTCTGGTTCACTTGTTCCGCTGGATGCGGTCCGGAACGGCGATGGGGAGCAGGGATGGGATCCTCAGTCTGCTGGCTTTCGCGTGTCTGTTTCTCAATCACATCGCAGGGTTCTTTTGGGCAGCCCTTGTCACCGTTTTCCTCCTGTACGCCATCGTTCGGGCCACGGATTCGCGGATAGCAAAGCGCTTGGCGGTCTGGGCTGGTTTGTTCGGCGTGTTGTGGTGGCTGTCCTACCTCTATGGAATGGTCTTTTCCTTTCCGTACACGCATGACATCTACTACGGAACCTTTGGGCCGACGCTTGGACGATTGGTCATCGACCAGGCTCCCCTTTTCACAACGTTGTTCTTCATAGGTCTGGTCGCCGTCCTCGCGGGAGCAGTCGCATTGCGACCATATGTGAAGTGGTCCGGATTCGACCGTCCCTCGGCGTTGGTCACGCGCTCCGTTTGGCTGGCTCTGGGGGGCGTGATGATCCTCGTACTGGCCCTTGGGACTTGGGTGGCCTATCGGCTTGCCTACACTTCCGCCTACGACCATGACGCCTTCGCTGCGACCATCTACCACCTCAATCAGTCCGGTCTACGAGGCGTCTTGCACTCCAGTTGGGCTGTTTTCATCCTCAATGTGGGGCCTGCCGTCCTCGTGTTTCTCGTCTCGGCACCCTTCTGGTTCTCCAACCGACCCGATCGCTATCGCGTGATGGCCATTGTCATCTTCCTGGTCTTCCTGTTCCTCAGAACCGTTCCCAATGATGTGACTTACTACTACTACTACTCCCGATACTTGGGTTCAGAGTTGGTTCCGTATGCACTCGTTTGTCTTGGACTTTTTCTGGGTGAAACCAAAGATTGGACAAGTCGCCTGAAGACGGCGGCCCTCGCGGGGGTTTTCGTGTGCACTCTGGTCGGTAACGGGTACCTGCTCACTCTTCAACGGCAGGGATCCGAGCTCGCCGGCACCGAGAAAGGACTGGGCGCCATCGCACAGGCCGTTGGCCCAGGTAACTTACTGATCTTCGAAGGCGTAGGTGCATCGGACTCGGCAGTTCGTACGGCCTTTTCCTTCACTTTTGGCATCACCACCTTGGAACTGACTTCGGAGGAAATTCGGCAAAACACCGAGCTCCTCAGGAAACATTGGGCCAACATCTACGTCGTCACCCCCCAATTCCAAGAGGAAAGTGCCAAGTTTGTCGGTGGATTCCAGGTCCTCGGCAGCCGCTACGCGCGGGGCAAAACCGATATTGTGCCGAAGGGTAGCGTCCAGTGGGTCGACACCTTCTATGTGTCGCGGTTGTGATCAGACACCTTGAGGAGCCGCGGACTATGAAACTCTCCCTAAGCCTGTCTCGTGATCAATCAACCAAGTTTCAGCGTCATCCGTGGTCGCTTTTCGAAATCGGAGCGCTCTGCTTGGTGTCCATTACGCATTTATCTGTCTTGCTTTTGGTTCTTCGAGAGTTCAGCCCCCTCCTCACTGTTGGCTTAAGCGTCACCACCGTGGTCGTCATGGGGACGGTATTTGGTCTTCGTCTACCAGCATGGAATCGAAGGATGACGACTTGCGTTGGACTTGTGCTTCTCGCTGCAGTGTTGCTACGCTGGGAGCCGTTCGCCTACGTCCTAGGTGGACAAGACGAAGGCATCTACTACAACATGTCGAGTTACTTCGAGAGAGAGGGGAACCTTTCACCCACCGACACCGTACGAAGTCTAGTCGGAAGCAAGGTGAAGGGCATTCTCGATCAGCACGAACATCGTTTAGTTTCTGTCTCGGATGTCGATGGAAGACTTACCGGATCACATCTTCCAGGGGTCTACATTCAAGACCTCGATCGCTCTGAACTGGTATTCCAATTCTATCCAGCCTTTCCGGCCCTCTTGGCGATCGGAGGAGCCCTTTTCGGTCCTGAAAATCGCGGTTGGATGCTGACCTTGATATCCATTGCAGGTGTATTCACAAGTATTGTCCTCGTATGGGAAATTACTGGGAGGACGCAGTGGTGGGTTGGCGCACTCGCGGGATGCCTGATGGCAGCCAATCCACTCATGGCATTTCTCGGGCGATTTCCCGTAACAGAATCATTGTCTTGGTTGCTCTCGTCGCTCGGATTGCTCTTCCTTCTGAGGTGGCTGCGGACTTCAAAGTCTTTGAATCAGCGCTCGTTCTGGCTTTCGCTGCTGAGCCTTTGTGGTCTGTTTCTAAACCATATTTCAGGTTTTCTTTGGATTGCTTTCTTGCAGATCTTCCTCTTTGTAGTTTGCTTGACACAAGAAACAGGCCGACATGCCAGAGCCGTCGTCATCTTCGGTCTTGCTTCGGCCTTTGTTTGGTGGCTGTCATATGTGTACGGAATCGTGTTTTCCTTTCCGTATTCCCGCGACATCTATCGAGCTTCGCTTGGTGCAGACCTGGGTGATCTGTTAGTCCGTCAACCCGTAGTGTTCTCTGCGGTGCTCATAGCCCTGATGCTGTCTGCGTGGTTATTGGTGCTAGTCTTGCGACGACCTCTTTCCAAGGGTCGAAAATGGTACAGATGCCTCGCTTCAGGTCGCAGTTTTTGGCTGGTTTTTGGTCTCCTCGCGGGGGTTTTAGCCTTGTGGGGAGTATTCAAGGCCTACCAACTTGGTTATACCGACACCTATTCCGGGGATTCGTTTGCAGACTTGAACTACCACTTAAGCCATACAGGAAAGTTCGGCGCGCTTCATGGTTCCTTCATCACTTTCCTTCTGTATTTTGGCGTCCCTCAGGCCGTCCTCTTGTTTAGTGTTCCGTTCCTGTTGCGATCCAGACCCAATGCGGGGCAACTCCTGCTCGCGGGCACTGTACTGCTATTCTTATGCATCCGTGTTATTGTGAACGACATCACCTACTACTATTACTATGCGCGGTACCTGGGTTCCGAACTTGTTCCCTATTCCATTGTTTTTCTTGCCGTGCTGGTGCATGAAGCCCTGCCGAAGGTCCCGTCTCGTCTCGCCAAGGGGCTCCTTGCAAGTCTGGTCGTGTCTGGTATCTGCCTCAACCTAACTGTTACTGCGCTCCAGAAGGCAGGAGGAGAGCTACTGGGAACGGAACAGTCATTCGCGTCTCTAGTCAAAGGACTAGAGCCTCATAGTTTGGTCGTATTCGAAGGAAAGAGCGACGGAGACATGGTGTATCGCACCACATTGTCCTACTATTTCGATGTCGACTCGACCGTCTTGACTGAAGACGAACTCCAGTCCAACCTGGAGGTGCTGCAGGCCCACTGGGACGCGGTCTACTGGATTTCCCGAGGTTCCACCCCCAAAGAGGCAACGCCGGTTGGAAAGTTCCCTATACCCCTAACCCACTACGACCGGGAGCACAACGAAGTGGTGCCCATGGGTGGAACCACAACAATCGACACCCTTGACCTTTTTGTCTTCCGTTAGGAAGCGCTTTCAACTACGACAGCAATCTGTTACAAACCAAACTCAATTTGAGGAGAACCGAAATTGAAGACAGCCATCATTACCGGCATCACCGGTCAAGACGGAGCTTATTTGACCGATTTGCTGCTTCATAAGGGTTACAAGGTGTTCGGCACGTTCCGTCGCACCAGTAGCGTAAACTTTTGGCGGATCAAGGAACTGGGGCTCGAGGGGCACGCCAATTTCCAGTTGGTGGAGTACGACCTGACCGACCTCGCCAGCAGCATCCGGCTCCTCCAAAAGTGCCAGCCCGACGAGGTCTACAACCTCGCCGCCCAGAGTTTTGTTGGGGTGTCTTTTGATCAACCCCTTGCCACTGCCGCGATCACCGGAATTGGGGCCGCCCACCTGCTCGAGGCTATCCGCATCGTCAATCCTCGCATCCGCTACTATCAGGCATCGACTTCGGAGATGTTCGGCAAAGTCCAGGCGATTCCCCAAAGAGAAGACACGCCATTCTATCCGCGCAGCCCCTACGGTGTCGCCAAGCTGTACGCCCACTGGATGACGATCAACTATCGTGAATCCTATGGGATCTTCGCGACCAGTGGCATTCTCTTCAATCATGAATCGCCGTTGCGAGGCCAGGAGTTCGTCACGCGCAAGATCACCGACAGCATGGCAAAAATCAAGTTGGGTAAGCTCGACGTGCTAGAACTCGGCAACATGGATGCCAAACGCGACTGGGGCTACGCCAAGGACTACGTCGATGGAATGTGGCGGATGCTCCAGGTCGATGAACCGGATACCTTTGTCTTGGCGACGAATCGTTCGGAAACGGTCCGCGATTTCGTCAAACTGGCCGGAGCTGCCGCTGAGATTTCGCTGGAATGGCAGGGGGCGGGCGAAAAGGAGTTTGCATTGAACGCTGAGACCGGCAAGGTCGTTGTGCGGGTCAACCCTCAGTTTTACCGACCAGCCGAGGTGGATCTGTTGATCGGCAATCCTGAAAAGGCCAATACGGTTTTGGGTTGGGCCCCAAAGACCACATTGGAAGAACTTTGCCGGCTCATGGTCGAAGCCGACCTACGTCGGAATGAAACGGGATTTTCGTTTTGATCACATTGACCGGTCAGAGGGTGTTGGTGACCGGAGCAAGCGGTTTTACAGGAAAGCATGTTGTCAGCAAACTGAGGGAGATTGGAGCGGTTCCCAATGCCCTCCTGGCACCGCTAGAAAACCTGGAGGAACTCGATCATGAAATCGGCAACAGTGCTCCGGATTTTGTAATTCATTTGGCCGGAATCGCGAATGTCGCCTATAGCGACAATCTCGAGTTCTATAGGGTCAATGTTTTGGGTACGACTAATCTCCTGGACGTCCTAAGTCGACGCTGTACGGGCTTGAAGCAGGTCTTGATCGCTAGCAGTGCCAACGTTTACGGCAATGCCGAGAACTCCCCGATCGATGAAGACACGTCAACCTCACCGCTGAATCACTACGCCACCAGTAAGGTGGCGATGGAACTTCTGAGCCGAACCTGGCTTGGTCGGTTACCCATTGCGTTCACACGCCCGTTCAACTATACGGGGGTGGGACAAAGCGAGGCGTTCCTAATTCCGAAAGTCGTAGGCCATTTTGTACGTCGAGAGTCGGAGATCTCTTTGGGCAACCTCAATGTGACGCGTGAGTTCAATGACGTCCGAATGATCGCTGAAGCCTACGTCGGGTTGCTCCAGAACGCCGTCATCGGCGAGATCTACAATCTTTGTTCCGGTCATGGTCACACCCTTCACGAAGTGCTGGACCTCTTGGAACGACTTACGGGGACTCAGATCTCCGTCAAGGTGGATCAAGCGCTCGTCCGACCGAACGAATTGAGCGTCTTGATCGGCAATCCCGCGAAACTGAACCGAACGGTCAGTGAGCTCACTCAGTACCCGCTCGAGAACACGTTGACCTGGATGCTGGGCCTGTGAAGATCATCCTTACCGTCGACTCGGTGAAGCCTCCGCTGACCGGAATTGGCCGCTACACCTGGGAGCTGGCTACCCGCTTGGGTCAACTCCCCGGAATCGAAGACCTGCGCTTGTTCGACCGAGGGCGCTGGGTTGCCCAGCCTGAGGACTTGTTGGCTCGAGGGGGTGGTTTCGTAGTGCCCCTGGGAACCTTCACCTCGAGGGCCCTGCGCGCGGCCTACCGCATGGTCGCTCCGGCTTGGCAGGCCTGGGTGTTGCGAGCCGAAAGCGAAGCCCTGTTCCACTCGACCAACTTCTACTTGCCTGCCTATCCCGGCAGAACCGTCGTCACCGTGCACGACTTGTCTATCCTCAAGTTTCCAGAGTTTCATCCTCCTGAGCGTGTAACGCACCTCAAAGATGTTATTCCGAAAGTGATCAAAAGGGCGAACCACTTGATTACAGACTCCGAGTTTACCCGAAAGGAACTTCTGGAAACTTTTCAACTTCCGGAGAGCCGGGTAACAGCCATCGAACTCGGAGTGCAAAACGAGTTTAAGCCACGTACAACCGACGAAACCCGTGAGGCCCTAACTCGCCTCGGGGTCCCACATGGTCAGTACCTGCTTTGCGTCGCAACCATGGAGCCGCGGAAGAACATCTTGGGTCTTCTTGAGGCCTACCGCAAACTCGACCGCGACTTGCAGCATCGGTATCCGCTGGTTCTCGCCGGCCATAAAGGCTGGAACAGCAAACAAATCCATGGAACACTGGCAATGGCTGTTGAGGAGGGGTGGGTCCAGTATTTGGGCTATGTTTCGGACTCAGACTTGCCTCACCTCTTTTCAGGTGCCGCCGCCTTTGTGTTCCCCTCCTGGTACGAAGGCTACGGGCTGCCCGTGTTGCAGGCTATGGCTTCGGGAGTACCCTGCGTCGTCTCGAATGCTTCATCGCTACCTGAAGTATGCGAAGGTTCCGCCAAGTTATTCGACCCGGCAGATCAAGGAGCACTAACCCAGAGTTTGGAAGTTGCGCTGAATGATACTTCTTGGCGGGCGCATTCGGCTCGTAGGGGCAGGGAACTTGCCGCCAAACGTACTTGGGAACGCTGCGCTGAAGCCACGGCCAATGTGTACTGCCAGGTATGCCCTTGAACGACGTACCAGCGACCCCACAAGAGTTTACTTGGACTAGGTTAGCCGGGTTTCTGTGGCGCACCAGAACTGCGATTTTGATTCCCACCCTTTTGGCGGCACTAGTGGTGTCAATCCTCGTTGCCGTTTGTCCCCCCGATCTCGTCCCTTCGATGTACTCAAAAGTCAAGGTGCACCGTCTTGTGATGAACCTTGACCCGACATCTGACGTCCTAGCAGGGCTTCTCCAGAGAACACCGGCCGACTACGTAGCGGCAGTCGTTCTGTCGCAACGCGAAGTTTCCGGCGCTACAGCCTATGTATCTCCGGAAACCGGGCAGTTTATTGTAGAGCTCAGGTCCATCGATTCGAGCCGGCAAGCTTCCCTCTTGAACGACGTGCTGATCAAGTCGCTTGACACTGCCAAAATTGGCCTGAAGGACGAAGCCAGACTCAAGCTATTGCAAATAGAAGAGGTCACCACCGCTGCCGAGAAGTCGGGGCTGGAGTTTGACAAAAAGAAGACGGCAGATGTGCGCAAGGCGCTGCTCCGATATTTAGACGAAGATTACGTCCCAATCGGTGGAGTGTCAAACCAGCCGGAGTCCATGCCCGACCGGCGCCTCCTGTATGCGGAGTTTGTCACACTCTTGGTCTTTTTTAGCTCACTTGCTCTTTACCTCGTCCGTAACCGAAACAAGGAGAACTCATGAAAGGAATCATTCTTGCAGGCGGGGCGGGAACCCGCCTCTACCCGGCTACCCGAGTGGTCTGTAAGCAGCTCCTGCCCGTTTACGACAAGCCTATGATCTACTACCCTCTGAGCACACTCATGCTCGCCGGGATTCGGGATATCCTGATCATCAGCACGCCTGCCGACACTCCTAGGTTCCGTGAGCTGTTCGGCGAAGGGCACGAGCTAGGCTTGCGCTTGTCTTACGTGGTGCAGGTTGTACCTAATGGGTTAGCGCAGGCCTTTGTGTTGGGTAGAGACTTTATAGGAGACGATTCGGTTTGCTTGGTGCTGGGCGACAACCTTTTCTTTGGTCACGATTTTACCAGTCTGCTGGACAACGCCAAGCGAAAAAGTGTCGGAGCCACGGTGTTTGGCTATCAGGTGGCCGACCCAGAACGCTACGGCGTAGCGGAGTTTGACAAAGCGGGCCGTGTGCTCTCGATCGAGGAGAAACCAGCCAAGCCGAAGAGCAACTATGCCGTCGTGGGGTTGTACTTTTACGACAACCAAGTTGTCGAAATCGCGAGACACCTTAAGCCCTCGGCCCGTGGAGAATATGAGATTACCGACGTCAACCGGGAGTACCTCAAGCGAGGCTTGTTGAGCGTGGAGCTGATGGGGCGGGGGTTTGCCTGGCTTGATACCGGTACCCATGAAAGCCTGGTCGACGCCACCAACTTCGTTAAAGCCATCGAGGACCGGCAGGGCATGAAGATCGCCTGCATCGAGGAGATTGCCTACCGTCAGGGGTTCATCACCAAAGAGCAATTCCTCGTGTTGGCCG
This sequence comes from Spirochaetales bacterium, assembly GCA_947478845.1. Taxonomy (GTDB): domain Bacteria; phylum Spirochaetota; class Spirochaetia; order JABEVK01; family JABEVK01; genus JAIFLN01. The sequence continues at coordinate 118,093 of CANJXC010000003.1, read as the reverse complement.
AGGCGCTCAAGAAGTCCACCTACGGTGAGTACCTGTTCAAGGTCGCCAAGGACTAAGGGAGGCGCATGCCAGCTGAGTTTCGCCAAGGTCCACTTGAGGGCTTGGTCCTCATACAGCCTAGGGTGTTCCCGGACGGACGCGGTAGCTTCTTTGAAACCTTCAAAGCTAGCGAATACGCCGCCAACGGCGTGCCGAGCAACTTTGTGCAAGACAACCACAGTGTCAGCGTTGCTGGAGTCCTCAGAGGCCTCCACTTCCAGAGCCCTCCGTTTGCCCAAGGTAAACTTGTCCGGGTGGTGCGAGGTCGAGTTTGGGACGTCGCCGTCGACCTGCGGCCCCAAAGCCCCACCTTTGGCCAGTGGTTTGCTCTGGAGCTCAGCGAAGACAACCGCACCCAGCTCTACTTGCCCGAAGGCTTCGGCCATGGCTTCGTCACCTTGAGTGACCATGCCGAGTTCGTCTATAAATGCACGGCAGAATACAACAAAGCCAGCGAGGGCGGACTTCGCTGGGATGACCCCGAGCTGGCCATTCGCTGGCCCATCACTGACGTGCAAGTCAGCGACAAAGATCAGCAATTGCCCTTTCTGAAGGATAAACCATGAGAACCTTTCACAACATCCTCGTGACCGGCGGCGCCGGCTTCATCGGCAGCAACTTCATCCGGTACGTGTTCACCAAGACTTCGTTTGCTGGCCGGATGGTTAACTTCGACAAACTGACCTACGCCGGCAATCCCCACAGCCTGGCCGACATCGCATCGGCATATGGGGAGCGCTACCACTTTGTCCGTGGTGACATTGCCGAGTCCACCCAAGTGGCGGCAGCCCTACGCGACCATGAGGTCGATGCCATAATCCATTTTGCCGCTGAAAGCCACGTGGACCGGTCCATCCACGGCCCCGGAGATTTCATTCGGACAAACATTCTGGGCACATTTACTTTGCTCCAAGCTGCCCGCGAACTTTGGGGTGACCGCAAAGACGTGCTGTTTCATCACGTGAGCACCGACGAGGTGTATGGAAGCCTGGGCGACACGGGCAAGTTCCTCGAGACCACCGCCTACGACCCCCGTAGTCCCTACAGCGCCAGCAAGGCCTCTAGCGATCACCTCGTGCAGGCCTGGCACCACACCTACGGCCTGCCCATCACCATGAGCAACTGCTCGAACAACTATGGCCCCTATCACTTTCCCGAGAAGCTCATTCCCCTCATGATAAATAACCTGCTGACCGGCAAGACGCTCCCTGTTTACGGCGACGGAAAGAATGTGCGCGACTGGCTCTACGTCGAAGACCATGCGAACGCCATCTGGGCCATCGTGACCAAGGGTTCGATCGGCGAAACCTACAACGTCGGCGGCGAAAACGAGTGGCAAAACATCCAACTGCTCGAGGTACTCATTGAAACCGTTGCCCGCCTTGCCGGCCGCAACTTGGCTGACCTTCGCAACCTGATCACCTACGTGAAAGACCGCCCCGGCCATGATCGGCGCTACGCGATCAACTGCCACAAGCTCAAAACCGAACTCGGTTGGGCGCCATCGGTGACTTTTGAGCAAGGAATTGAGAAGACCGTCCAGTGGTACCTCGACAACCAAGCTTGGGTGGCCCAGGTGACCAGTGGCGACTACCGAAAGTGGGTCGACGCCAACTACGCTCGCCGCTGAGCTGTTTCCATTCGGAAAGTATTTTCGTGAACACTGACTTCGCGGTATCTGTCGTAAAATGCGCATCGCAAGGTACCGCACGGCTTGAAGGTTGCTTGATCAATCAGTGGACGAAGCCGCTTATTGACAATGCGGCAGAAGGACGTTAACTGCGAGCTTTAGGTCCTTCAACTAGTCGTTGATGTTCTAAACAAGTTCCCGCTCTACGGCTGCCGCAAATTGGCCTTGGAACTGCGCCACAAACACAGGTTCAGTGATACCCTCCAAACAGATTCGCCGGATCATGCGCAGGGCGGTATTAAAGGCGATCTGGTCGCGATTCTGGATCTGTTTAGCCGCGAGGTGCTGTCGTGGAAACTCTTCAACACGCTGGACGCCAGTTTCTGCTTAGCTGCCCTTGCAGAAGCCATCGCCCGCTGGGGCTTTCCGGCGATAATTAGCACGGACCAAGGAGGCCAGTCCATGGCCGAACTAAAAACCGAGCTTCACCGATACTTCCGGTTCCACAATGTGCGCTACCACCAGTCGCTGCACGACGCCACCCCGACTAAAATCTAAGAGGCCCGCTTCCAGAACGTCCGGTCCCAGGAAGCCACAGCCTGATCAAAGGCCGAAGGAATTACCTGAAAATAGTCGCTAGCTTTGTGTTGACGTGAGACTCGAAAGCAAATACCTTACTAAATCTATGGGAAATAGACATTCTCTGTTCATCGATCTGAACAAGGACTCAAGAGTCAATTACAGGCTATCTGGCAAGAACCTCGGTCACGAGAGAGCGCGCAATTTGTCCGTTCACGACACCGAAACCCAAGGCTGCAACTTTCATCTTGTGCTAAATCCAGACATCAACTTCGAGGCGAGGACCTCGAATCCATCACGGAGTACCTGCAAAACCACCCTTAAGGGGGTGAGTTGATGGCCTTGGTCCGCAATATCGACAGAAGCCCCCAGCACCTTTGCAAGTCAGGCCCGTCACCCATGGACTTGCTGGGGGGCGCGACTTCTAACACCGCAACCCTGTTTGCCAACTTCGTTTCTCGGGTTACCACCGCGCAGCCGATGTTCCCCACCTTTCGCCTCCCGTTCTCGTTGGCCGAAAGAATCGAGCGGACCGTTCGCTGCGATTTTCTGTAGGATCACCGTGACGACCACACCTTCGACATCGAATAACCCTGTCGGCTGCATCTTCCTTCACTCGCTCTTCCGCGCCGGTAGCACCTACCTCTTCGAAGTATTCCGCAATTCTAGCAACCGCTATTGGGCTTACCAAGAGCCTCTCAATTAGCATCTCCTGAACAGCAAGGGCAAACCTGACCAACTGCTTGCCATCGACCACCAGATGAGCGCGTACCTTCGCCACCCCCACCTCCAGAAGCCCTACTTCTACGAGTTTCACCACTTGGCGAGTCAGATCGACGAGGTTTTTGATAAGTCGATCTGTTACGACCAGTACTTTCTGGGCCCCGAGTCGCTTAGCCCCAACTTCCTTGCCTACTTTCGCCTACTCGCGTCGGGCGCCAAAGGCCGTGCGGTCTTTCAGGAATGCCGATCAGCCGGGCGGGTAGCTTGGTTACAGAGAAACTTCGGAGGTACTCACCTCTTCCTATGGCGTAATCCTCACGACCAATGGTGGTCCTACCGGGTTGATGGCTACTTCGATCGGGCCAATCTGCTCATCCTCAATGCCGCCAGTGCTCCTGCGATCTTCGTGGAACTACGTTCCAAGTTGGGAATAGCCGAGTTTCACGATACCGACCTCGAACGAGAACTTCAGCACTTTGATGCTTACTGCCTGAACCCCGAGCAGAGTTACCGTCTTTTCTTCGCGCTTTGGTTGCACGCCGTGCTCGAAGCGAGACCACTTTGTAGTGCCGAGATTTCGATCGATGAACTCAGCGCGTCGCGGGAGTACCGAACCCAAAAGTCCGTTGAGCTGGCCTCTTTGGGCTTGGAGGGTCTCGATTTTGCCGACTGTCGCAGCCCCGTTGCCGAGTTCACTCCCCAAGAACGGCAGCGGTTTTTCAGCTCCGAGCAAGCAGTCGGCGAACTGTTTCGAGACCATGGCTATACGGCGGAGTCGGTCGATTCTGCCCTTCGGCTCGCTCACCAGCCCATACGAGTCCTTGGCCAAGAGCGCGAACCACCCCGCTTGCGCGAACTGTTGCTCCGACGGCAAGCTGAACTCGCGATCTACAGTGGCGAGCTTAGAAAATTGAAGGCCGAACTAGAACGAGAACGGTTAGAAGTCTCGGCTTCGAGAAACGAGTTGGCAGTCCAAGAAGGACGACTTCAGAAATTCCAGCTCAGCGCCTCGTGGCGTCTCACCGCTCCCCTTCGGGCTTTGCGCCAACTTGTTGTTACTAGATGAAAGTCCGCACTTGCACCCTATTCGCGGTCTTAGTGTTAACCTTTTGCGGGTCACCTCTATTGACAGCCCAGATTTTTCCCACTGACTTTCGTCTTGGCTATATGGCCAACCTCACCCACACCCAAGCGTTGATAGGCGTCGCACGAGGAGACTTTGCCGCGGCGCTCGGTGCCGGTACGAAGCTTGTCACTGTGGTGTTCAACGCCGGCCCTTCCATAGTCGAGGCACTCTTTGCAGGTAAAATCGATGTTGCCTATCTTGGACCAAGCCCCGCGATCAATGGCTTTCTCAAAAGTAAAGGTAAAGCGTTTACGATAGTTGCCGGTGCCACCGAGGGAGGCGCGTCTCTGGTGGTGCAGAGAAACTTGGCTCCAGGGTTTCCCGGGTCGATGGTCGGTGGCAGAATCGCCTCTCCCCAACTCGGGAACACTCAAGACGTGGCCCTGAGAACGTACTTGAGGGTGCACGAACTCAAGGCCACAGTTCTTCCCACCGAAAACTCACTGATTCTGCCTGCCTTCCAACGGGGTGACCTGGCGGGAGCGTGGGTACCGGAGCCTTGGGCAACGCGGCTCGTTCTCGAGGGTGGCGGGACTCGTGTTGTCGACGAGAGAGACCTTTGGTCCAATTCCCGGTTCCCGACTACCGTAGTAGTAGTAGCAACAGCCTTCGCCACTGCCCACCCACAGGCCGTAGCAAGTTTTGTCTCGAGCCACCGCCTGTTGACAGAATGGATCGGCGCCTATCCCGAGCAGGCACAAGGCGCGGTCAATTCTGCGCTGGCTTCGATCACTGGTCGGCCCTTGGGTCAGAACGTTCTGTCTGAGGCTTGGAAGCGCTTTGAAGTCACCAGTGATCTTGAACCAATCAAGTTCCAGAAGCTCGCGGACAACGCGAAGGCTCTGCTATTTCTTCGTGGCAACACTGACCTTAGCGGCCTATTCTCTAAGGGATCTTTCTGACGATGTCTATTCACCTGCAGAACGTTTCCAAGGCCTTTTCGTCGCGAGGGGCATCCGTTCAGGTGCTCGAACACATCGAATTGGAAGTGCAGCGGGCCGAGTTTGTCTGCCTGCTCGGGCCGTCGGGGTGTGGAAAGTCTACATTGCTCAATCTACTCGCAGGCTTCGAGAGTCCCAGTTCGGGAACCGTCATCGTCAATGGGCGAAGCCCGGGCCAGCCGGCTGCCCGAGCCGTATTGCTTTTCCAAGACGCCACCCTGTTCCCCTGGCTTTCGGTGGAAGACAACGTCGCTTTTGGCCTGGCAGCCCAACAAATGCCCAAGCCTCAACGACGCCGAGTCGCCGCCGAATATCTTGAACTCGTTGGGCTTCATGATTTTCGGCGAGCAAAAGTTTATCAGCTATCGGGTGGTATGCGGCAGCGGGTCGCTCTCGCCCGCGCTCTTTGCCTGAAGCCCGAGATCCTGTTGATGGATGAGCCATTTGCCTCCCTCGATGCCATGACCCGCGACCTTCTGCATGAAGAACTGCAGCGTATCTGGCTCGCGACGAAGGCGACCATCGTCTTTGTTACCCACAATGTGCGAGAGGCGCTTATTTTGGGAGACCGGGTGGCGGTTTTAAGGCCCCGGCCAGGACGCATTCAACGAGTCTTCCCGGTGGATCTGCCACGACCTCGGCACTTTGAGGATCCGGGGATTGCCGAGCTGGCTCGCGGTGTGCTTCACGAACTGCGAAAGGCAGCCCATTGAATCGACGTTTTGCTACCAAGTTCAGTTTTCTTTTTGTGGTTCTGGCGCTTTGGCAAGTCTTGGCAGGCCTGCAACTTTGGCCGAACTACCTTTTCCCATCACCAGCCGAAGTTTTGGAGGTATACACCGCAGGAATCGCCGATGGCACCCTGCTGGAGGCCACCGTTTCCAGTCTTGCGCGTTTGGGTGTGGGCTATGCTATTTCCCTACTCGTGGGAGTTCCACTCGGCCTCATCTGGGGGCGATCACGACTAGTCCAAGACACTGTCGGCGTCCTCATGATCGGATTGCAGGCTCTGCCTAGCATCACTTGGCTCCCCATTGCGCTACTATGGTTCGGACTCTCTGAAATGGCCGTGATTTTCGTCGTCTTCATGGGGGCCGTCTGGGCCATTGCCATCGCCACGCGTGACGGCATCCAGAGTGTGCCAGCGAATTCCATTCGTTCTGCACGCACGCTGGGAGCGAACAGTTTATTCTTGACAATACAAGTGCTGTTGCCGGCCTCACTTCCTTCGATGATTACCGGCATGAAGCTCGGATGGTCTTTTGCTTGGCGTTCACTCATGGCCGGCGAACTTCTCTACTATGGAGTGGGGCTGGGTCAGCGACTCAGTCAAGGAAGAGAGCTTAACGATATGAGCTTGGTCGTCGCCGTCATGATAATCATCATCGTTTTCGGACTCATTTTCGAACGAGGGGTGTTCCAACCCCTTGAACGCCGCATCCGGGAGCAGTTTAATCTTGGCTGAGGAACACCTCTCGCAGCTCGAAGACGAAGCCATTTTCGTCATTAGGGAGGCCTACACACAGACCGAGCGCCTAGGACTTCTCTTCTCCGGGGGTAAGGACTCCATAGTCCTGTCGTGGCTTGTGCGGAAAGCCTTTCTGCGCGGAGGGATTCCCTTTCCCCTGCTTCACATCGACACAGGTCATAACTTCACGGAAACACTGGCGTTTCGCGACCAGTGGTGTGAGAAACTCACAGCCACCTTACTCGTGCGTAAGGTACAGGAGTCGATTGATTCGGGGAGAATTGCTGACGACACCTCTACGAACCCCAGTCGCAACGCGTTGCAAAGCGTTACTCTTTTGGACGCCATAGGTGAGCTGAAGTTTGACGCGCTCTTGGGTGGCGCTCGTCGCGACGAGGAAAAAGCCCGCGCCAAGGAGAGGTTCTTTTCGTTTCGCAACCGTTCGGGTCAGTGGGACCCCAAGAATCAGCGACCCGAACTCTGGAACTTATTCAACGGGCTGAAGCGACCCGGAGAGCACTTCCGGGTTTTTCCCCTCAGCAACTGGACAGAGCTCGACGTGTGGAACTATGCTCTTGCCGAGGAGATTTCCTTACCCTCCTTGTACTTCGCCCATGAGCGAGATGTGGTGACCCGTGAAGGCATGCTCCTTGCCCGGAGTCCCTTTGTCACCCTTGGCCAAGGAGGGTCGTTTGAACGCAAAACGGTGAGGTTTCGCACAATCGGGGACATCACGTGTACCGGGGCGGTCGAATCTCAGGCCCGAGATAGTCGCGCGGTCATTGCTGAACTGACACACACCAGCACAACAGAACGCGGTACCAGAGCCGACGACCGAAAGTCCGAGGCCGCCATGGAAGACCGCAAACGAGAAGGGTACTTCTGATGGAACTGCTACGCTTTATCACCGCCGGTAGCGTCGATGACGGGAAGAGCACTTTCATCGGACGGCTGCTCTACGACAGCAGCAACCTTTATGAGGACACCATCGCCTCGCTGGTCAGCTATAATCAGCGCCGCGGGCAAACCGGCTTCGACCTCGCATTAGTAACCGATGGCCTTAAGAGCGAGCGCGAGCAGGGAATCACCATTGACGTCGCCTACCGTTACTTCGCGACAGCCCACCGAAAATTCATCATCGCCGACACCCCAGGCCACGAGCAGTACACACGCAACATGGTCACGGGGGCGTCAACCGCCGACTTAGCAGTTCTTCTCATCGATGCAACCCAGGGCCTCTTGGTCCAGACACGAAGGCACCTTTTTTTGGCAACGCTGTTGGGGATCAGTCACGTGGTGATTGCTGTCAACAAGATGGATCTTGTTCGGTGGTCTTCGGAGGTCTTCCAGCGGATAGCTGACGAGTGCCGTGAGTTCTGTCAGAAGCTGACTGTGCACGAACTTGTGATCGTGCCGGTGTCGGCCTTGGACGGTGACAATATTGTCGTGAGGAGTTCTCACTGCCCTTGGTACACGGGCCCGACGATACTGGGCCACCTCGAGACGGTCCATGTCGCTTCGAAGCGGAACCAGATCGACTTTCGGCTTCCCATTCAGTTAGCCCTTCGCCCCGACGCCGAATTCCGCGGTTACGCCGGGCGCATTTGCTCGGGGCACCTTCGAGTCGGCGATGAGGTTTTGGCCCTGCCTTCTCGTCGGCGTTCGATCGTCAGCGGGCTTACGCATTCGGGACGCAAAGTAGCCGAGGCGCTCCATGGTCAGTCGGTAGTGGTGGCGCTGGAGAATGACATCGACTTGGGCCGCGGCGACATGCTCGTGAGACCGGGCAATCAGCCCATGGTTGCCAAGACCCTCGACGCAGTCGTCTGTTGGATGGACGAAAGGAGGAACCTCACCAAGGGCGCCTCCTACCTGCTTCTGCACACAACTCGCAAGACTAAAGTCTCCATCGAAAGAATCCGCCACCGTATTTCGGTCGACTCTCTCCATCGAGAAGACGTCAGGTCACTTCAGCTCAACGAGATTGGCAGGATCACCCTCCAAACGGCCGAACCGATCTTCTACGATGAGTACCGCGTCAATAGGGAAACAGGAAGTTTTCTCCTGGTCGACGAGCTGACGCTCGCCACCGTCGCCGTCGGGATGCTGCGATTTCTCGCCCCTTCCAGCTCCGAAGAACACTCACCCAACACACTTTGGGATGGCTCCGGTGTGTCATTGGAAGAGCGTATCGAGCGTAACGGACACCGGCCTCTGGTTGTCTGGATGACCGGGCTTTCGGGGAGTGGCAAGTCAACGTTGGCCGGCATGCTCGAGAGACTCCTTCACCAGTCGGGCATCTCGGTCGTCCGGCTGGATGGAGACAACTTGCGTCACGGACTTAACGGCGATCTCGGCTTCACGGACGCTGACCGGCGCGAAAACCTAAGGCGAGCTGGACACGTAGCGAAGTTCCTGTTCGAGACGGGACACATTGTCCTTTGCTCCTTTATTTCTCCGCTTGAGGCCGAAAGGAATGAAGCGAAGGAGCAATATCTCGAGGGTGACTTTGTCGAAGTCTACGTTAGGGCCTCGCTGGCGGTGTGCGAGATCCGCGATCCCAAGGGGCTGTACCGCAAAGCCCGACTTGGCCTCATTAAGCACATGACGGGCATCGACTCACTCTACGAGGTGCCCCTAACGCCCGATCTTGTGGTCGACACCGAGAACGAGCCAGTGCGCTCGAGTATCGAGCGTCTCCATGACTATGTCCTCCAGAGATTGTACTCGGCGGAAGTCCAGGGGAACGGGTGATGGAAACATGCCTACCAGTTGAAAATCGCCACAACTAGGCTATGATGAAAGCTCCATGCTGTTCCAACTTGCGCTGAGGAATGTTGTTCTTTCGTTGTCCCGACGCTGGATCGTGGCCTTGGTGATCGCTCTGACTTTGGCACTCCTGCTCGTCGGTAACACCACCTTTCAGAGCACCGAGAGCGGCATACAGCAGACCTACCGCAATAGCTTCAGTGGAGACCTCTCGGTGTCTGTTGCGAGCGGAACCTCGTTCACAGTGTTTGGCAATGAGCTGCCTTTGGTGGGCGACTATGAGGTGTTGCCCGTTCTCGCCGACCCCAAGGGACTCGAGGCGGCACTGATGAAGCAGAGCTCGGTAGTTACCGTGGCGCATCAGGTATCTGTGGCGGGCTACCTGCAAATCGGTGGGCTGCAAAAGGCGACCCTCCTTTTTGGTGTCGATTTTGCCGAGTACCTAGCGTTCTTCCCGGCGCTGAAACTCGTCGACGGAGCCCTACCCACTAACGGTTCCCATTCCATTCTCATCAATTCAAAGCGGAAAGCTGACCTCGAAGCCGGTCTGGGGCGAAAACTTACACTCGGCGAAGCTCTTAAGCTCGTTTCGACAAACGCTGGCGGCTTCACTATCCGAGAAGTCACCTACGCCGGTGCCTACCAATACCCCGTGAGCAATGAGCTTCTCAACCGCATCGTGCTGGTCGATGCCGATACTGCCCGCGCCCTTGCTGGCTACGTGTATGGGGGCCGTCGTGTGGTAACCACCCAAGCCAACCAGACCCAACTCCTGAACAACACCGCCAACGTGGACGAACTGTTTGGCGAGCCGGCCGATACCACCTCGTCAGAGGCGGATTCCCTTTCGCTCACGGCCATCAACAAAGTGCTGGCAACGAGAGATTCTGCGGCCGCGACGACGATAGAGGGCGCATGGAACTTTCTACTTGTGCGCCTTAAACCCGGTGCCAATGCAGGGTGGGAGGCCGGCTTCCTGAAGGCCGGGTTGCCTCTTGGCGGGGCCGACGTGCAGTTGCGCGACTGGCGGGGTACGGCTGGTGGCGATGCTCAACTGGTGTTCTTTGTGCGCCTCTTGTTCAACGTCGGAATGATCCTTGTCGTCCTCATCGCCATCTTCGTGATGACCAACGCCCTAGCCCTTAGCGTGTACGAGCGGACTCGCGAAATCGGCACCATGCGTGCTTTGGGGGCTACTAGGTCGTTTGTGGCCCAGTTGATAACCCTCGAAACGCTCATTTTGGTGGCCGGGGCCGGTGCCGTCGGGCTGGCCCTCGGTGCGGCGGTGCTTGAGGCGCTAGGCAGGGTCGGCATCCGGCTGGATAATCCGCTTATCGCGGCATTGTTTGGCACCAGCCTGATCCGGCCCTCTGTACTTTGGGACCTTGTGGGCTGGCACATGGTGCTTGCGTTGCTGATGGGCGGCCTGGCGCTGCTCTTGCCCCTACGAGTTGCCTTGGAGGTCTCGCCTGTGAACGCCATGGAAAAAGAGGCCTAGTTTGGTCGGCTTGGCGTTTCGCAACCTGACTCGGCAGTTTCGGCGTTACAGGGTATTAATGGCGACCCTCATCTTCGGCTTTGCCGTTGTAATGTTGGTGCTTGGGCTAACCAGCGGGATGACTCGCAATTTGGAACACAAAGCTGCGCGCTACTTTGCCGGCGACCTGAGCATTACGGGGTACTCCAAAGTCCGCTACGACTCGATCGACCACCAAACAGAAGTGCTCGCCGCCATTGCCGCCTCGCGAATCCCTACCTTAGGTGTAACGCGCCGCACCAATTACAACAGCCTCGACTCCACGTTGTTCTTCAACGGAAGCTCGGTGCGTCAGCGCCGCTTGGTTGGAGTTGACTGGAAGCTGGAGTCCCCCAACTTTTCCGATATGGACTTTGTCAGCGGAGGCCTAGAGGGCCTTGAGAACAGCGACGGCATTTTGGTAAGCACACAAGTGGCAAACCGGACGGGCGTGAGAACCGGAGACCAAATTCTTTTGCTCCTGAGCACCCGAGGCGGAGCACAAAACACTGCCAACTTAGTCGTAAAAGGCGTGTACCGCGAAAGCTCGTTTTTCGGGAGCACGGCCTATCTGGATATTGAGACTCTCAACCGGTTGTACGGTCAAAAACCCGGTTCTGCCACCGACATGGGCGTGATGCTGGCCCCAGGTTTACTACCTGCCAGTGCCGCCGAGCGCCTTCGCTCTGCCTTGGCCGAGCAGAGCCTGCAGGTGTTTACGGCCATTGATACGCGGGAGGCACAAAACACCGCGATGGCCGAGAACTGGGACGGCCGCAAATACGCGGTAATGACCCTTCGCGCGCACTTAAGCGTGATCGCCGACGTTCTCGATGCTGTCAACCTCGTCACCGCCTTTGTGCTGGTGTTTTTTTTAGTGATCATCGTGGTGGGGGTATCAAACACCTACCGTATGATCGTGCGTGAGCGGGTGCGCGAAATCGGCACTTTGCGAGCTATCGGCATGCAAGCCAGAGCGGTGCGGAGCCTCTTCCTTTGGGAGGCGGTGCTGCTTGCGCTCACAGGAATCGGCGGCGGGCTGTTGCTAGGTTTAGTGTTCTTGTTCGGCGCGACCTTGCTTGACCTCTCGAACTACGGCGCACTGCTAATGTTCCTCAAGCAAGGTCGGCCGGACTGGTACCTCGATCCGGTGTGGATGCTAGTCAGCGTTGCAGTGATGTTTACCAGCTGTTTTCTTGGCGTGTGGCGCCCCGCCAGCAGTGCCGCCCGGATGCGCCCCGTGGATGCCCTGAACGATAATGGTTAATATAGAGGGATGAGACTATCGCAGGTTCAGCGAACCGCCATCGTCGAATCAGTCCAAGAATCTTTCGGCACCGAGGCGAAGGTTTGGCTGTTTGGGTCGCGCGTCGACGACCACAAGCGTGGTGGCGATATCGACTTGCTGGTTGAGGCAAAGGCAAACTTGGCTCAAGCAACTCGACAGAAGCTTCGGGCTCTGGGCCTCATTCAGCGAAGAATCGGCGAACAGAAGATTGACCTTGTTGTCACAGACGGCAGCCCCGAATGCGAGACGCTGCTGATCACGAGAAATGCTCGCGCCCAGGGAGTACTGCTTGAATGACACTTTGAAGTCAACCGTAGAATCGGCGATTGCCGAAAACGATTCTCACCTAGGAAGGATGCGCTGGGCGCGAACAGCGCTTTCGGGACACTTCCCCCTCGATGAAGGCAGGCTCGCCGGTCTCTCGGACGAGAAGCGGGCGATCCTGGATCAGTTCCTGTACCGCTTCACAAAGATTCAGGACTCAATGGGGACCCGACTGCTGCCCACCCTCTACAACTTCTTGGAAGGCGACGATAACCCACGGCCTTTTCTCGACGTCCTCAATAGGCTCGAGCAATTGGGCGTGGTGAAAAGTCAGGAGTCGTGGCAGAAGTTTCGGGAACTTCGCAACAACATTGCCTATGAGTACCCTGAATCTGTGGTGAAGACCATTGCCACGATCAATACCCTTTTCGAAGATGTCGAAGAGTTCTTTCTCCTGTATACAACTGCTCGCCAGGCCGGATCGGATCGACTTCGATGAAGAGACTACCTTCTACCCTCGCTCTCGTCTTCTTGCCGATCCTTGCCTTCACCGAGCCCACGTTAGCGCAAATCGACGCACAGGTGAGCTTTCTCGACTCTGACTTCTCTGCCGAATACACCATTGTGAAAGACTCACCTGGCGAGGGGCAAAGTGTCACGGTGGCGGCAATGTTCAGGCGCGACAAGGACAACCGGTACCTCATTCTCATCTTGCAACCCGACGCAGACAAGGGAAAAGGCTACCTCAAGGTTGACAACAGCCTCTGGCTGTGGGACCCCGTGGCACGACGCTACACCGTTACCAGTGCCCGCGACCGTTTTCAGAACTCAAGTGCGCGCAATTCTGACTTTACCCGCTCGAGCATGGCTACCGACTACCGCATCACGTCGACTAGTCAAGTGAAGCTGGGAAAGTTTGAAACCACAGTGTTGGAACTTGAGGCCACCCTAGACACCGTGGTGTTCCCATTGCGCAAAATCTGGGTGAGCGCGGGCGACAACCTCGTGCGTAAAATGGAAGACTACAGCCTGTCAAAACAACTCTTGCGAACCACCGCCATTCCTAGCTACCAAAAAGTGGGGCAGAGGTGGGTGCCCGTCAGCATGCTCATTGTAGATGAGCTTCGCGGCAAAAACGTGAACGGGCAGTTGGTGAAAGAGAAGACCCAAGTGACCATTTCAAAGCCCAGTCTGGGCAAACAACCCGACTTGCTTTTCACGCAGGCGTACTTGGAAAAAGCGCGTTGAGAATCGCTGCGCTGATGTGCGCGCTGGTTCTTGCAACTGCTGTCCACGCTCAGGAGTCGGACACCCTTTTTGACAACCCGGCCGCCGACTCCGTTGCCCCCGAAGGCCCAAAGGTTGATCTAAGCCCAATCTTGGCCAATCCTAAACCCGCACTGAGTGGTAGCATCACCATGAGCGGCGTTGGATACGCGGGTTGGTCGCAAACTCCAAACCCGGCAGACTTGGCGAGCAACTTCGACAAGGGCTTCGGTTACGACCTCAGCAGCAGCCTGTCCTTTGATTACAAACCCGACCCGACCTTTCACTGGAGTGCATCCTTCTCGACGGCAATTCCAGCAGGAAACGTCACTTGGAGCACGCCCAGCATAGGCTCCATGTACCTTGACTACACGCTGGCCGACCGAGTGTTCATCACCTTGGGAAAGTTCGGCATGAGTTGGGGCGCAGGTCGACTGTTTGGAGTGAACGATCTGGTCGCTAGTGCCGCAGACGACCTTTCCATTAAAGCTTTCACCCCGTTGGGGCCGCTCGGCTTTACAGGGGTGATGATTTTGCCACCAGTCGCCACGACTTTGGCACAACTCCAGTGGGCTGCACAGACTGAAGGCAACCTAGGGCCATTCACCGCTAACCTAGCCGGCTGGTATGCGGCCTCGGCAGCGCCTAAGTTTGACCTTTGGGCCAAGACAGTACTGTGGGGTGCCGATGTGTTCGCCGAAAGCAAAGTTACCCTAGCAGGCAGTGTCAATCCGTTGTCAAATGTGCAGGTGCAAGCTCTGGCGGGAGTGTACTGGGAGGGTTTTGAACCCAAGCTACGTGTGCAGGGTGAATGGCTGATTGACTCTCCGGCACTCGGCTGGAGTGACCAGAGCGTCGCCTTGGCTGCCAGTTGGTCCAACATCCCCGGTACAGGAATCAAGCCCTCAGCGAGGGTTACCCATTCCTTTGCCGACAGTTCTGGCCAGTTGATCTTGGGCCTCGAGGCCGATCCTTTTTTGCATATTCATGTAACATTGGGCATGCCGGTGAGTTGGGGCACTGCCAACTCGCGCTGGGTGAAAAGCACGATTGCCACCTACCATGAAGCCTGGGCACTTGCCCTCAAGATCGACCTATCGGGCGGATTTAGCTCAGATGCATTCTAAAGAACCTCACTTGTGGTGGGCGCCTTGAAGCAGTTTGGCCCAAATGGCTTTGACGTGAAAGGCAGCCTAGTTGCCTCAGGTGCTGGAAAAAACAGGAAATTCTTGCTACAATAACCTTCTATGACCAAGCTTTGGCTTGTAGCCGGGATGGCTGCTTTGGTAGCCTTCGTGCTCAATACGTTGGTGACGCCGTTGATCGTTCAGGTGTCCCGCAGAAAGAACTGGGTGGATGAACCCAACCACCGTACTGTACATAAGGACCCTGTGCCGCGCCTTGGTGGGGTGGGCCTGTTTTTTTCGATTGCGGTGGTACTCGTGGGCCTCTTCGCCACCGATCAACTGTGGCCGGGGTTTGTCCCAGCGGGTTCTTGGACGTTGTCGGCGTTGCTTTTGCTCCTTGGTCTCGGTTCAACCCACTCACTGGGATTGTTGGACGACTTCGTCGAACTGAGGGCCATCTACAAACTGCTCCTTCAATTGCTCGGAGCGTTGCTAGCCATCGGTGCGGGCCTCAGTTTCGACCATTTACAGATTCCCTTCACAACGATCAAACTTGAATTAGGTTCGTTTGCTCCCTTTGTCACCCTGCTGTGGGTGGTAGGTATCACCAACGCGGTTAACCTCATCGATGGAATGGATGGGTTGGCTGGCGGCTTCAGCCTCATAAGCCTAGCCTCGGTCGGTACTTTTGCGCTCCTGACTGGTCAGGAACTCCCTGCCATCGTGAGTTTCGTCGCCGGCGGTGCAGTCTTGGCCTTTCTGCTGTTCAACTTTCCCCCCGCAAAACTGTTCATGGGCGACTCAGGCAGCCTTACCCTCGGCTACCTGCTAGCCGTGCTCCCCCTGTGGGGCGGTGAACACTCTCTGATGGCGCACTGCTGGCTTCTGCCAGTGGTGCTGATGCTGGTACCGATGTCGGATACCATGGCTGCCATCCTACGGCGACTGCGCGAAAACAGGCCTATCTGGAGCCCCGACAAGGCGCACATGCACCATAAATTGCTTGCTATGGGCCTCACAACGAAGCAGGTTCTGGTCCTCGTTTACTTGGCTACGTTGGTAACTGCAGCGCCAGTTGTCTTGGCAGGTGTGGTCAGTTCACCCGACATTTCCTGGCTCGCTAGCCTATTGAGCGGTATAGTTATCGTCGCCCTGTTCTCGTTCTTGCATTACACTCACAAGGCGTTTGTGAGCAAAGAAGGCTGAGTCAGGTGTTTGTGCGCTTTCGGTCAGGTTTAGCGATTCTCACGATGGCCTTCATGGCGGTTGCTGTGTTAGCACAAAATGGGGAAAATCCTGTAGCGGTTGATTCTCCGGTGTACCGCTGGCTAGGAGCACTGGAAACCCAACATGGTGTTGTCTCGGCTTCACGGTCAGCACCCTATACCGCTGGGCAGATTCTGCAGCTCCTCGACCAAATGGGAGACCAAGGCCCCCTTGACGAGGCCATTCGGGCAGCCCTGACAGTAAAGCCAACCTACATTGAGGCAGATGTCACCCCGGATTCTGGTCTGACTGCCAAAATCACCACTGAAATCAACCCTGAGTTTTATCTGGGGCTTGGCCCAGAGTTCCAAAAATGGGATTACGGCTACTTCAGCCGCCTTCCCGCTTTCCGCCTCCTGTCCGAGGCTTGGGTGTTATCGTGGCTCTATGGAACGATGGATGCGGTGTTGAAAAAGGAACCTTTCACCGTGTTTAACGAGAGCCAACCCGTCTCGAACTTGCCCTTGCAGGTAGTTCAGGCTGACTTCCAGTGGCCCTACTGGGCAGGCGTGGTAATAGGCGGTGCTCATTGGGACGCTCGGTTCTTCCGCTCAAAGGCCAGCTTTGCGGTGTCTAAATGGAACCTCATCCTCTCGCAGGACGCGGGCGAAGTTGATCAGTTGAGCCTAAACACTTGGTGGAACAACTTTAGCTACTCTTTTCTGTGGATTCCGCTCGACAATACCTGGATTTCCCCAAATCAGACTTACGGGTACTTCGGTACCGCCGAAAATGATTCCCTGAATGTGGTTCCCTACGACCAGAGCAAAAGCTTTGTGGTTCATAGGCTTCAGGTTCGACCCACTCCCAGTTGGTCAGTTGCGATTTCCGAGATCTTGATGATTGAGTCTGCGGTTTTTGATCCTCGCTATTTCAATCCGATGGTCATCGGTCACAACTGGTTTGTGCATGATGCTGCAAACTCGGATATCTCACTAGAAATCGAGGGTTCCTTAACAAACGGTTGGTCTGTTTGGGGCCAGGTCTATGCTGATTACGTCAAAACCGCGATTAAAGACGAGTTGTACAAAGATCCAACCCCGGGTTCCATGGGTTACCTCGGCGGTACCCGGTTGGTCACTGAGTTTGCTGGCAGTATCGCGACATTTGAAATTGAGGGAGTGTATACCGACCCGTTTCTTTACCTTAACCAACATGTCAACATGTTGAAAACAACTAGGTATCTGAGCAACTCGGGTTCGCCTGGGCGTCGTATCATCGACACCCCCTTAGGCTTCGAACTGGGACCCGATACCATTGCTGTCCGGTCGGTATTACGCCTCGAGGCGCCCGGAGCGTGGCGCGCAGAGGTAGGTTTCCCTTTCCAGGTTCGCGGCGAGAACACCATCAGAACCATCCACCCCTTGCAGCAGTATGCTTGGACCGTTCCGGCGAATGCGATACTTAACCCCTTATTTGACCACCCCGAGGTCTACTTGCCTTGGGTGACGCCCACCGGCACTCCCGAGTGGAAACAGGGCTTGATGCTAGCTGGTGAGCTGAGCCTGCCATGGAAAGGCAATTTGGGGCTTCAGTCTACGTTCAGCTTGATTTGGAACAAATCCCACGTCGCCTCGCCGATGACCTGGGACTGGCAGTCGGTTCTCTCGTGGACCAACAGCTTCTAGTGAAGTAGGATTCTCCTATGATCTGGCTTGTTGGTCAAAATGGTATGCTCGGTACCGAGCTTTGCGAAGGTCTCACGGCCCGTGGCCTTCCATGGGTGGGTAGTAGCCGAGACGTGGACGTTGGAGATGCATCTAGGTTAGAGGTTTTTGCCGCGAAACTTTCTAAGCCACCGACATGGATCGTCAACTGTTCGGCGTACACCTTCGTCGACAAAGCCGAAGACGAGGTGGAGGCCTGCACCCGCCTCAACGTCAATGGAGCCGAAAACCTCGCTCGATTGGCAGATCGACTGGGAGCCGCCCTGCTGCACGTAAGCACCGACTATGTATTCGATGGGAGAGGAGTCGCCGGCCCGAAAGCAACACTTCGACCCTATGTCGAGACCGACCACGTGGGTCCGCAAGGCGTGTATGGACGCACCAAGGCCGAAGGGGAGGCCCGCATCACCGCACATTGCGCCCGGCACATCATTTTTCGTACCGCTTGGCTATACGGCGCTGCGGGTCCTAACTTCGTGTTCACAATGCTTCGCCTCATGAAAACCAAGCAAGCGTTGGGCGTGGTGGCCGACCAGTTCGGTTCGCCCACTTGGACGCGAGACTTAGCCAGCGTAATGGCTGAAGTGCTTGCCCAGCCCGCACCCGAGGCAAACCACCCAACGTGGGGTGTTTACCATGTGAGCGGGGAGGGGCAGTCTACCTGGTTCGAGTTTGCCTCAGCAATTCTCAAAGGCGGCCAAGCAGAAGGCCTGCTCGACCCCGCCAAGCCTCTCACCTTGAACCCCCTGACCACTGACCAATACCCGACTAAGGCAAAGCGTCCCGCCTGGTCGGTGCTTTCAAAAGAAAAGCTCAAGCAGAACTTCGGACTTGAAATGCCACCGTGGAAAGCAAGTCTTAATAAGTTTCTGCAAGAAATCCATTCCAAAGGAATGCTCATTCCATGACCACCCGACGACATCTGTTCACCAGCGAATCTGTTTCCGAAGGCCACCCCGACAAACTTGCCGACCAGGTGAGCGACGCCGTGCTCGACGCCTGCCTAGCCGAGGACCCGCAAAGCCGCGTGGCCTGCGAAACCTTTACCACCACCGGAATGATTCTCGTCGGCGGCGAGCTCACCACGCATGCCTATGTGGACCTTCAGGAAATCGCGCGCGGCGTGGCTCGGCGCATCGGGTACGACAACCCCGAGTTTGGCCTCGACTACAACTCCATGAGCGTGATGAACGTCATCCACGCGCAAAGCCCCGACATCAGCCAGGGAGTCTCGGGTGAGGGCCTCTACAAAGGCCAACAAGGCGCTGGCGACCAAGGCATGATGTTCGGTTTTGCTTGCCGCGAGACGCCGGAGCTGATGCCTGCACCCATTATGTTTGCCCACAACTTGCTGCGGAAGGCGGCGGAGCTGCGCAAGTCGGGGGGCATCAGCTGGCTTAGGCCCGATGCGAAGAGCCAGGTCACCATTCTTTATGAAGGCCACAAACCGGTGGGCATCGACACGGTGGTGCTCAGCCATCAGCACGATGGCGATGTAACCTACGACCGGCTCAAGGAAGAGCTCCTCGCCAAAATCATCCGACCGGTGCTGGAACCGACAGGATTGCTGAGCAAAGACACGAAGTACTTCATCAACCCCACCGGGCGGTTTGTCATAGGTGGTCCTCACGGCGACTCGGGCCTCACGGGCCGAAAAATCATCGTCGACACCTACGGCGGCATGGGCCGTCACGGTGGGGGAGCCTTCAGCGGCAAGGACGCCACCAAAGTGGACCGCTCAGCCGCCTACATGGCTCGTTATGCGGCCAAGAACATCGTGGCCGCAGGCCTGGCAGAGCGCTGCGAAATCCAGCTCAGCTACGCCATCGGCGTGCCGTTTCCGGTGAGCGTGATGGTGGATACCTTTGGCACCGGCACCGTTTCCGAGCAGCGCATTGAAAAGGCCGTAGCCGAGGTGTTCGACCTGACACCGGCGGGAATTATCGAAACTCTGGGCCTCCGCCGCCCCATTTTTGCCCAGACCGCTGCCTACGGCCACTTCGGACGCGAGGGATTTCCTTGGGAGGCCACCGACAAAGTGGAGGCACTAAAAAAGGCGGTGGGGTGAGGCGACTTCTCGTCCTATTTTTCGGGCTTGGTGTGGCCACTCTGGCCTCCGGCGATATTCTCAACCTCGAGGACCCGCTTTACCGGCAGCTTGATACCTGGCAAGTTCGCGCCATGATCAGCCCGCTTCCGTCTTTCCGTCCCTTCAGCGTCCAATTGGTGCTTGCCAGGCTCGATGAGCTCGAAAATTGCCCCGAGGCGACGGCCGAGGACCACCAACTCGCCCAATCGTGGCGGAAAGATTTGACCGAATCCATCCATTTCGAGGCGGAGGTTTCGACTTGGGTGCTGGGCTCCAGCGTTGCCGCGGTACCCCACGGGAGTTTTATCACTACGCATTTGGTGGATGCGAACTTGTCTACCGTTGCCGCCATGGACGTCCGCGCTGCGGATACCGCCACCGCGGCGCTCGCCGTTCCCGGTTCCGGCGCACCCTACGATTACACCCCCGACGACGGTCATGTCGTTGTGGGAGGGCGAACTTGGAACCTCTGGCGTGACCCGAGAGGCGAGGCCGCCGTTGGTGGGGCCGGCGGCACGGGATTTTCGGCGCAGTTGGGTTTTTCGCGCAATTCTTTCGGCCCGATTTCCGACGACGGCCTTATTGTGGGCAGCACTTCGCCCGACACAGGACACTTGGGAGTCAACTACCAAGGCAACGGCGTCCAATACCTGCAGTACATGCTGGTTCTGGCTTCCCGTTACAACAACGGGGTCTCGGGTCGTTCAGATAAGTATCTGTACTACCATGAGATCATTGGCACACCCATTCCGCAACTTGACCTTTCGTTCTTCGAGTCGGTGATAGGCGGAGGGAGCCTCAACCTGCTCTATTTCCTGCCGATGTCGATCTACTTCAACAGCCAAGGGCTGAGCAATTACGGCGACAACAGCTTCATGGGGCTGTCGGCAGTTTGGCGCTTCCAACCCGGATGGAGGGCCGCGGGCGTCCTTTACATGGACGACCTCCAGTTCAACGACATGGCCGCCCTCCAGCTCAATACCAAATGGAAAGTGGCCTTCCAGGGAGAATTGCAGTATGCAGGGGGCCCAGGATCTTCGCCGTGGATGCCCCTGATGACCACCTCGTACACGGCCATCATGCCGTACACCTATACTCACATGAACTCACTGGGCGATCTGGGTCCCAATTACGAGGTGTATACCAACGGAGACTCGCTCCTCGGCTCCGCGCTGCAGCCCAACAGCGACCGCCTTCGCTTCAAAGCAGTATGGCACAGTGCCGACGCCACCGTGACGCTGCAGCGTCATGGAAACGCGAGCACTGGCATCATTCCAGGCGGTGACGGCACCATCAACGATCCGGGCTGGCTGAATGGGACTCCCACTTTTCAGCGTCCGTTTGTCGATCCTACCGGCCAACCCTACACAAGGTTCCTCACGCAGAGTGTTATCGAGACCCGCCTGCAAGCAGGGGCCTCCTGGAACGGCTCTTGGGAGCCCAGCTTTGCGAGCCTTTTTGGTCAGCCGTTAGCGGCAACCTGGGGTGCTTCGCTTACCGGAGAGTTGGTGTGGAACGACGCTCTGGTGTCTGGCGTGTTTGCCTCGCACCTGTACGCGACCATCCATGTCGGTTCCCGCTGGTAATAGCCGGTGACCCTCGAAATTGTCTGCCAGGTGGTCGACAACTACGGCGACATCGCCGTGGTGTGGCGCTTGGCGCAGGCTCTGGTGGAAGACCTTTCGACGGGCCACCATGGTGAGTGGCAAGTCCGTATTCTCGTCGACGACCTGACTGCCTTTCGCGCGCTGAATCCGAGCGGAAATACCGGTGCGGTGCAGGTGGTGCCTTCCCTCGATGCTGCGGCCTTGAGGTATGTCCCTCTTCCTGAGGTCATAATAGAAGCCTTCGGTGCGCCCACTCCCGTGGAGCGCCTGGAGGCTTTTTTTATTTCCGGTGCCGCGGGTTCGGCCCAGGCTAAGGGCCTGCGCGCGCTGTTGCTGGTTCACCTCGAGTACCTCACCGCCGAAGCTTGGTCGGAAAGCTACCACCTTTTGCCCTCGCCGCTGGGCAAACCCGGCGTCGAAAGGGTGTTCTTTGTTCCCGGCTTCCGCGAGCGCACCGGTGGGCTGGTGTTCACTAACGCCTCGGGCGTGACTAACCCGCAAGGTCTGTCCCCCGACTTGTCGCGTGGCGACGAGGACCTGCTGATCACCCTGTTCAGCTACGAGCACGATTTCGAGAACCTGTGGACCGACCTTGGCAACCATCTGCGGGGGACAGACCTCAAGGCCCGGGTGCAGGTGTTCGAGGGACGCCAGCGCGAGGGGGCCCTCGCCTCATGGGAGCGGGTAAACGCGTCGCGGCCCGACCTCGCACCAGGACTCAAGCGCATCGCGCTTCAGTTGGTTCCGTTTGTGGATCAGGACACCTACACGGCGCTGGTCAATCAGGCCGACTTCAACGTGGTGCGAGGCGAAGAGTCGTGGGTGACGGCCGTGCTCAGTGGCAAACCCTTTTTGTGGCACGCCTACCTGCAAGAGGAAAACCACCAGCTGGTCAAAGTGAACGCCTTCCTCGAAGTGTTCGAGCCCCGCTTCACTGCCGAGGGGAGTTGGGGAGCTGAGGTTTTCGCCCGCCTTGCCCAAGAGTTCCGCGCGTTCAACAAGCGGCCGGAGGCAACTCCGCTTCGTAATTCCGCTACCGACCCACCGGCTGAACACTACGCCGCCTTCTTCGAACACCACGCCGTTCTCTCCGGAGTTCTCGGCAACTGGGCCCTCGAACTCCGGAAATCGCACAAATTGAGCCGTCGCCTTCTGGATTTCTTGAACGGCTTTCAGGTATAATCCGCGAACATCACTTTTAGAGGAATCGAATTATGCTGACAGCTTCGGAATTAAAAGTCGGGACCGTGTTCAAAGTCGGTACTGAAGTCCTGGTCGTCCAAAAATTGGAAGGGACCAAAACCGGACGCAACATGTCCGTTACCCAGTTGCGGGTCAAGAACCTTCTTACCGGCGTCACCGCGGCGGCTGCCTACCGGTTGAGCGACAACTTCGAAGAGATTCTGCTCGACATCAAGAAGATGAACTTCCAGTACCTCACCGGCGATACCTTCAACTTCATGGACAACGAGAGCTTTGAGCAGTCGGAAATCGATCGCGAAGACCTCGGGGACGCGCCCCACTACATGGCCGAAGGGATGGATGTCGAAATCGTGTTCTACGAAGGCAAACCCGTGAGCGTAAAGCTTCCCATTTTGGTCGACCGCCAGGTGGTGTATTGCGAGCCCGGCATCAAGGGAGACACTTCCGGCCGCGCGATGAAGCCTGCCAAACTCGACACCGGCTTCGATATCATGATTCCGATTTTCGTTGACCAAGGCGAATGGGTGCGCGTCGACACCCGCGACGGCTCGTACAAAGAGCGCGTCAAGGTCACCAAGTAACCGACAAAATCCCCAAGATGACAGATGCGTCATCTGATTGACTAAACTAGCCTCCGGCGCAACAATGCACGTGAAAACCTGCGTTGCTTCCGGAGGCTTTTTTTGACCCAACTTCTCGAACTCATCATCTCAAACAGTCCTTGGAACGTGTTGTTTTATTTTGCCATTCCCCTCGGCTTTGGAACGATCTCCGGTGCGACGGAGCTCTTTGTGCTCTACCGCAAGGAAACCCATGGGCCTCTCAAAACGGTCAATATGGTGTCGGGTTGGATTTCGGCAGCGTGGTTCTGCTGGGTGGCCTTTGAGCTGTTAACCCAACACTGGATCGGCGCCACTTGGACCAATGTGTTCGATTTCCTTTCGATGACCACCTACATCAGCCTTCTGGTACCCCTTCTTGGGATGGCCATCACCGACCTGCCCTGGGTGAAGATCCGCAAGCGGCCCGAGCGACGCCTGGCGGTTCACGCCGGGTTTTCGCTTGTCTTCCGCGTTCTTCTGTTTGTAGCCGTCGGAACTTGTCTCTGGAAGGTTTGAGGCAACTCAGTTCGGGTGCTTGAGACCTACCTCCCCGCCATCCGCAGCACCCTAGCTCAAAACTCGATTTTGGTCCTTACTGCGGAACCGGGCACGGGAAAAACGACCTTGATTCCTCCGGCATTGCTGAACGAACCGTGGCTTGGCGGCAGCAAAATCCTGCTTCTGGAACCCCGGCGGGTGGCCACCAGGGCAGCCGCCTCGCGCATGGCCTTCCTGCACGGCGAGCCTCCAGGCAAAACCTTTGGCTGGCGCATGGCCGACGACACCCGCGTGGGGCCGTCTACCCGCCTCGAGGTGATCACCGAAGGCGTACTGACGCGGATAATTCAAAGTGACCCCGAACTCAGCGGTGTTGGCCTGGTGATTTTCGACGAGTACCACGAGAGGTCGCTTCACGCCGACTTGGGGCTGGCCCTGTGCCTCGATGTGCGCAAGGTGCTCCGTCCGGACCTGAGGCTGGGTGTGTTTTCGGCGACGCTGAATCTTGAAACCGTAATGAACCGCTTGCCGGGGGCGGTGGCCGTGCACGCTCCGGGCAGGCTGTTTCCGGTGACCACCGTTTACCGGCCGGCTCCCGGGGGAACTGACCCCTGGGCTTGGGTGGCCCAACAAGTGCAGGAGGGCTGGAAGGCCGTTAGCGGAAGCCTTTTGGTGTTTCTTCCCGGTGGGTACGAAATAAGGTCGGTCCATTCAGCGCTTGCCGAGGCCGCCCGTCGAGAAGGTGAGAGCATAGAACTCCTTTATGGCGGCCTTTCCCCCGAAGAACAGGCCAAGGTGCTCGAGGGTTTGCCTGCCGGCAGCCGAAAAACAGTTTTGTCCACGTCGGTAGCCGAAACCAGCGTCACCATTCCCGGAGTGGAGCTGGTGATTGATGCGGGATGGGCCCGGTTGGGCCGCTACGACCAGGGCCGGGCGCTCAACCGTCTGGTCACTGAAGCCGTGAGCCAGGCCTCTGCCGATCAAAGGCGCGGACGGGCCGGACGCACGGGGCCGGGACTCTGCTGGCGCCTGTGGACCGAACGCGAGGCCTTGGTGCCAGAAACCGACCCCGAAATTCGCCGGGCAGACCTAGGGCCATTGGTGCTGGAATGTGCGGTGTGGGGAGTGAGGGAAGTTTCCGGACTTCCGTGGATGACCGAACCCTCGCAACCAGCTTGGGAAGCTGCCCGCACTCAGTTGCGGTCGCTCGAAGCCCTCGACTCAGGCGGGGCCGTCACAGAGCTTGGCAAGGCGATCACCCGCTTAGGGACCGGACCGCGCTGGGGACGGATGGTTCTCCGGGCCGCCCCCCAACAGAAGCGGTTGGCCGAGCTAATCGTGGAACTGCTGGAGCAGCGGGATCGCGCTGTAAGTACCGACCCGGATGTCAGGGCTCGGCTCGCAGTAGCTGCTCAGAGCAATCCTGAAGAGGTTGGGGGGCTTTTGGCCTGGGCTTACCCGGACCGGATTGCCTTCCGCGCCCAAACCACCGGTGTCTCAGCGCAGTTCCAGCTTCCCTCAGGGCGCATGGTGAGGGTTCGGGGTGCCTTGGCCGCTGAAGAAACCCTTGTGGTGGCGGAAGCCGATGCCGGCACGGCGGGGGTGGGTACTGTGTGGCTGGCCGCACCGCTAGGCCGGGGTGCGGCCCGCGCCGTACTGGGTTCGCTCATCGAGGAGGTCCTCGAAGTGGAATGGGCCGGCTGGCGGCCGCGAGTGTTCCGCGTGCGCCGGTGGGGGGCGCTGGAGTTTGAGCGCACCGGTTTGGCCGTTAGCGACGCGAAAGAAGCCGTTCTGGCTTCGCTGCGTCACCGACTAGCCACCGACCACAGAAAGCTGCCGTGGGGACAGACCTCCCGTCAACTCCTGGTTCGGCTCAGTTTCGTCGAGGCCGACGGGCCAGTCGACTGGGGTTGGCTCGCCGAGTTCGCCGATTGGTCGGGCTTAGACCTCAGGTCTGGCCCAGAGCTCTACTCAGAAGCCTCCTTGACCAGGGCCCTAGCTGGTCAACTGCCGTTCCAGGTTCGGCAGCAATTGGAATCCCGGGCCCCGGAGAGCTTGGTTGTCCCCAGCGGGAGCCGACGCAAACTCGAATACCGCGAGGACGGTAGCGAGCCCGGTCAGTTCTCTGTTCACATGGAAGTCCGCATCCAGGAAGTTTTTGGCTTGGCAGCATCCCCCCGAGTCGCAGGCGTGGCCGTGGTTCTCCACTTGCTCAGTCCCGGCCATAAACCCCTGCAAATCACCACCGACCTCGCCAGTTTTTGGGCCACCACTTATCAGGAAGTGCGCAAGGCGATGCGGGGCCAATACCCGCGCCACTACTGGCCAGAAAACCCCCTAGAGGCCGAGCCCACCGCCAAACCTAGGCCGAAATCTTCGCCCCAATAAGCCGAAAATGGATCACGGCTTCCCCATCAGCGCCTTGTACCGCGCAGACATTCCCGGGTTGCGCGAGTAGGTTTTTACCGAATATTTCACCGGGCTGGTAATGATGGCAAGCAGTCGCGCCAACTGCTCCTTGCTGAGATTGCGTACACCGGTACCAAACTGGTACCGAGAACCCGCCTCGATTCCAAAAACCCCCGGACCCCACTCGATGTTGTTGAGGTACAGCTCCAGAATGCGGTCTTTTGAGAGAACGGCCTCGAGCAACACCGCGATGAGGGCCTCTGCGCCCTTTCGCACCCAGTTTTTCTCCGGAATGAGGAACAGCGTCCGCGCCAACTGTTGGGTAATGGTGCTTCCACCGTAGGCCTCGTAGCCCAGCCGCTGGTTGGCGTCCCAAGCCTCGACGATGGCCCCCCAAACGATGCCAAAATGGGTGCGGAAGTTGTGGTCTTCGAGGTAGATAATCCCGCTGCGCGCATAGCCGGGAATCAGTTTGAGGGCCAGAGGTCGGGGAGCAACGACGTGCCTACCCTGTAGTGTCCGGAAGAGCATCAGGCTCGAGGCGGGCGGATCTACCCACACAAACACGACGATGCAAACCAGCACAGCGGCGAAAAAGCCGGTAACGGTAAGGGTTCCCCACTTCAATACCCGCAACAAGCCTCTCATAGGCGCATCTTACTGCCGATACTCAAGAAAATGAAGTCGCTCCCTTTTTGTCTGCTAACCGCATGTCTGTTTGCCTCAAGTCTGTGCCCGCTCGCTGCGAATCAGCCAGCGCACGGAGAAGCACCCGCGGGTGAGTCACCCGCCGCAGAAAGTCCGCTCAGTCCGCAGGAGCGTGCCCTGCCTCTCGATGCGCGGGCTGTAAAGCTCGACTCCCAAGGTCGGGCCTACTTGATTTGGAAAAAAGAGCCCATCACGGTTGCCCTGATCGAGGACCTCAGCCCCTGGGACTTGATGCACATCTACCAGGCCCTTTCGGGGACAGACCTCAAACTGAGCCGCTTCGGGCACGGGGGTAACGACGAGCTGACCCAGGCCTGGCGCGAAAAATTGGCCGAGTTCGTGGTGAGCCGCGAATTGCCGGCAGTGCACCATCAGGAAGATTTGTTTGACCCCGAGCTTGTGTTGTGGGACCCGGGCTACATCCAAAATCAGAATGAGTGGGGTCAATGGTTCATCACCCTCGACCGGCGCCAAATCGTGCAAAAGGATCTGGCCACTCTAAGCCCGCTGGAAGTCCAGCAAGCGGTTTTCGTGCTTACTAACCGCACTTATCCTATCGAGTTCGTACTCGAGCATCTCGAATCGTTCCGAGCCCAGTTGACGGTGCACCAGCGCCTTGCCGAAGTTTCCGCGGCGGCTGGAGCCCATGGCCATGAATGACAACTACGCTGTTTTTCGATTCCGCGATTTCCGGCTGTTGCTGACCGGGCGGCTGCTTTCGGCCTTTGGTGGCCAGATGCTCACCTTTGCGGTCGCCTGGGACGTTTGGACCCAAACCCATAGCGCCTTCGCCCTAGGGTTGGTAGGGCTGGCCGAAGTGCTGCCCATCCTAGCCTTTGCCCTTCCCGCCGGGGTGCTGGCCGACCGCCGCAACCGGCGCACCATCTTGTTGACAGCACAATCGGCCGCAGCGCTGACCTCGCTGCTTCTCACGCTGGTCGCCGTGCTGCACGGGCCCATTTGGGCCATTTACGTCTGCCTGTTTTTTCTGGGGCTGGCCCGCGCCTTCAGCGACCCCTCGGCGTCGGCCTACATTCCCCTCGTTGTACCGCAGGAGCACTTCACCCAAGCGGCCACCTGGAGTTCGAGCACCTTCCAAATCGCCATCATTTCGGGCCCCACCCTCGCAGGGCTCATGGTGGGCTTTTTTGGTGGAAGCGTGGTCGAGGTTTATGGGCTGGGCTTTCTGTTTCTCAGTTCGCAGGTGATCCTCGTGGCCCTCATTCGTGCTCGCCCCTTAGTCCGTTCGGTGGGAGTCAAGGCCCTGCAGAGCCTGAAGGAAGGTATTGCCTTCCTACGGACCACCCCGGTTTTGGTTTCGGCAATAACGCTTGATCTTTTCGCTGTGCTCTTGGGTGGAGCGGTGGCGCTGCTCCCCATTTATGCCACCGACATTCTGCACGTGGGGCCGTGGGGATTAGGTTTGCTGCGCTCCGCGCCCTCGGTCGGGGCGCTACTGATCGCGGTGTTTTTGGCGCACAGGCCCCCCTTCCGCAACGCTGGTGTCACGCTCCTGCTCTGTGTAGCCGGCTTTGGCGTCGGGACCATTGTGTTTGGACTCTCCACCTGGTTCCCGTTGTCGCTGGCCATGCTGTTCCTCCTGGGAGTGTTCGACAACGTCAGTGTGGTGATTAGGCAAACCCTGATGTTGACCCAGGTGCCCGATGAAATGCGAGGACGGACCTCGGCGGTCAACACGGTGTTTATCAGCAGCAGCAACGAGTTGGGCGACTTCGAGAGCGGCGTGGTGGCAGGATTGATTGGTCCTGTTGCAGCCGTCGTGCTAGGGGGCGTCGGAACCCTACTGGTGGTCGTGGCCGTGTGGAAAGGCTTTCCTCAACTGGTCGCGCTGAGGGAATTGCACAAGCCTGAGCCGAAGGGCGCTTAGCCGAACATTTCCAAGAGGGTAGGGTGCCAGTGCAGGGCCGACACCTAACCAACGGTGTCCCGGCAAGGCTTGAGTGGCCAACTCCCTAACTTACTTCTTCCACGGGTCCTTGAGGGTCACGATGCGGTTGAACACGGGTTTGCCGGGAGTTGAGTCGCTGTCAAGGGTGAAATAGCCCTTGCGCATGAACTGATACCCAACCCCCACTTCGGCTTTAGCCAGGCCGGGCTCACACCAAGCTGTTGCGGTCACCAAGCTCTCCGGATTGATGGCCTCAAGCCAGTTCTGGTCTTCAGGGATGCTAGCGGGGTTTTCCACGCTCAGCAGGGGCCCGTAGAGGCGGGTTTCGAGCTCAACTCCGTGGTCTGCGCTCACCCATTGGATGGTACCTTTCACTTTGCGCCCATCGGGGCTATCACCACCTCGGCTTTGTGAGTCGTAGGTGCATTTCAGCTCGACTACGTTGCCTTGTTCGTCTTTAACAAACTCCTGACAGGTAACGAAATAGGCACCCTTGAGCCTTACCTCGGCGCCGGGGGCCAGTCGGAACCAGCCTTTGGCCGGTACTTCGGCGAAGTCCTCTCCATCAATGAGCAGGTGGCGGCCAAAGGGCACCTCACGGCTGCCGGTTTCGGGTTGCTCGGGGTTATTTTCCACAGCCACTAGTTCCGACTTTCCTTCGGGGTAGTTGGTCACGGTGACGCGAATCGGGTTAAACACCGCCATCACCCGGGGAGCAGTCTTGTTCAGCTCGTCGCGAATAAACCACTCGAGCATGCCCAACTCGATGATGCCATCGGTGCGAGAACAGCCGGCGGCTTCAATAAACCTTCGCAACGCGGCGGGGGTGTAGCCCCGACGCCTTAAGCCGCACAGCGTGGGCATGCGCGGGTCGTCCCATCCTGAAACTTTGTTTTCCTTGACCAGTTGAAGGAGCTTTCGCTTTGAGAGCACGGTGTTGGTGATGTTCAGGCGGTTGAACTCGTATTGGCGGGGGTGGTGGTATTCAGGAAACTGGTCGAGGAACCAGTCGTAGAGGGGGCGGTGGTTGTCGTACTCGAGCGAACACAACGAGTGGGTAACTCCTTCGAGCGAGTCTTCCCAGCCGTGGGCCCAGTCGTACATCGGATACACGCACCACTTGGTACCGGTGTTGTGGTGGGGAACCTTTTTGATGCGGTACAAGATCGGATCGCGCAAGTTGAGGTTGGGGCTGTCCATGTCGATTTTGGCGCGCAGACAACAGGCACCCTCGTCGAAGTGGCCGTCGGTCATGACTTGGAAAAGCCGGAGGTTCTCCTCGACACTGCGGTTGCGGTACGGGCTGGGGGTGCCCTTCTCGGTGGGAGCCCCGCGTTTTTTGCTGATCTCCTCGCTCGAATCGTCGTCGATGTAGGCCAGCCCACGCTTCACGAGGTCAACCGCGCGGTCGTAGATGAACTGAAAGTAGTCGCTGCTCCACAGCACCTCAAAGGCCTCGTGGCCAACCAGCCATTTCACGTCGCCTATGATGCCGTTGACGTACTCCATTTCCTCGCGGGCAGGGTTAGTGTCGTCAAAGCGCAGGTTGCACTTCCCGTTGTAACGGGCCGCGATGCCAAAATTGAGCACCAGCGCCTTGCCGTGCCCAATGTGGAGGTAGCCGTTGGGCTCAGGAGGGAAGCGCGTTACGATGTGACTCTGGCCGCCAGCGATATTCTTCTCGACGATTTCGGTGATGAAGTTACTCGTTTCGAGTTTCCAAGTCTGGGTGGCGGCGAGCGGTTTCATGAAGGCCTTCCTATGGCCAATTGTACCAAAAAACCGGGGCCCTGAGGAAGTCGCTTGAGCAGGTGACCATGGACGCTCACTCTGATAAGATCGGTGGACTCAGGTTTGTAAATCCCCCTTGAGTGTTCTGGAGGCCCCATGGCGCGTTCGATAGTCCCCGAAGCCGATGCGATTCTCGACCTTGTTCATCCTGTTCTCGATAAAGGCTTTGTGAGGCTTGTTGACTACTTAGGTGGCGACCAGCGCATTGTTCAGTCAGCGCGTGTGAGTTACGGCGAGGGCACCAAGACCTTCCGCGAAGACAAAGGCCTGATCGACTATTTGCTTCGCAACCAGCACACCTCTCCCTTTGAGCAGGTGAGCCTCACCTTTCACTGCAAAATGCCCATTTTCGTGGCGCGCCAGTGGGTGCGCCACCGCACGGCCAAACTCAATGAAATCTCGGGGCGCTACAGCGTGATGAAAGACGAGTTCTATGTGCCAAGCCCCGAAGCGGTGAGCTACCAAAGTGACGACAACAAGCAGGGACGTTCCACCGAAGAAGTTTCCGACGAAGTGCGCCAGCGTGCCCTGGAAAACCTGGAAGCTGGCCAGAAACAGGCCTACTCCGACTATGAGGCCCTCCTTGAGGAAGGCCTAGCCCGCGAGCTGGCCCGCATCAACCTTCCCTTGAGCCTCTACACCGAATGGTATTGGACAATCGACCTCCACAACTTGTTTCACTTCCTGCAATTGCGACTCGATGCCCACGCACAGATGGAAATTCGGGTCTACGCCGAGGCCCTGCTAGAAATAACCCGCAAAGTAGCCCCCGTGGCCACCGAGAGTTTTGAGAACAATATGCTCGGCGGTGTGCGGTTCAACAAGCAGGAAATTGACGCCCTGCGAAAGGTGGCCGAAGCTCACCCAGCGACCGTAGAGGCGGCGCTCGGAACGGACCTGAGTTCCAAACCCAAGGAGCGCTTCTGGGCTAAGCTCCGGGAGGGGCGTCAACTCTAAGGACTGACTCTTTTGCCTGAGGAACTTCCCGGAACGCTACCGTATCGGTTCTAAACTGAAAGGTCTGCAGAGCCGTGGAAAAGACTCCTAGCGCCTGGGGTGGAATGCTGGAAGCTTGCCTCCAGCCCAAGGACGGTATGGTCATCATCTTGTCGAAAGTCCAGGTCGCATAAAAAGGAATCACCAGCGCGGCCAGCGCGAGGGGGGGATTCCCTTGCCCGACGGAATCTAAAACCTTGCGAGCCAACTCCTCTGCCTCTTCGACGAGGGTGCGGCGCAGGATGCAGAACCAACTGCCGTCGTCTTGCGGATGCATTTCGGTTTTCGCACCGAGCAATGGTTTCAAAAGGGTAGGAAAGGTTTGGGCAAACCTTTCCTCGGTGACCCGGAAGGCCACGATGCAGAACGGCACATGATCGGCGTGAAACTCGTGGATGCGCGCTTTGATTTCCTCGTTCGAGATGAATTGCCCGTAGAGCTCTCGAAGGTTCGTCATCCAAGGAAACGCGTTGGTGACCAGGGGAGGCGGAAGCTCGTTCAACTTCGTCAACAGCTGCAAGGAAGCCTTGGGTGGCGCAGTGTAATTGGGCTTTTCGTCGCTGGAGTCTTCACTGGTGCGGTAAAGAAACTTGGGTTTGCGCTGATACAGGGGGCTGGTGAGCTGCGAAAGGTTGTAGTAGAGTGCCGTCAGGATCGACAGGGTGTAGAACAACAAGGTCTTGTTGGTGGCCTGGTCAACCGGGCGCTTGTCTTCCTTGTCGTTCAGTTCTATCGCCCTGAGGACATTCTGGAAGCGCTGGGAAACGATGTTTTCAGCGGAGAACACCACTTTTGCTTCAGGGTTGATCAGAGCCGTCAGTTTCTTTCCCTTTTGCTCCGCCTCGACGGCCACGGGTGAGAGCAGATCCATCATCTCTTTCACCTGGAAGGAAAAATTGGGATAACCAAGGGTTTTGGGCCTTACATCCTCCATAACAGGTATGATGAGGTGAGGCATCAGGTAGTTGCGTTTCATCCACAACAATTGAAGCTCACAGCGCTTGGCGTCGGGCGACAAAGAGCCTGAACGCTCGATTTCACGGCAGTACTCGGCCAGCGGGGGTAGGTAATTCTTCACGAAGTACTCTTCGATAAAGAAATGCCAGCGTGAGACTATCCTATCGATTTCTTCCTGCAACCGTACCACCTCTCCGTCCTGATTGAGCAGGTTGCCCCATTCCATATTTTGGAACCCAAAGAAAAGGTTCTGCAAGATTTCAGACACCAGCAGAATGACCTGGATGGGGTCGTCCGCTGAAATTAAATCGCTCCCCTTGGGTAGGCTCAGCACCGTTTGAAAGTAGCTGTAAAGGTCTGGTTTTTCGTCTAGCACCAAAAAGCCCGCCTTCGGGAAAAGTTGGTCGAGGAGCACAAAGCCTTGCTGGGCAAGCTTGGGCGGGGGCGCCTGGTATTCTTTTGGCCCCAAAGGTGAGGTATTGCCTTCGCTGGCCTCGAGAGATCCTGGTGTGTCGCGCAGAAGTTCGGAATCGGCCACCCCGACAAGGGCAAGGATTTCTTCGCTGTAGTCAAGGTAAAACTGATCTGCTTCGAGATAGGTATCCGAAAGCAGTTTCAGCAGCACGGGAAAGAGGCGGTTGCGGAGGGCAACGTCGGTTAACTGCAGCTCTTCGCGGGCAACGGTGTAATAGCGGTGAAGCTGGTAGCGCTCGTCGGAAGTCTTGGCGTGCAGGCGGGCAAGCTCGTACATCTTGGTGATCGCGGGCAAAAGATGAACGTTCAGGCTGAGGTGGGAGAGCCTGTAGTAGGGCTTGAGAAGCACCATTAACACAGGCCCGAAGTCGGCAAAGCTTCGTTCACGAGGCTCGCGCTGCAGCAAAGCCAACTCCCGGCCCACCGCCTCAACGTCCCACTCGCGAAGAACCAAAATGATGGAATTGAACAACGGGATGCGCCTCATGGTCTGCAGGGCTGTTTCAAACTTCTTCGCCGACAGGCCCCGCACGGCAAGAACAAGGTTCTCGACGCCCCTGGCGTAGTAGGAGTCGCCGTCAAGAATGAACTTGGGGCTCACAAGGTCGGGGGCATTTTTGGAAAACGAAAAGACCGACACGATGGCCTGTTCGAGCGTCTTGGCGGCGTAGTCGGGCCGGGTAAAGAGGAAGTCGGTTTTGATTCTATCCAGCCATTTCATCCTCGGGAGGCCCTCTTCGAGAGGGTTCAACTTGCGGACAACCGTGTAGCTGGCTTCGGCCGGAACAAACCGGGAAGAACTCCGAAGCTGCGAAGGCGTGGGAGTGGGGTCAATAGGAGGTTTTAACTCTTCAGACACAGAATCTAGACTACCATGCCTTCTACAGCAAAGACCAGTTCCATGGTGGTTTTTCCGGCGATGTGCGCCCGGTAGGTGGCCTGCAGCTCGTCGATTTGGGCGTCGGTTCGCTCGGGGTCGTGGTGAATGATGACTAGTTTCCGCACTCCGGCCCGCGCACAGGTGTTGATGGCGGTTTCCATGGGCGAGTGACCCCACCCCATGCGCCCTTTCCGGTATTCTTTCATGCTGTACTGTGCATCCTGGATGACCACATCGGCACCACGGACAAACTCCTCGATGCGCAAGTTTTCTTCGGCTGCCGCCAGGGCGCCTTCTTCCACCACCTCAGCATCGTAATCCAGATCATCCGCCGAGGCAGCGAACAGATTTCGGAAGGGCTCATGGTCGAAAAGGGTGGCGATGACTTTTCCACCGTAGGTGAATCGGTAGCCCAGAGTCGTAATCGGGTGATTGAGGTACTTCGTTTGGATATGTAGGCCCGGCTCAAACTCCAGGGTCGTTTCCTGAAGCCTGTGGTAGCTCATTTTGGCCGCGAGGTCTGCCATAGTGACTGGGAAATACCGGTACTGCAATTGTCCGCCGATAACCTTGTCGAGGCTGTCTTCTTCGAACGTGACCGGACCGTAGATTTCCAATTCGGTGGACGGTACGAAAAGGGGGGTAAAAAACGGAAAACCCATGATATGGTCCCAGTGGGTGTGGCTGAAAAGCATCTTGGCCTTGATGGGGCCCTTGGGCAGCTGCGTCTTCATGAGATGGACGCCAAGCGCCCGGATTCCTGAACCGGCATCGACGATGAGCAGTTCATGATCGGGGCCGTAACGAAGCTCCAGGCACAGCGTATTACCGCCATAACGGACAGTTTCCGGCCCAGGGCACGGAATTGACCCGCGAACACCCCATAAAGTCGCTGTTAGACCACTCATACTAGTTTCAGGAAAATTTTGGCTTTTTCGATTTCCTGCCTCACTTGCGGTTCCAGTGCTTCGATCTGACCCCAAGTCAGACCCAGGGACTGGTAGATGGCGGGCGAAGGTAGGGAGGGAAAGCGGTTGCCGGAAAACCCGATTTCCTGAATGTTGGCGAAGTAGTCGGCCAGAATCACCGTGTGCACCAGTTCTGTGTTGGTTCCAGTGTACGACTCGGGGTCGTGATGCCAGGTTACAACGTCCAAAATGTCGCTGGAAAGCCTCCAGGTCTTGATGATCAGAGCGCCCGCGTCGCAATGGGTGAGTTCAAGCAACTGGCTTTCCGCCTCAAAAAGAGGAATACGCTGGTCGGCACTGGCCGAAAGCGCGGTAAGGTACTCTTCCGGGGCCCGATTGTTCAGGGGAACTTTTCCGATGTCGTGAAGGAGGCCACAAAAAAAGTAGTTCTCTACGTCGTTGGAAGACACATTTCGCAGGCGCGCGATATGCTTCGCGGCCACACCCACGCACAAGGAATGGAGCCAAAAGCCGTCTAGGCTCAGGGCCGAGCTTTTTTCGCCGCTGGTTTTCACGGTTCCGAGAATGGCGGTGCTGAGAGCGAGATTCTTGACGGTGTTGAGGCCCAACATGATGATGGCCCGGACCAAACTCGTAACCTCTTGGTTAAGCCCGTAATAGGCGGAATTGATGAGCCTCATGACACGGGCCAGAAGTACCGGATCGAGGGTTATGACGCGGTTGAGGTCTGCCGGCTGGGCATTGGGGCGCTGACAAATCTCAAGGACTTTGCCGATGCTGGTTGGCAGAGGGGGCATTTGATCGATGTAGCCTGTTAGGGCATGTTTAAGCTCTTGGCCTTTCATTCGCCCAATTTTTCCTTCAACCACTGTATTAAGGCCTGCATTTGTTACTGTGCTGTATCCGCATCTTCGCCGTTCTCGGGCAAAGGTAGGTTTTCTGGCAGGTCGATTGTGTCACCGCTGGAAAGACTACGACGTATCTGGTCCAGTTTCAAGTGAATTTCGTCTGATTGGAGCAGGTCGAGCTTTTCCTCAGGGAGGAACCCGCTCAAGCTATCGAGGAAGTTTATCAGTTCGGCCACTTTTTCGGGGCGCCGCACCAACGGTTGGTTTGCTTCGGATGCCATCCGTGCTTTGGCTTGCTCTACGCCTTCTTTTGCGGAAACGAGCTGTTGTGGTGGGGGACTATAGTCGTTAGAACGAGCTATGAGCCCCTCTTGCGGGTGGAGAGGAAGCTGTTCCTCGAGCTCAACCGGTTCTTCGGTGTCGCGCCGCGGCACGGGAACCCAGGGTGTTGGGTCTGGTTCTCGCTCGGGGAGCGGCTCGAAAACCCGCATCGCCCTTTGGGGTGGTTGAGCCTGGGAGTCGCTGATTGTCTGAGGTTCCGTGTTCTGTTTTTGACCCGAATCGTTTCCGGGTGTTTCGGTCACTGGCGAAAAGGGCGCGTTATGAAACTGGATAACGATAGGCGGTGGGCCTTGGGGATTTTCACTGGTTGAACCGGGCCTCGGCGGTTCCTCGGACTCAGGCCGGTAAAGGATTTCTTCTTCCTCTTGGAGGATCATCGAGTGCTCTTCTTCGTCGATGATGATGGCTGGATTGAGGTCGCCAAGGGACAGCAGTGAAGTTTTTGAGGGCTCGTCCTGGAGCTGCATCCAGCTAGGCTCCTCCACGAGAGGGGTCTGGTCTTCGATGGCCCCGGGTTCTTCTTCGGCCGCCGGCAAGGTATCGGCCAGTGCCCTCAGATTCCGCGACCACGTTTCTTTCATATCCTCGCCGATAGACTGTGCCGACTTTTCGTACAACTCAAGAGTCTCCACCATGAGGGAAAGCTCGTCCTCGGCCGATGTGTGGCCTTGCACCCGGAGGATTTCATCAGCGAGTTGGAGAGCGCCTTTCTGGTCGCCTGTTTGCTGGTAAATACGCGCCAGCGCACCCAGAACACCGGTGTTTTTTCCGTCTTCCAAACGGAGCGTCCCGAGGATTTCGCGGGCGTCGTCGATTCTTCCTTGTTGGTTGGTGAGATTCGCCAACAACAGCCGCGCGTTGGTATCGGCCGGCCGTGCCATCAGGTAGAGTTTCACCTCGTCTTCCGCGACACGGTTGTCGCCTTCGCCCATCGCAAACAAGGCCATGTCCATGTGAAGTTCCACGTTAGAAGGGTCAACACGCTCGATGCGTTTGGCCACTTTTTGGGCCAAAGGCGATCGTTTTGTTTTGAGGTACAGGTTGCCAAGGGTACGCAGGGCGTCGACGTTGCTGGGTTCCTTGTTCAGCACCGCCAGTAAGTCTTCCTCTGCTTTTTCCGTCTTGTTCAGCAGCAGCCGAACTTTAGCAAGCTGCAAACGAACCGTGAGGTTGCCTGGTTCCAACAGGCTGAAGCGCGAGAGCAGTTCGTGGGCATCCTCGAGGCGTCCATCCTTGTGAAACAGGACGTCGAGATTCAGCACGGCGCGGGCGTAGCGGGGGTTGATTTTGATGGCTTGCACAAACTGAGTCTCAGCTTCCTTGAAGCGGCCGGCTTCGACATGGAGCATTCCCAAGTTGTTAAAGGCTTCGGGATTTTCAGGATTGTTGGCCACCATTTCTTGAAAAAGGGCCCTGGCCTCTTCTTTATTGCCTAGCTTCTGAAGGGTTATTCCCAAGTTGTTCAGGCCTGGTTTCCAGCCGGGTTTTCCCTTCAGGGCTGCTTCGAAGGCCTGCCGCGCCTGCTTGAAGTCGTTCTTTTTTTGGTAGACCAGCCCTAGGTTGTAGCGGAGCGTCGGATGATTGGTGTCAATTTCCAGCCCGCGACGGTAGGTATCGTGGGCCTTGTCGAGGTCACCCTGGGCCTCGTAAATGTTGCCGAGGTTGTTGTAGGCGGCCAAATTGCGATGGTTGAGTTTCAGGCTGATTTCGTAGGCCGAAGCAGCTTCGGTTTTTCGGTCGAGCTGTTTGTAGACGTTGCCCAGATTGTAGTGCACCCCAGCGTTCTCCGGGTCGATAGAGCGAGCCTTTTCGAGGGCCTCCAAGGATTGGTCCAACTGCCCCAGTGAGCGGTGCATGGCTCCAATGTTGTTCCAGGCTTCAGGGTGGTCGCTGCTACCTTCCAGCACCTTGTAGAACTGGTTGATGGCCAGACTGAAGTGCCCTTCCCGGCCGTAAAGGCTTCCCAGAAGCATATGGGCCTCGGCGTCGTTTTCATCGAGCACGAGGAGTTCTTTGACCAGCGACTCAGCCAGTTCGTTGTCGGTAGACCGATAAGCGGCCAGAGCCCGCTCGAGCAGGTCATCACGACGGTCATCGGTCATGGTTGTTTCCTCGCGTCACGGGACGGACGGGAGGCCAATTCCCGACTGTTCACGCTGATGTTGGTTGCTTGATAGGTAGCGACACTCACGTAGTAGATCTGGTCGTTGGCAAGGCCGCTGAGGGTGACGGAGGTGACGTTGCCCAACTTGAGCGGACTCGCACCCTGATTGGACTTGGTGTCGAGGTACTGGCCCGGTCGGGTTCCGAAAAACACCAGGTAGCCATCGACCTTTCCTTGCATCACCGGTTTCCAGCGCAACTCGAGGGTTCCATTTCCCGCAGTAACTTCCAACCCTGAAGGTGAAGGCGGCGGAAGGTTGGGCGAGGCGTTGACGGTGAGTTCGGTAAGCCGCGGGGTCTGTTTGCCCGTGCCGGAGGGTAGCAGATCGATGCGCAGTTGCAGATACCGACCCGAGAGCCCTGAGAACAGCTTGTCGCCGGGTTCAAAGCGGGTCCAGCTGTCTTGCTCTTCCTCAGGCGCCTGCGCGAGAGATTTATCGGTGGTGCCGTCGAAGTTCCACTGGTAGCGGATGGTTTCGGCCATGCGGTAGCTATAAACCAAGGCCGTATCACCGGCGCGGGTGGCTCTGACTGTGATGGTCTCGATAAACGAACCAGCAAACCTCAGGTCGAAAATCCGGCTGATGGCGGTGCCTTTGGTGGCGAACCCGGTGAGGTAACGGTCGGTCTGGGGGCTGTCGACAAAGTCGCGGCTCATCCGCAGTTCGTCGAGGGCTCCGTTGTACTTGTCGCCGAGTACCACCTCCCCTTTGGTTTGGCTCCCCGTCACAAGTCCATAGACTTGTCCGTCTTCGGTGGCGGAGGGTGTGGCATGGGTGAGCGCCTCGGTGAGGCCGTCGAGGGTGTATTCGAGCAGTCCGGTAGAAGCTTGGTAGCGGAGCAGGTGGTGGTGCCACTGACGGGGAATGAGGGTTTTGTCTCCCGAGAGCTGAATCGTCACCGCCTTGGCAGAGGGCGTGGTGGCAAACAGGTTTTGAAGCGTCCAAACCAGGCGTGAACCAGCAAAGCTCACCTGAAACAGCTGGGTTTCAAAGGCGCCCGAGGAGGTGCGGCCGCCCTGCCACTTCAACACTGACTCACCGTCCTGAACTTCGGAAGGGTAGAGCCAAAACTCCACGGTGAAGTCGCCCCACCCCTGCTTGGCCGAAAACAGCGCCCCGGGGGTGGCCTGCAAAACCACAGGATTATCACCGCGAAACACGGCGCTTCCACCACCCAAGGCCGCAAAGCCACGCTTGATCACCGAGGCAAGGTCGGGCGCTGTGGAGGTGGCGGCCTGGTAGCGGCTGGCGTCGTCGCGTAGGCGGTCGTTGAAATGAAACAGCATATCGGTGTTGTCGTCGCCGGTATATTCGGCGGCTTGAAGGGTCAGGTCGAGAAAGCCGTCTCGGGCCCGTTCGAAACCGATGCCCGTGAGCGACGGGAAATCCTTCCAGCCGTTCGACAGGCCAAACCGGAGCGTCGACGCCGCAGGAGTGGTCTGCGCTACCAAGGCAGGAACCAGCCAAAACAAACCCATCAGCACGGGAAACAGGAGCCGGAGTTTGGGCGGTAGATGGATTTGCAGTGTTGGTTTTTTCACAGTTCCCTTGTAGATTCGATTATCGGCAAATCATGACAGCGCCTCAAGAACCCCTCAGTTTCGATGAACTCAAAGAACGGGCAAAAGGGTTTCCCCAAGAGCCCGGTGTTTACCTCATGCGCGACGTCACGGGGACCATTATTTATGTGGGCAAAGCCAAGGTGTTGGTCAATCGGGTCAAGTCGTACTTCACCGGCGAAAAAGACATCAAAACCCGTAATCTGGTCCGGCGCATTGCCTCGATGGAGTTTATTGTAGCCGGCAACGAGTACGAGGCCCTCCTCTTGGAAAACGTCTTGATCAAGGAACATCATCCTCGCTTCAATATCCGCCTCAAAGACGACAAAAGCTACCCAATGATACGCCTCACGAAAGAGGAGTTTCCGCGCGTGTTCAAAACCCGGCGCATGGTAGACGACGGGAGCGACTACTTCGGGCCTTTCCCCAACCTCAAGCACCTAGACCTGTCTCTGGAAGTTGCCGACAAGCTTTTTCCCCTGCGCAAGTGCAAGGGGCCCCTCAAAAAGCGAAAGGAGCCCTGCCTGTACTATCACCTGGGGCAGTGTCTTGGTCCGTGCGTTGGTAAGGTGGAGGAACCCCTCTACCGCAAACAGGTAAACAGGGTGCGGGGTCTCCTCTCCGGGCGTACCGTAGGCCTTCAAAGGGCCCTCACGGCTCAGATGCGCCTCGCGAGCACCAACCTGCGCTTCGAGGCGGCCGCCGAACTGCGCGACACCCTGAAGGCCTTGGTGGAACTCGAAAGTGCCCAGAAAATTATCGACCTCAACCCCGAACAGCGGGACTACGTGGCTATGGTCAGCGACAGCAATCAGGCGACCTTTGTGGTGTTGCAGATGCGCGGCGGGAAGCTCCTCGGCCGCGACCTGTTTCCCACTGAGATTTATAGCACCGACGACGAGGCTTTTGAGGAGTTCCTCATCCAGTACTACAGCGACCACGCCGTTCCCGGCAGCGCCGTGTACCTCTCGAAGGTGTTTGATGTGGCCGCTCTGCGGCAGTTTTTCGATAGGGGGGAGCAACCAGGCCCGCAAATCCATTTTCCCGAGGGGGGGCGCCACTTGTCGATTCTCAAAATGGCCACCGAGAATGCGCTCATGGACCTTAAAAAGCGCCTTGAGACGGGTGGAAATCAGCACGCGTTGGTGGAGCTGAAGAAAGTGCTGAACCTGCCCAAAATGCCCCAGCGCATCGAGGGCTTCGATATTGCCCAACTCGACGGCACCAACCCGGTGGCTTCGTTAATTAGCTTTTGGAACGGTAACCCCGACCGCAAAAACTACCGCAAGTTCCACATCAAAAGCCTCGACGGGGCCATCGATGATTTCCAGGCTATGAAAGAAGTTGTGGCGCGCCGGTACAGCCGGTTGCTCAACGAGGGCAAGGAACTTCCCGACCTCATCATGGTCGACGGTGGCAAGGGTCAGGTGAATGCGGCCCACGCCGTTCTTGAGGCCTTGGGCCTGAGCATTCCCTTGGTCGGTTTGGCCAAACGCGAGGAGGAATTGTTTCTTCCGCATACCTCCGAACCCATCCTGCTGCCCCGGGGCAACTCGGCCTTGCGCGTGCTTCAGGCCGTGCGCGACGAGACCCACCGGTTTGCGACCGGCTTCAACCAGAAGCTGCGCGCCAAAACGCTCAAGCTTTCCACTCTCGAAGGGGTCCCGGGAATCGGCGAGGTGAGAAGCCGAAAACTTCTGCAGGAGTTTGGCTCGCTCGAAGCCCTTTCGCTAGCCGACCCCAGCGAGATTGCCCTGCGGGGCGGCATTGGCGAGGCGTTGGCCGAAACTGTGAAGACCTATTTGGTGGAGAAGCAAAACCGCACCCAAACGGTGAAAGAAATGAAGAGGACCCGCCGGTCGTGAAGCCGCGGTTGCTGGACGCCACTACCCTCAATCGAGCGACGCTGGAACGCCAGCTGTTGTTGCGCCGCGAGCCACAGACACCGCGGCAGGCTATCTGCAAGCTGATCGGCCTGCAAGCTCAGGAGCCGGCTTCGCCGTATTTGGCGCTTTGGACTAGGCTGCAGGAGTTCGAGGCTATCGAGTTCGACCGGCTACTTACCGAACGAGCGGTGCTCAAATCGACATTGATGCGCATCACCTTGCACAACGTGGTTGCCGAAGACTACCCGCTGTTTTATGCCGCAATGGCCCCGAGCTTGCGCTTGTCGAGGGTATACGATAAGCGGTTTGTACCCGCTGGCGTGAGCCTCCCCGACGCCCAGGCCTTACTGCGCGAAACCTGTCGCTTTTTGGAGCAGGAACGCACCGAAGCCGACGTCGTGGCTTGGCTAGCGAGCGCGGCCAATTCGCAATGGGTAAAGGGAGACGCTAAGATCGCCTGGTGGGCGCTCAAAACCTTTGGCCCTTGGACACGTG
Organism: Spirochaetales bacterium; assembly: GCA_947478845.1. Classification (GTDB taxonomy): domain Bacteria; phylum Spirochaetota; class Spirochaetia; order JABEVK01; family JABEVK01; genus JAIFLN01. The sequence continues at coordinate 76,077 of CANJXC010000003.1, read as the reverse complement.
TACCTGCGGACTTCAGCCCTGAGCGACCTTGGCGTTACCCGGGGGAACAGTACACGCTGGCAGCTTCCCCCGAGGCCGCTGTGGCCTACGAGGTTGCGGTTCAGCATTTGCTGTTGCGTTTTTTGGCCGCCTATGGGCCATCGTCGGCGCAAGACTTCGCTCGCTTCACCCTGCTGAGGTCGCCGGTTGTCACTGCGGCGCTTAAGGCCTCGGCCGACCGCTTAGTGACTTACCATGGAGCCGAAGGCCAAACCCTGTACGACCTTACCGAAGCGACGTTGCCAGACCCCGAGACCCCAGCGCCGGCCAGGCTGCTTCCCCTTTTCGACAACTTGCTCTTGGGGCACGTGCACTCCTCGCGAGTTCTTCCTGCCGAGTATCGTCCACGCGTCTCGCGGGTGAACGGGGACCTGCTCCCTACAGTACTCGTCGACGGCTGGGTGGCCGGGGTGTGGCGGGTGCTCGAAGGCGGTTTAGAAGTGACAGCTTTTCACAAGCTCAGCGATGAGCAATGGGAGGGGGTAGCTCACGAAGCAAAAGCGCTGCTGAAGTTCCTCAGGGCCCGAGACAGGAGAGTATTCTTCCGACATCACCACTGGTGGAATAAAGGGATTGAGGGCAACCCTAGGGTTTTTACCGAATAGTCCTTGCCCCCGAGCCAGGCCCTTAGCCGAACAAATCCCCTTGCGTAGGCTTCAGGGATTTTGGGGCGGTGGTCGCCAAAACCTCGTCGGCGACCAGCCCGTCATCGTCTCGGGGCTGGGCAAAACTTTCCAGTTCCCCCGGGCCTCCTCCAGATAGCCAAAGTTCGGCGGCGGGTTCGCCGGGGCGCAGAACCACTGGCATCCGCTGCTTGGCGTTGTGGATGCGCGTCATCAGAGTGTTCGCCGGTTTGGTCACGATGGTGAACGTCACCTCTGTGTTCCACACCGACCAAAGGCCTGCAAGTAGCATGACCTCCGAGTCCGCTAGGCGTACCAAATAAGGTTTGGTCACCTTGCCAAAGGGGTCCGGGTTCCCATGGCGGTCGAGGTGTTGATACTCCCAAAACGCGTTCACGGGGAGCAGGCACCGCTGCTTGGGCGCGGCCGCTCGGAAAGACGGCTTTTCAAAGATGGTCTCGATGCGTGCGTTGAAGGTCATCCGGCGGAGTTCGTCGGCTTTCAGGGCGTCGGCCGCATCCCGCGCTGGCAGGTAGCTCGGAACTAGGCCCCACGTGCCAAGGAAACAAGGCCCCATGCCCGTTCTCCCCAGCGGGCTCTGGGGGTCTGCCAACAGGGGAAGCCGCGGAAACTCGTGGGCGCGCAATTTCGCCGCGGGGTTCCAGCCCTCGAGCAGCAGACCCCCTCCGGCCCAATGCTCAAACATTGCCTGTAGCGGACCCTCGTTTCGTTGATTGACGGCTAAGCACATGCAGCGGCCTCAGGGCTTTTTCATACCGCTGGCGTCTTTGTTCTTTTCGCTCGTTTTCATCATCGAATCGCCAGCCGGTTTCTTCGCATCCTCGATCTTGAGGCGGTCGATTTCAGCGATGGCGTTCTTCTTCAGGGTTTGAAAGGTGGCCGAGCCCGGTTTCACCCCGAGCTCCTTGGCAATTTGGGCCCAGCCCTTGCCTTTGTTGAGTTTCCAATTGGCCGCCACTTCAGAAAGCGACTTTTTCGTTACCTGAGAAAGGTTAACCGTGAGTAGAACTTCACCGGCTTTGAGGCCCAAATCCTTGAGTGCCTGCAATTCTTTGACGGGCAGACCGTAGCTGGTGGCCACCGACTTGAGGAAGCCAGCAGGGTCGGTTGCTGAAAGGTCCTCGGCCTCTTGGAGAGCGTAGTCGAGGGAGGTGTCGCCGGTACGGAAATCCACGGTACCCGGGATGGCGGCTTGGGCCCCCAAGGGGAGTACCACCGCCAACAAGGCTACAACGGCCAGAGCAAGAATCAACGAACTACGGGTCTTCATGAACATCCTCCGCAGCGAATATACTGCCCCAAGGTGCCTGTCAAGAACAATCGTAGACAATTCGGGAACGCTGAACTAGACTTGTACACTATGAAGCACTACGACCTCATCGTTATTGGCGGCGGCCCTGCCGGCGAAAAGGCTGCTGTAAAAGCAGGAACCCATGGCAAGACCGTTGCCCTGATAGAGCGGTATTCGGAACCAGGCGGCTCCACCGTTCACAACGGCACCCTTCCGTCGAAAGCCCTCAAGGAAACCGCCCTGTTTATGTCAGGAAAAGCCGAACACGGCCTTTATGGCGTAGAGCGCCAACTCACCAAAACCTTCACCATCGACGACTTCTACTTCCGAAATCATGCCGTGACCCGCAGCGAGGTGCTGACGATCAACGAAAACCTCAAAAACCACGGCGTGGAGTATTATCAGGGGCGTGGCGGTTTTGTGGATGAGCACACCATTCAAATCTACGGCAAGGATATCCCCGAGCCCATCCACATCAGCGCCGACTTTATCCTGATTGCTACCGGAAGCTACCCCTTCCACCCGGCGCACATTCCTTTCGATGGCGATCGCGTGCACGACTCCAACAGTATTCTTAAGCTGTCCCGCTTTCCCAAGTCGCTGGTGGTCATCGGAGCTGGGGTTATTGGCTGCGAATACACGACGATTTTCCAAACTGTAGGCACGAAGGTCACATTGCTCGAAGGCCGCGACAACATCCTTCCCTTCCTCGACACCGAGCTGACCCACGACCTCATTCGCCAAATGCACGAATCCGGGGTCGACTTCAGGTTCAACACCACGGTCGAGGGTGTCGAGGTGCCCAAAACCACGGAAGAGATGCTGAAAATCAAACTGGCTGGCGGCAACGTGATTGAAGCCGACATGCTCCTTTATGCGGCCGGCCGAAGCGGTCGCACCGACGCCCTTTACCTGAGTGCCGTAGGCCTCGAAAAAAACTCCCGCGGTCTCATCGAGGTCAACTCAACCTACCAAACCAAGATTCCGCACATCTATGCCGTGGGCGATGTCATCGGCTTCCCCTCGTTGGCGAGCACTTCGATGGACCAAGGCCGGGTCGCGGTTACGCAGATGTTCAAAATCGAGGGTTACGACAAATTGGCCCGGGTGTTCCCCTACGGCATCTACACTATTCCCGAAGTGTCGATGGTAGGGATGTCGGAGGAAGACGCCCAAAAGAAAGGCCTTGATTACGGTGTTGGCAAGGCCTACATGCGCGATATGCCCCGTGGCAAAATCATGGGTGCCACCGAAGGCTTCATGAAGATTGTTTATGAAAAGAGCACGCAGAAGGTGCTCGGCGTCCACGTGATAGGTAACCTCGCCAGCGAGCTCATCCACTTCGGAGTGGCGGCCATCAATTTTGGCGACACGCTCAGCGACCTTAGTTCCGCCGTTTACAACTGCCCGAGTTTGCACGAGCTGTACAAGTACGCCGCCTACGATGCCATAGCCAACGCTCAGGGAGTGCTGACAAAAGCCTAAGGGAGTTCTGACAACAGCCTAAGCGAGCGCTTTCCCTCGAAGGTTTCGGCACCCAGCGACAACGCTTCGCGGAAGCTTGCGCGTGCGCCCAGCTCGTCTCGCAGAGCGTTGAGTTGCACCATGGCGCGAGTGAACACAATTTTTTGCTTGAGGTCGGCTTGGTCTTTGGCCGCTTTGGCCAGGTCGTCGAGGTCTTTCACCACGGTGGTGTAGTCTTCGCGGCCTGCCCAAGTGGCCAGCAAGCGGGTGTAGCGGTTGTACACCTGGTAACGGTTGGCCAGCCCCAACTTGTTTCCTTTATCGAGGGCAATAATCTGAGCGGGAAGTTCCGAGAATTCCCAAGCTAAACCGGCCTTGTCGGCGCGGTCGAAAAGCGCGTGAAACGCCGTTGCCTTGTCGACTGAGGTTGCCGTGGCAGCTGCGTCGGCGGTTTTTTTGAGGGCTTCCAAGTCGGCTTTCTGCTTCACTAATTCGGCTGCGAGGTCCAAATACGCCTGCGGTCCCCCGTCGACGGCGCCCTCGTGGAGGCCCCATACAAACCCGAACTTATCGACCAGCAGGGTTGTCGGAACGTTGTCGAGCGGAAACCGTTTGGCCAGTTGGGCATTTTGGGCCCTGGTCTTCTCGCTTTGGCTGGCGTTGTGGGGAAAGTCGAGCCTGAGAAGGATGTAGGTTTCGGCCGCTTTGGCAAACTCGGGCTGCGAAAAAACCTCTAGGTCCTGACGGCGCGCCGGTGGGGCCCAATCGCTCCCGGTTACGTCCACTAGCACCAGTTTTCCCGAGGAGGCGCTTGCCCGCAAGGCAGCGGTCCAGTCTTCTAGCCACTTTACCTGCGAGAAGGCTGGTAATCCCAGAAACAAGCACACAACGGTGGTAAGAACAAAACGGTGCATGAGCCATTCCAGTCTTTTTCTTTCTGGTCGTCAAGCCCAAGTTCTCGCCGCCGGTTCGGCCACCCTCACTTTACGCACTGGCGCGCTGAGGTCTATAACAGACGGATGAACTATTTCAACACCCTCAATCTGCGCGAACAACTGCTCCAGCTCGGCCAGTGCCGTTTCATGGACAAGAACGAATTTGACGGCGTGAACGTCCTCAAGGGCAAAAAGATCGTCATCATCGGTGCCGGTGCCCAGGGTCTCCACCAAGGCCTCAACCTCCGCGACAGCGGCCTCGATGTCAGCTACGCACTACGCAAGGAAGCGATCTCCGAGAAGCGGGCGAGCTGGAAAAACACCACCGATGCCGGCTTCAAAGTGGGCACCTACGAAGAGCTGATTCCTTCTGCCGACGTCGTAGGCAACCTCACCCCCGACAAGCAGCACTCCTCGGTAGTCGCCGCCGTCCAACCGCTGATGAAAAAAGGCTCGGTACTCTGGTACAGCCACGGCTTCAACATCGTCGAGGAAGGCACCGAGATCCGCAAAGACATCACCGTTATCATGATGGCGCCCAAGGGACCGGGCTCCGAAGTGCGCGAAGAGTACAAACGCGGTTTTGGCATTCCTACTCTCATTGCTGTCCACCCGGTCAACGACCCTGAAAAAAAGGGCTGGGCTTTCTCGAAGGCTCTGGCCGTGGGCACCGGTGGCAGCCGCGCGGGGGTTCTGCAGTCGAGCTTTGTTGCTGAAGTGAAATCCGACCTCATGGGCGAGCAGACTATTCTCTGCGGAATGCTTCAAACCGGTTCGCTACTATGCTTCGACAAAATGGTGGAGAAGGGAATCGACAAAGCTTGGGCCGCGCAGTTCATTCAGTACGGCTGGGAGACCATTACCGAGGCCCTCAAGTTTGGTGGCATCACCCTGATGATGGACCGGCTTTCGGGCCCCGCAAAAATCAAAGCCTACGAGCTCGCCGAAGAACTCAAGACCCTAATGACCCCGCTCTACCACAAGCATCAGGACGACATCATAGCCGGCCGCTTCAGCGAGGGTATGATGAAAGACTGGAAAGCTGGCGACAAGGACCTTTTGGCCTGGCGCGAAGCTACCGGAGCCACAGCCTTCGAAAAGCAGGCTCCGGCCAAGGCTGACATCAGCGAGCAGGAATACTTCGACAAGGGCATTTTGATGGTGGCCATGGTGAAGGCAGGGGTGGAGCTCGCTTTTGAAACCATGACCGACGCAGGTATCAAGGCCGAAAGCGCCTATTACGAGTCGCTGCACGAAGTTCCGCTCATCGCCAACCTCATTTCCCGCAAGAAACTGTATGAAATGAACAAGGTGATCAGCGACACCGCCGAGTACGGTTGCTATTTGTTCGACAACGCTAGTCGCCCTCTCCTCAAGGGCTTCATGGCCAAGGTAGAGACCGACATCATCGGTAAGGGTTTGACCGGGAAGACCAGCAACGCGCGCCTGAACCAGGTGAACGAGTTGATTAGCAATCACCCGGTGGAACACGTCGGGAAGAAGCTCAGAGGATATATGACCGCGATGAAAGCGATCGTCAGCTAGCTTGCATCTCGACGTTCTGGCGTCGTCTCGGGGGGCCTCCGGTGCTCACCGTACTTTCCAGTACGGCTGTGCGCTTCGGCTCCCCCTCGACTTAGCCATAACGCCGATCTGCGGCGCCAGCGGGGCCAAGGAAGGACCGATCTCCGTCGCTGACGCCCAGAAGCTAACTTAGCTGGTTTTCTTCCACTTTCCATCCTGAAACTTGTAGGTAGCGTCGTCGACCCTGTAGCCACCGGCGACGGGATTGACGTGCAGCCTCAAAATGCCGGCACTGTCGGTGGTGAACTCATAGTAGGTATCTGGCGTGTTGTACCATTTCACCGTTGAATCGGGCTTGCCCGTCTTCACGATGATGGAATCGGTTTCGTCAAAGCGGATATCGTGCTTTATCACCGCCTCGGTTTGGAAGCCGGGAAAGTCATATTTGACCACAAAACCCTTTTCGTTGAGGTAGAGTTCTCCTCCATCGGCGTCGTTCTTGATGATGAAACTCCCATTCCTGAGCTCAGAGCTATTGTAGGAGTCGCCGGAGGATTCAAGGGTGGAAAAGATGTATTGGCTTTGGGTAGGCTTCCCCTTGCCGTCGTAGACTGTGCCTCCAAGGGTGGGTATGCGCGATCCGGTGCCGTCTTCACGGCTGACAAAGTCAGATTTGGTGGGTTTGTCCCGTAGGGCCACGAGCCTGACATCGTTTTTGACCTGCCGGTATTGGACGTTATAACGCAGGAGATTGAAGTACAGGAACGCGTTCCACAAAGCCTTGTTGTCGCTCCAAATAGCGGACTCCTTGCCGTGGCCGTAGTAGATCCGCGGAAAGGGGCCATGGTGTTCGTGGAACTGCGGGTCGTACGACACCCAACCAAGACCTTGGTAGTAGACCTCAACTTCTGCATGGCTGCCTGCGTCCCAGCTCGGATGACGTAGGGTAAGCACGTGGTCTACCCGTGCCGGAATACCCTTGGCGCGAAGAAAGGCGACGGCGAGGTTGGCGAAGCCGCCGCACATGGTGTAGCCAGCCTTATAAACCTCCTCAGCCTCCACCACCGGACTCGAGCGCCATTCCAGGCGGTTGCGAACTTCGTACATGGCGGCGTCCACATACTCGACTTGCGTACTTAAGCCCTGAGCCAGAACCTCCGCACGAGCTAAAAGGATTTCTGAGATCGGCTTATCCAAGTAGGGGGTGCACTCCGGGTTGCTGGCATAGATTCCCGTATCGGCCAACGCAAGCGTGTGGTGGAACGGGGCATAATTCACCTTGCGCTCTAGGACTACCCTTTTCGGGGTGGCTTCGAGGATGCGCTGGCTATTGGACTCGTTACTGTAATCCTTGAAATACTCTAGGTCTTTGAAGACACCGGCTACCGGGGTAAGAATGATTTGCCAAACCTCTTCGCCCTGAACCACACTGTTCTCCGCCATGGCGAGGGGCGCAAAAAGAGCTAAGGCATTGGCCATAAAAAAGGCTTTGACGAAAAGGCGGCGCATACCTGAGCCCCTACAGCGGCACCGAATAAGACGGCATGGGCACCAGGAAAGCCACAAGCGACGAAAAGGGATATTTGACGAAGATTGTCAGGCTCAGGATGATTCCTGCCAACAGAAGGCCGGCTGCGATGTTGCCACCCTCCTGTATTTCCTTCAATTCACTGATGTCCTTTGTAAGTAGGTCGAACAGCTTGGCCGAGAGGAAGGCCACCCCAAGCCCAAGGCCAATAGACGCCAAAACCTGCAAAAACCCAAAAAACGCGATGCTGGCAACAAATCCCGTACGTTCCGGTTCGGGAGTTTGGGCGGCCAAATGGAGATTCTGCTGCACAGTCATAATGGTGTCCGAGCACAGCAAAGCGGCCGAAACGATGATGGATACCAACAAGAGGGCCGCAGCCGCGTTTCCCTTCTTGAGGAACTCGAGTCCCTTGGATTTGAGAAACATAGGGGCGAAGGACTTCGAGATCAGCACGGTAGCCAAGACACCTATGAGAAGGTCTGCGAACAGAAAGATGACTGTTGAAACAATGTCAAAAACCGGATCCATATGTGCTCCCTCAAGGCGGTATTTTTCGGCCAATCGCTTCCAGAGGCTAAGTCTGCTCAGTCATCCTGTCAATGAGGTTCTGGTTCTTCTCACTCCAAATTGGCTGATCGGGGCCTACCCTGTTCGGGTGCAGGGGTAGTTTCTTCATAAAAACCGCAAGCCGTTGCGGACTTGTCTTGACAATTCCGCAATGAATTGCAGTATTAGCGAATGCAGCGCCAGCTCATGCAAGCTCTTCAGAGTGACCTCCGGAAGAAAATGGTGTTTCTTTCCGGCCCTCGCCAAGTGGGCAAGTCCTGGCTTTCGCGGGAACTTCAGAAGTCTGCCAAGCGGCCACGGTACCTGAACTACGACAGCGCCGAAGACCTTAGAGTGATCTCGGCGACGGGCTGGAGTAGGGGCACCGATTTGCTGGTCTTAGATGAAATCCATAAGATGCCGCAGTGGAAAAACTACCTCAAGGGCATCTGGGATACCCGTCCGGAAGGCATGTCGATTCTCGTTACCGGGAGTGCCCGTCTGGAGACCTTCCGAAAGTCCGGGGACAGCCTGGCGGGGCGTTACTTTCACCACCGGCTGTTCCCTCTGACTCCTACCGAGGCCAAATGGGCCGGTGAGCAGCGAAGTCTTGACCACTACCTGTTGCGCGGCGGGTTTCCCGAGCCTTGGCTGGCTACAACCGACGCTGACGCGGGACGATGGCGAAGGCAGTACCTCGATGGCCTGATCCGCGAGGACATCCTGAGTTTTGAGAACATCCATCAGCTCAAGGCCATGAACCTCCTCGTGGAGTTGTTACGGCAGCGGGTTGCCTCGCCGGTGAGCTACCAAGGTCTTTCGGAAGACCTGGGACTCTCGCCCAATACCGTAAAGCACTACTTGGAGATCCTCGAGGCTTTGTACATCGTGTTCCGGGTGTATCCTCACCACCGTTCCATTGCCCGTGCTTTAGTTCAGCAGCCTAAAGTGTACTTTTTCGACACCGGGTTGGTGCAGGGCGAAGACGGAAAGCGCCTTGAGAACCTCGTGGCTTTGTCGTTGCTGAGGCAGGCCTGCTGGGCGGAAGACCGAGACGGAAAATCGAGGTCGGTGCGCTACCTACGGACCCGCGAAGGGAAAGAAGTCGACTTTGTGGTCACGGAGGAGGAAGTCCCGTTGCTCATGGTAGAGGTGAAGGCGCAGGAACGTCAGTTGTCTTCTGGCTTGAAGTACTTTCACGCCACCTATGGACTGCCTGGGGTGCAGGTGGTTGCTGATTTGCCGCAGGAAAACGAGGCCGGCCACCTCAAGGTCCGACGGGCGCTCGATTGGCTGGAAGAGTTGGGAAGCACGTAGTAAGCCTAGGCACTCGAGGCTTTCTTAGTTCCCCTTGGCGCCCAACAAGAGGTTTTTAAGGGCCTGAGGTTCTAGGCGGAAAGGGCTGCCCTTACCCTGAAGGAAATGGTGGGCCCGCAGCAGATGAATCCCTAGGTCGCTGATCAGGATTTCTTCCCCATGACGCTGGCCGTCAACGAGCCGGATTACCGAGGCGCTTCGTTTGCGGTAGAGGCCGTCTTCCCAGGGGCAGGGAAACGAACCGCGGGTTTCCGACACCCGCACCAAAAACCCACCGAGGGTAACGGCATCACCAAGGCCGGCAGAGCCACGCAGAAGCAGGTCGTCGAGGATGTCGGCGGTTTTTTCCCAATCGAGGCCGAGGTTCTGAAACTCCATTTCGTCTGCACGAATGATGTGGCCTAGGCGCCGCGCATCTCGGCCGAGAAAGCCCTCGGGCGTTACGCCACCGGGGGCCGCGTTTTCCTCCGCACGGCGAAGTAACCCACTTTGGGTGTAAGCCCGGGCTTCGCGGGCCTCGCGCATTTTTTCAATCCACTTCATGGGTTTCTTCATGAGGCTGAAAGGTACCGCCGGGCCGGGGAGAGGGCAAGCTGGCGCTCATCCCCACCTGGGATACCGTTCCCTTAGTTCGCGAATCAGGCTTTCCAGTCCGTTCACTTTGATGGTTTCGAGCTCACGCAGCTGATCGCCGAGTTTGCCCGGCGGGTAGCCCTTTTGTTTGAACCACAACACATACGCCTCCGGCAGGTCGCTCAGGTACCGGCCAGAGTACTTTCCGAAGGGCATGCGGGCGTGGGCGAGCTCGAGGAGCGGGTTGGGATCTTCCGGCAAGGGCGCTTGCGCCAACGCCGTTCAGCCAAGACCCTTGAGGCGGGGCCCCGCGTAAGAAAGGTCGGGAATGAGGTCGGTAGCCCCGGCGGCCCGCAGTTCGGCCTCGGTAAACGTGGTGAGAAGGGCCAAACACTGACACCCTGCAGCCAAAGCAGCCTTCACCCCGTTGGTGGCGTCTTCGATGACCAGGCAATCCTGGGGAGCTATGCCCACCCGGCGGGCGGCTTCTAAAAAAATATCGGGAAAAGGCTTCTTGCGTGCTACGTCCAGGCCGTTTACCGTGGCGTCGAAATCGGCTTCCGAGAGCCCGATAGCCGCCAGCGTCGAGAGCATTTTGGGCTTGTCGGCACTGGTGGCTAGGGCGGTCTTCAGACCTGCAGCACGACTGGCGCGCACAAAACTCACCGCACCGGGCAAGGCTTTCAGCCTACCCTGAATCAATTCACCGTAAATGGCGTAGGTGGTAGCCTTGTCGCGAGGTAGGTTGGGGGTTACGCCGTATTGGGCCGCCACACCGCCGAGGTAACGGTCTTCACCCGCACCCACGAAGGGCACAAAGTCGCTTAATTCCACCGTCAGCCCGTAGGTGCGTTGGAACATCTCTTTGGCGGCCTCGGCGATGAACTCTTCCGAGTCGGCTAGTACGCCGTCCATGTCGAATAAAACAGCTTTCATAGCGGTGAGTATAACGGAAAGTTGATTCTCGTATTCAGCAGACCTTGATGAGGGAACATGACAAGCAAGGGTCAAGTGACCAATACCCGGCCGATTCCGGCATGACCACCGAACAGATTCTCAGGCTCACCCGCGGCTGAAGCTAGTGGGTCCGAACCGCTAGCTCACGGACGACCTTCGAACAAGCCCGCCACCTCGTCGGCCGCCCAGGTGTCAAAGTTATCGGGCACCACCAGGTCGGGCAAAAAGCCTCGGCGCTTGGGCTGAGGTGCGGCTTGAGCCAGCGCCTGCACCACGACCAGCGGCTTTCCCGCCTTGGCAATGATGAACGGCTCTCCCGCAACGGCCTTGTCGACCAGCCGAGACAGATGCGTCTTGGCCTCGTGAATGTTGATGGCAGTCATGCGAACTCCTTGAACTTAGTTCAATAGACTTAGTTTATTGCAAGTTTGCTTCAGGGGAAAGCCTTCCCAGAGGCGTAAGGCGACCGCAGGTCGACGTCGCCTATCCCTTCTCCGAGCTCCGCCAACGAGGCGAATATCAAGGCGATTGTCAGAATCTTCACCAAAGTCGCAAGCAAAAGCCCCTCAATGCGTGTTTGTTCACTATGCATGGAAACTTGACCGCACACCGTGAAAGGTGTATAGTTCGATGACTGGAAAAGCCCTCGTTGCCTTGCTCGAACGCTTTTGATACCGGTTCATGCGGGCCGCGACTTGGGAACGGGTCTGCTCCATAAACTGCTCAAGGAGGCCGATCGACCATGAGACTCAGTTACCCCGCCCACTTCAGTGCGCAGGCCGACGGAACCTGGCTTGTTGAGTTTCCTGATCTTCCCGGTTGTCTCACCGAAGGGGCCAACCAGTCAGAGGCCGCTCAGGCGGCAAGCGAAGCCTTGAGTGCGTGGCTGGAATCGGTGCTCGCCCGAGAGGTCCCCTTCTGCGAACCTTCCAGCCGCCCCGATCTTGTCAGCGTGGAACCCAACGCCAACGTCGCCTTCGCCTTCTGGTTGCGCAGGGAACGCCAAAAGTCCGGTCTGACGCTCACCGACGTCGCAACACGGCTGGGTGTGAAGTATCAAGTCTACCAAAAGCTCGAAAACCCCGCGACCGCGAATCCCACTCTCAAAACACTCAAGAAACTCGAAGTGGTTTTTGGACAGCAGCTGGTGCTGGTGTAGTCGACCACAGAACAGATCCTCAGGCTCACCCGTTAGGCTTAGCCTGCCCAGCCCCCGGGAAGCCGCCTTTTTGGCCGGCAAAGCCTTTCAGCAATACAAATTGCGTGGCGGCACCAAGACCTCGCCGCTGCCGGATTTCTTCATTGGCGCCCATGCGGCCATTCTCGGTGTGCCTCTGCTCACCCGTGACCCTCGCCGCGTGGCGACAGCTTATCCCAGGCTCAAGGTGCTCAGTCCGGAATAGCAGGGAGGGGGAAAGACTTCCCCGAGGCGTAAGGCGACCGCAGGTCAGCGATGGTCGCGGGGAGGGGGTCGGCCCTCTTGGGGCCCTTGATCGCGCATTCCCACACGATGGCCACGCGCCAGCCCTGGTCGAGCAGGCGGGCGACGTCGTCATGGTCGCGGGACGTCCGGTGGACGTCCCGCACCCGGCGGCAGGCGAGCTACGGCACGCCGGTGGCCGGAGGCCAGACGACGGTGGGTGGCCTAATCGAGCTAACTCACCGCTTCTTGGCAGAGTACCCTAAAGTGGGCCATCGGAAGTTTGGCCGAGAGCTTGAACTTCATCGCGATCGGGCGTTCGCCTTGTGCCGAGCCTTCGACAAGATGAACTGAACCCATGAGTAGATACGGCGCGGTCCGACCAAGTCGATCTTTTTTCGACTCACGTACAAACAGGTAAACTGGGACAGCCCCTTCAATTTCCTCGAGGAACCTTTGGCCACTTCTGGCCCCCGGTATCCAATTGTTTGGTGACTCCCAGTGGAATACTTCCTGAGTAAGTGCCCAGTCCCGATAGAGAGTTTCTCGACTGTACTCGGACTCGGACTTCCTAACAGTGACCATAAGGTTCCAGTGCAGCGTTCGGCCACTGGAATCGGAGATGCGAAGCACACCCGATTGGGAGACATTCTTGTTTCCCCATACGGCACGTCCTTGACCCCAAGCAATCGTCTTGAAGTCGTAAGAGCAAAACTGTCGAAGCTGGATTCCGAGAATCGGCAGACCACGAGAATCTAGTTGGTTGTCACGCCATCGAATCCACCCCATAACCTCCAACCGTCGGAGTTCCGAGGACCTCAGCCAGTCCCAGCAAGCCTCTTCCGACTGCCAAGCAGGGGTGTCTCCGAATCTTCCCAGTTGCTGAGTTATCAAGGAGATTGCTGGATGTTCTTCCGCCACCTTTTCGAGCGCCTCCAACTGAAGACGGAGGAGATCCGGGCTGTCAGCGACGAGGAGGACAGAGAAGACCCAGTCCTTTAGGGCCACTTCGCGCGGATCCACCGTAAGTACCCCACTCTGAATCTCATCTTTCATTTGGTACCAAAGCCCCCCCTTTTCGACGAGGTACTCGGCAGACCAGCCGGTTTTATTCAGAAACTCATGAACACCCAAGTGAAGGTTCTCACGTACCGCGTCAAGAAGTTTCTTGCGCTGGCTCGGTATTTGTGCAGCAATGTGTGCCAAGATCTCCTTTTCGGCCTGACGTTCGAGGATGATGGCACAACCGGGCGGAAGCGAGGGAAACGAGTTCTCGATTTCCCGCTTCACGTCGGTCTTACCAACGCCCAGCATGGCCTGAAACTTGTGAGTGAAGTCATAGTGGCGGTTTGCCTGTCCGACGAAGTCCAAGACCGTAAGGAGGTTCTTCCCAGGAGCTAAGCGCAACCCTCGCCCAAGTTGCTGCAGGAAGATCGTGAGACTTTCGGTTGGCCTAAGAAATAGGACAGTGTCAACATTGGGAATATCCACCCCTTCGTTGAACAGATCGACCGTGAACAATAAGTTGAGTTCTCCTGACTCTAGATCACTAATTGCTTGCTGTCGTTCGAGTGGACTCGAGCCCCCGCTTACCCATACCGCTGAGAGTCCATGTTTTCCAAACCAAGAACAAAGGAACTGTGCTTGGTGGATGCTCGTACAGAATCCCAAAGCTCGCATCTGGCAGGGTACTGCGATCACCCGACCTAAGGCCTGGTTCACGGCGTCCGCAAAGAGATCCGAACTCAACTTGATGTCCAATTCTGAAGCAACATACCGACCGTTCTCCCATCCGATCTTGGACAAATCGGGCATTCCTTGTGCGACACCGAAGTAGTGAAAGGGAACAAGGCGCTGGCGAGCGATCGCCTCGCCTAGTCGCACTTCTGCAGCAAAATGGCCGTCAAAGTCGTTCACAATGGGCTGACCGTCCATTCGCTCAGGGGTTGCCGTTAGGCCCAATAGAATTGTGGGTTTGAAGTATTCCACCACCATCCGGTAGGAGTCAGCGGCAGCGTGATGGGCTTCGTCCAAGATGACAACCTTGAAATAGGTTCCATCCGGCCATCGTCTGCGTACATCCTCCTGTCGCGAATGGATGGTTGCGACACTTGCGAACAGGTGTTGCCAGCGAGTTGGAGTTTGGCTTCCTTTCCAGATTTCCCCGAAGTTGGGGTCCTGCAGGACGTTAGCGAAGGTCCGCTGCGCTTGAGCCAGCAACTCTTCTCGGTGGGCGACGAAAAGGAGAGTTGGCTTCATACCTTCGCGAACTTGACGAGCATAGTCGAGCGCAGCAACCACAGTCTTGCCTGTCCCCGTGGGTAGCACGACGAGATTGCGAAAGCGTTGATGAATCTCCCTCTCGCCACCAAGCCTATCTAAGACCTCTTCTTGAAATGGGTGGGGTCGCAACTTGGAGGCGACCCAGGCAGTCTCGCCTTTCGCACCAGTCGCTGCAAAATGTTCTTTCACCTGCCTGCGCAGATCTGAGGGAAGATCGGACAGGCGAACTGACCCTGACGGAACCTTTGCCCGACCTAGGGCTTCTTGAAGGCGTCTTAAGTCGCCTGAGCTGTAACGTTCAAACTCTGGATCGGCGAAGATGGCCTCAAAACTGTCCGCGGTCCGCGTAAAGAGTACCGGAGTCTCTCTCTGGGTTGCCTTTACATTCCACTCGAGACCATCGGTCAGTGCATCCTTGCTTAGGTTGCTAGAACCAATAAAGGCAGTTCCCAAACTTCGAGGTCGATGAAAGATCCACGCCTTAGCATGGAGTCGCCCTTGACTGGAATTGTACGAAAGCGAAACTTCAGCACCCCACTCGTGGAGGGCCTCGATCGCGTGTGCTTCTGTTGCACCCAAGTAGACTGTCGAAACGGCGCGAATACGAATGCCACGGCTTCTTGCCATCCGCAGATCTTCCTCGAGCAACCTAAGTCCGCTCCAGCGAAAGAAGGAAACGATCACGTCGATCGAATCGGCACTTCGTATTTCCCGTCGAAGTTCGTCAAGCAGATTGAGATGCCGTTCACGCCCAGTAAATAGCTCCGAAGTCGATAGTCCCGTTCGTGGAAGGTCCAAATCGGCCATCTGCTTCGCCTGCGACTGAAGTGTTGTAGCTGGGTCGAAGAGTCCACGTATCAAGTCAAGACTCGGCACTTCCATGGCCAGTTCGGGACTTGTCTTGGCGAGCTCACCAATCAAACGACTTACCAGTTCAACGCTCTGCTCCGGCGAGGCCCCTTCGAGAGAGGCTCGGACTAAAGGCCTCAGGTGATGTAGCAGAAACTCTTTGAGCGCCGGTTCATCCGGCTGCGTCTTGAGATAGATGGGAGCAACTTCCTTCAACTCATCAAAGAGGTTCTGGAGTTTCGGAGTGAGGAGCTGCTCGTACCAGCCGTAGAGATCACTTGTAGGACTCATGACACCAGGATTGACTGCAGCCAACAAAGTATCAAGTGCCCCGGTTCGGCGACTTTGCGGCCAGCGCCGGAGCGGCCGGCGCAGCCGGGCTCTTTGGCGCCTAGCGCCAAAAGCGGGACCCGCGCAGGGACCGACGGGCGCAGCCCGACCCGCCCTTCCTACCCCGCCAACTCCCGCAGCACCGCCGCAATCTCGGGCTTGCGGGCCTTTCCCGACGTGACGTCGATCACCAACTGGTAAAGCCGGCCTTCGGGATCGCCGCCCGTGACTCCATTCAGGTCCAGAAAGACCAGCGCCGCCGCCAAACCGATGCGCTTGTTGCCGTCGATAAAGCAATGGTTTTGGCAGAGATGGAACAGGTAGGCCGCGGCCTTGTCGAACAAGGTGGGGTGAAAGTCCTGGCCCGAAAAGGAGGCCGAAGGCATCGCGACCGCCGAACTCAGAAGGTCGGCATTCAAGGTGCCCGGGTCACCACCGTACCGGCGAAGTTGGTCCTGATGGATGATGACCACTTCGGCCAACGTGAGGTACCGGATCACCGCGCGAGATTCTCCAGCGTGGCTGAGTGGAGCTTGTTGATCTTCTCGAGACTGGCTAGCAGATCGCCCTCGGAGCTCTGCGAACCCGCCGGCGAAATGATGAGGTTCTTCCCGTCGGTAATGATTTCCAGGTCCGTGGTCAGGTCGATGTTCAGGAGCTGCAAAAGGGGCTTTTCGAGCACCAGGGCCGCACTGTTTCCGTGTTGAACCAAGCGTTTTGTCATGGAGTACCTCTCGACAGCATCGTAGCAACATTGTATTGACGATGCAAGTCCGGGATACCCACGAAGCTCGAGAAGGACTATAGTTAACCCACCTAAGGAGAGCAAGAAGACGCTGTCTCCGTCCCGAGTTGCCCTCACACTGCTGGCTGGCGCCGATTCGTCCCAAAAACTCTCGACCCCGATTGCGTCTTTGTCGAGGCGGACTTTGCACCGGAGAACAAGGCCGTCTACGTCGGCAAGCTCGAAGGAATCCTCGGCAAGCTCAAGTAGGACCGCCCTAAATCAGCTCAGCAACCCGGTCGATCGGGCACCACGTGACCTCGAGCCCCGCCACCGTTCGGGTATAGGGTTCCACGACATCGGCTGCACAAACCAGGTTCTTGCCTTCCGGATGCAGGGCCCGGAACGCCAACAGACCGCGTGGTTCAAAGGCATCGCCTGACCACTTCACCTCGATGGCGGTCGGAGGCCTTGCGCGTGGTGCCCACACAAAGTCGACCTCGCGTCCCAACTTGTCGCGCCAAGTTTGCACTTCGCGCGTTTGCAGCCGGGCTCCGAGTTCGTTGAGAACCAGGTGTTCCCAGAAAAAGCCGCGCTCCTTGGGCGGAACCTCGTGCAGACCTTGAGCCCACGCCACAAACCCGGTATCGAAACCGTACACCAGCGGGGTAGCAATAATTTCGTTGGCCGAGCGCCCCGAAAACGGCCTGACGACCTGGACCAGTCGCGTGGCTTCGAGCACGGCAAGGTAATTCTGAATCGTGGTGCGGCTGACTCCGCAAGGTGCGGCAAACGACGTGGCCTCAAACCGGCCACCACTCTGGGCCAGCAGCAGCTCGGCAAACTTGAGGAAGGGGGCGCGGCGCTCGAGCCGAAACAGCTCGAGGATGTCTTTCGCCCAGAACGCCTCAAGCCATTCCGCATAGTCGCGGTCGTCGCGCCCAGACGCAAGGTAGAAGCCTGGAAGCCCGCCGGCAAGAAACCTCTGGTTCCGGTCGGCCAGCCCCGGGAAACCGGTATCGGCCTCGCACAAGGGTGTCAACCACAGTTCCGCCTTGCGGCCTGCCAGCGTGTCTCCGAACTTGGCCGAGGCTCCCAGCGTTGAGGAACCGGTCGCCACGATACGAAGGTGCGGAAAGTGATCGGCCGCGATCTTGAGAAACTGAGTCGGATCGGGCAGGCGGTGCACTTCGTCGAACACCAACGGCTCGGGGCCCGCTGCACGAAGGAAACCCTCCGGATCCTCCAGCTGACGCCGCACCGAAGGCAGTTCGCAGTCGTAGTACCGGACGTCTGGAATCGCTTGGCAGAGTGAGGTCTTGCCCGCCCGCCTGACCCCCGTGAGCCAGATGATCGGACGCCGTTGCCAGAGTAGTTCAAACTGCGAGAGCCACCAAGGACGAAGGTTCATGCCCCCAATCTACCACAGATCTTAACCAAGTGCAAACCCGGATGGCATATAGATTGACCAAACGCAAGCCGACTGCGCGTTTCGTCAGGTTGAGGGCTCCCGCAACGCCGACTCCCTCAACCACAACCAAGCCGGCACCGCGAAACAGGTGCCAAAGGCAAACATGCCCACCAGCGGCACCCAAAAATGCTTCACAGGCCGCTTGCTCTGCTCGCTGATCATGTAGAGGCAAAACGCGCTGGCCGCCAATAGCAGGTCGAGGCTCAAAAACACCCCGCCAAGGGTGCTGAACGCCTGCACAAAAATCAGCTCGAAATGCCAGCCATACTGCTGGAAAAACAAATAAGAAAGAGTCCAAGGGACAACAGCCCCAACTACCGCCAAACTGGCCCAAAGAGTTTTCATCATGAGGTGAATATACTGCCGCGCAACGCATGCGGCAGAGTCGGTCCTGCGAAGGTAGGGTGTCAAAATGCCACTGCCCCATGCCATCCTGTTTTGCCAAATGAGACTAGTGCGACTAGTCAGTTTCCTTAAACTGCGCTATCCTCAACCTAGGAGGCCCCTATGATCTATTCCCTTCAAGATGCCAAGGCCAAGTTCAGCGAACTGGTCACCACCTGCCTGGCCGAAGGCCCACAAACTGTGACCCGCCATGGGCAGAACGCCGTGGTCGTGGTGCCCTACGACGCCTATCAGCGCCTGATAGCACCCCGGCAGTCGCTGGGGGTCTTTTTCCGCTCAGCGCCACGAGGGGAGCTCGACCTGGCGCGTTCCCGCGAACTCGGCCGCGAGGTGAGCTTCGAATGATTTTGCTCGATACCTGCGTGATCAGCGAGACGCTGAAACCTGAAGCGGACCTGCACGTAATGGCCTGGGTGGACTCGCTGGCTGAGGACGAAGTGTTCGTGCCCTCGCTGGTGCTAGGCGAACTGCGGCAGGGGGTCGAGAGCCTACCGCCCGGGAACCGCAGAGCCAACCTGTCGGTTTGGCTCGACCAGCTCGAGGCGCGTTTCGCGGAGCGAATTCTAAACCTGAACGCCGGCGTGGCGCGCCGCTGGGGGATTTTGCAGGGGGCAATGGCGCGCGCGGGTACGCCGTTGCCGGTGGTCGACTCGCTGGTCGCGGCGTTTGCCCTTCAGCATCAGGCGGTGCTCGCCACCCGCGACACGGCCACCTTCGCGGCCGCTGGGGTGACAGTGTACAATCCGTGGGAGCCGTTAGCATGATGTAGGGTTGTAAATCGAAAGTCCGATTTTCGATTTACAACCTTTCAAGGGCACAGAACTCCTGCCAGTTGCTCCGGTTGACCAGCGTGAACCCTGAGTCCGGGTAGGCGTTAACAAAGCCCTTGGGTGCCATTGCGGGTTTGTCGCCCCACTTGAACTCGAAGGCCTCGAGCCGACCATCGGCATCTTCCAAATAGTCAAGCTCTGCACCGGTATGAACCCTCCAGAACCACGACGAGCCGTAAAACCCGGTGTAGGCGTTTCGTTTGCGCCTCTCGCTCACCAGAAAGTTCTCCCAAAGGGCGCCGACATCCGAGCGCAGTTCTGGCTCCTTGAAGTCGTCGATGAGTGCGTTGCGCACACCGTTGTCGACGAAATACACCTTGTCTTTCCGGCTTACCTCTTTGCGCAAGTTCCGGCTATAGGCTCCAAGCCGGTAAACCACAAACGACTTCTCGAGGAGGTCAACGTACGAGATTACGGTATCGGCGCTGAGGCCGCAGGTTCTCCCGAGCTCCTGGTATGACACCTCGCTGCCCACTTGATAGGCCAGCCATCGCAAAAGGTCGCGCAATTTGCGCGCAGAACGCAACCCGCTCAGCTCAAGGATATCTTTGTAAAGGTAGGCGTTAACCAGTTCCCTCAGGTGAGCAACGCGGTCTTGGCGGTTAGGCAGCGAGAATAGCGCGGGGTAGCAACCGAGAACCAGTCGGTCACCAAGCCCTAAGTTAAGCTCGTGCGGGCTTTGCAATTGGGCCAGTTCCGAGGTGGCGATGGGAAACAAGGTGTAGGTCCAAGTGCGACCGGTGAGGGCCTCGCGGGTTAGACCAGCCAACTCAAGGCTCGAGGACCCTGTAACCAGTAAGCGAACCTCAGAATGCTGATCATGAAGCCTTTTGAGCACCAGACCGATACCGGGAATCCTCTGGGCTTCATCCAGAAACAGTCCCTCGTAACCTGCCACGAGCCCCGAGAGCCGCCGGTCGTCGGGAAGGGAAAGTAGTTCCACGGTTTCAGGGTCGTCACCGTTGAGCGAAAGGAACCTTCGTCCGGTACGGCCTGCTACTGCCTTGGCGAGAGTTGTCTTGCCAGTTTGCCTGGGCCCCAAAAGAAGGACAATCCTGCTGTCGGTTTCCAAACGGTGGAGAATCTGGGTGGCAGGGCTGCGGGGAACGTCCATGGCGACAGTTTAGTGGTAGATGCGCAACCCACTCAAGACATAATTGACAAAACAGCGCTAAATCATCGTTCAATGTCGACAAAAAAACGCTAAATCATCGACTAGTTAGATTTCCTCTGCGACCATCATGATGGCACCGCAAGGGCACTCCTGCATGCAGATACCGCAACTCAGGCAACGCCGGGCCTCAAACAGGGCGTTTGTCTCGCCCTAACAGGGTCAGCCGTAGCTATGAAGCCCCGACAAAAGGAAGTTGACACCCGCGAAGGTGAACACCGTGAACACAAAGCCTACCGCCGCCAGAATGGCCGAAACGGTGCCATCGATTTTCATGATGATGCGCGTGTGCAGGTAGGCGGTGTAGACGAGAAATGTGATGAGGGCCCAGGTCTCTTTGGGGTCCCAGCTCCAATACGAGCCCCAGGCGAAGTTGGCCCAGATCATACCGAACACCAGAGCACCGGCGGTAAAAATCGGGTAGCCGATCACGGTGGTGGTGTACACAATGCGGTCGATGGCTACGCGTTTGGTTTGGTCTTTGGTGAACAGGTAGCTCAAGGCCGCAATAAAGGCCACCGCGAAAAACGACTCACCCACAAAGGCCAACGTAACGTGCATCACCAGCCAAATAGACTGAAGGGCCGGAATTGGCGGCTGAATGTCTTTGGGAACCAGCGGCGAGGAGGAAATCATGGCTACCGCCAGCGCGATGATGGTGGCGCCAAATAGGCTCACTCGGAGAGCCACAGGATTCTTGGCCACCATGCGCAGAACAAACGCTACGACGCAGAGGGCCGCCGCGAAAAACACGAGCGCTTCGTACGTGTTGGTTACCGCAGGAAAACTGATGGCGATGCTGCGCAGTACGGTAAGCGTAAACAGAAGCACGCCACCTCCCAGCAAAAGCCAAGGCGACACCTTGTCGGCCACCTGCTGTTGGCGCAGGAGGTACACAATTTGCCAAACCGCGGAAAGTGCAATCAGGCTCAGGGCCGTAAGGCCTAGAAGGTCGTTCATATCGAATCTCCTTTTTTCTTTTGAACCGCTGTGAGCACAAAGCCCGATAAGCCAATCAATAGCGCCAGCAGTACCGGCAGCGAGCCCGGATCGTTCACCGCGTGCAGGCCAGTGACTTCCCGCTCACTCACCGACACCAGGTTGAAGGGTCCCAGCTTGTCTCCGGCCTTTTCCAACCGGGAACCTACTTTTTGTTGGTTTTTCCATTCCTCAACCCTGACGGCCAAGCCCTCTTCGGTTTTTTGCGTGCCGGCCAGCACCAGTTCGCTCTCGCCCACGGTTAGGCTTTGGCCTACTGCCGCCGAGGTGAGCTTGCCGTCAGCCCCCTGCAGTTGTACCAAAGCTTCTGTGCCGTAGGTGCTCTGGTACACATTCAAAAAGCCCAGGCTGAGGGGGTGATTCACCTGAATCGGGTAAGCGCTGAGCACAGGTTTTGAGTCCTGCGTCACATCCACGGTAGAGGTCCACGACTGAGGCCGACCATCGGGGTAGGCTGCAGAAACAAACGACACCAGCGACATCCGGTACCCGCCTTGAAGCGCTACTTCATCGCCACTGCCCATGGTGAACGACTGCTCGGTGCGCTTTCCAGCGGTTACCAACGAACCGACGCAAAGCACCAGAAGCGCCGCGTGGATCAGGTCGGGCCCAAAACGCTTGGGTTTGTGCTCGCGCGCCCGGCGGACCAACCGCTCGAACATACACACCCCAAGGTTGAGCACCATCAGCACCATGGGAATCAGGAACAGCAGCGACTGGTTGTAGAGGCTCAGTCCGCTCCCCGCAATCAGCAGCGCCGTGGCAGATCCGTAGAGCCCGGTGTAGAACTCTTGGGTCTTCCCTTGCGGGACCAGCGTAGACAGGATGGAGAAAACAGCGATGAGCAAGAACAGAACGATAGCCAGTTGCACCGACTCAAAAAACCTGTAAAGAGCTTTCATCGGAGGTCCTCCCCTCAAATCTTATTCGGATTCACAAATAGTGCCATTTGGCCTTTGACAAAATCTTAACTCGGATTCATACTAAGTTTGTACCCATTAACATTGGGTGTCAAGGGAGGATCTAGATGTGGCAGGAAATGAAAGGGCTTGCAAAGTTGCCCATGAGCGTCAAACTTGCTGTGACGACCTTTTTGCTGGTGGCAGGGCTCGGCTACCTGCTAGGTTTTTCGAACATTTACCTCACTTATAACCTGGTTGATTCCCAGCCCGGACTCTCGATCGACGACATTCGCATTGCCTTCAACGGAAGCCAAGACGGCTCAAAACTGGAAAAGGCCCTCGGCGGGGCCATGAAGCAGTACTTGGAATCCGACCAAGAGGGAGCCACCCTCGTCACGTGGATCAAAGGTGGCCACACCGAGGCTACCTTTAAAGACGCCAAAGTGGTGTTCGAAAACTCGTGCATTACCTGCCACTCCAACGACGTGAAAACCGCCGGGGTGTCGCTCGAAGCCTACCAAGACGTTTTGCCCTTGCTTGCCGTAGATACCGGAAAATCCATTTCCCGGCTGGTGGAACTCAGCCACGTGCATCTGATGGGCGCTCTACCGCTGGTGTTTCTGCTTTGCTTGGTGTTTTCGTTCACTCTTTTCGGCGAGAAGCTCAAGGGCACCATCATGGTGGTTAGCCTCCTTGCCCTCGTGTTCGACGTGGGCTCGTGGTGGCTGGCCAAGGCTTGGGGAGGCCTGGCGTTTACGGTGATGGCGGCGGGAATGACCCTCGCACTGGCCTTTTTGGTGCTGATCCTGTTGTCGCTTTACGACCTGTGGCTGCGTAAGGATGTTGCGCCATGAAACCACGCCGAAGTTGGGAATCAGCTGTCTTGCTGGCCACCGCGTTGGTGGCCGCCGCGTTGGTGGTCAGTTGCGCACAGCAAAACCAAGCGCCCTTAGTTGGCCCGGTGCAGTTAACGGCCAATCCCCATGCCGGCTTCGAACCGGCGGAGGTGGTGCCAGGTTCTGGTCGTAGGGCTGTGGTTCTCGAGGTGCTTACCGCCGGGGAATACAACTACCTGAGCGTGGATGAGGGCGGAACCCAATACTGGGTTGCAGAGCTCGCCACCACGGTTAAGAAGGGCGATGTGGTGGAGTTTATCGCCACGGTTCCGGTAGTGAACTATGCCAGTAAAAGGCTAGGCCGCAGTTTTGAGTCTTTGTATTTCGTTCAAGGTCTGCGCAACGACGCTACCCAATAGGAGGGTTCGATGAAAAAGTTCCTTGGAGTTGCCACATTGGTGCTCCTGATTGCTAATGGCGCCTTTAGTCAGGCTGCCTACGACGCCGACAAGGTCAAGGCTGCCATGCACGTGATTCTCGACTCCCTGAAAGTGGTGAAAAAAGGGATAACCGCCACCGACGCGAAGGCTAGCTCCGACGCCTTTCTGGCGGTCGGCGATGCCTGCAAACTCATGCTGAAGATGAACCCTCCCCAGGTAGACAAGAAGGAAGGCGACAAGAAGGAGTGGGACAAACAGTTCTCAGCCATCATCGACTCGGCCAAGAAAGGCTCTACCTTCGCCCTCGCCAACGACTGGGACAACGCCAAGCTCTGCATGAAAAAGATCAACGACACCCTAGTGCCAGGACACAAGGCATTCAAAAGCTAGCTCGGGACAACTTCCCTAAGCCCGGCTGGTTTCCGGCCGTGGCTTTCTTGGTGGCCCTCAGCTCTTGTGAGGCCCGCCAGGATGAGCCCCTGGTTTCCCCCATTGTCAATTCCACAGCCTCGAAACCCCAAGCTTCCGAGTTGGCGGCACTCATCGATCAGGGTAACAGCCTCATGGATACCAAGCAGTTCGCTGAAGCGGTTGAGGCTTACGGTAGGGCCCTTGAAAGTGATCCTGCCAACCTCGATGTGCGGGTTGATAGGGGCACCTGCTACCGCGCGCTTGGCCAGCCCGAGAAGGCTCTTGCGGAATACGCAAAGGCACTGCACCAGAACCCCAACCATGTGAACGTCAACCGCAACAGCGGCGTGGTACTTGCCACCGACCTTGGCCGTAACGCCGAGGCTGTGGTGTACCTCGCTAGGTATCTCGAACTGGTTCCCGCAGCCACCGACCGCGAACAGATACAGCTCTGGATAGAGCAACTCAAAAAGACAAACAAGTAAGAGGCTTCCTGGGGCCAGACCCCTGAGCATAAAAAAGGCAGGCCGGAAACTTCCGGCCTGCCTAAGGGGCTGGTCAGCTTTTGCCAGCGAGGGTCAGGGTCGCTTGCTCACATCGAAGGCGGGGTCGATCGACTGGATGGAGTCCATTAGCAGTTCGATGGCGTAGGTCGAGTTGTGTACCCCCAGGCTCTTGTCTTCGATAACGTACAGCAGGTTGGCGTAGGCGCCGAGCTGTTCGGTGGGATAGGTTGTCTTCGAGGCAAGGAAGGTTCCGTCGGCCTTGAACATCGGGTTGGCCATGGTCTGCATCGCACCGTTACCCTTGAGGTTGACCAGTTTGTCGAGTAAACCTTGAACTTCCTGCTGCACGAACTCCACCTTGCCGTTGCCGTCGTAGTCTGCTTTGGCCTTGATGGTGAAGTACACAGTGTTCTTCAGGTTGCCGAAACTAGTGTTGATGTACTTCTTGGCGGCGATTGTTTTCACATCCTTGTGGCAGGTCAGGCAGTTGGAAAGGTTGCCGGTGGCTACTTCATGAACATCCCCCACCACCGTAAAGGCATGACCGCCAACCTCAGGCGAAAATCCGTAGCGGGCATTGGGTTGTCCCATATGGCAGGTGACGCAGGTGTTGCCAACCACCGTCCCGTGGGAGGAAGAGTTATAAGACTTGCCGGCGAACTCAAAGCCATTGGTTCCGGCCACCATGTCGGCTTCCGGGCCGTGATGGCTTGAGCCGCGGGCGCCAAGAACTCCCTTCAGAGCAATGGTGTCTTTCTGTATATTGCCACGGGCCATGTGGCAACTGGCACACAGGTTTCCGGAACCACCATCGTAGACTTCGTTGTTATACAGGGTGACCGGCTTGTCGGTGATCTTGTTCTTCGCATCGGCCACCTGGCTGCGCAACAGGAAGTTTCCGGTGGTGTGCGGGTCGTGGCAGGTGAAGCAACCAGGTTGCGAGGGGTAATTCACCACGGGCACCGGCACGGCGTTTCCGGCCTTGTCGACCATCGGGGTGCCGTCGGCGTTCAGAGAATTGGCCCAGCGGTCGTACTTCACGGGGTCGCTGAAGCCAAACTTGGCCACGTATTCCACGTAGCCTTCGTTGGTATGGCACCGCTGGCAACCGGTGGCGTTGGAATACCGCGCGTCTCCAAGGGTGGCGTGGCCCGACACCTCATAGCCCAGCTTGGCCCCGAGCACCGGGTACTTGGCGCCCGTACTGCCGTGGCAACTCATGCAGTCGAGCGTGGTGGCTGCCATTACCGGCACCGCGATAGCAAGAAAGGCGAAGGCAATAAACACTGCCTTTTTCATTTTGGAACCTCCCGAGGGAAGCTTGGTAAGGGTTTACTGACTTCCCCAATTAATCTTAATCCCTATTCGCGCTCATGTCCATTAACAATTGAGAAAAGTTTTCGGGAGCTTGGGAGGTCGGGGGTTCAGAGTTTCTTGACGACCACCAGCTGCGGAAGGTTTCGGTATTTTTGCGCGAAGTCGATGCCATATCCGGCCACAAAAACGTCTTCGATATCGAAGCCATTGTAATCCACCGTCACCGGCGTCTGGCGTCGGCTCGGCTTGTTCAGCAAGGTGCATACCTTAAGGCTACGCGGATGGCGGCCGCGCAAGAGCTCCAGGATCTTGCTCAAGGTCAGCCCCGTATCAATGATGTCCTCCACGATGAGCACGTCGCGGCCCTGTATGGGCTCGGCGAGGTCTTTGAGAATGCGCACCTCGGAGTTTTCCATGGTGTTGCCGTAACTCGACACGGTAAGAAAGTCGATTTCGCTGTCGATGTTGAGCGCCCGGGCTAGGTCGGCGAGAAAGATGAAGCTGCCCTTGAGCAGGCCCACCAGAAGCGGCTGGCTGCCGGCATAATCGAGGCTGATGCGCGCGGCCAATTCGCCCACCTTGGTCCGGATTTCGTTTTCGCTGATGAGAACTCTTTCGATGCCCTCGGGAAGAAACGCCAAATAAGCCTCCAGGTAAGTGGAAATTTTGCCATTCTTATCCTATACTACTCTCAGGTAGATCAGAATACAGCAGAAGAAAGGAGAAACGACAATGAAGAAACTTGTAATTTTGACACTCGTGGCCGTGTTGCTTACCGGTGTTGCCTTTGCCAAAGATGGTAACGGTGCCTTGGCAGCGGGCATTGTGTTGGAAGCGGCTAAGGACTCGTCAGGACAAACTATTAACAACTCTAAGGCCGGCCCAAAGTTTTCGGGCTTGTTTGACATTGGGGTTCCCGTTTTTGGCCCCTTGTATGCCGGTTTCGAGCTTCAGGGGACGTATCGCCAACAAGCCAGTATCGATGGTTCAAGCTCTCAGACGTTTTTGGATACCTATTTCATCAGCGATGATGCCTTCTTGACGATTATCAAGCAAAGCAAATACACAACCAACCTAACCTATTACGAAACCGACATTTCTCCCCGCGTCTATGCCAGCCTCGACATCGGAGAAGACATTCAAGCTTTGGCTTTTCTTGGTGCGTCAAAAAACGTGAACTCGTACGACTACACCGTGACCGCAGCGAGCAATGATGCTCAAGGCGGCACCGGGGACACGACTACCTACTCGACGGGTCAGCTCATCGACAGTCTGAGTCAGAAGAATGTTCCCGTCTCGGAATCTCCATGGTTCGTGGTCGCAGGTGTGAGGGGCAGCTTCAGTTTGTTCTACGTGGACTACACCCGTTACCTTCGCCTCAAAGATGGTGTCATTAACATCAACGACTTCAGCCGCGACATTCTTGGCGCCGGCATTACCCTTCGCTGGTAGTTTGAACTTTGCTCGCCGCCTCAGCCCAAGCTGAGGCGGCGATGCCAAAGGCCACCCCCACATTGAGGCTCGCTTTGGTACCGTAGAGTGGCACGGTGATCCTCCCGTGGCGGCTTTCGGCCCATGCCAAGGCCTCGGGGCTGAGGCCGAGTTCCTCGCTCCCTAAAAGCAGAAGGCCACCAGACGGAAAGATCACTTTTCCGACTTCCGTTCCCCCCAACTCGAGAGCAAAAACAGGACCTACCCATTGGTTTTTGAGAGACTCAAGGGTGGCTGTCGTCACCCGCAAATGGGTTTCAGCCCCCATGGCGGTACGCCTAACCCGGGGGTGGTCAACGCCAGGGCAACGCTCACTGAGAAACACCCGAGAAAATCCGAGTGCCTCCGCGCTGCGCAGGATGGAGCCCACGTTGAATGGACTTCGCAGGTCTTCCAGCCACACCGAAAGGTCAAAACGGCGGGCTGGCTGCGTTCGGTCGCCAGGAGACTGCAAATCCCAGTCGCCCACCGATACCCCAAGTTCAGTCTCAAGGATTTGGCAAAACCGAGCCACAGAGTGCGGCGAGAGGTCAGTCAAGGAGGGAAACACAACTTGGGGTAGGGCCAGCGTAGCGCAGCAGTGGTAGTACTCCAGCTCGTGGGCGGCAATTTCCCGGCCCGCGGTACCCTCTTGAAGCCGAGCCATTAGTTGTCTAAGAAGGGCCAGAACTTTTCTATTTCGGGTTCTCGGCTCAAGGCTGGCCAGCTTGCGCAGCGTGATCACTGGATTTGCAAGAGAAACTCGCTAAGCTTCTCCGGGTCAAGGACGCCCCCCCGGGCCAAACTGAAACCCCGCACGACATCGGCCGCAAGATTGATCTGCGTTTCGACGAGCTGAAACTCGCCCAGGCGCATCGGAAGCTTTGACATGTTGAGGAATCGGCGGACTTCCTGAGCAATTTTGGGCCCCAAAGTTTCCACACCACCTTCGTACTCTGACAAGCTGAAAGCCCCGGCGAGGCTTGCGATGCGGTCCTCCGCCTTGGGTCCGTAGTTTTCCAAAAACGGCGCCAAGAAAAGGCTTCCAAAGGTGGAACTCGAAATCCCCGCAATACCGGCCAGCGTGTGGGCGAAGGTTAGCCCAGCAGCCCGGGGGAGCGAACCAAGGGCCAAAGCGACGTTGAATCCCGCCTGCGCAGCCTGCAGCCGGTATTCGGCGTTCGCTGGGTTGTCATGAATCTTCTGGAGGGTCTCCCAGAGAATCTTGATGGCGGCACCGAGCAAACTGAGTTCAAAGAGGCCGGTCGCCTCATGAAAATAAGCCTCAGTCGCGTAAAAAAGGGCCTCCATCAGCAAAATCACCGAGGTCTTTGGCGTTTGTCCCGTAGTCATGTGGGGGTCGATGAACACCTGGTGACTCAGCGGAGGCAGAGGCAAGAAGCGCATATCGGAAGGGTGCCCGGTGGTGAGGAAAGCCTCGGGCCTGAGCAGAAGCGGGTAGCAAACGCCGGTGGGAACCTCAAAATAGGGCACCTCACGTGGGCCACGCAAGGCTGCAACTACCGACCGGGCGAGCGAGAGAAGGTCGTTGCCTCCCATAGCCACCAGCACATCCATACGGCTGCCGAGGGCTATGGAGTGGCATTCCTTCTGAAACTCAGGAATGCTCTTTCGGGAGGTTTTGGACTGGAGGAGAAATGGCACTCCAGCCCGCTCGAGCGAGTGGGTCAGACTTCCAAGCTCTTTGCTGGCCTCAAGGGCACTCTCGGTAATTAATAGGACCCTGGATCCCTTCTCTTTGACTGCCGCGCCGAGTTGCTGACTGACTCCTTGGCCGAGGCGGACCCGCTGGGGGTAGTGGAACTCCATGAAGAACCTCCGCGTGCAAAAAAAAAGCTGCCGGATGCCACCTTGCGTGGGACCGACAGCTTTGGTTTCTCTAGAACAGCGTCAAAGCCCGAAAGACTTCAGGATTCCTTCTGCTGTCGATTCCAGAATAGCGTTGTTGATGTAGTTCGGATTCTGCAACTTGACTTTGACCTCGTTGACGCGATCCATGCGAACCTCGGGCGCCGAGCGGGCAATTTCACGCGCACTCAGAAGCTCGGCCTGCGATTTGGCTTCCGAGGAGACCTCGATGGAGTCTGGCCGACCGGATTTGACGGGGCCGGAGGGCTTATCTGTCTTGCCCATGTTCTTGAGAGGATCCACAGGACCCAAGCCATTGATCGTCATAACCTTCCCCTTGTGCTAACCTTATCGGTCTATGCAACTCAATCCTTGATGTCTTCGTCGATTTCGGAAGCCGACCCGGACACCAAAACGGCAAACTCGCCCTTTATTATAGAGCGCGTCGCCAAATCGTTCAAGATGGCGGCTGCCGTTCCTGAAAGGAATTCCTCGTGGCTCTTGGTCATTTCTCGCGCCACGAGAACTTTCCTCTCAGGTTCGGTATCGGCAATTGCCTGCAAAAGCTTGACAATTCGGAAAGGAGATTCATACAGGATAAAGGCCTCCTGCCGTTGCAGCAGCTCCTGAACCCGCTTCTTCCGCTTACCGGGCTTCACCGAGAGAAACCCATCGAAGGTGGCTGTACGCCCTCCGAAGCCTCCCACGCTGATCAGCGCAGCCAGAGCGCTCGGCCCGGGGAGGGGAACAACCGGGTAGCCGGCCTCCCGCACCCGCGCCACCAGCACGGCCCCCGGATCGCTCAGGCCGGGGGTACCTGCGTCGGTGCAGTAGGCAATGGATTTGCCTTCGGCGAGCAGCCCGACGATACCCTCGGCGCTGTTGGCCTCATTCGCTGCCCGGCAACTGATCAGGCGCTTACTGATGTTGTGGGCATTGAGCAACCCTAGGGTGTGGCGCGTGTCTTCGGCCGCAATGATGTCGACGCTTCGCAATGTCTCGAGCGCCCGCAACGTAATGTCTTGCAGATTGCCGATGGGGGTGGCGACGATGAACAGGGTGGGGCCTGCCACAGCTATTTCTTAAGGCCAGGGTAGTCTATGGTCGCGAACAGGTCGGCGTAGGTTTCGGCTCGGCGAATCTGGTGGAACTTGCCTTCCTGCCAGAGCACTTCGGCGCTGCGCAATTTGGCGTTGTAATTGAACCCCATCGAATGGCCGTGCGCACCCGACTCGTGGATTACCACCAAGTCGCCGATGGCCGGGTCGGGAATTTCGCGGTCGATGGCGAACTTGTCGTTGTTCTCGCAAAGGGAACCGGTTACGTCGTAGATTTTGCGGGGGCCCTTCTCCTTGCCGGGCACGGTGATGTGATGGTAAGCACCATACATTCCCGGGCGCATCAGATTGGCCATGCTCGCGTCGAGGCCTAAGTATTCCTTGTACGTCGACTTCTTGTGCAACACGCGGCTCACGAGGTAACCATAGGGGCCCGTCACCATGCGACCATTCTCTGTGACCACACGCAGGGGGTCGAGACCCGCCGGCACGATGATTTCGCGGTAGGTTTGCTGAACCCGCTGCCCCAAGAGCTCCAAGTCTACCGGCTTATGCTCCGGGCGGTAGGGCACGCCAATTCCGCCCCCGAGGTTGACAAACTCCATGCGTATACCAGTCATTTTGTGGACTTCCACCACAAGCTCGAACAACATCCGGGCAGTTTCCACAAAGTACTCGGTGCTCAGCTCGTTGCTGGCCACCATGGTGTGCAGGCCGAAGCGCTTCACGCCCTTGGCCTTGAGCCTCCGGTAACCTTCCAGAATCTGCGGGTGGGTAAACCCATACTTCGCTTCTTCGGGCTTACCGATCAGGACGTTACCTTCTTTCAATTTCCCGGGATTGTAGCGGAAGCACAGAAGCTCAGGTAGCTTTCCTCCCAGCGCTGTCTCGAGGTAGTCAATGTGGCTCAGGTCGTCGAGGTTGATGATGGCCCCTAGCTCAAAGGCCTTCTGAAACTCCTTGGCCGGGGTGTTGTTGGACGAAAACATGATGTTTTCGCCGGTGATGCCACAGGCTTCGGCGAGAAGGAGCTCGCCCAGCGAGGAACAGTCTGCTCCCATGCCTTCTGACTTGACGATATCGATGATGTAAGGATTCGGGAGGGCCTTTACGGCGAAGTAGTTGGTGAAGCCACCGGGCACCCAGGAGAACGCTTCACGAAAACGCCGGGCGTTATCGCGTATACCCTTCTCGTCGTAAAGGTGGAAGGGCGTTGGAACTTGGGCTGCCACGGCTTCAAGTTGGTCTCGGGTAAAAGGAATGGTTCTGTCGGTCATAGGCTACCAAAGTACAGTCGAGGCCTCGGTGCGTCAATTGGACTTCGGCGAAGGAGGACCAGAGGGGGGGCCCGGGGTCCTGTCACGAGGGAGGGACCGTCTGCGCATGGCTGGCGCAATGCTCCGCGGCCCCTCCCTCGCGCCACCCCCGACTCTGCTACGCTGGTCCTCTTTCGCCGGCACCAGGCGGTACTTCAGCACAAACGCGGCCACGACTCCGAGCCCTTGGCAACCCCCGGGTACAGCTACACGGTCGTTGAGGCGGCTTGGCCGGCGAGAACCAAGGTGGACCCAAGAAGTGCAACGAGCAGCAAACCTCGAGCCAACGTGCTCATTCTGCTTCCTTTGGAACCCCGGCCTTCAGCAGGCGCTTGTCGAAAAGCATGACCACGGCCAACGCCGCCATCAGGCCGCCAGTGATCAGGAGCAGGCTCTCGATGCTCACCACCTCGGCCAGCGGGCCGTACAGCAGCATGCCCAAGGGCATCATCGAGGTCATGAGCATGGTGAAGATGCTGAAAACGCGGCCCAAGTAGTCCGGTTCCACATGTTCCTGAATCAGCACAGCTGACGCCGTGTTGAAGTAAGGCATGGCCACACCGAACACGCCCATGGGAACCAGGTAAACCCAGAAGTTGGGCAGCAAGCCCAGCAGAATAGTGCACACCGCCATGATGGCCGTCGAAAACACCATCGAGTGGACGCGATTGCGAAAGCCTCCCCATACGGCCATCAGCACGCCGCCTCCCATCATGCCGACCGAGAAGACCACCTCAATAGCGGTTAGGCGCCACACGTCGTCGCCAAAACTCCGGGCCACTTGCAGCGGCGTCAAGAAAGCGGCGGGGCCCACGAACAGGAGCAGGATTCCCACGAAAGCAAAGAACGACACGAGGTACCGGTGATCGCGCACGTACCGAAAGCCCAGTTTCAGGTCGGCGAAGTACGAAACCGTTTGCGGCGCGCTCGCCTTGGCGTGGGGCGGCACCTTCAGCAAGAAGGCCAAAACCGAGATCGCCAACGCGGCGGTTGCGACATCGAGGAAGAACACCCACTCCAGCGGCCAGATCGTCATCAGCACGCCGCTGAGGATGGGCGAAGCGAACATGATGGCCGACTGCAGCGTCGACGAGATTCCGTTGACACGAGTCAGTTGCTCCGGCGGCACAAACTGAGGCAGCAACGCTCCCACCGCGGGACCCTGCACCGCCTGCCCCACCGCGCGGATAGCCGCCGTCACCAGGATGAGCCACAGCGCGTCCTCGCCGGCCATGAACACCAGCGCCAGCGCCAACGTTGCCAACGCGATCAGCCCGTCGGAAAGCATGATCAGGTTCTTGCGGTTGAGCCGGTCGGCCCACACGCCCGCAAAAGGCGACATCAAGAAGGTGGGCACAAAGCCGCAGAGCACGAACAGCGTCATCACCCAGCCCGACTTGGTGGCCAGGGTGACGTGCCACATCAGCGCGTATTGCACCAGCGACGAACCGAACAGCGACAACGTCTGACTCGTGAGAAACAGCACCGTCTGCCGCTTCCAAGATTGGGGAGTATCCATGACCAGAAAGATAGCACACCGCCAGCGAGGCAAGACCCGGCCGCGGACCTCTGGTCCTAAGGACCCCCGAGGTCGACTTACTGTTCCGGTCTCCCCGATTCCGATAGACTCACCACATGGACGAAGTGATGATCTCCAAGAAGAAGCCCTCGTTTCCCGTGACGGGTCGCTTCCACCGCTACCTCATGGACTACGAGCGTGAGTTCGAGTTCCACCTCAGATATGAGGATCTGTGGGGCTGGACGGAGGCTATCGCTCTGGAAGACAAAAAGGGCACCAATTCCCTGTGGGAGACCCTGATTCACTTACCCTCGGTTCGCTCAGAACTCGACGACAACCTGAAACACCTTTACTGCTTGCTCAAGATGGCTGGCGACATGTCGGCCGTTAAGCATCTGGACATCGACCGCATCGACTTCTGCCACTTCGCCAATAGCCATCCATTTCGAATCCGAGTGGTAAACAGTTACAACGACAACCAAGACTACTTTTATATCAAGAAGGCCGACGCCAACCGGGTCTATGGGTTGGAATTGGAGCAATTGCTCTCGCCAAACAACCTGAACTTTCTGCTCAAAGGTGACACTTTGGTGGAAGAACACATCATGGGAATTCCCGGTGACGACTTCCTCGGCGGCTATTTCCAGCGGCCAGGAATCAATAAAGTGAGGGTGTGCAAGGAGTTTGTGAAGTTCAACGAGCGTTGTTTTACCCGCCTTCTCGGGGACATGCGGGCGTACAACTATGTGATGGATGTGACGCTGGATTTCGACGAGGAGCAATACCGCGTACGCGCCATCGACTTCGACCAGCAAAGTTACGAGGGCGACATAAAGGTTTATCTGCCCCAGTTTCACAAGGAAAACAAGCCTGTTGTCGAACTGGTTTGGGAACTGCTCACCCCCGATACGATTCGGCAATACCAGGTGGAGGAACGTGCCCTCATGACCCGCCGTGCCAAGAATAATTGGGCTCGGATCAACGAGGTTCTCGATTGCATGGTTCACGACGACATCTCAACTCCGGACAAGGTCAAGGAACTCGGCACCGGGCTGGCTAAGTTTCACAGAAATGACGACTTCAGAGCCTGCGCCAGCATGGGTGACTTGTTGCGGAAAAACCTGGTGACAGTGCTCAACCTCGACGAGGTAAGGTGACGTACTTGTTGAGCATCATCCGAAAGTCGTCCATCCTCACCGGTTTTGAAAGGTAGTCGTCAAAACCTGCGGCCAACAGAGTCTCGCGGTCGCCGGGTAGCGCGTGTCCCGATAACCCGACAATAACCAGATCCTGACCACTCGGAAGGGCGCGGATACGACGGGTAGCCTCCAGACCATCCATCTGCGGCATCTGCCAGTCCATAAAAATCAGGTCAAAGTAGCTTTTTTCTGCGAGTTCGACCGCCTGAATACCATCGGTAGCCAACTCTACTGTTGCCCCAAGCTTCCTGAGCATGCGTGTCGCCACTTCTTGGTTACTCGTGTTGTCTTCCACGAGAAGGACCCGGGCTGCCAGTGGGACCGAGTTCGTGGCAGGTGAAACCCCGGCAGACTCCCTGCCAAGTTCGCCCCGCACGGGCAGGGTGAGGCAGAAGGTGCTGCCCAATCCGGGTTGACTTTCAACGGTAAGGGTTCCGTCCAACAAGGTGGCCAGCGACCGGCTTATGGCCAGGCCCAAACCCGTACCTCCGTAGGGTCGGCTTTTGCCTTGGGCCCCCTGTACGAACTTCTCAAAGATCTTTTCCTGAATTTCGCTAGGTATTCCTATTCCTGTGTCACGCACGATGATCTGCATTGTATCCGACTGGAACGCAACTTCGACGGAGATTTGACCCTTGTGGGTGAACTTGACCGCATTGGAAAGCAGATTTCCGAGAATCTGCCGGAATCTGAGCACATCGCCCCAAACCAGCCCAGGAGCGTCAGAGGGCAATTGGCAGAGCAGGACAACACCTTTTTTCAGGGCCGGACCCCGAAAAGTATCGACGAGCAGTTGGAGTTGCGGGCGCCACTCAAAAGGCCGAAGGTCGGCTTGGAGCCGGCCGGCCTCCAGACGCGAGAAAACGAGAATGTCTTCGATGAGCCCTAGGAGAGTTTCGCCCGAGGCCAAAATATCCCTAAAGGCCTTTTTGTCATCTTCGCTAGTAGCCAGTCCCTGCAGGTGATCCGCATTACCAAGAATGGCGTTGAGCGGCGTACGGAGCTCGTGGCTCATCGTGGCTAGAAAGTCGCTCTTGGCCTGATTGGCTTGACGAAGGGCCTCCGCAGCGGCTCGCTGCTCAGAGATGTTATTGACCAAGCCATTGACTACCCGCACTCCCTGGCTTGTCACGTGAGTAGTGACGCTAAACTTGAGCCAAATGCGGCCTCGTAACGGATGATGGTAGGGAAACTCCTGATCCCAATTGCGAGCTTCGGTGACCGAGTTGTCGAAATGCAGCTTCAGGGCGCGGCGGAAGTTGCGGTCCGTCCTGCGGAAAAAGAGCATCGGATCGAGCAGCATTTCTGGGGGTTCGAGGCCCAGAAGTTCCCGGCTGCCCTCGCTGGCATATTGCAAGTGGAACTCTGCCTCGCGGACCTCCGCTTGCAACAGCACACCGGGAAAATGCTGGGCTAAAACGTTGAGCCTGGCATCGGTGGCTCGTCGTAAGCGGTCGCTCAGGGCGGCTCGGTCAAAGGCTTTTCGCAGGCTCCGGGCATGAAAGGTGCTGAAGCTTCCCGCGATGAACAGAAAAACCACCCTGAACTCTTGGTCGCGGTAAAAACCGGTGTACGGTTCAAAGGAGAAATACAGGATGACAAACCCGCCGTACACCACAACAGAAGCGACCCCAGTGAACAGCGTCAGCCACGGCTGCTCGCGCAAAGTGGAGAAAAGGATGAGAAGGAAAAGCAGCGCGTAGCCCCACGACAAGTTGACTGTGATTGACGAAAAGGTGTTGTCGGAGGCCGAGAGGGTCAGGCCAAAGCCCGCCACAAAAAAACTGAGGTCGGTGAGCGTTGTGAACCAAGGCAGGTAGCGCGGAAAAAACCCCCGCGACACGGCTGCTTGCACAAAAAGCGCGTAGACAACGGCCACGGCGACCAGAAAACCTACCGCAGGAAGAGGGCCGGGGTGCAATGGATTGAAATTGGAGGCATCGAGAACGAAATAGATGAACCCCAAAAACCCAAAGACGACCAAGCGGACAACGTTGATGTATTTCTCCGCCTGACGTTTTTGAATCAGGATCTCGCGCTGTTCGAGGGTCGACATGGCTCCATCCTAGTGCCGAAGAGCCTTCATCGTCCATGGACTTCACTTTTTGAGCGTAAACAGGTAAGGTAACGCCAACTTTGAAACGGGAGAAAGCCATGAAGACGGTCTTCTTTTTTCCAGGGCAAGGGGCTCAGGTGCCGGGAATGGCCCGGGACTTGTTCGAGCATTCCCAGGTTGTACGCGAGTTGTTCGATCTAGCAACAGCCGAAACCGGAATTGACGCCCGAAAGCTCCTCTTCGAAGCGACGGCGGACGAGCTCAAGGAAACCGTGAACACCCAGCTCTCGATCACGCTGGCGAACCTGTCCAGCGCTCAGGTGCTCAAGGAACATGGGCTGGTGGCGCAGGCTGTGGCGGGGTTCAGCCTCGGAGAATATGCGGCCCTCGTGGAGGCCGGAGTTCTCGACGCCAAGCAGGTATTTCCGCTGGTCAAGCTACGTGGCGAGCTGATGGCAAAGGCGGCCTCTGCCCTCGACCGTCATGCCGGAGAACCAGGTATGGCAGCGGTGATCGGGCTCTCGCCCGAGGCCGTCGAGTCGGCTCTCACCCAAGCTGCGATTCCCGATTTGTTTGGCGCCAATTTCAACTCACCAACACAAGTGGTCATCTCTGGCACCGCGGCCGCGCTGGCTTTGGGCACTGAAGCCCTCAAAGCAGCTGGAGCCCGCCGCGTGATTGCCCTCAAAGTAGCTGGCCCGTTCCATTCACCGCTCCTGGCCAGCGCTGGCGAAGGCTTGGCCGAAGCGCTGAAGTCGATTGAGTTCCGGAATCCGGCCAAGGCCCTTTATTCCAACGTGACCGGAGCTTTGGTGAAGACTGGTGCTC
Organism: Spirochaetales bacterium; assembly: GCA_947478845.1. Classification (GTDB taxonomy): domain Bacteria; phylum Spirochaetota; class Spirochaetia; order JABEVK01; family JABEVK01; genus JAIFLN01. The sequence continues at coordinate 39,047 of CANJXC010000003.1, read as the reverse complement.
AGGCCAAAGAACTTGCCGTGAGGCAGGTCACCGCGCCTGTGCGATGGATTAGCGAGGAAAAAGCCCTTTTTGAGGCTGGTTACGAGCTTTACATTGAATCAGGGCCAGGAACCGTACTTCAAGGTCTTTGGTCCGCCTTTCAACCCGAGGTTGTCTGCCATTCCGCTTCCACCCTCGAACAGATACTCCAGATTGGAAAGCACTAGGAGAACCCCATGCTTTTGAAAGGTAAGAAAGCCATCATCACCGGTGGTTCCAAGGGCATCGGCAAAGCCATTGTGGAAACATTCTTGAAACACGGTGCCGTGGTTTACACCATCAGCCGGAGTGAAGGTGATCTGGCGGCCCTGCAGGCTGTGGCCGACCAAGCCGGCTCTGAGCTCCATTTCCACAAGGCGGACGTCTCCATTGAGGCCGAAATCACCGCCGTCATCAAGGGGATTCTTAAGGAGTCTGGCGGAATCGACATCGTGGTCAATAATGCGGGGGTCACCCGCGATGGGCTCATCGCCCGCATGAGCGCCGAGGCTTGGGACGAGGTGCTTCGGGTCAACTTAGCCAGTGCCTTCTACGTCTGCAAGGCCGTTTCCATGCACTTGCTTTCTCGGCGCGGCGGATCGATCATCAATATGAGCTCGGTAGTTGGGTTGCACGGCAACGCAGGCCAAACCAACTACGCCGCCTCCAAGGCTGGCCTTATCGGATTGACGCAGAGCTTGGCCCAGGAGTTGGCCCCACGGGGTGTAAGGGTCAATGCCTTGTGCCCGGGTTTCATCGAAACCGACATGACAGGAAAGTTGACCGAAGAATTGAAGGAGAAGTTGTTCGCGCGCATCCCCCTTGCCCGAATGGGTAGTACCGAAGAAATCGCCAATGTCGCCCTGTTTTTGGCCTCTGATCTGTCAACGTATCTGACGGGCCAGACGTTGTCGGTCGACGGCGGAATGTTTATGTAGGAGGAGAAAATGATGAACAGAAGAGTCGTAGTCACCGGGTTGGGTACCGTCAATGCCTTGGGCCACGACGTGGAGTCGACTTGGGCAGCCGTCAAGGCCTCCAAGAGCGGAATCGGACCTATAACCCACGTAGATTCCTCTGAATTGTCCTGCAAGATCGCTGGCGAGGTGAAAGATTTTGACCCGTCAAAGTACCTCGACAGCAAGGAAGCGCGAAAAATGGACCCGTTTTCCGTGTTCGCGTCCTACGCTGCTCTGCAAGCTCTCGAGGATGCCAAGATCAAGGTGGGTGAAACCGTAACCCACGAGCGAATAGGCACCGTGCTAGGCAACGGCATCGGTGGTGTACAAGCCCTCGAGGCAGCCTACCAAAAGATTTTTGCAGGTGGCGGCCCCACCCGTATACCGCCAATGACCGTTCCAAAGCTGATCAGCAACGAAGCTCCCGGCAACGTGGCCATCCTCGTGGGCGCGGAAGGGCCTTGTTATTCCCTGCTCACCGCGTGTTCGGCTGCCACCGACGCCATCAGCGATTCGGCCCGCTGGATCAAGGATGGCACCTGTGACGTGATGATTACCGGTGGCACCGAAGCCGCGATCACGCTCTTGGGAATCGGTGGTTTCTGTGTTCTCAAAGCCGTAACAAGCAAGTTCAACGACCAACCCACCAAAGCCAGCCGCCCTTTCGACAAAGACAGGAGCGGCTTCGTCATGGGCGAAGGTGCAGGCATCCTTATTCTCGAGGAACTTGAGCATGCAAAAGCACGTGGGGCAAAAATTTACGCTGAATTGGTTGGCTACGGCATGACCTGCGACGCCTACCACTTGACCAGCCCCCACTCCGAGGGCAAGGGCGCCATCGCCGCCATGCGCAACGCCCTCAAAATGGCTGGCCTTAAGCCGGAAGACGTGGATTACATTAATGCCCATGGAACCAGCACCGAAATCAACGACCCCACCGAAACCAAGGCCATCAAGGCGGTTTTTGGCCCCCACGCCTACAAGCTCAAGGTGAGCTCCACCAAGAGCATGACGGGACACTGCATTGGTGCCGCAGGCGGAATCGAGGCCATTTTTTCCATCCTGGCGCTTCGCGACCAGTGGGTTCCTCCCACGCTCAATCTCGATAATCCCGACCTGGAGGCTGGTTGTGATCTCGACTATGTGCCGCACAAGGGCGTCGCTCACAAGGTGAATGTAGCGATGAGCAATACCCTTGGTTTCGGTGGACACAACGGCGTGGTCGTCTTCCGGAAACTTCCATGAGCGCGGAAACGGCCCTCGCGGGTGGAAACGCCGGAGGGAAGCGAATCTTCTTCCTGTACCCCAATTCCGTACTCCAAACCGAGATGGTTTCCGAACTCATCAGAGCTGAATACGAGATCTATCTGCTAAAGGACCACGAAAAAGCCAGGTTGATTTTTAAAAAATACCCAGACTCTGTGGTGTTCATGAACATCGACGACGGCATGAAAGAGTCCCAGTGGGAACAGTACATCAGGGAGCTTCAGAATGACCCGGAGCTTAGAGAGCTGAGAATCGGAATTCTCACCTACAACAACGATGCGGAACTTGCCCGGATGTACCTGATGGATCTCATGGTCTCGGCTGGGTTTGTGAAGCTTAGCCTCGGGCTCAAGGAAAGCACCGAGATTGTGCTCAAGGTGCTGGAAGCCAACGAGGCGCACGGCCGAAGAAAGTACCTGAGGATCATTTGCGGCAATCGGCATGCCACCTTGAACTTCCAAGAGGGCAACAGGGCTTATACAGGCACCGTGATGGACATCAGCTCGGTGGGTATGGCATGCACCTTCGAACCTGATCCGCAGTTTTCAGCCCATGCCAAGGCCGAGTCGATTCAACTCAAGCTTAAAGGCAGCTTGTGCCTGGTTTCGGGCATTGTGATGGGAACCCGCAGGGAGGGAGAGCTTTTCACCTACGTGTTGCTGTTCGACCCCAAAACCGGCCAGGACATTAAAAATACGATCAGGACCTTTATTCAGTGGTCTCTGCAGAGCTACATCGAGAAAGAACTAGAAGCGCTGGGATAAATCAGCGCTTCCTACGCGGCGCAGGAAACGCTAATCACCACCGTTAGAAGCTCACCCTCAGTGAGGTTGTTCCGGTTTCAGACTCCAAAGGGCAGCGAGGATAGCGAGGTTGAGCGCAAGGTCTTGCAGCCAGGTCATCACGGTGGGTTGCAGGTAGTGCCCGGTCAGGGCGAAGTTCCATACAAGTATAAGTAGCCATAAAGTCCCGATGATCCAAAAGGCCAAGGTCCGCAGGGCGAAGGGCAAGATGCCCAACGGGCCGACGATCAACACGGTACCGGCAAGAATCTTAAACACCGCGATGGCCACCGCGATTTGGTCGGCGGACTGATCGGCCCCGAGCAGGCTGGAAAAGGCCCGCGCCAACTTGGCGGTGGCACTATCGAAGTCGATAAGGGTTTGGAGACCTGATAGCAGAAGATAAAGGCCGACCGCCAGTGAGAGCAGGAGCGATGCCGTGAAAACGCGTTTCCTCGAAGCCATATCATCTCCTTGTCGCCGGAGTATAGCATGACCTACTGCGCCTTTTGCCGAGACCTCCCTGAAGGCTCGGTGCACAAAGTTTACCACGACACTCAGTATGGCGTGCCCCTCAACGACGACAACGAACTGTTCGGAAGACTGGTTTTAGAAATCAACCAGGCCGGATTGAGCTGGACCACCATCCTCAACAAACAGGCTGCCTTCAGGGAAGCCTACGCCCAATTCTCTATTGCCCGGGTTGCGGCGTTTACGGAAAGCGACCGAAGTCGTCTCCTTGCCGATGCAGGAATTATTCGTAACCGGCTCAAAGTGAACGCCGCTATCGAAAACGCTCGCAGGCTACTAGTCATCCAACAGGAGTTAGGTTCCTTTCAGTCCTGGCTCCAGCTCCACCAAAGCTCGTGCCCCGATCGCGGGGCTTGGACGAGGTTGTTCAAGAAGACGTTTTTGTTTATCGGAGGGGAGATTGTTAACGAGTTCCTCATGAGCTCCGGGTTGCTACCCGGAGCTCATGAGCCCACCTGCCCGTGCTTCCGGCCGTCTACTTCTTTAGGTTGAAATCACCCTTGATGGTGAGCACATTGCCCACAAGTGTCAGCTGAGCGGCGCCCTGGAAGGCGGTTGCCGAGGGGGCTACATCGACGAACATGTCGGCCACTTTGTTGGGCGCGCCTTCCGCAATGACTTTGCCACTGGCTACGCTTCCGTCAAACACCTTGAGGAAGTTGAGGTCGGTGGCGGTGCCGGAAGGCGCGAAATCCTTGCCTAAAACCTGTTCGGTGGCAGGAGCCGCGGGCATGAAGCCTATGGCGCGCTTCCACTGGGTCGGGCTGTTCATGTCGAGTTTGCCAGTCTTGTCGGTAACAATCTTGTAGGCGGTTCCTCGGTGGGCGTAGTAAATGGTGATCACGCCATCGGCCGCTTTTTTGGCCTGAAAATTGTCGGATTTATACTGGGCCAGATTGGAAACAGCGTACTTCACGAGGCTTTGAAAGCCAGCCGGCCACTGGGCGAGTTTTTTGTCGGTGGTGTCGGGGCGGTAAAGGTTCCAAAGCTCGGTTCCCTTCTTAAGCGAAGCACCACCCACCACGTCGACGAGTTTGGGGTCAACGCTGTCGTTCTCGACACTACCAAGGGCGCCCTTGACCGTAAAGACGCTTTTCACTGCGTCCTTGCCGGTGATGTTAAAACTGGCCACAAGGGTTACATCCGCGGCAAAAGTGCCACTAGCTACCAAGGCCACCATAAAAAGCACTGAAAGTATCTTCTTCACGAAAGTCCTCCTATTTATTGTGTCTATATTCACTTTAATTCGAAAAATGGTGCGTGTCAAGGGGAAGTGTTTTCGACAGACCCCATCAACCGGGGTACGAAAATCAAGGCAAGCCTCTTGCGCCAAGCAAAAAAGGCGGGGCAACATGAGGCGGGAGGCCAACGTGAAGACGTCCTCACTACGGGCCGATCTTGCCCGGGCGCTGCTTGTGGCGGCGGTTTTGCCCTTCATCTTGGTCTGGGCCGTATCCTACTCCGCCATCTACTCCATCTTGTCGAACAAGATCGAGGCAGGCATGCGGGGTACCCTTACGCGGGCCGTAAAAGAGCTCGACCGCACCTACGACAACCTAGTTTCAGTGTCGCATTTGCTCAGCCACGACCAGATATTGGCCGACGAACTTGGCAGCTTCCTGACCACGCAGAGCTACGCCGAAAAGCGCCGCTACTTCGACAGCATCAACAGCTACCTTGCCTTGGTAGACCATGCGAACCCTACTGCGGGTTTGCACTTCTTTTACAACTCTGCCAAGACCGAGTTGCTCTTCGCCAACGGCTCGGTAAAACCCCCGATGGAGGCGGGAACCTTAAGCCGGGTCAACAGCAACCCCGCCTTCGCGCTGCAAGGCCCGCACCCCAGCCTCAACCGCGACCGGCCTGCGTTAGTGGTGTCGCTTTCGCGCCCGGCGATGCTTTCCGATCAAGGGGAGCCTTGGGAAGTTTACGTCGAGTCTAGTCCTACTTCACTAAGCGAAGCCCTGCCGGCCAATCAGCTCGGAATGCCCTTCTGGTATGCGCTGGTCGATGCGTCAGGTGCCGTGCTCTACAGCCAGATTCCTCGCAGTTTGCCAGTGGGCGAGTTAATCGCCATCCCCAAAGGAACTGGAGCGTTGCTCGAGCGCGGTGAACTGCTCACGTTGGTCGCTCCTGGAGCTTCGGGCTGGCAGTTGGTGGCGGCCGTGCGGAAGTCAGATTACGGTAAAGAGATCGGAGATTGGTTCGTGCTGACCACCCTGCTGGGCGTATTTCTTTTGGCTGTGGCCGGCGTGGTAGGCACTTCGGTATGGCGCTCTCTCTACGGACCAATTCGCGTGCTGGGCGAGGAAATCCGCCTGATGGCCGATATTTCGCCCTCAATCGGGGCTCGCCAGACCGGTGTGGTCGAGTTCGACCCGATTTTGGCGCAATTTCAGGCCATGAAGGAAAACGTGCGCCTGCTCTTGCTCGAAGTGCAGCACAAGGAAAGGGCCAAGCAGCAGCTCGAAGTGGAGAACCTGCTGTTTCAAATCAACCCGCACTTCCTCTACAACACCCTCAATGTGGTGCAATGGATGGCCCGCACCGAGGGGCAAAAGAACATAGTCTCCGTGGTCTCGAGTCTGATTCGGCTACTTCGATATAACCTGGGAAAGGAGGGCACGGTGGCTACGGTGGGGCAGGAGGTCTCGGCACTGCGCGACTACGTGGCCCTCCTGCAGGCCCGCCATGACCAACAGTTCGAAGCGGTGTTTGAGCTCGACGAACGGGCCGCTGAGGTTCCTATTCCCCGGTTCGTCCTTCAGCCCCTGGTCGAGAACTCGTTCGCGCATGGACTGCGAGATGGAAAGGGCACCATAAGGATTCGGGTGGAAGGACCCAGCGCCGGTTGGGTTGCGGTGTCGGTGCGCGATGACGGGCCTGGTATGGCCGCGGCGCGCCTGCAAGAGCTCGGGGCAGGACCAGTTCCAGTTCCCGGACTTGGTTTCGGCATAGGACTAAACTACGTCAAAAAGGTGCTTGAGGTGCATTACGGGGCCATTGTGACGCTCGAGGTTGCCAGTCTACCGGGTGAAGGGACGGGGTTCTCTTTTCGTATTCCCGAGCGGGCCAAGGAGGGTTAGGTGCGCAAGGTTTTGGTTGTTGACGATGAGAAGCTTGTACGTCGGGGAATCATGTCGACTTTTCCTTGGGAGAAACATGGTTTCGTCGTCTCGGGCGAAGCGGCCGGCGTCGAGAGCGCGCTCGAGTTCGTGCGTCGCGACCCACCCGATCTCGTGTTTACCGACCTCACTATGCCGGGGCTCTCGGGGTTCGACCTCATTCGCGCCCTGGGCACCGAGTTTCCGGCCGTGGCCACGGTGGTGCTCACCTGCCACGACAGCTTTCAGTACCTGCAAGAGGCTATGCGCATGGGTGTGCTCGACTACATCGTCAAGACTGAGCTTGAGGACGAGGTCTTGGATCGGTCTTTGGCCCGCATCTCGGAAAAGCTGAGACTCCGCGGGGTTCCCGAAGAAGTCGCTACGCCCAAATTGGAACGGGGCGTGCTGATTTGCGCCCGGGGAGCACAGTGGCAACGTGGCGACCTTATGCCCGTGGTTCTCTCGAGCGCCGACGGGCAACGTTTGCTCGAAGTGGACCCTACGACGTGGTTTCTGCCCTTGCTTCCCAGACAGACCGATACTTGGGAATCGCTCATCGTTGCCTACCATCAGGAACTCGTAGCCTTCGAGCCGTGGGTGTTCGCGCTGGTTACGGGGTTGCCGGGATCCTTCGAAGCGGCTCTCCCGGGGCTGGAGCGCCTGCGCTCGACCGGCCTTTTCTATGCGTGGAACGGGCGTCAGAACTTCCTGCGTCTCGCGTGGATCGACGCCGAACTCACCGCCACCAACGTCAATTTGACAGGCTGGTTCCAAACAGGATGGGTTTTGTCGGACCAGAGGTTTGAGGCCTTGCTGGCCGAGACCCGCCGGGCTGTCTGGGACCGAGGCCGCCTTTGTAGCCACTTCGATGCCGTGGCTCTGGAATGGGACCGCCTCCTGTGTCTGAATTTGGCGCAGGAGCTCCACAGCTTAGCCGAAAGCCTGCTTTTTTGGACCAACTGGGAGCATTGGTTGATTGGCCTGAGAGATAGGCTTTTGGGCACCCTCCGGGCGCAGGCCAGCCCTTCAACCGCACAGAGCATCCTCGAGGCCATCGATTACCTGCGTCTCCAACCACAGCTCAACCTGGGCGCCGACGAGGTGGCGTGGCAACAACACATGAGTCGCAGCTACTTCTGCCAATGTTTCCGTAAGGTGACTGGCCAGTCGTTTGGCACCTACCTGGGGGGCTTGCGCCTCGACCGCGCGAAGGCATTGCTGCTCGCCGGCTCAGAGCCCATCGGGCGCATCGCGGACGAATGCGGCTTCCGTGACCGCCGTTACTTCAGCCGCGTTTTCCGCGCCGCCACAGGGTTTTTGCCCACCGAGTACCGTAGAGTAGGCGGGCCAGAGGTGTGAACTTGGGTGGTAAAAAATCCCAAAAATCACCCCATTTGCGACGAGAGACCTCCTAGCCCGCTGGAAATAACGGCCTCATCATGGTGGTCAGGAGGAATGGATGAAAAATTTGCACTGGGGGAATCCCCTCGCGTGGGCCCTTGCCTTCGCTCTCATTCTCGGCCTGATTGGTTGCGCGCCTCAGGCCTCTCAAGACGCGGCGGTGGCTGCACCGAAGAGCGCGGTGGCCCCGGGCGGTAAGCCCAACAAAGATCCTTTTGGGCCCCTGCCCGAAAAAACCGTCCTGACCGTGTTCAAAACCGAGGCGGACTACGACCTCCACCTCAACAAGGGCGAGACGCAGCTTGATAACCTGTACGTCAAGACCTTCGGCCAGAAGCTGAACATCGACTACCAGTTCCCCATCGTCATGAAGGGTGGCCCAGCGGCCAACGACAAGCTCAACCTAATGATTGCCAGTAACGACCTGCTCGACGTCAATTTTGTTGGCATCGACACGTTCAACCAAATGGTTAAGGCCGACATGTTGCAAGACCTCACCGAGTCGTACAACGACTTTGCCAGCGTCCCCGTTCGGGAAAACTACACCACCGACAACGGCAAGGCCCTTGAAATGGTCACCCGGAACGGCAAGCTTTACGGCATCCCGGCCATGGGCACAGTTCACAACTCCGACCCCCTGCTGTGGATCCGCCAAGACTGGCTCGACAAGCTCGGCCTGAAGGGCCCTTCAAACATGGCCGAGCTCGAGGCCGTGCTCAAGGCCTTCGTGGAGAAGGACCCCGACGGCAACGGAAAGAAAGATACAGTGGGTTTGATCGGCCAGCAGGATTTCATCAACGAATCACCTCAAGGCTACGCCTACGATGCCATTTTCACGGCTTATAAGTCTTACGTTAGGAACTGGATCACCAAGGCCGATGGCACCGTCGAGTATGGCTCCATCCAGCCCGAGACCAAGGCTGCCTTGGCCAAGCTGCGAGAGTTGTACGCCGCCGGCCTATTACCCAAGGACTTCCCCATCACCAAGCCCGAACAGGCTCAGGAGCCTATCGTAGCTGGGCGGGCTGGTGCGTTCTTCGGTCCTTGGTGGGCTGGTTGGTCGCCCCTCACCGACGTCATCAAGGCCAACCCCAAGGCGGTTTGGAGGGCTTACGTTATCAAGAATGTCGACGGCAAGTCGTACTCCAAGCAGGAAGCCCCTGTGGCCGGCATCGCGGTGCTCAAGAAGGGCTATAAGTACCCGGAAGCCCTAATCAAATCGATTAACTATTACTTCCAGGTTCAGGTGGACGACCCCGCTCTCATCGGTGGCGACCCCTACAACGGCAAGGACCCCAATGCTGACTGGGCTGCCGTTCCCGTCGCGCTCGGTTTGTGGCGTGCCGATGCAGTCATCCGCGACCACATGGGAATGGCGGCCAATGCCGAAGGTAAACCGATGCCTTTTGCCGTTACCAAGTACAACGAAAAGTACTACAAGGACGTAGCGGCCGCCTGGGTGAAAGGTGAGGACTGGCTCAAGGCCAATCCCGACAGCTTTGGCGATGCGTTCAGCCGGTTTATCGGTGTTCAGCCCATCATCGATGCGGCCACCATACCTGTGTTCAGCGCCTACTACGGCACCACCCCAACGCTAGAAAAGCGCAAGGTCAACCTCGACAAGCTGGAAGTCCAAGCGTTCCTGAACATCATTGTGGGCGACAAACCGGTCGACTCGTTCGATGAGTTCGTCAAGCAGTGGAAGGAAATGGGAGGAACCGCCGTTACCCAAGAAGTCAACTCCATGTTGAAGTAGCAAAACATCACCAATCGGGGGGCAGTGTGAGTAGAAAGTCGAGTTCGATTCCCTTTCATCTCATGATGCTCCCCGCTATGGTGCTTCTGGCCATCTTCAGCATCTACCCCATGTTTGGGGTCATCTTGGCCTTTGAAGACTTTAATCCGTCCAAGGGTATCTGGGGCTCTCCGTTCGTGGGCCTCGAGAACTTCAGCTACATGTTCCAGATTCCCGAGATTCAGCAGATTCTCTACAACACTGTGTTCATCGCTGTCAGCAAAATCATTTTTACCGAGGCCGCGGCGCTCACCTTTGCCCTGTTGCTCCATGAGCTGCGCCTGCGGCTGCTCAAACGCGTCATCCAGACCGTTGTTTACCTGCCGCACTTCATCTCGTGGGTGCTGTTGGGGGGCATTGTGGCCAACATTTTTAGCCTCGATGGCATCGTGAACACGGCTCTCGCGGCCTTTGGCGCGCCCGAGGCCATCATGTTCTTGGGCAGCAACCCGTGGTTTCCCGGCATCGTGATCGGCACCCACGTGTGGCAGGAGTTCGGGTTCGGCGCGGTGATCTACCTGGCGGCCTTAACGGGCATCGATCCCACCCTGTACGAGGCAGCTGAGATCGACGGAGCCGGTCGCCTGCGGCGCCTGACCTCGGTAACCCTTCCGGGAATCACGACAACCATTGTGCTCCTCGTCTTGCTCAACCTTCAAAATGTGCTTAACGCCGGTCAAGAACAGATTCTTAACCTATACAACCCGCTGGTGTATCAGTCGGGAGACATTATTGATACCTACGTGTACCGGGCGGGCCTCAAAGAGCTCCAGTTTGAGCTTGCCACGGCCGTGGGCCTACTGAAATCCGTGGTGAGCTTTTTCTTCATCACTGTGTCGTACTTTCTGGCGTCGAAGTTCGCCAACTACCGGATTTTCTAATGGAAAACACCAAAAGACTCCCCGCGCCAAAAGGCTCCCGGTCCAGGTTCACGGGTTGGGATGTGTTGATTACCACCGTTTTGGTGCTGGTCACCTTGGTAACCTTTTTCCCGCTCATCCACATTGTAGCGGTTTCGTTGAGCGACAAGTCGGCGGTGGCAGGCGGGATGGTCACCGTGTACCCGGTGGGCTTCACCTTGGCGGCCTACCAGGCCGTGATCAAGGACGGGGCGTTCTTCCAGGCCTTTGCGATCTCGGTAGAACGCGTCATCTTGGGCGTTTCGGTGAACATGTTGCTTACGGTGGTTACCGCGTTTGCTCTTTCGCGCAGGCGCAAGGAGTTCCCCGCTCGTATGGCCTACATGTGGACCTTGGTGTTCACGATGATGTTCTCGGGCGGCCTGATACCTTGGTACCTGACCATTAAGTCGCTCGGCTTGCTGGACAACATTTGGGCGCTCGTGCTCCCCGGGGCCGTGCCGGTGTTCAATGTCATTTTGGTGATGAACTTTTTCAAAAACCTGCCACCGGCTATCGACGAGGCGGCCCACATGGACGGTGCCGGCCCCTGGACGCTCCTCTGGCGCATCTACCTGCCCATGTCGCTGCCGGCACTCGCCACCGTCACGCTGTTCAGCGTTGTTGGCCATTGGAACGCCTTCTTTGACGGCTTAGTGCTGATGAAAACGCAGGACAAATACCCGCTGCAGACCTATCTCAACCAGATCGTGGTGCAGTTTACCATGGCTAACGCCCACATGACCCGCGAGGAAATCGAGCGTATGGCGCGGCTCTCCGACAAGACCGTGAGCTCGGCCAAGATTCTGACCAGCCTAGTTCCCATTTTGCTGGTGTACCCATTCCTCCAGCGCTACTTTATTTCGGGCATCTCCCTCGGCTCGGTCAAGGAATAACCATGCAAACAGGCTTTCAGCTCACCCTCGACGGCCATATCAGCACTGACGCTCATTGGAAAATGCAGAACCAAACCGCGTTGCGACGCCCTGACGGTGCTACGGAAACGACGAAAGTTTTCACTTCGGGCGGCCTCGAAATCGATTGCGTCAGCGTTGCCTACCCCGAATCTCCCGTGGTGGAGGCTTGGTTGGAAGTGCGCAACGTGGGCAAAACTCCCACCGAGCTCACCCGCGTCGACTCGTTGCGTTCCATACTGGCGCCGGGGAATTACCAGCTCCACTGGTTTGACTCGACGGCAGGAGTTGAGTTCACCCCGGTTAGTCGACCCCTCGAGGGCACCAAGGTTTTAGAGGTTACCTCAGGGCGCTCGTCGAACGGCATGCACCCATGGTTTGCGCTCACCCGCGAGGGCTGGGGCACGCTGGCAGGTGCGGTCGCGTGGTCTGGAAACTGGATTGTGAGGTTTACCCCCGGAGCCTCGGGCTACGAGCTGACCGCCGGCCTTAGCGACTGGGAGTTTGCCAAAACCTTGCCCGCTGGAGCCTCGATGGAGGCACCGCACGTAATTACGGCCCACGTGCCCGGCGACCTCGACGATGCGGCGGTGGCGCTGGGCCGTTGGGGCAAGCGCTTCTTGTACCCCGCCAACGAGTTCCTGGGCACCTTGCCGGTGGTGTGGAACCACTGGTGGCCCTACGAGGACGTCGACATTAACGAACAGGTGTTTCGCGCCAACGCCGAACGCTCTGCCGCCATGGGGCTTCAGGCCGTCGTGCTCGACGCGGGTTGGTTCGGCGACCCTGAAGGCAGCAACGACGACAAGTCAGGCTGGAGCGAGAACGTCGACTGGTACCTCAAACGGGGCGATTGGCACCGGGTGAACACCCTGCGCTTTCCCTCGGGCATCCGGGCGCTTGCGGACCACGCGCACTCGCTGGGGCTCCGCTTCGGCATCTGGTGCGAAATCGAAGCCGTCGGCAAGAAAGCTGAGGTGGCGCTGCGTCACCCTGAGTACCTCGCGCTGAACAAGGACGAGCCGGCGGGTTACCTGTGCCTCGGCAATCCCGAAGCCGCCGAGTGGGCCTTTGGGGTTCTCGAGGCTCTCATTCGAGATTACGGCGCCGACTGGCTTAAGCTCGACTTCAACCTCAATCCCCGCGCTGGTTGTAACCGTACCGACCACGGCCACGGCACCGGTGACGGCCTGTTCGAGCACTATCGGGGTTACTACGCCTTGCTGGCCAGGGTGCGGGCCAAGTACCCGCAGGTGGTTCTCGAGAACTGTTCTTCCGGTGGCCTACGGATCGACCTCGGGTTGGCCGGGCACACCCACCTAGCCTTTTTGAGCGACCCCGACCCCACAGTGCACCACCTGCAGACCTTTTGGGGCGCTACGCAACTGCTCCACCCTTCGGTGTGCTACCACTTCGTTTGGTCGCAGAACCGAGTGTCGTATAAAAGCAATCTCGACAAAGACCCCATCAAGCCCGACATGCCGGCGCATCAACTCACCTACATGGTGCGGGCCGTTATGCTCGGAGCTCTAGCTTTCTCGTACCGCCTGCCCGACCTACCGCCTTGGTGCGCCAAACTTCTCGAGGTGCATGTGCGTACTTACCGCGAAGTGACCGGCCGCTTTGTGAGAGACGCCAACCTGCACCGCCTCACCGGCCAAGCCCTGAGGACGGGCGGGGGCGACCGCTGGAATGCTTTCCTCTATGTGATGCCAAACCAAAGCGAAGCGGTGCTTTTCGTGTTCCGTTTGCCGGGGGGAGAAGAAACAAGGGTGCTGAAGCTCAAGGGGCTCGACCCGACGGCTCGTTACCGACTCAGCCATCCCGAAGGGGGAGCCACCGAGGAGCGCTCCGGAGCCGAGCTCACCGCGGGCCTGACGTTCACGGGGATGCCCGAACAATCTTCCGATCTGTTGCTACTTACCCGGATTTCGTCTGAAACGAACCAAAAGGAGTTGCGATGAACCACACACAACCGCGCTTTAAGCTTGTACCAACGCCCCGCCAGGTGTTTGGCTCTTTTGTCGATTGCAACATGGCCGAGGCCTGGGTAGGCGACACCTTCCGGATTTTTCCCGGCAAGTATGGCGAAGACCCTGTTTGGGGTGAGGCCCGAGAACTGAAGTATGGCGATGGGTCTACTTGCGATGAGGCGTTTGCTTTACCCACCGCAGACTTTGTGGCGCCGACGATGCCCCCGAACACGCCTCCTGGCACCGAAGGGTTGCACGGTGCCGTCTGGTTCGAGACGCTCTATCAAGACCCAACGGACCCCAGCGGCCGGACTCTTTACGCGCTTTACCACAACGAAAACTACCCCTCGACCCTCCCGTATGACCCCGAAACCGGGCGCGGTTACCGCAACGAAAAATGGCCCCCTGGGCTGCAGGGAGACAAGTCAATTCAAGCGGTGTGTCGGATTGGTATTATGCACTCCAGCGATGGCGGAGAATCTTGGACCAACCGGGGCATCCTGCTCGAAGACCTTCAGCCGCGCATGATCCTTTGGCCCGTTAACCGGAACAACACTTTTCCCGGTGGCGTCGGCGATCCTTCTGCCGTGGCCTCCGGTGATTACCTTTACGTTTTCTTCGGCGAATACGCCTACCCCGAGTCGTACGACGAGAAGGCTCACGACCCGGTGGTAGAATGGCGTGGGCAATGCATCTCCGTAGCCCGCGTGTCTCTTTCGCGGCTCGACACACCGACGGGCTCAGCCCACCGCTGGAACGGAAAGGCCTTTGCGGCCCCCTACGATGGGGTAGGTCAGCCCATCGCTGCGCTCAGGGTTCCGATGGAAGACAACGGCGGGCCTGTATCGGCAGGCAACCGAAGTTTTCATTGGGGCCCTTCGGTGTCTTGGAACGAGCACCTCGAGTGTTGGGTGATGCTGATGGGCCGTGTCGACGCCGGCTACTGGGTTGGGAGCCGCCTTTACATCTCGTTCAACCCTCACCGCGATTTGGGTGAAGGCGCCAACAGCCAGGCGTGGTCCACCCCCGAGCTGCTTTTTGAACGAAAGGGACACACCCTTTGGTACCCGTCGTTGCAGCCGCTGGCCACACCCGAGGATGTGCAGGCACGACGAACTTGCCTGCGCTTGGGCAAGCGCGCGCGTTTGTGGTTTAAGGATATGGCAGACGCGCACGAGTATATCAGCGACTTCGAGGTGGACTTCGAGCGTGGTGAATAGAAGACAGTCCCAGCACAGGGTTGCCGGGTTGGAATTATGTGCTAGAATCGAGCCATCATGGCACCAGTAGAGGTAAAAAAGGTCGGTTTCCGAGACTTGGCGCCTTATGTCAGGTTGGTGCAGCATATCCGGGACGACGACAAATACCGTGTGCCTACCAGGATCATCTACGACAACGAAATTATCCTGGTGGTAGACGGCGACTGCGATTATCTCGTCGAAGGAAAGGAAACCCGACTCTTGCCGGGTGACTTGCTCTTCATGCCCCCCCACGTCGAGCACTCGTGTCAGGTGCGTCCCGGTGGGCATTTCCACTACTATGCCGTACATTTTGACTGGGTGTACCTCGGCGAAAGCCACGATTTCTCCGTCGATGATATTTACCTGAGCAACGACTACCGCCAAGCTCCGTTCATACCCTTGGAAGAGGAGTTGACGGGACGGCCAGTGGTTGAACTTGACGACTTTCAGTTTCCCTTAGTCCTCAAAACGGCCGTCCGCCACGAGTACGAAAGGATTCTGGCCGCGATGTTTGCCACCTACTCCAGCAATTATTTTGGCTCTATCGTTGAACTGCGTGCCGACATGCTCAAGATTCTGGGCCTCGCTGTTCGGGAGTCGGTGAACGAACGGGGCCTAAGGCGGTCGCACCCCGACGCCGAACGAATCAACCGCGTCTTTGATTGGGTTGGCGTCCACTTCGCACAGCCGCTCACCTCGCAGGACTTGGCTGCTGTAGCCAACCTTTCGTCGGGTCATTTTCGGGTCCTTTTCAAAGAAGCCACCGGAAGAGCGCCGCTTGAGTTTTTGGCAGGAGTGCGGATGGACCGTGCACGGGTTTTGCTCAGAAAGGGCGGACTCAGCATTGGCCAGGTTGCCGAGGCTGTCGGCTATCCCGACATCCACTATTTCAGCCGCCTCTTCAAGAAGATGGAGGGAATTTCGCCCAAAAAGTTCTCGGATTCTCTTGCCAAATCTTTTGATGTTGACCGCTGAAAGCTACAAAAACTCGTTTCTACAGTCCAAAGACAGATGGGCAAAAGGCCCTGATAATCAAGGACATCCTTAGGAGGAACACTGTGGCAAGACTATTTTCGGTTCTGATTCTGATGACGCTTTCTGTGACATTCGCCGGGGCTCAAACTTTGAAATACACAAGCTGGATGGCTGCGGGCGAAGACAAGCCCGTTATGTCGGCCTTCATGGCTGCCAACCCCGGCATCAAAGTGGAAGACGAGATTCTCGAAGGTTCACGCTACCAAAGTTTGTTGAAGACTCGGGTACTCGGTGGCGACATTCCTGACGTCATGCTGATCATGCCCGATCAGATTCAGGAGTTTGCTAAACTAGGACTTCTGGCCGATGTAAGCTCCGAGCCGAGCATCGCGCTCCAGAAGAAGGCGCCGTCGATCGATGCATCGCTCTCGTTAGCGGGAAAAACCTACGGCTTCTCAGTTAACGGTGGCGTTGCCGAACACCCCATTTGGTATAACAAGGTGATCTTTAAGAAGTTGGGCATTTCCGAGCCAAAAACTCCTGCCGACTTCCAAGCGGCCCTGAAAAAAATCAAGGCGTCCGGTATCGACCCCATCTCCTTTGGAGCCAAGGACACCTGGCCCAACCGCTGGGCGACCTACTGGAACCTCACCTCGCAGGTCAAGGCCGCCTACGAAAAGGGTAAAACCTACGACGTGTTTGCTGCCATTTCGAAGGGCGTCAAAGCGTCTGATATCTATCGAGACAGCTTCACGGCTATTGCCCAACTGGTCAAGGATGGAATGATCAGCAAGGCTTCGTTGTCTATGACTTGGCCCGAGTCGGCCCAGTACTTTGCCGACGGCAAGACGGCGATGTTGCCCCAAGGGCCTTGGGTTCCCGGCGTCGATTCCATCAAGGGTGCTGACCCGGGCGTGTTCGAGTTGGGCGTTTTCCTCTACCCTGTCCAACCGTATGCGGGAAAAGTGTACCTGAGAGCTGCTGGCGACCGTATTCTCGTCGTATCGGCTAAGTCCAAGAACCTAGCTGCTTCGAAGAAACTGTTCAACTACTTTGCCTCGGAAGCCAACCTGAAAAACTACCTGAGCATCCAAACCCTGACCTCTTTGCTCCCCATTGCACTTGATCTCCCCCCAGTGCTGACCAAGTACGTGGGCGATACCCAAGCCAAGGGCGTCGAAGTCGGCTTCCACGACATCACTCTTCTGCCAGCTGGTTTTGAGGGGAGGTTGACCGAGGTCATTGGTGGCCTGTTTGCAGGCGATAGCGTCGAAAAAGGCCTCTCGAACCTCGACTCGTGGGTCGCGGACAAATTGAAGAAGTGAAAACCAACCTGAGGCTCTTGGGGCGCGAAGACCTTACTGCACTGCTGTGGATTTTTCCCGCATTGCTGGTTTATGCCTTAATTGTCCTTTTGCCTCAGGTTCTGAATCTTGGCTATGCCTTCACGAACTACGACGGCTTTGACCCTGCGTTTTCCTGGGTAGGAGCGGACAACTTCGTGAAGGCGTTGACCAAGGACCAAGACCTTGTCGCGGCCTTCATCAACACGGTTGTGTTTGCCACTGTCAGCTTGGCTATCGGCTTGGTCCTGCAGTTTTTCCTCGCGTACAAACTATACCGGGGAATGGCAGGTAGCGGATTTCTGAAGGGTTTGTTCTACCTGCCGATGGTGGTCAGCATGGTCATCCTGGCCGTACTGTGGAGTGGAATCCTACGCTACCACGGCATGCTCAACGCCTTGTTATTAGCGATGAACTGGATTTCAGAACCGGTAGATTGGTTGGGAGACAGAACTCTGTCCATGGCCTCCCTCATCTTCGTCAACGCTTGGTGCTACTTGGGCTATGGGGCTATTATTTTTCTGGCGGGCTTCAACGCCATTCCGGTCGATTTGCTTGAGAGTGCCGACATCGATGGGGCGGGAGGCTGGGTCCGCCTCTGGAGAATCTACATCCCGCTGTTGATGAACTCGGTTACGGTGAGCCTCTTTATTGGCCTCACGGGCGCCATTAAGATTTTCGAACTTCCCTTTGTATTGACCCATGGTGGGCCGGCTGGTGCCACCACAACAATTGCCTACGGCATCTACAAGGAGGCGTTCGACAACCAACGTTTCGGTTACTCGTCAGCAGTCTCGGTTCTTTTCACACTGATCATTGGTCTGCTGACTTTGGTGCAGTTGCGCGCTACCCGGTCGCGCGAAGTGGGGTACTGATGCTCCAGAAACTCGGGTCAGCCTTCACTTCGGCCTTGGTGTGGCTTTTGGCACTAATCATCGCCGTCCCCCTGTTCAACACACTCTTGTCGGGTTTCAAGACCAGTCGAGAAATTAACCGTTCCCAATTCTGGCCAACGAAGTTTCAACTTGACAACTTTCAGCGTGCGCTAGCCGAGCCTTCCGTCACCTTCAGCTTTGTGAACACCCTTATACTCGCGGTTGGTGGGATCGGCTTGTCGCTGGTGCTCTGTTCGGTCGCCTCGTATGGTTTGGCCCGAAGAAAGGGGCGGATCTTTTCGGTGCTGTACATCGTATTCTTGGCAGCTATGATTGTTCCGGCTGTGGCCGCTCTGATTCCACTTTATACCATGATGCGGGTTTCCGGGCTCATGGACACCCACGTAGGCCTGATTTTGATTTACGGGGCTGCGGGCATTCCCTTCGGAGTGTTGATGTTCACCAGTTTCATTAAGGCCGTGCCCGTCACGCTCGACGAAGCTGCCATCCTGGAGGGTTGCTCGTACCGGCAACGCTTCTTCCGGATTATCTTCCCGCTTGTACAGCCTGTAACAGTTTCGTTTTCTGCGTTGCAAGTCCCGACGATTTGGAACGACTTTCTGATGCCCCTTTTGTTCCTCAGGTCGAAAATGAACCGCACCATCACACTTTCTGTTTACACATTCACCCGCGAGCACGAGGTCGACATCGGGGCCGTTTTTGCCCTTCTTATCCTCGCACTCATTCCGCCCATGCTGTTTTTCGCCTTTGCCCAAAAGCAATTGTACCGCGGCATCACAGCCGGTGGAGTCAAGGGCTGATCCCATCGAACACAAAAGAGAAACCGATGAAACCTAACTTGACTGATCCGAAAAGCCCAATTGTTGGCATGGCTGAGGCCGCCGGAATGGGGGTCGAGCGGGTCGCCCGGCTGTTCACCCCCGTTTATGAATTAGAGAAAGGGGACCAAGAGCTTCGGTGTTGGGTGCAGGTAGACCTTGGCACGGAAACAAACATCGATACCGTGAAGCTTCTCCCAAAAATCAAGATGTACAGTTCCGACTCGGAGGGGTTTCCCCTGCGTTTCAAAGTGGAAACTGCACTAGAGCCAAACTTCGTTTCACCTGCGTTGATCGCTGACCATTTGCAGGCCGATTTTCCCGACCCCTCGGATGCCGTCGTCTCGTTTCACGCGGGAGGGATTAGTGGACGTTATGTTCGTGTGACGGCCAACCGCTTCCGGCAGAACAGGCTTGCACTTACGAAACTTCTTGTCATGGTGGGGGGAAGAGACGTAGCGGAAGGATGCCGAGTTAGTGATTCCCTCCATGGCGATTTGGTTGCCTGTGCCCTGACACGCCCGGAGAGACCCAACGGGGAATATGTTGTCACCGACAACCCCGGAAACGTTCTTCCACCTAACCGCTGGAAGCCGGTCTCCTATCAGGCCCGGGCTCCGCTCGCGGGTGTTGCGCTGGGTCCTGGTCTGTTCCAAACCGTGATGGAAAACAACCTTGAGTACCTTCTTACAGCAATGAGCGTTGGCGAAATGACCCGGCATTTCCAGATGCGTGCAGGACAGCCTGCTGAGCCCCTGGCGAAAAGCAGAAGCGACCAGTGGTTCAACACGTTGCCCGGCTCGGAAGCAGGGCATTTTCTGATGGGAGCCGGTAACCATTTGCGCTGGCTCGAGAGTTCGGCCCTTCGCGAGATGATGAACCGAGTTGTCGACGCGATCGAGGACTGCCGGGAACCTGACGGCTACCTTATGGGATACCCTCGTTCTGAGACCTTTAAAGGTGAGAACGGTGCCTATGTCAGGTCTTGGGTGACACAAGGGCTGATTGAAGCGGGTTACGCCGGAAACCAGAAGGCTTTTGGGCTCTTGCGTGGCTACTACGACTGGTTCAACTCTTCGGTGTACCTGCCCGAGCTTTTGCGGCGGACGGGGCAGGGAACTCAGGGAATCATCCCCAGCACGCGGGTGTACTTTACACCTATCGGCAAGAGCGACGACCTCGTTGTGGTGATGCGGTATTTTCAAGAGAACTATTGGCTCGAGCAGCTGGCAAGGCGCGATGAGGCTGCCTTGTGGCTGTATCCGTACGACAGGCCGCACAACTATTTGGTTACGGCTCTTGAGCCCTACCTTGACCTGTACCTCGCCACAGGCGAACAAACCTATCTGGAGGCTACGCTTGGGGGTTGGGACTTGTACCACGAACATTGGCAGCACCTTGGTGGTTCGCTCGCAATTTCAGAAGGCAACGACCTCTACCCGCCCGACTCAAACTTTTTGCGCCGCGGCACGGGTGAATTATGCGGTAACGTGTTTTGGGTGAGACTGAACCAGCGTTTCCATTTGTTGTACCCGGAACAAGAAAAGTACGTGAACGAGATTGAGAAATCTATCTATAACACAGCTATCGCCAATCAGATTGGCTCTCGGGGCATTCGTTACCATGCCCGGCTGGTAGACCACAAAGACCTCGACCACGAGCCCTATTTCCATTGCATGAATACCTGTTGTGAGGGCCAAGGGACGCGGCTGTTCGGCTCCTTGCCCGAGTATCTCTACTCGCTTGCCGACGACGGAGTCTACGTTGACCTTTTCGCGGCTTCGTCCATCGCGTTCGGCGTTGGCAAGATTGGTCTGGGCCTGAAGACTATCACCGAGTTCCCCTACCAACCCCACGTCCGTATTGACGTTACGGCCGATAGGCCCGCGCAGGCGAAAATCCGAATACGTGTTCCCTCCTGGGTGGCTTCTCCCATGTTGGTGTTGTTGAATGGCCACGAGGCGGTCGTCGGCGAGCCCGGTTCGTACGTGACCTTAGACCGCAAGTGGACTACCGGGGATGCTATCAGTTTTGTCTTGCCTATGGGTTTCCGGGTAACTCGCTATTACGGATCTGAGCCTGGTTTCCAAAACGGGGCTCACTACGCGTTGGAATATGGGCCGGTTTTGATGGCTCTGGTCGGCATGGGTGAGGCTATCGAAGGTGTAAAGGTTGCCGTTGAACCGCAAAACTTGCCCCAAGCTCTCCGAGCTATTCCCGGCCGACCCCTACACTTCGCGCTTGCTGGTAGTCGGCTGAAGTACCAGCCCTATTGGGAAGTTCAGGATGAACCCTTTACGTGCTTTCCCGTAGTGCAGAAAACCTGATTTTCAAAAGGATGAAAGAGACATGAACCGACCTGACGTCGCCGTCTATTACTTCCCTCAATACCACATCGATCCCCGAAACGAAGCCTGGCACGGTACAGACTGGACTGAATGGGAACTGGTTAAGGTGGCCACGCCCCGGTTCAAGGGCCACGACCAGCCCAAGGTACCCCTTTGGGGCTATCTCGATGAATCCAAACCGGAGACCGCCGAGCGGCAGATCAACGCAGCTGCCGACCACGGCGTCGATGTGTTCATCTACGACTGGTACTTCTACGACACCGGTCCGTTTTTGCAACGCGCTCTGGAGGAGGGCTTTCTAAAAGCGCCAAACAAAGATCGACTCCGTTTCGCCTTGATGTGGGCCAACCATGACTGGTTCAACCTCTTTCCACTTAAACGGAGCACCGATCGCAGCTTGCTTCAGAGCGGCGAAGTTACTGAAGAAGTCTTTCAGGCGGCCACCGACTATATGATCGACCACTACTTTCGTGACCCCTGCTATTGGCGAGTCGAAGGTGGCCTCTACGTTTCTTTCTATGAACTCGCCAGTCTGATCAGCGGTCTGAAAGGAATCGAGGGAACCCGGAAGGCTATGGACCGGCTGCGCGAAAAAGTCAGAGCGGCAGGCTTGGGGGAGTTGCACCTCAATACGGTCGTTTGGGGAATCCAGAATCTACCGACGGAGGTCGCCCTGGAAAACCCCGACAGCGTGGTCAAGGCACTCGGGTTCGACAGCGTCACTTCGTACGTGTGGATTCACAACGTGCCGATGGACACCTACCCCACCGTGGATTACCCGGCCTACGCCGACAAGGCTGTCGCTGACTGGCCGAAGTTCCGGAAGCAGTTCTCGGTTCCGTATTTCCCGAACGTTTCTATGGGCTGGGATGCCAGTCCTCGCACCGTGCAGAGCGACATGCACGCTCCCCTAGGCTACCCGCACACGCCGATTCTGGTCGGTAACACTCCAGCGGAGTTTCAACGCGCTCTGGAAGCCTCCCTTAGCCATCTTGAAGGGCAGTTAGGCCCAAGTGTAGTGACGATCAACTCTTGGAATGAGTGGACCGAAGGTAGCTACATCGAGCCGGACACCGTTAACGGTCTGGCCTACTTAGAAGCCATCCGCAAAGCCTTCGGAGTGAAAAAAAACCGCTGAAAGCTGGGCGCTTGAGTTTTTCCGCTGTCTCGTAGTCGCGAACAGAGCTCACTCGTTCGTCAACGGCGTAGTGTTTATCCTCGGTTGTTTAAAACGGTCTGAATGGCGTGGATCGATTCAGTGAGCATGGGCTCGAGTAGGTGGTCGGTGTAGTCTCTCCCCAATTTAGGGCCAGGATGTTCCAAGTAGCCGATGAGGTGCTTCTGCGGAAACTGGGATGAATACTCGTCGATGAGAGCCACAAACTGCTTCAGGTCTACTATTCCTTTTTGCTGCTCCGACGTTGAGAATCCAAAGGTGGAGCTGAACTTGGAGTCGGTATTCTTGAAGTGAAACTCACTCATGTAGGGTATGGAACGAAGGAATAGTTCGGTGTTGGAATGAACAACTTTACCGAGCTCGTTTGCGTACCCATGAGAAATGTCTCCCAAAATATAAACAGGCACCGTCGACCCCGGAAAAGCTTCATGGTGATTCTGCAGCTCCTGCATAAAATGGTCGATTTCTTCAGGGAGGGTAGGTGGCTCGGCCAGGCACGACATCACTTCCATCGTGAGCCCCTTGAGGCCTTCATCGTGGGCCAACCGCATTAGTTCTTTCATGTGACTCAAATATGTCCTGATGACCTCGGCCTTGGAATCCATACGGTCGCGCAACACCGAGCCCACGCTTGAACCGACAAAATCGGCACCCAAAACGGAACCGGCGTGAATGAACTTTTCATAGATGTGCCTTGCCGCCGACTCCATAGAGCGGTCTCCTGAAAACCATCCGTGGATTTCCCGGTGCGCCGTAAAGACACTTGAAATCTCGATTCCAGAATCTTCAGCCTGTTTTCGCAAGCGGTGGAAGAAAGCATCTTCTAGAAACGGCAGTTCAAAGAATCCGCCCAACTGAAGGTGGCGTACCTGATTCTTACTCATCAAGGCAAAAAGCCAGTTGAAACTATACCGGTTTTCGATGGGATCCGATTTAATCCCTAGCGAAAGGTTCACTTATTCCTCCGTCACTCGAAACAAAACTTTCTGAAACGATTCTTTTTTCCCATACATCCGGGAAAAGACCTCGCCTCCCTCAGATAGCGGCGGGTTGTGGCTGATTAGTGGTGCGAGGTTGAGTGTGTTTTTCATGCATTCCAGCACCGTAGTCCAGTCGTTGTTTCCCTGTGGAGCCACTTTTGAGTTCCAGGTGCCGCGTATGGTCAACTCCTTGCGAAGGATCCCCGTCATGTCGACCGGACTCAAAACCAGGTCATCGCTAGCGTTGCCCAAAAATACCACTTGACCAAAGCGGGCACTGGCCAGCAAAGCTTGCCGAAACGTGATGCCCAAGCCTACAGCCTCGACGGCCAATTCGGCCCCTTCACCGCCGGTTAGCGATGAAATGGCCTTCACCGGGTCTTCTTCCTTCGAGTTGACCGCAAGGAAGCCCATCGAGCGGGCCAGTTCGAGTTTGGGGGCGTCAATGTCGACCACCACAACTTGGGAGCAGCCGCGCAAGCTCAACCACTGCGCAACCACGTTACCGATCGGTCCGGCTCCGAAGACTACTGCCGTTTCTCCGCCCTGCAGGTTCAGCTTGCGAACGGCATGAAGTGCCACCGCGCAGGGTTCGGTCATGGCAGCGATGGTAAGTGGGACGTTCTCAGGAACCGCAAACAAATTGGCTTCGGGTGCGGGTATCAGTTCGGCAAAGGCTCCGTCGCGGCGAGACCCCAAATAATCGTAGTTCGCGCATTGGGCAAAATCTCCGGTGGAACACGGTCGGCAGTTACGGCACGGCAACAGAGGGAACACTGCGACCCGGGCTCCTCTTAAATACCTACCACCTATGGGAGCCGATTCAACCACTCCAGAAAACTCGTGACCCATGATTAAAGGGTAGTGGTAAGCCCCGGACTCGAAGCCTCGATGCAGGTCAGAACCACAAATTCCAGCGGCCACAACTCGCACCAAATACCACGATTCAGGAACAACTGGCGGTGGTACTTCGTGAAAAACGAGGTGAGCGTTGTTTTCCAAAACCAAAGCTTTCACAAGGACTCCTTAGGCACGGAACTATAGCATGATAGGACAAGCTGTGACTGATTGCAAGCGTAAATGACTGTATATGAGTGATTATGATTGACACCGGAAATGGCCCGCGGTAATGTTGTAGCAATGAATAATTTGGTTTACTATCTCGACCGACCGAGTGGGAACTTTTCTGCGGTCATAGAACCTCTTCCAGTTCCTGGTCCGGGAGAAATCCGTTTGCGGACCTTGAGGACCTCTGTTTGCCAGTCGGATGTCGTGATTTATCAACAGGGGCTTTCCCGAATCAAAACATGGCCGGCCATCATTCTTCATGAGGCCTGCGCTGAAGTCGATCAGGTGGGGTCCGGAGTCGTGAAGTTTAAAAAGGGCGATCTAGTTGGCCTTGGTTGCGATATTCCTTGTGGTGACGACTCCTGCATCTATTGCGGTAATCACGGTACAGGTGATTGGACCAGTTGCCCAAATACCCAGGCCACCGGTCATGAGTTCCCGGGCTTTGCTCGGTCCCACGCCGTATTGCCTGCCTGGTTCGTCGACTGCGGCCCCATAGTCAAGTTTGACGCCGACGTCAGCCCGGATCACATCTGCCAGCTGGAGCCGATTGCCTGCGGGCTGGAGGGTCTGACCAGGGTTAACAACTGCATCGAGAACCGGGTTGTCGTTCTGATTGGTTCGGGCTCGCAGAGCACCTACGCCCTTCAGAGTGCCTTGGTTATGGGTGCCCGTAAGGTGATTTTGGTAAATCGGGGAGCCGAGCGGCTGGAGAGGGTTCTGAGAGATTTCGGCAACGAGCGGGTTGTTGGAGTCCGATGGGACGAGAACGTGGTGGAAAGGGTGGGCCGCGAATGCCTTCCTTTCAACGAACCGCACTTTGTCATGGTGAACGCATCAGCCCCGGCCGCCTATGAGCTGGCGACAAAGCTTATGGGCTACGGCACAGTGCTCGATGGCCACGCCGGAGTCAAAGGAGCAGGAGGAAAGCCCCGCATCGACCATACCATCGACCTCAACAACGACATACACTACAAACTGCAGTGTTATCAGGCCACTCACGGTTCGAGCATGTACGGCATTAACCAGGCTCACGCCATGATTAACGGGAAGAAACTTCCCTTGCTCGACCGGATGACCAATTCTACCGAAAGATTTGGGCATAGTCAGATTAAAAAGGCGATAGAGCGGTCAGCCGACAGCGACAGCCTAAAGGTGATCATCAATTGGGATCGGGCTTGAAAATCTCTCCGTCGATGATGTGTGCGGATTTCATCCACCTCAAGGCCGCAGTGGATACTTTTGGTGACCTTGGCATCGAGTACCTCCATATCGATATCATGGATGGCCATTACGTGCCCAATTTCACGTTGGGCATTGATTATTGCCGCGCCCTGCGTGGCTACTGTGCGATTCCCCTCGACATCCACCTCATGATCGAAGATGTCGACAAGTTTGGGCCTGAGTTCGCGGCCATTCCGAACAGTCTGATTACCTTTCATCCCGAAGTCTGCTACCACCCCTTGCGGACGATTCAGGCCATCCGAAAAGCCGGGGCGAGAGTGGGAATCGCGATAGATCCTGCCCTCACCCTGGAGGCGGTAAAACCCCTTCTGCCCGAAGTGGATTTGGTGTGTGTGATGACGGTTAACCCGGGGTACTCTGGGCAGCGGCTTATCCCGCAGACTCTTACAAAACTGCAGGCTTTAGCGCATTACCTTCATCAGCAAGGGTACTCCATCGAAATCGAAGTGGACGGCAATGTCAGCTGGGAAAATATTCCCGCCATGGTATCCGCGGGGGCTGAGGTGCTCGTCGCAGGCACCTCTTCAATTTTTGACAACCGGGCCCTGCTGGAGGACAACATTGCTCGGATGCGGCAACTGTTCGCAGTTCAATCTGCTTGAGTCTGGAGTATGACGCGCACAAAAGGAGACAATTGCATGCTGGAACGTGAACGGCAAGTCATGATTCTCAGCCAGCTGAAACAAAAGGGCTTCATTACTGTCAAAGAGCTAGTGAAAGTTCTCGACGCCTCAGAAGCAACCATTCGCAGAGACTTAGGGTTGCTGGCCAAAGAGAATCTGGTGCTTCGAATCCATGGGGGTGCTGAGTTGGCCCCTTTGAACTTGCCCTCTCAAAGCCTTCACGTTCCCCCCAAGCTGGCAGAGCCCCCGCTTGAATACCGAAAGGTTCAGATGCTTGCCCAGAAGAAAGCTATTGCCGCCGCCGCCGCCAAGCTGATCGGTGACGAGGAAACCATCATGATCGACGGTGGTTCGACCACCTTTTGGATGGCTGAGTTTCTTACTTCGCACCACGCTCAGGTGATCACCAATTCATTTGCGATTGCGGCACATTTGCTTCGGCACAGTCAGAACACCGTAATTTGCGCCGGAGGGGTGGTCTATCCCTCTTCCGAAATCATCCTCAACCCCTTTGAGAACAACATTTTTAAACACTACCGAGCCACCAAAGTCTTCCTTGGAGTTCGAGGAATTGATGAGAGGGGAGCGACCAACTCCGAACCCGTGCTGATCCAGACTGAGCGGGAAATGATCAAACAAGGCAAGGAGCTAATCGTGCTGGCCGACAGCTCAAAGTTTGAGTCAGCTGGTCCGTTGCTTCTCTGCGGCTTCGACAAGATTCACACAGTCATTACAGACAGCGGTCTTTCCGAGGCGTCACGAATCATGGTGGAACGCAATCACGTTCGCCTTATCATCGTTTGATTATTTAGAGTTTTTGCTCACTTCGCCTCAACGTGTCTATGAAAAATAGATGAGTTTATTAGACATTCGCTTGACCCAAGGGATATGCGGGCTTATGTTCTCGCGCTCGGGGTGGATCAAAGCGGAGGCTGAGACACCGCCCCCAAGGACAAGTATCCTAGGAGGATCCCATGGCAAATATCGTAGAAGTGGCAGTTGGAGCGGGAAGTTTCAAGACGTTGGTAGCGGCCGTGCAAGCTGCTGGTTTGGTAGACACCTTGACGGGCCACGGTCCGTTTACCGTGTTTGCTCCCAATGATGAGGCCTTTGCCAAGTTGCCCGCAGGCACAGTGGAAGCCTTGCTCAAAGACATCCCCAAGTTGACCAGCATCCTCACCTATCATGTGGTGGCAGGGAAAGTTATGGCCGCTGACGCTGCAAAGCTGACCAGCGCCAAGACCGTGCAAGGGCAAATGGTTACCATTGCGCACGCTCATGGAGTAACCATCAACGGCGCCAAGGTTGTGGCCGCCGACATCGCCGCCGACAATGGCGTCATCCACGTGATCGATTCGGTTCTCCTGCCCAAATAACTGGTCCGGTCACCGAAAAAGAAGTCAGTCAGACGGAGGGTGCGCTGAGCGCCTCCCGTCTGACTATTTTTTGGGGCGGGAAGATTTCGAGGCGATGACCGCAACAGCGTCTTCAGCCCGGGTTTGCACCTCGTCGCCTACGGAGCAGCGGCTATTTTCGCCTGCGGGTACACTAATCGTCTAAGGCCTAACAATGGCTTGTAGTATCCAAACGATTGCTGCTACCGCTCCGCTTATCGTAATTGAAACCCTGACCCAAACATAGATTGTGTTGTTTTTCAGAAGTAGGAAAATAACCGGTACCACCAAGGCGACTAGCGCCAACTGCATAGTTTCGATGCCTAAATTGAACCCAAAAATACTAGTGGCAAATTGACCGGCATCCACATGAAACGAGGCGATAACGTTTGAAAATGCTAATCCATGGAACAGCCCAAAGCCGACGGCAATCCAAGCCTCAAGTTTTGGAAAAACAGGACGAAAGGCATGGACTGAAGTGAACAGCACCGAAAACGCTATGATGGCTTCAATCCAATCCCCGCGAAACCGAACCCACCCTAACCCAGCCACAACCAAGGTTGTCGAGTGGCCTAAGGTAAAACCAGTAACAATTTTAAAGATCTGGACTAGGCTTGGTCGGAGTCCTGAGAAACTCGTCCACCGTCCATTGTAGACGGTCTATGACAACAGAATTGTGGAGGTAGCTCGCCACGCCCAAAATGTGAGCCTCACTTGGGCTTCTTTGGTACTTAAAGTCTTGCGAAAGGACAACGAAGAGTTGATGGTTGACTACTTCGTGCCGAACCAAATCGGAGACGAGGGTGAACTTTGTTGGTACCTCAAACTGTGGAGGCACGAGCTTCAAGCGGCATTCCAAGTCTGCTGAACTCTCATTTCCCGCTGCGGTTAAATCGGATTCCAGCGAAAGTTGCCAAAGTTCCCCGCCCTCGGAATGGAGGCTTAAGTGACTGCGAATATAAGCCTTCAACTCCGACTGAAACTTCGAAACTGAGTCCTTGGGTGAATCCGAGAGTCCTTTGCGAAAGGCCAGTTCTAATTCTCTCAGCGGGACTTTCAGTTTGGCGATGACCTCGGTCTTTTGAATCGTGAGTTCAATCGAAGAATGAGGCGCTGGGTGGGCAGCAAGTCCGGGTACCTTCAAGAAAAGAAGGAAAACAACGAGTAAAGGTCCGCTCTTAAAAGTCACAAACTAGAACTCGGCTCCGTAATCCGTGGTCTTATCACGCCAAATCGTGTGATAGTGGATTTTACCGTCGGAAGTGCTGATCGGGTAACCGTCCTGAACTACGAACTCGATCCAAACCCTCGGACCGTCGACCCGGAAATACGACCCTATACTCGAATCGCCTGCTGTGGAGGAAAAGTCGGCAGAACTCGACATTCCCATATAGGTTGCGTTCATCGACGTGTCGGACTCGTAATCTGCCAACAGGCTCGAAGCAGTTGCTGTTGGTAAGTTATTGACCCACGCTTCGATGACAGTCTTGACCAGCGCCTTTTGGCTAGTGCTCATCCCAGAAACTGCCATTCCTCTTGAGGTTGTCGGATAGGACTGATTTGACGCATTTGTGGAAGAAGGGCCATCGTGGTTTCCAGGGCCATTGGGCCCATTGACCACATCCGTGAAGGTACCACTGAGAACCGCCGAAGTGGAAGATCCAAGTGGAGCTTGCTGAGGGCGTACCTAGAACTGCCAAGTAGTATTTTCCCTCACCAAACATGTTCGCATTGGAACTTGCATTGTCTTGATCCGATGCCCGGACAGCCTTGAACAGAGTGTAGCCCGAGCTTCCCATTGCGGACTCTACGACCGCTAGGGCCGAGGTAACTTGAGCCGAAGAGAGATCTGAAAATGCAACCCCGTTTTTTTGCTTGATCCACGGGAAGGTTGAAAATGTTGTCACATTTAGATTCTGGGCCTATAGTGGCGGGAACTTAATTGGTTCACAAAAAGTTGCGAAGCTGAACTTCTGAGTGCAGATTGCACATTGTGATGCAGAATGGAGAATATTTTGAGCCGATATTTTCAAACGTTTGTAGCCTTGGTTGCCCTGATAGCTCCCCTTGAATTGTCGGCACAATTATCGGAGCGGAGCAATACCGAAGTAGCAATTTCTGCACTGGTGGGCACCAATATTGTCCTTGCGGCCCCCAGCTTGTTTTTCGGGGGAACGGCGTCTTGCAATTTTCTTGGCGGTGAAGAGGGTGGCTTTTTTCACGGACCGATAGCAGATTTTGGGGTGCAGTCTTTGACCTTTCCGTTTAGCGTTGGAGACAAAATTCCTGATTCAGCGACTATTGCCGCTAAAGGCATTTTGTTGACGAAAGCGTACTTCGAGCTTAGGTACTCAGCGGGGTTCAGATTTGTTCTGGGCGTAGTTGATCTTTCGTTCAGTGCCAGCCTCGGGGCGCAGTACATAAGCTTTAACAACGGCCTGCATTACGACGGCAAAGAGTTTATCGACAAGATATACGGGAATGCCGAGTTTTGGCCTGCAGCGAGCATTGGCGCTTCCATTGGTTTTAAGGTGCAGGAGGGTCTCTATGCTTTTGGAAGCCTAGAGGTCGGACCTGACGTTTACATTTTGATTCCTCGAGTTACCCAGACAGTTGGGGCTCGATTTACACTGTAAAGCGGCTGGCGGGTTTGCGTTGGCTCACCAAAATGCTAGGTTGATGGCATAGTGCGAAGGCAGAGGGTTCGCTAGGCTTGTTCTTGGTGGCGGACCGCACCCTCGGAGAGCTTGTGCGGTGAGATACCTAGAGCGTTGCCGACTTGCGCCGGGCAGTAAGGGGAGTACGGGCCGTGGTGCTCGAAAAGTACAAAGTTCGGCCCAAAGTGAGCACGAAGAAGGAAACCCAACCACAAAAAAGCCCCACTAATTCCAGCCAAGTGTTGGATTTAGTGGGGCGAGAGTTTCCGGGCCTTTTGCTCCCTACATCGTCTTCCAGAACTTAAAGTTCTTCTCTTCGATGGTCTTCAGGTCTGGCATGGGGAAGAACTTCGTGCCTTTCTGGCTGGCGAACATGAACCCGTGGCGGATGTTACGGAAGCTGACCTTGCCCAGGCTACTCGCTGGTGACAAGCCTTTGGTGTGCTTGTCGGGAGCATGTTTGAGCTCGAGCAGCGATTTGCTGAGAATGCCGGGGTGCAGATCGGGTATGGGAGAAGGCAACAGCGGATTGGCCTGGATTTCCTTGAGGAACTCGTCCACTTCTAGCTCAATCTGGGTGTAGAACATGGCCGGAGCTCCGACCCGATTCTTGGGGTCGGTGATGAACTTGCCGAAGTCGGCAAAATTGTAATCCGACAGGAGCATCATCGAGATGGGCGAAATCTCGGCATACACCCGAATCAGCCCTGGCTCATGGTGCTTGTCGTAGGCGCCTTCGGCAAGTTCCAGCGTGTGTCCTTCAGGAGTGGAGATGTAAAGCTTCTTGATGGCGCTGAACTCCAAATGCTCGAGCACTCGGTAGGTTGAAATGTATTTGGTGGCCTTGGGGCGGCCATCCTCGTGGTGAGTCAGCTCTGCCAGGCTTTCTTCGATGGGGAAGTAGGGGTTGCGAAAGCCCCCATCAATTTCTGCGAAAATGAGCTTTCCGCTAAAAAACTTGCTCGAGCCGGTGATAAAGTGGTGCGCAAAATCGGTGGCAGAGAGCTGCGAGCCCACCAAGGCAGCGCTGGGGTACAGAATCGCGTACAGGTGTTTGTTGTATTCCATAGCAACTTCCTTTAGTGGACCATCGTCACGAGCGGCACAATAAGGAGGGCCACGATATTGATGATCTTGATCAGCGGGTTCACGGCCGGTCCGGCAGTGTCCTTGTAGGGGTCTCCTACCGTGTCGCCGGTGACCGAGGCCTTGTGGGCATCGGAGCCCTTACCGCCGTGGTTGCCGTCTTCAATGTATTTTTTGGCGTTGTCCCAAGCTCCACCACCGTTAGTCATGCTGATGGCAAGGAATAGGCCGGTGATAATGGTACCGACGAGCATACCGCCCAAGGCCACGGGGCCAAGAAGCAGGCCGACAAGGATGGGGATGCCAACCGGCAACAGTGATGGGATGAGCATTTCCTTGATGGCAGCCGCGGTGAGCATGTCGACGGCCCGTGAATAGTCCGGCTTAGCCGTACCTTCCATGATGCCCTTGATGGTTTGGAACTGACGGCGCACTTCGATAACGACGGCGCTCGCAGCTCGTCCCACGGCTTCCATGGCCATGGCGCCAAACAGGTAGGGAATCATTCCACCGATGAACAGCCCGATGATCACCATGTGATTGGAAAGGTCAAACGTGACGTTGGCCCCGTTGGCCGACAAGGCATGGGTGTAATCGGCAAAAAGTACCAGAGAAGCCAAACCGGCCGAACCGATAGCGTAACCCTTGGTAACAGCCTTGGTGGTGTTTCCCACGGCGTCCAGGGGGTCGGTAATGTTGCGCACTTCCTCGGGGAGTTCTGCCATTTCAGCAATACCGCCCGCGTTGTCGGTAATGGGGCCGAAGGCGTCGAGCGCGACGATGATGCCCGCCATGGAAAGCATCGAAGTGGCGGCGATAGCGATGCCGTACAACCCGGCAACCAAGAAGGCCCCGTAGATGGCGGCGCAGACGGCGATCACCGGCAGAGCCGTGGCTTTCATGGAAACGCCCAAGCCGGCAATGATGTTGGTCGCGTGGCCGGTCACCGAACTCGCCGCGATGTGGCGTACCGGGAAGTATTCAGTGGCGGTGTAGTATTCGGTGATCACCACCATCAGAGCCGTCAGCACAATTCCTACGCCACAGGCGGTGAACAGGCGCCATTGCGCTCCGTCAGCAAAGCCCGAATTGGCCAGCAGGTTGTCGGGCACCAAGCCAGAATACCAGGTGATGGCGGCGAAGGCGGCCAGAGACAAGGCCGCAGCAACTGCGAGTCCCTTGTAAAGGGCAGTCATGATTTTACCCTTGCCACTGTACTGCACGAAGAAACAACCGATGATCGAGGCGACAATCGAGGAGGCTCCAAGAGCCAACGGATACAGCACGCCGCTGTCGGTTCCCGTGATGACCAAGGCGCCGAGCACCATGGTGGCAATCAGGGTAACGGCGTAGGTTTCAAAAAGGTCGGCGGCCATACCGGCGCAGTCACCCACGTTATCGCCTACGTTGTCGGCGATAACAGCCGGGTTGCGGGGGTCGTCTTCCGGGATTCCTGCTTCCACTTTACCCACTAAGTCAGCACCGACGTCGGCGCCCTTGGTGAAGATGCCACCGCCCAGACGCGCAAAAATCGAGATCAGCGACGCGCCGAACCCGAGCCCAACCAGAGGCTTCACCACCTCCTCCAACTTGGTGGTTCCCCCAAAAGCCTGCAGGAACCAGTAGTAACCGGCAACTCCGAGCAGGCCCAAGCCAACCACCAGCATGCCGGTGATGGCACCGCCGCGGAAGGCCACATTGAGCGCCGCGTTGATGCCCGTGCGGGCCGCTTCAGCCGTGCGCACATTGGCACGCACCGAAACATTCATTCCTATATAACCGGCTGCTCCAGAGAGCACGGCTCCGGTAAGAAAACCGAACGCCGTCAACCAACCAAGCCCGGGGATGATTCCCAGAACCAAGAACAGCAGAACGCCCACGATGGCGATGGTCCGGTATTGGCGGTTGAGGTACGCGGCCGCACCCTGCTGTATCGCCTCGGCGATTTCCCGCATGCGGTCGTTCCCCGCTGGCCTGGAAAGGATCCAACGGATCGATAATGCGCCAAACAAGACCGCGACAACGCCTGCGGCCAGCGCAAAAATTAGGACATTTGCTGACATGAGCTCCTCCTGAGTACCAGAAACTGTAAGCTCAATTGGCCGATGCGTCCAGTGCGGGAAACGCGGCTTAGGTCAGCGGCTCTTTGTCGTACTTCTTGGAGGCGAACAAGAATCCGAAGGCTTTCTCCGAGCCTTGGTCGGTTGAGCTGTGGTGAATGCGGTGGGCCTTGATGATGCGCTGCATATACACCCACTTTGGCGGCCACACCTTGATCCACTTCTTGAGCCGTTTGTGGAACAGCAGGTCATGAAAAACCATATAGCCAACGCCGTAAAGCGTCATGCCGATTCCGAACGACATCAGCGGCCAGATCTGAAAGTAGGCTCCAGGAATCACGGTCGCCATCGACAATATGGCAAAGAAGATGGCGAACCAATCGTTCTTTTCGAAACGACCCTCGTGCGGCCTGTGGTGATCCTCGTGCAGGTACCACAAAAACCCGTGCATCACGTACTTGTGGGTGAACCACGCAACAAACTCCATGCCAACAGCCACCACCAAAACGATGCCAATGTTCAGCACCCACTCCCATACAGGATCCATGAAATCCTCCTTGAAAACAATATATACTAATCTTCGTCAACCTGTTATATAGTGAGATTACCATGACAATCACGAAAGAGAAGTACGTCACCATCTCCTACAGCTTTTCAACCCCCGATGGGTTCCTGTTGGGCACTTCCGACCGCCAAGGTCCGTTGACCTTTTGCGCCGGCTCGGGCGACATCATTTCGGGCCTCGACCAGGCCTTGGCCGGTGTCGAAGAGGGCGAGAACACCAAGTTTGTGGTCTCGGCCGCCGACGCCTACGGTTTGCGCGACGAAAGCCTCGTTGCCGAAATGACCGCCACCGAACTCGGTCTCGACCTCGAACCTAAAATTGGCTACCGCGTTGAGGCCCAGATTGGCGGACGATGGCGCTCGGCGCTGATTTCCGAAGTGACCGAGGGCAAGGTGACCGTAGACGCCAACCATCCGTTGGCTGGTGTCGACCTGCATTTTGATTGTACCGTGCTCGGAATTTCTGACGTGGCCCCCGTACAGGAATCCTGCGGGTGTGGCGGCGGCGGTTGCGGCTGTGGCTCCCAAGGCTCGGCCGACGCTGAAGCTCAGGCTTCGAGCTGCGGTTGCGGTGGTGGCGGCTCCTGCGGCTGCCATTAGTCGAACTGAACTTTCCAATTTACAAGTTTTCCCTCGTCCTACTGTTGGCACTGGGCTTGCTTGCCTCGTGCACGGCGGGACCAAAAAAAGTCACCATAGGCACCAATGCGGCTTTCCCGCCCATGGAATATCTCGAAAAACAAACCATTGTTGGGTTCGAAATCGACCTGATTTCTGCCATTGCCAAGGCGGCAGGGTTTGAAACTACCTTCCAGTCGGTGAGTTGGGACAAGATTTTCAGCGGCCTGGAGCGCGGCGATTACGATGCGGTGGTTTCCTCGGTAGCGATCACCCCCGTGCGCCAAGCGACCTACGACTTTTCCAATTCGTATTTCAACGCCGGCCAAATCACAGTGGTTGCCCTCGAAAGTGGAGCCACAGAGCTGACCAAGCTGGGGGGCAAGCCCGTCGGGGTGCTCGCAGGTACTGCTGGGGCCAGTGCGGTGGAAGCGGCTCTCGGCAAGGGTGACGAAAAGACCTACGACGAAATAGGCCAGGCGTTCGAGGACCTGTTCAACCGGCGACTGGCTGGATTGGTGGTTGATCTGCCAGTGGCCGTTCAATACGTCTTGCGCAACGAAAAGTACAAGGATTCGTTCAAAATGATCGGCGAGCCCCTCACGGACGAAAACTACGGTGTTGTGGTGAAAAAAGGGAACACAGAACTTTTGGCGCTCATCAATGCCGGCCTCGAAAAGATCAAGGCCGACGGCACCTACGACAAGATCAAGGCTCAATGGCTCCAGTAGCAGTCGCGCCACGCCCTCCGCATTGACAGGCGACTTGGGTCCGGTGTCTACTTTACTGGCATCCTACGCAAAGGAAGGAAAATGAAAAAGCTTATTCTTACCACCCTCGCGGTGGCCGCCCTGTTCTCCGCCTGTACCGCTCCGGCCAAGAAACTCATCGTTGCCCAAGACACGACGTTTCCGCCGATGGAGTTCATCAACGATGCCAAGGAGCAAGTTGGTTTTGACGTCGACCTGATGAAGGCCGTCGCCAAGGAAGCCAAGCTCGACCTCGAGTTTAAGTCGGTCAGCTGGGACGGGATTTTTGCTGGCTTGGCCAACAGTACCTACGACATTGTCGCCTCCTCGGTAACTATCACCGAAGACCGCCAGAAGGAAATGGACTTCTCCACTCCCTACGTGAATGCCGGCCAGGTACTCGTGGTGCTCGCCGACAACGCCAAAGACATGACGCTCGCCGATTTCGCCGGTCGCAACGTGGGAGCTCAGGTGAACACCACCGGTTCGATGGAAGTCGACAAGAACAAAGCCATCACGCTCAAGGCCTACGATGATATCGCGCTCTCGTTCGACGACTTGATCAACAACAGGGTGGAAGCCGTGGTGATCGATGCTCCCGTCGCGGCTCAATACGTCAAAAACCCGAAGTTTGCCGGCAAGATCAAGATCGTAGGCGACCCGATGACCAGCGAGTTTTACGGCTTGGTGGTGAAGAAGGGCAACAAGGAACTGCTGGACAAGATTAACGCGGCGCTCGCCACGTTGTCGACCAACGGCACCTTGGACGCTCTGAAGGCGCAGTGGCTGAAGTAAGACCCCTACCCGTAAGGATTCAGGTAACCGACGGGGCGCTTATCCCGGGCAAGGGCGACAAAACTGTCCGAGCCAGCTGGAAAATCGCCCTGTTCGGGGCCCTGGGCCTCTTGGTCTTCCTGCCCCTCTACAATATGGCCCCAGTGCAGGAGTTCGTCCTGTCGCTGTGGGCTGGGTTGTTTCCCTCTCCCGAACTGACGGCACGCCTTGACTTACTGAGGTCAGGCAAATACCAGAACATTTGGGTAGATATTCTTCTCTATCTACCCGATGGTCTGGCGGTTACTTTTTCGGTCACCCTTTCCTCTATCCTTCTGGCCACGGTGTTCGGGCTTGCCGCAGGTTTGGGCCAGATCAGCCGGGTGGTTCTGCTAAACCGCATCGCCACCGTCTATGTCGAGGTGATTCGAGGGATCCCTCTGCTGGTGCAGATTTTTTACATTTACTTTGCGTTGGGAAACTTGTTCCACCTCGACGGCTTCTTTGCTGCGGTGCTCTCCATGGCCTTCTGCTACGGTGCCTACATGGGTGAGATTTTCCGTGCTGGCATTCAAGCGGTGCCTGTGGGGCAAATGGAAGCGGCTTTAGCGCTTGGGCTTAGCAGGTCGCAAGCGATTCGCCGAATCATCCTTCCTCAAACCGTCAAAATTATTTTGCCGGCCATTGGCAACGAGTTCATTGCCTTGCTCAAAGACAGTTCCATGGTGAGCGTGATGGCGTTGGTGGATCTGCTACGACTAGCCAAAAATTATGGCTCCAACCATGGTGACTATTTCCCCCCGCTGACCGTTGTGGCGCTTGTCTATCTGGTGATGACGCTGATCTTGAGCTGGCTGGTGGCGCTCATGGAAGAGAGGTTAAACCAAAATGCCCGATAGAGTTCGTATTGAAGGCGCCTCGAAGTCGTTTGGCGAGCTGCAGGCCCTCAAAAACGTGTCGATGAGCGTTGGGGCGGGAGAAACCGTGGTGGTGATTGGGCCGTCCGGTAGCGGTAAAAGCACCCTTCTTCGCGCCGTAAACCGCCTCGAAGTACTGACCTCCGGCGATATCTGGATCGACGAAGACCACGTGACCAACCACACCTCCGATATTCGCCGCATTCGTGAGGAAGTCGGCATGGTGTTTCAGAACTTCAACCTGTTCCCCCATCTCACCGTCCTTCAGAATCTCATGTTGGCACCAACCTGCGTGAAGAAGCGCTCCAAGGCCGACGCTGAGAAGCAGGCGGTGGGTTTGTTGGCCCGCGTCGGTCTCTCTGAGAAGAAAGACGCCTGGCCCGAGCAATTATCCGGCGGCCAAAAGCAGCGGGTGGCGATTGCCCGCGCCTTGGCCATGGAACCGAAGGTCATGCTCTTCGACGAGCCGACCTCGGCGCTCGACCCCGAGATGGTGAAGGAAGTGCTCGACGTTATGCTCGATTTGGCCCGGGAGGGGATGACCCTGATGGTAGTGACCCACGAAATGGGCTTTGCCAAGGCGGCGGCTCACCGGGTGATCTTTATGGACCAGGGTGAAATTATTGAAATTGGAAGCCCTGCCGACCTGTTTGAAAGGCCCCAGAACGAGCGCACCAAGAAGTTTTTGGCGCACATTCTCTAGTCTTGGGTGAGGCGGTACAGGGTTGAACGCGAGAGAAGGTACAGGTTGCCCTCGGGAGATTCCGCCACGTCGATCAGCGCCCCGAGCGCCCCGCCTATCAATTCCTCGTAAAAAGTAATTTTTGTCGGAGTTCTTGAGTCGAGCGTGAGGTGATACAGTACCCCTTCGCCGGCGCCGGGAAACAGCAGTGACCCTGTCCAGTCGCCATTATTCACAAACAGGGCCCCACCGGGGACCCAAGAGTGGCCGCTCGAACAGTAAATCACCGGCTTGGTGATTCCCGTCGCGACATCACGGGCCACATACTTTGGCCAGCCGTAGTTTTTACCTTTTTCAATCAGGTCGAGCTCATCCATCGTGCCCTTGGGAATCGTTGGCCCGCGGTCGAGCGCATACAGCCGATTGGTGCTCGGCTGCCACGCCAGCCCCCGCAGGTCGCGCAGGCCCCACGCCCAAACTGGGGATTTCGGGTCGGGATTGTCGTCAGGAATCGAGCCATCGACATTGTACCTGAGCAGCACAGCCCGCAGGTTTGAGGGGGTTACTTGAGAGGCCTCCATACCGCCGTCGCCAACACCTGCATACAGCTTTCCGTCAGGACCAATGGCCAAGACTCCGCCTGGATGTTCGGTACCCGAGGGAAGGTTTTCGGCAATGACACGATTGAGCAAGGCGCCCGTGGCGCTATCGCGCAGTCGGACGATACGAAGGGTGACCTCGCTACCGCTGGAGAAACTCTGCAAGGCGTAGACATAGCCTGTGGCCCCAAAATCCCGGTCGGCCGCGATACCGAGTAGCCCGATCTCGGGACCGGTCAGTGTCGACGAACTTAGGTCGGCCCACACCTGAGCCGTGGGGCGATCTTCCTCAGGATAAACCCGCATTATGAGGCCGCCGCGCTGTGCCACCAAAACCGAACCATCGGGCAGCGCTTCAAGGTCTACCGGGTCTTGAAAGTTCGAAAGTAGGGGGGTGGAGTCCACCGCAAAAAGAGCCGGAACGAGGGTCAGCAGCAAGGCCGCAAGTGCAAAAGATCGGGCAAAGATCGCCATGGCGTCAGTATAGAAGGAATAACCTCTTTGCAAAACCCCGCCTTTTTGTTAGTGTTTGGTCGCCTTGGAGAGATGTCTGAGTGGTTTAAGGTAACGGACTCGAAATCCGTCGTA
>CANJXC010000002.1 GCA_947478845.1 Spirochaetales bacterium | reverse complement strand
GTGCATCCTCCTCTCCTTCTGACGCATTGGCGGGCTCTCCATGTTGTAGTTGTGGTAAACCCATCATAGAGATGTCCCGCCGCTTTTCTACGTCAAAAGCGGAAGCGCCTCGTCGGTGTATTGAGGAAGTCTATCGTCGGTGCTGACAGCTGAGTCGGCAGCCTTGAACGAAACGAACGTAGCAGCCACCGTTTTGGTGGGGGTGGCAGCGAACACAAGTCCGGCCGAGACGAGCGAAAACAGAATCGAAAGCAACAGCATTTTGCGCATTTTGAATCTCCTGTGTTCAAACTACAACAGCCACCTGAGGACCCCGTTAATTGGAAATTAAACTTCTCTCAGCCACCAGAAGAGGCAAACTGAGCCGAAAGCCGGCTCCCGGGTGTGATGGAGTGAAGGCGCTGAGTGTTCCTCCATGGAGTTCTGCCGCAGCCCGGGCAATGGGTAGCCCCAGCCCAAAACCGGGTTTGCCATCGGTGGCGCGATAGAAGCGCTGAAAAATTGCCTCTTCGGTACCGGGGACAAGCGAAGGCCCCTGATTGATCAGGTCCAGAACAGCCATGTTTTGACTGCGGTAAAGATGGAAAGTAATAAAACCTCCCACGGGACTGTGTTTGACAGCATTGTCGAGCAGATTCAACAGAGCCTGACCGAGCCGGGCTTCGTCGAGGCTCACCAGCAGGGGGCTGTCTTGTTTCCAGACGGGAGTGAGTTCCCGGGAGCCAAACAGCAGCGAGAAGTCTTCCACCCATTGGCGGCAGAAATCGCCTAGGTCGATCCGCTCGGTATTGAGCTCCATCTGCTGGGAGTCGAGGCGAGCCAGCAGCAGGAGGCTTTCGATGAGCTGGGTGACCCGGCTCACCTCGTCCAGATTGCTTTCGAGAATGGAGCGGTATTCCTCCACCGTGCGGGCCTGATGAAGGGCGGTCTCTAGGGTTCCGGTTAAAATGGCTAGGGGCGTCCTGAGTTGGTGCGAGAGGTCCTGAAACAACCTCGACTGAAACTGAAAGCCACGATCAAGCCTTTCGAGCATGGCGTTGAAGGTTTCACTGAGCCGGCGGATCTCATCTTGGGTTGCAGGTACGGGAACCCGCACCGAGAGATTCTTTTCTGTGATGCGGTGAATATCGGCCACCAACCTGTCCACCGGCTGAAAGGCCCGTTTGAGGGCAAGGCCCACCAGCCAACCGTTGAGTGCCATGAGTACCACCACACAGAACACCAAGACGGTCTGCACACGGATCAAGGTAGACCGCAGTGCCTGCAAGGGTCCGAGGACTTGCACAAAGGCATCCACTTGTCCACCGATGGTAACAGGCGCGGTCGCAACTCGGAACGCATTCTCTTGGTCTTGAGAGTCGGTTACGGTGACCAGGGCCTGATGAATGCGACCGCTACGAACCACTCGCAACACGCTTTCGTCGGGAACATCCATTGCGTTAGGAGCATGGGTTGAGAGCACAACCTGCCCTTCGGAGTCCAGTAGTGACGTCATCGTCGAAAGGTTGGCTGGAACATCCTTGGGCGGGGTGAAGAGGTCCTGCAGGCCGGCGCGCTTTGAGTCTGAGGCCAGTAGGCTGGCAACAGTATTTGCCGAGCCGGTTGTTGCGGTTTGCTTGAGTTCGGCAAGAACCCACGATTCTACAAGCCCCGCGGTGGCGCGCGCCTGCACGGCCAGGGCTTCGTCGAGCGCACCGGTGAGTTGCTGGTCGAGAAGCCAGAACAAGAAAAAAGTGCCAGCGGTCAAAAACAGCCCGTTTGCTGCCAGCGACCAAAGCGTTACCCGTAGCCGAAGCCCCGGTTTCATGGCTCCCCCGAGATCTGGTAACCCCGACCGCGGATGGTCCGAATCAGTTTGAGAGGAAACTCATCGTCGATCTTGCGCCTTAGGTAATTGATGTAGACTTCGATAACGTTAGTCATCGTATGGAAATCTAGATTCCACACGTGCTCGCTAATCATGTTGCGGGTCACGATTCGCCCCTGCGACCGCATCAGATACTCCAGCAGCGCAAACTCCTTGTTCGATAGCTCGATGGGCCTGCCAGCTCTCTCCACTTTGTGCGACAACAGATTCACCCTCAAATCGGCACATTCCAGGCTGGTGGCCTCGGTGGCGTCGATCTTGCGCAGCAAGGCCCGGATACGGGCCAGAAACTCCTCGAACGCGAATGGCTTAGTGAGGTAGTCATTTGCACCGGCATCGAGCCCGGCAATTCTATCGGGAACGGAGTCCAAAGCCGAAAGCATAAGAATAGGCATAGTCCGCCGGTGTTGGCGCAGGGCTCGGCAAACCGAAAGGCCATCCCGCCCCGGCAAGGCAATGTCCAAAACCACCACGTCGTAGTCGGTATTGCGGGCGTCGTCGAGGGCTTGGTTACCGTCGCCACAAGTCTCAACCTGATACCCGGCCTCTTGGAGTCCGCGTTTGATAAATAGGGCTATCTTTTCTTCGTCTTCCACTAATAAAATGCGCATCCTTGCCTCTTTCCTCTCAGAACACCCGAGAAGGTGAAAGGCTACAGGCTACTCGCGAAGAGCACTCTACCTAGGGCCCAGGTTTACGGCTTGACAGCTTTTTCCTTTCAGTTAACAGTCTACTTTTGTCAGCGTTGCTGACTAAGTTAGTAAGCTAACTAAAGGAAGAATTATGCTCGAAGCGTTTTTGTCTTTACCGCCTTTGCTCATTGTGATGATTTGCATCGCAACTCCCGTGGCCATTGTGATACCCGTTGTGCATGCCGTCCTGAAAGGTCACATCAAACTCGAACAGCGGGACGTAGATGGTCAAGTGGCCGTTTTTGGTTTTATTGGCACTGCCTTTACGCTGTTGCTAGCCTTCATTATTGTCAACGTATGGAGCGATCAGAGTGCAGCTCAGAACACTCTCTTCAGCGAGACAACTACCCTAGAATCGATCATTGTTGAAACAAAAGCCTTTGACCCAAAGTTAGCACCAGAAATTAAAAAACTCGTGCTGGAGTATCTCGAAGACGTGCGCAAGTACGAAATCGATCAGACTCCGCCCTCAGGAGGGGATCCGCGAACGGAAAAGGCCTTCGAAAGGTTGCTCGAGGAGTTCAACGTTTTGGAGAAGGACCTCGAAGCCGATGACCAAAAGAAAGCCGAAGCACAAATTCTTCTGGAAGAGGTGAATAAAATCGTTGACCTTCGTGACACCCGCGTTGACAGCGCTTCAGGGACCCTCGATGGTATGACCACCTTGGTGTGCGTCATGTTGGCGTTACTCACGGTCCTTGCGATGTCGCTTCTCCCTCCCCCTAGCCACGCCTGGATCAAATGGGTTCAATCCATTGGTGTCGCGTTGGCCGTAGGAATTGTCATCTCCTTAGTGTTTTTCATCGCTTCAGATTCTTACACCAACAAAGCGGAAGATGAGCAGTTTGTGCGCGTTGAAAAGTCTCTGGATCTCTAGTTAGCAAAAATTGGGCGCAGGAAATGCCAGGTATTTTTTGGCTTGACAGCCTAGTTGTTTTTGGGACATTTTGAGCCTCAAGTCTTCGTGGAGGTGCCAAGAGGTGCAATCTAACGAAGGCAGTGGGTCCTAAATTACTACTTGTTTGTTAGGGAGAGAGCTATGCTCGAAGCGTTTTTGTCTTTACCGCCTCTGTTTATTGTGCTGATTTGCATCGGGATACCTCTTGTTGTGGTTGTTCCCGTTGTGCTTGCGGTTCTCAAAGGCTACATCAAACTCGAGCAGCGCGACACCGATGGCCAAGTTGCCGTCTTTAGTTTCATTGGAACTGCCTTTACGCTGCTGCTAGCCTTCATCATCGTGAACGTTTGGAGCGATCAGAGTGCGGCTCAGACCACCCTGTTTGGCGAGACAACTACCCTAGAATCCATCATCCTTGAAACAAGGGCCTTTGACCCTAATTTAGCACCGAAGGTGAAGGAACTTGTTCTGGATTATTTGGAAGACGTGCGCAAGTACGAAATCGACATGACCCCGCCCTCAGGAGGCGACCCACGAACCGAGAAAGCCTTCGAAAAGCTGCTCGAAGAGTTCAATGTTTTGGAAAAGGACATCGAAGCCGACGCCCAAAAGAAAGCGGAAGCCCAAACGATGCTGGAAGAGGTGAACAAGATTGTCGATTTGCGGGATAAGCGGGTCGATAGTCCCTCAGGAACGCTTGATGGAATGACCACTTTGGTGTGCGTGGTGCTCGCGCTTCTGACGGTGCTGGCCATGGCGCTACTCCCGGCGCCCAGCCATCCTTGGATCAAATGGTATCAGTCCCTGGGTGTCGCCCTGGCCGTAGGAATCGTTGTGTCTCTGGTGTTCTTCATCGCTTCGGATGCTTACACCCACAAGGCTGAAGATGAGCAGTTCACGCGGGTGGAGAAGTCCCTCGATATTTAAGGAGCTACGGGCCATCCCTGCGCGTCCCAAGTGAGCTGCTGGATGCGCAACCGTGACATTCCCGCTACCTGAACATCGTAGGCGTGGTAAACCAAGTACTCCTGGCTGCCATCGACCAA
Organism: Spirochaetales bacterium; assembly: GCA_947478845.1. Taxonomy (GTDB): domain Bacteria; phylum Spirochaetota; class Spirochaetia; order JABEVK01; family JABEVK01; genus JAIFLN01. The sequence continues at coordinate 348,263 of CANJXC010000002.1, read as the reverse complement.
AATCGAGTTATGGCCTGGCCCGATGTCTCGCGAGCCTTTTCCTTTGACGAGGGTGCCACCTCCGAGGAGCATCGCTATGCCTTCCCTATCGGTATACGGACCAGTGAAATTTTTGGAGCGGCCCACGCGGATGTTGTAGGTTGATTGTAGGCCCTTGCAACAAAAATCAAACGAAACAAACAAGTAGTACCAGTCACCATGGCGGTAAAGGAAGGCCCCTTCTATCGCATCAGGCGGGTCGGGGCGTTGGGCCAACGGCTGGGGCACCTCGCCGGCCACAACCTTTCCAGTAGCATCGAGAGGCACTAGTCGGATCCCCGACCAAAAAGAACCGAACACCAGCCAGTCTTTCTTGCCATCGCTGGCAATCTGCGGGTCGATGGCGTTCACATCGCTGGTGGGAAAGGTTTCAAACACCGAGCCTAGGTCTTCCCAGCCCTTCTCTGGATGCTCCGGATCTAGGTGGCTATTGACCGCAAGACCGATGGCCGAGCGGTTAGAGCCGAAAGTAGAAACAGCGTAGTACAGGCGCCACTGGCCGTCCCGCAATACGAGGTCGGGAGCCCACAAGTCGGTAGAGCCAGGAATCTGCTGGGAAGTCCACGCCGGGTTGGTGGCGAACACTTGGCCCGCCGTGGTCCAGGTAAGCAAGTCCGGCGAAGCTGCGATAGGAATCCCGCGGCCGCTTGCCACACGCACATAGCGGTCGGTCACCTTGGCTATTGTGGGATCATGAGTACTCAACGCACCGGTTACGGCAAGCATGCCCGGGGCACCGGGGTCGGCATCCAGCGTCATTATGGATCCCAACAGACCAAGCACCATCGACGCCAGCCTTTGTGGCATTTTTATAACGAGCCCCTGACAACGGTCACCGAATGGGGCGGTAGACTAAAAGACAAAAAATCGCCGCTCGGTATCTCAAATGCACCACGCTCGAGCCCTACCTCGCTTCGGCCAATGTCGTTATACGAATCCTTGGAGGGGCCGTTGACCCGACACCAAGTGGCCTTCCCGGTGGCTCCGGCATCGAGGCGCAGGTCTACCACTTGGGCTTGTTCAGGATGCCGATTGACCAGTGAAACCGCCCACGAGCCGTCGGTTTCCAAGGCCGCAGCCGCGTCGAGGCAAGGCACTATCGAATCGCCGACGGAAAAGCCAGCATCACCATGGACGGACACACCGACGCTCGTGCCCTTCAAGGCCTCGGCGAGCGCTTGAAACACAAAATAGGTAGATCTCTTCACAATTCCCTCGGGGTGGGCATAAATCAGCCCGCGAGCATTCACCGAGGGTGCAAAATTGGCCATGCCGATCAGGTCGCTGTGGCGGACGCAAGCATTGAGGAAGCAGGCCGAAAACACCGCATCGGCCATGGTGTAGGAACTGTTGCGGTCGTTCTCATCACGCGGACGTATACAGTCTGCCGCGTTGGCGGCCGAATCGACGTAGGGGTGATGCCACCCGCGCAGGTTCCACTCATCGAAGGCCACCCGGATTTTGCCAAGGTGGCCCGTAGCGGTGAGAATTGCACGGATCTGCTCGATAGGGGTTTCGATACGGGTTGTGTAGGCCATGCAGGTTTCGTAGGGGGCAAGGTTGTTGTTGATCCATAGTGGGTCCCAGTAACCATGGATGGAAATCCAGTCGAGCACCTCGCCGGCTTCTTGGAGCAAAAGACGGTTCCATTCCAAGTCGGGGGTGCTGGCGGCAAAAAGCTCGATGGTGGGGTCAACCCGCTTCATCATCTTGGCCGATTCCTTCACAAACCGGCACCATTCCTGCGGCGTCTTGGAGCCCATTTCGCCACCAAGGTAGTTCTCGTTGCCGATGCTCCAGTATTTTACTTTGTAGGGTTCGGCATGCCCGTGGGATTGGCGCAACTTGGCCCAGCGCCCTTCGGAGCGCAAATTGCAGTATTCCACCCAGTCGCTCATCTCTTCGGGCGTGCCTGTGCCGGCGTTGGTGCACACATATGGTTCGGTTCCAATTTTTCGGCACCACGCGATGAACTCATCGGTGCCAAAGGTGTTGGGTTCTTCTACTCGCCAAGCTTTATCGAATGAGGGTTCCCTCGCGGGCCCGACGCCGTCTTTCCAATGGTAGGCGGAGACGAAGCATCCCCCCGGCCAGCGGACCACCGGTGCCCCCAAGCCCTGCATCGCTTCGGCGACATCGTTACGCAGGCCCAGCGAATCTGAGAGCGGCGAACCGGGCTCGAACACGCCACCGTAGATCTGCCGGTGAAAGTGCTCAATAAAGTGGCCGAAGAGCTTCCCGTCGATCGCCCCCAACCGGCGGCGGGTGTCGACGCGGACCTCTAGGGCCATCTTCAGGCCTCAAATCGCAGGACGTTCCAACTCAAAGGGCCGAGGCCCACCGAAAGCGTGCCTGCGGTTTGGGCCCCAACAGCCTTCTCCACCGGGGCTACGTTGTCGGGATGCTTTTCATCGTTGACGGCTTTGATGTCGGCGTGGTGAAGAACGGTGTGTCCCTTCAGCTTCAGGTGTTCTAGCCCCGCAAACTTTCCGGTGAGCTCAATGGTCTCTTTGGCGTGCCGGTTCACGACAAATACGGTGACGGTCTTTCGGTCTTCCGACTGAATGGCCGAAGCGTCGAGCCAAGGCACATCGCCGTAAGTGGCGTTGGCGTAGTGACCTACGTCGATTTTGAGGTGCATCGAAGTGCCTCGGCCATATTTCGAGGCATGGAAAAGAGGCCAAAAAATCGTTTGTTTCCAAGCTGGTCCACCGTTACGGGTCATGATGGGGGCAATCACGTTGACCAACTGAGCCATACAGGCAATTTTCACCCGGTCGGCATGGCGAAGCAGGGTGTTGATCAAGGTTCCAACAACCAAAGCATCTTCAAAGGTATACACGTCTTCCAACTGGGCGGGCCCAACGGTCCAAGGGGCCAATTTCTTGTCGGCGTCGTTGGAATGGAACCAGACGTTCCATTCATCGAAGCTCAGGTGGATCTGTTTGTGGCCGCGCTTCTTGGCCTGCACGAAGTCGCAGGTGGCCACTACGTCGTTGATGAAGTGGTCCATGCCGATGGAGTTGGCCAGAAAGGTTGGCAGGTCGTTTTCTCGGTTGGCGTAGTACTCGTGCACCGAAATGTAATCCACCTTGTCGTAGCAGTGCTCGAGTACGGTGGCTTCCCATTGGGGAAAAAGGGGCATCCGGCGGTTAGAGCTTCCCACCGCCACCAATTCCAGCGTGGGGTCGAACAGCTTAATGGCCTTGGCGGTCTCGAAGGCGAGGCGGCCGTACTCGTCGGGGGTTTTTTGCCCCACTTGCCAGGGACCATCTAGCTCGTTGCCCAAGCACCATAGCTTGATGTTGTGCGGATTTTTCACTCCGTGGCTTTTGCGCAGGTCGGACCAATAGGACTCCCCGGGGTGATTGCAGTACTCCACCAGCGCACTGGCAGCTTCGATACCCCGCGTGCCCAGGTTGAGGGCCATCATGGCCTCGGTGTTGGCCGCTTTTGCCCAGGCCATGAACTCATTGAGCCCAAACAAGTTAGGTTCCACAGCCTTCCAAGCAAGGTCGAGGCGGCGGGGCCGCCCGGCCACCGGACCGACTGAGTCTTCCCAGTTGAACGAGCTGACAAAGTTGCCGCCAGGGTAACGAACCACCGGCACATCGAGCTCGCGCACAAGGTTTAGCACGTCCTTGCGGAAGCCACTTTTGTCGGCTTGGGCATGGCCGGGCTCAAAAATGCCCCCGTAAACAGCACGCCCTAGATGCTCGATGAAAGAGCCGAAGATTCTTTTGTCGACTTCACCAACGGTGAACTCTTTGTCGAGGTGTAATTTAGCTTGCATTATTTTCTCCATAAAGGTGACAGCGGACTTTCCAGTTCCCAACAATGGTTTCGGCAGGTTGCACTTTTCGGCAAATGTCCATGGCTCGTGGGCACCGGGCCGCGAACTTACAACCCACCGCCAAGTACTCCTCATCGCCGGTAGACACTTCGCCGTCGGCAAGGGAAGTTGCCCCGGGCCGAGGGTCGAGAGTCGATTCCACAAGCAATTTGGTGTAGGGATGCTTGGGTTTACTCAGGATGGCCTCGGTATCGCCCTGCTCCACAAAGTAGCCCTTGTGAATGATGGCGATGCGGTCGGAAATGTAGTACGCGGTAGCTAGGTCATGGGTGATGTAGATGATGGACGTGCCCATCGTGTTCTTGAGCTCTTGGAATAGGTTGACGATGCTCATGCGCAGCGAAGCATCCACCATCGAGACCGGTTCGTCGGCCACAAGAATCTTGGGGTTGGGGATAATGGCCCGAGCCACCGAGGCCCGTTGCAACTGACCACCAGACAATTCATGAGGGTAGCGCTCTCCTACCTCGGCCAGCGACAAACCTACCGCTTGAAGGGCTTTTTCCACTCTTTCCTTGGCCTGAGCCGGTTTTTCTCCCGGGAAATAGTTGGTGGCCGTTGCCATCAAAAACTCATCCACACGGTTGAGCGGATTGAAGGTTTCAAAAGGATTCTGGAAAATGGGTTGCACGCGGCGCATGTAGTCGAGTTCCTGTTTGCGACCTTTCATGGCGTGCACATCGGTGCCTTCGAGCTTGATCGACCCAGAATCCGGCAACAGCAAGCGCAGGATGAGCCTCGAAAGGGTCGACTTGCCCGAGCCAGACTCGCCAATGATGGAAAGGATATCGGGCTTATCGGCAAACAGGCTAAAACTCACCTCGTTGACGGCGATGATTTCCTTGTTCGAAAGAATGCCTCCGAGGCGGAAGGACTTCTTAGCGTTCTGGACAGAAAGCAGTTCAATAGTTTCGCTCACAACATTCCTCCGTTGACCTATTCGGCCAGGAAACAGGCGGCCATGGTTCCGCTCTTCTTGAGTTCCAATTTGGGAACTTCGACTCGGCAACGGTCGACGGCCAAAGGACAACGCGGATGAAAACGGCAACCCGGTGGAGGGTCGGCAAGATTGGGAGGGGCGCCCTTGAGGTAGCCCTTCTTCTCCTTGTCGCCCAAACGGGGCAGCGAACGGATCAAGTGCTGGGTATAGGGATGCGCCGGGCGGTCAAAAATATCGGTAGTCTTCCCTTCCTCCACAATGGTTCCGGCGTACATGATGGCAATTCTGTCTGAGACATTGGCGTGAACAGCGAGGTCGTGGGTTACCAGAATAATGGTGTTGGCCAGTTCTTTCTGAATGCGCTTGATGAGCCCCAGAGTTTCACGCTGAACCACCACATCGAGGGCCGTGGTGGGCTCGTCGGCGATGATAATCTCGGGGGAACACAGAGTTGCTAGACCGATAGTCACCCGCTGCCTCATCCCTCCCGAAAGCTCATGCGGATAAGTTTCCAGCACATCTTTGCTCAGCCGGAGGTTGCCCAAGTGCTCGATCACCCGCTGCTTGAACCCGGCCGGGGTAAGCTCCTGCATGTGGGGGTAAGCGAAGTCTTCAAAGCTTTTGAAAATCTTCCTCACAGGATTTAAAACGTTCATCGACCCCTGCATGATGTAACTGATGTTGCGCCAACGGATCTTGTACAACTCCGCCTCGGTGGCCTCGAACAACGACATCGGCTCCTTCAACCCAAGAAACTCCACCGAGCCGGCCTGAACCTGCAAAGGTGGCTTGCAGAAACCCGCGATGAGTTTGAGCAAAGTGGTCTTACCGCAACCAGATTCCCCCGCAATGCCGAAAAACTCGTTCTTTTTAATGGACAAGTCCACGCCATCGACCACTTTGACCTCGCGGTCAATACCGTAGAGGTGGGTGATGTAAGACGCCCGCAAGCCCTTGGTCTGAAGTATCAGGTCACTCATGCCGCACCCCCTTTCATCCGCAATCTTGTCCGCGGGTCAATAAACTCGTTGATGCTTACTGAAAGCAAGTAAAAACCTGTGAAGACAAAAACAGTGACAATGACCGGGGCAGCCACCCACCACCAGGAGCCCGAAATCATTGCCTGATGTTGGTTGGCCCAGAAGATCACCACGCCGATGGTGGGGTTGTTGAGGTTGGTCAGGCCGAGAATCGACAAAGTGACTTCCATGCCGATTGACCACAGCAGGTTGTTGATGGTGGTAGAAAAGAGCACCGGCAAAACGTAGGGCATGTGCTCACGGAAAATGATTTTTCTCGTCGGCATTCCACAGAAAACCGCGGTTTCGGAAAACACCCTTTCCTTGAGGCTGAGCACCTGGGAGCGGATGAGGCGCGCATCCCACGCCCAACCCAATAAGGCCATCATCAAAGACATGTAGAACCAGTTCATCTGGTCGCGCAGCAAGAAGTTGAGCAGTAGGAGGATGGGCAGCACCGGCATGATGACAAAGCTATCGTTGACCGACATCAGAACTTTGTCGAACCAACCACCCTTGTAGCCGGAATACATGCCCACGAAGATGGCAATAATACGGCTCAGAAGAGCGGTGATGATGCCAAAAGCCAACGAATTGCGGAGGGCAAAGGTCATCTGCCAGAACAAGTCCTGACCGCGACTGGTCGTTCCAAACCAATTTTCCAGCGAAGGCGGCGCGTCGGCCGCCACAGCGTACGACTCCATCGGTTTGTAGGGGGAAAAGAACGATAAGACGACCATGACCACAGCAAAAACCACAGCCACGATGCCAAACCGGAAGTACCCAGAGGTCTTCCACAAGCCTGTAAATGCGTTAATCATGCCAAATACCTCAATTGAGCCGAACGCGCGGGTCGAAGATGGGATACAGCAGGTCAACGATGAGGACCGCTACTGAGACGCCTACGATGGAGAAGATCGAAACGCCCATGATGAGGCTGTAGTCAAAGCCTACAATGGCCCGGTACGACAATTGCCCCATGCCGGGAATGCCGTAGACGTATTCGGTGATGAGGGCGCCGGAGAAGATTCCTCCCAAGCTCATGCCTAGCCCGGTGATTTGCGGCAACATGGCGTTGCGCATCACGTATTGGTAGAGAATTGTTTTCTTTTTGACTCCGGCAACTTCCGCGTACTGCACGTAGTCTTCGGAGATGATATTAGATACCAAAGCACGCATACCCAGCAGCCAGGCCCCCAAGCCCGTAAGGACAAGGGAAAGGGCCGGTAGAAACGTATGGTGGAGCACACTGAGAAGGAAAACTGGATTCATCCACTCCTCATCCATTCCGGGGTCATAGGCCCCCATGGTTGGAAACAAAGGCCACACAAAACAGAATAGAATCAGCAGGATAAAGGCAAAAATGTAGTACGGGATAGGACGTATACTGTTGGCCGCCAGTTCGGCCCATTTGGTCCAGCGACGGTTGGATTGGTAGCCCGCCAGTCCGCCCAACAGATTTCCAAAAATCCAAGAAATGACGCTTGTTGAGAGCAACAGTCCAATCGTCCACGGCATCGCCTTCATAATGATGTCGGTGGCGGGTCGTGGAAAACTAAAGATGGAGGGGCCCAGATCGCCCCGAGAAAGACGGCTCCAGAAGTTCACATATTGTTCGAACAAGGTTCCCTTGAGGCCATAAATGTCATTCATCGCCTCGCGGAAGGCCTTGATGGCTTCCGGGTGAATGTTGGCTCCTGAGACCATCATCTGCTGGATTTTCAACTCTACAGGGTTGGTTGGAGCTAGCCGCGGGATAATGAACGTGATGGTGATTCCTATGATGATGACCATGATGGTCTGGCCAACCCGGCCAAGCAGATACTTGCCGAAGTTCTTGTTGAATACATGTTTAAAAGTCATAGGCGCTCCCGCTTGCCTTTTCAGGCTGGCATGATCAGGAATCAAGGAAGGGGAGTTCCCCGCCCGAAGGCGGAGAACTCCCTAAGTTACGAAAGAAGCTTAGACCCTTATTTCGTCGGGGGCAGCATCTGCTTCAGCTGCGTGAAGATGTAGCGGCTGTTCGCCCAGTTGGTAACCGGGTTGGCATAAGGCTTGTCGAAGTTCGGGTAGCCGGTCCAGTAGGTGTTGTCCTGGCTGGACATGACGTTGTAGGACATCAGCGGAATGGTAGGCATATCCTTGGCGGTCAGCTTCAGGAACTCCAGGCCGAGTGCAGCGCTCTTGCCCACATCGTTGAAGTCGGAGACGTTGACCTTGTCGAGGATGTTATCCAGCTCGGCGCTCTTGTAGCGCACTTGATTGCGTCCGTTATGCACTTCTCCCACGGGTGTGTAGAAGCGGGAGTGCATGGAGTCGGCAAAGAAGCTGATGTCAGGGTTACCACCCCACGATTCAATGTTCCAGCCCATGTTGACGTCGAAGTCACCCAGGCCGTAGCGAGTACCGTTGTCTTGAGCCGAAAGAGCGGTGGTTTCGATACCAAAGGCCGTCCAAAGTTCAGCAACCATGGTGCCCAAGCGCTGCAACGTCGGGTTGCCGGTTCCCCAGTTGAAGAGGGTGATCTTGAACTGTTCGCCGTTTTTCTTGTACCACTGGTCACCCTTCTTGGTCATGCCAGCTTTGATGAGAAGGTCGGAAGCGGCCTTGGGGTCGTACTTCCACCAGCCTTGGCCCAGCATGGCGGCCAAACGGGTGGCATCCTTGGGAACTGCATCGCCGAACTGGGGTCGCACCATGTCGCCGATCTTGGCTGCAATGGTGGTGTCGTAAGGCTTGTAGGCCTTATTGGTGCCCGTGTCGATGCTCAGGTCTTTGAGGAAGCCCTGCATGGGGTCGAAGTAATATTTCTTCGAGGTTCCCGTTGGGGGGTAGTGCAGAGGCGACAGAGTGACCGCGCCCTTGTAGCTCGCCAGAGCGACCTTGGTAATATCGAGTGAAAGAGCCAGTGCCCAGCGGACATCCTTGTTATCGAAGGGAGCCCTAGCGTTGTTGGGAAGAATAGCAATCAGGGTCGGGTCCGGATGGCCGAAGGGGAAGCCCTGGAACCAGTTCGTTTCCCACTTGTTCTTGGCCAACGAGATGATTCCTTCAGGGGTGACTTCGTGAATCATGTCGAGGTCGTGGTTGGTCTGAGCAATGACCTTCTTGTCGTTGGGCAGGTCGAGCTGGTACATGACGTAGGTTGGCACGGGCTTACCGAAGTCATTGATCGAAGTTTTTGCCCAGTCGGCGCGGCGTTCCCACATATACCAGCGGCCGTTCTTGTCGTAATCCTTAAGGGTATAGGGCCCGAGGGACAACGGAGGATTGAAGTTGTAGGTCATCAGGTCGGTGGCCGACTTCAGGTCCTTTTCAAAACGGTGCTTGGGCATGATCCAGCAGGCATTCCAGCGAACGGTGAAGTTGCGGTGAAACCGACTGTTAGGAGCGCTCAAGTTGAACACGATGGTGTACTTGTCGGGGGTGGTCATGCTCTTGACGTCGGTCTTGAACTGGGGTCCAAACAAGGCCGTGGGGTTCTGAGCCAGGGTCTCAACGGTGTACTTGACGTCGGCCGCAGTAAACTCGACGTTGTCGCTCCAGTAAAGTCCTTTCTTCAGCTTCACCGTCATGACAGTGAAGTCTTTGTTGTACGCCGGGCGATCAGCCGCGAGGCTGTTGTGCCAGGTGTTGTCTTTTTCGCCCTTGTGGGGAAGGCCGGAATCGGGGTCAATAAGCCACAGGGTATCAAGGCCAAGCTGCTGCAACCCGTGCGACCAGCCGCCGTTACCGCCGGCCCAGCATGTCCAGATGTTGAAGCTGTCGGGGTTGGTGATGGCGCCCGTCGGGTCTTCAACGATGATTGTGTCACCCCGTTTGACTCCGGGAATGACTTCCTTGTTCGGATCGATGTCTGCGTAGGCTACCGAAGCAGCAAAGAACGCAGCAACAATCAGCCATAGTGATCTCTTCATGGCTCCTCCTTATTGTTCGTCCAGGGTAGCAACAGATGCGCTCCGCGCGGGCCCCCTAGAGTGGAATAACCCTAAACCCACAGTTTGCATCCGTCAACAACAACATGATATAAATCACATATCCTGATATTGACTCGGATTCGACCCGATTTGCAGATTGCTTTTGTCAACGCTCGATGGTTTCGAGAAGGTTTTTGCTCGTACCAATTTAGTTGATACATAGCACAGGCCATGATATGATTACCAACTGCGAGGTAGGTCCATGGCCGAAGTTCTTGATCGTATTCTGATTCTTACGCCTGGCGATGACTTAGAAACTATTAAGGTTCTCTCGTCAGAAGTGCGTTTGCGTATCCTCCAGCAACTCGCCCAGAAGCCCCACAACGTCAACGAACTTGCCGATGCTCTGACTCTTCCGCAGTCGACGGTAGCTACCAATGTGCTGACTCTCGAGGAGGCGGGCCTCATTGCCACCGAGGCCGCGAAAGCCCGCAAGGGCAGCCAAAAGCTTTGCCGCCCCGTTTATAATGAGATTCTCCTGCGTTTTGTGGATTCTGCCAAAGAAGCCGGCGACGGCGTGGTCGAGGTGGCTATGCCCATCGGCCTGTACACAAACTACGAAGTGTTCTCGCCCTGCGGGCTGTGCTCGCGCGACAGTGTGGTGGGCTACTTGGATGTGCCCGACAGCTTTCTCAGCCCCGACCGGATGAAGGCGGGCCTCCTTTGGTTTGAAAAAGGCTGGGTGGAATACAAGTTTCCCAACAACAGCCGTCTCAAGGACCGCCCGGTCACCCGTCTGGAAATTGTCACTGAACTCTCGTCAGAGACTCCGGGAACCAACAAGAACTGGCTCTCGGACATCACACTTTGGGTCAATTCGGTGGAAGTGGGTACGTGGACAAGCCCTGGTGACTTCGGCGACAGGCGTGGAAAATACACCCCGCAGTGGTGGAAACTCGAGGGCTCGCAGTACGGCCTTCTCAAAAAATGGAGCGTCAACGAAGAGGGAAGTTTCGTCGACGGCGTGAAGATCAGCGGCGTCACCCTCGCCGACCTTGGCCTCCCGAGCCACCATTCGGTGAAGGTCAAAATCGGGGTCAAGGAAGAGGCCGAACACCTCGGCGGAATGAACATCTTCGGCCGAGGCTTCGGTAATTACGGTCAGGATATCATCTTACGTCTTTCTTTCTAAATCTCTAGGCCTCAAAGGTCAACACCACCACCGAGCGAGCGGGCATCTTCACCGACAAATGCTTTCCATCCATGTGAAACGCACTGAAGGCTGTGGGCTTCACTTCGTTCGGTTTGGCAAACGTGTTGTGACTATCCATGGTAGACCCCGTGAGCACCTCTCCCTTGGCCTTGGCCATGGAAGTTCCCGAGGGAAGTTCCACGCTGAGGGTGGCTTCTTTGTCAGGGTCGAGGTGGCAGAGGCTCAGGCGGAGAGTGCCGTGGCTGTCGAGGGAGGCGGACGCTGAAAACCGTGGAAGTCCAGGACTCTCGGGCAGGTCTTCTTTCTCAAGGTCAACAACCACGTTGCGGGCGCCCTGATGACCCTGGAACATCCGCAGTACATGATAGGTGGGAGTGAGCAGCATTTTCTCCTTGTCGGTAAGAACTACCGACTGGAGCACGTTGACCATCTGAGCCAGGTTGGCCATCCGCACCCGGTCGGAATGCTTGTGGAAGATGTTGAGCGTCATTCCGGCCACCAGCGCATCGCGGATGGAGTTCTGCTGGTACAGGAAACCTGGATTAGTCCCCTTCTCCTCTTTGTGCCACGCGCCCCACTCGTCGACAATCATCGAGATGCGCTTGTCGGGGTCGTGCTGGTCCATAATCGCCTTGTGGCGGGTGATCAGTTCATCCATGCGCTGCGCACTGGCCAAGAGCCGGAACCACGAACCACGGCTGAAGCCGGTGGCGGTTTCTTTCTCATTCCAGCGAGGTTCCCAGGCGTAGTGATGGAGGGTGAGACCGTCCATGTACTTCGCAGCATCCCTCATGAGAACCTCGGTCCAACGATAATCATCCACAGCGGCACCGCAGGCGATTCGGTACACTTTATTCTCGCCGTAGTTGCGCACAAAGGTCTGGAACTTGCGGTATTCGTCGGCATAGGCCTCGGGACGCATGTTCCCACCACAGCCCCAGCTCTCGTTTCCTACACCGAAATAGCGCACGTTCCAGGGCTTGTCTCGGCCATGGTCACGACGAAGCCTTGCCATGGGGGAATCGCCATCGAAGGTCATGTACTCCACCCACTCGCTCATTTCCTGCACCGTGCCGGAACCGACGTTGCCATTGACGTAGGGCTCGCAGCCGATCATCTCGCACAGAAGTAGGAACTCATGCGTGCCAAAGGAATTATCCTCGACAAGGCCACCCCAGTGGGTGTTGACCATGCGCTTGCGTTCGGGCTGCGGGCCAATGCCATCCTTCCAGTGGTACTCGTCGGCAAAGCAACCACCCGGCCACCTCAGCACGGGGACCTTCAGGGCTTTGAGCGCCGCCACCACGTCGTTGCGCAGGCCGTGGGTGTTGGGGATAGAGCTTCCCGGCCCTACCCAAAGACCCTCATAAATACAGCGGCCTAAGTGCTCCGCAAAATGCCCGTAAATCCCCGGATCGATCACCGAACCCGAAGGGGCGGAAGACAAAGTCAGTCGAGACATCAGACTCTCCTATAAATACCCAATATATGGATATTCAACAGTATTGTGGGAGCAGATTCTCGAACTGTCAATCGGTATTCTCAGAGCCCCTTAACTCAAAGTCGGGCGCCGGCACTTGTGCCGCATCCGGTACCGTCGCCCGGTGTTGGACGACACATGAAACCCCTGCATCAGTTCCAGAACATGCAGGGTCAAATCGACTCCGGCCCGAGGAGCTCTGTTCTGCGAAAGCGAGGCTATCAGGTCCGAAAGCCCCAAACCACGCGAGTTTTCGCTCCTGCCGAACAGCAACGGAACCTCGCTCCACTTAGGTTCGCCAGCGCGACGAAAAAGAACCGGCCCGCCAAATGTGTTGGGGTCAGGAACCTGAAGACTCCCTTCGGTGCCCCAGATTTCCAAGGGAACCTGGGTACTGCCGCCCTTCACGTCAAAGGTCATCACCACCGTGGCAATGGCTCCTGAGGCGAAGGAAATCAGGCCCGTAACGTGGGTGGGAACTTCCACGTCCATCATGGTACCTTTCTTGGGAGCGCTGGTGATCAGGCGCTTTTCCCAGGTGGTCGCGGTCATTCCTGCCACCGAAGCTGCCGGGCCGAGCAGGGCCACCAAGGCCGTTAGGTAATAGGGGCCCATATCGAACATCGGCCCGCCTCCGGTTTGGTAGTAAAAGGCCGGGTCAGGGTGCCACCCTTCGTGCCCCCCGCTCACCATGGCCGCCGTTGCGCCCACAGGCTTGCCTATCCAGCCGTCGTTGATGAGTTTGACGCAGGTTTGGATTCCGGCGCCCAAAAAGGTGTCGGGAGCGCCGCCGACCAATAGCCCTTTGGTTTTGGCCAAGGCCGCCAGTTGTTCGCCTTCGGCAAGCGTGATCGAGAGCGGTTTTTCCAGGTAAACGTGCTTTCCGGCTTCCAGGGCTGCCTTGGTGACGGCAAAATGCGCCACAGGGATGGTCAGGTTGAGCACCACTTCGATGGCCGGGTCGCGGAGAAGCTGCTCCACGGTGCAGGCCTTGGGAATCGAGAACTCCGCCGCTCGGGCAGCCGCACGTTCTGGAATCAGGTCGGCCAGGGCGAGGATTTCGAAGTTGTCAAACGCGCTGGCGGCATTTTTCAGATAAATCGAGCTGATGTTTCCACAGCCTATCAAACCAACTCCGACTTTGCGCACTACCGAGCTGCCCATACGAGCCCCCTTTCGAGAATTGTTCTTGCTGGCTCGGCCGCAACGACGTCGCAGTGATGCCCGAGGCTCGTGTAGAACACCCTTCCTTTGCCCCAAAGCTTGGTCCATACCACCGGCATGGCCACCGGCCCGTTGGGCGAGTGGGGCCCCTCGACCACGGGAAACTGCGTGGTTGCCAAAACTTTCACGGCGGGGTCGACGTGCATATAGTACTGTTCCGATTTAACCGAAAAGGCCTTGATGCCCTTCATGATGGGATGAGCTTTTTGCACCGGCTCCACCATGTACTCGACTCCGTCGTTTCCGGGGTGAGCCACCCATTGACCCCCGGTGAGGAACTGCCACTCGACGCTATTTCGGAAGGAATCGCACATACCACCGTGGCAGCCACCGATTCCCGTTCCTTGGGCAACCGCTTCGAGCACGGCCGCCAACTGTTCGGGAGTAATCGTGCTCATGGTCCAAATAGGTACCAGAAGATCTAGATTTTCCATCTGTACTGGGTCGAGCAAGCTGTCGAGGGTATCACTGGTATGAACCTTGAACCCGTTCTTTTCCAGAAGCGTAGTGCAAAGCTGCGCGACGAGGACAGGTTCGTGTCCATCCCATCCGCCTTGGACAATCAGGGCTTTTTTCATAGGACCATTGTAGTCCCCACAAAAGCCCTTGAGTACGACACCTTTTGTCGTAGATAGGACAATTCTTGTCGTCCTAGCAGAAGAGAGTTAAGTTAGGCAGATGCGAGCTTTTGCCGAACACCGATCTTACCTGCCCCAGCTTGGTGTCTATGCGCATAGCGGCAAAGGCTTCGACTTCTTGGCGCATTGGCACCCCGACGTTGAGCTTTTTCTTGTGCTTGAAGGCACACTCACCATTGGAATTAATGGCGCGCGGAGGTCTTTACGGGCCGGTGAGTTGGCAGTTTGTGCGTCCAACGATATCCATCATTATCAGACCGGAGGGGAAGCGTCTCGCTACCTGATGGTGATTTTTCGGCCAGAATGGGCGGGCTACCCAGGAATTTGGCCATCCGGAAGGCGCCTGGGTGCCTCTTACTGGAGCTCGGTAGCTACGGGGGAAGTTGGTGTTTTGATGGAGCAAATTCTGGCCGAGTATGAGGCTCCCGACGAGTTCCAACCCCAGGTTCTCCGAGGTCTGGTAGTTGAACTCTGCGGCCGCCTCGAACGGGCTTTTACCGTGCCCCTCAGCGCCTCGGGGTTTGAGCCGACCAGCTTTAAAGAACGGATGGCCCGCGCTATCACCTATGTCCGCAGCCATTTCCGCGACAAGCTCAGCCTGCAGTCGGTGGCTAGGCAGGTCAACCTGAGCCCGACTTATTTTTCTCGCTGTTTTCAAGCCAGCTGTGGTACGGGCTTTCTCAACTACCTGAACGCGATACGTTTGGAAGCTGCCCAAGAGTTACTGGAAACAACCAACCGGACGATTCAGGATGTTGCCCTCGCGTGCGGATTTGAAAGTGCACGAAGCTTCCACAGGGTGTTTCGAAGCCGGTTTAGTTACACCCCCACGTCTTATAGGAAACAGAAGTTTGGTGGCCAGGTTTGAAGGCTGCACCATAACTAGAATGACCCCGGCTCAGCTTTTGGTCGCCACTCGACAATTTTTTCTTTGTTTTCTGGTCCTTTGGATGCAATAATGGTATCCATGAAAGCAAATGTTGTCTTCGTGGTTTTAACCGGATTGTTATTTTCCTTTGGCGTCTTCGCCGCGGCGGAAGTGAACGCCGGCTTGTGGGCGCAGTATGAAGCTATGCCTATCAACGAGCGGCTGGCCTTTTTTAAGGCCCAGAAAGCGGAGTCGCTAACCGATGAGTTTCTGGTCAAAGCGCTCTTGCTGGCCGACACCGAAAGTATTGAAAAAGGCGACGACAACCAGAAACAGGTGAAGGGCGAGCTGGCCCAATGGCTGTGTCGGTCGCTTGGCGACCGCAAGGTAGCCTCGGCCGCCGGCCTGCTGGTTCGGATTCCGGTGCAATACAAGGATCCTTTTCTTCGAGGTGAAGCATGGATTGCCCTGGCAAAGTTGGGAGACAGCAGCCTAGCCACCGCAATGACAAGCGAGTTGAACGTTCTCAATGCCGGTTCCAGACGGGCCCGTCCCCAGGAAGTGCTGGCGGCTTACATCATACAGTCATTAACCATCCTCAAAGCCAAGGCCGCCTTCCGCGATGTGGCGGTGGCGAGCGTGGCTTGGTACACACCGAAAAGTGGAGTTTGCGAGCTGGCTAAGAATGCGTTGCCGGCCTTAAGTACCGACCCCTTCGCGGCTACGCTCGTGCTGTTGGGAAGCGACGACGATTTGATTTTCCGCGAGAACTTTTTCAATTCGTTGGGTCTGGACAAAGACCCCGTGGCCGGAGGCGTTGCCGCCGATGCCGTGCTTTCGACGCTGGTAACTTTCCAATTGCGCGACTCCCAAGAAAAGGACGCTGCGGTCCGTCTCCTCAAGGCGTCGCTTTCGGCAGCAGACAAATCTCCGCAACCTCCTGCCACCCTCTCAGGTCCGCTCAAGGCCCTCATCGCGAGGAAAAACGACATCGCCCTGAAGTTGATCGCTGTTCGGGTTTTGGCCAAAATTGCCGACGACCCTAGCACCAACGTCCTTACCACCGCCCTAGGTGACCTCAACCAGAAACAAAAAATGGGTTCGATTACCAAAGAGGAAGTGACTCTGGTTCGTGAATTAATCGTGAATCTGGGAGTGACCAAAAAGTCCACGGCTCAGAGCGTGCTTCAGGAAGTGCGCTTCTGCAACTACACCCCGGCCATCGTCAATCTGGCGCTCGAGTCTATTGCGAAACTGAATTCGTGATTTCTCTGCGGCCGTTTCCGGGGCCCCTGGTTTCGGTCGTGCTCACGGTTTTGGTGATAGCCTTGGTGTTTCTTTTCGATCCGAGAGGAACTTGGCCCCTCGGGCTGGTGAACCTCGTTGCCTTCGGATTGGTACTAAGCGTTTCGTGGCCTTTCAGGCATAGAGAGGCATTGGTTTCAACGAGTTTACCGAGGAAATTCTCTGCCACCTTGGCTCTGGGCGTCGTTCTGTCGGCCTGGGGCGGTGGAATCGTGCTGGGTGAACTGGGCAATCTGATGTTCCGCCTTTGGCCGATCCCGGCAGCGTGGATGGCGGTATTGGCCCGCCTGTTCGATCTCAGTTCTCCGTTGAAAGTGCTTATCCCCTTGATGTTGGTGGCTCCCCTCACGGAAGAAGGCTTGTTCAGGGGGCTCATGCTGCCGGCGCTTGCCCGTCGCCACGGTGCGCGCACGGCGGTGCTTTGGACGAGTCTTTTGTTTGCCCTGGTGCACCTAAACCCCTGGCAGGGCGCCGGGGCCCTGGTGGCTGGGCTTTATTTGGGTGCCTTGCGCCTGCGAACAGGTGGTGTTTTTTGGCCCATGGTGGCCCATTCCCTGTTCAATGGCTTTCCTCTCCTGCTCTCGCTCGCCGGGTTTGTCGTTACCGGGTACAACACCCCACCGAGTTCTGCAACCGGTGACCCGATGCCCGTGGTCCTTCTGCTTCCGGCAGCTGTGGCTCTCGGCGTGGGGCTGGTGCTCAGTTTCCGCGGTTGTTTCGCCAGCAACCTCTCTGATAGAATGGAGGAATGAACCCAGCCTCTCAGCTTTACAAGCTTCCGCAAGGCACCGAAAGGCTCATGTTGGAGGAGGCATTCCGCCGGCAGGAACTGGTGCGACGGGTGCAGGATTTGTTCACTCGTTGGGGCTACCAACCGGTTCAAACCCCCGTTTTTGACTTTTATGACCTCTATTCGCCTTCCCTAGGGCGCAATGCTGACAGTGTTTACCGCCTTTTGGACCGCGAGGGTGATTTGTTGATTCTCCGCAGCGACATCACGCTGTTTCTCGCCCGGTCCATGGGTGTAGCCCTGAGGGAAGGCCATGCCCCTCTTCGGGTGTGTTATGCCGATACCATTCTGCGCCACCAAGAACTCGACGATATCGCGGCGAATGAATTTTTCCAGGTGGGAGCCGAGTTTCTCGGCGCAAGCGGCCCTGACGGCGACCTTGAAATGTTGCTTCTGCTCGAGGCTGTTGTCGCTGCCCTAGGATTGAAGGCGAGGGTGCACCTAGGCAGCCGCGCCGTCTTTGACGCGGCGTTTCCAGGGCTCGAGGAAAGAGCTCGAGCCAAGGCCCTAGAGGCGGTGCTCCTGCGACGCTGGGATGAATTACCGGGGCACGGGGACTTTCGGCGCCTTTTCGGGTTTATTGGTAACCCCGATGAGGCCGACCGGTTGCTGGCATCTTTGGCCCAACTCGACCCAAGCGTTAGATCACAGGCTCAGATGACGGTGCACCTGGTGCGAAGACTGGCTGCGCTGGGCTTCCAAGACCGCTTCTGTGTTGACTTCAGCGAGGTGGGACGGCAGAACTACTACACCGGTTTAGTTTTTCAGGTTTACCTCGAAGGCGTTGGCGATGCCGTAGCGGCCGGTGGGCGCTACGACCGCCTCTTGGCGCGTTTCGGTCTCGACTCCCCGTCGGTCGGTTTTAGCTTGCATCTGGGCAAAGTGGAAACCTTCGCTCAACTCGGTGAGCTTAACAGCCCGGCCACGGCCCTTCCTGCCGACGGAAAAACCCTTGAGCAACGTTGGAAAGCTGCCCAAAAGTCCCGGATGGCCGGAAGGAACGTCACCTTATGACCCCGCTCACCCTAGCCCTTCCCAAAGGACGGCTGTTCGAGCAGGTTCAGGAACATTTTGCTGCCCGGGGACTGGTGTTTGATTTCAACGATCGCAAGCTGACGGCCAACGATAGTTCGGGGAGACTCAAGATTATCCTTGTAAAGAACGCCGACCTACCCACTTATGTGCACCACGGCATCGCGGGCCTAGGCCTTTGTGGTGACGATGTGGTCTATGAGTCGGGATATGAGTTTCCCCACCTTTTGTCGTTTGATTTCGGGCATACGTCTATGGCCCTGGCCGCCCGTAAGAATCATGTGCGCACCGAACACCTGTCGGGCAGCGGACACCTCACCATCGCCACCAAGTTCACCCGCTTCACCCGCGACTATTTTCATGGGCAGGGGGTACCGGTCAAGATTATCCGTCTCGACGGCTCGGTGGAGCTCGCCCCGGTACTGGGCCTAGCTCCGTACATCGTTGACTTGGTTGAAACGGGTTCAACCCTGAAAGCCAATGGTCTGGAAGTGCTGGAGACCCTCAAGAAAATTGGCGTCAACCTGTTTGCCAACGCCGCCTACTACAAACTCCACTATCAAGAGATCGGGTCGCTGGTCGATACTTTACGTACATCATGAGTGCCATTACTGTAGACCGAAACACAAAAGAAACCCGCATTCACCTGGTACTAGATCTCGATAGCCATGTTGCTCCCCGGTTGTCTACCGGCTTGCCTTTTTTTGATCATATGCTGAACGCTTTGGCCTTCCACGGTGGTTTTTTTCTAGAAGTTGAAGCCCAAGGAGATTTGGAGGTGGATCCTCACCATTTGGTGGAAGACACCGGAATCGTCTTGGGTGACGCCCTGTGGAGGAGCCAAAAAGATCGCGGGGCGCTGATTCGCTTCGGTGCTTGTACAATTCCGATGGACGAAGCTCTTTCCGAGGCGGTGATCGACGTTTGCGGACGCGCCTACTGGGTCTACAACGCCGAGTTCCCCCAAACGCACGCGGGCACCTTTGATCTCTCGCTGGTGCGCGAGTTTGTCATTGCCTTGGCCAACAATGCCCGCATCAATTTGCACGCCAACTGCCGCTACGGCGAGAACGGACACCACATGGCGGAAGCCCTCTTTAAGGCCCTTGGCAAGGCTCTGGCGCAGGCCTATGGGCGCCGTGAAGATGGACAGGTACCCTCGACCAAGGGAGTGTTGTAATGGAAATACCTGCTGAAGGATTTCTCAAAACCACGAGACCCAAAACTCCGGCGCTTCCCTCTGACCTGAAGGTACAATTGATTCGTAAGGGAAACGAACTGTTCTCCCGCGGAGAGTTCGAGCAAGCGAAAAAGATCTTTGTTTCAACCTTGTATACCGATGGTATGGTCCGCATGGGTGATTATTACGTGAAAAACAAGGACTATCTTTCGGCTTTCCAGATGTACAAGCTAGCCCCTGCCGCACCGCAGGCGGAAGCGATGATGGTTAAGCTGACTACTGTGTTGAGGAACTGGCTCTCTCCATGAACTCTGCCGATTTTGAGGGGTTTCCCGGGCCCGGCCCCTATGGCCTGGATCTGCCGGTTGGTGACGACCCTCTGAGCACCCTTTCCAAGAAAGGTTACCTCGCGTTGAGGGATGGACTTCTCGACGAGGCCCAAGACTTGTTTACCGAACTTCTGGCCTTGGACGCTCACAACAACTATGCCTTGGTGGGCCTTGGCGACCTCTGCCGCAAACGGGGTGACTACGAACGGGCTACAGGCTATTACCAAGATTGCCTTCGCGTCAGCCCAGGAAACAATTATGCCCTGTTTGGTCTCGCGGACTCCTACAAAGCCATGGGAATCTTCCAGAAGGCCTTGGAAATCTGGCAGAAGTATCTGGAACACGATGCAGACAACATCACGGTATTGACCCGCGTTGGGGACGCTTTCCGCAAGGTGAGGAACTTCCAAGGCTCGAAGTCGACCTACCTCAAGGTTCTCCAACTTGAACCCGATAACCCCTATACCTTGATTGGCTTGGGTCACCTTTATTTCGACTTCAAGGATTACCGTGAGGCTCTGCGCTGCTGGGAACGCATGGAACACCTCGACCCCAAGGGCGTTGACATCCGGGTGCTCACTTCGCTGGGAAACTGTCACCGCAAGCTCAAGAGCTTTGAAAAGGGGATTCCCTACTTCCTGCGTGCGTTGGACGAGCATCCCGAGAACTTCTACGCGCTTTTTGGCCTTGCCGACTGCTACCGTGGCCTCAACCGGAGCCAGGAAGCGCTAGACACTTGGAACAAATTGCTTTCCCTCGACCCGAACAACAAAGTGATTCTCACCCGGGCCGGTGATTCCCTGAGGGCGCTTGATCGCCTCGATGAAGCCGAAATAAATTACAGAGCTGCCCTCAAAATTGAGTACGATCAATACGCGGTTCTAGGACTGGCACTGCTCCAAAAAGCACGCAAAGACTACACCGCAGCCCTCGATACTCTTAACGGCGTCTTGAACAACGACAGTGGTAACCAGCGCCTCTATCAGGAATTAGCAGAATGCTACCTAGCCCTAGGACAGAAAGACGAAGCCAGGCGGATCTTGACCGAGTTTCAAAAGCGCGGCCAGAATAATCCCTATATCAACGACCTCATGGCCCGCCTGAGATGAACCCCTGAAACAAGCTTGCGTGTCCTTGTTGCTGGTAGTTTTGTCCGGTACCGGGGGTGGGGTTGCTTGGGCACAAACCAATGCCGAACCGCTGGGAAAACCTTTCAGCCCGCCAGTTGTCCTTGAGGCCCTCAAAGCGGCCTACCCGGGGTTGCTGAGCAATATCGCCAGCACAAACGGCGACTGGTGGTTCACCTTTCGCGACCAGGAGTTCTGCTGGGCCAACGGCAGGCTTCTTCTGCGCCCGCTCAGCAAAAAATGGATTAGTTATGCTCCCCAGCCGTTTTACGAGTATCCGGCGACCGCACCCGAGGTAGCTCTTTGGACCCGAGAAAAGGAGTTGGCCGTGGAAGCTCTTCTCGCAGAGCGCAAGAAAGCCAACGTTCTGCGTAACGCGGCCTTCTTTGATACCCTGTGGCGTATCCACAGCCTGAATCAGGCCGACGACAGGATGGTTCACCTTCAGCTCTTCGGCCACCAGGTGACCATGCATCAAGACGTCGTAGCTTCGCTCAAACGCATTGAGACGGTCTTGAAGGAGCAGGCTAGCACCAATGAGGCTCTGGCAACCTTTTTGAAAAATCTGTCGCGGCTGGAAGGCTTCAATTGGCGAAATATTGCCGGAACCGAAAGCCGAAGCAACCATGCCTATGGCACCGCCATCGACTTGATTCCCAACAGTTTTGGCGGCCGGGCCGTTTATTGGCTGTGGGCGGCTTCCGAACTCAAGCACTGGTACAAGTGGACCTGGCAACAGAGGTGGCTTCCCCCTGACGCGGTAGTGACCGCGTTTGAGGACGAAGGCTGGGTGTGGGGCGGCAAGTGGATGCTTTTTGACACCATCCACTTCGAATACCGGCCTGAAATTCTGATTCTCAGTGGACTGCGCTAAGCTTTCTTGCCGGCTTAGGTCTCTTCGTACAGCCAAACCAACCCGCAGGCCGGCAATTCTAGGATCTGGTCAGCTTGCTGCACCAACGGGCTGAGCAGGTCGCGGCCCGAGGCTCCCAACCTAACCCCAACTCCCGACTCGCCAAAATTGCCCACCACCGTGAGCCTCTGGTTGCCTAGAGCTTTGCGGAAGGCCAGCACGGACGGGTGTCCGCTGAAAAGCACCTCGACCGCCTGGGTTCCAAAAACCGCATGGGCCTTGCGCTGACGGGACAGCCGGACCATTTGCTCAAACACCCTTCCAGCGACGGTAAGCCGGTTATGACGGGAGTCGAACTCGGCTTGGTTCCAGGCAGGCCTCTGCACCCATCGGCTATCTTTGGCCATCGTGGATTGGTTTTCATAGCCATACCAGTTCTCGGCCCCCCATTCGTCTCCCAAGTAAAGCAAAGGAATTCCTCCGGCACTAAAGGCGATGCCATAGAGGAGAGTAAGCCGTCGCAGACCTCTTTCCAGCGCTTCGTTATCCTTGTCCAAGCGCGCTTTCTCGATTCCAGCGAGGCTGGCCGCCGAACCGCAGATGCGGCGGTCTAGGGTAATGGGGTTGAACTGGAAGCCTACACCCTTGCTGAAGGTTCCTGGAAAGTCGCCGGTGTAAAACTTGTTGAGAAACTGCCTGTGGTCGTAGCCGTTGATGCCCAACTCGGCGGCATCCTCGTCGGCAAAGGTCCAGCCGATGTCGTCATGGCATCGCACATAGTTCACCCAAGAGGTTCCGGGTGCCAGTTGATGTCGCTTTTTCATCGAAAGTTCGAGCAGTTTGACCTCTTTTGTGGCGCTGGCCTCCCAAAGTTCAGCCATGAGCAAGGGGTTGTAGCTCAATTGGCATTCGGCGGGGCTGATGTAGCGGGCAATGTCATCGGGATGGACAATGGCTTCGCTTTTGAACAGCAGCGAAGGGCAGGCCAATCGAGCCACGGCCTGAAAAATTTGGATCAGGGTGTGGGCTTCGGGTAAGTTTTCACAGTTGGTGCCTCTCTTCTTCCAAACGAAAGCCACAGCGTCCAGGCGCAGCACTCCCAGGCCACGGTTGGCCAAGCTTGTCATTTCCCGGGCCATGGCGCGCAACACCTCGGGATTTGCATAGTTGAGGTCCCACTGAAAGTTGTTGAAGGTTGTCCACACCCATTTCGCCATTTTGGGGTCCCAAGTAAACGAGCCTTTGCGGGTTTCGGGGAAAATGTCGCGAAGTCCCGCCTGCCAGGGTTCAGTTTCCTGCTGGTGCTCGAACAGCCAGTAGAAACTCTGGTAGAAAGCCTCGCCTTTCCGAGCCTTCCGGGCCCATTCGTGCTCGTCGCTCGTGTGGTTAAACACAAAGTCGGCAACCAGAACAATTCCTTCTTTCTCCAGCACGTGGGCCAAATGCTGAAGGTCGTCCATGGTGCCTAGCCGAGGGTCGGAGTGCCGGTAACTGCTCACCGCATAGCCACCGTCGCCGTCCTCGGGGGCCAAGAAGAAAGGCATAAGGTGGAGGTAAGTGACCCCGAGTTCTTTGAGGTAGGGAATGCGCCCCTCGATGGCGCGGAACGAGCCGGCCCAGCGATCCACATAGGCCACGGCGCCCACCTGCTCTTGGCTTTGAAACCAAAGGCTGGAGGGAGGACGTCTGCGGTCGCGGTCGCGCAGCTCTTCCGGACGAGACCGCCAGGAGGAGAAGGCTTCGGCTATCAACTGCTCCAACTGTTCTTGCGCGTCGGGCAAGTGCCCGTAGAGCTGGCTGAAGCGACGAGAGAGGCCCTCCCACTGGGCCTCGAGCCGTGGAGCAAACTCGGCCCAGTCGCGATGGCCGGTGAGGCCCAGAGATTCCAAACCCAGCAGGATGGTCCTTTCCAAGGTCACTTGATCGACCCTGCGACCATTCCCCTCACGATGAACCTTTGCGCGAACAGGAAAAAGACAACCACGGGAATCATAGCCAAAAGGATGGCGGTCAAAATCAGGTCCCACTGTTTTACGAAGGTGCCCGCAAAATTGGACACCGCGACGGGGATGGTTTGGATATCGTTGCCCTTGCCGAGCACCAGGAGAGGCAACAGGTAATCGTTCCAGATCCAGATTCCGTTCAGCACCAAAACCGTAGCATGGATGGGCTTCAAAATGGGAAAGATAATGCGGAAGAAGGTCTCGTGCTTACGGCAACCGTCGATGGTAGCGGCTTCCTCCAGTTCCAGCGGGATGCTCTTGATGAAGCCATGGAACATGAAGATCGAGAGGCTGACACCGAAGCCCAGGTAGGCCAAAACGATCCCTTGGTAAGAGCGAAGCAGGTCAAGGCCAGTGAAAACAGTGATGGCTCGAAACCAGCTCAGCAGCGGAAACATGACAATTTGGAACGGGATGACCATGGCCGCCACAAACATGAAGAAGATAAACGAGGAGGTTTTGGTCTTCGTGCGCACCAGAGCCCAGGCCGCTTGAGAGGACAGCAAGTTGAGAGCACCGAGCGAAAGCACGGTGATCAAGAACGAACTGAAGAAGGACGACTGGTACTGTATGGTTGTGTTGGTCCAGATCGATACCGAGTTGGTGGCAAGGTTGCCCCAGTTGTCGGGCCACGACATCGGTGTGTTGGTGACTTCGAAGGCCGTCTTCGCCGAGTTGATGAGCACCAAAAAGAAGGGTGACAGAAACAAAAGAAACAGACCGGCGGCAAGCACCTCCACCAGAAGTAACCCGGGTTTGAGGGCGAGTTTCACAGTTCGAGCTCCTTTTTCTTGTTTAGGTACACCTGAATAAGGGCGACTAGGGCCAGAACGACGAAAAAGATCACAGCACGAGCCTGACCCTGGGCCAGGTTGTTGGAAACAAAGGCCGTGTTATAAATGTTGAGGGCTATCAGCTCGGTTCCGAGGATTGGTTTGCCTACGAACATGGTGGAGGGGCCACCTGCCGTCAGCGAAACGTTGACGTCAAACTGCTTAAAAGACTGCACCAGAGTGAGAAACATGGTCACAGTGAAGGCCTGGGCGGCCATGGGGACAGTGATCTTCATCATCCGAGACCACGCTCCGGCCCCGTCGATTTGTGCGGCCTCATGAAGTTCCATGGGAACGCTCTCGATGGCCGCGATGTAGATCATCATGATGTAGCCGGCATACTGCCACGTACCTACGATGACCAAGGCCATCAAGGCGCCTGTATTGGTGGCAAGAATAAGATTTTCTGGCTTTGCCAAGCCTTCCAACCCGGGCACCGTGTGCCCCAAAGCGGGAATGGCGTTGTTAAAAATGAATTGCCAAATGTAACCAAGGATGAGCCCTCCGATCAGGTTGGGCAGGAAAAAACCCACGCGATAAAGGTTGCGACCCTTGATTTTGCTGGTGACAAGCAACGCTAGCCCGAAAGCCACGAAATTGATGGCCACCATGTTGACCAGGGTATACCCGAAGGTGATCAGGAACGAGAAGCTGAAAGCCACGTCTTGGAAACTCTTGAAGTAGTTCGTTAGGCCCACGAACTGGGTTCCTGCACCGGCGCGGGCGGAAGAAGTCCAGGTGGTGAAGGAGTACCAGACTCCCAGAAAGAAGGGGACGATGACGACCAGCAGAAACGCAAACACCACGGGAGTCACGAAGACCCAGAAGACGGCGTTGTTCTCTTTCTTTTTGTTCATGGAAATCCCCTTGTTTTTGGGCTCTGAAAATAGGGAGGGGGGTTCCCCCAAGGTCTCAAGACCTCGGAAGAACCCCTCGCTCTTACTTGCCGTAATTAGCGACGGCGGTGGTGAACAGTTCGATGAACTTGGCCTTGTTAATGGCGCCGTTTGCAAACTGGTTGTAGATCGGGGCCAAAGACTTGTCACGGAAGTCACCGGTGGTCAGGCCTTGGTTCCAGGCGTAGATCTTGCCGCTGGCAGCCCAAGACTGCACCGAGGCCGAGAGCTGGCCGGTGGGCGAAAGCTTGACGTTGGAGTACGCAGGAATCATTCCAGCGTCCTGAACCATGAACTTCTGGCCTTCGGTCGTGGTGATCATGTCGTTGAGGAACTTCTTGGCCAGAGCGGCGTTCTTGGAATCCTTGTTGACCGCGTAGTACGAGGGGGCGGCGACAAAGATACCGTCCGTAGCGGTCGACATCGAACCATGGGGGGCAAAGGCCATCTTAAAGGTCGCATTAGCAGCCTTCATGTTGGGGTCGGTCCAGTTGCCTTGGTGCAGGAACACAGCCTTTCCGGTGGCGAACGCGTTGACCTGAGCATCGTAGTTGCCTGTGGTCAGAACGGCCTTGTCGGCATACTGAAACAGCAGTTCCACCCAGTCGGCGTATTCGGCCAGACGCTTGGCGTTTACCTTGCCAGCCACGAGGTCCTTGGCGACCGACTTGTCGTCGTAAGCCAAGCCGTTGGACAAGTAGGAGTTGAAGTTATGGTGAGCGACAACCCAGCCCATATCGATGGCAGCGGCCATCGAGACCACGGAGTTGACACCCAGCTTTGCCTTCATGCCGTCGAGCTTGGCAAAAGCTGCCTTGTAGGCAGCGTAGTTGGTCAGGGTCTTGGGGTCAATGCCGGCGGTCTTGAGCATGTCGGCGTTGTAGGCCATTCCCCAGCCTTCCACAGCAACCGGAGCGCCGTAAACTTTTCCGCCGGACTTAAAGGCCACCGAGGTGTTCTTAACCCACGGTTGATCGGAAAGGTCGGCAATGACGGCGGCCCACTCGGCGTAAGCCTCGGGTCCTTCAATGGTGAAAATGTCGGGCATGGAGCCGGCGGCAAAGTCGGCCTTCAACTGGGGACCCATGGCGTTGCTGGTTCCGCCGAGGGTCTTGATGGTGAGGGTCGCGTTGTTGGCCTTTGACCAAACGGCGGCATAAGCCTTGAACGCAGCGTCGATCTCAGGCTTGCCCTGCATGAGAGTCAGCTTCGCTTGGGCGAAACCTGTGGTGGCAACCGCAAGGGCTACCAGGATAGCAAGAAACTTCTTCATATATTCCTCCTTAGGAATAAAAACAAAATAATACTTTTTGAGCCTTGGGCTCGCGGGAAAAGCGTTTTTGACCTCCTTAAGTGGTTGATCTTTCGATGATTTTTAAGTCGAGACGTGTCAGTTTTTTGGAAAGTTTAGGATCGCGTATACGCTCGAGCAGGAGTTCAGCTGCCAGACGCCCCGATTCCTCCAGATTTTGACTCACGGTAGAAAGCTCCATCCAACTCGCGGCTTCAATGTCATCAAAACCGAGAATCGCGAGGTCGTGGGGGACTTGCAGGCCCAGCGAACGGGCGGAGCGAAGCACCCCGATAGCCATCAAGTCGCTCATGGCGAACACCGCGCGGGGGCGATGGGACCTGTTTAATAACTGCAGCGCAAGCCGGCTGGCATCCTCAACTTTTCCTTCGCCCAAGACCACATGCTCGGGGTGAACCGGATGGCCTGCAGCCGCAAGGACCTCTGAAAATCCTTTCCATCGCAGGTCGCTCGGATGAAGCGAAAAGGGCGACACAGTTTGCTCACCCACAAAGGCAACAGGCAGGAGATCCCGCTGAAGCACGTACTCTGCGGCAAGCCTTCCACCCTGCACATTGTCGATTTCGACGCAGGAGAAGCCGGGATGCGACTGCTCCACCAGAACCACCTGGATCGCCGTACGCTCTAAACGGTGAATCTGCTTCTCACTCAGAGCCATGGAAAGGATAATCAGGCCGTCGAGCCGTTTGGTGAAAGGAACCGATTGTAAGTACTCATCGAGTTGCCCCGGATTGTCGACCGAATACACCACAAGCTCGGTATTGGCCTGCCTGAGGACTTGCGTCATACCTTGGATACGCTGAACGAACGAAGGTGCGGTAAAGAAAGGCGCCAGAACCCCCACCCGTCCAATCTTTCGTTGAGCCGCCGTGCCCGAGTTTCCGTGGGGGATATAGGCCAGGGCGTCCATCGCATCCTGAATTTTTCCTGCAGTACCCTGATTCACTAGGGCAGGAGAATTGAGAAAACGGGAAACGGTAGTGATGCTGACTTCGGCTTTATCGGCCACGTCGTAAATTGTGCTTCCCGCTTTTCCTGCCACGAGTTCCCCTTAATTGAAAGTTCTTTCAGAAAGTACTTTCATAGAATGTCGTCATTCTTTCGTTCTGTCAACCAGAACTTTAGGAAAGTTTGAAAGTCAAACCCTTTTCCAAGAGAACGTCCAACACCCGCTTCTTCTGAGCCAAAAATTCCGGCAGCCAGGCTTTTTCCCCAAACTCAGCCCCGGCGAAGGCAACGGGCTCGTCGAGCAAGATGCGCCCTCCAGCCGAACTCAGAACGATGACCCTGCTAGACAGAAGCAGGGCTTCCTCCACACTGTGGGTAACCAACACCATGGTGGCCCGTTGCTTCTGTAGGAGGCCCGCCAGCCATTCCTGAAGATGAGCACGTCCCAGAACATCCAGGGCGGCAAAGGGCTCGTCGAGAAGAAGTAGCTCACTTCCCAAGCCGGACCGCGAGGCCACCGTGGTACGTGCAAGGGCCGCCCTCTGGCGCATCCCGCCGGACAACTGGCTGGGGTAATAATCCATAAACCCTTCCAAACCGAAAACTTCGAGCAACTGAGCAACCTGAGCCCTTACCTCGGGACGCCTTTGACCCCGGAGCAACAGCGGCAGACCGACATTTTCCCACAACCGCGACCAGGGGAGAAGAAGGTCCTGCTGGCCCATCAGAGGAAAACGACCGCTTTGTCCGGTGACGTCTGTCCCCCTCCAGAGAATCCTTCCCCGATCCGGCGTTTCCAAGCCGGTGAGCAACCGCAGTAGCGTGCTTTTTCCGCAGCCCGAGGGTCCAAGCACCGCCAAATGCTCGCCCGATGCCAACGCGAAACGCAGATCGATCAGGACAGGCAACCCCTGATAATCCAAATCGAGGCCGGTCACTGCCAGCTCGGCAATAGCAGCTTCAGCGGAGGTAGACATTGGTAAAGGAGTCTTGAAGTTGGCTCTTGGTCAGTGTGAGGAGTTTGTTCTCCACCATCCAGTTGGCAAAGGCTGTCCAGCGACCGGCGTCGAACTCGCCCCATCTGCGAGCGTCTGCCTGATATTCGTTGGCCAAAAAGGCATGGCTACGTTTCAACAGCTCGGCGTTCAGCTCAGGAGCCGCCTTCAGGAGCACAGCCGTGGCGCCTGCCGGGTCTTTGATCGCGTCGCTATAGCCCTTGCTAAGCGCCGTCAGGAATGCTTTGGTCCGCGCCGGGTTTTTGGCGGCTGTGGCCTGGTTTACCGCTAACACGGGGGTGTATTCGTTGAGAACCGGTGCCATCTTGCGCATGTCGAGGTAGTTCAGGGCGAGCCCTCTCACGGCCGCCTCCTGCACGGTCCAGCCCTCAAAAACCCAGGCGAAATCGACACTTTTTTCTGTGGCGGCAAAAAAGTCGAGGTCACCGAGGCTCACGATTTGCACTTTACCCGCGTCTCCACCATCGGCCTTCATGATGGCCTTGAGTATGGCCTCTTCCATGGGGCTACCCCAGCCACCGTAACGTTTACCTTCGAAGTCCTTGGGCCGTTTGATTCCGGCCATGGCACGCGAGGCAAAGCCCGACGTATTATTCTGGATGACGGCGGCCACAGCAGTTATCGGAAGGCCTTGGGCTCGACTTTGCAGCACCTCTTCCTGATAGCTGTAGGCAAAGTCGGCTTTTCCGGAAGCCAACAGGCCCACCACGCCATTGGCAGGGGCGGGTTCCACCTGAACCTCCAGCCCTACTTGGGTGAAATACCCCTTGGCCAGAGCCAAATAGAGCCCCGAGTGATTGGTGTTCACAGTCCAGTCGAGTACGACGACCACCTTATCGCCCGCCCAGACAACGGTACCGAGTCCGAGCAGGAGCGCAAAAGCAAGTGAGTTCTTCATAGGTTCCTACCTTTCAATATTTGTTTTTCAAAAAGTCCGACGCTGGCAAACAGAACCCCCGTCAGCACACTAACAACGACAATGGCGGCCAAAACCTTGGCTGGGGCGAAACTGCGGAAGGCGCGGGCCATATACACCCCCAGTCCCTCTCGGGCTCCTAGGTACTCACCCAAGACGCAGGCCGTGATGGCATAGGTGAGCGACAAGCGGAGGCCTGCCAGCAACGAAGGTAAAGCCCAGGGGACCTTGAGTCTGACTACTGTGGCCCAACCACTGGCTCCCAAGGTACGGAACAAGTCTAGGTAGGCCACCTCGGTAGCCTGTAAGCCCTGCAGGAAGTTGATCAGCAACGGAAAGAAACACGCCAGAAAGACCACGACAATCAAGGGAAGAGCCCCAAAGCCTAGGGTGATCAGCAAAAAGGGATAGAGAAAGAATACCGGAATGGTCTGGCTGAGCAAAATCACCGGATGAGCCAGTTGCCGAAGACGCTCAGAGGCATCGAGGGCTAGGCCAGCCATCAAGGCGAAGGCCAAGGCTAGCGCAAATCCCAAAGCCGTAAGTGTGAGTGTGGATCCCAGAGCCCCCAGCCAAAGTGGGGCATCGTTCCAGAGGGTTCTCACCACGGCCATGGGGCCGGGCAACAGGTACTCTGGCCAGCCGGTGACCCATAGAATCCCTTGCCATAGGACTACTAGCGCAGGAATCGACGCCCAGCCCCAGGAAAAACGTACTCGAGAAACCTTAGGCCAAAGAGGCATGATGTGTTCCCTTCGCCGGCATTATCCGGGCAGGTTCAACGGGTATGATCTCAGGCAGACGCGCACCCAACGGGCCGGTCTACCACCCCACAGGGTTAAACTACGCTTCCCGAGCGTTATGGGTCAAGGGCCTGCTTTCTGCGGTGCCGCGTGAACGAAACTGAAAGTAGAACCCGTTCCCAGCACGCTTTCGACCCTCAGGTGGCCTCCAGCGACCCGAGCAAGGTCGGCCGAGAACATGAGGCCTAAACCCGTGCCCTTCTCCCGATTGGTTCCGTCGGTTGAAAGGACCTTTTCGGAGCCGAAGAGAGTGCCAAGAGTTTCAGGCGTGATACCGACACCCTGATCAACAACCGAAACAACAACAGAACCTCCTTCTTCTTCATAGCCCCTTAACTTGATGGTGGAACCAGGCGGCGAGTATTTGATGGCGTTCGAGACGAAGTTCCGCAGGATTGTCTCCAATATTTTCTCGTCGTTCACGATTGTTAGATCTTCAGGGCATTCAATCTGCAGTGCGACACCCTTAGACAACGAAGCAGGATTCATCCATTCACAAACGATCTGCAGCACCTCGCCCACTCGAAAGCTCGCCCTTTGGACTTCGACACCGGCCGATTGGCTACTGATCCAGTCCAAGAGGTTTTCAACCAGGGCATAGGCTTGCCGTGCGGAGCCGTCGCCTTCCACGAGAAGTTCTTCCCTTTCAGCGTTACCCACCTTTTGGGAGGTAATTAAAGCCATGGTAGAACTCAAATTGCCAATGGAGCCACGCAAATCGTGCGCTAGGATAGCAAAAAGCCTGTCCTTCATCGCGATCTCTTTGCTGAGCACTACCTCGGTCTGTTCCCATTCTACTATCTCGGAGACCAGGACAGTTTCCAGCGCCGTTCGACGGTCAATCTCACCTTGCGCCCGCTCAAGCGCGTAACGAATCGACTTGTGTGTCCAAGCGGTAATGCTACCCAAAACAACAAAGAGAAACGTGTAAGTGAACCAATTGGATATCGTTGCCGTGTGATCCGGCTCGGGAAGTAAGTGAGAGTTTTCGGCCACCAATAGCCCTAGCATGGCCAGTGAACAGGCAACAACGGTGACTACCATGCCAGGCCACTCAAAAATAATTCCCGCCGAAATAACGACAAACAGGTGAGCAACCGTCGCCGGACTGCGAATCGTTCCGTTTGTGATCTGCACGGCAACGATGCCCAAATAAATCATGAGGATCAGAAAGCCACCGGCCCATTCCACGTGACCGCGGCGAAAAATAAAGTACAGAAAGCATACGACCGCGAGCAGGGCGACCAAAACGATCGAGACAAAAGATCCTGTAGTACCGTCGATAAGGTACACAGGAAGGGTGAGGATCAAATAGACGACCGACGACAGGAGGGCGAAGTTGACCACCTGGGCCCGGTCGGTCCTTTTGACGTCACCGGAGAAAACAGGAGGAGAAAACGCTTTTTTGGCCGCCCCAAAGAGTGCCGAAATAGGGGGCTCACTACCGTTCCAAGACAAGTAATCCCCTTTATCACAAAAGCCGTTTGAACGGTTCCACTGGATCACGACCAGGCCAAATTGACTACCACACGACAGCGCGATGGAAGACAGCTAGAACCTGCGTTCGCGATTTTAGGTGATGATAACGCCATTGCCTGCCCTTGACTAGAGTTTTTTGATATTTTTGGGGCTCGTGCCAAGGTCAGTAATTGGTTTTTTAACCCTGCTAAGGGCCACTCCATGCTAAACTCAGCGAATGGAAACCCGCATCGATCCCAAACCGCCCTGCGTCGTGCTTGCTTCAGATGGTTCCTCCCCCTTGGGCGTCTGGACGCTTATCTTGCCTTGGCATGGCCACACTTTGGTTCAATCGGTGGTGGCTGTGGCCTTGCAGAGCAGTCGCCGGGTCGTTGTGGTGGCCGGCTCGCGCCATTCCGACCTCCGCCATATGTTTTTGGGAATGGTGAGGGTCGAGGTGGTGGCCAATCCTGACTGGGAATCTGGACCCATCTCGTCGCTGTTGCGGGGCGCCCAGGCGGTGGCTCCCGGCAGCTTTTATCTCGCCCTTGCTGATCTTCCCCATTTGGCTGAGCTGCAGTTTCAGGAACTAGACCGGGTTGCCGCCGGCCTTCCTGTGGGCCGAATGACAACTGCTGTGCGCACGGGAAGCCCCGAACTTTCTGGTCACCCCGTTTTGTTCGATGCGGGGGTTCATGAAATACTGGCTCGCTTAACCCCAACGAACTCGATGATGGATGTGTGGTCGCAGGCGCAGAACCACTGGAGCCCGCAGAACTTTACCCTGCGCAACTTCGAAACTCCTGCCGATTATCCGGCTCCGGGTCGTCGTCCGGCCATTTTGGTTTCAGGCTCGCGAGGTTCGGGAAAATCAGAGGCTCTTGGCCGATTGTCGGTGTTGTTGCGTGCCCGAGAGGTGGCTTTCGTTCGGGAGGACGAAGACCTCGCGGCGGCCGTTGCCCAGGGGGTGCGTGTGGCCATTTTTGGTGAAAAAGCTTCCGTGCAGCGCCAGTGGGCCCTCGCGGATCGGCGGATCATTCCGGTGTTGGCAGTGCTGAGCGAAAACAGAGAACAGCTCGCCGAAGAGGCCAAAACCCAGGGCCTTGAGCCCGTGTGGCTTGATCTCGACCTAGGAATCGGGATGCCTGAGCTGGTGGCCCAATCGCTGGAGGCAGCGGTGATCGTGGCCCTCGAGGGGCACCCTTAGAGAAGCAAGGCCGCCGCCGAGAGTGCGGTGGTGATCAGAATGAAGGGCTTGAACCACTTCTCGGGAATCTTTCCTACCACCATGAGGCCCACGAAAGCGCCGAGGGCAATAAACGGTAGGGTCAACAGGTCGATGGTTAAGGTGGAAAGGCTGATGTTCTTCCAGAAGAAGACTTGCAAGGGAATCTTGACGGCGTTGATGATCAAAAAGAACCAGGCCGAGGTGCCTATGAACACATTTTTGGGAAGCCGCATCGAGATCAAGTAAAGGCTCATCACCGGCCCGGCGGCGTTGCCCACCATAGTGGCAAATCCGGCCACGATTCCGGCCAAAGCATGAAACCACCAGCCAGTGGGAACGGATTCTTGGTCCTTTCTGTTTTCTTGCCAGAACATGAGGATAACCAGCACCAATACCAGGCCACCCATGAGTTTTTTGAACAGCTGGTCGGGAAGCGAGGCGCCAATGGCAATACCAAGCGCCAAACCAAAGAGGGTCCAAGGAATGAGCCGAAAAAGGTGCTTTGTATCGGCGTGCCGCCGGTAGTAGGCCACCCCAAACAGGTCGCCCAAGCTCAACATCGGTAGCAAAACCCCGGTTGAGACCCGCGCTCCGTACACGAAGGCCATAATGGGCACAAAAAGCAAACCTAAACCCGACACTCCGGTCTTCGCCATACCTACAAACACGGCTGAAAGCTCAGTAAGGCCCCACTGCCACCAAGCCAATACGGGAAATTCCATCATCGCCTCCCGGCCAAGAGATCGAGCTGGTGCACTACTACGCCTAATTGACCTCGGCGAAGCTGGGAGGTCCGTGCGTGCAGCCACCACGACAGAGCCTCTTGGTTCAAAGGAGAGAGCCCTGAAAGAGCCTCCTGGGTCAAACTTGCCCGAAAGAACTGAAGTAGGTGCGCAAGGAACTCTTGCTCGTGTTCAAGGTACCTACCTGCCCGTGGCACAACAACCCAGTCTGACGACGCGGCCTCAAGCACAGTGAGCCCAGCCGCTGGAAGGGCCTCGAGCCAAGCTTTCCCGGAGCGACTCGAGCCTTCGCCGCCGAGCCGGTGGCGATCGTCCATGGTGGCGTGGTAGGCGGCAACCACTCGGTCATCGAGAGCAGCGTCCAACACCGGCAAAAACTCGGTCAGGCCATCAAAAAGGTGGGTAAGCCAGTAATGGCGGGCCCCCAGTTTCTCGAGGGCCACGGAGGCCCGGCCAGGGTCGAGAAGGTCCAGAAGTGCGTGGGCGACCACAAGCTCGGGAGGGTGATTGCCACGCGCTTGGTCGAGGTAGCGGTACAGATCACCTTGCTGGGCCACGAAGTTATCTCCGGCAAACAACGGGCCACACTGGCGCTGGGCTTCGGCTACCGCCAGCGGGGAGCTGTCGACGAGGGTGTAGAGGGTCTGCGGGGCAATCAATCCTTGCTTCAGCAATCGGCGGGCCATCGTGCCGGTGCCTCCCCCTAGTTCCAGCACTTGGCGAGGTATGAGGCCTTGAAAAGCGGCCGTCTGCACCCGGGGGTGAAGCGACCTCTCATCGACCCCAGCCTTGCACTCCAGCCAAGCGTTCCAGTCCACTGAGTAGGTAGCGTCGGCTGAAACGCCTAAAGAGACTACATCCTGCAGGAACTCTGGGAGACCGGCGAAACCGGAGCCCGGACCCCCCAGCCACGCGGCACGCTGGCGGCAACGGAGTTCAAGCTCCCTTTGCAAGGCAGGGTCGGTCATCCAGCGGGCCATTTCGCGAGCCATCTCGGGTGGCGAGGTCACATCCACCAAGAGTCCGGTGGTGCCGACGGCTTCGGCACCACCGCCCGTGTTGGAGGCCAGCGAAGGGATGCCACGGGCCATTGCCTCGGCGTAAACCATGCCCCAGCCCTCGTGAAACGAGGGCACAACCAGGAGGTGGGTCGAGGCCCAAACCTTAGCCAACTGAGCCGGGTCTTTCCAGGGGTCCCACCTCACCAACCCGGCGAGCCCCGAACGTTGGGCAAACTCGCGGCAAGAGGCCACATACTCCACGTCGACCTGCTGGTTGCCAACCACCCGCAGCCGCCATGGAAGTGAGGGGTGCTGGGAGGTCAACTCTAGCAAAGCCTGCAACAAACCCAAAAGGTTCTTGCGGGGTGTCACGTTGGCCAGAAAAAGCAATTGAAAGGGCTCACCGTACGCAGGAGGCAACGGGCCAGCAGAACTGGGCTTCACACCAAGAGGAGGACGGAAGCACGCTGCGGGACGGAAAAAATCGGGCCCCATCAGTGCCGCCACCGACCGGCCAGTCTCTTCACTGTTGAAGACAAAGGCGTCCATTGTGGCCAAGAAACGGGACTCTAGTGCCTTTTTTTGGGGAGCATCGGGATGGCCAGGAGGGTCGTCCTTCCAGGCTAAATGGTGCACAAGTGCCACCTTTCGGAAAGACGTTGCCGAGCGCTCCAGTCGCTCGACCACCAGCGGGTGGGCCAGCGCGTCGAAAATGGCCATTTCAACCGCTTCTTGGCCGGGCGGAGGAAGGTCACTGGCCCTACCTTCAAGGCTCCAAACCGAAACCGTATGACCCGAACTTTGCAGGGCCTGGGCGAGGTCTACATCGTAGGAGTACCCACCCGAACGTCTGTCTAGCGGCCCGGGAATCACCAGAGCTAATTTCAAGGGCGTTCCGGTCGTGACTGGGCCCACGAAGCCCAGGCCTGCTCGTGTTCCCACAAACGAACTTGCGTACCAGAAACCAAACGGTGGGGATCAACAGTGTCCAACGAATCGGCCAGCGCCTCTGACAAGTACCGCGCAAAATGCTCTACCGAAGGGTTGCGCCCACGGAAAAACACCAGGTCGTTGAGGTGCTTGTCGCGCACCGACGCAACTACCGAGTCAAGCACAGATTCAAGGGCCACTAGGTCGACCAAGAAGCCGTGATCATCAAGTTTGGCCCCCTCGAGGCGCCACTCGAGTTTATAAAAGTGAGAATGAGGCAGATTCTCGCCCCCCCATTCACCACCTACCAACGCATGCCGGGCGATAAAGTCCCGGAGAAGACAAAGTCGATACACACGGGCCATCCTTGTAGAATAAACTTAACGTATGGATCGCAAACGAAGAAGACTGAGAGACGAAAATCTTGACGATGTTCTCAAGGCTATCGGTCTCGTGGGCTTGGCACGACGGCTTCCATCCATAAGGCGCATTTTTGACGGCCCGGTGTCAGAGTTTGCAAGCCTGTTGGAGGAACTCGACCTGCGTGTGGGTCGTGATGGGCTTCAGGAAGCTTCGAAGTGGTTTATCGCCCGCTTGCATTGCCGCGTGGTTGCTGACCCGCCGCCGGTCGGTCCGGCCCTCTTTGTGTGCAACCATCCCGGCTTGGGCGACGCGCTGGCTGTTTTTAGCCTTATTTCCGACCCTCGCTTGAAGATTCTCGCCCTTGACCGCCCTGTGCTTGGGGCCTTGGAGAACCTTCATGAGCGTCTGCTCACCTTGGCCCTCGATGGTTCCGGGACGACCGCCTTGCTGAGGCAAACGGTCGAGCACCTGAAAAGCGGAGGTTCGGTGCTCACCTTTCCGGCGGGCAAAATAGAACCTGATCCGGCGTGGGCAGACCCTCCTCCAACCTTCGAGCACTGGTCTGAAAGTCCCACGTTTCTGGCCAGGAGGGTACCCGGACTTAAGTTGATCCCAATTTTGGTTTCGGGGGTAAGGCTGCAACGCTATGTTGACCCTTGGGTGACTCGGTTTCATCGCAAAAGTGCCGACCGTGAGTGGGCCGGCGCCATCCTCCAGTTAGCCCATATGGCGAGGCGGGGAAAAGTGGCCGCAACCACCTTGAGGGTCCAATTCGGTAAGCCAGTCGAGGAGAGCCTGCACGGGCCTAAGACGATGGGGGTAATTCGAGGCGAATTGGGCCAAATGGCACAACAGGCTAAAAGGTAAACACAACCTGCAGACAGTCTTGCGGAAACTCCCCGGCCAGCTGGTAAGCCTGAACGGCCTGGTTGGGGGGAAAGCGGTGGGTAATCCACCGCGACGGTCGCACCACTTGTAAGCATTCCAAGGCATATTCGAGGCGCCGGGCCTTGGTCCAGCGCCCGCTGAGTTCGGGGCTGACGGTACTCACCTGGCTGGCAAGGAGCTGGATGCGCGAGCGGTGAAAACTGCCTCCCAGTTCGAGAGCTACCGGCCTGGTTCCGTACCAACTCCCCAGAACCACCCGCCCCGAGAAGGTTGTGGCCACGAGGGCTTGGGAGAGAGCCAATGGGTTGCCACTAAGCTCGAGCGCAACATCGCAAGAGGCCGGCCCAGGGGCGGCAACTGTCACCCCTGCTGCCAATGCGGCCTTTTGACGCGACGGCAAAGGATCCTCAGCCGTCAGGCTCACAGGAAACTTTGCCAGGAGCGACGCCGTGATGAGGCCTACCGCGCCTAATCCCCAAAGGGCCACACGGTCGCCGGCTACGGGAGCCGCGTCGTGCACGAGGCTCACGGCTGTCTCCATAGCTGCCAAGAAGACGGCATCGTCATCACTGAGCGAATCGGGGAGGAACACGAGTTCATGCTGGGGCACTACACAGAAACTTTGGTGCTGAGTGAACGTGAACACCCGGCGTCCCAAGAGGGCCTTATTCACTCCCGGGCCCACCGCTTCGATGCGACCTACGGCGGAATATCCATAACAGGCGGGGTAAAGGAACCCGTCCTGATAACCGGGCAAAACGGTATCGAGGGCCAGGCCTTCGGGCATTTCTCCCCGCCAGACCAAGCCTTCGCTGCCCGCAGAAAGGGCACTGATCGTGTTGGCTACCCGCACTGAGCCCGATGGTGGGAGAGTCAATTTCTGCAACTCAACAACCGCAGCACGGGCCGCGGTGATGACAATACGGCGGTTCATGGAGCTTGGTGCTCGAGCACGGCGCGGATGCGCCGCACCCCGGCCGAACTGGCCTCTTCCTTCTGAATCTTGAAGTGGCCCATACCCTCGGTGTTCTCAACGTGGGGTCCTCCACAGACTTCCATGCTGAAGTCGCCGATGCGGTACACCTTGATGGTTTCTTCGTATTTCTCACCAAAGAGGGCCATGGCCCCTTGGGCTTTTGCGTCCTGTAGGCTCATCATCGTCATGGTAACCGGCAGGCCACGCTGGATCTGGGTGTTGACGATTTGCTCCACCTCGGCCACCTGCTCGGGGGTCATTTTGGCTTCGTGGCTGAAGTCGAAACGCAGTCGTTCGGGGGTGATGTTAGAGCCCTTCTGCCTAGCGTGGTCGCCTAGTACCATTTGGAGGGCCTTGTGCATGAGGTGAGTGGCGGTGTGCAAGGCAGTGGTCATTTCGCTGTGGTCGGCAAGGCCACCCTTGAAGGTTTTGTCCGCGCCCGCTTTGCTCAGTTCCTGGTGCTTTGAAAAGGCCTCATCAAAGCCCGCGCGGTCGACGGTAAGGCCGTTTTCGGTGGCCAGGTCGGTGGTGATTTCCACGGGGAAGCCGTAGGTGTCGTAGAGTTTGAACGCGGTGCGGCCCGAAACCACCTTTTGAGGGTTTTTCATCAAGCCAGGAAGCATTTTCTCCCATTCCTTTTCACCGTGTTCCAGGGTTTTCAAGAAGCGCTCTTCTTCGTGGGTGAGTTCTTCAAAAATCAAATTAGCCCGATCGACAATTTCGTCGTACACGCCCCGGTAGATTGCGAGCACAGCAGCGGCGGGTCCTTTGAGGAAAGGCTCGGTGACCCCAAGTTTGCGCCCGTTGCGCACGGCCCGGCGGATAAGTTTACGCAGCACATAGCCTTGACCGACATTGGAAGGCTTCACGCCCAGGTCGTCGCCGAGGATGAAGCAACTGGTCTTCACGTGGTCGCAAACTACGCGCACGTAGGTGTCGTGGGCTTCATCGGTGCCATAGCGGTAGCCTGAGGCCTTTTCAACCGCCGCAATGATCGGAGTGAATAGCTCGGTCTCGTACACCGACAGCTTGCCCTGCAAAATGGTGCTGGTGCGTTCGACTCCCATGCCGGTGTCGACGTTGGGCTTCGCCAACAAAACGTAGTTGCCGTCTGAATCCTTGTTGTACTGCATGAACACATCGTTCCAGATTTCCAGCCATTTGCGGCAGTTGCACGCGGGGCCCTCGCACCCCTCGCCCTTGGGGCACACGCGGCCGGTGTCGTAGAACATTTCGCTGTCGGGGCCGCACGGTCCTGTGGCTCCGGCCGGGCCCCACCAGTTGTCTTTCCGCGGGAGGTAGCTGATGCGGCTTTCAGGAATGCCGTGGCTTTTCCAGAGGTCGGCGGAATCCTCGTCGCGCGGGATCCCGGGTTCGCCAGCAAATACGGTGACCCAGAGTTTTTTCGGGTCGATGCCCAGCCACTGTTTGCTGGTGAGGAACTCGTAGCTGTAGGCGATAGCGTCTTTTTTGAAGTAGTCGCCTAGGCTCCAATTGCCCAGCATCTCAAAAAACGTGAGGTGGCTGGGGTCGCCTACCTCGTCGATGTCGCCGGTACGTACGCACTTTTGCACGTCGACCAAACGGTTGCCCAAGGGGTGTTTTTCGCCCAAGAGGTAGGGCACCAGAGGCTGCATACCCGCGGTGTTGAACAGCACCGTGGGGTCGTTTTCGGGGATGAGGCTCTTGCCAGAGATCACGGCGTGGCCCTTGGATTGAAAGAATTCGAGGTATTTTCGGCGGAGGTCGGCGGCTGTCATGGTAGCCCCTATTGTAGCCAAAACGGGGCGAGTGGGCAACCTTGCGGGTTCTGGCTGAGACCGGGGGGGCGTATACTACTTCGCCGGACCCACCCTGGCGCTCAGTTCCAGTCCTCTGAATCGACAACGGTGTTGCTGCGCGAAGCGGACTCAAAATCGCGCAACTCGGCCGCGGTCCAAGAACCGCAAAACTCGCTGTAATCGTCTAGGGCATTATTGTGGTTCGGCGTCGAGTCTTCCTCTTCTGTGGGCATCCACTGGTTTATCAAGCAGAGTCTGAGGTTATTGGCGCCACCCTATTGGTACGATTCATTTTGCGTCGAGAAGGGCCTTCACTTTGGCCGGGTCCACCTTGGGCTTGCGGTCGGGTGTCATCAGGCCATTGATTTCTTGCTGCACATCGGTGAGTTGGGTATAGCAATGCCCCACAAAATACCCGGCCCCGCTTCGGGTATAGTGAAGCCATGTTCAGTTGGAACCGACTCCCACGCGGGGTCAAAGCCCTGTTTTTCACGCAGGTGATCAACCGGGCCGGCGACCTCGTGGTACCCTTCCTGACGCTGCTCCTCACGCAGGTGTTGGGCCTGGCGCCTGCTGCCGCTGGGGCAACGGTGAGCCTAGCCACCTTGTTGGGCAGCCTCGGGGGGTTGTTGGCCGGAAAATTAGCCGACCGCTATGGCCGTCGCGATGTGCTGGTGGTGTTTTTGGCCACGAGCGCACTGCTGATCGCCGGTGCAGGCTGTGCCCCGCGCGAGCTTGCCAGCGCGGCGGTGCTAGTGGTAGCGGGCTTTTTCTTTGGTGCCATGCGGCCGCTCGTTAACGCCTTGGTCGGCGACCTGAGCACCCCTTCCACCCGGCGGGAAGCCTTCAGCCTGAGCTATTTCGGCATCAACCTCGGGGTAGCCCTCGGCCCGTTGTTGGCCGGTTGGCTGTTTCACAACGCACTTTCGTGGCTCTTTTGGCTCGACGCGCTGAGCACCGCCTTGGCGCTGGCGGTGGTGCTGAAGTACGTGCCCCGAAACACCCACCCGGTTGTACCAGCGAGTCGTGGCCAAGAGGAATCTCGGCCCAAAAACGAAGTCTCTTCCTTGGCGCAGTTTGTGCGTCACCCACTGCTGTTTCCCTACGCGCTTCTGCTTTTGTCGTATTCGGTGGTGTATTCGCAGATGAACTTCACGCTAGCGCTGCAACTGGTGGAAAGCTTCGGTGCCGAGCAAGGGCCGCCCGTGTTTGGCCTGGTGTGGGGGGTCAACGCTTTGGGAGTGGTGGTGCTGATGCCCTTGGTGCTGCGCCTTACGCGGCGCTGGCGCAACCTGCCCTCGATGGCGCTGGCTCTTTTTGTGGCGGCAGCGGGCCTGGTGATTTATTTGTTCCACCCCAACCTGACCTGGGTGCTCATCTCCACCGTAGTTTGGACCGCCGGCGAGGTGTTGTATTCGGTGCACGAGGGCGATTTTGTTACCACACAGAGCCCGCCGGAACTGCGGGCCCGCTTTCAGGCTTACGTGGGCTTCGCCAGTAGTTTGGGCTACGTGGTGGCACCAGTGGTGAGCGGCTGGGTGACGCAAACCGTGGGCTTAGGCGGCGTGTGGGCGGGCTCTGTTGCGCTGCTAGTTGTTGCAGGAGGGGGCTTTGCTCTGCTTAAGTCCGCAAATCGCGACGCGGAAACGCCCACAAACTAAGGGCCCCCAAACCGACCACCAGCAGGCTTGCGCCTACCATCGAAAGCCCTTGGAGTGCCTCGCCCGAGGCCAGTGAGTCCAGCTGAAACCAAGAAAATGGCGAGGCGGCATCGAGAGCCTTCAGCGGGGGCGAAAGCGGGGCCATGCGGTCGACGAGGTAGGTACCCACCACCAACCCCGTTGCCCACGCCCCGGCTTTACGGGAGTCTCGAAGTACCGAAGCAAGGGCAAAACCCAGGGTAAGAAACACCACCTGCACAAAGGCCACGCTCGCAAAAAGGTTGAGCACCTGCGACGAAATATCGGGCCCATGGTTGTAGGCCGGCAACACGCCAAGGGTGGTGACAAGGGTGAGCAGATTGAGCACCACCAACTGCACCAGCGCGGCGGCGAACTTGGCCATGACCACTCCTGTGCGGGAAATAGGCTTGGCGTACAGGAACTCCACGGTCTTCAGGCGTTCCTCTTTCGACAAAATGCCGGCGCCCAGAAGGGCAGCATGGATTGCCAGAGTCAGTTCAAAGTACAGCATCAGCATCACCAGATAGCCGACCAGCGAGGCTACATCGAGAGTGCCGAAACCGAGCAGGGCCCGCAGAGACTCGGGCATCTGCGCCAAAAGGTCGGTCACTGAGGCTCCTGTGGCT
The DNA here is from genome assembly GCA_947478845.1 of Spirochaetales bacterium. GTDB lineage: Bacteria > Spirochaetota > Spirochaetia > JABEVK01 > JABEVK01 > JAIFLN01. Next base: position 306,053 of record CANJXC010000002.1, on the reverse strand, counting down.
CCCGCGGCGCTCAGGGCCGTGTACTTGGTCATGCCGCTAACCACCAACAGCACCATGGCGAGGCTCCAGATGAGCAGAGCTTTGAGCTCGGCGCGCAGTTCACGCCAAAAAACGGCGCTAGCGAACATGGAGGTCCCTCCGGAGCGTTACAACATAGGCCGCCACCACACCAAAAGCAATCAGCGCCAAAGCCGCCAGTAGCGAGTCGCTCTGGAAGGCCACCTTGGCGGTTATCTCGTGCAGGTCAAAGTACTTGAACGGCGAAAGCCACCGGGCCGCCTCGTCGGTATTGACCAAAGCCCCTACCAAATACAGGCCAAACACCAGCCCCAGAGATACCGGGAGCACACTCTGCAACCGGCGGAAGAGCAGCGAAACCGCCAGCCCCATAGAGAACATCATCAACTGGACCGCCAGCAAGGTTAAGTTCAAAAGCACGAAAATTGCGGGGTCAGAGACGACCCCCGAGGAGGCTTGGGCGCCGGCAAGGATTAGGCCCGACACCACCGAGTACACCGCGTCGGTGGCCAAAAGCACCAGCAGAACCGCCCCCAACTTGGCGCTCACCAGCCCAAAACGAGACACGGGCTTGGTGTACAAAAAATCTGCCGTCCCGTCGCGCGATTCCTTGGAAAGGATCGACACCCCCGCGTTGGTGGCCTGTATGGCTCCCGCAAGTGTCACGAAGGTGAGCACCATGGTGTAGAACCCTGGTAGCGAGGCCACGCTGTCGATAGTCACCCCAAGGGCATGTTGAATGGCCACCGGGTAGGCTGCAAAAATCCTTTTAAACGTGTCGGCATCGCGCGCAATTCCCGCAAAAAGCACCAAATAGAGGCCGGCGAGCGCGCAAAGCACCGCGGCCCAGATCACCGCTGAAGCGAGCATAGAACGAACTTCGTGCAACAAAAGGTTCACCTCGAGGCTCCTGGGGTGTAGTAATGGAGAAAAATCTCTTCTAAATCGGGCTCCACCACGCTGAGGTTGGTCAGGGAGGCCTTGGAAAGGCCTTGCACCAAGAGGTTGATATTGCCGCGGTACAAGAAACTCGCCTCGCTCCCGTTGACGGCCCAACTGCTCACCCCGGCTTGGGTGGCCAGCGCGGTATTGACCGCCCCCTGAAACCCCAGCGAAACCCGCTTCACGGCGTTGGCCTTCAGGGTACTGATTTTTTCGAGCTGGATGAGGCGGCCGTCTTTGATCAGGGCAACCCGCTGACACATTTTCTGCACCTCGGCCAAAATGTGCGACGAAAGCAGCACTGTAGCGCCCTTCTTGTTTTCCTGCGCAATAAGGTCAAAAAACGTTTGCTGCATCAGCGGGTCGAGGCCGGCGGTGGGCTCATCGAGGATGATCAGCTCAGGCTCGTGGAGCAAACCCTGCACGATGCCCACCTTTTTGCGGTTGCCAAACGAAAGGTCGTCGATTTTTCGCTTGAGGTCGAGGTCGAGAGTTTCGGCTAACTGCTGGATGCGAGCTGTGCAGTCCTTGCGGTAAAAACTCGCCGAGTACTTCAGCAGATCGATCACTTTCATGCCCTCGTCGTAAAACACTTCGCTCGGTAGGTAGCCTACGCTGCGCAACACCTCAGGGTTTTTGGAGGCCGATTTGCCGAACAAGGTGGCGCTTCCCGAGGTGGGGTGGATGAGCCCGAGCAGGGTGCGGATGGTGGTGGATTTTCCCGCTCCGTTGGGGCCGATGAAACCGAAAACCTCGCCCTTTTCTACCGAAAAACTCAAGTCGACAACACCTCGGGCCTTGCCGTAGTTTTTGGTCAGATGCTGGATTTCGATAACGCTCATCAAGGCACTCCTTTCGGTCAGCTCAAGGCTGCGGCCAAACCCACCTCAATCATCTTGCCAAAGCTCAGTTGGCGCTCTTCGCTGGTCGTTTCTTCGTGGGTCACCAAGTGGTCGCTCACGGTGAGAACCGTCAACGCGCGCACGCCGTAGTGGGCCGCCAGCGTGTAGAGCTCGCAGCATTCCATCTCGACGCCAAGGCATCCGTAGGAGGCCCACAGTTTCCAGGCCTCGGGGTCGGGGGTGTAAAACGAGTCGCTGCTGAGAATCTTTCCCACGTGGACGGGAATCTTGCGTTCCAGGGCCGTTTCGTAGGCTTTTTTGAGCACCAGAAAATCGGGGGCCGACGCGTAGTCCATGCCCCGAAAGCGCTGCCTGTTCACCGCCGAGTCGGTGGAGGCCGCTAGCCCAAGAATCAGGTCGCGGACTTTCACCTTTTCGGTGAGGCCACCGCAGGTGCCTACCCTAACCAAGGTCTGGACGCCGTAGTCGCGGATCAGCTCGTTGACGTAAATGCTCAGCGACGGCTGGCCCATACCGGTGCCCATCACCGAAACGCGTTTGCCCTCGTAGGTGCCGGTGAACCCCAGCATGCCGCGCACTTGGTTGAAGCACTCGGCGTCTTTCAAAAAGGTCTCGGCGATGAACTTAGCCCGAAGCGGGTCACCGGGAAGCAGAATGGCCTCGGCGATTTGGCCCTTTTGGGCCGAAATGTGAATGCTCATGACCTGAGTGTACCACGAAACACCGTAGCTCAGAAAAGGCCGGAAAGAAGACCGTTGGACCACACCATGTACAGACCTGTGCCAGCGGCGATGCTCAGCAGGGCGTTCTTTTTCCACACGTGGAGAGCAAGAACCACTGCCAGCGATACCATTTCCGGTAAGCCCCAAGGCAGATTGGTGAACTTGGTGTCTTTAAGGCTATAGATGGTGAGTAGCAGCAGAATCACGGCCGGAAGGCTTCGTTTGGCCACGTTGACCAGTCGATTTTGGGTAAACCTTGCGGGAATCCAGAACGGCAGAAACCGGGTGAGCATGGTAGCCAAGGCGAGGACGGCCACAAAGGCTAAAACTTCGAGGTCGGTTCTCATGCGCTTTCCTTGTCGGGCAAGAGCATCAGGCCCACCACGCTGATCGAAATGGCCGCCAGCAGGAAGGCCTTCCCCGGCAAAAACGCGAGGCAGACGGCAGCAGCCCCAAGGGCGACCAGCAGAGGCCACGGCTCGGGGCGACGCTTTACCTGCTCCACGAACAGCACGGCGAACAGGGCCGTGAGCGAGAACTCGAGTCCTTTGGTGGGAAGGTGCCAGCTTTGGCCCAAAAGAGCGCCCAAGGTAGACCCCAGCACCCACCAACTCTGGTTGAGCGCTGAGAGGCCCAGCACAAAACGACGGTCGTCGGAAGGGTGGGCGCCGATTCCAGCCAGCAGGCTAAAAGTTTCGTCGGTGAGGGCAAAGGTAGCGTAGCCCTGCCTCCAGCCCCGCAGCAACCGGTAGCGCTCGATCACTGTAAGGCCATAAAACACGTGGCGCAAGTTGAGCAAAAAGGTGGCCAGAAACGCATCAACCAGCCCAGCCCCGGCCGCCAAAAGACCCACCGCGAGAAACTGCGCCGAGCCGGCGTAAATGAGCACACTCATCACGGTGGACCACCACCACGCGTAGCCTTGCGCCTGCAAAAGTACCCCGAAAGCCATGCCCAAAGGGATGTACCCGAAGGCCACCGGGAGCGAGGTGCGAAATAGGTGCAAGGGCATCAGTAAGGCAACGTGGTGAGGGTGGCAAACGGCGTAACGGGTTTGGTCACCATGTAGTAGCGGTTGGAGGAGTTCCATAACAGGAACCCGCTGGCCTTGCTCTTTTGCACGCCGATCAACTGGCGGTCGACGTAGGCTCTGATGGTGTTGTCGTCGAACTTGAGCTCACCGCCGAGCAGGAAGGTTTGCACCCACGGACGCACGTGCACGCGCCTCCCGGTGCTCATCCAGGTGCGGTCGCTACCGTCCTGGTAAATAATTTGCGCTCGGTCGAGGTAGCTGTATTTGGGCAAAAACGAGCGGTAAAAGTGCGAGGGGTAAAACATCGGGCTAATGGCGTCGACGTACTTGCTGATCATGGTGAGGTTTTGCCCCAGGTGGTCGGTAATGAAGTATCCGTTGTAGCCGTAAATATCCACTGACAAAGGAATACTGAGAGCCGCGCGGGCGCCTTTCAAAAAGCCTTCCAGCGCGTCCATGCGGCTCATGCCCTCCACCTTGGCGCGGTTGACGATGCGGTTCACCGGACCATCCGAAGGAAAACGGATGTAGTCAAACTGAATCTCGTCCACACCTAGGTCTTGCAGTTCGCGCACCAAAGCGATGTTGTAGGCCCACACGTCTTGGTTGTAGGTGTCGACCCAAAACTCCTTCTGCACCCCATCCACGAGGTTGCCCCAAGGTTTCTTGGTGGCGCTGTCGTACAGGGCGTACTGGAAGTCGTTGTACTTGTACAGGCGGTTGTCTTTAAACACCACCACGCGGGCAATGAGGTAAAACCCTCGGTCGTGGACTTTTTTGATCAGGGCAACGGCATCAAAAACTGGCTTGGCCAGTTTGGCTTTCACCGCGAAGGCTACCTTGCTGTCGTAGTTAATTTCGCCAAAGTCGTTTTTGAAATCGATCACCACGGCGTTGAGACCGGTTTTGGCCATAAAGTCGAGGTGGCCCCCGAGCAGCTCAGGCCGGGCCGCCTGATAGGCGCTCACATAAAAGGCCAGTTTGTCTTTTGATTTTTCCATGCGGGAGCGCTTGGCGGCATCCCATTCGGGCACGTCGGTGCGGTCTTCGAGCTTGGTCCATTTGTCGGTGCCCGCTTCCCCTCGCCACCAGGCGGTGCGGGTGCGCACCTCGAGGATCTCGGTGGTTCCTTCGAGGTGACTGGCCAAAGCCTCGGGGAGCTCGAGGTAAGAGCCCCCGGGAAAAGCCCACATCGTGCGCTTGCCAGTGGTGGTGTCGAGTTGCCACAGGTGGCTACCTTCTTTGCCCGCGAAGGCCCACAGGTTAGCAGGCGTTTTGGCCGACCAAGCCAGCGCATTGATGGGCTCACGGGCGCCGTCGTTGTAGCCGTAAGCCGTCTCGAAATCTTCCGGATTCTTCCACGACTTTCCGTTATCCGTGGTCAGATAAAGGCCATGAAAGGTGGTACCAGCGGCCAGCGAACCGGGCAAACCGGGGTTGGCAGCCAACGCCGACAAATTGGCCCCCGGCCGAAAGGCCTCGCGGTCGAGCACCTTGGTCCAGCTGCGGCCCTTGTCGGTGCTCGTGAAGCCCTCGTAGGGGGTCGTGATGGTCCATATTGCATCGCTAGGCGAGGCAAAACTCGTGAGCGGCCGCTGAACCACGGTGGGATTGCTTCCTAGAACGCGGCTGGGAAACCCCGCCCCCTGAAGAGCGTCAAAGCCCGGAATTATCAGGAAGTCATTGCGGTCAAGGTGGGCTTGCGTGTCGATTACGCGCGCGGGAAGGGCCTGCAAGGCCGGAAAGAGAGCGAAGGTGAGCAGCAGAAGTAAGAAAGGTTTCACGACGCCGAGGATACCCAAAAAACGGCGCGCTGGGAAGCCTTTCGAGGTGAGTCAGCTTTGCTGCGTTAACCTGGCCACAGGAATGCCCGTCAGCTGCGACACCTGTTCGGGCGCGAGACCCTTGGCGACCAATTCCTGTGCAAGTTCGAGCCGGCCTTCAGCTTTACCTTCAGCCTTACCTTCAGCTTTACCTTCAGCTTTACCTTCAGCTTTACCTTCGGCTTTACCTTCGGCTTTACCTTCGGCGCGGCCTTCCTCTAGGCCCTCGGCGCGGCCTTCTGCCAAACCGGCCTGCTGTGCGTCGTAGCGCGCCTGGTTTTGGTCAATTTGCCACTTCCAGTGCGACTCCCAGCGGGCCTTGGCATCCGCGTCGGAGGCAAAGTAGTGGTAGCGGTCGTGCGCCTTCTGCAGGTCGTTGTCTTGATGCAACAAAACTTTCATATCAAAACCCTCCTCGCCTTCGTGTTTCAAGAAGGCCATCCATCGTTCTAGTTTGCGCTCGGGCACGGCTTCGGCGCGCAGTTTAGGCAATTCCAAGTAATGCACCGTCAGGTGCTCTGTCAAACGCAGCTCTGGGTTCTGGTCGTGCGTGAGGTGAAAGGTGTTCACAGGTCGCGAAATGCCGGGAAATAGCACAAAATTGACAATGTTGACTCCCACCACCGGGTTGAGCTTGGTGTACTTGTCGCTCGAATCAATCTGCCCCGAATACACCCGTGCCCAATAGTACAGGGTGCGTTCCTCAAAGCCGGCATGGTTGCTGGCCTGCACCTCGACGTTGAACTGCAACCCATCCTCCGCTTCGGCCAAAACATCGAGCACCGCCAGCTTGTCGTCGTAGGCACGCTGCAACAAAAACGGGTTACGCACCAGCACCGACCTCAAGGGCGTTTGCCCCTCGTACTCCTGCAGGGCATTGAGAAACGATAGCAAATACTCGTTGTTCTCCTCGGCCCCAAAAAGCCAACGGATGAACAAATCAGAATACCCCTTGATCCTCATCTTTTTAGGGTAATTCTGGGGGCTCAGGGGGTCAAGGGGGGCTCTGGGCATCGCACGCTCCTGCCCGTGATAACAGGGGTGAGGAGGCTCGTGCTTGAGGTTGCAAGCGAAGAACTAGTTAAACTCGGGGCGTCCCCCGGGAACACCCTAAGGCGTCCCCGGGTCGGAGTGCTGCGGGGTGGCCGTTTTCGGCTGCGCCGAAGAACTGGAGTCTGCCCTAAGGGCAGACTCCACCCTCCGCATTCCTGACGCGGGGGGGGTTAGTACTGAGTCAACGCAATTGCTCCAGAGGTCGAGCTCGCAGTCAATGTGTAACTGAAAGTAGCAAGTTGTCCATAGGATGTTGCGTCCACAAAGTAAGTGCCGGGCGCTAGCGAGATTGGGCCTATCATCGAGTCCAAGGTACCACCTGAGTCATCGTTCAGTGCGATGAAATCACCACCTTGCCACGAGTTCTTGTAAAGGTACAAAAAGCTATCTTTCCCCGGAGCGACCATCGAGATCGTCACTGTTTGGGCTGTAGAAATTGTAAATGAATAGATATCTGCGTAGAAGTTGGCCCCACGTCCGTAAGACCTCCGGTCAGTGGAGGAAAGAGCGCCAGTGGAAGGAACGCTAAAGTTAGCTGTGATAGTCACGGCCTCCGAAGGCATAGTGAGGGTCGTTACAGCACTTCGAGCTCCTGCAACTCCACTGATATCTCCCTCCCAATTAACAAAGGCATAATTGGCAAGTGGGGTGGCGGTTAGGTGTATCAAGGTTCCTGCGGTGAATGGCCCAGCCCCTTCCTGCACACTCACGGTACCGTAAGTGGTGTTTGACGAACTGACGTTCAAAGCATACACCGGAACTGAGGACCACTTTGCGTACAAGGTAACTGCTGAATTACCGATGGTAAACGAGGCGCCATTTGCGTAGGCCACCGTACCGCCCTTGATGATAGTCCAGCCTCCAAATATGCTCGCCGTTGAGTTTGTAAACCCATTCGAGGCCAAAGTAATCGTTTGCCCCGGTGTCAATAGGCGATCTGTCATCGAACCACCATTTGCGCCATTTCCGTCAAAGTGCAGAGTTACCAAGGCTAACCAGTTCGCATACAGCTTTACATCGCTCGTCACGGTCATCGGAATCGTGTAGGTGCTACCCGTGCCGTAGCGTACACCGGCACCGCTAACCCCGAGGTACCAACCGTCAAAGACCATCGAGCTAGAAGGCGGCGAACCTCCGCTATTGGTGAGAGCCGCAGTTATGCGATTGGTAACCACCGGACGAGCAAGTTCAAGGGTTCCGTCATAGTTGTAAAGAATCACCACAGGATCTCGCCACTGAGCTGTCAAAGTCACATCCTCAGTAGACTGCATAAAATAAGATGCCTCGTCAGCAATTAAAGTGATTGAGGTGCTTTGTTTCCACCCGTCAAATACTTTTCCGGAGGCGTTGGGAGCACCAAACCCCAGGGTACCAAAACTCACCAGTGCACTCGACATGCCAAACGGTATGGGCTGGGTCACAACTGTTCCCGTACCCAGACCAGGGTTGAACTTAACATTATGGCTGGGATGGGTCAGAGTCCGTTTGACGGGAATATTATCGTAGACCCTCAAAATCTCACTGTAGGTGGTCGAGTTACCTGAGGAAGTAGAGGAAGTATGGGTGGTGATCTGCACTAGGTAATCCCCACTCCTAAGAGTCCCTTTGAACTCGGCGAGGGTATCTCGCAGGTTGAGGGTATAACTCGCATTTTGCAGGAAGCCAGTCTTTGGAGGAATCGTGCCCGCACTCGTAGTCGTCGCCGTCACGACACCAAAAACCGCACTCTCATCTGTGTTGGGCCACGGCATCAGTGAAAAATCGACTCCTGTGGCCTCTTCCGAGTAGTCAACCGTGAGGTCGAAGCTCCCGTATCCCTTTCTTACCGGGCCAAGCTTAACATTGATGCTATTTTCACGGGAAACCACAGTGATGGGGTCGTTTTCAGGCCTTCCCTCACCAATCTGGTCACTGTCGGCATTCCCTGGCCGTGCGTAGGCCTTAACCACGACACTCCACGGACCTGTGGTCAATGCTATCGTTTTAGCTTGATTGAGGTCGTCAATCTGGACTACTCCACCACCGGAAGTCGAGGTCAAGGTCGCTGAATAATGATCAACTGTCGCCAGAGCTTCGGTCTGTGTTGCCTCTAGGGTGCGCGCAAAACTCGTCACGTGAATTGCTAAAGTCGCATCAAACACAGAGTTGATAACTTGAGCACACGAGGTGAGGAAAAGGAGTGAACCGAGCGCCAGCGCAATGAGCTTTCTCATAGCAGCGTCATTTCCCAAGATCCTTAACCCAGAACTCTTTGGAGTAATACCGGCCATCAGGGCTTTTCACGACCACCAAAAATCTCGAGGTTCCGGCGTCGAGGGTTACGTCTGGTTTGGAGCCGACCAGAATACAATCCTTGCTCAAAGAGACTGGGTTTTTCCAGTCGCCATTGGCGTACCACGCATAGCTGGTACCTACGCCAAAGTTACTGCTCGCCGTCAAAATCACCAGGGTGCCCTCTTTCGAGTTGAACACAACGAGATCAGTTGAGCTTGAGTTTCCAGACCCTGTAGAAACTAAAAGCTCGGGGTCGTCGGGCAGGGCAAAACTCCAAGTAAAGGTCAACTGTGGAACAACCCACTGCGCAGTGAGCGTAACGTCATGATCAGATTTCATCGTGTAGGAGGCTTCGTCAGAGATCAGGGTGGTCGCGTTGCCTTCTTTCCAACCTGCAAACACTTCGCCGAGGGGAGGGGTGAACTTTTGAGGGGACAAAGCACTGGAAAGACCAAAGGGAATGGGCTGAGGGTCCATCGCAAGGGTGCCTCGGCCGGCATCGAAGTTCACAAAGAAGCTCGGGCTGGACAAGGTCGATTCAGCTGCGCCGAAGTCGTAAATTCTGAGAATCTCGCCGTAGGTTCCCTTCCGGCCCGAACTGGTCGTTGGGAAGGCCAACAGCATGTAGTCTCCACTTTTCAAAGTTCCTTTGAACTCGGCCCGATGGTTATTCAGATCAAGTTTGTATGTAGCATCTGTCAGGAAACTCTGGTCAACGGTCAGTGGTAATAGTTCGGTGGTTGGAATCAACTGAAGAGCTGTCGTTTGGAAGTTTTCAGACTGATCGGGCCACGGGGACAAGATGAACTCGAGCCCAGTGGCTACTTCGGCATATTCTATTACCACATCAAAGCTGCCGGTCGATCTTTTCAGCGGACCGGTCAAAATTGAGACGCTGTTGGTGCCGGCCTTAACCTCGATTCGCCCCCAGCCTTCACCAATTTTATGACCATTCCCATCAAAGGCCGATACCAGAACGGTCCACCAACCAGTTGCCAGAACGATCGGATCCTCCTGGTTCAGGTTTGATACCTCGATATCACCCCGGTCAGGACCAGGATCAGGCGTCAATTTCGCTTCATAATGTGTTACAGCACCGAGCGTTGCCTCTATTGTGCGTGCCGATTGTTTCACATGCACCAAGAGGGTTGTTTCATTTAAGGTGCTTATGATTCCGGTACACGACGTGAGCAACAGAAGTACTCCAATTTCTAGGGCCACAAGTTTTGTCATTTGCGCCTCATTTGTCCACGTCCATTACCCAGAACTCTTTAGAGTAATACTCGCCGCTCTTGCTCACGATGACCAGGAAGGTGGACCTCAGTGCACTCAGAATTAATTTTCCATTCCCCGCCAAAACACACCTGCTACTCCCCCAGAGCGAGGAGTTCCTGATGCCGTCGATGTACCAGTCATAACTGTCAAAGCCTTGTGAAAGCTGCAAGACGACCGCAGACTCTCCTCGGGAACTAAACTTCACCACGTTGTCGGTCAACAAAGCAGCGCTTGGGTCTGAAAGATTGCCTGCCGAAAGTACAGGATGGTTGGGCAATGCGAAACTAACGCTAAAGACCGCCTGATGTCGGTAGATCCATTGCGCGTACAGCGTCAACACAGGAGGAGCGTCGTAAAACATCGCATAGGACAAACCTGTGGGATTAAGGTAGGAGGTGCCGCTACCATCTGGCAGGGTGTTCCACTCTTTAAAGAGTGTGAAGGGTGTGGGTGGCGCATTGCCCGGATCGGGCAAAGTTCGGATTGTGCCGACGGGTATTGGCAGGTTTGCAATCGAAGAAGTTCCACCCTGAAGTTCAAAATGCAACTCCGGAACAACCCACTGCGCTGTGAGCGTAACGTCATGATCAGATTTCATCGTGTAGGAGGCTTCGTCAGAGATCAGGGTGGTCGCGTTGCCTTCTTTCCAACCTGCAAACACTTCGCCGAGGGGAGGGGTGAACTTTTGAGGGGTCAAAGCACTGGAAAGACCAAAGGGAATGGGCTGAGGGTCCATCGCAAGGGTGCCTCGGCCGGCATCGAAGTTCACAAAGAAGCTCGGGCGGTTCAAGGTTTGTGCTGCGGCACCATAATCGTAAATCTTGAGTATCTCGCCGTAGGTTGCAAGCCGGCTTCCGGACTCGCTGGTCGGGTACATCATTATCAAGTAATCGCCGCTAGTGAGCGTACCTTTGAACTCTGCTTTTTTCGTGGTGAGGTCGAATGTGTAGGATCCACTTTTTAACAGGCCGGTATCAGCAACCAAAGCAACTGCCTCGCTAACTGGCGGCAAAGACAGGGTGATCGCGTTGGAGGGAAGCGTACCCGGTGTCGCGTTGGGCCATGGCGTCAACAGAAAGTCGAGCCCTGTCGCCGCCTCGGAAAACATGACAACGATATCGAAACTGCCAGTGACGCGACGCAGCGGGCTGACCGCCACCACGAGGGTGTTCAGGCCGGCAACGATGGTAGCCTTAGACAACCCCTCCCCAATTTGCTCGCCCGCCTGATCGAAAGCCCGGATGAGCACCGACCAAGTTCCTTTTGTCAAAGCAATCGGGGTCTCTTGGCTCAAGGCCTTTACTTCGATCACCGCTCCTGCTTCAGAAGTCAGCATGGCCGAGTAGTGGTCGACCGCGGGAAGTTTAGCTGTAATCGTGCGAGCCGAGCCCGTAACATGAAGGACGAGCGTTGATTCCGATGGTGGATTGGTAGGCGAAGTGCACGAACTAAAGACCAGCATGGCGCCAAAGGCCAGAAGAACAAACTTCTTCATCCCTTTATCCCCAGAGTCTCCGTGGGAACAACATACACATCTGTCACCCAGAACTGCTGGGAGTAATACTGGCCACCCTTCCCAACCACCAGCAGAAAAGTCGAGGTGCCAGCGGGCAGTTCTACTTGGCCCGGGCCGGAGAGCACGCACTCTGCCACAGAACAAACCGGAGTTTCCACGTTATTGAGGTACCACGCATAGCTGTCGAACTCGGTGGTCACTTTAAGGCTTAACAATGAGGCACTGGAGGAATCAAATACCACCAGGTTACTCTCTGAGTTCACGCTGACGTTGTTGGTGGTGCGGTTGATTGCCAAAACCGGTTGCTGGGGGTCAGCGAAGTTCACGGTCACCACAACGCTATTCGCGTTTTTCAGGGCAATGTCGACCACGTTGGGCTGGCCCGCCACAAGAGTGACCACGGTGGAACCGGTCAAAATACGCTCACGCGTAGCATCCATTGCGTTGACAGTGATGGCCCATTCACCGGGCACCAACCCCGTCACGTCGGCCTGAGTGGTGGTTTTGGTGTAATCCGCCTGAAGCACGGCTCCAGCCGGGCCACTGCCCACGACTTCCCAAAAGGCCAAATCGGCAAGAGTAAACCCGGAAGCAGCAGAAAGTTGGCGTGGGAAGTTTACGTGTACAGAAAGGCCCCCCGCGGGCGCCCCCAAAGGAAGCACACAGGAAGAGAACGTTAGGGTCCCAAACAGCAGGGCCGCAACCAGCATCGGATTGAACCGGTTCATATCATACCCACTGAGGAGAGTATAGCCCAAGTTTCTCACTTTTTCTAGTGGATTAGGGCGAAACCCTGTCATCGGCTACCCAGCGGGCGTACAGCACGGTATCACCGGCGAGGAAAACCTCACCGACGAGGTCGGGGCCGGTTGCAACGGGGCTGGTGTTCCAGCCGGCAAACTGATAACCCTCGCGCACCAAGGTAACTGTGGAGGCCACAAAGGCTACGCGGCCAGGGAAGGCTCGGGGTTTTGACACCAACCCGTTGCCGCCGTTGGCCTGATAGCTCAAAGTGGGGGCCGGAGCTTGGGGCAACGAGCATCCCGCCAACATCAAAGCCGTGTAAGAAACCAGCAAGAGCCTGCGAACGAAGTCCAACATCTTCACCCCCCCAAACCTGACTATAACCCGAAACTAACTAAAACTGTCGATGCTGTTTTTTCCGGGTGTTTTTGTTCGTGCAATCTGGCCTGCTTCGCACTACGCTTGAAGTATGACCCTCGCGGCAAAAACTTTGGCCGTGGTGCTCGATACCTTTCAAAAAAAGGAAGGAATTTGGAAGTGCACCACGCGCATTTCGTACTCCCAGCTCTATAAGTCGCTTGAGAGCTCGTTGGTCTGCTTTGCCGAATGGGACCCCCAACGGGGCCTCTATTACCTGGACTTTTCCGGGCTCGAGGACGATGAACCCACGACCGACCTGTTGATGCTCGACTTTTCCGGTGTGCAGGGTAACGACCATTTTCGTTTCGAATGGACCGCGGCCGGGAGGCTCGGCGGGGTGGAGCTGCAGACCCATGTGGCGGGTCCCCTTCCCTTTGTCCCTGAAATTGAGGAATGGATAGAACCAGACTTTGAAGACCGTTCCCCGCCCCTCACGCTAGAGGCCTGGCAGAGCTATCTGTCGCAACTTGTCCCCCTGACTCCCCCCCTTGTGAGGTGAAGATGGAACTTTCCAAAGTCTTCCCCACCGAAGTGATTGCCTGGTTGCTCCACTACGGGCTGTTCCTCGCGGTGTGCTTTTTCGTGGGTTTGGTGACCCTGATGCTGTTCCGGCCGTTCTGGCTTTGGTTTACCGGCCAGAGTGAAGCCCTCGAACGGCTTCGCAAGCTCACGGAGCTTCAAGGTAAAGTTCTCTTTGAGCTGGAAATGCTCAACAAAACCCTGTCGATTCCCCTCAAAAAGTCTGCTGGCCCGAAGCAGGAAGCCCCCAAGGAAACACCCGTGGATACCGGAGAGTTCCTCAAGGCTCTCGAGAAGACCCGGGGGCGCCTACGCGACAACGAATAGGGGTTGTTTCCTTTTTAGGGCGTTTGTTATACTCAGGCGCACTATGAGTGCCCTCTCCACCCAAGACCCCGCCCTGTTTGCAATGATACGTGCTGAAGAAGCCTACCAGAAGTCGACGATTCGGCTTATCGCCAGTGAAAACTACGCATCGAAGGCCGTGCTCGAGGCTTCGGGCTCGGTCTTCGCCAACAAGTACTCCGAAGGCTACGCCGGGGCGCGCTACTACCAAGGCCAGGTCAACTGCGACGCCGTGGAACTGCTGGCCATCGAGCGTGCCAAGAAGCTTTTTGGTGCCGAACACGTGAATGTTCAGCCCTATTCCGGCTCGCCGGCCAACCTGGCGGTGTATTTTGCCTTCTGCCAACCGGGCGATACCATTCTAGGGCTCAACCTGAGTCATGGTGGTCACCTCACTCACGGCAGCAAGGCAAGCCTCACTGGCAAATGGCTCAAAGGGGTGCACTATTCCCTCGATGAAAAGACCGGACTGATCAATTACGACGAAGTTCGCAGCCTAGCCCTGGAGCACAAACCCAAGCTTCTCATCGCCGGCCACTCGGCCTACCCCCGCCAGCTCGATTTCGCCCGCTTCCGCGCCATTGCCGATGAGTGCGGGGCGCTTTTGTTTGTGGATATGGCTCATATCTCGGGCTTGGTGGCCGGGGGAGCGCATCCGAGCCCCATCCCCTATGCCGATGTGGTGACCACTACCACCCACAAAACGCTGCGCGGGCCGCGCGGAGCCATGATTCTGTGCAAAGAAGTGCACGCCAAGGCCATCGACAAAGCGGTGTTTCCTGGTTTGCAGGGCGGGCCGCACAATGCCACCACCGCTGCTCTTGCCGTGGCGCTCAAAGAAGCCCTCGAACCGAGCTTCCGTACCTACGCCGCCAACGTCGTCGCCAACGCCAAAACTCTCGCCGCGGCGCTCACCAAACGGGGTTTCAACCTGATTTCCGGCGGTACCGACAACCACCTGATGCTCATCGACCTCAATAACAAGGGCGTCAGCGGCAAAATTGCGGCCACCGCGCTCGAAAAGGCCGGAATCGTGCTCAATTACAACACCGTGCCGGGTGAAACCCGAAAGGCCAGCGACCCAAGCGGCATACGCCTAGGTACCCCTGCAGTGACCAGTCGTGGTTTTGGTGCCCCTGAAATGGAAAAAATAGCCACTTGGATCGACCGCGCGCTGAAGGCCGCCGAGGACGAAGCCGAATTGGGCAAAATTAATGCCGAAGTGGCGGCCCTTTGCGCCAAGTTCCCCGTCCCCGGGCTCGACTGATTTCCGACCAACCATAAAAAAGGCCGCCCCAGCAGGGCGGCCTTTTTCTTGTCTCGAGAACGCTTACAGAGTCAGGTCGAAGATGATGCGGCCTTCGCGGCCGTGATAGGTCTCGAGGTCTTGGGCGTCTTGGCCACCGTTGGCCAAAATGATCTTGTAGGCTTCACCGGCCATCAGCACAGGGTCTTTCGGATTACCGGTGCTCAGGGGCATGGTAAAGCTGATGGTTGTGATGCCCCCCGCGAAGGTAGCGTCGCGAGCGGTGAGGGTATCCTTTCCGCCCACCTTGTCTTGCGGTCCGTGCTTGTCTTTGGCGTAACCAAAGTGGTCTACCACCGTAGCTTTGCCGTCGAGCACAAACCCAAGGACAATGTGGCTTCCTTCCATCATGCCAGTTTTACCAATGCCGAAGCCCACCCAGCCATTGGTCTCAAAGCCCAACTTCACGTCAATAACGTTGTCGTGAATCTTCCAGTTGAGGGTGTAGCCTTGTTGCTTCACTTCCTTGAACCCATCGGCCGTGGTGGTGGCCACGGCTCCTGCTCCAGCGGGAGCTGCCTCGGTTTTCGGGGAGCCACCGAACACGATGTCGCCACCGTAGTAGCCTAGGGCGCTCACCAAAAGGGTACCAAGCAGGGTCAAAACCAGCGGAATCAACGGCTGCTCCTGACCTTTCTTAAAAAGCAGGATGTTGCCCAAAAGCGCCAGGAAAAGGATGCCCGCCAAAATGAGTTTGACGTTGATTTCCATCATCTTGGTAGAGCCACCATAGAAGTGGGCCCAGTCGATGATACCAACGGCCACCGTGGGGAACCAAAAAATGAACCCTACGACGGTTAGTTGTCGGCTTGTCTTGAAAAACTCAGGTTTCTTTAAGAAAAATGCCACCGCCGCAAACAGGAAGGAGGCGATGACCGGCCCCACCACCATAGTGATGAGCACGGGATGCATGGGATGTGCGAAGCCGACCAAGGCCAGCACATTATAAAACAGTTGATCCACTCAGGACCTCCCAGCGGAAGATTTGCGACCCAGAAGGCCTTTTATCGAAAATAAAACACAGGCATACACTTGTCAAGGATGGAAATACAACACGAGGAACACCAGTGGCAGATACAGCACCGACGCGCGAAGCAGGTGGCGGGCATGCAGAACTTCGCGGGTGCGTACCGCGCGGATACCAAACACGAGGAAGAAGACTCCCAGGCCGCAAGCCAGTACCGAGGTTATCCAGCTACCGACGCCGATCAGGAAAGGCACCAAGCCCAAGGCTATCAAGGCAAGGGTGGGTACAACCACCTGCCAGGCGACGTGAAAGCCTTTGACATCCACCACGGGCAGAACTTTGATTTCGGCCTTCGCGTAGTCTTCGCGGTACATCATCTCGATGGAGAGGAAATGCGGAAACTGCCACAAAAAAAGCACCCCGAAGAGCACCCAGGCATAAAGGTCGAGGGTTCCGGTAGCTATGGCCCAACCCGCCAGTGGGGGCGCCGCCCCGGGCAGGGCACCGAGGGCGGTGTGGTAGGGCGTTTTGTACTTGAGGGGCGTGTACACCAGCAGATAACTCAAGGCCACCAACAGCGAAATGACACCGGTGAGCCAGTTGCCCCACCAAGCGCTTATTCCTATCCCGATCACTGTAAAGGTCATCCCAAACCAGAACGCCATCGCTTCGGGGATTTTCCCCGAGGGAATAGGGCGTCGCGCGGTACGTGCCATCAATTTGTCTGGCACCCGCTCCATCCATTGGTTAAGGGAGAAAATGCCCGTACCGAGGGCACCGACGCTGGCAAATACAACGAAGAAACTCCACCAGGCAAAGTTGCTGCCCGCCGCGATTGCGTAACTGGCCAAGGCGACAATTAATAGCAACGTGGTGATGCGCGGCTTGGCCAACTCAACGTAACCGGCCACCTCGGTGCGAAAACTCATTCGGTTCCTCCGGAGCGTCAAGATAACAGAAATGAACACCGTTGCCCAGTCAGAGAAATTAAACTAGCTTTAAGGTATGCCGTTCAAAGAGCCTGTCGATGCCATTGTGAAGTCCATCCTTGACTCGTACGCCGAAGTGGGTGGTATCAACCACCTTGAAGGCAACAACTTGCCTTCGATGGAGGCGGTACAGATTCTGCTGCGCGACTTGCAGAGTCTGGTCTTCCCCGGCTTTTACGAAACTCTAGCAATAGACAGCAAAGAGCTCCCGTACGCCACGGCAGAGCACGTGTTCCGCGTGGCCAAGGGGCTCATCGGCGAGGTGAACAAGGCACTTTGTTTCGGAGGCCAGCCCGGGGACTGCAACAATGCCGAAGCTCCGGTATTTTTTCTGCTGAAGGAAATCCCTTCCATCCGCAAGGCCATGCAGGAAGACGTAGCCGCCATGCTCGAAGGCGACCCGGCGGCCCGGTCGGGCGAGGAGATCATTCTCGCCTATCCCGGTATCGAAGCGATTTTGGTTCACAGGATTGCCCATGTGCTTTACCAGCAAGGGGTTCCCTTAATTCCGCGCATGATGAGCGAGCTAGTTCACCGCAAAACCGGTATTGACATCCATCCGGGCGCGGTCATCGGCAAGCGTTTTTACATCGATCACGGCACCGGCATTGTGGTGGGAGAAACCTGCGTCATTGGAAATGATGTTAAACTCTACCAAGGTGTCACCCTCGGGGCCCTGTCGGTGAGAAAAAAAGAGGCCCGCAAAAAGCGGCACCCGACCATCGGAGATAAAGTGACCATCTACGCGGGGGCCACTATCTTGGGCGGTGATACGGTCATAGGTCGCCTGAGCACCATAGGCGGCAACGTGTGGATTACCGAGTCGGTGCCTCCGGCCTCGATTATTTTGAACAAACCTCAGGAGCACCTGGTGGCTGAGCGCGAGTTCCCGGTGCCCAACTACTCCATTTAGGGGCATAAGCTAGCGTCTGCTCGCCGGCACCCCTAGCTCTGCCAAGGCGTCTACGACGGCCTCGAGTTCGGCGTCGGTGGTAGCCCGGGTACCAGCGTGCAAGGGGTCGAGGACGGCCCCGGGACGATACCCCTGTACCCAAAAAGTCACGCCGGCTTCTGAAACTGCCTTTCGGACAAAACTGGCCAACTCGCCTAAGTCCTCGAGCCGGTTGAGCCCAGGCACCCAAGTGAGGCGAACTTCGCTGCGCCCCGGCCAGCGTTCGGCCAGCAGTTGAAGGCTCGAGGCCAAAACCGGAGAGGCTACCGGAAGACCCGCCGAAAGAGCATAGCGGGAAGGGGCGTTTTTGAGGTCCATGGCTACGTAGTCAATTTGCGCAGCATCCAAGCGCTCCAGCCTTTGGGGAAAGGTGCCATTGGTGTCGAGTTTCAGCTGATACCCCCGAGCCCGAATCTCGGACACCAAGGTTTCGAAGTGGGGGTGGAACAAAGGCTCACCGCCGGTAAGCACCACCCCCTGAAGAACACCCTTGCGCTTGGTCAGAAACTCCAAGACCTCCGGGAGGGAAACCAGAGTGGTCTCCCACGGGGCGTGCACCAGCCCCGGATTCTGGCACCACGGACAACGCAGGTTGCAGCCAGGGGTAAACACAACGGCGGCCACCAGAGAGGGGAAATCGAGAAGCGTGGTTTTGACCAGTCCAAAGGTGGAAGGAAGCACCTGACCATCATGCGTTTTTTTGCTACCTTATGCCATCGGAGGCGCTATGACCGACCAAGAGCGACTGGAGAAGCTGGAGACCCGAAATGCCTACCAAGACGACATCATCGGTCAACTCAGCGAACTGATTTACGGGCACCAGAAACAGCTCGACAGGCTCGAGAACCTGGTAGAAACGCTCGGGCAGAAGCTACGAACTCTGGCCACCGGCGAGCAGGCTCCGCTGCCGGAGCACGAGCGTCCACCCCACTATTGAGCCCTCCCCTGGTCAGACGGCGGCCGCAGCCCGAGGAAATCGCGTCCCTGCACGCGATGAAGGCCCGAGCGTTGCGCTTCTTCCACCGGTTCTACGGGGGTACCCAACTGCTCTTGAAGCCAAAGAGCCACCCGGGGGCGGCAAAACTTGCCCTGGCACCAACCCATGCCCGCCCGCGTGCGCCGTTTCAGTCCATCTACCGTGCAAACAGGGACTCCCCGCGAAAACGCCTCAGCGAGATCGCATTCGCGCACTTGCTCGCAGCGGCACACCATCCGCTCGGGGTTTCCCGGCTCCAGCTTGGTCAGCGATTCTGCCTGTGCAAAACTCAGCGGTGCTGGCCGGCGGGATAGGTGCACAGGCAGCGCCCGCCTGGTGGGGTCAAAACCAGCTCGGGGAACCAAACCTAGGCCCTCTTGAGCAAGATTCGTCACCAGAAGTTCGGCCAGCGCCGGCGAGGCCGTGAGGCCCGGGCTCTGAATGCCCACCGCGCGCAGCCAGCCCTGGTGGGTTTGCGAGTTGGCTGGGCCCACGAGGAAGTCGCCCCCGGGCGCCATCGACCTTACCCCCGTAAAGCTGCGGATGGCCTTCTTGAGGTCGATGCCGCTCACCACCCGGTTGGCCTGTTCCACGATGGCCCGCAGGCGGTCGGTGTGGGTGTGGCGCCCTGAGTCTTCATTGCGGGCATCGGGCCCTACAAGGAGGTTGCCCTGGTAGGTGGGCCCCACCAGAACCCCTTTGCCCAGTGGACCCGGAAGTTGAAAAAGCACCGAGTTCACCAAGCTGCCGGTGCCCTGCGCAAACACGAGGTATTCCCCCGAGCGGGGAGTCAGTGCGGAGTCGTAAAGACCAGCAAGAGCGTCCAGGTGCCCCCCGCCCAAGCCCGCACAATTGACCACGAAGCGGGTGTTGTAACTGTCTTTGGGCGTCGAGAGCCTCCAGGCTCCCGGTTCGGGCCTTGCCACGGCGGTAACAGGCTGGTTCAACTTCACCTCAACCCCATGGGCCATGGCATTTTCCAAAGCCGCCAGTGCTAGGTCCCAAGGACTGCAAACCCCCGCTCCCGCGCACCAGAGGGCACCCTCGACCTCGGGATTCACCGCCGGCTCGTGGGCGCGTACCTGTTGGCCACTCCAGAGTTCCAAATCGGTGACACCGTTGGCCAAGCCCTTTTCGTAGAGCGCTTGGAGCCTTTCGCCACTGCCGGAAAAGCCCAAAACAAGACTACCAGTGGTCCGGAACCCAAAATTGAGTTCGGCCTCGAGGCTGGCGAACTTCCTGCGGCCAAGAACACAGAGCCTGCCCTTGAGGGTGTCGGAGCCTTCGGCAAAACCACCGTGCACGATGGCGGAGTTGGCCTTGGTGGCTCCCATAGCCGCGTCAGCTTCGGCCTCGAGCACCAGTACCTTCAATTCGTAGCGAGCCAGTTCCCGGGCGGTAAGAGCTCCCACCACCCCGGCACCAACAACAATAACATCGTAGTTCATGGGCACTTTACCGTGGTCATGAGCTTTGTTCGGGCGAGTCTACCCAACCCAGACTTTTTTCCACGGCCTTTTTCCAGCCGGAATACAGGGCCGCACGGGTGGAGGCCTCGATGCGAGGCTCCCAGCGGCGGTCGATGGCCCATTGGGTGCGCAGTTCGGCCTTGTTTTTCCAAAACCAAGTGGCAAGGCCCGCTGCGTAGGCCGCCCCCAGCGCGGTGGTTTCGGCAACGACCGGCCGGATGACCCGCTCACCGAGGATATCGGCCTGAAACTGCAAGAGCAGATTGTTGGCCGTCATGCCGCCGTCAACCTTGAGCGCAGGAATTTTGCCGCCGAAATCGCGTTCCATGGCCTCGAGCACGTCGCGCGTCTGGTAGGCCACGGCCTCGAGCGCAGAGCGGGCAATGTGGGCCTTGGTTGCAAACCTTGTGAGGCCAACCACGGCTCCCCGGGCATCGGGACGCCAGTAGGGCGCAAAAAGCCCGCTGAAGGCCGGTACAAAGTACACTCCTCCGTTGTCGGTTACCGAGGCTGCGAGAGTTTCCACCTCGGCGCTTTCGCCTATAATTCCCAAATTGTCGCGCAGCCACTGCACGGTCGCCCCGGCCATGGCCACGGAACCTTCGAGCCCGTACTGCGGAGCTTCGCCAGGCAGAAGGGCGCACACGGTAGTGAGCAGGCCGTTTTGCGAACGCACCATTTCGCTGCCTGTGTTCATCAATAAAAAACAACCGGTCCCGTAGGTGTTCTTTGTCTCGCCTTTTTCGAAGCAGGCCTGGCCGAAGAGGGCTGCCTGCTGATCGCCGATGGCCGAAGCAATGGGAAGGGGGTGCGGCAGAAGCGTGGCCTCGGCGTACACCTCGCTCGAGGATTTCACCTGCGGGAGCAACTGTGCCGGGATTCCGAACACCTCGAGCAGCCAGGGGTCCCACTGAAGGGTTTTCAGATCGAGCAGGAGAGTCCGGCTCGCGTTGGTGGCGTCGGTAACGTGCACCCCGCCGTTGGGGCCGCCCGAGAGCTTCCAGATCAGCCAGGTGTCGATGGTGCCAAACAAAAGCGCACCTTTCTCGGCGCGTTCCCGCACACCGGGCACGTGGTCGAGAATCCAGCGGATTTTGGAGGCCGAAAAATAGGGTTGCACCGGAAGTCCGGTTTTTTCGCGTATAGCCGGCCCGTGACGACGGTCGATGTCGCGGCAAAAGGCATCGGTACGCATGTCTTGCCACACGATGGCGTTGTACACGGGTTTGCCCGTAGTTTTGTCCCAGACGACGGTGGTTTCCCGCTGGTTGGTGATGCCCATGGCCACCACCTGCGAGGCCGAGATTCCCGACTTGGCGTAGGCCCCGGCAATCACCTGCAGGGTTTTGGCCAAAATCTCTTCGGGGTCGTGCTCTACCCAGCCGGGCTGGGGGGTGATTTGCTGGTGTTCCACCTGGTCGAAACCTGCGGGAACTCCGGCGGCGTTAAACAACAGGAAGCGGGTGCTTGTGGTTCCCTGGTCGAGGGCTCCGATGTATTTTTCGCTCATGGTTCCATCCTACTACTTTTGGGTTTAGAATGGGAGAACAGAGGTTAAGTATGACATTTGAAGAAGCAGCACGGCCGTTTGACATTGCGGGAAGCACCGACCTCGGGCTTCTGGTGGTGCACGGCTTCACCAGTACACCGGGTTCGATGTTGGAACTCGCGCAAGCTTTGAACACTGCGGGAGGTTGGACGGCGGCCCTGCCCCTTCTGCCAGCCCACGGCACGGTGTGGACCGATCTGAACAAAGTGCGTTGGCAGGACTGGGAGGCCGCGGTGGAAGCCGCCTACCAGGCCCTTGCCAAACGGTGCAAGCGCGTTGCCGTGGTCGGACTTTCGCTCGGTGGCGCGCTCACGCTGAATCTGGCCACCAAACACCCGGAACTTGCCGGCTTGGTGCTCGTGAATCACCTGATTTTCTTCGACGACATCCGGGTGCCTTTTGCGCCCTTGATCCGGCTGCTTCTCGCGGGGGTTCCCGCCGTCGCCGGGGATATCAAGGCTCCCGGTGTGAAAGAGCCGGCCTACGCCATGACGCCCACCGGGGGAGTGGATGAATGCCGCAAGCTGGTCAACCAGCTCAAGCCTCAGGTAGCCGGCCTCAAAATGCCGGTGCTCATCTTTAAGAGCAAGGAAGACCACGTGGTTCCCCTGCGCTCGGCCACTTGGACTCTCGATCAGCTCGCTTCGGCCAAGAAGGAGCTCATTTGGCTCGACAACAGCTACCACGTCGCCACCATGGACCACGACCTGGGCCGCATCGCCCAAGAATCGGCGAAGTTTCTCCACAGCTTGTAACGCGTGCCGGGCTTTGTCAGGTTTCATCCTTTGACAGAGCCCGCGGTCGACCTCGAGTGGGTCGAGTTTCAGGCTAAGTAAACGGTTTTGCCCCCCACCACGGTGCGGACCACCTTGATGGCGGCGATAGCGGTGGGGTCAAGGGCCAAAAGGTCGTGGTCGAGCACGGCGAAGTCGGCGTACATACCGGCCTTGAGTCGCCCTTTCCAGTCTTCTTCCTTTTCGGCCCAGGCGCTTCCCACGGTGTAGGCCTCCAAGGCTTCGCGGGGGGTGATGCGTTCGGGGCCCGGGCGGGTGCTCACGCGGGCAATCGCCTCGAGCGGATTACAGCTCGGCTCGCCGGGGATATCGCTGCCAAAACTCAGGTCAACTCCGGCATCGAGGAGCGAGCGGTAGGGGTAGGCGCCCAGAGCACGCTCTTTTCCCACCAAGGCAAGGTCTTTTTCGGGGGTCGAGAGGGCCGAAGGCTGGGCACAAATCAGGATGCCGAGCGCACGAAGGGAGGCAATATCCTCGGGGCGTATTAACTGGGCGTGTTCCAAGCGCATACGCAAGGTCCGAAAGTGAGGGAACTCCTCCTGAACCTCTTTTGCGGCCTCGATGAAGTTGCTGATCACCCGGTCGCCGATGGCATGAAAAGCGCCTTGGCGGCCCGTCTTAGCCAAAAAGCGAAGGATGGGCACAATTTCTTCTTTGCTGTGCCCCTGCCCCCGGTTGTCGGGCTGGCCTTCGTACGGTTCATGGAGCGCCGCTGTGCGAGTGCTAAACGTTCCGTCGAGAAAGTACTTCCATGGCCCCTGGCGCACCCAATGGAAATCGTAATTTCCCAGGGCCATCAGGATGCGGGCCTCGGGCTTGGTGGCGTAGGTCCAGCACGACACCCGGGCGGTCAGTCGTCCTTCGCGGCGCAACTTGGTGAACTGACGCACCATGGGCAAGTACCAGCTGTTGTCTTGGATGCTGGTGATGCCCAGCCTCGCAAACTCCGCCAGGGCACGCAAAACGCGCGGCTCGCGGACGCTGGCCTTACGAAACAGGTCGTCGAAGTGCCTATTGCCCAAGGGGTTGTCGAACATCTCGCGGATTAATCCGGTGGGCTCTCCCGAGGCGTCGCGCTCAATTTCACCGGTGGGGTTGCGTTTTTGCAGGTCTTCCAGATCAATCTCGGCCAGTCCGGCTGAGTTCAACCACTGACCATGACCTCCAAATTGCGCCAGCAAGACAGGATTATTGGGGAAGGCGTGGTCGAGAAGCGACTTGTGTGGATGAGGGCAAGCTGGGAGGTCCCAGTTGTACGCCACGATGAGCTCACCAGGAACAGGGGAGGGATAGGCGGCGCTGAGCTTGGCCACAATGGCCTCGGCATTAAGCCCTTCCAGCGTTACCGAGCCCAATTGATCGCCAAAAATCACCGCGTGCAGGTGGTTGTCGTTGAAGCCCGGCACTACGGTGAGGCCACCGAGGTCGATGCGAAGGGCGGCGGGCCCGGCTTTATCCACGGCGCCACTCTCGTCTCCCACGTACAAAAGCTTCTGCCCACGGCTCACCATCGCAAAGGCCTCGGGGAGGAGGGGGTCGAGGGTGTGGATGCGGGCATTGGTCCAAACGGTATTTTGCATAAGAAAGAAGATACCATAAGGGGAAAGAAAAGAGGCTAGCCCTTGGGGGCTAGCCTCTGATGAACTGAGAGCCTTGAGCAGCTGCTTCGGCTACATCGTGAGCGAAGTGTGCACTACCGTTGCACTGTTGTAGGAACTTGGCAGGTTGAGCTCAACGGGAGGGGATCCGGAGGGAAGGGCATTCGTCGTGTAGTCGTAGTAGCCCGGTGGGCCGTTCAAGGGGTTGAAGAGCGATTTTTGGTAATTCCCACCGCCGTCGTACAGATCCACGAGGAAGTAGGCACCCGGAATGTAGGTGAGATTAACGCTAGGCGCCTCGGCTGTCTGGCCACTGCCAGGGTTAAAAACCTCACCGGCCGGGTAAACTTGGTGCGACGAAGGATCGTAATAGTAAACGTTACCCCGAGCATAGTTGGAGTCCCAGTGTCTCACCTCCACCTGAACCTGAAACGGCGCGTAGGGCTGATAGCCGCCTGGAGCCCCGACGATAAACGTCGTGGTCACCTCAGCGCTCGTGTTCCCAATCGTATAGCCCACAACCAGGTCGTAGACTCCATTGGTGAACGTGATGTTTGTGCCGGCGAGCGCGATGAAAACCCCGTGGGGATCGTAACCGGTGATGTCGCCGCTAACCGTTGCACCTCCGATTAAACTCAGACTGTAGCTGATGCTGGTGATGGCCGGCAGCTGGGAGTTATCAAACGGGTACATCCTTTGCAGGCTGAAAAACTCGAGCTTTGAATTGAGATCGACTACGGGTGGTTGGCCTATCCAGGCGCTGTTCGAAGTGTTTGTGTCTCCCGGTTTGGCAAAGAGGAAATACAAGCCTTGTTCAGCCTTGCTGTTTCCTGAAAGTGAACCGTGCACGGTGCCCGTCACGTCGCTGCTCTGAAAGATCGGCTTGCCGTTGACAAAGATCTGCGTCGAACCTTCCCAGTCTTTGTTCGGGTAGCCCTGTGCGTCGGCGATGTAGGCAACCAATTTATATTCGCGGGTAGGGTCGAGCGTGAAAGAGCTTTGAATCGCATGGCCGGAGTCGAGACGGATCAGTTCGGACTTGACGATGGTGTAAGGGTCCGGGACCTTGAGTCCGTTGACCATTGAAAGCGGAACCAGAGCAACAATCACGTTACCCGAAAGTTTGGAATCAACATTCAAGTCCACCGTCAGCGAACCGGAGGCCAGTTTTCCTCCTTTGGCAAACTCTGGGTAAAAACTCTCCAACACGGCATCGCAACTGGTCAAAAAGAAGGCCATCAGCACGGAAAGGACGGCAAGGGACTGAAACTTCATGGTAGGTGTTTTCATTTTTATCTCCTTACAGGTACAAGACAAAAACCGCGCCAAAGGCAGCATTTCTTAAGAGTTGCCCACTAGCGATACGCCGGATCTTGGTATCCTCAGAAATCAAGCCACCGAGCACATACCCTGAGGTTTCCAGCGACGGCTGTATCGAGTACATAGCAATCTCCAAGCCCAAGTTGTGGTTGAACTTCATACCCACCGTAGCCTTGATATTGGCCCCGAGATCCGTGTTGATTCCAGCGAACAGGGGTTTGTCTTCTGGTTTATCCATGTGGTAGATGTAGAGGCTATTGCCGCCAACTTGGACGCCCAAGATGATGAAATCGAAGAGGGCAAACTTGATGCCCACATCGATCATGTTGACCATGCCCGGCCGGTAGATCCCCTGAACGACCGAAAGGTTTCCGGTCTTGGGGTCAAAAGTGAACCTACCGGTCATCTGTTGAACACTGGCCGGTGGAAGCACAATCGAGTCCAGCGAAAAGTTCACAAAGTTCAGCCAATTGTAGGCCAAGCGCAACGCGTACAAGTTGTTGTCTTGGGTGCTGTTGACCGCTGCAGCGTCGTTCTTTTCCGCTGCAACGGCTACACCCATCCCGAGCTCAAACTCGTCCGACCACGCCGTTGAAGCGAGCAAAATCAGGCTCGCCAATAGTAGGATTAATCTCCTCATACATTCCTCCCCAACACTTTTCCTCAATTTATCGCGCCACGAAACTTTTTTCAACTTCCGAGTCGACAAAACTGCTCGGGGGGGTCAAGATAGCGCCATGGTCAGGTTGGAGCGCATTGTCAGCAGGTTGAGCCAGCGAGTATCGGTATTGGAATCGACCTTCGATGCCCTCTACCCGCACGACCTTTACGACCTGAGCCGAACCCATTGGACACCGGTACCTGTGGCTCTTGAGGCCGCCCGCATGCTGGTTACCGAACCGGGGTTCAGAGTGCTCGATGTTGGCTCGGGCTGTGGGAAGTTCTGCCTGATCGCAGCTCTTGCCAGCGAGGGCGTTTTTACGGGTATTGAGCTGCGGCCACGACTGGACGAAGAGGCCCGACGGGCCAAGGGTTTGCTTTCTGGCCACACCGAGGCCATGAACCGGGTCGAGTTCTTCTGTGGCGACATGCAGGCACTAGACTGGGGTCTTTTCGATGGCTTCTACTTCTACAACCCCTTTTACGAGAACCTTTTAGAGGACACGCCTCGCGAAAGGCAGATCATCGACCATGAGATCGAACTCGGAAGTGGGCACTACTTTGACTTGACCCGGGTGGTGCGTCGCAAGCTCGAGGAAGCGAAAGCCGGAACCCGCGTCGTGAGCTATCACGGCATTGGGATTCCTCTCCCGGTAGGTTGGCACCGCCAGGAGACACGTTCCATTGGCTCGGGGGACTTGGAGCTGTGGATCAAGCGGTAGTAGATTTAGGCATGCGCTATTTCAGCCGGGTTGCTGTGCCCGATTCCGACGATTTTTGTCTGGTGCTGCTCGCCACACTGCCGCAACCTTCCGTGTGCACTTCGCTCGGCCAGCTTTGGTGGCCACGGAAAGTTCTTCCACCGGTGGCTCTGGTGCGTGAGTTTTTTCTTGGCGAAAGCGCTGACAAGCGCGCGAGATGGGTTCTGGTGGTGTCCGAACGTCCTGAGGGTAGTGAAGTGCAGCCCTTGCGGTCGGTGTTAGCCCAAGCAGACGCGTTGGACTCAGGCGCTTTGGCACGCGCCGTCGAATATGCCCATTGGCTGGAAATTCACCAGTTTTGCGGCACCTGCGGCCGACCGACCGAACGCCGTTTCACGGAGTTCGCCCTGACCTGCCCCGGCTGTGGAGCGGAAATCTACCCCCGCATCAGCCCTTGTGTCATCATGCTGGTGCATCGTGGCGACGAGATTCTTTTGGCCCGCCACGCTCGGTCTCCCTCTGCTGTGTTTAGCTGCTTAGCCGGATACGTGGAAGCCGGAGAAACCCTCGAAGCAACGGTGGTGCGTGAGGTGCAGGAGGAAGTGAGTGTCTTGGTGGGAGCTCCCGTTTATGTGGAAAGCCAACCGTGGCCTTTTCCCAGCCAGTTGATGGCTGGGTTTTTCGCACCTTGGAAGAACGGAGAGCCCCTTCCCGACGGCCAAGAGATTCTCGAAGCCCGGTGGTTTCGCCGCGACGCCCTTCCGGCAATGCCGCCCGCGCTGAGCCTAGCCAGGCGGCTGATCCGACGTTTTTATCACGATGACTCCCTCTAGGTGAGGGCAGAGGAGAGACTATGACCATTCCCGAACGACTGACTGCCTTGCGACGCGAAATGCATTCCCGCGGTCTGGCTGCGTGGGTGGTAACAAGTACCGATCCGCACGACAGTGAATACACCCCCGCGCGGTGGGAAACACGCGCCTACATCAGTGGTTTTACGGGCTCCTGGGGTCTGGTGGTCGTCACCGCCGAGGCAGCGGCCCTATGGACCGATGGGAGGTATTTCTTGCAGGCAGAAGCTGAGCTTATGGGCTCGGGTCTGGTGCTCATGAAAGAGGCGCAACCGGAGACTCCTACTCCGATGGAATGGCTCAAGGGCCAGTTGCACCGGGGCTCGGTGGTGGGTGCGGACGCCCAGACCCTCATGCACACGCGGCTGGAAACCTGGCGGTCAGAACTCGCGCCCGCGGGCATCAGTTTCAAGGCAACCAACGATGCCCTCGACGCCTTCTGGACCGACCGACCCGGGCTGCCGGCCGAGCCGGTGCTCAATTACGAGCGGTTTGTTACCGGTCTGGTGCCACGGGCCACCAAGCTTGCGGCGCTTCGACAGAGTTTGGTGAGCCGCGGCGCCGGTGCCTACCTAGTAACAGCCCTCGACGAGATAGCGTGGCTCCTCAACCTGCGAGGTAACGACATCGCCTACAACCCGGTGTTTTTGGCCTGGCTGTGGGTCGAAGCCGACCGTTGCATCCTTTTCACGGATGCTTCACGGTTGCACGAGGGAGTGGCTCTGGCCCTCGCCGAAGACGGGGTGACCCTCAAGGCCTACCAGGATCTGTACGATCATCCCCCTGTGGCAGAGGCGGCTCCCAAAACTCTTGTAACTCCAGAGCGAACCAACGAGGCCTTGCACCACCTGCTGACAGAGAAGCTCCCTGCAGGCAACCTGATCCATGCCGCCTCCCTTGTGGCCCGCCCCAAGGCCCTCAAGAGCCCCGGGGAACTTAAACTCATCCGCCAAGCGCACTTAAAGGACGGGGTGGCTCTGGTTCAGTTTCTTGCTTGGTTCCACCAAACCGTGAGCTTGGGGCGTAGCCGGGAAACCGAGGCCACCGTCAGCAATAAACTTTTGGAGTTCCGCAAGGCTCAGGCGGGGTTCCGTGGTGAGAGTTTCACCCCGATTCCCGGCTTCCGTGAGAATGGGGCCATCATCCATTTTCACCTGACATCGGGCCAAGAGAAGCCAGTGAGCGCCCAAGGGCTGTTCTTGATCGACACGGGGGCGCAATACACCGAGGGCACTACAGACCTGACCCGGACGTTGCTGGTTGGCCCCGCAATGCCCGAGGAAGTGGAAGATTACACCCTGGTCCTCAAGGCGCATGTGCAAATGGCTCTTACGCCTTTTCCTGCCGGCACAAGGGGCTACAGCATTGACGCGATGGCTCGTCGAGTTCTGTGGAAATCGCTGAGGAACTATGGGCATGGAACAGGTCACGGCGTGGGGCAATACCTCTCGGTGCATGAAGGGCCGCCACGCCTCAATGCTGAACCGATCAATGTGGTACTCGAACCCGGCATGCTCTTGTCGAACGAACCAGGACTCTACCGGGTGGGCCATTATGGTATCCGTCTCGAAAACCTCGTCATTGTGACGCCCTTTGGGAAGTCAGAGTTCGGCACTTTCCTCGGTTGGGAAACCGTGAGCCTGTGCCCCTTTGAACGGCCACTGATCGATGTATCCCGACTCGAGTCGGACGAGCGGGCTTGGGTGGATGCCTACCATGCCCAGGTGCTCGAAAAACTTGGGCCTTTGGTAGATCCCAGCACCAGATCGTGGCTCGAAGAGGCCTGCCTCCCTCTGTAGACCCTCAGTAAGGCCTCGCTCACAAATTGTGGACAAGTGAATTGACTGGGCGTATCCTAAGAGGATGATAACCGAGAGCGTCCCGGTGCCAGAACTGCTGAAACTCGACAATCAGCTCTGCTTTTCGATTTATGCAGCTTCTCGAGCCATCACCAGGGCTTACAGGCCCATTCTGGACGAGTTCGGCCTTACCTATCCTCAATATCTGGTCCTCCTCATTCTGTGGGAACAAGACGGCTTGGCGGTCAACGAGATAGGTTCATTGCTGTACCTAGACTCGGGGACCCTCACTCCGCTGCTCAAACGCATGGAGAGCGCGGGGTTTATCGAGCGTCGCCGGGGAAAGCTCGACGAAAGGACAACAGAGATTCATTTGGCTTTGAAAGGTGAATCTCTCAGACGCCAAGCCATTCGAATCCCCGAGAGTTTTGTTCACGATTCCCGTCTCGAGCTTAGCGAAGCTATGCAAACTAAATCTATGGTGGACAGAATCTTGCGGAAGATGCTGGAATGCAACAACAACATGACTTAGTCTAACAATCAGGTGAGGAGGAGCTTAATGGCAGCAAAAACTGCGTTGATTGCCGGAGGGACCGGTGGCTTGGGAGAGGGAATTGTCAGGGTTCTGTTGGAAGGCGGTTGGAACGTGTGGGTTCCCACGCGAGAAGCGGAAGCCGGTGACCGGTTGGCGTCCCGTTTGGCTGCCGTTGCCGAAGACCGCCTCCACGTTTTCAAAGCAGACCTTTCGGTACCTGCGGAGTTAGAGGCTCTGCGCCATCACGTGATCTCAGTTCATAAGGCCTTGGATCTGGTGGTGGTTTCGGTAGGAAGCTCCTACTACGGATACAGTCTTCACAAGATTGATCTGGTCGCCTGGAACAAGCTCCTGAGCGAAAACTTGGCCACCCATTTTCATTTGCAGCAAAGTTTCCTAAGCCAGCTCCATGCCCAGAACAGTGGCACCTACATCACTTTAACCGGCCCTGAGGCCGATTTTGCCCACCCTGAAACGGGCCTGATGTCGATCATGGCAGCGGCGCAGAAGATGATGGCGCGGGTGGAGGCCCTCGAATGCTCGGGCACTAATGTCAAAGTGTATTCGGTGACTTCCAAGACCCCCATCGCAACCCGAGCCCGAGGCGAACAAATTGCTTCCGACTGGTTGACTCCGGGAGAGCTCGCCAAGTATGTGAAGTCGCTCTACGACGGCACGGTTCCCGGACTCCAAGACCCCATGCATGTGATTGAATCGCGAGATCAGTTGCGCAAACTGCTCAAGCTCAAATAAAAAAAAGCCGCCGGCCCCTCAACGGGGAGCCGGCGGCGACGCGCTGCAGAGTCTTTATTGGGGAATCTTACCCACGACGCCGGCCACAAACCAGTTCATGCCCAACACGTCTCCGATGGCCAGTGAGGCACCGGAGGCAACCTTCTCGGCACCCGACTGGTCCTTGAGAGGACCAGCGAACACATCGAGCTCTCCCTTGATGATTTTGTCCTGCGCGGAAGCAACCAAAGCTTTCACATCCGCCGGAATACTTTCGCCTAGCGGGGCCAGACTCACGGTACCATCGGCCATGTCGCCCAAATACTGCTCTGTCTTCCAGCTACCATTCTTGACGGCCGTTACAGCCTTCACGTAGAAGGGGCCCCAGTTCCAAACGGCATTGGTGAGGTAGGCTTTGGGGGCATACTTCGTCATATCGCTGTCGTTTCCCCCAGCCATGGCTCCCCGTTCGGCGGCCACCTGCAAGGTTGCCGGAGAATCTTGGTAAGCCAATAGCACGTCGGCACCTTTGTCGAGGACGCTGATAGCAGCCTGGCGCTCCTGGGCAGGGTCAAACCAGGTGTTGGTCCAAACCACGCTCACCGAGACTTTCGGGTTGACGCTTTGGGCTCCCAAAGTGAAGGCGTTAATGTTGTAGATCACCTCAGGGATTGGGAACGCACCCACATAACCGAGAAGGTTCTTCTTGGTCATTTTGCCAGCGGCGATACCCGCAAGGTAACTGGCTTGGAAGTTCTTGCCGAAGTAGGTGCCCATGTTTTCCGCCGTCTTGTAGCCCGAGCAATGGAGGAATACGACTTTAGGAAACTTTTTGGCGACGTTGAGGGTGGGATCCATGTATCCGAAGCTCGTGGTGATGACCACCTCGTGGTTGGACGCTAGATCAGTGATCACCCGTTCGGCATCGGCGCCTTCGGGCACGTTTTCCACAGTATCGGCCTTCAGGCCCATCGTGTCTTCCAGATATTTTCGTCCCTGGTCGTGCTGATAGGTGTACCCGCCGTCGCCTGGTGGGCCAATATAGACGAAGGCCACACGTGGGTTGGTGGCAGCGGTGGCCACGGGCTTGGATTCGCAGGACGCCAAGGCAAACAGCCCAGCAGCCAAGGTTAGGCCCAGAGTCAGTAGGCGAAGTTTCATTTTTCCTCCTCGAAGAGACAGAAATTCTTCCGAAGAATGGCAGATTTGTCGGCGTTGGGGAAGGCATATTTGGGTGACATTTCTGTTAACCTTGGATAGGATGCGCTGGGGGGTTTTATGGACGGTTTGCCTGCGGTTGAGTTCCACAATCTGGTGAAGCAGTTCGGCACCGTCTTAGCTAGCGACCACGTCAACTTAAGCTTGGCGAAGGGCGAGATTCATGCCCTCCTGGGCGAGAACGGCGCGGGAAAAAGTACCGTGATGTGTATGCTCTCGGGGGTGTATCGGCCCACGAGCGGCGAAATCCGCATGAACGGCACCGCGGTAAAAATCCATTCGCCCAAGGATGCGGCCAAACTCGGCATCGGCATGGTGTTTCAAAACTTCCGCCTCGTCCAAACTCTTACCGCGGCCGAAAACGTTGTGTTGGGTGACTCCAGTCCGTTTTGGCGCACCCGACGCTGGATGGAACGCAAAACCAGGGAGATTGAGGCTTTGGCCCTCCGGGTGGGTCTTCCGTTTGCGGCCGGCCGCCCTGTGGCCCGGCTTTCGGTGGGCGAGCAACAGCGGGTAGAAATTGTCAAATGCCTGTACCGCGGCAACAGCGTTCTCATTCTCGACGAACCGACGTCGGTGTTGACCCCCGCAGAGGCTGATCAGCTGTTTGCCACCTTGAGAAAGCTCAAGTCCGAGGGAAAAACTATCATTCTTACCACCCACAAACTCAAGGAAGTGATGGCGGTGGCCGACCGCATCTCGGTGATGCGCAAGGGCCAAATGCTTGCCACGCTCGACCGGGCGCAAACTAGCGAGCGGGAGATAGCCCGCCTCATGGTAGGGCAAGACCGCTCCCCACCCAAAACACGGGTACCCCGCGAGCCTGGGGAGCCCCTGTTGATCATGGACAAAGTGACGGTTGTCTCCGACCGTGGACGCCACGCCCTCGATGAGGTTTCGCTGACGCTGAACACCGGCGAAATCGTGGGTATTGCCGGGGTAGCCGGCAACGGCCAAAAAGAGCTGGCCGAAGTGCTCGCTGGCCTGCATGTTTGGAAGAGCGGAACCATCACCTTCCGGGAGTTCCGCTGGAAGGGGCCCTCGGTACGCGGTTCGATCAAGCAGGGAATTGCCCACGTGCCCGAAGACCGCATGATCTCCGGGTTGGCTGGCGGCTTGGGTTCGGTCGACAACCTTTTGGTGAAAAGCTACCATAGCGACGAGCGCGCCAACCTTGGGTTTCTGCGCACAGCCCTCAACCGCCTGTGGAGTCAGGGGTTGGTGGAGCAATTCGACGTTCGGACGGCCCATTTGGACGCACCCGTGAAGCAGATGTCGGGCGGTAATCAGCAAAAACTCTTGTTCGCACGCGAAATCCACCAGCGTCCTCATCTTCTGATTGCCGTCCACCCTAGCCAGGGCCTCGACGTGGGAGCCACCGACGCCGTGCATAACCTCCTGCTCGGGCTTCGTGCTGAGGGGCGCAGCGTCCTGTTGATTAGTGAAGACCTCGATGAACTTCTGCTGCTGGCCGACCGCATCGTGGTACTTTTCGCCGGGCGGGTGATGGGGGAGATGACCCACGAGCGAGCCGACCGCGAACAACTGGGAATGATGATGGCGGGCGTCACATGAACAAGTACCGGTTGGAACTCGACCCCTCGGGGCGGGAGTCGCCCTGGTGGGTCACCATCGTGGCGTTGCTTTTGGCTTTTTCGCTGGTAGCGGTTTTCATCCTGGCCACGGGAAAAAACGCGGCCACCGTATACGCCAAGATGCTCACAGGAGCCTTTGGCACCGAGTTCGGCCTCACCGAGACCCTGGTAAAGGCCATACCGCTTATGCTGTGCGGTTTGGGGGTGAGTCTGGCCTACCGCATTCAGGTTTGGAACATCGGCGCCGAGGGCCAGTTCGTGGCCGGAGCCATGGCCGCCACAGCCATCACCGTTTATTTGCCCGGTTTGCCCGCGTGGAGCGCCCTCCCCCTCATGGTGTTGGCCGGCATCGCCTCTGGTGCGCTTTGGGGCCTGTTTACGGCGCTACCGAAGGTTCTCTTTGGAGTTAACGAGCTCATCATCAGCCTCATGCTCAACTATGTGGCGCTTCAGGCCCTCGACTTTGTGGTGTACGGACCCTGGCGCGACCCGGCCGGGAAGAACTTTCCCGGCACGCCTGCTTTCACCGCCGCCGAAAGCCTCCCTGTTTGGGGTAACTCGCGCTTGCATATGGGGTTGCTCCTGGCTCTGGTAGCCGTGGTCGCCGCCTGGGTGTTTGTGCAGAAGACCCGATGGGGCTACGAGCTGCGCCTTTTGGGCGCTAACTCCGAAGCGGCGCGGCACGCGGGGGTCAATATCAAGAGCTATGCCGTCCTGGTGATGCTACTATCCGGCGGCTTGGCAGGTTTAGGAGGAATGGCTGAGGTATCGGGTGTGGCCCACCGTCTTTTATATGGAATTAGCCCCGGCTACGGCTACACCGCCATTATCGTTGCGTGGATTGCCAGGCTCAACCCCTTCGGCATCGTCGTAAGCGCGGTGCTCTTTGGCGGACTCATTGTGGGCGGCTATAGCGTGCAGACGCTCGGACTTCCATCCTCCATCAGCAACTTGCTTCAAGGCGCGGTTTTGTTCTTCCTGATTGCAGGGAGTATTCTGGGCAAGGTCCGGGTACGACGCAGGGAGGCTGCCTGATGGAACTGTTCACTCAACTGCTCACTGCGGCGGTGGCTTCGGGGACCCCGCTTTTGTTCGTCACCCTCGGCGGAATCTTTATCGAGAAAGCAGGAATCATACAACTAGGGGCCGAAGGCCTGATGTTGATGGGGGCGGTTACCGCGGCCGGGGTGTACCTGGCCACTTCGAGCTTGCCAGTCACGTTGCTGGCGGTTCTTCTGGTAGGTGGACTCCTTGGCCTGCTTCATGCCTTCCTCACCGTCACCTTGCGTGCCAACCAAATTGTGAGCGGGCTTGCCCTCACCCTGTTCGGCGGCGGCCTGTCGGCCTACCTCGGCAAGGCTATCACCGGTATTCCGCTTTCCGGCGCGGTGCCGAAGTTTGACTTCGGCGTTCTTGGTCAGGTGGACCTGTTCACCTTGTCGAGCCTAGCTCTGGTAGTGGTACTGCAGATCGCGTTTTTTCACACCAGTTTCGGCCTTCACCTAAAGGCGGTAGGCGACAACCCAGCAACGGCCGACGTGATGGGCATCCGTGTGCAGGGAATGCGCTATTTCGCTGTCATCGCGGGTTCGATGCTGATGGGCCTCGGTGGAGCCAACCTCCTGATGGTGTTTTCTCCCACGTGGATAGAGGGTATGACCACCGGCCGGGGCTGGATTGCCATCGCTTTAGTCATCTTTGCGCGCTGGAACCCGCTAGGAGCCCTGGCGGCTTGCTGGTTTTTTGGCTTCCTCGACACCCTCGGCTTCCGCCTCCAATTGGCAGGGAGCACCGTACCACCGTACTTTCTCAAGATGCTTCCCTACCTGCTAACCATCGCGGTGCTCATTTTGGTGGGTTGGCGCACGCAACATCGAATGTCGAGGGCACCGCAGGCGTTGGGGATACCCTACATCCGCGAACAGCGGTTCTGAGCCGGCGTCTTCAAGGGGTTCAGACTCAGCGCCCTCCGGCTCCGTTGAGCCTCGAGTAGGCACCACCGCGGGCGAGAAGTTCGCGGTGCTTGCCCTCTTCCACGATCTTGCCCTCGTCGATCACAAAAATGCGGTCGGCATTCTGTATGGTGCTCAGGCGGTGGGCAATGACGAAACTCGTGCGGCCGTCGAGCAGGTGCGCCAAGCCTCTTTGCACCAGCCGCTCGGTCTCGGTATCAACGGAACTCGTTGCCTCATCAAGAATAAGTATCGCCGGGTCAGCCAGCAGGGCTCGGGCGAAACTGATGAGCTGGCGCTGGCCCATCGAAAGGCGCAAGCCTCGCTCGCTCACCGGCGTGTTGTAACCTTCGGGCAATTTTTCGATGAAATCGTGCGCGTGGATGGCGCGGGCCGCCGCTTCAATTTCGGCGTCGGTCGCTTCAAGCTTGCCATAGCGGATGTTGTCGGCAATGGTGCCCGAAAACAGGAAATTGTCTTGGCTCATCACGCCCACATGGCGACGCAAGGACGAGAGAAGGAACTGATCGAGGGGTACTCCGTCGAGCAGGAGAACACCAGCACTGGGGGAGTAGAAACGGCTGAGCAGATTGACGATGGTGGTTTTGCCCGCGCCGGTGGCACCAACCAAGGCGATGGTCTGGCCCGGGTGCACGTGAAAACTCAGCGCCCGTAGCACGGGTGCACCCGTATCGTAAGAGAAATCCACGCTGCGGAACTCCACTTCGCCGCGCACCTTGGCTACCTCGAGGGCGCCGGGGGCGTCCACGATGGCCGAAGGCTCGTCGATGGTCTCGAAAATCCGTTCCAGATAGGCGGCTGACTGCACCAAACTGGTGTAGAACTGCCCGATGGTGTTGATGGGAGCCCAAAACCGCCAGATGTAGCCCACGAAGGCCACGATAACCCCCACGCTTATGGCGTCGCGGAACCAGTCAACCACGGCCACGTACACCAGACACACCCCAAAGACCGAAAGGATTTCGATCACCGGCCAAGTGGCAAACATGATTCCCACGGCCTTCATCCAACTGCTACGCCATGCCTCGCCCACCCGGCCGAAAATGCTCTCGGTTTCGGCCTCACGGGCAAAGCTTTGGGTGATTTTGATGCCCGAAAGGCTCTCGTGCAGGTAGGCGTTGAGGTTAGACTGCTTGCGGCTGAGATCTTGGAAAGCCATGCGCTGGCGTCGCTGCATCAACAAGATGGCTGCGAAAAGCACGGGCAAAACAGTGAGACAGATCAAGGTGAGGCGGAGGTCGAGCACCAGCATGAAGCCTACGATGAACACGAGGCTGAACAGGTCGGCGATGAGGTTGATCAGCCCGTTGGAGAGCAAATCCGACAGCGAATTGACGTAGTTCACCACCCGGATGAGGATTTTCCCGTGCGGGCGTGAGTCAAAATAGCTGAAGGGAAGTTCCTGCAAGCGGGCAAAAATATCACCACGCAGATTATGGATGACATTCTGGCCTATGCGGTTCATGACCCGGATTCGGAAATACAACGCTCCAGCTCCCACGACCACCGTCACCAGAATGGCAAGGGAAAGCTCTACCAAATAGCCGACGTCACCCTTGGGCAACGCCACATCGAGTGCCTGCTGAATCAGCCAGGGAGGAAGGAGGGCCATAAAGCTCGCGACGATCATGAGAACCACAGCGAAACTGACCATGCCGCGGTACGGGCCAAGGTAGGCCAAGATCCGGCGCACAGCGTGGATGTTGAACTCTTCGCTCAACTCTTCGTCTACATCGAACTTGTTACGCGCCAACAGTGGCCCCTTGCGGGTCGGCTTCTCCACCGAGTTGGTGGAAATGGACGTCCCGGTACCAACCCGGTTGTTGAATCAAGTCCTCATGGCGGCCCGACTGAGTCAAACGTCCCTCTTGGAGGACGAGAATGAGGTCAGCGTGGGCGATGGTAGAAATCCGGTGGGCGACAATGAAGACAGTTTTCTGCCCGTGCAGGTGCCGCATCGTCTGCTGTAGGTGTTCTTCGGTTTCGAGGTCTACCGCACTGGTGGTATCGTCGAGAACCATCACAGGGGGGTCGGCCAACAGCAGTCGGGCCAAGGCAACTCGCTGGCGCTGGCCACCAGAGAGCCCTATGCCGCGCTCCCCCACGATGGTGTCGTAGCCGTCTTCCAGCTTGGCGATAAACTCATGCGCTTGCGCCTGCTTAGCCGCCACGATGGCCTGTTCGACGGTGGCCTGGGGGCGCCCAAAAACCAGGTTCCCTTCGAGGGTATCGGAAAACAGGAACACATCCTGCATGGCGTAGCCCACCGACCTTCGCACCTCCTCCACCGGCCATTGCCTCAGGTCGGTCCCATCGAGCAACACCTGGCCCACAGTCGGGTCCTGAAACCGCGCCAACAGGCGCATCAACGTGCTCTTGCCCGAACCGGTGGGACCAATGATTCCCACGGTTTGTCCGGATTCCACGGTGAAGGAAATGCCTTGAAGCACCAACTGTTCGCCGTAGGCGAAATCGACCCCACGGAACTCAAACTTGCCCCGGGTTGGACCAGTTCCCAAACGGGGGTGTTCGGGTGCAAGAATAGAACTCTCCACCCGGCTCAGTTCGAACAAACGCTCCAAGCTGGCCAGAAAGCGCTGCAAGTCGTTGATCAGCCAGCCACTCATTCGCAAGGGTTGGGTGAGGGCCCATACGAGGCCGGTGAACACAACCAGAGAGCCCACAGTCATCTGGTGTTCCAGGATCAGCCAGCCGCCTCCAAGCACCATGATCACCATGAGCAATCCTGAAAACCCCTCGATGAGGGGAATGTATTTTCCCCACACCCGGGAGGCTTCGAGGTTGCGGTTGCGATATTCGTCGTTCTCGGCCCGGAACTTCCGTAGTTCTTCCTCTTCGCGGACGAAAGCCTTCACAACACGGTTGCCCGCGATGTTTTCCTGAACCACCGAATTGAGTTTGGAGAATTGCGCGCGCACCAGGCTGAACTGCGGACGGACTTCCTTGATCAGGTAATACGCAGAGACACCGATGAACGGTGTCGCCAGCAGCAAAATGGCGGTGAGGCCAGCATGAATGGTGAACAGCACCGACACAGAGAACACAAAAACCAGCGCGTTTTCGAAGCTTTGGTAGGTGACCCAGCTGATCATGTGCCTGCACATATCGAGGTCACTGGTCATCAGCGACATGAGGTCACCGGTCCGAGTGCGGTCGAAGTACGCAAAGTCCAGATGCTGAATACGGGTGAACAGGTGTTCGCGCAGGTTTTTCACCAGGCGCTGGCTCACATGCTCAAAACTCATGACAAAGAGGTAACGCAAGGCCATGCGGATCACAGTAGCCCCGAGGAGCAAACCCAGCAGCACCCAGAGAAGTTTGAAATCGCGCCCCAGAACCACCTTGTCGACGAGAATGCCCGTGAGAGACGGATTGACCATGCCAAGGGCACTGGTAAACACCGTCAATACCAAAGCTCCAGCCATAAGAAATCGGTAGGGGTGCAGGAAACTCCAGAACCAGCGGTACATCAGGGCCTCTGAAAAGCATCTTAGCGGATAACAGGACGAGCGTCTAATCCAGAAGCTGCAACTGGCTTGTCAACAAATTGCTGCCTCAAAATTGCACAGTGCGCACTATACTTACCCTATGGACGAATACAGGCTCCTTTTGGTT
Organism: Spirochaetales bacterium; assembly: GCA_947478845.1. Classification (GTDB taxonomy): domain Bacteria; phylum Spirochaetota; class Spirochaetia; order JABEVK01; family JABEVK01; genus JAIFLN01. Next base: position 266,886 of record CANJXC010000002.1, on the reverse strand, counting down.
GATGATGATCAGCTGCACCTTAGGGCCCTTTCCCACAGGCTGACCCCGGGGCCCCAGGGCCGCCATGCAGGAAGTCAGGCGGGGGTTCTCGACCGCATCCGGGGAAGCGGGTTTCGGGAAGATCTCCGTGACCGGATCAGAGAGCGTTCCGAGGAGATTTTGGTTTTGGCGACGCGGTTTCTGGCGGCATTCTTGGGTGGGGTCGACGTCCGGCATGGAAGCCTGCTTTACCGTGCAATTGCCTGTTGACAAGGAACCGACTTCTGAAAGCTCGTTGGAGGAACTAACATGAAAACACAAACCATCCTGTTCGTCGATGACGAACGCGAAGTGATCGACGCACTGATGAGGGAAGTAAGGCACCTTTGCCGCGAGGAACATCTGCTTCCTGCCACCGCTCATAGTGCTGCCGAGGCGCTCGAGTTTCTCGAGGAATCGGGGGACGAGGTGGCCATACTGGTGAGCGACCTCAAAATGCCCGGCTTGAAGGGAGGCGATTTCTTGAGGGTGGTGGCCGATCGCTGGCCCAACACTGTGCCACTGGTTCTTACCGGCAATGCGAACCTCGACCATGTGCAAGATTTCTTGGATGCCGGTGTCCAGACCTTTCTGACCAAACCGTGGGACCGCGATCGCTTGGCACTCGAAATTCGCAGGGCCCTGCAAGTGCATCAGGAGCGAATAGACGCTCTTGAACACCACTCCTACGTGGAGGAGGAGCTCAAACGCACCCGCCGCTTTCACGACCGCATTGCCCGCGGGCAACTGCCTCGCGACCCTCGACTGGGGATCGACCTCCATAGTTCTATTTCCGGAGAGTTTGAGTTTGGTGGGGAGTTTGTCGACCTGAAGCGGATTGACGACGACCGTTTCCTGCTGATCATGGCCGATGTTGCGGGGCACAGCATCGATGCACGTTACGTGGTGGCTCTCATTCAAGCCATCGTGGAGTCGGATTTCCCTGACTATCTCCGAGAGGGGAACTTCTCGCCCGAGAACTTCGCCGACTGGTTCAACAAACGACTTTGCACGGTAAAGCCTGGTGGCGAAAGGCTGTTTGTGGCCCTTCTTGCTATGGAGTTTGACCTAGGGTGCCAAATGATACGCTGGGTGAATGCGGGCCAACCTCCGTTTGTGGTCGAGTCGAGTGCGGGCAAAGGACCAGACTTTATCACGGCGACTTCGAAGCAGTATCCTCTGGGCGTCTTCGATAAGTCTATTTACAAACAAGAGATACTGCCATTTCCTCCCGGCGCTCGGGTTCTCTTGTTCACCGACGGGGTCCATCCCGAAGGGCTCAATTTGGTTGATTACGACCCGGATGGCTCGATGGCTGTGATCCGCCGCTGCTTGAAGGAACGGCTGGATGCGAGCGAGACGGCCAACTACCTCTGCCACGAACTCGGCCTCAATCAGAAGTCGGACGACCTGAGCCTGGTACTGATTGAGCACCTCCCGTCCCTTAACCAAAGCGACTCGGATGGGTTTTGCGACGACTAAAGGGCTATCTGCGACGCACCAACTGCAGCGCCCTGCCGAGGTAGCTTACGACCGAGCCGAAGCCGCTGAAGACATGCACCAGCCTCGTGTAGGGGAAGATGAGGAAAAAAGTGAAGGTCATGAACATGTGAGCGCGGTACACCCAAGGGGTATCGAGGATATAGCTCAGTGCATCGGGCTGGAAGGTCAGAGTCCCTTGCACGTAGTGCATGAACTTGACAATAAGTTCGCCATCGCGATGAGCCTCTGACGAAGAAATCGTTATGCTATAGAGACCTAAGCACAAAATTCCAAACAACCAGAACAGCAGTGCGATATCCATTGCCCGGCTAGTCAGCCGCACCCTTTTCACCAGAAGGCGCCTCGCGATCAGGATGGTGACTCCAATAATGGCCGCGGTTCCGGCCGCCAAACCCAAACTCCAGGCCAGAAACTGCTTGATGGGCGGCGAGATTCCGAGCGCGTGAAGTACCGGCAAGGGTGTGAGGAAGCCCACGAAATGCCCTGCGAACAAAAGGAGTATTCCCACGTGAAAGAGGTTGTTTCCCCACTGCAACCAGCCCCGGGCCAGAAGTTGGGAACTATCGCTTTTCCAGCCCAGTTGTCCCCGGTTATACCGCAGGATACTGCCGAGAACAAAAGAAAGTACCGTGAAATAGGGGTAGACCACAAACAAGGCAAACTGGAGGAAATTGTCCATCAGCAAGCTCCTTGATGGCGCTCTGAATCTCTAGGGTGCGAAAAGGCGGGCTCCTCTGCCCACTCGGTATCGAGGTCGGCCTCCGGTTTCAAGGCGCCTCCAAACCCGTTGGTATTCTTGGCAAACTCGTCGGCCGAAGCAAAAGACATCAACACGGGAAAGACGGCAGCATAGGGACTTTGCCTTTCGGCGAGGCGTTTTCCCAGCGAGTCCAGAATTACCGAGCAGCTGGCGAGAAACTCACCGGCCTCTGCGGGGGGAAGCATCGAGCAGAACTCAAGGAAGGCCGGGAGGTAATCAGGGAGTTCTTCCGGGACCAAAGTGAGCCCAGCGGCCTGATAATGCTCTTTGAGGTCCACCATAGCTTGACCGCGGTCCTTGCTTTCTCCGTGGACGTGCTCAAACAGGTGAAGGCTAGTCGACCGGCCCGAATCAAAGCGCTCCACGTAACTTTCCTGCAGTTCCCAAGGGTCGCTGACCTGTAGGTAGTCGAGGAACGAGCAGAGCGCGGGTTTAAGTTGGGAGGGGATGTTGGCGTCGTTTTCGAGCACTGAACGCAGCTCCGCAACGGCCGCGACAAGGGTTTCATCAGGATAGGTCAGCAGCGCACCCAAAGCTTTCAACGTCAGGTTCACTTGTTGCCGCCTGGGTTCATTGGAGCGCGCATCGGAACAATCCTCATCGGGTCGGGAACTACGGTGGAACGGCTTCCAAAAAGATCGGCGCGCTTGGGTACGTGTCCGCTACCCGGTGTGCAACCCTCGCCATCGCTGAAGCCGCACCCACCGCGCAAATCGTAGGCGTTTTCGGCATATTCCCGGTGGGTGGTGGGAATCACAAAACGGTCCTCGTAGGCGGCCAAGCCCAGTATTCGGTACATTTCACCAGCCTGTGCCTCCGTCAGTCCAGCAGCCGCCAGCACCTCGGGTTTGTTCTGCTTCAGTACGCTTTTGAGCCTCATCCAGGCCCGCATCGAAAGCAGCCGCTCCAGAGCCAGTTTCACCGGAGCCTCGTCGCCGGCGGTGAGCAGATTGGCCAGGTATTTCAGGGGTATGCGGAGTTGGCTCACGTCGGGAATAGCACCGTTCATGCCAAGCTCGCCCTGCTGGGCTGCCGTTTGAATGGGCGAGAGCGGCGGAACATACCACACCATGGGAAGTGTTCGATATTCCGGGTGCAGCGGGAACGCGATCTTCCAGTCCATGGCCATTTTGTAGACCGGGCTGTTTTTGGCGGCTTCGAGCCAGTTTTCCGCAATTCCGTCGAGGCGAGCTTGAGCCTGTACCTCGGGGTCGTGCGGGTCAAGAAAAACGTTCAACTGGGCCTGGTACAGGTCGGTTTCTTTCTCCACTGAGGCAGCTTGGCTGATTTTGTCGGCGTCGTAGAGCAAAACACCGAGGTAACGGATACGGCCCACGCAGGTTTCACTGCACACGGTGGGCTGTCCGCTTTCGATGCGTGGGTAACAGAACAAGCACTTCTCCGCTTTTCCCAGGCTCCAGTTGTAGTAAATCTTCTTGTAGGGGCAGGCCGTCACGCACATGCGCCAGCCACGGCATTTGTCCTGGTCGATGAGCACGATGCCGTCTTCCTCACGCTTGTAAATCGAACCGCTGGGACAACTGGCCACACAGGCCGGATTAAGGCAATGTTCGCACAGGCGTGGCAAATACATCATGAAGGTGTTTTCAAACTGGCCGTAGATGTCTTTCTGAACCTTGTCGAAGTTCGCATCCTGACTGCGTTGGCTAAACTCGCCGCCCAAAATTTCTTCCCAGTTGGGGCCCCCGACGATCTTGTCCATACGTTCGCCGGTGATGGCGCTCACCGGGCGTGCGGTAGGGGGATGCTTCATTTCGGGGGCCGACTGCAGGTGTGCATAGTTGAAATCAAAAGGCTCGTAGTAGTCGTCTATCTGTGGCAGATGGGGGTTGGCAAAGATTTTTGACAGCAGCAGGGCCCGGCCACCCATGCGCGGCACCAGCTTGCCGTTGCCCTTGCGTTTCCAGCCACCTTTCCATTTTTCCTGATTCTCCCAGTCCTTGGGGTAGCCGATTCCGGGCTTGGTTTCCACGTTGTTGAACCACGCGTATTCCATGCCTGGACGATTGGTCCACACCTGTTTGCAGGTGACCGAGCAGGTGTGGCAACCAATGCATTTGTCGAGATTCAACACCATGCCGATTTGTGCGCGAACTTTCATGAATGTGCTCCTTTGGAAGCCGAGCTTCTCGATGCGCTGGCCTCGGCCAGCGTTTCGTCGAGCCATTCGACTTTGTCCATTTTTCGCACCAGGACAAACTCGTCACGGTTGGTACCGATGGTGCCGTAGTAGTTAAAACCGTAGCTCAGCTGGGCATAGCCACCAATCATGTGGGTCGGTTTGACGACGATGCGGGTGACGCTGTTGTGAATGCCACCCCTGGTTCCAGTGATGGAGTTTCCGGGTGTGTTCACGATTTTTTCCTGCGCGTGGTACATCATGCACATGCCCTCGTTCACCCGCTGGCTCACCACCGCCCGGGCGCTGATGGCCCCGTTGACGTTGAATAGTTCGATCCAGTCGTTGTCGACCAGACCGGCCTTTTTGGCGTCCACCTCACTGATCCAGACGCATGGCCCTCCCCGACTCAGGGTGAGCATCAACAAATTGTCGCTATAGGTGGAGTGAATACCCCACTTCTGGTGGGGCGTTATGAAGTTGAGCGCGATTTCTTTGTGTCCGTTCGGTTTGGCGCCTAGCATCTGCGCCACGGTTTTCAGATCAACCGGCGGCCGGTAGGCACACAAACCCTCGCCGAAGTCGAGCATCCAGGGGTGGTCCTGATAAAACTGTTGCCGACCCGTTAGGGTGCGCCAAGGAATGAGTTCGTGCACGTTCGTATAGCCGGCGGTGTAGCTCACATGATCACTTTCGATACCGCTCCAAGTCGGGCTGGAGATGATCTTGCGCGGCTGGGCCACCAGATCGCGAAAACGCAACTTCTCGTCCTGCTTGCCCAAGGCCAAATGGGCATGTTCGCGCCCGGTCTGCTTGCTCAGGGCCTCCCAGGCCTTGATGGCGACCTCGCCATTGGTCTCGGGGGCTAGGCTAAGAATCACCTCAGCGGCGTCTATGTCGGTCTCGATGCGCGGACGGCCTTTGGCTACGCCTTCGGCCGTGACCGCCCGGTTGAGTTCGCCGAGAAAGTGCACTTCCTCGTCGGTGTTCCAGCTGATTCCCTTACCGCCGTTACCGAGTTTCTCCAACAGTGGACCTAAAGACGTAAACTTTTGGTAGATTGCTGGGTAGTCACGCTCAACCACTGTGATGCTCGGGGCGCTCTTCCCCGGAAGTAACTCGATCTGGCCCTTCTTCCAGTCTTTCACCCCGAAGGCCTGAGCCATTTCGGCGGGTGTATCGTGCATCAGGGGCGTGAGAACCACGTCCTTTTCGACGCCTAGATGGCCTGGAACCAGGTCACTAAAGACCTTGGCTATGCCTTTGTAGATGTCCCAGTCGGAGCGGCTTTCCCAATTGGGATCCACGGCCGCGGTGAGCGGATGAATAAACGGGTGCATATCGCTGGTGTTCAGGTCGTTCTTTTCGTACCAGGTGGCGGTGGGAAGCACGATGTCGGAATACAGGCAGGTGGTGCTCATCCGGAAATCTAAGGTTACCAGCAGGTCGAGCTTGCCCTCTGGTGCTTCGGCGTGCCATATTACTTCCTGAGGGTGCAGGCCCTCCGCACCTAGATCCTTTCCCTGCACTCCATTCTTGGTCCCCAGCAGATGCTTGAGAAAGTACTCGTGACCCTTGCCGGAAGATCCCAAGAGGTTAGACCTCCACACGAACATCACCCGAGGCCAATTGGCGGGATCGTCAGGATCTTCACAACTCAGTTGGAGTGCACCGTCTTTCAAACTCTTCACCACGTAATCTTTCGGTTCCAGCCCGGCTGCGGCCGAAGCCTTGGCGACGTGCAAGGGATTAGTTTTCAGTTGAGGGGCCGAAGGAAGCCAGCCCATGCGTTCCGAGCGAACGTTGTAATCGATGAAACTGGGGTTTTTTCCTGCCGAAGACTCGCCGCGGTCTTGGGCCAGAGGAGAGAGCACTTCGTTGACCCCTAGTTTTTCGTAACGCCATTGGTCTGTGTGCGCATAAAAAAAACTGGTGGAGTTCTGCTGGCGAGAAGGTCGGCTCCAATCGGTGGCGAAGGCCAGCGGAACCCAGCCGGTTTGCGGCCGGAGCTTCTCTTGTCCCACGTAATGGGCCCAGCCCCCGCCGGATTGCCCCACGCAACCGCAGAGCATCAACAAGTTCATGATGCCACGGTAATTCATGTCGCTGTGGTACCAGTGGTTCATAGCCGCGCCGATGATGATCATCGATTTGCCTTCGGTTTTGGCCGCATTGTCGGCAAACTCACGGGCCAAAGTGATCACCGTCTGAGCCGGCACGCCTGTGATTTTTTCCTGCCAAGCGGGCGTGTAAGGAAAATCGTCAGCATAATCCCTTGCCACAGAGTCACCACCCAATCCCCGGTCAACACCGTAGTGGGCCACCAAGAGATCAAACACCGTGGCCACTTTTGTGTCGCCAGCGGCAAGTTTCAAGGTGATGATCGGGATCGGTCGGAGCAACACATCCCCACCCTGATCGTTGGCTGTGAAGGCTTCGGGGGCTGTGCCGCCAAAGTAGGGGAAGGCTGCGGTCACTACCTCTTCACGGCGATCAAGGAGACTCAAGGCCAGTTTGACCTCCCCGCCCCGACCGTCCTTGGACTCCAAGTTCCACTTGCCCTCGTCTTCGCCGGCTTTCTGGTTCCAACGAAAGCCAATCGAACCGTTGGGAACCGAGATACTGTTGGAAAGTTCATCCCAGGCAACCGTCTTCCAGTCGGGGTTGCTGGCTTGGCCGAGTTGGGACTCGAAGTCGCTGGCTCGCACGAAACGATCGGGGACCCAAGCGTCGCGATGCTTATCGTGGCGAAGTTGCACCAAAAGAGGCAGATCGGTGGTGGTACGGGCATAGTGGGTGAAATATTCACAAGGGTTGTCGACGTGGAACTCTTTGAGGATCACATGCCCCATCGCCATGGCCAAGGCGGCATCAGTTCCTTGCTGGGGATGCACCCACAGGTCAGAAAGCTTGGCCACTTCGGAATAATCGGGCGTGATGGCAACGGTTTTGGCACCCTTGTAGCGCACTTCGGTGAAAAAGTGGGCGTCGGGGGTACGGGTCTGGGGAACATTGCTTCCCCAAGCAATCAGAAACGTCGAATTGTACCAGTCGGCACTTTCAGGGACGTCGGTCTGTTCACCCCAAGTTTGTGGGCTCGAGGGAGGCAGATCGCAATACCAGTCGTAAAAACTCATGCAAACTGCGCCGATCAGGCTTAGGTAACGGCTCCCTGCGGCATAGCTGACCATGCTCATGGCCGGAATGGGGCTGAAGCCAATGATGCGGTCGGGGCCATAGGTTTGAATGGTGGAAATATTGCTGGCGGCGATGATCTGGTTCACTTCGGCCCAAGTGGAGCGGACAAACCCGCCCAAACCTCGCCTCTGCTGATAGTCTGACCGCCTTGCCGAGTTGCCTTGCAAAGCCTTCCAAGCCTCAACGGGCTCCAAAGTGGCCCGCAGTTCGCGCCAATGCTTAAGCAACCGGCCACGGACCAGGGGGTGTTTTAACCGGTTGGCGCTATACATGTACCAGCTATAGCTTGCTCCCCGCGCGCAACCCCGAGGCTCATGATTGGGCAGGTCGGGACGGGTCCGGGGGTAATCGGTCTGCTGGGTTTCCCACGTGACGATGCCGCCCTTCACATAGATTTTCCAGCTGCAACTGCCGGTGCAATTGACACCATGGGTCGAGCGCACGATTTTATCGTGTTGCCAGCGGCCCCGGTAGCGTTCCTCCCAGGTGCGGTCTTCCAGGACCACACTGCCAAGCCGGTTGGAAAATGGCTCCTTGGGTCGGAGAAAGAAGCTCAGTCGGTCGAGAAAAACATTGGCCATGGTTGCCCCCCTGCTGCGTCTAGTGCGAACCCGTAGGAAAAGTCAAATTGCGTCCCATCAAAAAACCGGTGATTTTCTCAGCAAGGATTTTTAGACCCCGTGCGGCTGTAGAGCCACCAGTTGAGCACCGTGTTGAACCCAAAAAACAAAGCCGAACAGATAAACACGAAGTTGGGGCTCTTGAACTGCGCAAACGCCCAGGCAAACATCAGGCCGTAAATGAACGGACCGAAGGCGGCAATGGCTGCCGTGAAGCCCACCACGCCGGACCCTTGGCGGGGAGGAAACAGCATAGGCATTTGTTTAAAGGTGGACGCATTGCCCATCCCGGCAAAAAAGAAGATTCCGAGCATTGAGGCCACAAATGGTACGAACATTTCTGCGGTAGGGTTGGCCGTGAAAAACATGACCAGTACCGAGCTCAATGTCATGCCGATTCCAGCAAGGGTGGTCAGTTTTGCCCCGCCCCAGCGGTCGGCCAAGGGACCGCAGGCTACCCTCACCAGAGCTCCCACCAGCGGACCGAGGAAGGCAAACCCCAGCGGATCAGGAGGATTGGGAATACCTCCATAGACCTGCTTAATGAGAAGAGGAAAAGTACCCGAAAGGCCCGAGAAGGCGCCAAAGGTCATGAGGTAGAGGCTGGTGAGAGCCCAGGTATGGCCGCTCTTGAAAATATCAAACTGCTCTCTAAAGTTGGCCTTGATGGGAACAGACCTCAGTACTATCCAGGCCAAGCCGCCAAACACCACCACGAGAGGTATATAGATGGTGAGTGCGTTCTGCAGGTAGACCGGTACCACGGAGCCGCTGGCCTTGGTGAGGTTTTGCGGTGCCCCGAACAAGCTTCCGGCCAGCGCAAACCCAATAATCCAAGGAGTCAAAAACTGCACCACCGAGACTCCGAGGTTGCCGATGCCCGCCTGGATGGCCAGTGCAGTACCCAATTTCCTCTTGGGAAAGAACATCGTTGTTGACGGCATAAACGAGCTGAAGTTGCCGCCGCCCATACCTGCGCAGAAAGCCAAAAACATGAGCACCCAAAAAGAAGTGTTCGGGTCCTGGACGGCGAAGTACCACCCGATGAGCGGAATCAAGAGCAGAAACGTGGCCACCGAAACCACCAGTCGGGTCCCTAGCATAGGCGTCAGAAACATGTGCACCAGTCGCCAGGTTCCGGCGGCCAACCCCGGCACGGCGGTGAGCCAAAACAGTTCGGCGGTGCTCAGCTGGAACCCGATTTGAGGTAGCTTGACGACGAGAGCGGAAACAACAAACCACGTGATGAAGGCCAAGAAGAGGTTGGCCGTGGTGATGGCGAGGGCGATATTGGCGGTTTTCTTTCCGGTAGTTTTCCAGAACTCTTCGTCTTCCGGCTCCCAGCGGTTCAACCAACTCTTTCCCCGAGGCATCGTGATGCTCATGGATTTCTCTCCCTGAGGACGATTCTAAGGCATGTTATCTTTTGATTACTTGATCTAGCGCAAAGATCTCAAGGGACGTATGTTCATACTAAGGTCGTGCAATGGAAAGCTACCACCAAGTTCTTAATCCCAAGGGTTGCATCTGTTCCCCGGTTATCCGCAAGAGTGTCATCCGGAGGATTCCTTTCCTGCAAGGCGTTGGCGAGAGTACCTTCGAAAGCCTGGAAAAAAACTTGACCTCGCGCAGCCTCGTGGAGGCGATGGAAATTTCACCTTTACAGTACCAAGCGGGCCTGTTTGGCGTCGTTGCTACCGGTGCTCTCAAGGTATTCCGCCATGTTCAGGGAGACAACGTGGTCGTTTTTGATGTGCTGACAGCCGGAGACTTCTTCCTCTATACCGCCTCAGAACTCGATGGCCTGCGAATGTACACCTACCCCGACATTCTGCAGGCGATGACGACCACCTGCATTTTGGCGATGGACTTGGCTAGGTTGTTGCCTCTTCTGACAGCCGACACACGATTGGCACCGGCCTTCTTTTCTGAATTGGCCGACCGCCTGCGGCAAATCAGTGAGCGATTCATCCGTTGCAGCGCCTACCAGGCCGAACACCGCGTCGCTTACCTGCTTCAGTTTTTACTTTCCAAGGGTCCCAAAAAACCTGGCTACCCTGGACTGATCCCGTTCAATCTCCCCCGAAAGGATTTAGCGGCCATGGTGGGCCTTACCATGGAAACCACGAGTCGGATTCTGGCGTCTTTTGAAAAAGACGGCCTGATCACCTCGGGGCGCGGATGGGTCGAGCTGTTAAACTTCACCGCCATCGACAAGCTCTGCCAGGCGGAAAGCCTATGAGCGTGGTTGACCTCCTCGGGCGTCCCCTTCGGGACTTGCGGCTTTCAGTGACCGACAACTGCAATTTCCGTTGTAGTTACTGCCTCCCGGCCGAACTGTTTCCGGCTGATTATCCGTTTTTAAACGCCTCGCAGCTGTTAAGTTTTCCTGAAATCCTTCGGGTGGTCGAAGCTGCCCGGCCGCTGGGCCTCAAAAAAGTGAAAATCACGGGTGGAGAGCCCCTGCTGAGAGGTCTGTTGCCCAACTTGGTGAAAAGCCTCAAGACCCAATTTCCAGACCTGGAGGTGGGGCTGATCACCAATGGGCTTCACCTTCAACCGCTGCTGTCAAGATTTCGGTCTTCAGGTCTGGATTCGGTCACCGTATCGATCGATGCGGTCGACCCCGATGTGTTCTCTGCGCTTTCCGGGAATGGCCACAGGGTGGAAACCATCCTGAGCGCCATAGAGGCAACCCGGGAGGTGTTTGGGGCCGTCAAGCTGAATACAGTACTCTTAAGGGGTGAGAATGATGATCAGGTAGAACCTTTGGCGAGGTATTTCCGCAGGCCGGGTTTCAATCTGAGGTTCATCGAGTTCATGGACGTCGGTACCCTCAACGCCTGGAGCCCTGATCGCCTGGTGAGCGGGGCCGAGGTGCTAGCTAGGTTGCAAAGCCTAGCGGAGTCTGAGAATCTGGGAGACCTGATTCCTCTACCCAAGAGCCACCCTGGAGAAACCAGTGAGCGCTGGTCCTGGTCACAAGGTAATGGCGAGCTTGGCTTCATCAATTCGATCACGAGGCCGTTTTGTGGCGACTGCAGCCGTGTTCGTCTTGGTGCCGACGGAAGGCTCTACACCTGCCTTTTCGCGTCTTTAGGTTATGATTTGCGCTCGCCCCTGCGCGCCGGCGAAAGCACCTCCGAGTTGACCGGACGGCTAGCTCGCCTTTGGAGTGGCCGAAACGACCAGTACTCCCAGTTGCGGGGAGTTGGCTTCCAAACCAAGGGCAATAGTTCTCGCATCGAGATGTTTGCGGTGGGAGGTTAGTATGCTCAGCCACATTGAAAACGGCCTCCCGACCATGGTGGATGTGGGTGGCAAGGCGGTTACCAGGCGCACCGCTACCGCCAGAGCCGTGGTCGATTTTCCCCGGGAGGTCTTTGCACAGTTGCTCGGGGAAGGCTCTAAGGAGGTTTCCGACTTGGTGGGCCCTAAGGGGCCGGTATTTGCTACCGCCGTTGTCGCTGGTATTCAGGGCGCCAAGCGCACCAGCGAGCTGATTCCTATGTGCCACCCCCTACCCATCGACGGCATAGAGATTACCTGCAAGGTGCTCGGCGACCATGAAGTGGAAGTGCTTTGCACTGTTAAAACCACGCACAAAACCGGCGTGGAAATGGAGGCTCTCACCGGAGCCTCCATCGCTGCCCTCACCCTCTACGACATGACCAAGGCCCTGAGCCACGAAATTGTGGTGCGTCAACTCGAGCTGGTGCACAAAAGCGGTGGGAAGTCCGACCATGGAAGCGCCGATGTCGCACGCTGAAAAGGCTGCCTGGAGGTTTCACCCGTACGAGATCGCTTTGGTGGGGTACCAGAACTCGGGCAAGACGACGCTGGCCACCAAGTTGGTAACCGGGCTGGGTCTTTCTCTGGCCTACATCAAGCGGGATGCCCACCATTTTGACCTCGATAAACCCGGCAAAGACACCCATACGTTGTCGCGAGCTGGTGCCCACTCGGTGTTTATCAGCGACCGGAATCATCGCGCGCACCTGAGCCAGGAGCCGATGCACAGCATTTTGAGCCGCACAGACTTCCTTGAGGAAGATGCTGCTCTGGTGGAGGGCCATAAGTCCAGCCCGGTGCCGAAAATCGTGCTTTTGGACAACGATCTGGCTATTCTCGCTGACCCCACCCTGGAAAGGAACACGGTACTCGCCTACGCAGGGCCTTGGGCCTCGGCTCCCGACGGCCTTGATTTGCCGTATTTCTGCCGCGACGATGACTCAACCCTTACCGCTTTTATTCGGGGGTTCTGGGACGCCCAGACCGCGATGAGACCCCTTTTGGGGCTGGTTTTAACCGGGGGCCGTTCCACACGCATGGGCAGCGACAAGGCCGCCCTGAGCTACCACGGCCAGCCGGAAGCCACAAGGATGTTTCACCTTTTGAAGGAGTTTTGCCCGGAGGTGTATGTGAGCTGCCGAGCCGACCAAGCCGATGACGCGGGCCGCCAGGGACTTCCCCAGATTCACGACACTCACCTAGGCTTGGGCCCCCTCTCGGGGCTTTTGTCGGCGTTTCAAGCGCGGCCCGAGGCCAGTTGGCTGGTAGTGGCTTGCGACCTGCCCGCTGTGGACCACGCCACCCTCGCCCACTTGCTCCAAGGCCGCAATCCGTTCCGTTTCGCTACTGCGTTTCGGGGACACGAGGAACTGCCTGAACCGCTGTGCGCCGTGTACGAGCCCAAAGCGCGCTCGCGCCTCTACCAGTTTCTGGCCGCTGGGTACGATTGCCCGAGAAAGATGCTCATCCACTCGCCGGTCGCTTTGCTCGACTTGCCGAAGCCCGATCGACTTCGCAACTTCAACACACCGGAGGAAGCCCATGCTTTCCACGGCTGAGGCCGACCGTCTTCTGGCCACCCTCCACCAGGTGGGGCGCGTCGAAACAGTGCCTTTGGCCCAAGCCGCCGGCCGTTGTCTTGCGCAAAATGTGCTCGCCGACCGGGATGGGCCACCCTACCATCGGGTGGCGATGGACGGGTACGCCGTCGACGCTTCGGAAAATCTGGGCACCTGGATCGTGCGAGGCCTCCAGATGGCCGGAAAACCACCCCAAGAACGGAAGGGCCCCGCTACGGCCTTCGAGGTGTCTACCGGAGCGGTTTTGCCGGGAGGCTGCGATGCCGTGGTGCGCTACGAAGACACGAAGCGAACCGGCGACACCGTTTACCTGAAGCCCGGGATACTCCTCCCGCTCCCCGGCTCGCACGTCCACCACCAGGGTACCGATTACCACAAGGGCGACCAACTGCTCGCCTCGGGTCTTATTCTTCGCTCGCCGCACCTGCACAGTTTGGCGAGCGCCGGTACTGATCCCGTTTCCGTCGTGAGCCGGCCCCGATGGGCCCTGGCAGCAACCGGAGATGAACTGGTTGAGGTCCGCGACCAACCCTTAGGCTGGCAAATCCGCCGAAGCAACGCGGCCGCCATCCTAGGTGAGGCGACGGCTTGGGGCCTCAGACCCGACACAGAAACCGTGTTGCCCGACAACGGAGAGTCCTTGAAAGAGGGCTTGGAACAACTGCTGCCTGGTCTGGAGGTCTTGGTGCTCACCGGAGGGGTTTCCGCAGGAAGGCTGGATCTGGTTCCAGAGGTGCTCACGCAAATGGGGGCTCAAACGTTGTTTCACAAGATTGACCAGCGCCCGGGCAAGCCTTTATGGTGCGGACAATTGGGTTCCACAGTGTTGTTTGGCCTCCCGGGAAACCCGGTTTCGAGCCTGTTTGTGTTCCGCAGGTACGTTCTTCCCTGGCTATTGGCCTGTGAGGGTCGGCCGTTGGCAGAAACTCGGGTCAGGGTGCAAGGGCTAAAACCCCCCACAGGTCACCAGACGGTGTTTCTGCCTTGGAGCCGGGAGCACGGGGTTTTGGATTGGAAAGGCTCGGGAGATTTTCTGGCACTCGCGGATTCTGACGGGTTTATCGAAGTAGACGCCGAACCCCGCTCGCTCAGCGAACCCCGGGTGCACCAATGGGGGGGTTACTGGTGACACTCAAGGTGCGCTATTTCGGCCAACTGCAGAACGAGGCTGGTTGCTCGGGTGAAACGCTGGAGACCCAGGCCACCAACGTGGCCGAACTCTGGAGGGAACTGGCTGCTAGGCATGGTTTCACCCTGGAGGCAAAGTTGATCAAAGCGGCTCAAGACGACGAGTTCTGCGACTGGGAGGCACCTCTTGCCAGCGCGGAAGTGGTCTTCATGCCCCCCGTTGCGGGGGGCTGACATGAACCGCTTTGTTCTCACCCAGGAACGCCTCGAGGACCTGCAGGAGTTCAAGGTGCCCGTCTCGAGCGGTTCGGTGGTGAGTTTTTGGGGTCGGGTTCGCAACCACAACGAAGGACGACCCGTGCACTCTCTCGACTACTCGGCCTACCCCGAATTGGCCGTGAAAGAAGGGCAGCGAATCCTCGACGAGGCCCTGAAGCGTTGGCAACTGGACGCCGTAAGGGCTGCCCACCGCGTGGGATCCCTTGGTTTGGGCGAGGCCGCTGTGGTGGTGGAGGTGGCGTCCGGCCACCGGGGCGAAGGCTTCGAGGCCTGCCGCTGGATCATCGACGAAATTAAGGCCAGGGTTCCCCTATGGAAGAACGAACACTACAGCGACTCTATTACGACCGCCAGCTAAGGGTACCCGGTTGGGGCCCCCACGGACAGGAAATCCTAGCGCATTCCACCGTGCTGGTGGTGGGTGTGGGCGGTCTCGGTTGTCCGGTGCTCGCCGCATTGGTGCGCAGCGGGGTGGGACGGCTGATCTTTTGCGACCCCGATACGGTGGAGGCCAGCAATCTCCCGCGCCAGAGCCTGTTTTCGGTGGCCGACGTAGGCCTTTCTAAGGTGCAGGCTGCCGCCCTGGTGCTGGCCGGCAGCAATCCTTGGATTGACCTCGAGCCCGTCGCCGAAAGGGTCACCGCAGCCAACGTACGCGCACTAGTGGAACAGGCAGACCTCGTGGTAGACGGCAGTGACAACTTTTCCACGAAGTTCCTGCTTCACGACGCCTGCCGCTCTGCTGGCAAGCCCTTTGTGATGGCCTCGCTGTACCAGTGGGAGGCTCAGGTGAACTCATTCGACTTTCGCAGGAGCGAGCCCGGATGCTGGAGATGCCTCTACCAGGTGGCTCCCGAGGATGGCTGCGTGGGAGTGTGCGCACAGGTGGGTGTGGTGGGTGCCTTGGCGGGGCTCGCGGGAAACTTTCAGGCCCTTACCGCCTTGCGGCTGTTGTTGGGCTTGGAAACCGCAACCGGTTGTTCCACCTGGGTGGTCAACGCCCTTGACCCCAGCCCGAGGCGGCTGAAGTGGAAACCCGACCCGGCCTGCGCCTGTGCCCGAGGCAAGGGAGACTGGCGGTGGCTGGAGGCCCTCACGGCAACCTCGCTGCGAGAACAGGCCCCGTGGAACCTAGTGGCGCCCGTCGACCGGCAGGTAGTCATCGACTTGCGGGAACCCCAGGAGATCCTTCCTCACGAGTGGGCGTGGTTCGAGGCGATCGGCAGCCGGGTGATCCACGCCCGGTGGAGCCAGTGGCATGCCTCCCAACCCAACTGGGACCCTTCCACGACCTACCTGCTGGTTTGTGCCCACGGCCTGCGTAGCTTGGCCGCCGTGCGAACCTTGCCGCCTTCGATCCGAGGTCTGTCCCTCACCGGTGGAATTGCCGAGCTGAAGGACATGATCGAGGGAAGGACATGAGGCTACCCGGCCTGGTGTTGATGCTTCTCGTTTTTGTCCCCTGGGCCGAGAGCGTTTGGGGTTTAGCTCCCATCCCATCATTCAAGCTCCGCATTGCCACTGCCTCCAACCTCGCACCCGTGACCTCGGCCCTCACGGCCGGGTTCCAAAAGCGCTTCCCTGGTTCCGAGCTTGAGTTTGTGCTCGGCGCTTCCGGAGCCCTCACCACGCAGATACAAAACGGCGCCCCTTTTGATCTGCTGCTGTCTGCCGACGAGGAGTTTCCTCAGAGCCTTGCCGAACGGGGTCTGTCCCTCAGCCCGCCGCAGGTGTACGCCACCGGTAAACTCATCTTGCTTTCCACGCAAGTCGATTTGGCATCAGGATTGGTCGTGCTGACAGATCCCTTGGTTCGCCAATTTGCTCTTGCCAACCCGGAAACGAGTCCCTACGGACGCGCTGCCATGCAAGCCCTCAAAGCTTCGGGGTTATGGCCTGCTCTCAAGCCCAAAGCCGTGGTGGCGCAAACCATCACGCAGGCCGTCCAGTTCACCGTTACGGCTACGGGCATAGGACTGGTCAACAAGTCAGCCCTGTACAGTTCTGATCTTTCCCGTTACCTGAGTCAGGAAGGCCACCGCTGGCTACCCTTAGATCCGACGACTTACGCTCCGCTGAAGCAGGCGTTGGTTGTGCTGGCCCAAGGGTCGGTGGGCCACGGGTCGGCCGCCGCTCGTGCGTTTGTAGATTATCTTTTGAGCGAGGGCCAGTTAGTTTTGGCAGGAGCCGGCTATGGCCCCCCTTGATTGGCAACCGCTGGCGTTGTCGCTTCGCCTCGGGCTCTGGGTGGTCGGAGTGCTGCTGGTGGTCTGCCTTCCACTGGCCTGGTTGTTTGCCCGTTCTCGTGGACGCTGGGTTCTTTGGGTTGAGAGCCTATTCTCCCTTGGGCTCGTGTTGCCACCCACCGTTCTGGGCTTTTACCTGCTGGTGTTCCTTTCTCCCCTGTCGCCGCTCGGGAGTTGGCTGGAATCCAGTTTCGGCCTGAGGCTGGTGTTCAGTTTTCCGGGACTCGTGCTCGCCTCGTGCGTAGCGGGTCTGCCCTTTATGCTCGCCCCGCTCGCCGCTGGGATCCGTGGTATTCCCGAGGCTCTGCTGGAGGCTAGCTGGACACTCGGAAAGGGGCGCCTAGAAACCTTTGTGCGCATTGTGCTGCCCCAGCTTCGCCCGTCCTTGCTTGCCGGTGCCATAACCACCTTCGCCCATACGCTGGGGGAGTTCGGAGTGGTTCTGATGATCGGTGGCAGCATCCCGGGCGTGACGAAGGTTATTTCCATCGCCATCTACGAGCGCACCGAAGCCCAAGACTTCGCGCAGGTTCACGTTTATGCCGCAGTGCTGCTGGTTGTTAGCTACTGTGGCGTGGTGCTGTTAGGCAAGCTTGGGCAAAGGCCTCGCAGGGACAAATCTCGATGACCGAGTTTTACCTGCGAAAACACCGCCGGGCCACACCCCACTATCCCGGGTTTACCCTTGAAGTGGAGTTTGCGTTGATGGGTGGTAGCTTTACCGGCGTGCTGGGCCCCTCGGGAAGCGGAAAAACCACTTTGTTGCGTTGTCTCGCTGGTTTGGAGCAGGCCGATGAAGGCTTCCTGCGTTGCGGCGACGAAAAATGGTTTGACAGTTCGCTTCACCGTCCCCCGCAAAAGAGGTCGGTAGGTATGGTCTTTCAGGACTATGCCCTCTTCCCCCACCTCAGCGCCCTCGACAACACCGCTTATGCCACCGGGGACCGCCGCGACGCCGCTGGTTGGCTAGAGCGTGTTGGGTTGAGCAAATACGCTGGCCAAAAACCCCACGAACTTTCTGGCGGTCAAAAACAGAGGGTGGCTTTGGCCCGTGCCTTGGCCCGGCGCCCTAAGCTTCTTCTTCTCGACGAACCTCTGAGTGCAGTTGATGAAGACATGCGCACCGATCTAGCCAAGCTTCTGGCCAAAATCCAGCGTGAGACCGGGGTTACGACCCTCTTGGTCACCCATTCCAAGGCCGAAATGGCCTCGCTTTGCTCCGAGGTGCTGGAATTGAAAGACGGAAAACTGGTCAATCGTCGTTAAGGGCGGTGAGCGGGTTCACTTGGCGGTGGAGTAACTTTGAAGTTCGATTACACGCTTAGGGGAACCCGGCCCGGCCGACAGGCCCTCGCTGCGCACCAGCATGTACGGTGATGTGGCAGAAAACCAGAGGTTGGAACTGCCAAACAGAGCTCCCAGAATTCCGCCTATGGTCAACTCGACATGATGGCACAGGTAGCTTCCCGCAGGCACGGTAAGGGTCTCATCGGCGAGCACCTTGATCTGAAGGCTGAAAGTTCCCGCCCCCGGACCCGTTGATCCGATAAAAATGAGGTCAGCCAGCGGCGAAGTGGCAAAAGGGTAGCCGCGCATCGTGAACGACAACGCAGAGATATCGCTCACCAGAAACTGGTTTCCGGTGCCCTTGATCTTTGAGGAAAGCACCTCGGTGGTTCTGCGCACCTGCGAGTCTGGGGTCGTAGTGGTTGTCTGGGTGTAAAATGGTTGCAAGGTGCGGGTGTCAATTTTGGAAAAACTCTCAGTACTTTCACCGCGCTCATTGAGCTCCAGCCAGGTTTTGCCTCCTTCGGAGACCAGCACCAATTCGTTCCGGTTGGTCGTAACCTTTTTGCCAATGGTCTGGCGATACACCGAGGTTTCGCGGGCGGCGAACACGGGCGCTTGGACGGCAATTTGGGCACTGAGTCCCATTGGCAAAACGCCACTGAGAAGCAGAAACAGGAGCCGGAGCAGAAACCTCGAAGATGAGAATATCATTCCAACAAACTAGGGTGTTTTTCCAATGGCGTCAAATTGTTGTTGGGGGTTCCAAGGGCGTGGTTTGCCTAGGCCGTCTCAGGAATTTCCTGATTGCGTCTGGGCTGAGCTTCAAGGAATGATTGCTGCAGGTAAAGCCACCTACGACTACGCCTCGAAAAAGTACAACTTCTGGTGCAAGAATATGTTTGTTGCCGAAGCAGGACCAGCTAGTGGCGGAAACTCCTTTCTTGCTGTCGCAAGTGATGGCAGTACTTTTTTCAAGGCTTTTGGCGACGGCTCTAGGTTGGTCACGTCCATGACCTTCGCTAGCGATGCTTACATCATAGGCGACACAGATGTCACGAACACCGTGCCGGCAGCTGACAAACTGTTCCTCGACGCTGGCTTGCCTTCGAAGTCTTGGGCAAGCCTGTCAGCACCCGGTAGCGTTTACGATGGCCTGTACGGAACCAACGGAACTTTCGCAACCGAATTAGACGTCAGCACCTATCTGCCATAAAAAAGCCTTCTGGGGCCAAGCCCACTTGAGCCGGGCCCCAAAAGGCTACAACAGGTAGCTCGTCCTAGAGTTCTAGCAGAGCGCTGAAACCAAACAAAAGTTTTGGCTTAACCGCTGTAACAGCGGTGATAGCAGCAAAACTGGGGTAGAAAAACGATGCGTTTGCACCGATGTTGAGGCCAAAAACATGCGCCGTAGCGAGCAACTTGACGTTGGCACCAGCGTTTAATGCCTTCTCTTCCCCAGAGCCTCCCAAAGGCTGGATGAGATTGACACCGACTTCGCCACCCAACCTAAGTATGGGGAGCAGATCGAAACCCAATCCACCGCTGAACATGGCAAAAATGGCGGGAGGATAGTCAATCCCGCCATCGGTAACGGGAGGTTCGAACACACCAGTTGCACTTCCTTCCAGTGGCCCTAACAGTAGCCGAGCCTCGCCACCGAACAGAAAGTCGTGAATCGAAAGCTTTTTGGCTTGATCCGTCTTATCCAGCGGTGCCATGTAGTAGGCTGTACCGCCGATCTGAAGCTGCGCAAAGGCAGGTAGGGAAAGGCAAAATAAGCCCAACGCCAAAATCAAAACCCTCTTCATGAAAACTCCTTCAAGGGCATTTATTTCCTTGTGAAAGAAACTATATCGCATCTTTTTGCAAAAGTCCATTTTGTTTAAATTCCATTTTGTTTGTTGAGGGTACGAGACCAAGCCCGATAGGGACCCAGGTTTCCGCGGGTGGTCTTATTCGGCCTTCAGCTCGCAGGACTCGCCTGGGCCGAGAATAAGGCTGGCTGTTCCCCTAGGATCAGCAATTGTTCGCCCATCGCGTAGCAACTTGAGGGATGGATCAACTCGCAACATCAAAGTTCCTCCCACTCGAGCTAGAATATGGACACCTGTAATTCGGCCGAAGGACCATTGAAGGTCCAAAACAAAATTGCCTCGCACGCATAAGCCTCGTACGCTTCCGTCGGACCACTGCTTGGGTCCAGTACTGTCGGGGGCAATCGAAGGTTGGAAAAGGTTGACCCGAACCTGTTCGGCCTTGGTGAGCCTTTCCCCAATCAACGCTTTCGCCCCACTCCCAAAAGCCGGGGCCAGGTGGCCGGTGCGCCCAGGGTTACGTTGACCTGACCGTCGAGGTGCAACCGACCTTCCTCAAACCCAAGGGTCAGGGTATAGGCAAACGGCGTCTCGATCAGCCTAGCGGTAATAACCAAGGTTTGCGGTCCCGTCCAAAGGAAGGCGGCACGTACCCGCGCGTTTGCCACGGGCGCCTTCGGATAAAAGAGTTCCGCCTTGGGAAATATGTCACAAAACGACTCGCGCCAAAGCGCCCGGCCTGCCTCGAGCCGGTGGGTCCCGTGTTTGTCGACCATGGTGAGAACCAAGCGGTTTTCCTCAAACTCCACCCAAACGTCTCGGACCCCGAGGGTATTGCCCTCGAGCCTGAACTTGCGCGCCGAGAGCGCCGGTTCTTGCTGCGAACGCGGTTCACCGGCAGGCAGGGGCAAGGTAAGTCCACCCATTTGGATTGTAAGGGCCTTGTTCCTAGCCAGGTCGGCGGGCAGGGGTTGCTCCGAGAGGCTCGGCAAGAGGTGCCACACCCGGTCGAGGGCTTTTTGCGTGTCGTTCAGCGCCGCGGTAATTGCAACCACCAGATCGCTGCCGGGCACCACGATGCAGAACTGACCAAAGGCCCCGTCGGCCCGATAACTGCCGTGGCTGCCTTGCCAGAACTGATAGCCGTAGCCTTGCCGCCAATCAGCGTTGGAATTAGGTGCGAAGCGGTCGTTTTCCACCTGTTTGGAGGTCGCCTTTTCCACCCAGCCGGCGGGTATGAGCTGACGGCCCTGCCAGTTTCCTTTTTTGAAGGTACAGTTGGCCAAACTTCGCAATATCTTCGGTTTTCAGCGAAAGGCCAAAACCTCCGGTGCGGTGTCCCTGCGGGTCGGTTTCCCAAGAAGTGACCTGGATTCCCAGAGGGTCAAACAACAGGGGCGTCAGGTAAGTTTGCAGGTCGGTTTGCGCCACCTTCTCGACGATCACCCCTAAGATATGGCTCGCGCCGCTGTCGTAGGAAAAAGGCTCACCGGGGGCCTGCAACCACGGTTGGGCGAAGAAACCTTTTACCCAGTTCCCCGTGCGGTCGGTTACGGCGTGTACAATGCTGTCGGTAAGCCGGCCACTACACATGGTGAGCAAGTGCCTCACCTTCAGGGCCGCGAGGTGACGGGAAGGCCGGGCTGGGGCGAGGCCCGGGAAGTAGCTGACAACTTTATCGTCCAGCGAAAGCAAGCCTTGGGCCTCTGCCAAACCTACGGCTGTGGAAGTGAAACTCTTGGTGAGCGAGTACAACAGGTGCGGTAAGTCGGCCTCGTAGGGCCGCCACCAACCCTCGGCTACCACGTGACCATGGCGGACCACCATCACGCTGTGGAGCTCCGCAAGTTTGGTATCCAAAGCGTCGACAAACTTGGCCAGCTCGAGACTGGAAACTCCTTGAGACTCGGGGGTGGCCCTTGGCAGTGGTAGTGGCTCATGGTTGACTCCTTTAGCATTCATTGTAGTTCAAAAAAGATCTCCGCATTCAACTGCTGACCAAAAGCGATTTTGAGTGCTTACTGAGAAAAATATGTTTTAAGGAGAAGAACCTTGCAAAAGCGAAAACTAGGCAAAGCCGGGATGGAGGTTTCAGAAATCGGTTTTGGAGCGTGGGCGATCGGCGGGAGTTGGGGTCCGCAAAACAATCAGGATTCGGTTGCAGCTCTTCACAAGGCGCTGGATTTGGGGGTGAACTTTATCGATACGGCTGCCGGTTATGGCGATGGAAAAAGCGAAAAGATCATCGCCGAGGTGCTGAAGTCGCGCAACGAGAAGGTTATTGTGGCCACCAAAACTCCGCCCGTGGCTGGAAATTGGCCTCCAAGTCCCTACGACAACGTGGATGAGCGTTACCCCGAGAAATACCTGCGTCAAAATGTGGAAGAACGTTTGCGCAACCTGAACGTAGACTGCCTCGATGTTTTGCAGCTCCACACCTGGACGCGAGCCTGGAACCGTAACCCCCGACCTTTCGAGGTCCTGCGCAAACTGCAGGCCGAGGGCAAGATTCGCGCCATTGGTGTTTCGACGCCGGAACAAGACCAGAACTCGGTAATCGACCTGATGCGTGGTGGTTGGGTGGACACAGTTCAGGTGATTTACAGCATTTTCGAGCAGGAGCCAGCCGCAGAGCTTCTGCCGGTTGCCCAGGAAACCAAGGTTGGCATCATTGTGCGGGTGGTGTTCGATGAGGGCGCCTTGACGGGCAAGTTTACTTCCGCTACGAAGTTCGCCTCGGATGACTTCCGCAATCGGTATTTTGAGGGCGACCGCCTCGAACGGGCTGTGAAGCGCGCCGCCAAGGTGCAAGCAGATCTTTCCCACACCGGATTATCGCTGGCCGAAGTGGCCATTAAGTTCGCCTTGATGCATCCGGCGGTAAGCACCGTGATTCCTGGAATACGTACACCGGCTCAAGCCGAAGCCAATACGAGCGTGTCGGATATTCCTGGTCTTTCAGAGGAATTGATGGCGAAGCTGCGCACCCATTATTGGAACCGAGGATTCTGGTATGGAGGCAAGTAAGGGTAGCCGAATGACCTGCCGGGGCTGAGCGCCAAGCAACAGGAACACTCTGAGACCAGCTGGGCTCGAACCAGCGACCTACAGCTTAGAAGGCTGTTGCTCTATCCAACTGAGCTATGATCCCGTTAAAATGGAAGACAAATCGGGATGGTGAGATTCGAACTCACGAACTCTTGCTCCCAAAGCAAGCGGAATAGACCGCTATCCGACATCCCGTTCAAGAGTCATCATATGATCACAAATTCTGACCGTCAAGCAAGCCCCTTGCACCTGTCTCTGATTGAGAAGCTCAACCGCCTCCACCCCGACACCACGCCCATGCTCAGTTTTCGTAACCCTTTTGAACTTTTGGTGGCCGTAATCCTTTCGGCGCAATGCACGGATGCTAAAGTCAACGAAGTGACTCCCGTGCTTTTCAGGGCCTTCCCTGATCCGGCTTCCCTCGGCGCAGCGAGCCTCCCGGTGGTTGAACGAATCATTTATTCCACCGGGTTCTACCACGAGAAAGCTTTGCACATCATCGCGACCGCCGCGTTGATTCACTCGACCTACGCTGACGAAGTCCCTATGGGAATGGAGGAGCTCACCGCACTGCCCGGAGTGGGACGCAAGACCGCCAATGTGGTTCGCGGGCAGGTTGCCGGACTTCCGGGCATCATCGTCGATACCCACTTCAAGCGTGTCACTCGTCGTCTGGGGATGACCGAAGAGACCGAACCCCTAAAAATCGAGCGGGACCTGTTGTCTTGGGTTCCTGAAACGCTGCAGTATCCTTTCTCGATGTCGGCTAACCGGCATGGCCGCGCGTATTGCCACGCGCGTAACCCGCGCTGTGGGGAATGTCCGGTGCAAAAACTTTGCCCTAGCGGTTAGACCAGGTATGGGGAGCTGCGCTCGATTGACCCCCCTTGCTCCGTAAGGCTAGTGTGATGGGATGTTGCAGTTGCCTCGCGGCGTTTTGCTGATCGTCTTGATTTTTTGCTTGGGTAGTCTGCTCCAGGCGGACGAGGCTGGGTCGAAGGTCCGCGTGCAGATCAACGCTGCCAGCGCCCAACGACTGTTAGAACGCGACCCACGGGCGACGCTGGGTGGCCCGCCTTTCCGTCTTTCCCCGCGTTTTGAGCTGATTGACTCCATCACTCGAACCCGTGCCAGCCTCAAGCTGTCGCCACAGGGCTATTGGGTGTTTGAGTTTGACCTACCGGCCGATGCCAACCCCCGGGTTCTCCATCGCCTTTTGTTGCACCCCTTACCGGATGTGGGTGGTGAGGCCATTCGGGCGCTGATGGTGCTTCAGGAACTTTGGGCCGAGAGTGACATCTACCCCTTAGTGCACGATGCACCGGCTTGGGCAAGTGGTTCCCGCGACCCTCGTTTTGACCCGAAAACCGGGATAATTGTCGTCACTTTTCCGTTACACTGAGAGGGGAGAGCATCATGAACTACGATTTTGAGACTGTCATCAACCGAGGTGGCACCCTTTCGCTCAAATGGGACGCCACGCACCAGGGGGAGGGACTCTCTCCTGTTATCCCGCTCTGGGTTGCCGATATGGACTTTGCGGTCGTTCCTGCCGTGTCGGAGGCTCTGAGGGCGCGGGCAGCCCATCCAGTTTACGGTTATACGACACCACCCGGAGCCTATTTTAAGGCCGTGCGAGCATGGCATAGCCACCGATACGGACGCAAAATCGAGCCGGAGCACCTGCTGCTCACCCCTACGGTGCTGCATGCCATGAGCATGGCGCTACGGACCTTCACGAGCCCTGGTGACCCGATTTTGAATATGCCCCCAGTGTATTTTCCATTTTTTCGCATGGTTGCGCTTCACGACCGGGCAAGCGTCGAGGTTCCCCTTCAGCGGGAGGGCACGAGGTGGAGCCTGGAGGCCAAGGCTTTGGAAACGAGGCTCACCGAAGCCTTTCGCGCCGGTACACCAGTCAAGGCTCTTTTATTGAGCAACCCGCAAAACCCAACAGGTCGGGTTTGGAGTCGAGACGAACTGGGATTTCTAGCAGCGCTGGCGAACGCGTTCGACCTGATGGTACTCAGCGATGAAATCCATGCCGACCTCATTGCCCCGGGAAAAACTCATGTGAGCGTTTACGACTTGCCGGAGCTTGCCTCGCGGAGTGTGATTTTTGCGGGGCCCAACAAAACCTTTAACTTGGCGGGCCTAGCGATCAGCCATGTTCTGGTCCGCGACCCTGTACTGAGGTCAAAACTGAAGAGGACCATCGAAGGCGACTTCTTTGAACAACCCAACCTGATGGCGATGACGGCCGCGGTTGCTGCCTACGAGAACGGGGGGCCTTGGCTCGATGAGCTGATGATGGTGATTCAGGCCAACTTGGCTACCCTGCGGGTTTTTTTGGAGAGTTGGGGCCTGGAAGCCTGCCCTTTGGAGGCGACTTACCTGGCTTGGGTCGACTTTTCGCCGGTAATTGGGCGGCTCGGATTCACGGACGATCGAGGCCTCGCCAGGTATTTAGAAGAAACAGGGCGGGTGAAGATGACCCCCGGCAGCATGTTTCGAACCGGCGGTGAAAATCATCTGCGCATCAACCTCGCTACCCCGAACCTGCTTCTAGTTACCGGGCTTTCCCGGTTGGATGGTGCCCTTAAGGCCCGTCAAACCCAACCTTAGCGCAGCGGGAGTACCGGCAGAGGCACCGTGGCGGGAAGCGGAATCTCAACCAAAATCACATGGTCGGGGCGGGTGCCAGCCACCGTTTTGCCCGGCGCGCCCAGCCATTGGTCGCGGGTGAGCTCCCGGGGTCCCTGAAAAATCGCTACCCTGACGTCTCCGTCGAGACCCACCCAAGGTAAGACCAAGGCGGGTTCCTGAAACTTCACCGCCGAGGCGGCCCCGCCGACGGCCGACTGTGTACTCAACGTGGCCAAATAGGCCTTTCCAGGCTTGGTCACCGCCAAGAGGTGCATCAAAGGAGCAAAGTCCTCGGTGGCAAACCCGGTGCTGTCCTGACTTTCCAAATAGGGCACCGAAAGCACGTCGGCACCTTCGTTGGTAACTGGACGGCTGGGGTAGCGGGCCTGGAAAACCGTTAAGCCGAGGTTGCGGATCCAATCGAGGCTGAAGGAAGGATCGGTGGTCAAATCGCCGGGCACCAACGCTTGGGAATACCCCGGGAGGTTGCTACGCGGTTCCAAGAGCTTGGCGAGTTCGGGCGGTTTCGACTGCCAGCCTCGCAGGACCCCGGTCACAAACCAATGGGCCAGACCCCACGGGCCCAAGCCACGAGCAGCCTCGCCCTCCTGACCGGGCACCCGCGACCAACGGCCTCGAGGCGCCCCTGTCGCATCTGTCCCATCGGGCCGGGTCTGCGGCTCTTGAAGCCACAAGGCCGTTTTGTCTACTGGAATGGTCGAGAGAACTTTGTGGACCACCCCTTGCAGGGTTTCGATCCGGGAGTCTTCGCTACGAGCGAGGGGGAGAAGCTCTCCCCAATTGATCTGCTGTTGGGTTCGCTTCCAAACCCAATCGTCCTCGCTGACCACCAGATCCTGAAGGTTGCCCGGCACTTCCCAACCTCCGGTCACCAGACGGCCCGCGAGAAACAAGTCCAACCTCGTGCGCCGCAGGTCTTTTGTCGGCGACAAGCGCACCCAGGTGCCGTTACTACCCACCCTGTGGTCCTGATCGGAGCGAGAGGCCAAAATGATGATGCGTATTTCACGCAGCCGCCCCAACCCGTCACGGAACACCACCCAAGTTCCGGCTCCCCAGCTTTCACCGGGCTCATAGCGGTATTCCCACAACTGAGCGTCTTCCTTGCCAGCAACCGCCAACCTGAGAGTGAGGTTGACAGGGACCTCCCCTTCCAAGGTCAGAGATTGAGGTTTGAGCCGTTCTACGGGGGTTTTGAGAAGCAATTGCAAAGAGGATTCCGACTGCCGGGCCTTCGCCGTCGGCGGAACGGTGTCAACCTCCTGCCCACCGGTCCAACCGCTGGCGGCGTTTAGGGGCAAAGCGCTAGCCAGAAAGATAGCCGCCGCGACCGCCAACCCTCGAAAGCGCCTGCCTATGGGCTTCATTCGCGACCGCCCTTGACCTCGAGTTCGATAGGCACATCAGGAAATCCCAAGTCTTTTCGGATGCGGTTGACAATGTATTCTGTGAGCGAGCCTGGGGTATCTTTGCCGTGATTGCCAAAAGCCACAAACTTCAGCGGCAGCGTGCTCACCTGGGTCAAATACCGAATCTTATACACCACACCTTTGATCTGGTTGGTAGGCATGTCGTCCATCCAGATTTTGAGCATGTCGTTGAGCTTCGGAGTCTCGATGCGCTGGTGCAGCTGGCGGTTGATTTTCAAAGTGGTAGCCAGCAATTCCGGGATGCCGGTCCCCAGGTGTGCCGAAATCGGAATCACAGGGGCAAAGTCGAGCACGGGAAAAAGAAACCGAACCCGATCGGTATAGGCTTCCAGCTGGTTCTTCACTTTGGGCAGTAAGTCCCATTTGTTGAGCGCCAAGATGACCCCCCGGCCCTCTTTCACGATCTGATAAGCGATTTTCTTTTCTTGGTCGGTCAGGCCCTCTACGGCGTCGATTACCAGCAACACCACGTCGCTTTCCTCTATGGTCTTGAACGCCCGGTTCACCGAATAGTACTCAACGTTCTCATGGACCTTGCCCTTACGGCGGATTCCTGCGGTGTCGAGCACGCGGAACATCGAGCCTTTGTACTCGAAGCGCCCCTCCACGGGGTCACGGGTGGTTCCTGCTTCGGGCGAGACAAGGGCGAGTTCCTGCCCTGTGAGACGGTTCAGGAGCGTCGATTTTCCGGCATTTGGTTTGCCGAGAATGGCCAGTCGGATGTCGGGAACCGGTGGATGCACCACGCCGTCGTGAAATACCAGCCGTGATTCCATCAGCTCTTCCAACTCGTCAACCTTGCGGTTGTGGGCGGCGCTGATGCACACGAAATCGGAAAAGCCCAACGAGTAGAACTCTCCTGCCAGGATCTCCCTTTCCACGGTGTCGGCCTTGTTGAGCACGACAATCAGCTTGCCCGCTTGGGGCCGCAGCAATCGGATGAACTCCTCGTCTTCGGGAGTAAGTTCGGTAATGTCGAGCACTAGTAAAATAAGGTTGGCCTCTTCCGCCTTGGCAATGCTTCGGGCCGTCACCTGATGATCGAGTGCATTCCCCTCGGTTTTGTAACCGCCGGTATCTACGAGAAGGCAGGGCTTACCTCCTAACTGCCACTCCACCTCGATAGGGTCACGGGTTACGCCGGGTGTAGGATCGGTGATGGCTTTGTGGCTCCGCAGCAGGCGATTGAACAGGGTGGATTTCCCCACGTTGGGCCGGCCGACGAGGGCGACCTTGGGCATGGACTCAGTGGTTGCACTCACTTGGTGGAAAACCTTCCCTTGGAATAGGCTGTGATCACTTCTTCAATTTCCGAACTGCGGGCCATAGGCAGCACTTGGTCTACCAGTTGTCGCACTTCGGTAGACGACACCGACCGAATAACCCGCTTCACGGCAGGTAGGCCCAGCGCGTTCATGCTGAACTCGTCGAGACCCATCCCCACCAACAACAGCGCCATTCGTGGATCGCCAGCCATTTCGCCGCACATCCCCACCGGAATGCCCGCCTCATGCGCATTTTCAATCACCATACGGATGAGCCTGAGGACTCCGGGGTGGAAAGGTTGGTAAAGGTGGCTAATGCGTTCATTTCCACGGTCGACGGCCATCGTGTACTGAATCAGGTCGTTGGTTCCCAAGGAGAAGAACTTCACCATTTTGGCCAGGTGGTCGCTCACCAGGGCAGCAGAGGGCACCTCGATCATGGTTCCCACGGGTACCTCTTCGTCAAAGGCTATGGCTTTTTCGCGCAGTTCCGCTTTGGCTTGCTCGAAACACAAAAGGGCTTCCTCGAGCTCTTCCACGCCCGAAATCATGGGAAACATGACCTTGAGCTTGCCTTCCACCGACGCCCGCAGCAATGCTCTCAACTGGGTCAGAAAGACCTCGCGCAAGCTCAGGCTGAAACGGATGGCCCTCCAGCCCAACAGGGGATTCTCTTCCTGACCGGAAAAGAAACCGGGGACCAGTTTGTCGCCTCCAAGGTCGATGGTTCTGATGGTAACGGGTCGGCCAGCCATACCCCGAAGCACACGTCCATAGGCCTGCGCTTGCACATCCTCGCTCACTTCCACCCCGTGCTGGATGAATAGAAACTCCGAACGGTACAGCCCGATACCCTCAGCACCGTTAGCCAAAACGATGTCGACTTCTTCGGGAATCTCAATATTCGCCAGCAGGTGATGCACTTTTCCGTCAAGAGTTTCTGCGGGCTCGTCGGTGGATTTCTGGGCGTCCTGGCGGGCTGCCTCGTACACTTTTTTCCGGTTTTGGTATTGAGCGAGAACCTCGGGAACCGGATTTAGGATCACCACCCCATCGTTGCCGTCAATGATCATCATCTCGCCATTGCGAACTTCGCGGCTTACCCTTCCGGTACCTAAAACAGCTGGAATGCCAAAAGAGCGCGCCAAAATGGCCGTATGGTTGGTGGTGCCACCCTGGTCCATCGCCAGACCAAGAACAAACTGCCTTCTCATGCCTATGGCATCCGAGGGAAGCAAACTGGTGGTGACGACATTCACCGCTGAGGACAACTGGTCCAACGACCCACGGCCGGAGGTTCCCAGCAATTGGGCCAGTATTCGTCGCGAAATGTCACGGATGTCCAGCATTCTATCTTTGAAATATGCGTCGGTAAGCATAGAAAGCTTGATCATCAGGTCTTCGGCTACCGATTCGAGCACCCACTCAACGTTCTTGTGCGTCTTCAAAACCTTCTTTTGCACACTCGACTCCATTTCGGGGTCCTGAAGCATCAGGATGTGGGAGTCTAAGAGAGTCGGATCGACTCCAATTCCACTGCGAAGGCGCAAACGCTCGAGTTCGGCGACGGCCCGCGACACGGCAGCCCGGTAGCGTTCCATTTCACCACCCACGGCAGACGCTTCAATGGTGATTTCGGGAATCTCGAGATCGTCGTCGTTGTGCAGGTGCACCGGGCCGATGGCGATTCCAGGCGAGGCTGGAATGCCCCGAAACTCTTTCATGATGGTAGTATACCGGTGTCAGCCACCCCGGTCAAAGGGGGATTGTCAGTCCGGGCGGTCGGAGCTTAGACTGTTTCCAATGGCGAAGTTCCGACCGCCCCTGTGGGCCCTGATTTGGCTGGCGCTGGTACTTCTGGCCGGGGTAATTTTGCTGGCCAATACGGCCATTGTGGAACGGCTAATGGATTCAACGGGTTTAACGGCCATGCTGTACCCGGGTGGCCGGTCTGCTCTGCCAAAGGTCGTGCATCCGGCTCCCGAAGTTCCCGAGGCGGCGATTCCAGAGGTGGTTGTCCCCGATATTACTCCCCTCAGTCCCCCTGAGGTGGTGGTGCCGGAAACGAGCCCGGTACCACCATCGGCATCGGTCGTCAACGAGCCCCCTCCGCTTCCAGCTACGCCCAATAGTTACCGCCTCTTCTTCTCGCGCCTAGGTCCCGACGGAAGAATGGAAGCGGTTGAGGTGGTACGGGAGTTACCCGCCGGAAGCACACCGTTGACGGCAACCTTGCGTGCCCTGTTGCTGGGCCCGACTCTGCAAGAAAAAGCCCAAGGAGCCATCACCCTGATACCGCAAGGTAGCAAACTGTTGTCGGCCCGCCTCAAAAACTCGACAGCCGTTTTAAGCTTCAGCGAGGAGTTTTCGCATAACACCCTGGGTAACGAGGGCCTTTTGGGCGAATTAAAGCAGGTGGTGTGGACGGCAACGCAGTTTCCCACTGTCAACGACGTTCAGTTTCTTATTGGCGGTCAGTACCGCGACAGCCTTGGAGAAGAGGGCCTGTCTATCGCCCAGCCGTTGGGACGCTCGTCTCTCCCCTAACCGCAAACCAGCCAGGCCAAGTATTCTTGATTCCCTTTGCGCCCCCTCAGGGCAGACGGCAACCACTGTTTCACGAAAACTCCCTCGGCCTTCAGGTCAGCCTCTAAAGCCTCTAGAATAGCAGGAACAGCAGCAGGATCGACAATTCCTGTGAAATCGGCGGGAGCGGCCAGCCATTCAAACTGCGGCTTCACCAACGCAACCAGCCATTTTTCTCGGGTCAGCGCCAAGAGGTGAGCTGCCGCCTTACGCAAGGAGCGAAACGAAAGGTCGGCCACCGCGGCGTCCGGTTGCGGATCTAGCAGTTCCAACGACATGACATTAGTGCCTTCGCGGACCGATACCCGCGAATCCGAGCGCAGTTTCCAGTCCAATTGGGCTATCGCCACATCCACAGCATGGACCACACGTGCCCCCCTCTGCAAGAGGGCGTCGGTGAAGCCCCCCGTGGAGCAACCCGCGTCAAGGAACACCTTGCCCTCAATAGGAAGATTCCATGCCACAAGGGCGGGGTCGAGCTTGAAGCCTCCCCGACCCACAAACCGTTTATCCGAGATGACAACCTCACCATCAAGGGCAACCTTGGTCTTGGGGTTCTTGTACACACTTCCGTCTACTTGGACATCACCACAAAGGATGCGAGAGAACAACCTCTCCCGAGGTACCTCCGGATACAGTTGCACGAGGAGGTCCAAAAGGATCAAAGTTCGACGTTTCATCTTTCGAAACGGACGATGGAAAGAGCCTTCCCCGTGGCCCGGTCTGCTCGGATCACGACACCCCGCGCCGTTCCTTGGTTCTGCAAAATCTCGGAACGCAGGGGAACAAGGGTCAACGCCCTTTCAACACTGATAGCCGGGTCACCCCCGATTACCGAAGCATCGGGACCACACATCCCGAGATCAGAGATGTAGGCGGTACCTCCGGGGAGCAGCCTTTCATCAGCGGTCGCCACGTGGGTGTGGGTCCCGACCACGGCAGTTACCAAACCGTCGAGCCAGAAGCCGAAAGACTCTTTTTCGTCACCAGCTTCGCAATGAAAGTCGACCAGAATAAGTTTGGCCGTCTGGGAGACCGATTCCACCAGTTCCTTGGCCCGGCTGAAAGGGTCATCGGTGGTCGCCAGGCGGGAACGCCCCTGCAGATTCAGCACAGCCACGGCATCCCCCGTACGGCTGGTGACGTGGGTCCAGCCCCGACCGGGAAGGATGCGCGGGTAGTTATCGGGTCGCAAAAGACGTGGCTCTGTGTCTAGGTGAAGCGATAGCTCCTGCTTCTCCCACACATGATTGCCTGTCGTGATCACATCCACACCAGCGGCCCACAACTCGAGCAACTGGGACTCGAGAAGTCCCAGTCCATCCGGCGAGGCGTTTTCCGCATTGACCACGATGAGGTCGGGTTGATGTTCCAGCCTGAGCGCAGGAAGCGCCGACAAAAAGGCCCCGAGGCCCGGAAGACCAACAAGGTCTCCGAACATCAGGGCCACAAAAGGTGAACTCGGGCTCATACCCGAGCTAACGGGCATACTCGACAACCCGCATCTCGCGGATAATGGTCACTTTGATCCTTCCAGGATAATGAAGGTCGTTCTCGATCTTCTTAGCAATGTCCTTGGCGAGATCACGCGCCTGGGCATCGTTCACTGTTTCATTGTTCACGATGATACGCACCTCGCGACCGGCTTGGATGGCGTAGGTTTTGTCAACGCCTGGGAAGCTGTTGGCAATTTGTTCCAAACCCTCCAGACGCTTGATGTAGTTGTCGAGCGTCTCTCGGCGGGCTCCCGGACGGCTAGCAGAGATGGCGTCGGCAATCTGCACCAATACCGATTCGGGACAACTGGGTTCCAGGTCGTTGTGGTGGGCCGCAATGCCGTTCACAACTCTGGGATCCTCGCCCATTTTCTTGGCCAACTCGGCTCCCAGTTCCGCATGGTTCTCATCGCCTTCCGACTCCATGCCTTTGCCAATGTCATGAAGCAACGCAGAGCGACGCGCAAGGTCGCGGTCAAGTCCGATTTCTGCTGCCAACATTCCAGCGAGGATGGCCACCTCTTTCGAGTGCGCCAGGACGTTTTGACCGTAACTGGTCCGGAAATGCAGACGCCCAAGGGCCTTCACAAGTTCCGGAGTCAAGTTATGGATTCCAAGGTCAAAACAAACTCTCTCGCCCTCTTCAAAGATCATTTGATTGATTTCCTTGGCCACCTTGTTCACGACCTCCTCAATGCGGGCAGGATGAATGCGCCCATCTTGAATCAAGCGTTCCAAGGATGTTTTTGCAATCACCTTCCGAATGGGGTCAAAGCAGGAAATCACAACCGCTTCCGGCGTATCGTCGATAATCACATCCACGCCTGTCAGGGTCTCCAAAGTGCGAATGTTACGGCCTTCGCGCCCGATGATGCGTCCTTTCATCTCCTCATTGGGAAGGCTTACCGACGTGACCGTCACTTCAGAAGTCACCTCCGTAGCCACCCTCTGCAAAGTGGTGACGAGAATGTCGCGGGCCCGCTTCTCGGCCGAAGTCACCGCCTCCTGCTCTATCTTGTTGATAATGAACTGGGCATCGTGCTTGGCATCATTCTCCATCTTCTGAATGATCATCCGTTTGGCTTCTTCCGCCGTGAGACCGGAAATGCGCTCAATTTCCGCCTTCAGGAACTCTTCACGGGTATCTAGTTCACCGCCACGATCGACAAGCATTTGCTCTTTCTGAGAAAACGATAAGTTCTGTTCTTCAACGCTCTGCAGCTTCTTTTCTAGGTTATCTTCTTTCTGTTGAAGACGCTTCTCGAACTTTTGCAATTCCGCGCGACGGTCCCTCAGGTCCCTCTCTTGGGTATTGCGGTCACGGATGAGCTGGTCTTTGGCCTCCAGCAACATTTCCTTGCGCTTGTTCTCAGCATCTTTGATAGCTTCTTGCTTTACTCGTTCAGCTTTCTGCTCCGAAGAAGAAAGTTGGTATTTGGCATACAGCCATCGTGTCATCCAACCTAACAAAAGACCTGCAGAGAGTGCTAGGATACCCGTAATTGTGGTTTCCATCGACTCTCCTCTGTAGATTTTTCTTTACAATAGTATATTACATTGACGTCATCTGAGCAACCGGTATTTTCCGAGCTCGTTCCACTCAGGAAATCGTGCGGGGAGACAAAGTTTTGATGAGGTCGGTCGGCTGATGCCGCATCCCTAGAAGAAGCCACGCAGGTTTTTTTTGGAACAGAAGGGGCACACAGAGGATGGTCTTCAAGAACTTCAAGTCTTTGATATGAAAGGACTCACGGAGGACGAGGTTGTCTCCACCTCCGGAAAGAATGTGGAGCTCACGGTGAGATAGGACGTCACGACCTAAGACGCTGTCGGGTTCAAAAAGAAGGATAGCTTTTCCCGAGTCACTGAAGCCAACACTGCTCGAGGCCACCCAAGCCTGTTCTTTGGAAACCAAAATGGCCGCCGTAAACGCTTCAAAGGCGTTGGCCGCATCGGCGAGAGCGCGAAAGGTTTGAACTTCGTCTTCTCCCGACGCAAACAGGTCCCAGTCGAAACCTCCACCGGTCCAGTTCCATTTTCGTAGCACCTCGGCGGGAACCTCGTCGTCTTCCATCGGCAGGAAGCCCGTATTTTGTGAACTTTCCGAAACCTCGACGACGAGCCGTCCTAGCTCATCATCGGGAACAGCGTTTCCTGAAAAAACCTCGTCACGCAGAGTCACAACATCGTCGTCGCTTTGAAAAACCGCATCGGCCGACGATGCCCAAGCTGCATCGAGAGCCTCCAAGGATACCACGGTGTGGTAATCGGTTTGAGTGCTTGTGGCCGACAACTCCCCATCAAGATCTTCCAGATCCTCCAATTCCTCAAGGTCACCGTCAGCATCCGAGTCCATTTGCACCTCCAACGTCAGCAAGGGCCCATCTTGTTGTAACGAATTATAACCTGCAAAAAGACCTCCAGAAGAACTTCCGGTGGGTAACTCCTCAATGAGTTCCGCCTCCCCGACGTCTTCGGCAGCCAACTCCTCGAGCAACTCTGGCTCGTTCGTAGCAGCCTGGGTCTTTTCCAGGTCTCTTGGCTGATCTGCCGTGCCGAGTTCTTCCACTTCGTCGAGTTCTTCCACTTCGTCGAGTTCTTCCACTTCGTCGAGTTCTTCCACTTCGTCGAGTTCTTCCACTTCGTCGAGCTCTTCCACTTCGTCGAGTTCTTCCACTTCGTCGAGCTCTTCCACTTCGTCGAGCTCTTCCACTTCGTCGAGCTCTTCCACATCTTCCAGATCCTGGACGGCTGACTTCTGATCCAATCGATTTTTGACCGTTGGTCCAGAAACACCAAAAGACCCGGGCAAAGTCTGGGTCTGGCGCAAAGTATCCTGAAGCAGGGTACGAAACTCACTCAAGGTAATCGAAGGATCAGTTGCTCCTCCAGGTGGAGACACGCCCCCAAGCCCGGGTGGTTTTCGATCGAGCAGATCCAAGATTTCCTGCCAATTCTTTTCGATAAACTGATCGATGGCTTCACTGTCGCGCTTACGCACCTTGCCTAAATTTTTACGGATGTCCTTTTTAATGAGTTCCTGGTTTTTTACTAGCTCTTCTCGCAGGGTCGATATCTTGTCTTGGTTTTTTTCGTCGAGATAGTTCTGTAGGACTCGTATTTGCAGGCGCTTTATCTGAGCGACCGCCACAGAAACGGGATCACCTCGTAGGTTAAGCAAAAGAAAACTGATCAGAAACACCACTGAGAAAAAAGCCACAAGGATTATTCCCTTGAGGCTGGCATCCAAGGTAAGAAGAGTATCGGGAACCAAGATGGAGCTAGTGCCCTTGGTTACTAGGGTTAGAGTTTCTTTTGTCCCCGCGCTGGAAACCGACTGAGCCAGTTTTTGCACCGGGGGTAGGATTCCTGAACGCACCTGGGACTTTACCCTGTCCAGAACCGACGGCTCAGGGCGGTTGGTCATCCAGAAGAGGGCTTGGAACTCATTGGCCATCAGCAAGGTTTGACCTGCCAACGGATTACTAGCTTCCAAAAGACTAAGTCGTAGAGCCTCGACAGGTACCACCAGAAGCGCCCAACCTTTCTGGGTTGACTTTTTGTCTGTGAAAGGCACAACAAACTGAAACAGACGGCCTGACTGACCCACGAACAACCTAGACGAGGCCCCTGGGTCTAGATTTCCAAGATCGGGGAGCTCCTCTAGGTGAGCCGGGTCGGAAACGAGATCCTTGTAGTTGCGGTAAACCGCTTTTAGTTCGGTTTTGGAAGAAAAATCGCGCTCAACCGTAGAGAAGTGAAGCTTCTCCCGACTGGCGTCGAGAATCCGAAGGCTGCCACCCCATTTCTGACCTGCAAGAAATAGTTTTGCCGTCTCATAACGCTTTCGGTCGAAGGTGGGAGAGAACACGCCCTCGAACGAAGGGTCACTGAGCAGAAGTTTCAGTTTTTTAACCTGCGACGCGTCCCAGTCTTTGATCTCTGTGCTGGAAGCCTCCAGTTTCGCTTGGAGGTCCGAAACGATCTTTGGACTGTAGAACTGCACCTCTAGCCAAGGGAAAACACCCGAGAACGCCACAAAGGAAAAACCCGTGAACAAGAGAGTTGAGATCAGTAGGCTGATTGAGAATCGTTTTCCAGTTGACATAAAAAAAGGAGGACCACCCAACGGTGTTCCTCCTTACAACTTCGGCGGGAAGAGTCCCGCGATTGAACTTATTCGGCGGAAGCAGCCACTTTCTTGGCCTGAGCTTTTTTCGCTGGTGCTCTCTTGGCGGAAGGTTTCTTTGTTTCCACAGCCCCTTCCGCTTTTGCCTTGGGCGCCTTTGCCCCTTTTTCTTCGGCAGGCTTCGCAGGGGCCTTTGGTTCTTTTTTAGCTTTCGCAGCATCATCGACAGCCGGCTCGGCCTTCTGGGTGCGTTCGACGAACTCCAGAATCACCATTTCGGCCGCATCACCAAAACGTTGCCCGAGTTTCAAGATTCGGGTATAACCACCCGCCCTCGTCTTGAAGCGGGGTCCTAAAACCGTGAACAACTTCACAAGCACGTCGTCTTGAGTAATGGTCTTGGCAATTTCCCTGCGGTTATGCACCGAGTCGACCTTGGCCCGCGTGACCATCTTTTCTGCGTGTCGACGAACTTCCAAGGCTTTCGACTTCGTGGTAGTAATCCGCTCGTGCACAAACAGTGAGGTCACCATGTTTTTCAACAGAGCCACGCGCTGCCCGGCCCGGCGGTTCAAGCGGTTAAAACCGGTTTTGTTATTCATAATCTATTCCTTATCCTGCTTGGTCAATTTCAAAGCCTGGACGATTTGGCTGGTGTCGGTCATGCCGAAGGTCAAGTTGCGTTCCTTCAGCTTGAGCTTGATCTCCTCGAGGCTCTTTTTGCCGAAGTTTCTGGTCTTGGCAATGTCCTCTTCCGACTTGCGAATGAGCTCACCGATGGTCTTGATATTGGCATTCTTAAGGCAGTTGCTCGAACGGACCGATAACTCAAGGTCCTCGACGGGAGTGTTGACAAGCGCCTTCACCGAAACTTCCTCGTCGCTAATCTCTTCATCGCCTGCCACATCGTCCTCATTGAAATTAATGAAGATACTGAAGTGGTCTTTGGCAATTTTCGCGGCTTCCGCAAGAGCGTTCTCAGGAGAAATAGTGCCATCTGTCCAGATTTCCAAATTGAGTTTGTCGTAATCCGACCTTTGTCCCACCCGAGTGTCTTCAACGCTATATTTCACCTTTTTGATGGGTGAATAAATGGAATCCAAGGCAATCGTATTCGCAATTTCTATGTTCTTCTCGTGCACTTCAGCCGGAATATAGCCACGGCCTAGGTCAATCTGAATCTCAAGTTCGATGTGCGCCTTGTTGGTCAGAGTAGCGATGTGCAGGTCTTTGTTTACAACCTCAACGCCACTAACGCAGAGGTCAGCACCGGAAATAAACCCCTGATCTTTGCCCTTCACCTCGACAAGGATCACCGTCGACTCAAGCTCCTCCGACACGTGAAGCTGAAGATTCTTGAGGTTCGCCAGTATTACTGGAGTGTCT
Organism: Spirochaetales bacterium; assembly: GCA_947478845.1. Lineage (GTDB taxonomy): Bacteria > Spirochaetota > Spirochaetia > JABEVK01 > JABEVK01 > JAIFLN01. The sequence goes on along the minus strand of CANJXC010000002.1, from coordinate 229,012 downwards.
TCCACAACCTCAGGAATGGACTCAAACTCGTTAGAAATCAGGTGCGGCGTCCCATCCTCTCGGAAAGACGTGATACGGATTCCCGAGACAGCGTACCCCTGAATGGAGGAAAGTAATATTCTCCGCAGAGTATTCCCTATCGTATGGCCGTAGCCGCGCTCGAAGGGGTAAGCGATGAACTTGCCATAATTGGGCTGCAGGTCACTTTGTTCAAAGTGCAGGCCCTTGGGGCGCTTGAAACCTTTCAATAGATTCTTTCTTGCCATGTGTTCTCCTTGAACCGTACGGGCGAAACCGTCCCATACTATGTCTGACGGCCCGTTTACCTTCAGACACCGAGATCGGCCTCGGCGTTACGACCTGTGCACAAGCTTCAGCCCAGGGGCTAAAACTTACACGCGCCGGCTTTTTCTAGGTCGGCAACCATTGTGGGGAATAGGCGTCACGTCGTGAATACTCTTCACACGCAAACCTAGAGCACCCAACGAACGTATTGCCGACTCGCGACCGACGCCCGGACCCTTCACAAAGACGTGCACCTCACGAAGCCCGTATTCCTTGGCCTTGTTGGCAGCATTCTCAGCCGTGGTCTGAGCAGCAAAAGGGGTCGATTTTTTTGCACCCCGGAACCCTAATCCACCCGCAGACGACCACGACAACGCGTTGCCACGGAGATCAGTGACAGTAACAATGGTGTTGTTGAACGTTGCTTGGATGAAAACATTCCCTTCAAAAACTACCTTTTTCTCTTTTTTCTTCTTAGCCTTGGCCAAAATGGTTCCCCCGGTTATTTCTTTTTGTTCGCGACGGTCTTGCGTTTGCCCTTGCGGGTGCGCGAATTGGTCTTAGTTCGCTGCCCGCGCACGGGAAGTCCCTTACGGTGACGAAGTCCCCGGTAACAGCCGATGTCCATCAAACGCTTAATATTAAGGGACACTTCCGAACGCAACCGCCCCTCCACCACGTAGTCGTTTTCGATTACCTTTCGGAGCTCGTTCACTTCTTCTTGGTTCAAATCGTTCGACTTCTTATGGGGATCGATCTTCGTCTTTCCGCAAATCTCCAGGGCCCGGGAACGCCCGATACCGTAGATATACGTCAGAGCGATGTCGACGTGTTTGTTAGGTAGGTCAATACCTGCAATTCTTGCCATGGTTCTGGGCCCTTATCCTTGTCTCTGTTTATGCTTGGGGTTGGTGCTACAAATAATCCGCAACACGCCACGGCGTCGGATGACCTTGCAATTGTCACAAATGGGTTTCACGCTGACACGTACTTTCATGGGTCTCTCCTAAAGGTTCCTTGACCTGATCTTGCCTTTCTTACCGAACCCCTCGTGGTGGTGCATGCGCAGATGACCTTCGATCTGGGACATGGTGTCCAAATCGACGCCAACCAAGATGAGCAAAGATGTACCGCCCATCACGTAAGCCAAGGCTGAGGGGAAACCTGGAATCCACATAATAATGAGCTGCGGAATAACAGCAATCAGGGCCAAGAATAAAGACCCCGGCAGGATAATCCTATTGAGGATTCTTGTCAAATGTTCTTCCATCTTCTCGGACCGAATCCCCGGAATAGACCCACCGTGCTCTCGAATCTGCTTCGATATTTCAATAGGGTTTAAGGACACCTGGGTGTAGAAATAGGCAAAAAAGATGATGAGCAGAACGTACAAAGTCAGGTAGGGCCAGTCGTGAGGCTTGAGGAAGCTCGCAAGGGCTCCTAAGAACGGTACCGTGTTCGCAAACCCACCGGCAATCTGCAGGGGAAACATCAGAAGGCTGGAGGCGAAGATGATGGGGATAACGCCCGAGGGGTTCATTTTGAAGGGAATGTAGGTGTTCTGCGCACCGAACATTTTTCGTCCCACCACACGCTTGGCATAATGGACAGGAATTTTGCGCATTCCCTGCTGTTCAAAGATCACTAGAGCAATCACACCGACAAACAGCAACAACACGATGATCACGAATACGGGATTTAGGTCTCCCCGCTGTATGGCTTGGAACAGCTGGTAGATGGCATCGGGAATACGGGCCACAATACCCGTAAAGATCAGAAGGGAAATGCCGTTGCCGATTCCGCGCTGGTTAATCTGCTCGCCCATCCACATGAGAAACATGGTTCCGGTGGTGACGGTAAGCATGCCCATCAAGACAAACGGGAGGCCACGAAGGCCGGGGTAGATCGCGTCGGGAATCGAGGCGGCCAACTGGGTGACCGCAACCGACTGAATCAGACAGACAATAACAGTTCCAATGCGGGTCCACCGATGGATCTTCTTCTTGCCGCCGTCCTCTTGCTGGATTTTTCGGAAGGAGGGAAACACAACAACCATCAGCTGCATAATGATTGACATCGAAATGTAGGGCATGATGCCCATCATAAAGATGGAAAAGTTGTGAAAGGCACCACCGGAAAAGAAGTCGAAGTAATCGGTAAGCGAGATGCCGTTCGATTGTTGCTGAGTAAAGTAGAGTTTGAGCGCCGTGCCATTAATGCCCGGGATGGGCAGGATGGCTCCCAAGCGAAACACCAATAGCACGCTTAGCGTGAAAAAGATGCGGTCCCTGAGATCCTTGATGCGAAAGATGTCAAAAAAAGGGGTGCTTGCCATCATTTATTTCCGTCAGGCGTTTTCAGTAGTGTGAGACACCACTGTCCCGCCGGCTTTTTCAACGGCGGCCTTGGCCCCCTCCGAGATCTTGTCCACTTGTATGGTCAATTTCTTCGTCAGAGTCCCTTTCCCGAGAATCTTCACCAGAGTTTCCTTGTTCTTCAGGATTCCCTTGGCAACCAGTGTCTGATAGCTCACGGTTTCACCATTGGCAAAATACTTTTCCAACAGGAGCAGGTTCACACAGGCATACTCGATGCGAAAGACGGCATTGGAAAAACCCCGCGCCGGAAGCCGACGAAACAACGGAGTCTGGCCACCTTCGAAACCGAGGCGAACACCACCGCCTGAACGCGACTTTTGGCCTTTGTTGCCTCGAGTCGATGTACCACCGGTGCCGGTTGACCGGCCACGTCCGATGATGTGCTTTTTCTTGTTGGCACCAACGGGTGCCCGGAGAATGTAGGGATTTTCCATTACTTGACCTCCTCCCATATCACCAGGTGGGAAACGGCATTGACCATTCCCAAGATCGATTCGTTGATCTCAGTCTCCACATGGGAATTGATCTTGCCCAGACCCAACGCTTTAACGGTGGCCCGGTGGTTCGGTTTGGTCCCGATAGTGCTACGTACGAGCGTGATCTTCATTTTTTTTACTTTGGTCTTAGCCATGATTAACCCCAGAGGTCCTTCAACGACTTCCCGCGATTGACGGACATTTTCTTTGCATCAAGCATTTCAATCAGGCCACGAAAAACAGTCTTCACCACGTTGACCGAGTTTCCCGAACCCAACGACTTGCTCAGAACATCTCGGATACCAACAGCTTCCATAACAGCGCGCACATGTCCACCGGCAATAATTCCGGTACCCGGAGCAGCCGGTCTCAAAAGGACGCGCGAGGCCTTGTAGGTCGTGTTAATGTCATGAGGAAGTGTACCGTTTTTGACGGGAACCTTGATCATGTTCCTTTTCGCCTTGTCCACACTTTTGCGGATAGCTTCTGAGACGTCGTTGGCTTTTCCGAAACCATAGCCTACGTTTCCGTTTCTATCGCCAATGACAACCATCGCCGAGAAGGAGAACCTGCGTCCGCCCTTAACAACCTTGGCTACGCGGTTGAGCCTAATGAGCTTCTCCACGTAGTCCTTGTCTTTGTTGTCTCGATCTCTATCTCTGTCTCTGCCCTGTTCCATAACGTCCCCTTAGAACTGAATACCCGCTTCGCGGATCGCATCGGCAAAACTCTTGATGACCCCGTGATAGCGGAACCCGTTGCGGTCAAACACAGCGGTCGCAATTTTCTTTGCCTTGAGGCGCTTGCCGAGCTCGGTGCCGAGCTTCTTCACACCCTCTGCAGTGAGCTTGGAGCCCGCCAAAACCTTTTCCATATCCGAAACTGAAACCAAGGTGTTGCCTGTAAGGTCATCTATAGCCTGACAGTAGAAATGTTTATTTGACCGGAACACGCTCAGACGCGGCCGTTCGGAAGTGCCCGACACCACGCTACGGATCCGGAGTTTTCTCTTGGCCCTTCTCTGCCTCTTTTCAATAAGCTTCTTCATCGAAAACTCCTGCCTACTTCTTCACGCCGGACTTGCCGACCTTTCTGCGGATCGTCTCGTCTTCGTAACGAATTCCTTTTCCCTTGTAAGGTTCGGGAGCGCGGAGACCTCGAATCTCGCTGGCCACAAGACCGACCTTTTCCTTGCTGACTCCGGCGACCGTCACCTTGGTGTTGGTTTCTACCGAGATCTGGACATCTTTCGGAATCACATATTCGATCTGGTTCGAGAATCCCAAGTTCAGAACCAAGAGATTGCCTTTCACTTCGGCACGAAAACCTACGCCGTTGATCACGAGAACCTTCTTGAACCCCTCTGCGACGCCAATGCACATGTTGTTCAGAAGATTTCGATACAGACCGTGCTTAGCCTTCGTAGGCTTGTCTTCGTCCGACCGGGCAACAACGATCAAATGTTCCTTGGTGGAGAACGAAATCTTGGGATCATAGGGCTGCAACAGCTTACCTTTGGGACCTTCCACTGTTAGGAGGGAGTTTGCAAAGCTAACTTTTACGCCTTTGGGCACTTCAATGGGCTTATTGCCGATGCGGGACATTAACTACTCCTCAATTACCACACAGAACAGATCAGCTCACCGCCGACCTTTTTCTCTGCAGCCTTTCTTCCTGTGGTCACACCCATGGAGGTGGAAACAATCAGGGTACCATAACCGTTGAGAATCCGCGGCATCTCCTTGTAGCCGGAATAGACCCGGCGGCCAGGAGTCGATAGCGACTTCAGGCCATGAACCACAGAATCGTTCTTGTCGTCGTATTTCAGGAAGATCCGGAGGGTATTCATCCCTTCCTGGTTGAGCTTCTTGAAGTTCTTGATGAAGCCTTCATTCTTAAGGATCTTCACGATTTCCAGCTTCAGCTTGGAGGTCGTGATGTCGACCTTCTCGAACTTCGCTTCGCTGGCATTTCGGATTTTCGTCAGCATGTCGGCAATAGGATCGGAAACAGACACTTCACACCCCTCCGCTACCAGCTCGCCTTGGTCACTCCGGGAATAAGCCCCTCAGAGGCGTACTTCCGGAAACACAGACGGCACAATTGAAACTTGCGAATATATCCGCGCGGTCGTCCGCACACCTTGCAGCGGTTGTAGCCCCTGGTGGAGAACTTGGCGGGTTTGTTCGCTTTAATGATCAAAGATTTCTTTGCCATGATTACCTCTTGAAGGGCATGCCGATCCGCTTAAGCAGACTGCGTGCTTCCTGATCGTTGGGGGCCGTCGTCACGATAGCCACATTCATTCCACTGATCTTCTCGATTTTGTCGTAGTCGATCTCGGGAAAAATGATTTGCTCGGTCAGACCCAGCGAATAATTCCCGTGGCCGTCGAACGCGTTCGGGTTGACGCCGCGGAAGTCTTTCACCCGCGGGAGCGCTATGTTCATCAAACGGTCGAGGAACTCGTACATCCGGATGCCCCGCAAGGTGACCTTGGCCCCAATTTCTTGGCCTTCGCGAACTTTGAAGTTGGCCACCGACAGGCGAGCCTTGGTCTTAACAGTTTTTTGTCCTGTAATCTGACCAAGTTCCTTGACGGCAGCGTCAAGAAGCTTTTTGTTCACGAGTGCTTCGCCCATGCCCATGCTCACCACGATTTTATCAACGCGTGGAATCTGCATGACAGAGGTGTAGCCAAACTCCGTCATCATTTCCTTGGCAATTTTCTCGTTGTAAAGTTTCTTCAACCTAGGGATGTATTTCTCAGCGACTTTTTCAGCCATCAGATTGCCTCTCCATTTGACTTGGCAATGCGGACCTTCTTATCGCCGTCCATCTTGTAGCCAAGACGCGTAGCAACACCGTTCTTGCCCACGACCATCACATTCGAGATGTGCAAAAATCCTTCCACCTCAATGATACCGCCCTTCTCCTGCTGGTTGCGCGGGCGCACGGTCTTCTTCTTCATGTTGCAGCCTTCCACAAGAACGCGACCCTTGACGGTATCGATTTCGATGATGCGTCCAGTCTTGTCTTTGTCCTTGCCAGTGAGGACCTTCACCAGGTCGTTTTTCTTCAGTTTCGTATTCATGGCAGCCTCTTACACCACTTCCGGGGCCAAGGAAATGATCTTCATGAAATCCTTGTCTCGTAGCTCTCGGGCCACAGGCCCGAAGATGCGTTTGCCCTTGGGATTGTGGGTCTCATCGATAATCACGCAGGCATTATCATCAAAGCGAATATAGGTTCCATCCGGACGACGATATTCCTTATGAACACGTACAACAACAGCGGTCTGCACTTCGCCCTTTTTGACGATAGCGGTGGGAATAGATTCCTTGACGGCCACAATAATGAGGTCACCCACCGAAGCATACTTCCGGCTGGTTCCGCCTAAGACGCGAATACACTGAACCAATTTGGCTCCCGTATTATCAGCGACGTTCAAAAACGACTCTTGCTGTACCATTTCCTTCCGCCTTACTTGGCCCGCTCGACAATTTCGAGCAGGTTCCAGGTCTTGTCTTTGCTCACAGGACGACATTCGATGATTTTCACCATGTCGCCGATCTTGGCATCATTCTTTTCGTCGTGAGCTTTGAACTTTTTGCTCAGCGTCACGTACTTTTGGTAAATCGGGTGCAACTGGCGTCTCTCAATGACGACTGTGATGGTTTTTTCCATCTTGTCGCTTACGACCCTGCCTTGAAACACTTTCTTCCCGGTCTTATTCGTATCTTCCGACATAGTTAAGCCTTCCTGATGCCCTGATCAAACTCAGTGATGATGGTATTGAGCCGGGCAATCTGCCGCCGGATGTTTCTTTTTTCCAAGGGATTCTCGACGTGCCCCAAGACTAGCTTAAACCTGAGTTCCATGAACGACGTCTTTAACTCAGCCACTTTCGCTACGGCTTCAGCCCTTGAGATTTCTTTAAAACGGTTCTTCATGACCCCCCCAACTCGCGTCGAGCGACAAACTTGGTGTGGATGGGTAACTTCGCGGCGGCCAAAGCCATCGCTTCGGAGGCAAGCTCCGGGGTCACACCCGCCATTTCAAACATGATAGTGCCGGGCTTCACAAGAGCAACCCAGCCTTCCACGTTTCCTTTTCCCTTTCCCATACGCACTTCTGCAGGCTTTTTGGTGTAGGGCATATCGGGAAAGATCCGAATCCAAACCTTTCCACCGCGCTTGATGTGGCGAGTCATCGCAATACGGGCAGCTTCGATTTGGCGGTTAGTAATCCACAGGGTGTCCTCTGAGGCCAAAGCAAAGTCTCCAAAGGCGATCGTGTTGCAAGTCGTGGCTGTGCCGCGGAAATGACCGCGCTGCTTTTTTCTAAACTTCAGGCGCTTGGGTGCCAGCATGACTAGTTCCCTTCCTTCTTTTCCAAGCTCTTCTTGACCAGGACGCCGGCATCTTCCTTGGTGTTGCGCTCGAACTTCTCACCATTGAAAACCCAGACTTTTACTCCAATCGCACCATAGGTGGTAAACGCCTCGGCAAAACCGTAGTCGAGATCGGCGCGAAGGGTCTGCAACGGAACCCGGCCATCCTTCATTTCCATAGTACGCGCCATTTCGGCGCCACCGAGACGGCCCGAAATCTTGATTTTAATACCTTGGGCACCGTTCTTCATGGCATTGGTAATCGACTGTTTCAGAGCTTTACGGAATGAACCACGGTTCTTCAGCTGCCGAGCCACATTCAAAGCCACAATCTGAGCATCGGTATCGGGTTTCTTGATTTCCTTGATCTTGATCGAGACTTTCTTATCGATCAGTTTCTGAAGCTGTTCCCCGATCTTTTCAATCGTCGCACCCTTCGCCCCGATGATAACACCCGGACGGGCCGTATTAATGATCACCGTAACTCGCTGGGGTTGACGCACGATCTCAAGATCAGAAATATCGGCCCCCTTTGTCTCTGGCAACTCAAAAATCGCTTTACGGAGCTTCAGATCTTCGTGGAGCGTCTTGGCATAATCCCGGGGATCGACGTACCAACGGGACTTCCAAGTCTTGTTGATGCCCAACCGCAACCCGTAGGGGTGTACTTTCTGGCCCATGGCTTACTTCGCTCCCTTTTCTTCGAGTTCAACAGTGATGTGGCAGCTGCGCTTCTTGAGGCGGTCGGCACGGCCTCTCGCCCGCGCCCACACCGTCGTGCGGCTAACCCCTTCGTCTATCATCAACTTGCTGACGACCAGACTGTCTTCATCGAGCTGATTGTTCTGAAACAGAGCGTTGGCAGCAGCCGACTGGATGACTTTTTTCAAGAAATACGCCCCCTTGTGAGGAAGCGCCTCCAGAAGGGCCACCACATCAGTAACTTTCTTCCGTCTCAAGTGATCGGCAAGAGGACGCACCTTCTTGGCCGACATCGGCAGGCCCCTAGCGTAGGCAGTAAAACCTTTCTTGGCTTCCATTTATTTCTTACCTGCCTTCTTGTCGGAACCAGCATGACCACGAAAGGTCCTCGTCGGCGAGAACTCTCCGAGTTTGTGGCCTACCAGGTCTTCCGAGATGTAAACGGGAATCCATGTCTTCCCGTTGTAAACAGAAACCGTGATACCCACCATCTCAGGGATAATGGTCGAGGTCCGGGAGTAGGTCTTGATCATTTTTCGATCATTGGTCTTCACCATATCCACAACTTTCTTGTAGAGGTGCTTTGCAATAAACGGGCCTTTTTTTACAGATCGGGACACAGTTGACTCCTACTTCCGCCGCTTGACAATGAAGCGGTCCGACAATTTATTCTTTTTGCGCGTCTTGTAACCCTTAGTCGGCTGACCCCAGGGCGTAACAGGGTGGCGACCACCGGAAGTTTTGCCCTGACCACCGCCCAAGGGGTGATCCACAGGGTTCATCGCAACACCACGAACCGAAGGACGCTTGCCCAGCCAGCGGTTTCGACCGGCCTTACCAAGTTTGACATTCATTTTGTCTTCGTTACCGACTTCGCCAATGGTGGCAATGCACTTCTTGAACACCATCCGGGTTTCGCCGGAAGGAAGACGTACAATTGCATAATCCTTGTCGAAGCCTGCCAACTGGGCGGAAACACCGGCGGAACGAGCCAGTTGGGCGCCTTTGCCCAACTGAAGTTCAATATTGTGCACATTGCGACCTACGGGAATGTTTTCCAGCGGCAGGGCATTTCCGTCTCGAATAGGGGCTTGGGGCCCACTCATCAGTTCGTCGCCCACCTTCACGCCTTTTGGCGCGACGATGTAGGCCTTCGCTCCATCTTTGTAAAAGAGCAAAGCGAGATTTGCAGAACGGTTGGGGTCGTATTCAATTTCTTTTACGACAGCAGGAACCCCATACTTAGCTCTCTTGAAATCGACTAAGCGAAGCAACTGTTTGTGACCACCACCGATGCGGCGGACGCTAATGCGTCCATGAGACCGGCCCGCTTTCTTGGACCGACCAGTTGTCAGGGCCTTCTCAGGAGTTGACGTGGTGATGTGATCGTAACTGAGAAGTGCAGTACCACGGAGGGTCTCGGTTACAGGTTTGAAAGTTTTAATAGCCATTCATGATCTCCCTGTCAAACGCCTTCGAACTGATCAATTTTCTGATTCTCGGCCAGGGTTACGTAAGCTTTCTTCCAGCTGGCGGTAAAACCCGTAGCCCGCTTCCCGCCTGCGAGACCCATGGTCTTCTGCTTGCCGGAAACGTTGATAATGGAACAAGCTGTCGTTTTGACCTTGAACAACTTTTCAACGGCGTGGCGAATCTGAATCTTGTTCGCTCGCGGGCTCACTTGAAAAGCATACCGATGCCGCTTCCCCTCACGCATTCCGTTGGCCTTCTCCGTGAGTAGCGGCTTGATGATAATTTCTTCGTTTTCCATCTCAGGCCCCTTCCTTGACGGTATAAAACTCGCCGAGGTTTTTGGCAGCGTCTTCCATGATGATCAAGTTCTTGGTGTAGAAAAGATCGTGGGCTCGCAGCCTGTTGTAAGTCAAAAAACTCAGCCAAGGAATATTTCGCGCGGCCCTTTTGAGGTCGGCGTCGTCATCCTTGAGAATCAAGACTGTTTTCTCGTCGGCTTTGACTACAGCAGTCAAAATCTTCATCAGATCCTTGGTCTTTCCCGTGGCTACGGTGAAGTTTTCGACGACCTTAAACCCCTCAGTTGCCGCTTTGAGGCTGAGAATAGATTTCATCGCTAGCTGCTTAACCTTGCGAGGAAGAACGTAGCTGTAATCCCGAGGACGAGGTCCAAAGGCTATGCCGCCACCGACCCAAACGGGGCTCTGGCGACGACCCGAACGTGCCCTACCGGTGCCTTTTTGGGCCCAAGGCTTGGTCTTCGCGCCATTTACCTCTGTACGGGTCTTTGTTGAGGCGGTCCCGACTCGGAGATTGGCAAGTTCGTTTTTAATGGCGTTGTAAATCGAGCCCTCGCTAATCTCATGAGCGAAGACCTCGTCGTTTAAGGTTATGGTTTTAACTTCTTTCCCAGCAACGGAATATACTTTCTTGTCCATGCCCATTTACCTCTTCACCGCTTTCCGGACGATCACATAGCCATTGCGGGCACCTGGAACGGCGCCATGGACCAGAACAATCTGGTTCTCGGCATCAACCTTGACAATCCGCAGGTTGAGAACTGTCACTTTCTCCGCACCCATGTGGCCTGGCATCTTGATCCCTTTGAAAGACTTGCGAGGAGTTGTCGACTGACCGGTCGAACCAGGTTCACGATGGAACTTTGATCCGTGAGTCTCTTCACCGCCGGCAAACCTGTAACGTCGCACTACTCCCTGAAAGCCTTTGCCTTTCGAAGTCCCGCTCACGTCGAGGTACTTGGACTCTTCAAGGATTTCAACACCCAGTGTGTCGCCAACTTTACAATCCTTCTCAAAATCCCTGAACTCCACGACGAAGCGCTGGGGAGCAACACCTTCGGGAAACTGCCCTCGGACCGGCTTGCTGAAAACCTTCTCTTTACCCGCAAAGGAACCGACCACAACGGCCTTATAGCCGTTCTTCGCTTCGCTGCGTTCAGCAATCACCACATTCGGTTCCACTTTAATCACGGTCACTGGAGTCAGTTTTCCACTGTCGTCGAAAACCTGCGTCATCCCGACCTTCTTGCCGATTAGCCCGATCATTTTCTAACCTCGAATTACTGCTTGATATCGACATCCACACCGGCAGGAAGCTCCAATTTCATAAGAGCGTCCATAACGGCGGGAGTAGGCTCGAGAATGTCAATCAACCGCTTATGGGTTCTCATTTCAAACTGTTCCCGAGACTTTTTGTTGACGTGAGGCGATCTCAATACGGTAAACTTGTTGATCTTGGTCGGCAACGGAATCGGGCCCGACACCTTGGTGCCAACCTTGTTCACCGTCTGCACAATCGCCTTGGCGCTTTGGTCCACCAATTCCACGTCAAAGCCCCGCAATCTCACTCGAATTCGTTCGCTTGCCATCCGTAACTCCAAAAAGTTGCGGAAGGGCGCTTAGAGCGCCCTTCCGACGGTAAATCCTTACTTAATAACTTCAATGACCTGGCCAGAGGCCACCGTGCGGCCACCTTCGCGGATAGCGAAGCGCAGACCCTTGTCCATGGCCACGGGGTGAATGAGCTCCACCGAGAGTTCGGTGTTGTCGCCTGGCATCACCATCTCTTTGCCGGCCGGCAGAGTCACGGTGCCCGTTACGTCGGTGGTACGGAAGTAGAACTGAGGGCGGTACCCTGTAAAGAACGGATTATGGCGGCCACCCTCATCCTTGGACAGACAGTAAATCGTTGCCTTGAACGTGGTATGCGGTGTAATCGTCTTGGGAGCGGCGAGGACCTGTCCGCGCTCGACCTGATTTTTCTCAATGCCACGAAGCAACGCACCAATGTTGTCGCCAGCTTGGCCGTTGTCGAGGAGCTTGTTGAACATCTCGACACCGGTGCATACCGTGGTCTGAGTCGGCTTGAGACCGACGATTTCGATGGTGTCTCCAACCTTGACCTTGCCCTGCGAGATGGCTCCCGTGACAACCGTACCGCGGCCGGAAATCGAAAACACGTCTTCGATCGGCATCAAGAACGGCTTGTCGAGGGCGCGCTCGGGGATGGGGAAGTACTTGTCCATGGTGTCTAGCAACTCGTCAAGGCACTTCACCGACTCGGGATCGTCGGGCTTGCTCATGGCGGCAAAGGCAGAACCTTTCACAAAGGGAGTCTTGTCGGCATCGTAACCGTAAAGTTTCAGAAGGTCGCGGACTTCCATTTCAACCAGCTCGACCAGTTCAGGGTCGGCGAGGTCCATTTTATTGAGGAAAACCACGAGGTTAGCAACACCAACCTGTTTGGCAAGAAGAATGTGCTCGCGAGTTTGGGGCTCGGGACCGGAGTCTGCGGCAACTAGGAGAATGGCACCGTCCATCTGCGCTGCACCGGTGATCATGTTCTTGACGTAGTCGGCGTGGCCGGGGCAGTCAACGTGGGCGTAATGCCGAGCAGCCGATTCGTACTCGACGTGTCGGGTGTTGATGGTGATACCACGCTCTTTCTCTTCGGGAGCGTTGTCGATATCCTCATACTTCATGACCTTGCCGCCATGCTTCTTCGCACCGTACATGGTCAAAGCAGCGGTCAGGGTGGTCTTGCCATGGTCGACGTGACCGATGGTTCCAACATTGATGTGGGGCTTCGATCGAACGAAGTTTTCCTTAGCCATCAATTCCTCCTTGGCTTATCCCGTGGATAAGCAAAACCCTTATGGTTTACAACTTGAAACACTTCTTACAGAAGTGCAGTTTCCACCGGAAAGAGCATCAAGAGGCTTGGCTTCGGACAGAAATACCGTCAAAAAACCGTTGTTCGCAAAACCGTCACTTGCCAGGAGATCCCGGTAGTTTGACCTGAACTGCTATACCCACTTTGTGGATACGGCCCCGATGAGGGACCCGCAACTTACCAAAAGAACGCTACCTTCCAGCAGAGGTCAAGCGTTTCACGGCCTGACGTGCCCCGAAGGGGTATTGAACTCGCAGAACAATATCAGAACCCCCCGACCCTGTCAACACGGGCATCAAGGAATTCTCTCAAAAAGAAAATGCCCCGCTACGAACAGGGCCTTCGTTGGAGCTTCGCAGAGCGAAACTCCGAGACTCAAGCGGCACAGCCGGTTGAGTCTAGAACTTGCTGTAGTGGCTGAAAGCCTTGTTCGCTTCGGCCATGCGGTGGGTATCCTCTTTTTTCTTGAACGCCGACCCTGTATTGCTGAAAGCGTCGAACAGTTCGGCCGCCAACTTTTCGCTCATCGACTTGCCAGAACGTTTTCGGGCAGCGTCGATAACCCAGCGGTGCGACAACGCTTCTCGACGGGTCTCCCGAACTTCGATCGGCACCTGATACGTGGAACCGCCCACGCGACGAGACTTCACTTCAACCACGGGCTTCACATTGTCGAGAGCCTTGAGGAAAACTTCGAGGGGTTCTTTCCCAGACTTTTCAGCCAGGAGCGCGAAGGCACGGGTAACAATGTCTGAAGACGTCATTAGCTTCCCGTCGAACATCATGCGGCGAATGAACTTCGCGACAACCAGAGAATGGTGAATGGGATCGGGCTGGAGAAGACGGAGGGCAACGTAACTCTTTCTGGGCATGACTTAACTCCTCAGGTCTTGGGGCGCTTAGCGCCGTACTTGGAACGGGATTGCATTCTCTTGGCAACGCCGAGAGCATCCTTGGCTCCACGGACGATGTGGTAACGCACACCTGGAAGGTCCTTAACACGGCCACCGCGAATAATCACGACTGAGTGCTCTTGAAGGTTGTGACCAATCCCGGGAATATACGCCGTCACTTCAATGCCATTCGACAAGCGCACACGAGCCACTTTTCGAAGAGCTGAGTTGGGCTTCTTGGGGGTCATCGTCATGACTCGGGTGCAGACACCGCGTTTTTGTGGGCTCGCCTCAAGCGCAGGTGATTTTGTCTTGAAAACGACCTGTTGGCGGCCACTTCGGACCAGCTGGTTAATGGTGGGCATGAAAAGAAACTCTCCCTGTTCGGTTCCAACGGATCCCCGTCCCCTCTGACAGAGGGTCAGCATGACAAGGTTCCGTTTAGAATGCTCGGTAAAATAACACAAGGGTGGGAGCCTCTACAAGCCCCCCACCCTCTCATTCACTACTCTTCGTCGTCCGGGTCTTCGGCGTCCATCATGGCCGCCGCTTTTCGGATCTCTTCCTGCGCTGCTAGTTCCTTTTCCCGGCGTCGAGCTTCCAGAATCTCCTGGATGTGGGCGTCGAGGTCCTCGCGGTTCTGATCGAACAGTTTGAGGTTCTTGTATTTCTTCATGCCCGTACCGGCAGGAATCAGGTGCCCAATGATGACATTTTCCTTGAGGCCACGCAGCTCGTCGACTTTTCCCGCGATGGCGGCGTTGGTCAATACCTTGGTTGTCTCTTGGAACGACGCGGCTGAAATAAACGACTCAATGTTCAAGGAGGCCCGGGTGATGCCAAGCAACAGCGGGCGACCCACGGCTGGCTGGCCACCTTCGCGGTAAATGCGCTCGTTTTCACGGTTAAAACTATACTTATCGACCGACTGTCCGTAGATGAACTTGGTATCGCCGACTTCCATGATTTCGACCTTGCGCATCATTTGTCGAATGATGACGCCGATGTGCTTGTCGTCGATCTTCACACCTTGGAGGCGGTAGATGCCCTGCACTTCGTTGACAAGGAAGGCCTGAAGGGCATTTTCACCCAAAACCTCCAAGACGTCATGTGGGTCGGTGTTGCCGTCACAAAGGGGCTCGCCAGCCTCAACGGGGTCACCGTCGCGGACCAAAAGCATCTTTCCGACCGGGACTTTGTGAACCAGAATCCCACCGTAGGGATCTTCAACTTCGATGGTACGCTTTCCTTTGGAGATCGGCTTAAACCTCACCGTTCCCCCGATCTTGGCCAACACGGCTCCACTCTTTGGCCGCCTTGCTTCAAACAATTCCTGAACTCGGGGAAGTCCACCGGTAATGTCTTGGGTTTTTCCCGACTCTTTCAGGAGTTTGGCGAGCACAGAACCAGGCTTTACCTTCACGCCATCGTCGATGGAAAGGTAGGCACCGCCGGGAAGAACATAGGAGGCCAGAACGTTGTCGGGGTTGTGTTCATCGACGATGTGGAGGGCTGGATCAAGTTCCTCAAGGGCATAGTCGGTAATCTTCTTTTCGATGTTGCCCGTGTCCGGGTTCACTTCTTCCTTGAGAGTGGTGCCAAGAATGATATCTTTGAACCTCAGAATACCGGCAGCCTCGGCGATGATCGGCTCGGCAAACTGATCAAAAGTCGCGAGAGTCTCGTTGGGGCCAACAACGTCACCCACACTGACAAACAGTGTCGATCCGTTGCGGATTTCTACCTTCATATCTTGGCTGACCAAAAACACCCGCTTGTCTTTCAGGTGGACAATGGCGATGTGCTTGGAAAGTACCGCTTCACCCTTGCGTTCGAGAATGACCGAACCTTCGATCACCTTTTGGCCTTCGGTCACTTTTAGCTTGTCACCAGTACCAGCATCAATGGTTTCGAAGATTTTGTTCACCCAAAGGCTGCCCTTGCGGGTAAACAGGAGATTGCCATCGGACATCGGAACGGTGGAGCCGCGGACCTCTTTGACGATGAGTGGATATTTGAGAACCGTCTTGTTTTCTTCGGCACCCTTGGTGGCCACACCACCGATGTGGAAGGTACGCATGGTGAGCTGGGTACCCGGCTGCCCAATGGATTGGGCGGCAATAATTCCCACCGACTCTCCGATGTTTACAGTGCGGTTGTTGGCAAGGTTGCGCCCGTAGCAGGCCTTGCACACGCCGTGCTTGGCTTCGCAGGTGAGCACCGAACGGACACGAACAGTTTCAATGCCGAGTTCGTCAATGGCCGCTGCCTGCTCGTTGGTGATCTCCTCGTTGACATCCACGATAATTTCACCGGTGATCGGGTGCTTTACGCGCTCAAGAGTGTAGCGGCCTGAAATTCTCTCAGAGAGGCTTTCTCGGATTTCCTCGCCGTCCTTGATGGCGCTGACATCGGAGCCGTTGATGGTGCCGCAGTCTTCCTCGTTAACCACCACGTCTTGGGCGATATCCACGAGGCGCCGGGTGAGGTAACCTGCGTCGGCGGTTTTGAGAGCGGTGTCGGCCAGGCCCTTGCGAGCACCGTTGGTCGAGATGAAAAACTCGATAACCGAAAGCCCTTCCTTGAAGTTCGAGCGGATGGGCAGTTCGATGATGTCGCCGGAAGGCTTGGCCATCAAGCCGCGCATACCGGCGAGTTGCCGGATCTGGTTCTTGGAACCGCGGGCCCCGGAATCGGCCATCATGTAAATGGCGTTGAAGCCGGCCTTGTCTTCCTTGAGGGTCTTCATCATCACATCGGTCAGTTCATCGTTGGTTTTCGACCAAGTGTCGACGACCTTGTTGTAGCGTTCTTCCCCGGTGATGACGCCATCGAGGTACTGACGCTGTATCTTGGCCACTTCAGCGTTGGCGGCCGTAATCAGCGAAGTCTTCTCTTTGGGAATCACGACGTCGGCGAGACCAATGGAGGCCCCAAAAATCGTTGCGTAGCGGAAGCCCATGTTTTTGATGATGTCGAGCATACGCACGGTAAGGTAAGGACCTTGCTGCGCGTACACCTTGGCGATAAAAGCTTTCAGCTGCTTGTCTCCGAGGGCCTCGTTGACGTACTCAATCTCGGCCGGAAGCTCATCGTTGAGAATAAGGCGCCCTGCCGTCGTCTCAAAATACTTTTCGCCCATCTTGGGGTGCTTGCAGAGAATCGGAGCTTGGTAGTGCAAGGCACCGGCCTCAACAGCCATGTGAACTTCGTTGAGACTGGAGTACAACTTGGGCTGGGTCTGGCCGGGTCGAAGCGCCCCCTTATTGAGGCGTGTCATGTAGTTAATTCCGAGAACCATGTCCTGGGACGGAAACACAATGGGAGTACCGTTCGCGGGATTAAGCAGGTTGTTGGGTGCCAACATCAGGGTCCAGCACTCGATTTGTGCGGCCTGGGTCAGCGGCACGTGAACGGCCATCTGGTCGCCGTCGAAGTCAGCGTTGTAGGCGTGGCAAACCAGCGGGTGCAGCTTGATGGCTTTGCCTTCCACGAGGACGGGTTCGAAGGCTTGAATACCCAAGCGGTGCAGCGTGGGTGCGCGGTTGAGGAGCACAGGATGTTCTTTGACCACCTCGTCGAGAATGGCCCAGACTTCCTCTGTCTCTTGCTCAACCAGAGTCTTGGCCTTTTTGATGTTGTACACCACGTCTTTCTCAACAAGTTTCTTCATGATGAAGGGCTTGTAGAGCTCGAGGGCCATCTTGGCCGGCAAACCGCACTGGTGGAGCTTGAGTTCGGGGCCCACCACAATGACCGAACGGCCCGAATAGTCGACGCGCTTGCCCAGGAGGTTTTGTCGGAAGCGTCCTTGCTTGCCCTTGAGAAGATCGGATAGCGACTTGAGCGGGCGGTTCGAGGCACCCTTTACGACCTTCTTCTTCTTGCTGTTGTCAAAAAGGGCGTCAACGGCTTCCTGGAGCATCCGTTTTTCGTTGCGGATGATGATATCCGGAGCGTTGAGCGCGATCAGGCGCTTGAGGCGGTTGTTGCGGTTGATGACCCGTCGGTACAGGTCGTTGAGGTCTGAGGTCGCGAAACGGCCTCCGTCGAGTTGAACCATGGGCCGAAGGTCCGGCGGAATGACCGGAATCACGTCCATGATCATCCAGCTGGGTTTGTTGTGGCTGTTGCGGAAGTTCTCGACGATCTCAATGCGCTTCAAAAGTCGCTTATCAACCTTGACGCCCTTCTCGATCATCTTTTGACGCAAGGTGCCAGCCAACTGTTCGAGGTTCAGGGTGTCGAGGATGGTGCGGATTGCCTCCGCGCCAATACCGGCGGTAAAGGTCATGCCGTGTCGGTCTTGGGCCTCTAGATATTCCTCTTCGGTAAGCAGCTGGCCCTTCTTCAGGTCGGTGTCGCCCGGATCCGTAACGATATACTTCTCGTAGTACAGGATGGACCGCAAGCTGGCAATCGGGATATCGAGAAGCAGGCCCATGCGGGAAGGAACCGAGCGATAGTACCAGATATGGCTCACGGGACTGGCCAGCTCGATGTGGCCCATGCGTTCGCGACGAACTTTGAAGTGGGTCACCTCCACGCCGCAACGGTCGCAGACCACACCCTTGTAGCGGATGGACTTAAACTTGCCGCAGTAGCACTCCCATTCCTTGGTCGTACCAAAAATTCGCTCGCAGAACAGCCCCTCTTTCTCGGGACGCAGAGTGCGGTAGTTGATGGTCTCGGGCTTCTTGACCTCGCCATAAGACCAAGCCTTGATTTGCTCGGGGGCGGCCAGCTTGATCAGAATGCTGTCGAACTCTTGTATATCTCTCATTGCTCTGTGCTCCCGTTTGCCTTAGAAATGGCTTCCGTTCTTCGCGATCAATTCTTCGTCGCGTTCCGTCAGCGGAATCTGACGATCCTTGCTGTCATAAATGGTGAGATCGAGTCCTAGCCCACGAAGTTCCTGCACCAGAACGTTGAACGACTCGGGGATACCCGCAGTGCTGGTCGCTTCGCCCTTCACAATGGCCTCGTATATCTTGGCTCGTCCCGTCATGTCGTCCGACTTTATCGTGAGCAACTCCTGCAGGGTGTTGGCAGCACCATAGGCCTCGAGAGCCCATACTTCCATTTCTCCCAGACGCTGGCCACCGAACTGGGCCTTGCCGCCCAGGGGCTGTTGAGTCACCAGAGAGTACGGTCCGGTGGACCGGGCATGCATTTTGTCGTCCACCAAGTGGTGAAGTTTCAGCACATACATGACGCCCACCATGACAGGGTTCACAAACGCCACACCCGTGCGGCCGTCAATGAGTGTTGTTTTGCTGGTGCGGCTAAAGCCAGCGCTTTCCAGCTTGTCTTCAATCATCTCGGCACTAGCCGACTGGAACACAGGGGTGGAATAGTGCTCGCCAAGGAGGTAACCAGCAATTCCGAGTTCCGATTCAAGGATCTGGCCGAGGTTCATGCGGGAAGGTACGCCCAAGGGGTTAAGGCAAATATCGAGTGCCGTGCCGTCCTCCATGTAGGGCATGTCTTCCACAGGCAGAATCCGAGCAACCACACCTTTGTTTCCGTGGCGGCCGGCCATCTTGTCGCCCTCTTTGAGCTTACGTTTCTTAGCAACGAGAACCTTGATTACCTCATCGACACCGGGAGGAAGATCATCTCCTTCCGAGCGCTTGAGGCGCTGAATATCAATGATGGTTCCCTCAATACCATGGGGCAAGCGCAAAGAGCTGTCTTTCACGTCTTTGGCTTTCTCGCCAAAGATGCTGTTGAGAAGCTTAAACTCGGGAGTAGTTTCCGTTTCCGATTTCGGCGTCACCTTGCCTACCAGGATGGAGCCGGCTTTTACCTTGGAACCGACGCAGGCAATGCCTTCGTCATCGAGGTCTTCGAGGGCCTTTTCGGAACAATTAGGTACGTCCCTCGTGATTCTCTCGGGTCCGAGTTTTGTTTCACGGATTTCAGTTGAGAACTCTTTGATGTGGATGGAGGTGAATAGGTCTTCCTTCACCACGCGTTCGCTGATGAGAATCGCGTCCTCGTAATTGTAGCCATTCCAGGGCACAAAACCCAAAAGAAGGTTGCGTCCAAGGGCCAGCTCGCCATGGAGGGTGGCCGGGCCATCCGCGAGAACGGCACCTTTGTCCACCTTGTCGCCCACACGGACAACGGGACGATGATTGAAACAGGTATCCTGATTGGTACGGGCGAACTTGATCAGCTCGTATTCGTCGCGCTCCTCGGCCACGGTGGCGTCGGAAGGCTTCACGTGGATGTGCGTCGACGAAACGTAAGTGACTTCGCCAGCGCGCCTTGACTTTACCAAGACCCCGGAGTCGTAGGCGGCCTTCTTTTCCATGCCGGTCCCCACGATAGGCGGATCAGGGAACAACAAAGGCACGGCCTGCCGTTGCATGTTCGAACCCATGAGGGCCCGGTTGGCGTCGTCGTGTTCGAGGAAGGGAATCAGTGCGGAAGACACCGAGATGATCTGCTTGGGCGAAACGTCCATATACTGAAGCGACGAGGCCTCTTTGGTGGTGTAGTCGCCAGCCTTTCGGGACGGCACTTGGTCCTCAGCGAAACTGCCATCGTCGTTCAGTTTTGCGGAAGCCTGCGCGATGTAGTACTTCTCCTCGTCGATAGCCGAAAGGTACTCCACTTTGCGAGTCGCTTTGCCGTTCTCCACCTTGCGATAAGGGGTTTCGAGGAAACCGTAGTCGTTAACCCGGGTGTAACTGGCCAGAGAAACAATCAGGCCAATGTTTGGACCTTCCGGGGTCTCAATGGGGCACATGCGGCCATAATGGGTGTAGTGGACGTCACGAACTTCGAAGCCCGCCCGATCGCGGGAGAGACCACCCGGCCCGAGCGCGTTGAGTCGGCGCTTGTGGGTTAGTTCTGCCAGCGGGTTAACCTGGTCCATGAACTGCGACAACTGGCTCGAGCCAAAGAACTCTTTGATGGCGGCAACCACGGGTTTGATCGACACCAGATCCTGAGGCTTAAGCGTCTCAATTTCCTTGAGAGTCATGCGTTCTTTGGCAATACGCTCCATGCGGCTGAAGGCCGTCTTCATGACGTTGCCCAAGAGCTCCCCAACAGAACGGATGCGGCGGTTCCCAAGGTGGTCAATATCGTCGATGTTGGCGTCCTCGTGGTAGACCTTGATGAGGTGCAGCATGGTATTGACGATGTCGTTGCGGGTCAGGACGGTGTCCTCAACCGGAACCTCATAGCTGAACTTCTTGTTCAGCTTGTACCGGCCGACCTTGCCCAAATCGTAACGCCGAGGGTTGAAGAACATCATGGCGAGGTCTTTTTCCGCACTTTCAACCGAAACCGGCTCACCGGGCAACAGGACAGAATACACCGCGGCAAGGGCATCTTCCCTGGTCGGTTCATCGCTCACTGAAGGGTCGCGAACGTACTTGGCATCCTCGCGCTCAAAGCAGTTGAGGATGATCCGGCTCGAGAGGTAACTCGCCCCTTCCTCTTTACCCTTGGCACGGGAGTCATCCACCAGCGAAATCTCCTTGATCCCCTGATGAATCAGCTCGTCGAACTCATGGGCATGCAAGCGTTCTCCGGCGCGGAACAACTTTTTCTTGGTGCCGTTTTCGTCGACCCAAACAGATTTGGCTAGGATGGTTCCGGATAGCTTTTCCTTGGATGCTTCGGAGGCCTCGAGCTTGACGACTTTGGTTTCGTAAAAGTAGGAGAGAATCTCGTCGCGGGTATGCAGTCCAAGCGAACGCAGAAGCAAAGTGGCAAGAATACGCTTCTTCCGGTCGATTTTGGCATAAATGAGCTCTTTTTTCTGGTCAATTTCGAACTCAAGCCAGCTACCCTTGTTGGGGATAATACGGCTCGAAAAAATGCCTTTTTCGTGACTGAACACGACACCGGGTGAACGGTGGATCTGGGAAACGACCACCCGTTCCGCTCCGTTGACGATAAAGGTGCCACGGTCGGTCATGATGGGAATGTCTCCCATGTAAATGTCTTTCTGCCGGATTTCTCCGGTGCTGTTGAAATACAGGTTAATGCGGGCTTTCAGAGGGATGGCGTAGGTAAGGCCCTTCTTCTTGCACTCGTTCTCGGAAAATTTGACGCCGTTCTCGTCGAGAGTATAATGAGAGTATTCAAGTGTCAGCTCTTCGTTCTGGCTCACAATAGGGAAAGTCTCTTGGAAGACCTCCTCGAGGCCAGTGCGGGTGATCGGTTCCTTGATCTTGAGTTTCCCGCGCTGCAAAAAGCGTTCGTAGGACGAGAGCTGGATGTCGATGAGATCAGGAAGCTCCATGACCTCCTGAACTTCCTTACCGATATACACGCGTTCGATTTTCTTCGGTCGTGCCAAATTCATACATCCCTCCGGGAAGAGCCAGCTCAGGGCCCTCATACAAAAAAACCCTTGGAGAATCCGCGAATGCGGATTCTCCGAGGTTACAATGAGAAAATCAGAAACTAGAGACCTCGGATAGAGGTCAGTTCCTTACTTGATCTCAACTTCTGCGCCCACCGCGGTGAGCTTCTTCTTGATGTCCTCGGCTTCGGCCTTGGCCACGCCTTCCTTGATGGCCTTGCCACCGGCTTCGACGAGATCCTTCGCTTCTTTCAGGCCTAGGGCAGTGATTTCACGAACCACCTTGATGACGTCGATCTTCTTTTCCCCGTGGGACTTCAGAATAACGTCGAACTCGGTCTGCTCCTCCGAAGCGGGTGCAGCTGCGGCGGCGGGGCCGGCAGCGGCTACAGCCACAGGGGCGGCAGCTGTGACCCCAAACTTGGTTTCCATGGCCTTGACCAGTTCGGAAACTTCCAGAACGGTCATGCCGGCGATAGCGTCCAGGACATCCTGGGCAGAGAGCTTAGCCATATTATCTTCTCCTTATATGGTAACGGCCGGATAGCAGGCTAGAAACGAAGACTAACCGGTCCGTTGATACACAAAAATATACGTTGGCAAATCAAAAGATTTGCCGGTAAAGGCCTACTCGCCGTGGGCGATTTACTCGCCCACCGCCTTCTTCTCAGCCACAGCCTGAACCGTGCGCACCAACTTAGTGGTGACACCGTTAAGGACGAAGACGAGATTCTGCGTGGGAGCCTGCATCGTGCTCATGAGCATGGACAGAAGCTCGTTTCTTCCGGGGAGTTTGGAAAACGACTCGACTTGCTTGGCGTTGAACGCCGAGCCGCCAATGTAGCCACCTTTCACTTCCAGTGTGGGAACTTCCTTCGCATACTCCACAAGGATCTTGGCCACCGGGCCAGAGTCCTTACGCGCCAAGGCAACCGCTGTGGGACCCACAAGGTATCCATCAATCCCATCGGCCTTCCTGTTTTTGAACACAATTTTGGCGAAGTTGTTCTTAACAACCTTGAAGTCGGCCCCTTCTTTGCGCAGTTGGCGACGCAAAGTGAAGAGTTGGTCCACGGTCATGCCGCGGTAGCTGGCAAATATATAGTCTTGAACCCCGTCGAACTGCTTGTCGAGGTTAGCGACGGCTTCAATTTTGGCGGGCTGGATTTTCTTTTCCGACATGGGTTACTCCTTGACAACCTTGAACTGTACCAGGACCCCGGGGCCCATAGTCGAGCTGAGGGCAACCGACTTGATGTAGTCACCCTTGAGGTCCGAAGGGCGACGACGCTCAAGCTCGCCGAGAAACGTCTGCACGTTCTCATTTACCTTGGCAACATCCATGGAAACCTTTCCGACGGGCAGGTGTACAACACCGGTTTTGTCGGCGCGAAACTCGATACGCCCGGCCTTCAGTTCCTTGATTGCGGCCGCCAAGTCATTGGTGACGGTTCCGGTTTTGGGGTTAGGCATAAGTCCACGGCGACCGAGAATGGGCCCTAGCTTGCCGACGTCTTTCATCATATCGGGAGTAGCGACGCAAATGTCGAAGTCCATCCAGCCACCCTTAATCTTTTCGATCAGGTCAGCTTCGCCTACAAAGGTGGCACCTAAGGCGCGGGCCTCATCGGCCTTCTCACCCTTGGCAAACACCAAGATTTTTTTCTCACCCATAAAAGTGTTGGGAAGTACCACGGTATCGCGAACTGTGTGGCTCTTTTTCAGGTGAAGCTTCACCGAAATCTCGACAGTTTCATCGAACTTCGCAAAAGCCAGGGCCTTCACGAGGCCCAAAGCGTCGTCGTAGCCATAGAGCTTGCCCTGTTCAATCTTTTCAAAAGCAGCACGATATTTCTTGCCGTGTTTCATTTTTCCACCTCGATGCCCATGGATCGGGCAGTGCCGGCAATAATGGACATCGCGGCATCGATGTCGTTGGCGTTGAGGTCAGGCATTTTCAAAGTGGCAATTTCCTTGATTTTAGCCTTTGAAATCGTGCCAACCTTGGTCTTGTGAGACTCAGGCGAACCCTTGGCCACACCAGAGGCTTTCTTGATAAGAACCGAAGCCGGGGGTGTTTTGAGGATGAACGTGAAGGTCTTATCCGAATAGATCGTGATGATCGCCGGAATGATAAGCCCTGGTTCCATGTTCTTCGTGCGGTCGTTAAACTGCTGAACGAACTGCGGCGCACTCACGCCGTGCGGACCTAGGGCCGGCCCGACCGGGGGAGCAGGTGTGGCCTTACCGGCTGGACACTGAAGCTTGACCATGGCTTGAACTTTCTTTTTTGCCATCGAAGCTCTCCTTGTGGTAATATCGATTCGCTAGGCGAATCTCCCAACAATTGAGGGGTTACCCCCTCCGGGCTACTACGCCCATGTTTCCAAATCTTACAATTTCTCGGCCTGGTGGAAATCCACCTCGACAGCCGTTGCTCTTCCAAAAATGCCTACCATAATTCGTAACTTCTGCTTCACCTGATTAACTTCCTCAATGGTACCGGTAAACGACTCAAACGGCCCTTCTGTGATCCTCACTTCCAACCCCTCGCGGAAGTTATGCTGAATGAGAACAGATTTGTCGCTCTTAATATCCCCGGAACGCATCAGAATCTGCTTCACTTCTTCGTTCGAGATCGGCATCGGCTTGGCATTGCCTACCGCACCCACAAAACCGCTGACCCCCTGAATGCGCTTGATGGGAGACACGACGTCTTTCCAGCCCAAGTTGGGAAGGTCCATTTCCAAGAGGATGTAGCCAGGCCAGATTTTGACTTCCTTCTCTACCTTTTTGCCGTTCTTAGTTTCAACGACACGCTCGGTGGGGCACTTGATGTCGAAAACACCTTCTCCCAAGGCACCACCCTGTTCCATCAGAAAACGGATGTTGCGCTCAACACGATTTTCGAACTGAGAATAGGTCTGGAGGATATACCAGGCTCGGGCCATTCACACCCTCCTTAAAACACGAAGTTCGTGCCGACGATGAGCAGAAAGTCGACGAGACCAAAAAAAAGGGAGAGGGCAACGGTAGAAATAACAACAATACGGGTATTCTCCACAACCTTTTCAGGGCTAGGCCAAATGACCTTTCGGAGTTCCGCCACCATCTCATCAAAAAACGCCTGAATCTTCTTCATGAACAACACCTTTAAGAATCGCAGGTCAGGAGGGACTCGAACCCCCAACAAACGGTTTTGGAGACCGCCGCTCTACCATTGGAGCTACTGACCTGTATCAAAGCCTAGTTATTTAATCTTCCCTTCTCTGTGAAGGGTGTGCTTGCGCAGCTTGGGGCAATACTTCATTAGCTCCAACTTCTCCGGATTGTTGCGTCGGTTCTTCTTGGTCGTATAATTGCGGAGCCCCGTTTCAGTGCAAACCAAGGCAATCAGTTCTACGCCACCCTTACTCTTTTTCGCCAATTTGAACCTCCCTCAACCCAAACAGAGAGCCCTCGAACGGATTTGAACCGTTGACCTTTTCCTTACCATGGAAATGCTCTACCACTGAGCTACGAGGGCGCTTGTAAAGCGTGAGGTAGACTATACGGAAACCCATTTTCTTTGTCAACTGCGGGGATGGGCATTCGAGGGCCCTTGTCTTGTGCATCAGACACCTATATTTTAGGGTCCAAGGAGACATAATTCATGGCCCACATTCACCACAAAGGGGTGCCCGTCAGCACTTCGGGACAGCTACCCGCGATTGGTTCTGCAGCCCCCGATTTCCTTCTCACAAAGACCGACCTGTCCGATGTTAAACTCAAGGATTTCGCCGGAAAAATCAAAGTGCTCAACATCACCCCGAGCCTCGACACGGGTACCTGCGCCACCTCGGCCAAAAAGTTTAACGAGCAGGTGGCCAGCCACCATGAGGTCGTGGTACTCAATGTCAGCGACGACCTGCCCTTTGCGGCCAAAAGGTTTTGCGATGAAAATCACATCGACAAGGTGATAACCCTCAGCGAAATGCGCAACCGGGAGTTCGGCACCACCTACGGTCTGCGCTACGTCGACGGACCGCTGGCCGGAGTTCTTTCCAGAGCTGTTATCGTTATCGACAAGAACAACAAAATTATCCACGCCCAGCAGGTTCCCGACAGCAGCAACGAACCCGACTATGCCGCCGTCTGGAAAGCGTTGGCCTAACCCACAGCTTAGCGCTCGCCTTGGCATCGGCCGTGGCCCAAAGAGGCGAGCGCCTTTCCTCTATTATTAAATAGGACAAGTGAGACAGTTTCGCCTCTTCTGTGTTCGCTGCGATCTGCCAGGGGCTAGGGTATGAGCCTAAACCACGGCTTTAGTGTTGACCCTTTCTGCCATCCAGGACTGAAACTCCTCTAACTTCATCACAGGATGCTGGGCACCGGTACGGTCGCGCACGCTTACAGTGCCGTCGGTTTCTTCATTACCACCCACCACCAGCATGTAGGGGATCTTGCGCATCTGGGCGTCACGGATACGGGCGCCCATTTTCTGGTCGCTCATGTCAGCCTGGGTACGGAAACCCCTTGCATTGAGCTGATCGCGTACCTTTTCGGCGTAAGCAGTAAACTTGCCACTCACAGGGATCACCATAGCCTGCACGGGGCTAAGCCAGACAGGAAAGGCGCCGCCGTAGTTCTCGATCAGGATACCGATAAAGCGCTCGAGAGACCCCAAGATGGCGCGGTGGAGAATCACCGGGTGGTGTTTGGCGCCGTCCTCACCGATGTAGGTGGCGTTGAGGCGGTCGGCAGAAGGTAACTGGTAATCGAGCTGCAGGGTTCCGCACTGCCAACTGCGCCCTAGAGCGTCGATCAGGGTGAACTCGAGTTTAGGGCCATAAAAGGCGCCCTCACCCGGCATTTCGGCAAACTCAAACCCCGCCGCGTTGCAGGCTCTACCCAACGCCGCCTCGGCGCGGTCCCAGGTGGCGTCGTCGCCTAGACGCATTTCAGGGCGCAGCGACAGCTTGACGACAATGGTGTGCTTGGCGAAGCCGAAGTCTTGGTAAACCTCACTCAGCAGATCGCAGAAGTCCTTCACTTCTGCCTCGATCTGATCCTCGGTGCAAAAGATGTGGGCATCGTCCTGCACGAAGCCACGTATCCGCATGATGCCGTGAAGGGCGCCGGTCGCCTCGTTACGGGTACAACTTCCAAACTCAGCCAAGCGGAGGGGAAGTTCGCGGTAACTGCGCAGCCCTTGCTTGAAGATTTCCACGTGACCCGGACAGTTCATGGGCTTGAGGGCGAACAGGCGCTTCTCGCTTTCGGTGACGAACATCGCCTCGCGGTACTTGGCCCAGTGGCCCGATCGCTCCCAAAGGCTCTGTGGCATGATGAAGGGGGTCTTGACCTCCTGATAGCCAGCGTGGCGCACCTTGATGCGCACATAGTCTTCGATCACCCGCCAAAGACTCCAACCATGGGGATGCCAGAAAATCTGACCCGGGTTCTCAGGGTCAAGGTGGAACAGATCAAGTTCGGTACCCAGCCGACGATGGTCTCGCTTTTCGGCTTCTTCCAGAAACGCCAAGTGTTCATCTAGGCCTGTTTTGTCGTGGAAAGCCAAGGCGTAAACGCGCTGGAGTTGGGGGTTTCGCTCATCTGCTTTCCAATAGGCCCCAGCGATGCGGGTCAAATGGAAGCAGTGGGGGTCAAGCTGAGCCATGGATTCCACATGAGGCCCTCGGCAAAGGTCAACGAAGTGATGGCTCCGGTAGAGGCTGATTTCTTCGTTCTCGGGGAGGTCGTTCAAGATGGCGATCTTGTACTTTTGGTTGCGGAAAACCTCGGCTGCCGCCTTTTTGCTCACCACTTCCTTGTCGAAGGTCGCTTTGCTCGAGAGGATTTCCCGCATTTTTGTCTCGATGCCAGCGAGGTCTTCTTCTTTGAGACTCCGGGGGAGCTCAAAATCGTAGTAGAACCCGTTGTCCACTGGTGGGCCAATAGCAATTTGAGCCTCGGGCAAGAGTTCGAGCACCGCTTCGGCCATAACGTGGGCTAGGCTGTGTCGCTTTTTGTACAGGAGTTCGTCTTCTTTCAGGCGGGCTTGTGCTACGGCGGTGACGGCCACAGAGGGCCTCCTCGAACGCTCTGATTGCAGCGTGTTTCTTCCAAGGACGGCGAACAAAGTTCGCCGCGGTACCACCTCGGTTCACTCCGGCTCGCTGCCGGGTGCACTCGTCGCCTCGTGACGTGAGACCATCGGGACCATCTACTAAGAAAACTCCGTTCGGGATCCAGCTCGGGAGGGGTTTTGGGCGCCCCGTGAACGACCCCCTTCCAGCCTAGGGGGGTCTCTCTTGGGAACCGTGGACGCTTACTCGTCTCCGTTATCGCTTGGCCACATCCTACAGGCCGCTTTCGCGGTGGTCAAGCGTCCAGGATTTTTCGCAAAACATAGGGCAAAATCCCTTGGTGACGGAAGTATTCAGCATCAATTTCGGTGTCGAGACGGCATTTCGTTTGAAAGTTGCGCACCAAACCCTTCTCATCTGTGGTTTCCACTCCCACGATCGAGCCCGGGGCGAGGTGCGACAACCCGGTAATCGAGAAAGTCTCGCGGCCCGTGAGCCCCAAATTGTGCGCATTCTGGCCTTCGAGGAAGACGAGGGGTAAAACCCCCATGCCAACGAGGTTCGACCTATGGATGCGCTCAAAGCTCTGGGCGATGACAACCCGGATGCCCAGCAGGGTGGTTCCCTTCGCAGCCCAGTCCCGGCTGGAGCCGGTTCCGTATTCCTTGCCCCCCAACACGACGAGGGCACACCCCTGCTTCTGGTAGGCCATAGCCGCATCGTAGACGAAGTGCTCGGTGCCTTCGGGCAATTTTACGGTTAGCGAGCCTTCCTTGGGTTCGACGAGTTTGTTCTTGATCCGGATGTTGGCAAATGTCCCCCGCATCATTACTTCATGGTGCCCCCGGCGGGCGCCGTAACTGTTGAACTCCATCGGGTCTACCCCGTGGGCTTGGAGATACTGCCCAGCCGGATACGTGGCGCGGATGTTGCCCGCAGGGGAAATGTGGTCGGTAGTGATGCTGTCGCCAAGCACCAGTAGGCATCGGGCCGACTTGAGGTCTGCCAGCTTGGCCACTTCCGGTCGGAAATCCTGAAAATACGGAGGGCAAGCGATATAGGTCGACAAAGGGTCCCAATCGTAGGTTGCAGAAGTGGGAGCAACCAGATTCTTCCACGAAGCATCTCCGTCGAAGATGGTCTTGTACCGGCGCACAAAAGCTTCTCGGGTCACAAACTGCCGTACCAACGCTTCCACTTCCTCTTCGGTTGGCCAGAGGTCTTTCAAAAAGACATCCTGACCGTCCTTGCCTTTTCCTAAGGGTTCTGTCGTCAGATCGAGGTCGATTCGTCCCGCCAAAGCAAAGGCAACCACCAGCAAAGGGGAAGCCAGGAAAGAAGCCTTCACGTTGGGATGGATGCGACCTTCGAAGTTGCGGTTACCCGAGATGACCGAGGCGAGGCTGAGGTTGTGCTCCACCTGCGCTTTCTCTATAGCCGGGTGAAGGGGCCCCGAATTGCCTATGCAGGTGACGCAACCAAAAGCCGCTAGGTGAAAGCCCAGCGTTTCCAGCGAGTCAAGAAGCCCTGAAGCTTCCAGGTAGTCCTGCACGGCACGAGAGCCCGGTGCCAGTGAAGTTTTCACCCAGGCAGGTACGGTCAAACCGGTCTGCACCGCTTTTTGGGCCAGAAGGGCGCTACCGAGCATCAATTTTGGGTTGGCGGTATTGGTGCAACTGGTAATCGAGGCTATCGCAACAGCTCCGTCGAACAACTCGACAGTCTCCCCGTCCAGCTCAACAAGTACCGGCGCCCGGTCTTGCGACTCGGGAGGGAGCACCTTCGCCATGGCGGCCGCTGTATCGGCGAGCTTGAGACGGTCTTGCGGGCGGCTGGGGCCCGCCAGAGAGGGCACAATGTCCTCAAGATCGATCTCGAGGACTACCCTATACTCCGGGACGACTTCGCCGGTGAGAAACAGCTCGTTGGCACGAGTATAGGCCTCGGCGATGGCCGCTTCTTTGTCGCGGCCGGTAAACCTCAGAAACTCTATGGTGGTCTCGTCCACCGGGAAGTAGCCCATGGTAGCGCCATATTCAGGGCTCATGTTGGCTATTGTAGCCCGGTCGGGAAGGGAAAGGCTTTTGAGCCCGGGCCCGAAGAACTCGACGAACTTGTCTACCACCCCGAACTTTCGCAGCCTTTCAGTCACGGTGAGCACAAGGTCGGTCGCTGTGGTGCCTGGGTTAAGCTTACCTTTCAGCTTGAGGCCTATCACATCCGGAAGGGTCATGAAGTACGGCTGCCCGAGCATCACGGCCTCGGCCTCGATACCGCCAACGCCCCACCCCAACACCCCCAGAGCATTGATCATGGTCGTGTGGCTGTCGGTTCCCACCAAAGTGTCGGGATGCAGCAAGCCTGCATGGTCTGTGCTCTCCATGACAACAGAAGCCAGATACTCGAGATTCACCTGATGGCAAATACCGCTGTTCGGTGGAACCACCCGGAAGTTCTTGAAGGCTTTTTGCGCCCACTTGAGAAAGGTGTAGCGCTCCTGATTGCGCTCGTACTCTTTCTCCACATTCTTTGCTAGCGCCGAAGCCATGCCGAAAACATCAATCTGCACCGAATGATCGATGACGAGGTCTACGGGCACGAGCGGATTGATCTTCTCTGGGTCTTGGCCGGCCGCAGCCACCGCATCCCGCATAGCCGCAAGGTCCACCACAGCGGGAACCCCTGTAAAATCCTGCATCAAAACCCGCGCAGGAAAAAAGGGAATTTCCACTGACGCTCCATCACCCGCCGAGGCGAAAAAGGATTCGACGAGGTCTTGATTGACGTGATTTCCTGCGCTCTTGCGCAAGACATTTTCCAGCAGGATACGATGCGAGTAGGGAAGGCGAAGCACCTTGTCACGCCCTAGGTCGGTAATGTCATAGAAGGTGTACTCTTGCCCACCCACCCGCAGGGTCTTTAGGAACTCCGACTTTTTCATTTCGCTCTCCCGGGCTTCACAATAAAGACCCCCCCGGGGTTTGACAAGCAGGACTGGTAGTTCATGGGGTTTTGGGGCACAATCGAAGAATGTTACGCTGGAGCTTTGTCGTTATCCTGTTGTTCCTAGCCCTTACCACCGAGCTCTACTCTCAGGAAGAGTCGGGAGAGGCCAGTTTCTATGCAGAGGAGTTTGCAGGCAAGAAAACGGCCTCCGGAGAGGCCTACAGCCCCGATCTTCTCACCGCGGCCCATCGATCTTTGCGGTTCGGCATACGCCTTTTGGTCACCAATAAACTCAATGGAAAATCCGTGATCGTCACCGTGAACGACAGGGGGCCTTTTGTGCAGGGGAGAATCATCGATCTTTCCCGCGCCGCAGCCGCAGAATTGGACATTCTCGACTCCGGCGTCGCGCAGGTGACCATTCACCCGCTCAAAGTGGGTGAAGCGACGGAATTACCACCGCCTCCTCAGACCTACTTCCAACTCGGTGCGTTCCGGACCCAGGCAAACGCCTTTACACAGGCCCGAAAACTGAAGGATCAAGGCTTCCAGCCCCACATCCGTCAGGAGGGCCCTCTGTTGCGAGTTTACCTCTCCTGTGCAGAGGGTCAAAAAACGGAAGAAATGCTCGTTGCTATGGTAAAAGCCGGCCTCAGCGGCTATTTGCAAAGTTCCAAAGAGCCGGCAGGGAAGGACGTTTCCCTGTCAACTAATTAACCACCGGGGTTGCCTGACTGCCCAAGGCTTAGTATCATTCCTCATTATGCCCAACTTAACGAGACTAGTGATTGTTGACGATGACGAAGTAACCCTGACCTTCTGCCAGCGCGTCTTGCAGGACTATGAGACCTTCGTTTTTAAAGATCCGAAAAAAGCACTCCAGTACTGCGAAAAGTACCCCTTCGACCTGTTGCTTGCCGACATGCGTATGCCCTCCCTGTCTGGGGTGGCGCTCGTGCAAGAGATAAGAAAGAAGACGACAGACTTCGCCACAATAATGTTTTCAGCCTACGGTGATACAAACTATCTGATTGATGCCGTCAACGCCTCCAACATTTCCCACTATTTTGTCAAACCCGTTGAATCTCAGGTCCTGCTGGGCAAGGTCAAAGAAGCGGTGCTGGCACAAAAACAACTTCGCCGCAGGCTTTCTGAAGAGAAAAACTTGGAAGAAAGCGCACGCAAGCTTGCTTCCGAAAACACCCTGCTGAGGTTTAACGCCGAGAGCCCACTTCAATCCCTTGTTGGCACCCATCCTTCGGTATTGAAGACCAAGGAGCAAATCAAGGCTTTCGCCCTTACCGACCATCCGGTACATATCACCGGTGAGCCTGGGACGGGCAAAAAAATGATAGCGCGCATTCTTCACGACATGTCCTCCCGCAGCATCGAGCCATTTCTCAGCCTTTCGACAACCACCATTCCCGAGGAACTCCTGGAAGCCGAACTTTTTGGGGTTTCCAAGTCGGGCTCTAAGCCGGCGCGCGAAGGCTTTCTTTCGAGGTGTCAGGGAGGCAGTTTGTTCATTGAAGACATACAATTGCTGCCCAAAACGCTTCAATCGAAGCTGCTGAAGTTTCTGGCCTACGGCATTTATTATCCGGTGGCCGGAACAGAGGAGCGATCGGCCGATGTGCGGGTGCTGGTCAGCAGTACCACGAATCTGATTGGGGAGACTGACCGCGGCGATTTCCGTAAAGACCTTTATCACAAGATAGCAACCCTTCAAGTTCGAACCCTTCCCCTCCGTGAGCGCCGTGAGGATATCCTGTCGCTGATGGAGGCCTGCGCACACAAGAGCAATCATATCTATCCTCAGCTTGACACGAAGCAGAAGAACTTATTGGCTAAGTACTCGTTCCCAGGGAATATCCGGGAACTTCAAGGGATTCTTGAGAAACTGAATCTCACCATGCGGACGACAGGAAAGCAAACCGTTACAATGGAAGAAATTGATCGACTTCTTAAAGAGAATGCAGAGATTTACGCTGCCGAACAGGGGGTGGGGGCCAGCGTGAAGACCATTCAGCTTCCTGTTGGTCACGAACCGGTAAATATGCGGGAGTTTGTCGATGCCATCGAGAAAGACATCATCATTGCGTCTTTGAAGTACTGCGACAATAACATTAGCCAGACCTCGCGGAACCTAATGATCAGCCGCCAAGGCCTCAAAAACAAAATAAAGCGCTATGAGATCCCCGTCGATATCGACGAAGACGACGAGGAAGATCAATCCACAGAGGAATGATCAGGCCGGGAGATCCTTGCCAAAACAGAGGCTGGTCTCCCGCCCCTCATAGGGACCGAAGTTACTGATCACGCTATAGGCCATATTGGTATACAGAGCCACGGCCTCGGGGATGGCCTTGGAAGTTTCCAGAACAAGGCGTTTCGCGCCTTTTTCGGTGGCCAGCTGCTCCAGACGTTCCATCATTTGCCGGCTGACTCCCCCGCCCCGGTATTCGGGAAGGACAAAAACCCTCTTGACTTCCCAAACCCCAACGCTTGATTCTCGCAAGGCGGCGCACCCTACTGGGTCCCGACCACGCCAGGCCAACACCAAATCATGAATGCCCTGAAGGCTAGTCACCGGGCTAAACAGTTCCTGACTTTCGCCGGTTCGCTGCTCAAGTTCCCGGTCTAGCAGTCGTGCCAGCTCGATGAACTCGGGCATCATGGTGTCGTACACTTTTAACATCAGGTTCAAGGGGCGATCTCCTGGGGTTCTTCGAGTTCAGGACTCCAGTAGCTGGTCCTATTGCGACCCTGATTCTTAGACTCATAAAGGGCCTTGTCGGCCCTGTTGAGCAGAGTCTCTGGATTGACAAAATCATGGGACTCACTTGCCACAAACTCGGCCACCCCGCCGCTGATCGAGACCGACAAGTCCTTGCCCGCATACGAGACCTTCAAAGCACCGACAGCCTCACGGATTCGCTCGCTGATTAAGTATCCGTAGTCGGCCTTGCACTGCACGAGCAAAACAACAAACTCTTCGCCGCCAAACCGCGCTGCGATGTCTTCGCTTCTCACACAGGAGGCTATTACCGAGCCTACCTCCGCCAGTACAAGGTCGCCGGCGAGATGCCCGTGTTCGGTGTTGAAGCGCTTGAAATGGTCAATATCAAAAATGACTACGGTCACAGGAAGCTTGTAACGCTTAACCCTGGCCAATTCCTCTTCCAGCCGGCGCATGAAGTAGGAATGATTGTAAAGTTTGGTCTTGCGGTCGGTGATGGCACTTTGGTAGTTCAAACTATTCTGGAAGCTGATGGAAACAAACTTGATCAACCTTTCCAGATACCGCATTTCTTCGTCGGTGTAATCTTCGCCGAGAACCTTGCGTCCGACGACAATGAAGCCATGCACCCCTGCGAATCCGAGAATGGGAATTAGTTTGGCGGGCCGGAGCGACAAAAAAACGTCGGAGAGGCTCTGCTGACCCACCGTGGACTCGAAAACGCTGAAATCTACAGCTACGGGCGAGAGTCCAAAAAAATGCCTGTAGGGCTCCAAAGACGGAATCTCTACGGGCGACTGAACCCTCTTCATATTTTCGAAGCAAATAATTTCAGGCTGATCCGACGCGAACTCGCTTTGCAAAACAAAAACAAGCCAGGAGGGAACAAACTTGTCGAGCAACTTTTGCGCAATATATTGCGTCAGTTTTCCGACCTCGGAAATGTAGAAGATTTCCGCTGCTTCTTGGACCAACGCCTCGAGGTCGCGCAGCTGGTTAGAAATCTGGTCAATATGGGCCTGAATTCCACTGTCCTGCAAAAACTGATAATGCGTGAGAAAGGCGCTCTGAAGTTCCTGCTTCTGGTCCATTACTTCATTGTCGGGAGATTCGCGGTTGAAGTCAAATGAACTACTCGATCGAGGAGAGTTTTACCGGCCTAGGTGAATCTTCTTCTCCGATGAGTTTCGCCAGTTGGGACATGAGATCCTTGGCCTTAGTGTTCAGGTTTTGAGGCACCTCAACGTGAACTTTGATGAACAAATCACCCTTGCGCTGAGGGGTATGGAGAAACGGAATGCCTGCCTCTTTAACCCGGAGCAGTTTGTTGTTTTGAGTTCCGGCGGGTATCTTGAGACGAATTCTTTTGCCGTCAAGAGTTGCGACGTTGATTTCTGTGCCTAGGGCAGCCTGTGTAAAGCTAACTGGCACAAGACAATAGAGGTCGTTACCGTTTCGTTCGAAGTATTCGTGATCTTTAATGTGCATGTAAACGTACAAATCGCCAGCGACACCGCCATTGGGCCCCGCGTCACCTTGACTTTCAATCCGTATGCGCTTTCCGTTCTCGATACCGGCGGGAATCTGCACTACATACATATTTTTCTTTCGCTCGGTACCGGTTCCCCGGCAAGTCTTGCAGGGTTTCTCAATGGTGTGTCCGTCACCATTGCAGGTGGGACAAGTCTGGGCAATGCTAAAAAAACCGCTGGAACGCCTCACTTGGCCTTGGCCCTGGCAGGTTGTGCACACCTTGCGCTTGGAGCCGGACTCAGCTCCGGTTCCGTTGCAGGTGCTGCAGCCCACACTGTGGGTATAGCTTAGTTCAACTTTTTTGCCAAAAGCAGCGTCTGCAAACTCAAGCTCGAGATCGTAACGCAGGTCACTGCCCCGGGGTGTGCTTTCTCTTCGTCCACTGCCGCCACCAAAAAACGAGCCGAAAATATCTCCGAAAGCCCCACCACCGAACAGATCCTCGAAATCCCGATAGGCAGCCTGACCACCGCCGGCCGAGGGGTCAATGCCGGCAAACCCGAACTGGTCGTAACGACTCTTTTTTTGGGGGTCAGAAAGAATCTCGTAGGCCTCTGTGGCTTCTTTAAACTTTTCCTCAGCAGGCTTGTCGCCTGCCGTCTTGTCCGGGTGAAACTGGATGGCCAACTTGCGGTAGGCCTTTTTGATATCGTCGGCCGTGGCACTTTTGTCAATGCCAAGTACCTCGTAGTAATCCCGCTTAGCCATCCAGAGTCCCTCTTACTTCTTCTTTTCTTCGTCGACCACTTCGTAGTCGGCATCCTCGGCATTCTTCATCTCGGGACCAGAGGATGTACTACCGGAGCCGGCCGAATCAGGGCCTGCTTGGGAACCTGGCCCACCTTGCGAGGTTGCACCTGCTTGAGAGTTCTTGTAAAGGTCCTCGCTCATTTTGTTGCTGGCCTGTTGCAGCGCTTCCGTCTTTGCCTTAATCGCTTCTGTATCTCCCGAGTCTAGAACCTTGCGAAGCTCAGCAATGGCAGCCTCAACCCTCGACCTGTCGTCAGGGCTCACTTTATCTCCGGCTTCCTTCATGCTCTTTTCCAAGCTGAAAATCAGGCCATCGGCTTGGTTGCGGGCCTCGGTTTTTTCGCGAAAAACCTTGTCTTCGGCAGCATGAGCCTCGGCATCGCGCACCATTTTTTTGATT
This sequence comes from Spirochaetales bacterium, assembly GCA_947478845.1. Taxonomy (GTDB): domain Bacteria; phylum Spirochaetota; class Spirochaetia; order JABEVK01; family JABEVK01; genus JAIFLN01. The sequence continues at coordinate 192,454 of CANJXC010000002.1, read as the reverse complement.
TCCTCTTCACTTAGGCCCGAACTCGACTCGATGCGGATCTTCTGTTCCTTGCCAGTACCTAGATCCTTCGCCGATACATGCACGATGCCGTTGGCGTCGATATCGAAGGTGACCTCGATCTGCGGTACTCCACGCTGAGCCGGTGGAATGTCTGTCAGGTCGAACTTCCCTAAAGTGCGATTCTGACTGGCCATTTCGCGCTCGCCCTGCAAAACGTGGATCGACACCGCATTCTGGTTGTCGGCCGCCGTGCTGAACACTTGGCTTTTGCGGGTGGGAATGGTTGTATTGCGCTCGATCAGAGGGGTGCGCACACCTCCAAGGGTTTCAATACCCAGCGTCAGCGGGGTCACGTCGAGAAGCAACACATCCTTGACATCACCTCCAAGGATACCGCCTTGAACAGCAGCGCCGGCAGCGACCACCTCATCGGGATTGACCCCCTTATTTGGTTCCTTCTTGAAGATTGCCCGAACGATGTCTTGAACCGCTGGAATTCGGGTGGACCCGCCAACGAGGATGACTTCGTCGAGGTCCTCGGGCTTCATCCCGGCGTCGGCGAGGGCCTTCTCGCAAGGGCCACGGGTCCGTTGAATCAGATCGTCACACATGTTTTCGAATTGGGCGCGGGTCAGGTTGTACTGCATGTGCTTGGGTCCGCTGGCGTCGGCAGTAATAAAGGGCAAGTTAATGTCGGTTTGTGCCAGCGTGGACAGTTCCTTCTTCGCCTTCTCAGCGGCCTCTCGAAGTCGCTGAAGGGCCATTTTGTCTTGGCTCAGGTCGATTCCCATGTCTTTTCGGAAACTGCTGATCAGCCATTCGGTAACTCTGAGGTCGAAGTTATCGCCGCCGAGGTGGGTGTCACCGTTGGTGGATTTCACCTCGTATACCCCGTCACCCAATTCTAGGATGGACACGTCAAAGGTACCGCCACCAAGGTCGTAAACAGCAATTTTCTGGTCTTTTTGGTCCTTACCAAAGCCGTAGGCCAAGGCTGCGGCGGTCGGCTCGTTCACAATACGCTTCACTTCGAGGCCGGCAATCCGGCCGGCATCCTTTGTGGCCTGCCGCTGGGCGTCGTTGAAATACGCTGGGACAGTGATCACCGCTTCGGTGACCGCTTCGCCTAGGTAATCCTCAGCGGTCTTTTTCATCTTCTGGAGGATGGCAGCCGAAATCTCCGGGGGCGACATCTGTTTTCCAGCCACGTCGACGCGAACGTCGTTGGAAGGGCCCTCCATCACCTTGTAAGGGACCATCTTCATCTCGTCCATAACTTCATTGAACTTGCGGCCCATGAACCTCTTGATCGAGTAAACGGTGTTGAGGGCGTTGGTGATCATTTGGTTCTTGGCGGGCTGGCCAACCACCCTCTCATCCTTGTTGGTGAAACCCACAATGGACGGTGTGGTACGCATCCCTTCCGAGTTGGCAATGACCACTGGCGATCCGGCTTCCATTACGGCCACACAACTGTTCGTGGTGCCTAAGTCGATTCCGATAATTTTTCCCATTGATATTCTCCTTATTAATTCTGAGTGTCTGTTGCGGCAGGCGTCGCGGGTCCCACTTTCACTTTAGCGGTGCGCAACACCCGGTCGTGGAGCTGATAACCCTTCTGATATTCCTCAATCACCACCATGTCCTGCCCTGGGTCGGCCGGCTCCATGGCTATGGCCTCGTGGAGTTCGGGAGCAAACGGTTTTCCATTCGATTCCAATCGTCTGAGGTCGTACTTTCGCTCCAACATCGAGGCAAACTGCCCCTCTATCATCACAATGCCGGAATGAAAGCTGTCGTAGTTTCGCGCTGCTTCGGAGGATCGGATGGCTCTCTCAAAGTTGTCGAGCACATCGACGAGGTCTTCGAGCAGGCCCGTGTTGGCAAACAGCCGAGCCTCTTCTTTCTCCTTCATCATCCTTTTCCGGTAGTTGTCAAAGTCAGCTGACTTTCGAAGCAACTGGTCTTTCAAATCGGCCACTTCGGTTTTTAGACCTTCTCTCTCCACCCTCGCCGCTTCGAGCTCGCGGTCAAGCACTTCCTCGACACTTGCCTCGGGCGACGCAGCCGACTCCTTCAGGTCGGGCACTTCCTCTTTCTCGTCAGACACCAAAAAACCTCCGCATCTAGGGCACCTTGGCTAATATACAGTCGCTTGTTGGCATGGCAAACCCTCTACGGAGAGGATTCTTCGTGAGCATTTCACAGGATTCGAGGTCACTTGGCGCACTTTGACACCTCTCTCTGGCACCTCCTTGTCTACTGGGTCTCTATGACTCACTTGGCTCGAAACGACGACCCGCGAGGGTCGGTTCGGCTAACATTAAACTTCCGTCATGTTCAGACACATTGTCTGACTTATGTCCTTTACACGGGCACGGATCTATTCTGAATTGACGTTCATTTCTGGCCGAGGTACTTTAGACTCATCATTCGCAGGTTGCCGGAAGGAATCTGCACAAGGAGAGCTTTTTTGAGCATAGTCGAACTGAAGAATGCCAAAAAACATTACGCCCTGGGCAAGACGACGGTCGAGGCCGTGAAGGGCGTGAGTTTCGAGATCGAACAGGGGGACTTTATCTCCATTGCTGGTCCTTCGGGGTCGGGCAAATCCACCATCCTCAACCTCATAGGGCTGATTGATACCGCCACCAATGGCGATGTTCTTATCAATGGTCAGAATGTAGCCACCCTGAAAGACCGGGAAATCACTCTCCTTCGCCACGAAACCATCGGGTTTATTTTCCAGTCTTTTAACCTGATCCCGGTGCTGACAACCCGTGAAAACATAGAGTTTCCCCTCTTGCTGGGCAAAAACAACAAGTTGACCAAGGAGCGAAAGGAGTATGTCGACTTCCTCATCGAGGAAGTGGGCCTTGCCGACCGTATCCGCAACCGGCCTAACGAACTTTCCGGCGGGCAGCGTCAGCGCGTGGCCATCGCGCGGGCCTTAGTCACCAAACCTGTGATCGTGCTCGCCGACGAACCGACAGCCAACCTCGACTCCCAAACCGGAGACGACATCTTGAAGCTCATGAAAAAGATCAACAAAGACCTCAAGACCACCTTTATTTTCAGCACTCATGACGCTAAAATAGTGGAACTCGCCGATCACATCATCCGGCTTAAAGATGGACTGATCACCGAGAACTACAGAGCCGTGTCAAAAACCCTGCCGGGATCCTGAGCATGGGCACCATATTCAAGATTGCGTTGCGCAATCTGGTCCAGCATAAGGTGAAGACCTTGATAGTGGGGGCCCTGATCACCTTGGGCATCTTGCTGACGTTCGTGGGGAACAGCCTGTTTGAGTCAGCCGCAAAAGGCGTCAAACGCGGTTACAGTGAAAACTTCACGGGTGACGTCATGATCATGGGGCAGAGTGAAAAAGCTTTCTCCCTGTTTGGTAGCCAAGACTTTTCAGCGGGTCCGGGAGGCGAGCCGATACCGGTCATCCAGCATTACCCGGAACTGGTGGAGTTTATAAAGTCCTATCCAGGGGTGATGGGTTTTTCGGCGCAGGTGAGTGGGTTTGGCATTCTCAATTTTGATGAGGCGGGTATGGGTTTCAACCTTCTGTTCGGGGTGGATCCAGAGACGTATTTCAAGACCTTTCATAGCATCAAGATCGTCGAAGGGCGCATGCTGGCCAACGGTGAGCCTGGAATTATGATGAGCCGCAAGCGCATCGAAGACATCAAGAAGCAGAACAAGGTGAGTTTGAAGGTTGGGCAGGAAATCAGCCTTGAAGGGTTTAGCAAGTCTGGCCTCAAAATCCGTACAGTGCCCTTGGTAGGGATTTACGAATATATCGTTCCGACGCAAGCCTTGGAAATCGTCAGTTTCATCGACGTTCAAACGCTGCGGGCCCTGAACGCCATGACCGTTGGAACCGCCAAGGAAACTCCTATCGACGATGCCACGAAGAAACTCCTCGACTCCGCCGATGATTTCTTCAGTGACGGCCCGGTGGCTGCGGCCGGGGCAGCAAAGGATAAAGTTGACCTCAACGCCATCCTGGGCGACAAAACGAAAAGGGCCGAACTGGCTACTGTCGACAGTGGCTCTTGGCACAATTTGATGATACGGCTGAACGACGGGGTCTCCCCTTCTCAGACCATCTCTGAGCTCAACAAGGTCTTCAGCGAAAAGAATTGGCCCTTAAAAGCTGTGGGATGGAAGGAAGCAGCCGGTACATCGGCCGCCCTCACCGACGTGGCACAAATTATCTTCAACATCGTGGTCATCATTCTGGCCATCGTAGCGGTGATCATCATCATCAATACGCTTGTGATCTCGGTCATGGAACGCACAGCCGAAATAGGCACTATGCGGGCCCTTGGGGCCCAGAAGCCCTTTGTCCGTCAGTTGTTCGTGTGGGAAACCATGCTCCTGGCCGGCTTCTTTGGCCTGGTGGGCATAGTGATCGGGTCACTTTCGGTAGTTGCCCTCAACCTGATCGGCCTCCCCCTCGACAACGAGTTTCTGCAGGTGCTTTTTGGTTCCAAGAATCTCAAACCTGAACTGAGTCTGGTTCAAGTTGTACTTTCGATCGGATTCACCCTCTTTATCGGAGTGGTGAGCTGGATCTACCCCGTTTCTATCGCGCTCAAGGTGTCGCCGCTCAAGGCGATCGCCTCGGAATAGGAGAAGTTCATGTCCGTCGCCACAATGGCTTTAAAGAATCTTTCGCGGCAGAAACGCCGTTCCTTGTTGCTCGGTGGTGCCATTGCCTTTGGCCTTCTGGTCATCACGATTGTTAATGGCCTGTCTGGGAGCCTGATCACTTCGCTGGAAGCCAACATCAGCAACTTAATTCCTGGCCACGTCATTTTACGCGGAGCTGAAAAGACTTCCACAGGGCGGGTCATCCTCACTCTGAAGGAGTCAGAGGTCTTTCAGACTGCCGTTGACAAACTGCGGGTTCCCTACAGCTACGTTTCCAAGACCACCAACGTGCAGTCTGTTGCGTTGGTTTCCGACTTTTCAACGACCTACCAGAGCTTCTCGGGGGTCAACCTCGGTCAAGGAACCTACCTCCACGACAAGTTGACCATTGTCGAGGGATCGCTCGACGACTTTGACGCCGCTGACAACATCGTGATCTCAGAAGGAGTGGCCAAAAAGCTCAACGTGCAGATCGGTGACCGGATTTCGGTTCAGAGTGAGACCATCACAGGCCAGCAGAATGTCGTCGACTTCGTCTTGAGGGCCATTTATAAGGACCCAGGTGTCGCCGCCAGTCTAGCGGGTGCCTATGCTCCGCTTGATAGGGTGAACGCACTGCGTGACATGAAGCCCGGTGAGTTTACCACCTTTGGAATCTACCTGAAGGATGTGGCAACTGCCGACCAGTGGGGGGCCCTCCTGCTCAAGGATCTGCAGGACAAGGGTTTGCCGTTCTTCGCCCGTGGGGGACTTCAGGAAACCCAGAAGCAGTACCGTGATCAGACTTGGACGGGCGTGAAGTATAGCCTTTACACCCTCAATGACATTCTGAGCTTCATCAAGGGTATCTTCCAGACCCTCAACCTCATCGCCTTCCTAATTTTGCTGGTGCTCTTTGTGGTGATCATGGTGGGAATTACAAACACTTATCGCATGGTGGTGTACGAGCGCACGCGCGAAATTGGAACCTTGCGCGCCCTGGGCATGCAGCGTCCAGAAGTGCGCAACTTATTCCTGTACGAAGCCGTTTTTCTTGGCTTGGGGGGTATTGTCGTGGGCTTTGTGGCGGGAGTGTTTGTGCTGGTCGTGGTGTCGTGGATCGACCTATCGGCCTGGAAGGACTTCAATATCCTGCTTAAGGACAACCACCTGCAGTTGCAGGTGAATCTCGGCTCCTTTGCCCTCAACCTTATCGTCATTGCCGGCCTCACAGCTTTAGCCGCTCTGTTTCCCGCCCGTCGGGCAGGAAAACTCACCCCGGCCGAAGCCCTTAGGACCACCAATTGATTTACTTCTCAAAGGATACTTTCATGAAACGATTCGTGCTTTTCTGTGCAGCCTTCGCTGTCCTAGTTTCTATGACTTTTGCCGCCGAGCCGGACTTCAAGGCCATCATGGCCAAAATTGACGAGCAGACCAATTTCAAAGCCACCGACATCTCGGCGCAGATCACGGTGACAACCCGCAAGCCCAGCGTGGAAGACAACGTGTTGCAGGCCCAGTACTTCCGGCGCGACACCGAAAGCAAGTTCCTCTTGCTCATCCTCAAGCCCGAAATCAACAAGGGTCAAGGTTACCTAAAACTCGACAGCAGTATCTTTTTCTACGATCCATCGAGCGGCAAGTTCGCAAAACAGACCGGTAGCGGAAACTTCCAAGACTCGAATGCCAAGAACTCTGACTTTCAGAACTCGACGCTCAGCGAGGATTACGAAATCTCCTCAACCGGGACGGGGACACTCGGAAAGCTAGAGACCTGGGTGCTCACGCTCAAGGGTAAAAACAACGAAGTGACCTATCCGAAGCAGAAGATTTGGATAGATAAGTCCACAGGGCTCCTTCTGCAGTCGGAAGCCTATTCGTTGTCGGACCGCTTGCTTCGCACCAGCCTGTACGGCAAGTACCTGTCTGTTGAAGGCAAATACATTGCCCAGCTCACCCGGATCCAAGACATGCTGAAGAAAGACGAAGTGACCACCATCAAGATTGAGAACTTCTCCCTACAAAAACTGCCCGATACGGTTTTCACCCAAGCCTACCTCAAGAAAGTGAACGAATAAGGAGACGGCGATGAAACCTACGCTGTTGCTGTTCGCGCTGGCCACCCTTCCCCTGCTGGGGTTTGCCCAAGACTCTGCAGACACTTCTGCGGCAGATGACTTCTTTGCCGATGCGGGCCCCTTGGTAACAACTGGCACAGCGAGCACCGTTGACCCGACCGCCCAGTTTTCGAAGAACTCCGATGGCCTAAAGTGGGGCGGAAGCGTCACCAGTGGGGCCACTTGGTCGGGAAGTTGGACCGAGTGGCCTGAGGCCGCCGACCCGAGCAAGAACTTCACTCAGGCGTTGGGCTACAGTTTGCGAAGCTCGCTCAACCTCGATGGTCGTCCCACCAAGGATTTCCGGTTCCACTTGGGGCTAAAAACCGGCGCGCCGTTCACCAACGACACGGCCGTGCTCACCGGTGCGACCTACGTCACGAGCCTTTCCACAACCTCGGCAACCTTGAAAGTCCCCGACATCAAAATCTGGGAAATGTACACTGACGTAACCCTAGCCGATGCGGTATTCGTTCGCTTCGGAAAACAGTCGGCTTCGTGGGGAGTGGCCTATTTCTATAGCCCCGGCGATGTGATATCGCTCACCGCTAAGGATGCCACAGACCCCACCGCCAGCCGCGAAGGTCCGGTTGCTCTCAATGTCACGGTACCGATTCCAGCTCTTAAAGCCAACCTCACCGCTTATGCCCTCTTGCGTGACGAGTATTTTACCACGGGGAAGTCGCCGACCCTGCAAGATTTGGGTTATGCTCTGCAAGGAGATATCCTGGTTGGCGAAGCCCAACTCACCGTTGGTGGCTTCTACCAAAAAGACAACGCTCCAAAAGCGGTAGCCACCATCAATACCGGCTTGGGTTTCCTTCCCATACCTGAACTCAACAAGGTCAGCCTGTTTTCAGAAGGTATAGCGCTCTACGGCGCCGATGTGCTGAACGGTTCCGGCTCTAGTACGGTCACGATTCCCACGATTGGAACAAAAGATATCTTCAATTCGATCAAAAAGTACGATGCCACGGCCATCTATTACACCGGTACCTTAGGAGCCAGCTACAGCAATACCGACCTAAACTTCAGCTTACGGGGTGAGTACTGGTACAACCCCTTTGGAAGCGACGATGCCACCTACGCTCAGCGCGCCTTTAACACCTACGCTTTGAGCCAGCTAGCCGCTACGAAGGCTGTCTACATAGATGCGATCAACACTTCCGGCCGCACTTACGGGCTTGGAGATGTGGCCAACCCCGCTAAACATAGCATGACGGCCTTGGTGAGCCTGAGCAAGCTTCTAGGGTCCGACGTGAACTTCAGTACTCTGGTGCAACAAAACCTCAGCGACAACTCAGGTTGGGCCAAACCAGGTTTCACTTACAGTCCGTGGGACGAGTTGAGCTTGAGCCTCGGCGCCAACGTGGTGTGGGGCAACAGTGGAACGCAGTTCCCACTCCAGTTTGGGGGAAACAAGCTTTCTCTGAACTTCGGAGTCAACTTTGGCACCGGGAAGTTCTAAACTCTAAAGGGCCCGCAACCGCTCTTCGAGCTCTTTAAACGAGTATGGCTTGGCTAGAAACTGGTAAGGAATAGGAAGGTCTCCCTTCAAAAAGCCACTTGTGACCAAAACTTTCATGTCGCCACAGTAGCGCTGAAGGAATCGCATCCAATAATCTCCACCAAGATTTTCCATTCGGTAGTCGGTAATGATGTAGGAAACGGGAAAGTCGAGCAGTTGCTTGATGGCACCGACGCCATCAGAGGCTACCAACACCGTGAACCCAGTTCGAGTCAGGTATTCCTTGAGTGGAATCCTGATTAAGTCTTCGTCCTCCACAATCAAGATGTGGGAAAGTCCTGCATCCATGCGTGTTCCTTTCAGGTTAAGGGCAGGCGCTGACGCAGAAACGTGATCAGATCCTCAAAGTTGACCGGTTTTTTGAAAAACCCATCGGCTCCTAAACCTAAGACTTGTGCCTCAACGTCGGGATCATTGCTCGAGGTCATGGCAACAACGAGTGGTTGTTCGAAACCTTCACCAACCTTGATGCGGCGACACAGTTCGAACCCATCCACTCCAGGAAGATTTAAGTCGAGAAGAACGGCTTGCGGACGGTTGACACCGAGCAACGATCCGGCCTCAAAGCCATCAAAAGCTTGAAACAAATGCGCTTCAGGCCACGAGCGCCGAAGATGGACCACCACAAGGTCATTGAGTACTCTATCGTCCTCGACAACGAGAACCGAGACCTGTTCGAGTCGGAACAGACGCTTCAGGTCTTCAGGAATCTTCATTCCATTTTCGAGGAGAAAGGCGCGCAAATCTTCCGGGTAAACCCTAAATTGCCCCCCGGGCGTCGTCGAAGCCTTGAGCCGACCCGCACGGATCCAATTGATAACGGTTTGGTTAACAACCCCGCAAACTTTGGCTACTTCGAGAGCCGAAAAGACCTTCTGCTTAGACAAAGATGACATGGATTAAGTTTACCCCACAGTTGAGAATAGTTCCTGTTGGACCGATTGTCAACGAACCGCAAAAGGCCAGCCTGACGGGACACCTTTTACAAGCAATCGACAGAATCAGCGCTTGCTGAACTGGAAGCGCTTACGAGCCTTCTTTTGCCCGTACTTCTTGCGCTCCACCATGCGGGAGTCGCGGGTAAGGAAACCATTAGCTTTCAAAACCGGGCGATTTGTCTCGTCGAGCTCGTCGAAGGCTCGGGAGATACCATGGCGAATGGCCTCAGCCTGAGCATTGAACCCGCCGCCTTTGCAGTTCACATTGATGTCGTATTTACCCTCTACATCGAGCACGGTCATGGGAGACTTCACAGTGACCTGCTGGATAGCATAAGGAAAATATTCCTCTAGGGTACGGTGGTTGATGGTGATCTTCCCTTTCCCCTTGCTCAGATACACTCGCGCGACAGCCGTCTTGCGGCGTCCGGTTCCGTTGATGGTCTTCTTCTCTGCCATTGTGTTCTCCTGACCTTAAAGGCTCAAGGCCTGGGGTTGCTGAGCTGCGTGCGGATGGCGTTCGCCACCGTACACTTTGACGTTACCAAAAAGCTGATATCCGAGGGGCGTATGGGGAAGCATGCCTTTAATGGCAAGTTCCAAAGGACGCTCTGGACGCCTTTTAAGCAGCGACTGGTACGACTCACCCTTGATCCCGCCGATGTGGGTCGTGTGGTGGTAATAGATTTTCTTGAACTCTTTTCCGCCGGACACCTTCATCTTGCTGCTGTTGATCACGATGACGTAATCGCCGACCTCTTGGTGAGGAGTGTATTGGGGTTTATTCTTGCCACGGAGTATGGTGGCCACTTTGGTGGCTACACGTCCTAGCACTTGGCCTTCGGCGTCAATGATGTACCACTTGCGTACAACATCGGCAGGCTTCACAAAAATCGTCTTCATGGATTCCTTCTCAATTACGGGTAGGACAAGATGTCACAGATGGACAAACTCGGTCAAGAGGCCGGGCCGCTATTGGAGGGCGCAGCAGCCTTGGCCTTTTCAGCTTCTTCTTCTTTCTTGGCCTCGGCTTTGTCCTTCATGTCGGCTATGCCGATGAACACAGCGATCAAACCGATGAAGATTCCGAGTATGGGCCCACCCCCCATCAGAAAGGTAAGGACATGTTCGCCCCAATTCAGTCCGAAGAAAGCAGAGGGCAACATGGCCCACACGGACAGCAAAAGAAACACTAAACCAACCAAGATCGCCATAGGATGCCTCCATACACAAAACTCGGCTTTAGGATAGCCGAAAACAGCCGGTTGTCAAGTTGACACCAAGACCATGAGGCTTACGGGTTCCACTTCTGCGATTCGGTTGCGGGCCTTACCGAGGGACCGGACGCCGGCGGCTTGCGCGTTGGCAAGGATTTCCCAGTAACCTTCAGCCAAATGAACTTCCCGTAGACGTGATGTCGAGTTGAGGATGACCTGGAGAAGTCGCGCCTCATCGCCTCCCGCATGGCCGCTGATTAGCCACGAGACCATGCCCGGCTCTAGCAATTCAGGAAACCTCACGTGCTGGTTGACCAGTTCGGCCGACCGCAGACGCAGGGCCGGATGGGCTTTTCTGAGGGAAATCAGACCGCGCAGATACTGAAAAACCTCGCGGTAACGTGCCTTGGCCGACCACTCCATCCCATTGATCGAGTCGGGAGAATTGTAGGAGTTTTCAATGCCTTGCTTCGACCGCAGGAACTCCTCCCCTGCATGCAGGAACGGTATGCCCTGCGAAAGCAGCACGGCACCGTGCGCGAGCTTGGCCATAGCAATGCGCTCAGTTTCGGTTGCGTCGGGGTTCGTGTGAGCAAGCTTGTCCCAGAGAGTATGGTTGTCATGGGCCGCAACGTAATTGATGGTTTGATGGGGCCCCTCGGCCCATCCGCCTTGGCCGAGGGCCGAATGAGCCATGCAACCAACGGCTGCAAACTTAACGGCAGACTCCAAGTTCGTGCCACCATTGACGAACCCCGGGCGGGCAACCTCAAAAACAGGACCTTTGAGGGCGTCGCGGTTCTCATCGCTGAAGAAGGCGATTTCACGCATTTTTTTTGCGTTGGCTTTGATGGCCTTGCTCTCATCAGGAAGTGTCGATAAACCACCGGTCCAACCTTCACCATAGAGAAGAAAATGGGGGTCGTCTTTTCGCAGTTCTCGGGACACCTCGTTCATGGTGTCGATATCGTAGAGTCCCATGAGATCGAACCTGAACCCGTCAAGATGAAACTCAGATTTCCAGTACCGGAGCGAGTCGAGGATGTAACGTCTCACCATCGGACGTTCGGTGGCGAGTTCATTGCCACAGCCAGAACCATTGGAGAACTCTGTTCCATACATGCGGTAGTAGTAAAAAGGATAGCTGCGGTTAAGGTGGGAATCATTACTGGCAAACGTGTGGTTGTAGACCACATCCATGACGACCCTCAGTCCCTTGCGGTGAAAGGCGGCGACCAACTGTTTGAACTCAAAGATGGCAACGGCCGGGTCGCGAGGGTTGCTGGAAAAGGAAAGCTTAAGAGCGTTGAAGTTGCGGGGGTTATAGCCCCAGTTGTAAGCGGTGGAACTTACGGCATAATCGTCTACACCGTCGAAATCAAACACAGGCAAAAGGTGAACATGAGTTACTCCAAGCTCTACAAGGTGGTCTAGACCGGTGGCGAGGCCTTGGGGACTTACTGTTCCCTCTTCAGTGAGACCGAGAAACTGGCCACGTTGGACTATCCCCGAGGAACTCAGGCTAGAGGCGTCACGTACGCTTAACTCATAGAGAACACTGTCGAGTTGGTGCTCCAAAACTGGAGGGCGGTCTTCCGCCCATCCTTCAGGATCGGTCGAGCGGGGATCGAACAGATACCCGCGCAAACCCTGTGGTCCGACCGACCGTGCGTAAGGGTCCACCCCCTCCCTCCAACCCAAAACATGGTAGTTGGTGGCAAAGGTGTAAAAGCGTCCGGCATGATTGCCAGGCAGCCAAGCTTCCCAGACGCCCATTTCTCCGAGCACCATCGGTGTTTCCGTTGCTTGCTCTGCTTCGCAGGTTTCGTACAAACGGAGGCTGACCTGCTGGGCTTGAGGGGCCCACAAACGGAAAGTTGTGGCCTCGAGAGTCCAGAAAGCACCGAGAGGAGTTTGATTGGTGTACTTTTCCGTGAACTCGGGCGAGGCAAAGTCCATCTTTTGAATCTAGCTGTAGTAACACTGATTTGACTAGCGGAATCGTTTCCAGTACGGTTATTGCATGAGTCACCTCACGGTTGTCGCTCCTGCGGCCAAAGCCTATACGTTGCGTGCCCTCTTGCTCGGAGCTCTGGCCGAAGGTGATACGCGTCTGAGGCGTCCGCTGTTGGCCGAAGATCAGCTCAACATGATCAGTTGCCTTGAGGGTCTTGGAGTTAGGCTACAAAGGGTAAATGATGAAGTTTTCGTCGAAGGGGTCGGAGGTCGGTTTGTCCCGGTCGCGGACGAGCTTTTTGTGGGAGATTCTGGCGTAACCATGAACTTTTTGACCTCGGCGGCCTGCTTTGCCTCAAAACCAGTGGTCGTAGGCGGCTCATCGAGGCTCAATGAGCGGCCCATACGTGAAGTGGTGGAAGGTGTACGTCAGTTGGGGGCGCACATTGAATACCTCGGTAGGGAGGGTTTTCCACCCGTGCGTATTCTCCCCGGCGGGCTGACCGGAGGAAAGGCCGCCATTCACGGGGCCGTCACAAGCCAGTATTTCAGTAGTCTGGTGATCGGCAGCGCTTTGTCCCGCGCTCCCGTGACGTTGGTCTGCCTCGACGAGATGACCGAGCGCCCCTATTTTGACATTTCCACCTCAATGATGCGCGGCTTCGGAGTTCACTGTCATAACGAGGGCTACAAAACCATCACCGTGGCGGCACCCCAGCCGTATCACTCCCAGGACCTCCTGGTCGAAGGTGACTTTTCGAGTGCCTCGTTTTTGTTCCTCGCGGCTGCCGTTCAGAAACGAAAAGTGACCGTTGAGGGTTTAAACCCCGAAAGCGTCCAAGGGGACAAGCTCTTCCTGAATTTTTTGGAGCGGATGGGCTGCAGGGTCGAGTGGAAAGGCGAAGCCGTCACCGTCACGGGAGGTGAGCTGATCGGGCTTGAGCAAGACATGAGCGATGTTCCCGATCTGGTGCCACCTTTGGCAATTGCTGCGGCTTTTGCCAAAGGCGAAAGCCGTTTCACGCGTATTGGGCATTTGGTGCACAAGGAGTCCAACCGTGTTTTGGCCATGGAGACGGAACTGGCAAAAATGGGTTGCACCTCCTGGCACGACAACGAAACCTACACCGTCGTAGGCACGAAAGGGCATCTTCAACCAGCGACTATCCACCCGTACAATGACCACAGGATAGCCATGAGTTTTGGAGTTGCCGGATTGGCAGTCCCGGGGGTTAGTGTGGAGAATCCTAGCTGTGTGGCCAAGAGCTTTCCTGACTTCTGGGATTACCTCGAACGATTCCAAAACTGGCCAAAATCTCTCCCCTTGAGGTTATCATGATAGAATCTCTGACCAAGAACTTTTCGTTGAAGCTGCTTGTTTTTGCCCTGGTGCTGGTGGCAACTTTCTTTGGGCTCTATTGGCTTCGGCCCCATCAACAGGTCAACCAAGGCGTTCAGCTCATTGATGCAACAAACTACAGCCAAGCCGTCAAGAAGAACCAAGAAAAGGTGATTGTAGGCATCTATCCGCTCACCGTGTCTCAAATCGATACCTCATCCAATACCTTTCAGATGAGTGCCTATATTTGGATGATTTGGAGCGGTGATATCAAACCAAATGAAACCTTCGAGATCATGAATCTTGTCAACCGACAGCAAGACTACATGAAGACCGATCTCGAGCACGAAGTGCTGAAGGACGGGCGGTTTTACCACTTGATGAAGGTAGAGGGTACTTTCTTCCAGGCTTTTGACATGACAAACTACCCGGTTGACCAGCAGCAGCTGACCCTTATTTTGGAAGACTCGGTGAGCTCGTCGGAAGATTTGGTCTACGTACCCGATGTGAACAATACCAAGACCGATCAATTGGTGCTTACCGGATGGGAATTGAATCAAGTTGCGTTTAAGGTTTCGGAAAATGCCTACGAGTCCAACTTTGGGTATACGGACGAAGTCAATCAAAACAAGGTATCGCAGCTGAAGTTCATCATTACGATCAGCCATCCTTTCCTGTTCTTTTTTGTAAAGTTTGTGTTTCCGCTGACTTTGATCCTTCTTGCGAATTACATCGTGTATTGGCTGCCCTACGCGTTTATTGAGTCGAAGCTGTTCTTCATTTCGGGAACCCTTCTGAGCTTGATGTTTCTGCAGCAGCAGTATTTAGGGCGTATTCCAAACCAACAACTGGTGTTGATCGACTACGTGTACCTGTTTTCTTACCTAGCCACTTTTCTCACCATGATGGGCAAGATCTACTTCTACAAGAAAATCACCAAGGGCTGGGATGAACAGAGGGCAGACATGTGGGACAAACTGATCTTCACGGGTCAAATTGTGGTATACGCGGTGTTGGTGTTGGGAATCTACTTGAAATACCTCGAGAACTGAAGGCAGCTGCTGCCTCTGGTCCCCTCACGCGTTGAACTGGCCACCGTCTTCAATTGAGTTTCGCTAAGAACTCCTGTTCTGCCGCGGAGTTCTCAGGCCCAGGGCATTGGGGCGACGCCTTCCTGTTCGCCACTAGGTTGCCTGAGAGGGCCATTGCTGCCGAATTGAGGGCCAAGAACTCGCCGTTTTGGCAACGGGTTCCCAAAAAGGGTTGGGCAAGTTGACCCAACAGGTTGATGGGAAAAGGCAAACCATCGGCCAAGTGGGATTGCAAGTAACCGGGATGAAACGCGAAAGCGGATCCCCGGCCGGCCCAGCGTCTGTGAAGCTCCCGTGCCATCCAAACTTTAGCAGCCGCCGACTGTAGAGAAAGCGTGAGCCCCCGCCCCTTCTGCTCGCCTTTCCATTGGTCGAGTTGAGGCTCTATTCCGTTCATAGTGAACGGTGCCCCTGCGATGAACAGGACTCTTGGGGCCATAGCCCGATGCAAAACGCCTTCCAATGCCAGTGTGAGTTGCCAAGGGGCCACAGCATTTACTGCAGGAACCAAACTCCAACCACCCCGCGTCGCTGGGCTGTCCCAAAGCATCAATCCCGCAGCGTGGACAATTCCGGCTAGGCCATCGGGCCCGGCCCAAGTATCAGCATGCCTTGCTAGTTCTTTTACCGCCTCCAGATGGGACAAATCCGCGACAGCCACTTCGGACCCGAGGCAGTTCCGCTGGGTATCGGACAACAAAGACTCATTGCGCGCGGTGAGCAGAACTCGATGCCCCGCTCCCGCCAAGGCTATTGCCATGACTCGACCAACTCCTGAGGAAGCTCCGGTAATGAGCCAGTTCATAAACTCACCTCCTGGTAACGGGCAAATGGATCACTTGCCGGATCAGCAACCTCTCCTGGCTTCAAGAGGCAACTCTCGAGCTGCCTTCGTAGGGCATCCGCCTGACGCCGGTTAAACTGACCTATGCACACTAATTCTACTTTTTTTTCCACGGACTTGCCCGCACCTACTATGGTTTTTTTTCGACCCGCAAGCTGAAACAACCAGCGGTATTCTGGCTGAGTTGCCAACGTGAACCAGCCCTTGGCACGCAAAAGCCGTGGTCGGCGTTTGGCAAAGAAACGGAACAGCCTTTGAGGATGAAAGGGCCTATCACTGACCACCGAGAAGTTGGCAATACCGTATTCGAGGGTCTCGGGAAGGTGTCGAGCAGTCAGTTCCTTTTGCCAGGCGGGTAAGCCGGTCGAGGCCTCAAAGTTGAACCTCTTGGCATTGATAAGCAAGTTCGGTTCTACCATTCCTTGCACAGTTTCAAGCACCAAGGCCCCTGGATTCAGTGCTGCTAGTTTTGCCCTCACCTGCGCCAGCCTGCGCCGCGAAATGAGGTCGGTCTTGTTGAGCACCAACACATCGGCGAACTCCACCTGATCGACTAGAAGGTCGACGATGTTGCGACGGTCTTCAGCCGGGGCGTCAGGGTCCCGATCTTCCACCTTTTGAAGAGTCTGGAAATCAGAGGCAAAACTGCTGGCATCGACAACCGTGACCAGGGTATCGATGCGGGCCAACTCCTGAAGAGGGACACCACCGGCTTCTAGGAGGAACCCCTGGGCTACCGGAAGAGGCTCAGAGACTCCCGTCGATTCGATGATCAGAGCATCAATCTGACCTTCCCGGGCGAGTTGGGCGATCTGTACTACCAGCTCGTCCCGCAAGGTGCAACAAATGCAACCGTTGGAGAGCTCCACCAGTCCGTGATCGTTTCGAACGACCAGACCGGCATCAATGTTCACAGGGCTCAGGTCGTTAACGATGACTCCCAGTTTCTTCCCTTGCGGATGGCTGAGCAGGTGGTTGAGGAGGGTCGTTTTTCCGGCTCCTAGAAAACCGGAAAGCAGGGTTACGGGCAGTGCAGGAAGCATGGGCATAGGCAGTCTCCTATATCTGACAATTCTTGTAAGATACTATATAGAAAGCTTTTGTGTCATCTTTAATACGATTAATCTTTTCAACTTGGTGTAAATAAGTTAAGCTGGGTTTATGGCACGAGCGGGTTGGCTTAGTACCCTTATCCACCTCAGGTTTCCCTTCTCCTACTTTCTTCTGCCGATCTGGCTGTTTGCATCCTGGAGCTCGTTGAACGCGAACCCGCTGCGTCTATGGTCTTCTTTTGTCATCATCCATTTCTTTCTATACCCGGCCAGTCATGCCTTCAATACCTGGTACGACAGAGACGAGAAAAGCATTGGTGGAATCAAGCTGCCGCCCCCGGTGACTCCCAGCCTTTTGTGGGCTGCCTGGTTTCTCGACACTGCGGCGCTTGTCAGCTCGTGGTTTTTAGGCTTGGGTTTTTTCCTGGCGATTCTGGTGTACACGCTGGCCTCCAAACTCTACAGCTGGAAGGTCACACGCTTGAAGAGACGCCCTTGGCTGGGGTGGGTGGGCGTCGGTTTGGTTCAGGGTTCGCTGACCTTCATGGCCGTGGTTCAGTCAGTTGGAACGTTACGCCCGTGGAATGACCCGTGGTTGTGGCTAGGAACTCTCACTTCAGCGCTGTTCCTGATGGGCGTGTATCCGCTGACTCAGATCTACCAACACGAGGAAGACCAAGCGCACGGAGACCTTACGGTAAGCCGCCGCGTCGGTATCCGCGGCACGTTCGTGTTGTCGGGGCTTTTCCTGAACTTGGCCGTGGTCGTGTTCGCGGTGCTGTTTTACCTCCATGCAGGTTGGCCGCTGGTTGGCCTTTTTTTTGCGGTTCAGCTACCCACTGTAGTCTATTTCCTGTGGTGGGCCCGCAGCAGTTTTGTCGACCCGTCGAAAGCCAGTTTTGGCCGCACCATGGGTATGAACCTGATGGCCTCAAGCCTGATGGTCGTGTTCTTCGTCATCGAAAGTTTGCCGTAGGCAGAAACTAAAAAAAAAGAGAGGTAATGCTATGGACAGTTTTGTGCTCCTGCTTTCGCGAATACAGTTCGGACTGGAAGCAGGCCTTCACTTTATTTTTCCGCCGACTACCTTGGGTTTGGCGTTTTTTATCCTTTTGGTGGAGAGTGCCTATTTCTTCACGAAAAAAGAGGATTACAAAAAGCTATCCAACTTTGCCATCCGCCTCCTTACCCTCGTGTTTGCTCTAGGCGTGGCAACCGGCTTGCCTCTTCCCTTTGCCTTCGGTATGAATTGGGCCGAGTTCTCGAAGCACGCAGGGGCCTATTTCGGCGTGCAGCTAGCCGTTGAGGCCACAGTGGCGTTTACCCTTGAGTCGGTATTCATCGGCGTTCTGTTTTTTGGCCGCGACAAGATGAAGCCCCTGTGGTACTGGCTCAGTGCCGTGTTTGTGTTCCTCGGCTCGCATGTTTCGGCACTGATTATTATCATGGCCAACTCCTGGATGCAGACCCCCGCAGGCGTGCACCTAGACGCCGCGAGTGGGAAGCTAATCGTGGACAGCTTCTGGGCCGTGAACTTTAACCCGTCCACCGGTATCCGCTTCCTTCACACCATCACTGGTGCCTGGATGATAGCCTCTTTCCTTCTCGTTGCTTCTGCAGCCTGGTATTTCAAGCACGAAAAGGAACTTCCTTTGGCCAAGAGGCTAATGACCTGGGCCGGTACCATCGCTTTGATCACGGCCATTGCCATGCCAATCCTTGGTCACGAGTCGGCCCTGTTTGTAGAGCAATACCAACCGGCCAAGAGCGCGGCGATGGAAGGCATTTACCAGTCCTCGGAAAGTGCTCCGCTGTACTTCTTCGGTTGGGTCGACGAACAGAAAAAGAAGGTGGACGGCTTCGCGGTGCCTGGGTTGTTGAGCTGGTTCTACAACTACGGCGCAAAACCGTTCAAAGTGGCTGGCATGGATGAACTTGCTGCCGGTGGCACGCCGATTCCGCCCATAAACGCCATTTTTCAATCGTTCCGGCTCATGGTGCTGACCGGGACAACGGCCCTGGGAGTGATTCTGCTGGGCATGATTTTCTTCTGGAGAGACACTCTCATTCGCAAAAAGAAATCCCTCACCGTGATGATCTGGACGGCCGTTCTTCCTTACGTGGCCATCCTATCGGGCTGGTTCACGGCGGAAGTGGGACGCCAACCGTTTCTCATTTACCCCTTTGACAACTACCCAGGCATGACCGTTCAGCAGGCTCTTACGCAGAACCAGCCCGAAGCTAACCTCTGGTTTTCGCTCATCTGCTTCAACCTCGTTTATGTAATTATCTACATCGTGTTTTTTCGGTTCCTTCCCAAATTGATCCGCGCTGGAATCACCAGCCACAGCGAAGGGGGTTTAGCGTAATGGACTTTCTCAACAACCTTGCCTTTTGGCAAGCCTTATGGTTCCTGTTGATCGGTGCGGCCCTGTTCCTGTTCATTTGGCTGGACGGTTTTGATCTGGGCATTGGGATGAACCTGCCTTTCCTCAAGCAGGAAAACCAGAAGCGAGCTATTCTTAACACCATGTGGCCCGTTTGGGACGGTAACGAGCTCTACGGCCTGATTGCCGGCGGTGCCATTTTTGCGACCTTCCCCGTGGTGTTCGCCGGTTTGTTGTCGGGCCTGTATCCGTGGCTCGTCCTTGTCCTGGTGTTTATTATGCTTCGCCCCGTTGTCTTGGAAGCCTGGAACAACGAGATGGGCAGCAAAGCCCTATGGGAATGGCTGTTTGCTGGGGCAAGTTTCACGATTCCTTTTGTCGCTGGGGTGGCCCTCGGCGGCACCATTGCCGGTTTGCCCTACAATGGCAAAATGGAATGGGACTCGGCCAACGGGTTTTGGGAAGTCTTGAGTCCCTTTTCGGTGACGCTGGGTCTGGCTGTTGTTTCCGTCTGCTGGGTGCACGGCAGCACCTACGTAGTCAAAAAGACCACCGGAACTCTGGCTGACAACGCCCGAGCCAACCTGCCGCTCCAACTGGGCGCCGCCGCCGTGTTGCTGGTCTTGGTGGTCGTGCAGGCGGTCCTATTGCCTGGAGCGTTAACCAGTTTCACCGACGGAACCCACCCCTTGGCCATCCTCGGTTTGGTGTTGGCCTTGATTCTGGTACTCGGAGGTTTGGCCACGGTTTTTCTCAACTACAAAAAACAGAGTGAGACACTCGCCTTTGTTGGCTCATCGTCCCTGATAGCCGGGGCGTTTGTGCTCATCGGAGCCATCCAGTTTCCGACCATGGTGCATTCGAGCCTGGGCAACCAGTTTGACCTCACGATCTTCAAGGAAGGGGTGTCTAATCCTCTCGGGAGCCTCCAGTTCATCGGAATCGTGGCCGTGATAGCCCTGTCTATCACGGCGGTGTACAGCATCCTTGTTTTCCGCATTTTCAAAGGGAAGGTTGACCACAAGACTAACCCACATTATTAATGTAGGGGGGGTTGCTTGGCTATCCCCGAGTTTTCCGAAAGGAGTATCCGATGAAAGAACACGTGCGCTGCAAAGCCTGCGGCTACATATTGGAAAAAGACGCGTTGGGCGAGGTTTGCCCAGCCTGCGGCGTGAAAAAAGAAATGTTTGAGCCTTGGGAAGACAAGGTTGGGGCGGCTCGTCGCTTGTGGTTGGACCTCCACGTGCATCCGATTGTTGTGCATTTGCCCAATGCTATTTCGCCCATGCTGGTGCTCTTGGCCCTGGCGTACCCCCTGATTCCCGCCTCAATGCACACCTCGTTCTTCTGGCCGGTGATTCAGTTTTTGAGCTGGCTCTTCCCCCTGATGGTTTTGGGTGCCTTCCTGACGGGCATCATCGACGGGAAAGTTCGCTATCGTAAGCTCAGCACTCCCCGCCTGTTGCAAAAGTCTGTCCTCGGTACCATTTTTGTGGTGGCCTCGATTGTGGTGGCAGTTCTGCCGGCCATCGGAAACTTTGAAGGGGAGGCTAACTTTGGCCTTTGGCTCGGTTACGTGATCACTTCCATCGTCTCTTTGGTTGCCGCGTCCGTCTTGGGCAAATGGGGAGCTCACCTGGTGGGCGGAGTCATGCCAGGCGAAAAGGTGTTTCTTGGAAAGAAGAAGAAAAAGGTCGCGGCTTAGGCCCTTACCGCGCTTGGCCATTTTCGGATTTTCAGCCTGAACACCGGATTAAACGACGCTCGGTTGGGAACTTCTTTCCCAATCGGGAAAGCTATTCCCGGGACTTGAGGACCTTCCGGCTTCCGGAGGGTCCTTTTTTTGGCACGTTGTTTGCTAGTTCTTTTTCAGGAGATACTGATGAAACCCTTGCTTAAGAGTCTGTTCCTTGCCGGCCTGATGCTCGCTGCTCCACTGGTCACCTTTGCAGCCACAAACAACAACATCATGCTGGTGTTCAACGGAAACACCGAGGTCAACCGTCACACGTACAACTTTATCCGGCAGGAGTTTCAAAGCTCGGGTGTTCCCTACAACGTCTATGCAACCTTGGATTCCGGCAATGTCAAGCCCGGTCAATTCAAGGCTGTGATTGTCATCAGCACCAACACAGCCACCGGTGTCGACCCGGTTCTTTCAAAGTTTATGAAGGCTTATGCGGCCCCAAAAGAATTGTATTTGGTGAATCTTCTGAGCCGCAGTACGACAAACTTTGTGGCGAGCTTCAACTCATCATCGAGCGCAGCTGGTGTCGACGGAGTTTCGTCGGCGACAACTTGGGGTTTTGGAACCAGGCAGATGCATTCCCAGTGGGTTCAGGTTCTCGCTGACTACCTGGAAAAGAAGTAGACCTTTTGAAATGAAAACCCACGGCATATTTGTGCTGGTGTTTTTGTACCTGCTGTTACCCCTGGTGCAAAGTGCCGTCTACATTGATAGTTTTCTTGCTAACGGGGGGCCTTTTGGGGCCTCGCTTGACCCTTTTCAGGCGCT
Source organism: Spirochaetales bacterium (assembly GCA_947478845.1). Taxonomy (GTDB): domain Bacteria; phylum Spirochaetota; class Spirochaetia; order JABEVK01; family JABEVK01; genus JAIFLN01. Next base: position 170,817 of record CANJXC010000002.1, on the reverse strand, counting down.
CAACTTTGTGTCGTCGATTTTTAGCTACCACTGGCTTCTGGCCAATGTGCTGTTGTCACTGAAGCTGCCTTTTCTCCAGAACGGTCTGCCTTATGACCTGAGAATCCGCTACCATATTTGGAGCACCATGGGTGTGGCCCTTTTGCTCCTTTGGCATGCGGTGTACACCATTTTTTTGAATCCTCAGACCATCGATCTGTTTAGTTGGATCCCGCTTCCCGTGTTCGTGATCCTTCTGGTGGCTTCCATGCTCTGGATTCCCCTGCCTCTCGTGCGCAAGCTGGTGCTCACGAAGGCCTACGATTTTCTCAAGAGCGGACACAAAGTTTTGTTTCTTGTGTTGGCGGCCTTTACCTGGTGGCATGTGGCCGACCGTGGCATGTCGATCCTTGACCCGAACAACTCGCACAACGCTCCACCTGCTTCGGCTTGGGGGTATCAGATTCTGTTTGCCGTGACGGTACTCGCCTACCTCGTGGCGCGAACTCGCGAAGCGTTTCTCCCTGTTGTGGAGGTCAAAGCGGTGACCCATTTAGGGGGGATTGCCCGCCTGACGCTGACCAACCATCCACGGTTAAAGTATCACGCCGGCCAGTTCGCCTTCCTGAGATTTCTTACCCCGGGTCTGCGCGGTGAAGAGCATCCCTTCAGCTTCACTTCCACCGCAGACGAAGGAACGATCGGTTTCGCCATACGGGAACTCGGTGACTTCACACGCAAACTCGCCGGGCTCAAACCCGGAGACAAAGTGCGGGTGAACGCGGGTTTTGGAAGCTTTAATCCCATCCGCCGCGGTAGGTTAGACCTGCCCCTGGCCCTCATAGGTTCAGGAATCGGTGTCGCACCTCTGATCGGTATCTTGAAGGAACTTGCCGAAAAAGACCCCACACGTGAAGTCGTTTACCTCCAAGCCGTAACGGTTCGCGAAGAGCTTCTCGAGCCAGAACGCGTGGCGGAAATTGCGCGCGTGATGCCAAACCTGAAGGTCAAAACCTACATTTACAAAGAAGACTTCCAGCTCTACGACGCCAACCTGTTCGCGCAGGAGCTCGTGTATCCACGTAAGTTCCAGGTATTCCTGTGCTCGTCGGAACGTGTGCGCGAAAGGGTGGTTCCAGCGCTCAAAAGTCTGGGAATCCCCTCAAAACACATCATTTTCGAGGCTTTCAGTTTTTAGTTCGGTAGGGCTCTAAAGGTGGAGAGTGACAGCAAACGAGCGCTCAAAGGTTCCACCCGCTTCGAGGACCACGATGCCTTCCTTGTCGGCAAGTTTGCCAGTGGCATCAACGCCGTCGGTGACTCCACACCAGGGTTCGATGCACACAAACGGCGCCCCGGGAGCACTCCAAATGCCCAAGTGGGTGAACCCAGGAAACTCGAGGCTGAGGCTGTAAGGTGAGTTTTGTGCTCTCAGGGTGACCCGCTTCGACTGAGGCCGTTTGATCACCACGGCATCCTCAGCCAGAAGCGATCTGGTGAGCAATAGACTGTGGCCCAAAGTGGGTAGAGGCCTTGTTTCACCAGACAGAAGCCCGTTGGCGTCCAACATCCAGCGCTCGAGGGGCTCCTCCAGCTCGAAGTCTAGGAAAGAATCCTCGAAGTCACCAGCCCCGCCGCCCAGCGGCAAGGCAAAGGCGGGATGGCCACCAATGCTAAACGGCAGGGCTACGGCGCCGGTGTTTCGCACGCGCCAAGTGGTGTGCATCACGCGCTTCCATAGGCGGTATTCCACCTCCAAGTCCCAGTCGAAGGGGTAAACCTTACGGGTTTCGGCGTCTGAGGTCTGTCGAAGCATAACCCGCCAAGTTTCTTGCTCAACGATAGCAAACTCTCGCTCGCGGGCCAAACCGTGGCGGCCAAGAAAATACGTCTGACCCAAATGCTGGAACTGGCCGCCCTTGAGGCTACCCACGATTGGAAACAGCAGAGGTGAAGATTTAGCCCAATATTTCGGGTCTGCGTTCCACAGAAACTCTGCATCGTGGGGTTTGGCGACGAAACTCCGCCATTCAGCTCCCTTTGTGAGGAAGGAGGCCTTAAGAAAGTCGTTTTCGAGGTGAATCATGGGTACCATTATGATTCACACCGGTTGGTTTTGCCACCATTTGAGGCGGCGGGTCAGCCCCGAATAGCGCACCGTCGGGGTGGATGCAGCCGCAACAAACTCTTCGGGGGTGGCGTAAAGGGTAACGTGGTGGCGGGCCCGTGTGACGGCCGTGTAAATGAGTTCCCGGCTCAATTCGAACTGCGAACCGTCGGAAACCTCGGGAATCACGATGGCCAGCCGATCGAACTCGGAGCCTTGAGACTTGTGAATGGTGATGGCAAACGCGTCCTGATGGGGGGGAAGGAGCGCGACAGGAAACCCCCGTGGCTCCCCTTCCAGGACGAACCACGCCACCTCGCCGCCGTCTTTTGTCCAAATGACTCCTAAGTCGCCGTTGGCCAGACCCGTGGGAGCATCATTCTCGGTGATCATTACAGGTCTTGGAGCCCCGAAGGGCAACAGGCCACGAAGTGCCTTATTTAAGCCGCTTTGTCCCCACGGCCCATCGTTAACCGCGGCCAGAATCAGAAATTGACCTAGGGCTTCCAAGGCTCCTTCGGGATCCGAACATCCAAGAAAGCCCTGAAACTCGCCCAACAACCTCGAAACTAGCGTCGCGGGTGCGGGACGCGGTAGCAAACGGCAGGAGGTTTTTCCCGGAGTAGACTCGCGCAGCACAGGCCAAGCCCCTTCCAGGTTTCCTTGACTGAGGGCCCTAGCGACGATTCCAATCGCCTGTCCGGCGACAAACCGCCTTGACTCAGTGAGCGTTACCAAGAGCGAAGGCCTATGCGCGCAAAGATGCTCGACAAGGTCGCCCAGTACTCGCCCGGCATCCACCGACGGCAATTGGCCCGCATCGCCAAGCAGAACCAAACGCGCCGTGGGCGCTAGAGCGCATAAGAGGTAATCCATGAGCTGCAGATCGACCATCGAGGCCTCATCGACCACCACAAGGTCGAAGGGAAGAGGCCGCTCGGCGTGAAACCGTGGTCGGGAAAGGGGGCCGCCCAAGCCAAGAAGTCGGTGCAGTGTCTGCGGTAAGGGTGCCCCTGGCGAGCCCGATTGGAGCGCCTGGGCCATACGCTGGGCCGCCTTACCCGTAGGGGCACAAAGTGCGACCCGGATCGCACCTTCGGTTTGAACCATTTGTAGGGCAAGAAGACGGCTGAGAACCCAGGTCTTGCCGGTGCCGGGACCCCCCGTGATCACAGAAAGCCCAGACTGGAAAGGAAGAAAGGCTCCCAACTTCTGTGGGCCTTCGGCATCAAAAAGTTGGCCGGCCAACGAAACAGTGCCGGGTAAAAGCTGGATAGGCGTAAGTTGGGTGAGCCGAAAGACCGCCTGGGCGACTCTGTCTTCCAAGGTCCAAACCCGCTGGAGGAACAAGTTTTCGCCGTCGATGACCAGAGGTCGCCGCTGGCTGGAAAGCCCAATGGCAGGTGACTCCCCGATAGCAACAGGCAGGCAGGAGTGACCCTCCCGCAGAGCTGCTGTGAGGCGTGAGCCGAGCCTAGAAACGCCAGCGGAAGCTCCCCACTGGCGCTCAAGGTAGTGGGCAAACTCGGTATCAAAAGATTGCAGATCGGCCTCTTTCATAAGAGGTCCGCCAGGGTTTCGATGTCGGTGGCTTCGGGTCTCAAGAAATACAAACCCGTAGTTGTTTTATGTTGCGGATCGACACCGCGAAGGAACACATAAAAGACGCCTCCGAAGTCACGTTCATAGTCAAACTTGCCGGTAGAGGCGAGATGACGGCACCACGCGACCGTGTAAAGATGGGCCTGCAGAAGGTAGTGATTGTTTTCCATCGCTTTCTGCAGCGCCTCAGGACCGTAGTCGTCGGCTGAGTTACCGAGGTGGTTGGACTTCCAGTCGAGGATGTACCAACGTTTGCGCCACAAAAAGACGAGATCCATGATGCCGTTAAGGTAGCCGGCAAGGGCCTGGCCGTCGGCGATGGTACCCACCCGAGGCGCCAAGGGAGCCAGACTCTCTGGTGTCAGCGCAGGCTTGGTCCCCGGGAAGGCCGCCGAAAGAAAGAACTCAACCTCGGCTGCATGGTCTTCCCGGCGCAGCTCACGAAGAACCAGGGTCTCACGATTCTGGCCTTCACCTTCTCTACGTAAGGGTGCTTCAAGAATGGTTTTCACCAGCGCGACGCCGGTTTCCAGGTGCTCTGGGTCGGAAATGCCACCACTGATGAACCAGCGCTTCACTTTGTCGGGTTCGACTTTCTGAAAATCGACGCGCTCAAACACCGTATGAAGAGCGGTCCCGGCGTCCGCTCCCCGAGGAAACCCAAAAATACCTGTGGTGGGACCCACGGGTAAGCCGGGTCCTGAAGGTCCCGTATTGCTTTCGGCAAGGGTGGGGTGGGGCAGATCACGAGTGAGCGCAGTGTAGCTTCCCACCGACCAACGGGGCCGCAAATTGCCCATCTCAGCGGCTTCGCGGGGACGTCGGGTCGCAGGCTCAGGGTGCACGAGGTTGGTGGGAAGCGGCGGACAGGCTGCCAACGGTTCCAGCGAAACCAGGGGCTTGCCTTCCGGGTCGGACAGTGGCTGCTGACCGGCAAAAAGCCACTGGTCGGGTTTTTCGTCTGTTCCTGGGGCGCGAACCACCACATAGAGCAGTTCCTCCGCTCGGGTAAGAGTCACATACGCCAGCCGCAAGCGTTCCTCGGCAGTGGCCCGGTCCCGTGTGGCCTTTGCAACCGCTTCGCATTCGGGTGAAAAATCGGCGTAGCGGTGTCCGTTGGCTTCGCGAAGCAAGGGGGCATCTTTGCCGTTACCCCTCCACTCCTTGTGAAGGTCGACGGCAAAAACCACCTTCCATTGCAGGCCCTTAGCGTGATGCATCGTAACAATGTTGACGGCCCCTTCGTCGGCCTCGGGGGCCTGTTCGAACCGTTCTTCTCCGCTACACTGTTTCCACGCCAGAAAGCGAGCGAGAGTGCGCTGGGGTTGTCGGCCATCGCTCTGGTCTTCGGCATTCAGAAGCTCGAGCAGTTGGCGGAAGTTCGCAATCCGGCGCTGGTGGCGCAAATCACCTTCAGGTATCGCCCACACACCCCTCTGGCGCAGGAGTTCGGAAACTGCGACCGCGACCCCGCGGGCCAACCAAACTCGACCTAGGTGGCGCAAGGCATCGAGGGTCGCCACCATCTGGGACGCATCGGCTTCCCAAGCTTGAAGCTGAGAGGAGTCCCAACCGTAGAGGGAACTGAGCAACAGGGCACGAACCGCGACCACCTTCGACGGCTGGTACAGAACCTCCAGCACCAGCTCCAGTTCCCGTGCCTCCATGGATTCGAGCACCGACCCTGACTTACCGTTCACGGCCAGCACTCCGTGCCGGGCAAGGTGGCGCCTAAGTTCGCGAGCTGTGACGTGCGAACTGACCAAGATGGCGAAATCGGACGCGTTCCAGCCGGTGGCAACGCGGATTCTGAGGATTTCGGCAGCCAGCCGTTTGGCAACTTCCAGGGTATCGGGAGCGGTGGCCTGAGAATTGATCCAAAGAGTCACAGGAGCTTGGAGCGTGCCATCCAATTTCACGGGGTCTACCGGAGGCCTACCGGGTCCGACGGTCTCATAGTGTATTTCGGCGACGCGGAAGGGAGGATGAAGGCGGCTAACCCTTCCATAGATGGCGTTCAGAGCTTCCAGAAGTCGCGGTTGCGAACGGTAGTTGGTGGCCAAGCTATGGCGCTTCCCGCTGTCGACGGTGCGACAGGCCGTCAGGTATGCCTCGATGTCTCCGCCGCGGAACCCGTAGATAGCCTGCTTAGGGTCTCCCACCATGACCACCAGAACGGGATTACCCTCAGGTCCGTCGAACAGGGTGTCGAAGATGCGGCTTTGAACCTCGTCGGTGTCTTGGAACTCATCAATGAACACCGCGTCAAAACGAGACCGAATGGCAAGGACCGAACGAGCCGATGCGCGCGCAAGCCCCTCGTCCATCTGGCGAATCAAGTCGTTGTCGGACCTCACCCTGAGGGCGGCCTTACGGGCCGGAAGTTCTCTCTGCAGGTACTCCCAGCCTTTTGTGAGCAAGGCCGGAACCACCAGAGCGAGACAGACGCTAAACTGCTCGTGGAAGCGGTCGATAGCGCCAGGAAGTTCGAGAGCGGTGAAGCTCGCGCCTTGCTCGGGCGAGGCTTTTTTGAGGCCCTCCGTAAGGTGCGAACGGCCAAACATCCGCAAGCTTTCGCATCGGTGCGCGCCGTCGTCCAACTCATCTTCTGCCTTTTGCCAGTGCACTACAAGGTTGTTGACAGGAGTTCTGTTACCCTTGAATTGGGCTTTTTCTGCCTCTAGGAAGCTTCTGAGCTGCGGGCCCTCGGTTGCCCAAAGCTCGGCCAGTTCATACCAAGCTTTTTGGGCCTCGGTGGCCCGACCTAGATCGAGAACTGGACCACGCACCTCTATTCCAGGGTGGGACAAAAGCGGTCGTAAACGTTGATACAGTTCACCCGGATCGAGGCTCGCGGCACGGGGCTGAAGAGCCGAGTCGAGCGGAGCAACATGTTCCCGCCAGAAGTCGGCAAGGATCTCGGTGATCAGCGGCTCTTCGCTCGGAAGGCGCTCAAAACCGAAGCCTGCCCGCAGTTCAAAGGCAAACTCACGCAGAAGCCTTGAGCAAAAACCGTGGATGGTGCTGATCCGGGCCTGATCGACTGTCTGCAAGGCCAAATCGAGTCGGCGGGAAACTTCCTGCTTACCGAGGGCATGCTCCGCCCTGGAAACGAGCGCAAGGAGTCCTGCATCGGTTTTGGGCTCGGGAAAACGGGCTTGACGAAGAAAAGAGGCGATGCGCTGAGAGAGTTCCCTCGCTGCCGCTTCGGTAAACGTCACAACGGCAAGCCGCGCCATGGGGAGGCCCTGTTCCAAAACCAGCCTCAACACCAAGAGGCCGAGCGAATGGGTTTTGCCGGTACCGGCACTGGCCTGAATGAGATGGCGGCCCTTCAACTCAAGTGACTCAATCATAGGAAAAGTCCTTTCAGGAGTTCCGCACATTCGCAAAACAGAGGCTCTACTCCGGCTTCGGCGTAACTTTTGGCATCGCCAAAGGCCTCCATGAGCTGAGAGTTCAAACTCCAGGCCGGCGCGTAGTCGTTCCTTCCGAGTGCCTGATGAAGGGTTGCAAAAGCGGCTTCCAGTCTTTCCTTTTGCGGAGCACCCGGGTTGTTAAAGTACGCTTCGAGGGCTTCCAGGGTAAACGGAAGCGGCTGGCTGACGCAAAGGTCGGCCACTTTCTTCCAGTTCCGCAGGTTCTCCGAGGCCTTCTGGGGTCCCCACGCAGGAAGTTCGCGGGTATCGTCGAGGGCCACCATCACCGTTGTCGTAGGCGTCTGCAAGTTGGCGAAGGCATGCGCTAAATAAAACGCCAGCAACCTCTTGGGTTTGACCTTACCCGCCTCGAGGAGAAGTTGCAGGTCACCGGCGGTTGCCAGAAAAGCCTCGTGGGCGAAGGTAGAGCCGTCGCGTTCGGCGCTAAAAGCCAGGTGAGAAAAGACCGGCGGTGCCTGCAAGAGCGCCTGGGCGCGGGCCCATCGCCCACGCAGGCTCTGCACCACGCGCTCGCGTAGGAACTCTCCCGTGCGGCCCGGCGGAAGGCCACCTGAGGCCTCTAGTCTGGCCAGCGCATGGGCATCACCCTGAAGGTCTTCCAAGGCGGCGTCGCGCACCACAAACTCGGAAAGTCCCACGAGGCGGAATAATTCGGTTTCTGGAAGTAGATCTTCGCGGCGTTCGGGGCTCGCTCTCAGACCCTCGTCCCAGAAGGCCTTTAGGGGGTCACAAAGGCGCCTCAGGAGAACCTTACCTTCGACGTGGAAATCAGGGGTGAACAGAGCACGCCAATCCCAGAATCGGCTTGCGGGAGCAGCTGGTAGCCGCACTTCAAACCATTGGGTGCCCCAGGTGCTCAGAAGTTTGTCTTCCACTCGAGCCGAAAGATAGCGCCTGGATCCCGGGTGAAGCGGGTAGTCCACGGTAATGGCCTCTCCTGCCTTTGTTTCCCCTACTCGATACTCGGTGTCGAGCCACGACAACAGGGTTTCCAGCACGCTTGAAGGCGGCCGAGCTTCGCCGTCTTGAAGGCCGCAAGAGGTGAAAATCAGGCGGTCCTTCGCGCTTGCGAGCAACTCGAGAAACAAGAACCGGTCGGATTCCAAAAGATCGCGGTCCCCCGGCTGGTGAGTCCCCCGCATCAAGTCGTATTCCGGCTGTTCGCTGGCACGAGGAAAAACCCCTTGGTTGAGTCCGAGAACTGCAATCACCCGGAACGGCAGTGACCTCATGGGAACCATTCCGCATACGGTAGTTCTGCCTTGGAGAAACGACCCGGACGAGGGAAGGGAGAGCTCTTTGGTAAGAGTGCTTAGGAAGAGCGACCACGAAAGGTTGTCGTCAAGAACCGAGGAAAGTCCCAGTTGTTCCCGTAGTTTCTGCGTCGCTTTTTCCAACCGCTCCAGGGGCGAAAGAAGGTTTTTGAGCAAAGGAAACACGGCCTCCACCCAAGCTTCAAACGGCCGTGCCTTGTCTTTGAGGGCGGCAAGGGCGGCAAGAGAACGCAGAAAGGAAGCCAGGGGTCCCAGCAGCTGGGCTTCGGTACCCCACCCCGCCTCGACGGGAAACAAGCCATTTTCGTCGGGGTCGGTGCCGTCGAAAGTAAAACCGCTGAAAAGACGATCGAGCCCGGCCTGCCAACTGAGCACTGGCGAGTCCCAACCGCGGCGGATTCCCGATTCGATCACCCAGCGGACTAAACGGTCGTGCTCCCTTGCCTCCAAAGGCTCGCCGGCGATTTCCCGGGCACGCTCAAACAACGGAACCACTAACGAAGGCGAAAACGCTGAGTTGCTGGCCTCTAGCAATTCGGTGGCTAGCCGGACCACTTGGTCTTCCTCAAGAACCGATTGGTCGGCAAGCGTGAAGGGAATCGAGAACGTCTGCTGTATGAGGGGGGCGTAACGGCCAGGTTCGGGAGAAATCACCAAAATTTCCGATGGAGTGAGTCCCGGTATGTCCGCCAAAGCATCGAGCAGGAGATCATGCAAAACCTCGACCTCGCGAAGCATCGAAGGACAACGCGCAAAGCGCAGCGATCGGTCGCCTTCTGTCAAGTATTCAGGCTCGTCTCTAGGGTCATGGCACCACAGAAGGTCGTCCTGAAGGGCCTGGAGAAGGGTCGGTTCCACCGGACGGGGAAACTCTGACCAGTCCCAACTGTCGGGGCTATGGTGGGGAAAAGCGAGAAGAAGGTCTTGAAACTCCTTGCCACTCGACCCAAGGTTGGCCAGAAGCCGGTTTCCTTTCCCTAGGCGGCCCTGTTTCAGAGCCCGCCTGTCGGTTTCGAGGTCTCCCCAATACTGCAGGCTTGGTTGTTGCAGAAAGAGCTCCACTTCGACATTCTCCCCGAGCAGCGAGAACACCTCAAGAAAACGAGGTGGGAGCAGAGACATCCCGAAGAGAAATACCCGGCGCGGAACGCCTTCGGGTAGTTTGCCCACCTTCAGCTCACTGGTCAGTCGCTGGTGAAAATCGGCTCGTGTGGGTGTATCGCCTGACTGCTCCTGCAATTGACGCCACAGATGAGCCTGCCAAACCTCCTCGGGGCGACCGCTACCTAGCAGTTTGTCGTGTTCCCAACTTTCCAGCCATTCGGGCCGATAGAGCAGGTACTGGTCAAAAAGATCGGCAAGGGTCGTCGCGAGCGCAAAGAGTCTCACCGAGGCCTCTTCTTCGGATTCGGCCACATAGCGTGCGAGTTCGGCCACTGCGGGCACCCGGGCCTCGATGTCGCGACGGAGCAGACGGTAAAGGGCCCATGGTAAAACATCCTTCTCAAAAAGGGTTCGTTCTTCCCGCTGGCCGAGCACCAGAAAACCTAATCGCATGATGAACTGTACGGGCTTGAGCGCCTCCACACGGACAAAGGACCCATTGAGGCGGGCACACTCCAGCGCCACCCAGCGAGCCATACCGGGGGTCTGCACAATCAGCGGTTGAGTCTCCAAGGCAGAAAAGCCCTCCGGACGGCGCCGAAGATGGTCGGCAAGCAGATTAACGAGGGTAGACAAATCAGGATGCTGGTGTACAGTCATTGCCATTGTCCCATCCTAACATGCCCTCTGGCACCAATGGCGCAGGGAGATTACAATTTCAACAAGGTGGCTGCCTATGAAACGCAAAACGACGGTCTGGTTGGGGATCTTTTCGGTCCTGCTGTTGGTGGTGGCCGGTGCCACGGTTTTTGTCGTTCAAGGTCAATACCCCGAACAATTACAGCTTGCTTCGGGTTTCAAGGCCAAAACTCTGTGCGCTGGCATCTTCATTCAGGGCCTCGAGCAAAGCCGGCTCGAAACTGAGGACGCGGGTTTTCACTTTCTTTTCCCGTTCTTGAATGCCACAGTCGATACCGAAAAACAGAAGGTAACTTGCTCGCTGTGGGGCACGGGCCTGTTTTCGGCTACCGCCATTCGCCTCCCGGGACTAGGTGCGGTCCTCTTGCAGGGGGAAAGCGAGGCCAACCTGCGCTCCGGTTTGAAAAGTCCGGTGATGGCAAGTGAGTCAACCGACCTCCCGGTGTCTGAGACCCCGATTGCGGGCGTTGCCGAGGCTGTGGGTCAAACATTTATTGAGACAGACACCAAGAACCCGAAGCGCACGCGCGCTGTGCTTGTGCTCGTGGGCGGAAAAATCGTCGCTGAACGCTATGCTGAGGGCATAACGGCGAACACCCGCCTCTTATCTTGGTCGATGGCCAAAACTTTCACCAATGCGTTGACCGGCATCCTCGTGGGTCAAGGAAGGCTGGAGGTCAAGCAACCGGCCCCCGTGCCCGAGTGGTCCAAAGGGGGAGATTCCCGGGCACCCATCACGGTAGACCAACTGCTTCGAATGAGTTCCGGTCTGTCGTTTTTCGAAGATTATACCGATCATCCGATCAGCGATGTGAACCAGATGCTCTTTCTTGAAAGCGACATGGGCGCCTTTGCCGCCCGGCAACCGCTGGCTGTCACCCCCGACACGGCCTGGAACTACTCTTCTGGCAGCATCAATCTTGTAAGCCGGGTGATCCGCAAGAGTTTCGGTGGCGACGAGGCCTATTGGGCCTTCCCCTACCGTGCCCTGTTTACTCCCTTGGGGATGGCTAGCGCGGAATGGGGCGTGGACACTTCGGGTACCTACATCGGCTCAAGCTACATCTATGCCACGGCTCGCGACTATGCCCGGTTCGGCCTTCTGTTTCTGCACGACGGTGTTGTCAACGGTGTGAGGCTGCTGCCTGAAGGCTGGGTAAAGTACAGCACCACGCCCACTACAACACAAGGCGATGGAACCTACGGAGCGTCAGTCTGGCTCAACGCAAAGCAGAAAGATTACCCGGAAGTTCCCTCCGACTTGAGTTATGCCGACGGACATAACGGCCAAGAGATTTTTTTCTGCCCGTCTCTCGACCTTGTGGCAGTCCGCCTGGGTATGACCTGGAAAGGCGATTGGGGTAGCAAAGAGTTCCTCAACTCCCTCACCAAGGCCCTCAAGAAGTAGCAAACAGCGGGTTGTGGAACGCTCCTTAGCTTGAAGCGGACTTCAGTTCAAGGAGGGTTTGAAGCCGGTCTGGGCCACAATCCCCCAAAACCCGCCTTTTAGTTCCATGGCGCGCTGCCACATCTCGGTGGGAGGAGTTTGAAAAATCAAGCTCGCCTCGGCTTGGAGCACCTGCCACGCCCCCTCGCTCATCTCGGCTTCCAGTTGCCCCCCAGCCCAACCGGCATAGCCCAAATAAAGGCGCACCGTTGGCACATCGTCGGGCGGGTATTCGGGTGAAACTCCCGAAACATAGTCGCGGACTGCGGGAAAGCTCGGTTCAAAGAACAGCCCGGGAGCAAGTTCACGAACCGCGGGCGAACAAGAACCGGGTTCGAGCCCCGTGTGGAGCGTGAACACGGCCTGGTTCTCGACCGGACCACCCCCGTAGAGGGAGATTTTTCCCCTCCTGAGAGGAAATCTCACGCCTTGGCTTTGTTCGTGCACAATTTGTTCGGCAGTGAGGCCCAACGCGCGATTGACCACCAACCCGAAAGCACCCTCGGTATTGTGTTCCACCAGCAGCACGACAGATTTCAAGAAGTGAGGGTCGTGGAGATCGAGGTCGGCTAGGAGCAACTTTCCGGTTAGCGGCTCAAAGCTCATACTCTTGGCTCGAAGAGGGATCAAACTCAGAGAAATGATAAACCACCGTACCGCTTTTCAGCACACGCAATTCACAGACATTCCGGCGAACCAGGTTGTCTAGTTCTTTTTGGGCCTGATCAACCGTCCAGTCACTGGAAGCGGCCACCTGGGCTGGAGTCACCCGGCCCTGTTGCGTCTGAGCTAATTGGAGAATGACCCGTTCTAAAGGAGTCTTTTCTCTGGTGTGGTGAACTTCAATGGTCTGCGGAGCTGCATAAAAGCCACGGCGGTAGTTGGCCTCGGCAACTTGGCTTCGAAGAGTGAAAAAATCGTATACAGACCCCACCATACCTAGGCCGCCAGTAAAGGCCCACAGAAGCCCGGTAGGAATCTTCCCCAAATAGAAGCGGTGGAAGCCCAGCGCTCCAAACCCGCTAAACAGCCAAAGGAGGTAAGCCACCCAAACCTGCGCCATCAAAGGTATTCCTCGGTGTCGTCGTATAGGGCGGCCCGACCGGACCTGACCGCCTCACGCACTTCTTCAAGGAAGAACCGCATCTCTTTCTGGAGCTCACGACGAGGGGTCTCCTGCAACAGTTCGATTTCGCCCTGCACAATGAGGAAACGGCGGGTGGAAATGTTTTTCTCGATTTTGGCGCGCAGTTCATCAATACTCGCCAGCCACAGGAGGGCAATCTGAACTTCCGTCTTTGCCCGCAAAATATCTTCGAAGCCGTCATCGCCCACCCGCACCAGATGTTCGGGGGTAAACAGGCGTCGCCTGAGTTCCTCGGTAAGTTCGGGGCGCGCCTTGTCGAGGTCCTTGAGAATACTCTCTTCTTTGTCGACGCTCATGTGACGCAGAATATCCGCCAACCGCGATTTACCATCAATTTCCTCAGAGGTGGAGGGGCTGAGATTGTGCAGTTTTTCGCGAAGGCCTTCCTCCACTTTGGCAACAATTTCGCTGGCAACCTTTTCCATCTTGGCAAGCCTCTTTACCAAGTCGAGGCGCATCGAAGGGTCAAGGGCCTTCATCACCGCAGCGGCCTGCCCTTTCTCGAGAAATGGGACAACAATGGAAAGCACGGTGAACGATTCGTCCAAAAGAAGGGTACGCAGAACTTCTTTTTCGAGGTTGGCCAAGAACCGGAAAGGCTTCAGCTGCAGGTCGGGCACCACACGATTGAGAATTGACTTCGACTTTTCCTTGCCAAACGCCCCGTCAAGAATCTCCTTGGCGGCCGCTTTGCCACCCTTAAAGACCCCCACCTGCTGCGCTGCGATGTAGCCAAACTCCTTCAAAAGGTGCTCGGCCTCCAGCGGGTCAATTTTCTTGATGGTGGCAATCTCTTGGCTTATGGCCTCGATTTGGCTTGGCTCGAGGTGCCGCACCACCTTAGCCGCTTCGTCCTGACCGAGGAGGATGAGGAACTTGGCCACCTTCCGTATCGATTTGTCACCATCGGCACTGGCTTTGCCATCGGCTAGGTCGTCGGATTTATTGGGCGGACCTTCCACCTTGGCTTGGGGTGGGGGGGTCTGCTGGACAAACTGGTTCCACTTGGGGGCCCTTGGCGCAGGTTCAGGCTCCCGCGGGGCCGGCGCTTTCGTGGCCTCGGCCTTGGGAGGCGGATTTTGCTTTTGGTAGGCCTTGAGGCGCGGGTCCATGACAAGAGTCTAACAGGGTACCGAGGGGAAGGTCTCCCCCCCCTGAGACATCCGGTGGACGTCTCAGACCCGAAGCCAGACGGCCAGGTTACGACGGGCTAAGATGAACCATAAGTTTATTCAGATTTACTCTTGCCAAAACTACTAATAGTGTTTTATCCTCATAAACATAGGCATTAGGACACTAGGGATGGGGACAGCTAGTATTGGCAGAGAACTGCCGCCGCTGAGCTTAGCGCTCGAGAATTCCTTGGTTGGGAGGCCTTCGGTATGTCAAATAGTTCTCGCAAGGCGTGGCAGGAGTTTCTGGGGTTTACCCGATTGGAAATAGCCGCAGCCGGTCCTGTTCCCCTGGTTGTCACCCGTGAGGGAGTAACCAGGCCTTTTGACCTCGAACGCATCAAGGCGACCCTATCGAAAACCCTGATCGGGGTCAGGGGTGCCGACGACCCTGACTTGGTTCAACATCTGACCAATCAGGTCCTCCACGACTTAAACGGTACCCCTGATATCGAAGCCATTCAGGACCGCATCGAGGTGGCTCTCATCGAAGGAAACCACGCAGACTTGGCCAAGGGGTTTATTTTGTACCGTGAGAGACACGCAGCGTTGCGCGACAGCAAGAGGCTTCTGCTCGACATCGGCGATACCATGGAGGGCTACCTTTCGGGTGCGGACTGGAGGGTCAAAGAGAATGCCAACGTCAACTACTCGCTCGGCGGGCTCATCCTTCACAACTCGGGCACCCTGACGGCCAACTACTGGCTGCGCAACGTCTACCCACAAGCTATAGCCGAGGCTCACCAGAACGCTGATTTCCACCTGCACGACCTGAGTATGTTCAGCGGTTACTGCGCGGGCTGGAGTCTTCGGCAGCTTATCTTGGAGGGTCTAGGCGGAGTGAACGACAAAATCAGTTCGAGGCCAGCCAAGCACCTCAGTACCTTGGTCAATCAGATGGTGAACTTCCTTGGCGTGATGCAAAACGAATGGGCTGGTGCCCAGGCGCTTAGCAGTTTCGACACCTACCTCGCGCCGTTTGTCAGATTTGATCACCTCAGTTACGAGGAGGTTTTGCAGGCGGTGCAAAGCTTCATCTTTGGCGTCAACACACCCAGTCGCTGGGGTAGCCAAGCGCCGTTCACCAACATCACCCTCGACTGGACGGTCCCGAAGGACCTAGCAGAACGCAAGGCCGTGGTCGGGGGCTTGGAGCTCGAGTTTACCTACGGTGATTGCCAGGCCGAAATGGATGTGGTCAACAAAGCCTTCCTCGAAGTGATGATTGGTGGCGATTCTCAGGGACGTGGGTTCGCCTACCCCATCCCCACCTACAACATTACCCGCGATTTTGTGTGGGACAGCGCCAACGCCCAGCTTCTGTTTGATATGACGGCCAAGTACGGCACTCCGTACTTTCAGAACTTCTTGAACAGCGACCTCGAGCCCAGCGACGTGCGCTCCATGTGCTGTCGGCTCCAGCTCGACAAGCGGGAACTGCGCAAGCGCGGGGGCGGACTGTTTGGCAGCGATGAGTTCACCGGTAGCATCGGAGTGGTCACAATCAACCTACCTCGTCTTGGCTACCTCGCCCGGGGTTCCACGAAAGAAGCTCCCGACAAGCTGAAGTTCTACGGCCGACTAGACAGCCTGATGGACCTGGCAGCGCAAAGCCTGACTGTGAAACGCAAGGTGATCAGCCGCCTCACCGATGCGGGGCTTTTTCCGTACACCAAGCGCTACCTGAAGCACTTCAACAATCACTTTTCCACCATAGGCCTCTGCGGTATGCATGAAACCTGCCAAAACTTCCTCGGCCGAGAGTTCGGCATCGAAACCCCCGAAGGCAAGAAGTTCGCCGAGGAGGTTTTAGTGCACATGCGTGAGCGTCTGCAAGACTACCAGGAACGCTACGGTGACCTGTTCAACCTAGAAGCCACGCCGGCCGAGAGCACCAGTTACCGCCTGGCCCTGCACGATCAAAAACATTACCCAAACATCATTTCCAGCGGCACCAACGAGCCGTTCTACACCAACTCGAGCCAACTACCGGTCGATTTCACAACCGATATTTTCGATGCCCTTGACCACCAGGAAAGTCTGCAAACCAAATACACCGGCGGTACAGTGTTTCACGGATTCTTGGGCGAGAGGATTAGCGACTGGCGGGCATGCCGCAGCCTGGTCAAGGCCATGTGCAGCAACTACCGCATTCCGTATTTCACCATTAGTCCCACGTTCAGCATCTGCACCGTCCACGGCTATTTGCCCGGAGAGCATTTCAGCTGTCCCAAGTGCGATGCGGAAGAGAAACAGGCCATCGAAGCCGAACTGAGGGAAATGAAGGCGCAATTGACCCACTGAGAATGAGATGAACTAGGAGGTTCCCATGACAAAGACACAGATTCAGACCCGCATCGCCCTGCTCGAAACCCGGATGGCGCAACCTGGCCACCATCCCACCGAGATCTACACGCGTATCGTGGGCTACTACCGATCGCTAGCCAATTGGAACGCCGGTAAACGGGAAGAGTACGACCACCGCGTCACCTACCGCGAAGGCCTGTCTGAGCAGTTAAGCTCCAAATCCGACAAGCCGACCTCTTGGCTTGCTTTTGTCAAAGACAACTGCCCCCAGTGCCCTGCCCTAAAAAGCAAACTCCCCCTACTCCCTTTTGCGGGCACGATCTTTAACGTGGGCGAAGTTCAAGGTTTCGACGCCGCGGTAACTCACGAGGTAATGGCTACGCCGACGCTCATTTTAATCGATGAGAACGGTAACGAAGTACTGCGCATCACCAGTGCCCTAGACTGGAACCGGGTGGAAGCGGCGCTGTAGTCCGGATTGACACGCCTCGGTGGTTGCCGCAAAATCTGGCAGGCGTTGGCTCAAAAAAGGAATCCCGTCGAATGAAGTTCAGAAAACCTACCCCTAGGCGTGCCTTCACGCTCTTAGCCGCTGTTGCAACGTTTTGCCTCCCTTTCCCTGTCGATCTGGCCTCCCAAAGCCCCATTTACGACGTTATCGTTGTCGGAGCGGGAGCCTCGGGTCTCGCCGCGGCCAAAGAACTTCAAGAGAAACATAAAACCGTTTTGGTGATCGAGGCTCAAGACCGGGTGGGAGGAAGACTCCGTACCGACTACAGCCCGGGCCTCGCCTTTGACGAGGGAGCCAGTTGGATTCATGGCCCGCGCGGAAACCCAATTACCGATTTGGCCGCAGAGGCTGGACTTGTCACCTTCTTGACCTCTGACAATAGCCTAGAGATTTTCGGGCAGAATGGAAAAGTCTACTCAGATACGGTTCTCGATGCCGAGTTCTCCCGCTACGAGGCTGCGCTGGAAGAAGTCCAGGCTGAAGCGGGACCAAAGGAATCGTTTCTCGAAGTTTTTCAGAGGTTACAACCCCAACACCTGAACGACCCGCTCTGGTCCTACATGCTTTCGGCCTACCTGGAGTTTGATGTCGGCGGGGACATTTCAAAAATGTCTGGCAGACAATTCCAGAGTGACGAGAAGTTCCCCGGAGAGGACGTTATCGTGACCAACGGCTACGACAAATTGGCGCGGTTCCTTGCGAAGGACCTGACGATAAGGCTCAATGAACCGGTGACAGGCATTAATTACTCCCGACCTGAAGTCGTGGTTACGACGAAGTCTGGATCCTATAAGGCTCATGCGGTGGTTTGCACTGTACCCTTGGGAATACTGAAATCGGGCATGATCAAGTTCGTTCCCGACCTGCCCACCAAGACGCAAACGGCGATTGGCAAAATGCAAATGGGGGTTGTGAACAAGTTCCTGTTGATTTGGGATGCACCCTTTTGGAACTCAAAAGTCCAGTACATTGGGTACACGCCCAAGGAAAAAGGCCATTTCAACTACTTTGTTAACCTGATGACTTTCAGCAAGAAGCCCGCGCTTATGACCTTTGCGTTTGGAGATTTTGCCAAGCAATCGGAAGGCATGACCGATGAGGCTGCCCTGGACGAGATTCTTTCCAATCTGAAAGCCATCTATGGCCCGAAGGTCGGCAAACCGAAGGTTTTCTTGCGCACCAAATGGTCTGTTCAGCCTTACACCCTCGGTTCCTACAGCTACGCTGCGCAGGGAGCCGATATCTCAATGTTCGACACTCTTGCTGAGCCGGTTGGGGAGCGCTTGTACTTTGCGGGGGAACACACCAACCGACTTTATCGCGGTACCGTCCATGGTGCCTTTCTGAGCGGCCTCGAAGCGGCCAAGGAAGTTCTCGAGAAGGACTAGTTTGACGGCCCGAACGGCCCATGCAGGGAGCGGAAAACGATGCACGACCATTCGCGGATTTACAAAATGTCCTTTGCCAAGGTCTATCCGCTTTATGTGGCAAAGGCGACCAAGAAGGGCCGCACTCAGGCAGAGGTGGACCAGATCATCACTTGGCTGACAGGTTATGACAAGACCGAACTGGTTTCGCTAACCGCTGGAGACGCCGACTTCGAGACCTTTTTCAAGCAAGCGCCGCAACTGAACCCCAGCTCGCACAAGATCACCGGAATGATCTGCGGCTACCGAGTCGAGGACATTGAAGACAAGGTCGTCCAGAAAGTCAGGTACCTCGATAAGCTTATCGACGAGCTCGCCAAGGGCAAAGCCATGGAAAAGATCTTGAGGCAATAGCCGTGGGCTACCAACCTACCGCTAGTTCCCTGGCGACTACTTGAAGCCCAACGTGATTGCCCCATCCCAGCCCTCTGGTGGCGAAACCATAAACTCCCGGCATCTGCGAGAGTACAAGTCGCAGAGAAAATCCCCACTTTGGAGCTCGAGTCCCCTGTCAAAGAACTCGACTGCTGTTGTCCAGTTGCCTAACCTGAACATCTTCATGCCCTTGCGGTAGCATCTGTCAAACTCAGGGTCCACACTCGCCTCAGGGTATACGGTATGAAACACCGTTGCCACAAGCTTGCCTTTCACCCTGGCCCGATCCACTTGTCTGAGCCGGTGTGGGTCATGCTGAGCTTCTAGCGCTTGACGGAACTCGTCCGAGAGCAGAACACCTGTTCCATAGTGCTTACACAGCGATTCGAGTCGTGCGGCTAGGTTGATAGTGTCGCCAATGGCCGTGTAATCGAAGGAATCCCTGCTTCCGATGTTACCTACAATGGCTTCGCCTTCGTTGAGGCCCAAGCCGACCCTATAGCCCTCGGCGGGGTAGTGCAGTTCCAGAGGCGGAAGCAAGGCAAGTTCCTGCTCAATCTCGAGGGCCGCCGCCAACGCCCGTCGTGCGTTGTCTATGTGGCTCACCGGAGCCCCAAAAATAGCAAACACCGCATCGCCGATATACTTGTTGATGAAACCACCATGTTTTCGGATGATCTTCGCATACAGTCTGAAGTGGCGGTTGAGGAACCGCACGAGCTCCTTAGGGTCGTTTTCCTCAACATAAAACGAGAAATCCCGCACGTGGGAAAACAGGGCGACAATGCGGCGTTTTTCCCCGGTGAGAAGGGCGGCAGCCGATTTCTTGCGCAACAGGTCTTCGATCACGACCGAAGGAACAAAGCGTGAAAAAACGCGGAATACCCTTTTCTCTGAATTGGCAAGCGCCAGTCCTTTGGCGAGAACCGTGAGAGCCCGGTCAAAGGCCGCGAGGGTACGCTCGAAGTATTCTAGAATCAACTCATCATCGGTGGAGAACACCGCAACGAATCGGCCCGAGCATTGTGGCAAAGAAAAACTCCGTTCAAAGTGGCCTGCGGGTGTCTGTGACATCGGAAACTCTGCACGGATTTCGCGAAGCTCGTTAACCCGGCGCTCAGAAGTCCAGCCTAGGGCTTGCAAGACTCTCGCTACGGCGCCCCGGGCCGTGTCGACCCCGAGGCAGGTCAGCAGAGTGGCACCGGGGACCTCGATGCCCGCCACCAGGAGCGGATAATGGTCAAAAAGCGACCGGGAACCCCTCTCAAGAGCAACATCAGTGGTTCCAGCTTCTGAAAGGGCGTGAAGCAAAGCGCCGCTGATGAGTGGATTCAGGTAGGGCCGGGAGTCGGCTTGCAACGCTTTGGCCAAAGCCTCTTGAAGCAGGGGTCCAAACTCGTGCGAAAGTAGGGTCGTCGGTTGCTCCAAAAACTTCAAGAAGTACTTACCCAGTGCCTCGTCCTTCAGTCGTCCTTTCACTGCCCAAGGGAACTCGAGCCCCTGGAGAAAAGCCCTCGACTGACTCGTCGGTGAAGCTAGAAGCACCACAACGGGTAGAGAAACACCGGGGGCAAGCTCGCGCAGGGCCAATAACATCAGGAAGCCTGCATCCGAATGCCAGGTGGGATCCACCAGGACAGCGTTGGCCTCCTCCGGTCGGTCGGTCAGCTCATATCCACAAACCTGCAGCACCGGCCGTAAGAGGGCAGAGAAGAAAGGGGAGTCATCGAGGACCAGCAGTTTCTTCACTCCGGTATCCTCATACGGTATACAACCTCAAAGCTTCGCCTTCGGCATCTTCCATGGTTCCTAGGTCTTGAAACTTCAGGACATCGGTCAAGACTCGTTCACGCAGTTCGCCTGAAACAAGGATATCGACTTGGTAGGCTTTAGTTGAGGACTCCAACAGTTCGGCGGTCTCGACGGCTTTTCCGATCACGGTGAACGCGGTTTTTTCGTCAGATCCAAGGTATCCAAGCACAACCTCGCCGTAGTGCAGGCCGATACCAATGCGGTAGGTGTTTCCGTCGAGCAAAAGACCCGACACTTCGACCGATTTTAGGTTAGCGATCATGGCTTGTGCCGCTCGGGTTGCCGCCTCCGCTGGAGAGATCGGCAAGGGATCGATGCCAAACACGGCAACGATGGCATCGCCGATAAACTTATCGACCACGCCGCCATTGGCCACAATGGCCGCCACCATGGCATCAAAATGGTGGTTGAGAAAGCCAACGACAGCCTCGGCCCCGTTTCTCTCGGTAATGGATGTGAAGCCTCGGATATCCGAGAAAAGGATTGCCAGCTCTTGCTTTCTGCCCTCTTCCATAGGGCTATCCTGGTCGGCCGCTAGTAGCTTCTCAACTACGGTGTCCGGCAGGAACTTTCCAAATAGTGTCCGCAGCGACGTCAATCGCTTGCTCAGGTGCTGGTCGCGCAGCATCATTCCGACTAGGGGACCAGCCAATACCGCCACGGACGACAACCGGCGCTCAACTAACGGAGTGAAATACTGATTGCTGAAACTTCCGCTATGCACCGTTCCCAGACTCACGCCCTGCGCATCCTTGAGCTCATGGAACCAGTACGAGCTGAGGGCCCCCCGGCCGCGACCGGTTATTTGGCGTTGATCGCGTTCGAGGTACTCGATCACCATGGCTTCCAGATCAACAAAGCGGTCGGTGTTCAGAAAATCCTGCTGACAGAAACGCAGGAAGTTATCACATTCGGCGGTTACCAGATCGGGTCCGGCAAAAATCGTGGCCTTGATATGAGGCCGGTCTTTCAAGATGAACACCAAGATGTCAGGGTTTGAAACCAGCGAAAAGGCGTTGCGCAGGTGCCAGAAGAGCGCGGTTGGGTTTTGGCCCTCCAAAAACGACTGGGTGAGGTCTTTGTGAAGTCCCAAAGCAAAACCTTGATTCTCAAGATTCAGAACTTCCGGCCTCGGCGAGCCGGGCAGAACCGGCTTGGGCAGATTCTCCAAACTTGGATGTCGTTCTAACAACCCGGGATGCAACAGCAAAATGCCGGCATTGTGGCAAATGAACACCTCCCGTGGGCTGGGATTTTCCGACCACGAGGCAATTTGGGTCCGGTTTTCAGAAAAGTGGAACTTTACCTGACTAAAAAGGGCCAAAAATCGCGGTGAGCCGGGTTGGTCGAGCACAACAAGGTCTGGAAGCAACTCCAGCGTCCCCCAATCAAAATCGGTAAACCCATCCCTATCGGAAAGGCAAAGGAACTGCACCGCGGGCGTTTTCCATTGCTCGGGCCATTGCTCGTCGTCGCCCAAGAGCACCACCACCATGGCTAGGCCCCAGCCAGAAGCCGTTGGATGTCACGCAACAACGCGTGCCTGTCGAAGTCGGACTTCTGGTAGAAATCCTTGATACCGACTTTGCGAAACTGGCTTTCTGCGTTACCGCCCCTCTCGGCAATCAGAATGATGACGGGTACCTCAACGTACTCGGGCTCTTTGCGCAGGTTTTCCACGAGAGTCAGGCCATCCATCCGCGGCATCTCATCATCGCTGATCACCAGGTGGAAGAACTTGTGGTGAAGTAACTCGAGCGCAGCGATGCCGTCTTCGGCGACCTCAACAGTGAAGCCTCCATCGGCGAGGATGCGCCCGAGAGTCTGGCGTGAAACCAGGCTGTCATCGACCAGCAATATGTTGCGTCCCGACACATCCGCCTTGTGATACCTCTGGCGGAACTCGATGGAACGCAGTCGGCGGATCTGTATGATGATGGCGGGAATACTCAGAATAGGCACCAGATTGAACTTCTCGTCGTAGACCAGGCCTTGGACCTCTCGAAGCGAAGACAAGTTGTCGGGCAGAGGTTTGTAGCCTAGGGTAGCATGACGAACAATCGTATCGAGAATAAGGCCCCAGGTTTCTCCCAAAAGAGAAATGATGGCCATTTGTTCGACGTCTTTGCGCAAGGCTTCCTTTCCCTCAAAAACGCTCGCCAGAGGAACAACCGGCACCATTTCCTGCCTCAAGGGGTAAACCGGGCCCCCTGGCAAACTGACCAGATCGCTGCGCTGGAAAATGACAACCTCGCGCACATACACCGCCGGGATAAAGAATCGCTCCCCGCCAGCCCGGACAAAAAAACCACTCACGAGCGAAACTGAGGCAGGAATCTGGAGCACGATGGTGGTTCCCGTTCCCTGATGTGAGTCGATGCTGATCTTGCCCTGCATGGCATCGAGAGCCTCTTTTACCCCCGAAAGACCGACGGAACTTCCCAGACCGGGTTCGAAAAGAAACCTGGTGAGCTGTTCGGCCGCCATGGCCAAAATCTCGTCTCGCTCCAAAGGGAACGCCACCGCCGCAGAGCTTCGCAACGCTTCGAAGTCGATTCCTGGTCCATGATCGATCACAGCAATGCGTATTGAGGTGCCGTCGCTCGAACATTCGAGGCTCACCTTGCCCTCAGGCGAGCTACCAATTCCATGGGTCACAGCGTTGGAAACCAGCTCAGAAAGCGGCAAGTACACCAACTCGAGTATTGACTTGTCGAGAAGGGTTGCCTGCCCTTGCAAACTGAGCTCTACCACCTTTCCTTCGCTCTGGGCGCGCTTTCGGGCGTGGGTGGCCAAACGCTCACCGATCACGTGAAAGGGAAGCATTCGCAGGCGGGCAATTTCTTCCTGCAAGCCGAACGACGAGCGGTCAACCGCCAGCAAGTCTTCCTTGAGACCCGTACCCAGGGTTTGTAAATCTTTCAAGATGGTTTCGGCCCGTTGCAGATTCTTCGGCCCGGGATCGGCGCCCGACAAGCCGTGAAGGAGCTCTCTGACTGCGTCTTCTATATGCGAGAGCCCATCGCCGTTCTTTTTGAGCTGAAACTGGTGAACAATCACAGAATTGAGCTGTTCGCCCAAGCGTTCCACGGTATCGAGACTCACTTGGACCGACTCGTCCACTTTTTCGTCAACCTTCGTCGCGTCAGGTGCTTTTCTCTGCTGTTGCATTTCCATGAGAGAAAAGCCCTTGAGTGAAAAGGACTCGCGGTTGTAGGCCCGGTTGCAGAGGTTGCACAAAGTCGCCAGCCTCAAGGTGGCGGTTTCCGTTGTGGGTCCGAGAAACTCTTCGAGGTGTTCTATGAGCAACATCAGAAGCTTGACATAGAGGGGGCCAAACGAAAATCGGCCTTCCATGAGACCGGCTGGAATTTGGTTCATTGCCGTAGACAGTTCTGAGACGGGAGTATTTCCTGCGGCCAAGGCATCAGCGGCCAAAGCCTCCAGCATCCGGCTCAGTCGTATCCAGAGAAGCTCATCGTCGGCGTTGCGGAGAGCTTGTACTAAGAGTGCGCGGAGCGTCCCCGTGGTTGCCCGTGCCTGACTCTGAAACAGAGCTGTCAGCTGATCAGAAATCACAGCTCCCTCCTGCCATCGTAAGAGGAGGTCTTGGCCACAAAATAGAATAGCCCCCTGTGTTCCAGGAGCGTCAAGCCCGGGTCTTCAAAGAACGGCACCTCCGATTTTCCCAGGATTAGAAATCCTTCGGAGGAGAGTTTCTCGCTGACCTTCCGGTAAATGGCTTTGCGTCGTTCCAGCGGAAAGTAAATCAGCATGTTTTTGAGGAAAAGGATGTCGACCCGGCCCGGAATCGCGTCGAAGCTGTCGGTCATCAGGTTGATCATGCGAACCTGCACGGCGCTCTTGAGGCGGGAGTCGACTTGAATGCGGGACCCGCGCTCAATCCAGGGTTCCAGGACCGGATGAAATCGGCTGCCGTCGTCGCGCAGCGAACGTTGTGGATAGTTCCCGTGGGCGAGGGTTTGAAGGCCAAGGCTGTTGATGTCCGAAGCCCAGATTTTTCCAGTCAGATTCTGGGTTCCACCATAATAATGGGCGAAAAGAGCGGCGATGGAGAGGGCCTCCTCGCCAGAAGACGCGGCAGCACTCCACGCCACAGGTATGCGTCCCAAAGTCGAAAAAAACGGAAGTATCTCTTGCTCAAGCAAGGCAAAGTGAGACTCATCACGGAAGAAATAGGTTTCTCCAATGGTGGAGGCTTCGATGAGCAGATCCATCTCGTCCGAGTCAAAAGCCAAGTGCTCCAAGTAGTCGTCAAAGGTCCATTGTTGCCCCATCAGACGTTCACCCACAAACTCCGACAAGCGGGAATAGTTGGTTGCAGGAACTGCCAGACCCAACCGCGTTTCCAAGTATTGCAGAACAATCTCCAGCCTTTCTTCGCTGTTCATTTTGCCTGCCGAGCGGTAATCAGTTCCAATACCGCTGGACCGATGTCATTGAGTCCCAACACGTGGGTAGCGGCCCCCAATTCGGCGGCGGCCCTGGGCATTCCATACACGGTCGAGCTAGCCTCGTCCTGAGCTATCGTGATGCCGCCACCTTTCACGATATCGAGGCATCCGTTGGCACCATCTGAGCCGATACCTGTGAGCAGAACGGCGAGTACCCCTGCGCCGTGGTAACGGGCAACGCTGGAAAACAAGCGATCTACGGCGGGCTTTTGGCTGAGAACCTTCGGGCCATCATCCAGACCAAAAGTTTCTCCTTGGCAGACCAAGTGCTTATCGTTGGGAGCTACAATCACCTCTCCGGGTTTTGGTCGGTCGTTTTCACAGGCCAGTCGCACCTTGAGTTTGGAGTTTTGCGCTAGCCAGGAGGCGTAACCTTCGTCGTATCCGGTGTCGATGTGTTGCACCAAGGCGATAGGATAGGGAAACTCGGGGCCAAAGTGTGACAGTACCGTACGCACTGCTGCAGGGCCACCAGTTGAGGCACCAATCACGACCATCGAGAACGAACCGGAAGATCTGCCCCTTTGTTCAGTGCCTCGCTGGAGTTTCAAAGAGGCCTCAGCAACCAGCTCGCCAAGCAACGGAAGGAAGGTCTTTTTCAGATCTCCTTGGCTAGCGTTGGCAAAATCAGGTTTTGAAACTGCCTTGGTGCGGGCTGGTGAAGATGGGCTTTGAAGGAGAAACACCGAAGGGGAGGTGCCCGAAACCTTGCCAACCTTGGTCAAATCGACGCTAAGCACCTCATCCACAAGGACAAGGGCAGGGTTGAATTGGCTAAGCGTCGCTTCCAGCTGAAGCTCAGAACCGAGTTCCCGCACCGTGTCGACCCCTGCAACTTGGATGAGGAGCTCCTTAAGCGTGGAGCGCAACAGGGCTGAAGGTGAAACCACCAGAATGGTCATCCTGAACTCCTTTAAGGTGATGAAAAATCAGACATCCCGGAATAAAGACACCCGCATCGCAGAAATACTGAATTCGTAGGCCTTCAAAACGAATTGCCCGCAAGCCGTGACGATCGAGGCAGGGGCGCAGGTGAAACGGCAGGGGCCGAAACTCCGAGAGCTCGAGGGCCCTCACCTCAGAATCCGACGGAATTGCCAGCGCGAACAACTCCTCTCCCTCGAGCAATTCCTGGTTCTTCTCTAAGTCAGACACTTTGCAAACCGCACCAAGATGAGGCAGGCTCGCGACGGCCTTCGGAAAAAGGTGACGAACATAAAGGTCGAGATCAATATCCGGAATGGCTCGATTGCCAAAAATAACTTTGGCGCGACCCTCTACGCCCTGAGCTGGTTTTCGAAACGTTGAGGCGTAGAGGGTGTCTCGCGCAAACAAGAGGTCGAAAGTACCGTAGTGGAGCACGAGAAAGTCAGCTCGTGACATCAACAGCCTTCCGAACCGCCGCAATGATGTGCTCAAGTGACAGCAGGATGACATCACCATCCTTGCGGGCAAAAACACCACCGACATAAGCGTCCTGACCCTGACTACCTTCTGCGACCGAACGGATGGAAGTTGCTGGTACCCGGGTTATGTCTTGCACCGCATCGATCAGCAAGGCCATTTTTGACAAATGGGGCTTGAGGATAATGAAGGCCTTACCCTGTAAGGGACGCCCTTGCAAAAGGTAATCGAGGTCGAGAACAGTCAGTGGTTCGCCAAGCCGGTTAATCAGGCCACGCACGAAGGGAGGCAGGAACGGCAGGTAGTGGATTTCGGATCCAAGCATGATTTCCTGTACGTCATCGGCCAAAAGCGCGTAAAGCCTTGTTCCAGCAGTAAATATAATGTACTTAGTATCGTCGAGGGCAGCTACTTCACCTTGGTCGTCCAGTTTCTGAGACAGCTCTATTTCTGCCAGGATCTGTGTTGAGTCCATTTTGCTTACTCTTCGGCCATCTCAAACTTCTCCAGCATGGCCGAAAGTTTTGTAGACATCTTGCGCAAGTTCTCGGTGGTGCCGGAGGTAGACTTCGTTGACACCACAAAGTTGTCCACGCCTTGGGAAATCTGCTTGATAGCAATCAGAATCTGCTCAAAACTGCTCACTTGCTGACGTATCGAAACCGCTATCTGCTGAGTAGAACTACTGCTCACCTCAGAGCTCAGGGCGATATCGCCAAAGAGCTTGTTCATGCGCTGCGAGAGGTCTTTTCCCTGGAGGATCTGAAGAGTTCCCTGCTCGCTAGATAGCAGAAGCGCGTCACTGCTTCGCTCAATCTCCTGGATGCGGATTTTGATCTCATTCGTCGACGTGACGGTGCTGTCAGCCAGCCGTCGGATTTCGGAGGCAACGATCTGGAAGTTTTTGCCTGCCTCTCCAGCACTGGAAGCCTCGAGTTCGGCGTTGAAGGCAATAATCTTGGTCTGGTCAGCGATGCTGTTGATGATGTTGACGATGTCCCAGATGTTTTTGATCTTGTCGCTCAGAAAATTGATACCCAAAATTGTCTTGCTGTTGGCGTCATGAATCTCGTTGCTCTTCGAAATATTGTCTTGAACAGCCGTGACTCCGTCCTCTACATTGCCCTTGGTGTCAGTGGCGATGCGGCTCACTTCTTCTACCCGGTTCGAAATATTTTTGGCCAGATGGTTGGTGTCTTCAATGGTAGAGACAATTTCCTTCACAGCCGCGGCCTGCTCATTGGCGGTTGCGCTGATTTCCTGCGATGAGGCCGAAAGCCCTTGCACCATGTCGGTGATCTGAACCGAGGTGAGTTGAATCTGTTTGAGCAACTCAGCAAGCATCAGGAGCAGTTCGTTGAAGTGTTTGCCCATCTGCCCAATTTCGTCGTTCGATTTGAGAAGTCGAGTGGGCAGTGGTTGGGTAAGATCCCCTGAAACGACCGCAGACATTGTTTTTTCGAGGCCGCGGACCCGGAAACGCACGTCGAGGAGTACCCAGGTGAGCACCAAGGCCCCTACGACCAGACTGGCCAAGGCTCCCAAGATGGCTTCCCAGAGACTTTTCTGAGCCTCATCGATGCGAGCCAACAGCATTTTATCCATCACGTTTACTGCAGTGGCTCGGAAACTCGCTAGCTGGGTAACGTAAGAAATCAACTTAGAGTGGTAGGCGAGCCGGTCAAGGGAACCACCGAGCACAGCGGAGGAGGTAAGCGCCTTGAGTTCGGTACCAAGACTGGTGACGGTGGTGAGCAGGGGCTTCACCGTTTCGCTGAATCCGGCCACCGCACCGTGTGCACTGGCATCGGTATCGATGGATCGCGACACCCTCAAGGCAAACTTTTTGGAGTTTGATTCCAAGGAGTCTGCTGCTGCGGCGGCGACAACCTTTTCAGGACCGCTCATCTCTTTGTCGCTCACTAACGTGTTGCGGATACCGGTAACCCCGGCGAGCAAAGCAGGCAATGAATCAAAGATGCCTAGCATGAGGTAGTAGCTGTCTATGTCAGGGTCGAGGACCAGGGAGGAGGCGTCAGCGATGGCCGATACCTGATCGAGTTGTGCATTCTCCAGCACCTTGAACTGCTCGAGATTACCGCCGGCTCCACTCAAGAGACCCTCGCGGATGGCCTCAGGCGCTAACCATGAGTAACCGCCAGCATTCAAGGATGCCTCGTTGATGGTGAGTTCCGGGGTGGCTGCCAGCAGCTTCACATAAGTATCCACCAGACCCGACAATTTCGAGTCTCCAGCCTTGTCGGGTCCTTTGATCTGCCATTGCAGCGCTGATTCCAGAAGCGGCGAGGCCAAAGCGAGGCCTTTGCGCTCTGTATTGGCCGTCGTGATAGTCGTAGATCCAAATTGGACAACCGACGTCAGTGTCTGGCCCAATGGAACCAGAAGGAAAACAACCCCCAGCAGGATCTTCCCCGTTAAGTTGAACTTTATCATATTGGACATTCTAGATATATGTGCGTCCTGATGCAATATCTGAACAAGAGTGGGGACCATTACCTTGAATTGTTGAAAAGCTAGTTGACTTCCCCCCAGTTACCTTCTATTTTCGACCCAGCGTTCGAAAAACAGAACTAAGGGACGAGGAGGGCTAATGACGGCCAAAAGCCGGACAACGCGGCAGCTAGGTGAGAGAGGAAGAAAGTCGGCAAAGATTAAGGACGCGGCGTTGCGCTTGTTTGCGACCAAGGGCTACGAAGGCACCACCATTGAGGATATAGCGGTGGAACTCGGCTACGCCAAAGCCTCTCTCTACTATTACTTCCCAGGCAAGGAGGCCATCGTTAAGTCGCTTATTGGCGACTCGATGGATGAAGCTAGCGCCCGAATGGACCGGTTATTTGAACGTTCGAGCCATCCGGTGGACAACTTGCGCGACCTGATTGGCAACTACATTGACGATGCCGATTCGCAGCGGTCGTTTTTCCAGATTCACCATCATGTAGGGCACTTCATGGACAGCATTTTGTCGCCCGAAGAGCGGGTAGAAATGGGCCTCAAGATGCGCGACATGAACGAGAAGATTCTGGGGCTGATCGGCCGTGGTGTGGATGAGGGCTTTTACTGGAAGATGGAGCCGCAGGTGCTGGCAGAAATGCTGCTGGGTATGCTCGGTGGGTTAATGGCGCCGGCCACCTTTGGAAAAGGCTGGGACCGGCAAGCGATGAAACAACAGATTATCAAGATTCTGATCAACGGAATCACAAAAAGAGAGGAAACATGAGCACTATTATTGAATTAGGCGACGTCAAGAAACATTACATGCTGGGAACCACCAAGGTGGAAGCCCTGCGCGGCGTCAGTTTTCAAATCACCAAAGGTGAGTTCACCGCGATTGCCGGGCCTTCGGGTTCGGGAAAGAGCACCATTCTCAACATGGTGGGTTGTATTGACAACCCTACCTCGGGAAGGGTCATTATCGGTGGCGACGACGTCAGTGCCCTGAGCGACAAGAGGCTCACCAAGTACCGTCGCAGCACCATCAGTTTTATCTTCCAAAGTTTCAACTTGATTCCGGTTCTCAACGTTTACGAAAACATCGAATTGCCCCTACTTTTGGAAAAGGGGATGAACGAGGCCGAGCGCAAGGCCCACGTGATGCAGCTCATCGAAGAAGTAGGGCTCGTCGACCGCATGAAGAACAAGCCTAGCGAGCTCTCCGGTGGCCAGCGACAGCGTGTTGCCATTGCCCGCGCCCTGGTGACAAGGCCTTTGGTGGTTTTGGCCGACGAGCCGACCGCCAACCTTGACTCGGTAACCGGGGCGAAGATTCTAGAGCTCATGGAAGACCTCAACCGACGCCAGGGAACCACCTTTTTATTCAGCACCCACGATCACACCATCATGGACAAGGCTCGCCGGGTCATATCGATCCACGACGGGATGATTGCCGGTGACAATGTAAAATCCGTGGGAGAGGCTGTATGAGGGATCTGTTCAAGCCCGCTGCGATCCGCATCGCGATGCGGTCTATACTCCGCCGCAAGACGCGAATGCTGCTCATCGGAAGCCTGGTCACTATTGGTACCTTCCTTATCGTTTTTGGCGGTACCTTCGCCTCCTCGGCGCAAAGTGAAAGCAAGAAGGCCATCGTTAGCTACTTTACCGGCGACCTAGAACTCTACTCCAACCGTTCGCGGGAGATTCCTTCCCCGTTCAGCTTCAACACCCCGCTGCCTGTGGTGGAAGACTCGCGCAAGATTGAGACTTGGCTCGATTCGAACCCAGATGTGGAATCTTTTGTTTCCATCGGGCAGAACTACGGCCTGATCTCCACGGTGAAGGATGGAGCGAAAATTGATCTACCCATTCTGTTTTATGCCGTCGACACGGCCCGCTACCAAAAAACCTTCGACAACTTGAAGGTCACCACGGGTCAGTACTTCGGTTCAGAGGGGTCCCCATCCTCGCAGGGAGTTTTACTCAGCGAGATGCAGAAAAAAGCCTACCGCGACAAGTATGGCGTCACTCTCGAGCCGGGCCAGAAGGTAACCCTTCTGAGCCTCACGGGGGGCGGAAGCGTGAATGCTGTCCCCAGTCAGATATTGGGGTATTTCGAGCCCAAGCACTATAGCAATGTGTTTAATTACATCAATTTCATGGACATGCGCACCTACAGCAGCCTGTTCAATTTCACGGGGATTGCCACCGGTTCGCTGCCAGCCACCATGGATGATGCCTTCGCCGCCACCAGCGACGATGCTATTTTTGGCCTCGCCGACACAGCGGCCTTCGACAAGCTCGACGTGGCTTCGCTGGCCAAAGAAGAACTCACCGGATCTACACAGATTGCTATCAAGCTCAAAGATTCCGGGCGAGCGGAAGCCTTCCTCAAAGACGTGGAAGCTCAAGGTTTTCAGGTGAAGTCGATTCCGTGGAACAAAGCCTCCAGCTTCTTTGCCAGCGTTGCCGACATCCTTCAGGCCGTCATCTACGGGGCGACCTTCCTGATCTTCCTCATCGTGGTTTTCATTCTCATGAACACCCTGATCATCAACATCCTCGAGCGCACGGGCGAAATTGGAACCTTGAGGGCAATAGGGGCTGATAAAAGCTTCGTTTCAGCCATCTTTCTGTGGGAAAGTATTCTGCTCAACCTTTTCGCAGCAGTGGTAGGAATCAGCTTGAGCCTTCTCCTGATTGCCAGCTTTGGTTCCGGCGGTGTTCAACTGCCCGACATCGTGGCGCAGTATCTGGTGGGCGGTGGCCCCCTGAACTTAGTGATTAGCCCGGTACCTTTCTTGACCGGTGTTGGCTTGGTCCTTGTCGTATCCTTTCTGGCCACCCTTTACCCCATCCGCGTCGCGGTGGATATATCGCCTCTCAAAGCCATGAGCGGCGTCTAAGGAGATCCCATGCCCTATTACCTTTCTTTAGCGTTCAAAAACATCTTCCGCCAAAAAAAACGCAGCTTCACCCTTGGCGTCAATTACTTTGTTGTGGCCATTCTCATGCTCCTGCTGTTCTCGTTTTCCGATGGGGTGAAGAAAAACTTCTCAGGAAACCTGATTTCGGCGGCGGCGGGACACCTGACCCTTTCGGGCGGCAAAGTTGTCAAAGGGAAAACCCTTATCGGGGTCTCTGACTACCCCAAAATCACCAAAGTCATTGAGGACGAGTACCCCGGTGAAGTAACCGTGCTGGCTCGCTACAAGTTAACCAGCACCGTTTACTACCTCGGACAAAGTAAGAGCCTGAGCTTTCAGGGCATTAACACTGCCAAAGACACCGGCCTTCGCGATCAGGTGAACTTTGTCCAGGGCAGTTGGGCAGACTACGTGGCGCAAGAAAACGGGGTGCTTGTTTCGAAGGATACCGCCGACTACCTCAAGCTAAAGCTCGACGACGAGGTGGTTATCAGCACCCGTACGATTTTTGGAGCCTTCAATACCGGCACCATCCGGGTGAAGGGAATCTACGAAAGCGCCAACTACTTCGTGCAGGGAATTGTGCTTTGCCATTTTGACTTCCTGCAGTCCCTTGCCATGGGAGACAAGCTTTCCGCAAGCACTCTTTTTGTGTACTTCAAGAATACCGACGGTCTAGATGTCAAGCGTGAAAAACTTTTGGGCCTTCTCAAAGATGCCGGCTACGTCACCAGCAAGCCGGAGAGCAGTTCCGATGCCATTTCGGTGGTTTCATCATCGACGCCCAAGAACAAATCCGAAGGGGTCGACGTCAACGAGAACCGCCTCACTATCGCCACGGTGAATGAAGTGGTCGCCATTTTGGCGCAGGTGCTCGACGCGGTCAATGCCGCCGGTGGCTTCCTCGCGGCCATCATGCTGTTCATCATCGCCATTTCGATTTTCATCAACATGCGCATGACCATCAACGACCGCATGCAGGAAATAGGAACCCTGAGGGCCATAGGTACCGAAACCAAGGACATCGTTCTGATGCTGATCTTTGAGAACGTGTTCCTGAGCCTTCTGTTTGTGCTTGCGGGCCTCACCGCCGCGCTTCTGATCATCGGTTTCGTCAGCAACCTTCTCACGCTGCCCCCCGCCGGAATCTTAAGCCTCTTCCTCGACCAAGGCCACTTGGTGCTTATTCCTACTCTGGGATCCCTGGGTCTAATCCTGACCGTCGCGTTGTTGTTTACTGCAATCTTCTCGTTCTTCCCTGCTCGCCACGGGGGCAAAATCCGGGCGGCCGTCGCCCTCTCGAAAACCTATTGAGCCTAGGAGGCTTCATGAACCGCTTCATTTCCGCAGGCCTATTCCTGCTCCTTGCCGCCACGTTGTCGGCCCAAAACTCTGATCCTGCCGCTGTGGGGACAGCTCTGATCAAGGATTTGGAAAACAAAATCAACACGGAATCTCTCGACATGACCAGCACTTTCACCCTGGTGCAAAAAAAAGAAGGCGAGGCCGATCGGGTGCTCCGCCTCAGGATTTTCCGCCGGGACACAGCCGGCAAGTTTACCATTTTGTTTCAGTACCCCGACAGCGAAAAGGGAAAAGGCTATTATCGCGACAACGACAACCTATACCTGTATCTGCCCAGCACCCGCGAGTTTGTTTTCCGCAACCGAAAAGACGACGTGGGAAGCACCGACGTGCGCACCGACCTTTTTGGCAAGCAGGACCTTTTGAGCCAGTACACCGCCAAAGTGACAGGCGACGAGAAGATCTCCAAGTACGACACGACTGTTGTCCAACTGGATGCCAAAACTCTCGATGTGAGCTTCCCTGTGCAGAAGTGGTACTTGAACAAGACCAATAATCTCCCGGTGAAGGTGGAGAACTATTCAGCCAGCAAGACCTTGCTGCGAACCACCTACTACGTAGATTTCAAAGAAGTTGCCAAGGGCAAGTTCCTGTTCACGAAGCTCCTTGCCAAGAACAATCTTGAGAAGAATCAGAGCACGCTGTTGAGCAACGACGATATCGGCACAGGAAAAATCCCCGATTACACCTTCAGCCAAGCCTTTCTGGAAGAACAATCCCGCTAAGGAGTGCCCTCATGAACCAACAACAACCCAAGAGGGTACTGCTCGCGGTCCTTACATTGTTTGTGGCCCTTTCGCCGCTCTTCGCACAGGATGAGGCCTCCGAAGACGATATTTTCGCCGAAGGTGCGTTTGACCAGACGTTGACAGCCAGTCAGACCTCAGCTGAAACCACCAAGCTGACCTGGCTGGGCGGGGTCAGCGTGCTCTCCGACACCTCGCTGCTTATTCCTTCCGATCGGCAGGCTTACGGTGCACAGAGCTTGGTGTCGGGCAAGGGCTTCCTGAAGGCCGACAAGCCCGATACGGGCCAGTTCTTTGTTAGCTATTCGTTTGGCCACACCTGGCTGACTTCCACAAACGACTCGGTCTTTAAAACGGCTTTTCAACTGGCTCAGCCCTCGCTCGATACACCAAAGTTTCAGCTTTCTGAGGTGTACCTGAGCTTTGACGTGAGCAAAATCCTGTTTGTGCGCCTAGGCAATCAGTTGGTAAATTGGGGCTCGGCCTTTTTCTGGAGCCCTGCCGACTTCATCAACCAGAGACCGGCAGACTCCCAGGCAGCCATCGATATACGCACGGGCAAGCCGGGATTGCGCCTCCACCTCCCAGTGGGGGTAGGCAATGTATTCTTATTTGGTGACCTATCCCAAACGCTCAATGCTGCCGGCGCTCCGCAGGACCTGATCGAAAAAGGTTCGGTAGCGGCAAGGATCGATACCACACTTTGGGGCTTCAACATTGGAGTTCAGGGCTCCTACGGCAAATCGTCCAAACCGCAGGCCGGTGCCACCTTCAGCGGCCGCCTGCTCGGATTCGATCTTTGGGGCGAGTACGGGGCCACGGTACCGTTGAACGATTACACCTACAGCTGGGCGGCGAGTCTAGGCGGCGAAAAGTCATTGGACGACTTTACCCTTCGCTTCGAGGCGTTTGAGAACCCCGACGGCAAGTCCGATACCGAACTAACCGGTCTGGTTCTCGCTAATTTTGTGCCCTTCCGTTGGGGTCAGCAGTATGTGTTTGCCTCGCTAAGCAAGACTAAGCTCCTTACCGATGCGATTGATGGCAGTGTGAGCACCATTGCTAACCTGAGCGACCTCTCTTACACGGCCACGGCGTCGCTTAGTGTGCGCCTGCCCAAGACTCTGCCCTTTTCCCTCAGCGTGGGCTACAACGGTGGCCCGACCAACCGGGAGTTTACATTGCGGGTCCCGCCGGGGAGCTTTACCTTAGGACTCAAGAGTGTGCTGGAGCTGTGATTCCGGAGAATTGGGTGAGGCCCATCGACTCCGAGTCGAGCTCAATGAGCTGTTTCAACTCGGGGTCGAGCTTCATAAGCGTCAAGGTTGCTCCCTGCATTTCCAATGAGGTGAAATAGTTACCCACGTAGGGCCTGAAAACGGTGATGTTTCGCTCTAGAAGTAGCCTCTCCACCTCGTCGTAAAGGATGTAGAGTTCCATGACGGGGGTGGCTCCGAGTCCCGACACCAGCACGACAACTTCGTGTCCAGCGACGAAGGGTAAATCCGGCACCAAGAGGTCTACCATTTCGAGGGCCATCTGTTTCGCGGTCTTAAGGGGCTCTACACGAACCCCGGGCTCACCGTGGTGGCCGATTCCCACTTCCATGGTTCCTGCTTCGATGGAAAAGTTCGGTTGTCCCACGGCGGGAATGGTGCAAGGTGTTAGCCCAATACCAACGCTGCGGGTGTAGTCGATGGCTTTTTGGGCGACTGCGATCACAGCATCGAGGTCTCCGCCCAACGACGCTTTGGCTCCGCCCACTTTCCACATGAGAACCTCGCCAGCGACCCCCCTGCGCTTTTCTCTCTGGTCGTGAGGTGCGGAGGCCACGTCGTCGTTGGCAACGACAGTCTTCACTGTGAGACCCCGCTCTGCGGCCTTCTTGATGGCCATTTTGACGTTCATGTTGTCGCCGGCGTAGTTTCCGTAGAGGCAGGCTATGCCGGCTCCCCCATCGGCGGCCAGAAAGGCGTCGAGGAAACTCTTGGCCGTAGGCGAGGAGAAAACTTCCCCTACAGCCACCGCGTCGAGCAGGTTGCGGCCTATGTAGCCCACGAATGCCGGTTTGTGGCCTGAGCCTCCGCCGGTCACCAAGCCAACTTTTCCCTTTACCGGAGCTGCCTTGTATTTGACCACCTTAGGGTTCGCGGTAGCTTGGACCAACCGCGAGTGGGCCTTCAAGAAGCCTCGCAGCATATCGGCTACGACGTCATTGGGATCATTAAGTATCCGCTGCATGGGACAACCACCTTTATCGTTTTTTAAGACTCACCTTATCGTGTACCCGCCGTCCACCAGCAGGTCGGCACCGTTGATCATGTCGGCACCGTCGGAAACCAAGAAAACTGCTGCCGCGGCAATTTCTTCGGGCCTGGCAAACCTTCCAGTGGGGATCATCTTTTTCAGCGCCTCGCCCTTGGGTCCGTCCCAGGCCTTCTTTCCCAGTTCCGTCAAGACAACTGTGGGGGAAATTGAGTTTACCGTGACGCCTCGGCCTGCCCATTCCGCGGCCATGACTTTTGTGAGGCCCAGCACTCCGAACTTCGAGGCGCAGTACGCTACGTGGCCCTCGATAGCGACACTGGCTGCCTGCGAGGCGAGGTTGACAATTTTGCCCTTGCCGGCCTTTAGCATCACCCTCCCTACGGCCTGAGACATGAAAAACGTGCCGCTGAGGTTGACGCTGAGGGTAAGATCCCAAGCTTTCCGGCCGAGGTCTTCAGCGGGATCAAGGGCTGCGATTCCCGCGCTGTTGACCAGGATGTCGATGCGTTTGTGTTTCGCAAGAACTTCAGCAACCACCTTGGCGATAGAGTCCTGATCGGTGACGTCGCAGTGGTGCGCCGAAGACTCGCCGCCGAGTTCTTTGACAACAGTGGCCGCGGCCGCGCCGTCCAGGTCGGCCACGGCCACCGCCACGCCTTTTGAGGCAAAAGCCTCGGCAATAGCCCGTCCGATGCCCGAGGCGCCTCCGGTGATCAGAGCCACCTTTCCCTTCAATGGGAAGTTCATGTCGATGGACATATTTGTACTCCTTGGTGGTTTCAAGCTTACCACGGACTTTGAAAATTAGAGCGGAGTACGGTTCATAAAAATGGATTCCACCCGCTCGACGATGGGACCATCAAGCTCTGAATGACGTTTTGCCTCTTGCCATTCAGGGTCGTCTTGGAACGCAGTCCAAGCTCGGTCACGGGCCTGGCGATCGGCAAACTCTACAATGTAATAAAGTGCCTCTTTGCCTTCGGCATCATCCCATGAATCAACGATCTTGATCCCATGCTTTTCGAAAAGCTTCAGCGTATGGTTGGCAAACCTCTTATGAAGTGCCGGGAGTTGGTCAGGGTAAAGATAGTATAATCGTAGTTCGTAGATCATGCGACGTCCTTTTTGGGGCAACTTCACGGGACTAGTGAGCTGATTATCGGCTGAAAGTCGGTTCTCTGGCCAGAGGTTACGAAGCTTGACAGGGTCTGGTGGCCAGACCAATAGTGGTTTGTGTGGACGTACACGCAAAAAGGAAGTTTTGATGTCAGAAACCGTTGGTTTCCTTGGTCTGGGCATCATGGGCAGACCCATGGCCGAGAACCTCGCTAAGAAGTTCCGGGTAGTCGGTTTCGATAGTCAGGAATCAAAGTTTCATGGAATCCTCGGTGTTGAGCGCGCTGACAGCGCCGCCTCTGTAGCAGGCCAATGCTCGGTCGTGTGCCTTTCGCTGCCTAGCGCTGCCATTGTCGAGTCCGTCATCCTTGCGCCCGGGGGTCTCATCGACACGTTGGCCGAAGGATCGCTGATCCTCGACCTCAGCACGGGGCTTCCCTCGGTTTCTCGCAGAATCTCTGCGGCCGTCGCGGTTCGCAACATCGGTTACGCCGACGTGCCGGTGAGCGGTGGGGAGGCCGGTGCCAAGGCTGCGGCCTTGGCCATCATGGTAGGGGCTTCACAGGGAGATTACCTGCGGGCTCTCCCTTACCTCTCGGCCTTGGGATCCTCGGTGATTCGAGCCGGAGAAGTGGGGGCCGGCAACGTGGCAAAGCTGGTCAACAACATGATCGTCGGGGTCACCTTCGGCGTTATTTCGGAGGGTTTTTCCTTGGCCGTGAAGAACGGCCTCGACCCTTTGGTGCTCTATCAGGCGATACAAGGAGGCTGGGCCGGCTCGAAGGTGCTCGATGTGAGTGCGCCCGCCATAGCCGCCCGCCAATACCTTCCAGGGGGAACCATCAACATGATGCAGAAAGACCTCAGCTACGCTCGCACCTTGGCTGCCGAAAGCCAGGCCTCGATTCCCATGACCGCTGCTGCCCATGAAATTTTTGTGGCAGCACAGGCGATGGGCCGGGGAGCCGAATCGCAGCCGGCCATCTTTGAACTGTGGGCCCGCCAGGAGGCACCATGAGCCTCGCCCTTGGCTGTGACGAAGCCGCCTTGGACCTCAAAAACCTCCTCAAAGCCCACCTCGAAGCCAAAGGGTTGGTCGTCAAGGATTTTGGGGTCCATACCTCGGCACCGGCAATGTACCCCGATATTGCCCTTGAAGTGTCTCTAGAAATAGCAGCGGGCCATTTTGATCGGGGCATCTTGCTGTGTGGCACTGGCTTGGGCATGGCCATTACCGCCAATAAGGTGTTTGGAATCCGCGCGGCCACCTGCCACGACACTTATTCCGCCGAAAGAGCCCGAAAGAGCAACGATGCGCAGATCCTCACCATGGGAGCCAGGGTGGTCGGGTCGGAACTTGCCAAAACCATCGTCGATGCCTGGCTGGCGTCCGAGTTCCAAGGCGGCGGTTCCACGGCAAAAGTCGAAAGGATTAAGCAGATCGAAAAAAAACACCTCAGGGGCGACCAATGAACGACTTCGCGAACCAAGATGGCAGGGCTCTCATCGACGCCATGGTACAAACCATCCATGAGAACGCTGCTTACCTCAGCCAGCTCGACGGAGCCATCGGCGATGGCGACCACGGCATCAACATGAACAAGGGCTTCACCCTGACCGCAACGAGGCTCGCTGGTGCAGAGGGTAACCTGAGCGCGGGACTTTCGACCCTTGCTGAGGTCCTGCTCGGCGAAATCGGTGGGGCCATGGGACCCCTCTACGGCACGTTTTTCGGGGAAATGGCAAAAGTCAGCAACAACCACGAAAGAATCGAGGCGGCGGTGTTCAGTAACATGCTGAACGCGGCACTGGAAGCCGTCCAGGAACTAGGGGGAGCCCAGGTGGGCGACAAGACTCTGGTCGATACCCTCCACCCCGCCGTGGCAGCCTTCGATCAGTCCCTCTCGAAAGACCCCTCCTTTGCGAAAGCTTTAGAGGCGGCGAGTATGGCCGCCGAGAAAGGCAAGGAAGACGCCAGAGCTCTGGTGGCGAAACTGGGACGCGCAAGCCGGCTGGGGGAGCGCTCCCGGGGCGTTCTCGACGCTGGCTCGGTGTCGTGCTGGTTATTGCTCAAGGCCATGGCCGAAAGCTCACAAAAACTTCTCAAAGCTGACCAAGTTTGATCCATGCACTTTGAAAAGCGGGTTCTTCACAAGTTCAACATGCCCTACGCGCTGGGGACGTTTGTTCGTAACGGCCAAAGCTGCGTCGTAGCAGCCACGGAAGACAAAGGAGAGGTTGTCCTCTCGCCCCCACCCTACACCCGCGCCGAGGTTCTTGTCCCGGGCCCGGGAGGGTGCATGTCGCTGGTTTCGCATCCTGAGCTTCCAGGCGAGCTTTACGCCATCATGGGCTGTTTTTTGGGCTACAATTTCCACGGTGGAGCCTTGTACCGCATCGCTACCCTTGGGGCGTCGGTAGTTTCTAACAAGCTAGCCGATCTGCCCTTTGCTCACCGCATGGAAATCGTAGAGAAAGCCGGGCAACTTTACCTCTTGTTGGCTAACCTTGCCTCCACGAAAGACAGTCCTGCGGACTGGACGCGGGCCGGCGCGCTGTACGCCATCGCTTTAACACACCCGGCCGACCAGAAGTGGATTTTGACGCCTGTGTTGGAAAACCTCCATAAGAACCACGGGTTTCTCAAATGCCCGTTTCTGGGGCGGCCTACCGTGCTGGTTTCTGGCACCGAAGGTTTATTTGAACTCGACCTTTCCGCCCCGGGCGCCGGTTGGAACTTCGTAAGGCTTCTCGCACACGAAGTGAGCGAGGTGGCGGTGTTCGACCTCGACGGCGACGGAAAGGAGGAACTGATTACCATCGAGCCTTTCCACGGCAATGTTCTGGCCGTTTACAAGGCCTCGGATTCGGGCTGGAACAAAGTATGGGAAGCCCAACTAAACTTCGGCCATTGCGTGCTTGCGGGCCTTGTTGCCGGCAAACCTTCGGTGCTGGTTAGCAACAGGGCTGGCGATAAGGATCTGCTTTTGTTTCAGTTTGCGAAAACGGGACCCGCGGCCTTTCCGCCCTCACGTTCTGTGGTGGAGTCCGGTGTCGGTGCCGCCAACATGCTGATTGTGGGCTACGAGGGCCGGGAACTCATCCTGGCCACCAACCAAACCCAGGGCGAACTCGTCCGCTACGAACTGAGCCTCTGAAACTCCCGGAGATCAGAATAGAGCACGAGGACGAAGCACCAACTCTTCGATGACAGCGTTGGATGGCAATTCGAGCGCGAGTAAAACGCACGCCGTCACATCAGCAACTTGGAGCATATTCACGCGGGCCTCGGCCTTGGGGGGTACAGGACGCTTGTCGAGCAGGGGTGTGTCGATGTCTCCGGGGAAGATGGAGGTCGCCCGAATGCCGTTTTTCTGTTCTTCGCAGTTGATGGCTTGGGTGAGACCGCTTACCGCAAACTTGCTGGCCACATACGAGGGCCCAGCCTTGGCATTAGCCCGGATACCGGCATCACTGACCAGATTGATGATCGATCCGCCACCCTGTCGTCGCATCACAGGGAGGAGTTCACTCACGAGGTAGTAGGTTCCATTCAGATTTGTATCGAGAACCGCCTTCCAGTCTGAGCGGCTCAGTTCGGCGAGGCTGCGTCGCGGAATATTGGTACCGGCGGCGTTGACCAAGGCCTGAACCTCTGGGAACTTGATCAAAATGGCACCGACAACCTTGGAGACCTCGGCTTCCCGGGCGAGGTCGACAGGGTAGGTGTCCATCTTCGATCCGAGGCTGCCTGCCAAGGCGACTGTCTGCTTCAACGCTTCACCCCGGCGGCCGAGAAGGGATACCGTCCAGCCCCGCTGAACCAGAGCTAGGGCAACTCCCTGACCAACGCCGCTCCCGGCGCCTGAAACGACTGCATGCAACATGACTCCCCCTCTTCTAGACTTTCGGATATCCAACATCGACCCAGCGCCGCTGTGACTGAGACAGCAGGATGGCATCCACCACGGCCTGTACGTTGGCTCCCTCGGCGAAAGAGGGGGTACAGGGCCTGCCCTCTAGAATGGCGTGGATGAACTCCACGTTCTGATCGTAACGGAAGGTTACCAGCGGGTCCCCTTGGTAGGGGTCGCGGGTCGAGTGGGGCCAGGTCAAAAACTCTCGGGGTACCTTCTCCACCTTCAGTCCACCGTGGGCGCCCTTGGTACCGCGCAGAATCTCGTGGGGAGAGGCCAGTTGGTAGACCACCATACCCTCACTGCCGTTGACTTCGCAGCGGTCGGGGCTGTCTTTGCCTTCGCCGCAACCTGTGGCCAGTTTGGAGCTCTCAAAAACTCCGGAGGCGCCCTGCTGAAACTCGGCCAGCATAGCCACCCAATCCTCAACGTCGGCCGGGTGGCCGTCTCGGTTGGGAACCAGAAGTTTTGTCTGCGCCACAAGACTCTTCAGAGGACCAATCAGCAGGTGGCCGTAGTCGATGCGGTGACTGAGCATATCCCCAATTTCTCCGGTAGCGGCAAACTGCCGTTGCTGCCTCCAACCGAGGTTCCGCGTTCCCCAATCTTGAAATCGCTGGACCCGAAAGTGGTAGGGAGTTCCGACCGCACCCTGCTGGACCAGATGAGCACAGTAGCGCAAAGCGGGTACAAACCGATAGGTAAAGGCCGTCATGTGCCGAAGGTTGGCTGCGTCGGCAGAGCTCCACATCTGTTGGGCCTCGGCGCCGTTCATCGAAATGGGTTTCTCGCACAGCACATGCTTGCCGAATGCTATGGCCGCCAAGGCGATAGGGCCATGCAGATGATTGGGGGTACAGATGATCACAGCGTTCACATCTTCGCGCCCCACGATCTGGTGCCAGTCGGTCGAGCCTATCGAAACCCCAGCTGCACTTTTCGCCCTTTCAAGGGTCCCGGGATCGGTGTCGCACACTGCAACAATCTTCGTATCGGGGCACAACGCTAGGCCTGGGAGGTGGTTAGCCAGTGCGATGCCACCAGCACCGATGATTGCTACGCCTATCTTTGCCATGGGAACTTCCTTTGATGGTCTAAACTATTTCAGATAGAGGAATCTTTCCCCGGCCGTGAAGTAGTGAAACTTCTGCTCTGGGGTGACTTCCAGCAGGTAGTCGGCAAAATGGGCCGGTCGTTCCCGGTTGTTGGGAAACAGGTCGAAGTGGGCGGGGACAACCAGATCGGCCCCCACGGCCCGGGTCAGATCAACGGCCTCACGATAGTTCATATTGGGAACAATGTTCCGCGACACCCGGAAAAAGTCACCACCG
This sequence comes from Spirochaetales bacterium, assembly GCA_947478845.1. Lineage (GTDB taxonomy): Bacteria > Spirochaetota > Spirochaetia > JABEVK01 > JABEVK01 > JAIFLN01. The sequence goes on along the minus strand of CANJXC010000002.1, from coordinate 128,408 downwards.
TTGATGGGAAGGATCATCACATCGGGCTTCAGACCCCTCAGGGTTTCCACCAGAGCCGGGAAAATCAAGGTGTCGCCCGAATGATAGATGCGCAAATCCCCGAAATCGAACAGGTAACCCAATCGCAAAGAACGTCCTTGGAGGTCTTTTTCGAGCTTGGGGTGGCACGCGGACACGGCCGTCACACTGAGCGGTCCGAGACTCAGTACCTCGCCTTCCTGTGAGCCTAACGGGGCCAACCCGGGAACTAGGTCACGGGCTAGGCCCACCAAACCCGAAGGAACCACGACGGAAAGTCGCGGCGACACCGCATGGAGGCGCCGCAGGGTTTCGGGGTCGAGGTGATCTTCATGCTCGTGGGTAATGAAAAGGAAGTCGACAGCCAGATCCTCGGGTTGCAAGGGAGAAGCAAAGGCACGTATAAACTCCGTTTCGGGGTTCTTAGCTCGGTAGGAGTCGGTGAGGAAGGGGTCGACCGCAACACAGGCACCCGGTTGCGATCCTTTGAGGACGAAACCCAGATTGCCTAGACTCCAAAGCGCCACCTGACCAGATGTAACCTTGGTGAGCTCGATTTCTTGCCTGAGCGCATCGCCTGACTTGTGAAGTTTTCTCATCGGCTACGACTTGAGGGCGTTGACCACATCGAGGGGGCTGAGCTTGAGAACTTCGGTAATCCATTTGGTGAGCACAACTTTAGCCTGTTCCCACGTGATTCCGTTGTCTCGCATGAGCTGAAGCACGGCGTTCATCGCCAGAACCTTCTTTTCGGAGGCCTGCTGCGAGAGGGTTTTGAGGGCCTCGTTGATCACGGCGTCGGCCTGCCCATTGTTGATGCGGTCGTTGACTGTCTTCAGGTAGTCGCGCGCCGACTGCGTCCCGTTCCAGCCGGTGGAAAGGGTGTCTTGGATTTTCTTCAGTTCGTCGGGTGAGATCTTGCCGTCGAGGCCTGCGGCCCAAACTTCCAGAGCTCCGAACGCCTGTTGAAAGCTTTGAGCCGCTGCGGGAACCAATGGTTTTACCTGACTGGCAGGATTGGCGGCCGGGGATGTGGACGGGACCGCGGGATTGCTGGTGAGGGCCGGTGCAGCGGGGGTAAGGGCATTGGCGGGGATTTTAGAGATCAGGTTAGATTGGGTCGGCGAAACGGCAGCGAAAAGCGGAACCGCCAGACCGCGCTCCTGCTCGCCCCGTGCCGCAAAAGTGACCCACGCGACGCCGCTGAGCAAGAGGACGTTGAGAATCAGCTCGAAGAACCATGAACCACTTTTGTCGGCCATGTTTGAAGTATCGGATCAAGACCAAGCAACCTGTAGACGTCCTGCCATTCCCCACGCCGGTTCACCAGGCTTTCGTCTCCTGCCTCCAGCCGTTGGGCCAAGCGCCAGGCAGGTTCCCAGGCAACTGCGGTCACCTCCGTTTCCTGCAGGACAAGCTCGGACAGATCGACCTCGCGGCGCAATACAAAGACAGATTGAAACTCTCGATCGACGAATCCAAGCTCCTGGTATTCCTTGCGTCGGTCTTCCAAATAGGTCAGTGCTGAGGCCTCGAGAACAAGCCCGAGTTCTTCAAACGCTTCTCGGATTACGGCCTCAACCGGATTCTGACCTGCTGACAGGTGCCCGGCCACGGCAATATCCCAGCGCCCTGGATCGGTTTGTTTCTCGGGATGCCGGCGCTGAAGTAGAAACTCATCCCGGGCATTGGCCAGCCAAAGGTGTGCGCTGCGGTGCCAAAGTCCCGATTGGTGTGCCACCGACCGCGCCTCTTTGCGGCCTGTCGGCCGTCCTTGGCTGTCGCAGATATCGAAGTGTTCCTCAAAGCTCATGGTCCCTACGCTACCCCTCGGGGAGGCTTTGGTGCTAGAGTCGGCCTGTGGAAAACCTCGACCCAGCCTCCGGCTACGACCTATACGCGCCCTACTACAAGAAAGACCATGCGCATCTGGACAGCTTCGACTGGACGATCGCTGGTGCCTGGTGGCGCGAGGCCCTAGCCCAACTGGAAGCCGGTGTTCCAGCAGAGAATCGCAAGGGTCCTCTGATTGCGTTGGATGCCGGTTGTGGCGATGGGCGCAGCCTGGTTCGTTTTGAGAAGTGGCTGGCCGGGCACGAAAGTGCCGCGTTGCAGGGCTTTGACCTCAGCCCCCAGATGGTGAAACTCGCCTCCGCCAAGACCCATTCGGCAACCTTGGGCGTGCTTGATGTGGAAGACCAACAAGCGCGTGAGGCTTGGGTACAACAGCGTGGGCGTGCCGACCTCCTTTCGGCCTTTTTCCTGTTGGTGCACATCGACCGCGAGGAAGACTTTTTTGTGGCGATGCGACATTTGCTTGCTCCCAAAGGGATTCTTCTGATGAATACCATTCCCCAGCGCAAACCTCCGGTGCTGGTGGCGGGAACAAAGAAGTTCACGATTCTGTCGCACTCGCACCGGCTCGAGGCTGTGCGCGAGGCAGGCTACGATGCGGGGTTCGACCTCGTGCGGGAGCATCCGGTTGTGGAAGAAGACGAACTGATCTCAACCGTGTTCTGGTGGGCCGCACCCCGGGAAGTGCAGTGAGCGTCTTTGACATCCTCACGCCGCAGCTAGTTTTTCAAGCGGTGGAACAATGGTCGGGCTGGCAGCTTGATGGATCTTTGGTGCCTTACAACAGCCACATCAACCGTGTCTTCGGGGTGCGAGAAGAAGACGGCCGCAATTTCATCGTCAAGTTTTACCGCCCTGACCGCTGGGACAAGCCCGCCCTGGAAGAAGAGCACCAGTTTCTTTTGGAAGCAGCCCTCGCCGAACTCCCTGTGGCTCGGCCTGTGGCCAATGAGGAAGCGGAAACACTGGGGGAAATTGTCGTTGAAACTCCCACGGGAGACCTTCCCTACTATTTCGCCGTGTTTGAGAAGAAGGGTGGCCGCAACTTCGACGCCGAGGGTGACGAAGACTGGCTGCGATTGGGACGTCTGCTGGGCCGCCTTCACCGGGTGGGCCGTGCGGGCCAGTTTTCGTGGCGTCCCGTGTTTACCCCAGGTACCACCCTCCTCCCTCAGATCGAGAGTCTCGCAGACTCAGGCATCGTTGGAGACCTCGGCCGAGATTTTGAGAATCTGTTATTACCTGTGGCCAAAGAACTGGTACCGTTGTTCGAGGGAACGGAACTGCAGCGCATTCACGGGGACTGCCACCGAGGCAATATCCTCGACAGGCCCGGCGAGGGCTTGCTCCTGATGGACTTTGACGACTGCGCTTGGGGACCGGCTGTTCAGGACCTCTGGCTTCTTCTGCCGGGCTATCGGGAAGACTGCCGTCGCGAGGTGAACCTGCTTTCCGAAGGGTACGGCGAGTTTCAGGCGATCGGTCAGGAAGCATGGGACTTGGTTGAACCGCTGCGTCTGATGCGGATGGTACACTTTCTGGCCTGGTGCCACCACCAAAGCGGCGACCGGGGATTCCTGAAGACCTTTCCAGGCTGGGGAAGCAAGGCTTTTTGGATCAGGGAACTCGAAGACCTTGCCACACAAGTGGATCGGCTAGTCCTCTAGTCACCAGTCGAGCCGGGCCGTCGCCGCGCCGCTTCCGGTGAAAATCCGGGGGTAGAGCGCTACGCCGCTTTCGAGGCTCCACGGACCGGAAAACCAGCTGACGCTCCATTGAACCCCCAGCGAACCGGTCCAGGCCTCTTCACCGAGAGGGATAAACCGCGAGGTGACAGCCAACTGCCACGAGATCTGGTCGTTGAGAACCTCAACCAGCGAAAGCGTTGCCGCAAGTGCGGGCTGCGCCGTCGCTTCCCAGGTACCTTCAAGCGATAGAACAACCGGGTCAAGAATGACAGAAGTTCCCAGCGACAGCGCGGCTCCACCGGGAATGATCCATTCCAACGAGCCACGCACCCTCCTGTTATCCTGTGTACCAAGCCCTGTGAACTTAAAAAGCCATGGCGATGGATTCAACCAGTCATGCCTTGCCGCGACTTCCACGGTGTCCTGCAGGTCCCAAGAAATGCGGCTCCCAAGGTTCCCGAACAAGACACCTTGGGGCGTAACCAACCACGCCCATTCCCCCGCAACCTGAACCGCTTGACTAGTTGGCTTAGCAGCTGAAATCCTCTGGTGCTCCTGAGAAGCAACGACAAGCGCCAAAGAAAAGGCGCCAAACAGCCACAGAAACCTCATGGTAAGCTGGCAACACGGGCTAGGAGTCTGTGACGTGCCAGGGCCCCATCCACGACCGTTTCGAGACGAACCAGATTCCGAACGGCGTCGCCCTTGGCCACAAACAGTGCGACCCCCGACCAGCGGGCTTGAAACTGCTTGCTAGAGAGCACTTCGACACCGCGGGCCGGGTCGGCAGTTACGACCCTGTCGCCGGCCACGCCCAGCAAAAGCGCAAAGTGATTTTGGGGTCGGTCAAAATGGACCAAGACAGGAGCATACAGGCCGGCTACTCCCGCTAGCTGCTGGAAATCCATGCGGTACCCCCTCGCTTCGAAGCCCGAGCGCTCCAGTAACCGGCGAGCCTGCGCCAAGCTGAGCGCGCGGTTTCCGGCTCGACCGGGTTCCCCTGCAAGAAGATCAAGCTCAGAAGTCTTTTGGTTCCAATAGAGGTCAAGAAGCGAAGCCACCGAGGCATACCCGCACGAGGAATCGAATGCCTGTTCATGAACGGCCTCGAACCGCAGAGACTCGCGACTTTGCACGCTGGCCAAGTCAACGCCTATCACAGACCGAGCTCCAGCAGAAAGGGAAGGAAGACCGGCTCGGGCAGGACGCTGTTCAGGATTTTCCAGTTTAGGGCATCAATAGCGGGGTTTTTTGTCGCCAGTGAGGAACCTTTCAAGGTGGCCCAACCCTGTTTGGTCCAACCGCCGTCGTCGGGCTGCTCGAGCCGTTCCACGGAAACCACCTTCGCGTTGCGGTGGAAGACAAAACGGGCGTTGATTTGGTCGCGGTAGTGCTCAAGGAGTTCTCCACCCGTGTACTCATAGATATCGGTCCACTGGGTTTGCGTATCGGGTACCACCCGCTGTTCCCAATAGTGCTTCCCATTCACAGACGCGACCCGCTGCTCATCGGCCCAAGGTCGGGCGGGCAAAGGGCCCCAGATCAAGCGTATAGGCCGGCTGTGCGATTCCGATGGCCTAACCGAACTGGTAAAACTAGCTGTACCTTCCCAGGCTTTTTCGGTTTTTTGAAGAAAAAACGTATGCTTTCCCAGGCCGGGCTGATTCCAGGACCAACCTACCTCGCGTCCAGAGCGCTTGACGAAGAGCTTCTGTTCTGGAAGGCGTCCTCCCTGCATGGTGAAACTGATCTCGCGGATCATACCGTCGGCCCCCGTGGAGACTCGAAACTCCTGGACAGCAGTGTTCCACCCATTCCCCCAAGACAGATGCTCGATCTGAATCTGAAGCACTGAAGCCGCAGAACAGTTGATGCTCAAGACCGAGAGCCCTATCAAGGCTCCCAAAAATAAACAGATTTTCATGACTCCTCCTGAAGTTGGTCCCGGCGTAGTCGCCGGGACCCTTTTGTCAGCGCCTACCGGAAACCTGGACCACCTTTGGTCCCACAGCATTGAGGTAGGTCGTCATCACTCTGGCCATGGAGTTATTCATGACCCCCACGCAGCCATTCGTGTTCGTGTATTGAATTCCGTGGATATAGAAGTCGTTGGAAATGGCTGTTTGGCCCCTGCTGTTGGTCACAACTTGGGTCACGTCAATCTTGATTCCTGGTCCTTGCCCTGCCACGTTGCTCGAGGTTGTCGACAACGTGTAGGTACCAGGGGCCAATTGCGTCGGGTTATATTTGACCCCGTTGCTGGCCACAATTTCCCGATTCGTGTTCACCAAGGCATTTTTCGGCAAGGGGGCATCGATGTTTCGCACGACGTTGGTGGTCGCTCCCACGGTGTAGCACTCGATACGGCTGTAGTCGCCGGGAACGATGGAGGTAACGTTCATGGTACCACTTTCCCGGTCAACCCCCAGGTAGAGGGCTTCGCCTTCGATAGCGTTCAGTTCTTTTTCGCCGAGCTCACCACCGGGAATGGGAACAGGCCAGGCGATGGCCCAGCTGCCGTGCAGCGCTAGCAGGGTTAGCCCTGCCCACAAGACGATTCGTTTCATAGGTTCTCCTTTTTTGTTCATCCGGCCGGATGTTCAAAAGGAGACACAGGCGGGCCGCGTGTTCTGCTTCAAACAGGAGAAACAATTTGCAGGTCTTCAAGCTTCGCAGTATAATTGGGGTATGAAAAGTTGCCTTTTTGCCCTGGTGCTCATCCTTGTGGCCGGTACGTCTTGGTCTCAGCAGACTGCACCCCCGGCCCCCACTCAATACTACGGCTTGGGCGCGGGTTTCATTTCTGGTACCGGTTTTCTGTACCGGTGGTGGGACGGTCCGCTAGGGTTACAAATCAACTTTTTGCCACCTACGGGTGTAGGCTTGCTAAATTTGGGCCTCAATGGCTTGTGGCTGATCAACGACTCGGAGTTCACGCGATTCTTCGGCTACTTTGGAGGGGCAGCATTTTGGCAAACTGATGTATCTGCTACCTTTGGAGGGGGAATCGGTTTGGAGCTCGTCCTCGGTGGACGCATCGCCATCGACCTGCAAGGTGGGTACGGTATCACGCTGAGCTCCTCAGGCACTTTCGCCGCCAACCCCTCTGGAGAAACCAGCATCTCCTACAGGTTGTAGCTCGCGTCCCCTTGGGGAAAGAAGTGGCACGCGAGTAACCACTCCCCTTGTTGCCCTTGCACGCGGCAGGTGCCGCAGTCGCCTGATCGGCACGAGGAAGCTATCGTGATTCCGGCTCTTTCCGCCAACTGGAGCACCGTCGTCGCGCCGTCGGAGGTCACCGTCTTGCCGGTTTGCAAAAAGGTGACAAGTCCAGGCTCGAGACTTTGCGGCACTTCGAGAGCCGCTTCGCCGTAGAGCTCCTCGTGGTAACGCCGGTCGAGTTTCAGCCCAGCGTCTGCCAGTAGGCCGCGCACATTCGCGCGGTAGCCGTCGGGGCCGCACACAAACGCCCGGCGGTCACGTAGGTCGGGGCAAAACCGAAGCAGACTGTTATAGTCTAGGTGGTTTTCCCGGCTGGTGACCCGTAATCCCAACGACAAGCGGGGCCGTTCCTGGCGTTGCAACTCCTTAAGCTCCTCCACAAACAGGAGGTCTTCCTCCCGGGTAGCTGATTGATGCAAGGCGATATCGAGGTCGAGTTCTTTACCAGCCGCGTCGCGCACCATCGCCATCATTGGGCTCATTCCCGAACCGGCCCCCAAAAACAAAAGGCTGCTCCAGGGGTGATTTTCGAGCGTGAACCGTCCGGCGATTCCTTCGCTGACCAGTTCGCACCCCGGACTTAGCTCTTGGTGGAGCCAATTCGAGACCACCCCACCCTCGAGGCGCTTCACAGTGATTTCCAGAGTTCGGTTCCCGGGCGCCGACGAAATCGTGTAACAACGATGGTCGCCTGCCGGAGTGCGGATCTTCAGGTATTGTCCGGCTAGCCAGAGGGTAGGACGACCCTCTCGAGGTTCGAGGACGAAGGTCTTGAGGTCCTTTGCCTCTTGCCTGACGGACCGGCACACGAGAACAAACTCCTGCTCGACACCCGGCACAGCCTGGTAACTAGCGGTCTTTTGGGAAGGTTGTACAACCGTGAACCCAGCGAACTGGAGCCCTTTTCGCGTCTCGAGAACAGAAACCTCATCACCTACCCGGAGGGTACCCCCGCTGATCGGCATCAGATTCATACCGAAGTAGATTCCTGTATCGACCTGGCGGTAGCTCTCCAGAGTCTTCACCGGCTCACCAAGCGGATGCCGCTCGGCGGTTTCGGGGTCGATGGTGGTGAACTCGCAGCGGCTGCAACCGTCGAGGTTGAGAAACTCTACCTCGCCTACGCGAAAACGACGCCATCGGTCCTCTTCAAAAGGTTGAAGCCCGGCTAGCACGAGATTTGGCCTGAAGCGCCGCATCGAAAGGGCTTGGCCAACCCGCCGCGACAGGTCGTCTAGACTGGCATGCGAAATGGCCAGCAGGGGCGCCGCGTCGGCAAAGGTGACCCGCCGATCGTGGTCCCAGCGTAGTTGCCGCTGACTCTCGCCCAGCCAAGCGAGGCGGACCTCGTCTTGCAAAAAAAAGGACAACCAAGCTGAGGCTTTGTTTCCCTGGTCCCAAGCTGTGAAGCGGTCTTTCCAAACGGCCACCGAGGCGGGAACTTCCCTGTGCGGTAGTACTATTAGCTCTTCCTGTCCCGGCGCGCGGAGAATCAAACGTTGGCCATTCCAATCAGCAGACACCTGCACCAGCCGAGGATGACTGCGTCCGCTCATAAAGGTGCCATCGGCGGTGTGGGCCAAAAAACGCCGGTCGTGCGCCAACCCTTCCGGCCTTACCTGCGCCGTGGTGACAAGGTTGCCCCGGCCAGACTTCAGTGGGTGTTCGAACAACTCGGCTAGGTACATGGCGGCTCCTCGGCTTCCAATTTAGCCGGAAGTACCCGTCGCTTCCAGCGGTTTGACGCCCCTGCCAAAAAGGCGTAGCTTCGCACTCATGCGTATGACACCAGATCAACTGTCCCGAGCCTTTGCGCACGGCACCAATTTCGCGGGCTTTCTCGACACCATGAAGGTCAACCGGCCGGCCATCGAAGCGAACTATGCCGCCTACGAGCTCACAGAGACCGACATGAGGCAAATCGAAACCTGGAAGGGCGTCACCGACGTGGTGGTGTTGGCCCACGACTGGTGTGGCGACGTGGTGGCAAACCTGCCCCTGTTTGCCAAAATCGAAGCCCAAACCGGCAAACTGAAGTTGCACATTCTTCCCAAGGACCCCGACAACCGCGACATCGGCCAGCTCTACCCCCACGAGGATGGGGACGTGCACATCCCCCTCTACGTGTTTTTCGATGCAAAGGGGAAGGAACTTGGGCACCTTATCGAGCGAACCCCCGAGCTCACCGTGCTTTCCGGGCAAGCTATGCAGGCCTTTTGGGCCCGCAATACCGTTCCTGAAGGCCCAGCAAGGTCGTTTGACAACTTGTCCCCTGAAACTCGCAGTTCGCTTTTGGCGCATTTGGGAACCGAGCGAACCAAGGTCAGGCTTCAGGAGAAGAACAGCCTCTTGGCGATGCTGACCCGACTCTTGTCTTAGGCGCCTACCCCGGCCCAAACCCGAGGGCAAGGCCCGTTGACCCCCACACCCTTAGGGCCCCATAGTGAGCCATGGATGATGCCCTCAAAGCCGTCTTGGTGACTCTGCAGCCCCCAGGACTCTCGGATTACACAGCGCAGTCGCACCTCGGCGAATTGAGGGGGCTGGTTAACACGCTGGGAATCGTCGAAAGCAGGGGTCTGGTGGTGAAGCACCGCGAGCCGCACCCACGGCTGTTGGTGGGCTCAGGCAAGGCCGAGGAAATTGTTGCCGCGGCGCTCGACTTCGGGGCCACGCTGGTGATTTTTGACGACGACCTCTCGCCCAGCCAGCAGCGCAACTGGGAGGAGCTCTCGGGCCTCACGGTCATCGACCGTCAGGAAGTGATTCTGGAAATCTTCAGCGAACGCGCCTTCACCCGAGAGGCTGTGCTTCAGGTAGGGCTGGCCCGCATGCAGTACAGCCTGCCGCGTTTGGCCCGCAGTTACACCAACTTAAGCCGGCAGCGCGGTGGAGCCCGAGGCAACCGGGGTGGCGGCGAAATGCAGCTCGAGCTCGACCGCCGGGTCATCTTCGATAAAATCGATAAACTGAAAGAAGAGCTCGACAAAGTACGTCGCCACCGCGACCGCACCCGCAGCAAGCGCGAAGGCAATTCCCTCCCTGTGGTGAGCATCGTGGGTTACACCAACGCGGGCAAGTCGACCCTCCTGAACACCCTCACCGACGCCGGCGTTTTGCAGGAAGACAAGCTGTTTGCCACCCTCGACCCAACCACGCGGCGCACAGCCCTTGGTGGAGGCCTGGAAATCCTGCTCACCGACACGGTAGGCTTCATCCAGAAACTCCCGCACCACTTGATCGATGCCTTCCGATCCACGCTGGAAGAAGCCCGTTTTTCGGATTTTCTGGTGCACGTGGTGGATGCTTCCCATCAAGATTGGGATGTTCAGCGACTGACCACCCTCGAGGTGCTGACCAGCCTGGGTTGCGGCGATAAGCCGCAGGTGCTGGTGTTCAACAAAATGGATGCCTTGGCGGAAAACGAGGTGCTGCGCCGCGGACTAGAGCTTCAATTTCCCGAGGCGGTGTTTGTGAGCCTGCGCACCGGTGATGGGCTGGACGCCCTCAAAACAAAACTATCTGAAACCCTCAAAACGCTGCGGCGTCCGGTGCTTTACCGTTTGCCCCTCAACCGGGGCGACCTGTTGGGATACCTTTACAAACACACCCAGGTTTTGTCGGAAGCCTACACTGAGACGGCCATCGACGTGCTGGCGGTTGCACCCCCTTCCGCGGCCGCCGCACTGCTTGAGTTCGCCACATGACCCTGCTTCATCCGGCTTGGAACGCCCCAGCCAGTGTTCATAGTCTGGTGACTACCCGTACTGGAGGGACCAGCCTCGCCAGTTACTCCAGCCTCAACTTGGCCCTGCATGTGGGCGATGAGGCCGATTCGGTGCGCCAAAACCGTCGTCTTCTTGCTTCTTCCCAAGCGTGGGCCCAGGAACCGGTGTGGCTCCATCAGGTTCACGGAACCTTGGTGGTGCACGCCGAGGGGCCCCTTGACCCCGAATTGCCTACCGCAGACGGCTGCGTCACTCATCTTCGCGGCGTGCCGCTGGTTGTCCTCACGGCCGACTGCCTACCGGTTTTGGCAACCGACAGGGCCGGCACCGTGGTGGGAGCCTTTCATGCCGGTTGGCGGGGGCTTGCGGAAGGAGTTCTGGAGCATGGCGTTGCGGCTATGGGAGTTGCGCCCGAAGACCTCATCGTTTGGGTGGGCCCCGGCATCGGGCAAGCCGACTATCAGGTAGGCGACGAGGTCTGGAGCGCCTTCGTACGGAAAGACAACCAACATCGGCAGGATTTTACGGCCGACGGGCCCGGGCACTGGAGGTTTGACCTCTCGGAAGCCGCAGCGCGCCAACTTAGGCTGTTAGGGGTGGGAGAGGTACATCAGGCTCCCTGGAACACCGGCCGAGAGGACTTGTTTTTTAGCCATCGGCGCGAAGCTCCCTGTGGCAGGTTCGGCAGCTTTATTTGGCTGGAGTAACCCCGGAGGCTGCTTTGGTGAGCCGATTGGCCAAAGCCGTACCCAAACCTTCCGCCGGTGGAAACTGAGCCCAGATCACAGTACAGCCAATTCGGTCGAAGTCGAAAAACGAGGCATACAGCCCTTTGGCGTAGGACTTCAGGTCTTTAAACTGCACTACGGTCCAGCCTTCAGGTTGCCGGTTTAAAGCTGAGGCAAGCAGAAGAACACCCACTTTTTCTGCGCTTTCGGCCAGAAGGGGAAGTTCGGCCACACTTCGAAACAGCCTCACTTCCGCCGCTGGCTTGTAGTGGGCATACTTCAAGCCCGGCGATAGGGGTCTGCCCTCGGTCGGGGCGAGATAAACCAGCGATTCCACCTTAACCGACAGTACCTTGGCCAGTTGCTCGATGGTGACGCTGCCAGGCCGTAGAACCCGTGCTTTACCGTCTTCAAAACCCACAATGGTCGATTCCAGACCCTCTTCGGCATCCTCGCCCATGAGTATGCCGTCTACACGGCCAAGCATGGCACCCTTGGCCATATCGAAGGTGGTGGGGCTCGGGGCTCCGCTCACGTTGGCCGAAGGTGCCGCGACGCCCTGTCCGCACTCAAGCAGGAAGCCTTGGGCCTGAGCACTACGGGGCCAACGGACCGCCACAGTGGACTGCCCGGCAGTGACGATTTCGGGCAATTCGTTGTTTCGTGGAAGAATCAGCGACAGCGGACCTGGCCAGAATGCCGCCATCAACACCCGGGCGACTTCCGGAACCTCGCCCACCACCTGCACCAACTGTTCCTCGGAGGCGATATGCACAATGAGGGGGTTATCCGAAGGCCTACCCTTGGCCGAAAAAATACGGGCACAGGCCGTTGGGTTGAACGCCGATGCGCCAAGACCATAGACCGTCTCGGTTGGAAAAACGACCAGTCCACCCTTTCGAATAAGCGAGGCGGCCTCTTTGGTCTGTTCTTTCTTCAAAATCTGGGTTTTCATGGTGCTCCAATTCGACCAGTAGCTTAACGATTTTTTGACAAATGACAACCGCCTGTGGTGCTTGTGCCGGGTAGATCGATGCATTATTGTTTTCTCATCATGAAGACTCTTAGAGCTAAATTTCTTGTCGGAGCCACACTTTCGGCGGGCATAATCCTCGTCTTGCTCGTTAATCAGTTCTTTACCTTGACGGCTCTGACCACACTACAGAACAACCTCCGCAAGGCTGAGGTCACCGTTAACAAAGCTTTTGATACCTCCCATCTCGGCGAAGTCCTTTACAGCACGATTGCCGATGCGATCATCAACCGTTCGGCCGACTTTGAAGACCAATGGGCAGTCGCCAAAAAAAAAGCTTCCGCAACGCTAGCTGAGTTTCAGAACGACACCAGCGATCCCGAGGGAGAAAAACTCCTCCTCGGAGCAGCGAGCGCGTTCGAGGAACTTTCGCGTTTGTTTGAGGTTGAGCTGATCCCCCAACTCAAGACCTTCAAGGGAGTTTCGACCCAAATGCGCGAGCTCGACGGTGAAATGGACGTGCAGAAAGGTGTCTTAAGGGAGAAGTTCCTGGCCCTGGCCGAACTGAAGCGGGCTCAGGCCGACAACTATGATGCGGCGCTTGTGGCCAGGGGAACCGACAGCTTGTCGCTCTCCCTCCTTTTGGGTGTGGTGGGCATCCTCCTGAGCCTGTTCGTGTCTCTCTGGACGCGTGCGAGCGTGCTTAATCCCCTCAATGCACAGTTGATTCTGCTTAAAGGCATGGCTGAAGGCGAGGCCGACCTCACGAAGAAACTTGAAGAGGCAAAAAAAGACGAGTTCAGCGAACTAGGCCATTGGTTCAACACGTTCACCGGCAACTTGGGCCAGATCCTTCAAACTGTTCGACATTCGATGAGCCAACTCTCCAGCAACAGCGAAAGTCTGGCCAAAAACACCGAACAGACGGCCGTGACTGTGGCCCAGATTTCCCGAAACATCGAGCAGGTGATGGACCGTATTACAAACCAGAGCGCGTCGATCACCGAAACTTCGGCCTCGGTAGAGCAGATCAACAAGAACGTTGCTTCCTTCCATCAAAATGTTCGCATTCAGAGTCAGGATGTCGAAGCCTCGGCGAAGGGAATGCAGACCATGGTAGAGGAAATTCGCGGCCTGGCGTCAAAAGTTGAAGCCAGCTCACGCGAGTTCGTTCGGTTGCAAAGCGAATCAAGCGAGGGTCAGAGGAAAATGGAGGCCGTCATTGGCCTGGTTCGTGAAATCACGGTTAAGTCCGAGAGTTTACGCGAAACCAACGAAGCCATCAGTTCCATTGCCGGCCAGACCAACCTCCTTGCCATGAATGCGGCCATCGAGGCTGCGCATGCCGGCGAGGCGGGCAAAGGATTTGCCGTTGTGGCCGATGAAATCCGCAAGCTGGCCGAGTCTGCGTCAATCCAAGCCCGTCAAACCTCGCAGGTGCTTAAGGGTATCACCTCGCAGATCCTCGAAATCGATCGGGCCAGTGCGGCCTCTGGCGAGTCTTTTACTGTGATAGCCAAGCAGATCGAGGAGGTCGCCGAGTTGCAAACTACGGTGGAACAGACGCTTTTGGCACAGGTGGGCACCAACGAAGAGAATCTGAATACGTTCCGAAATATCCAGGCTCTTTCCTCCGAGATTGCTTCGGGTTCGGAAGAAATGACGATTGGAACCCAGACCATTCTGGAGGAGATGACGAGGTTGGTGGAAATTAGCCAGCAGATCAAGTCCAGTATGGAAAGCATCACAGCCGGTACGGTCGAAATCCAAGAGGTTGTCGAGAACCTTTCGCAGGTAACCGAGGCAACTTCGGGGGCAGTCCACAGCGTGCGAGCGCAGACTGACCGTTTCAAACTGGCCGACTAGTCAGCCCAGCAGCACTAACGCTGCCCAAAGGCCGTGTTTTGTCGAACTCCACCTTTGCGAACAACTTCACGCAAGCAGCGGGTTCGTGGTTGAATAAGTTATGTACCCGTTGAAGTTCGAAAAGGTCCTAAAAGAGAAAATTTGGGGTGGCCGCGAGTTCGAGGCGGTGTGGGGGATCCCCCTCCCCGAGGGAAAGACCTTTGGAGAAAGTTGGGAGGTTTCGGCGCATCTCAACGGTCCTTCCATCGTCTCTGAGGGACCCTGGGCAGGGCAAGCTCTGCCGCAAGTTCTCAGGAGGGAAGGTGCCCGGTTTCTTGGTCGGGTTAACTTCCAGAAGTTTGGCACTACGTTTCCCTTGCTCATCAAGTACCTCGACATCCACGACAAGCTTTCCATTCAGGTTCATCCCGACAATGCCTACGCGCTCGAGCATGAGGGCGAGTTTGGCAAGTCGGAATGCTGGTACATCCTTAAGGCGAGCCCTGATGCCCGCCTCATTCTGGGCATGGCGGCTGGAGTGACCCGGGAAGACTTCGCCTGGCGCTCAAAGCAAGGCCGTTGGGAGGGCCTTTTTAACGAAGTCAAGGTGACAACAGGCGACTTCATCCACATCGTCCCTGGTACTGTGCATGCCACACTCAGCGGTTCGGTGCTCCTTTGTGAGATTCAGCAGAACTCTGATACCACTTACCGAATCTACGACTTTGACCGGCTCGAGAACGGTGTCAAAAGACCTCTCCATCTCGATAACGCCCTCGAGGTCATCCGCTTTGCCGAACAACCCCGGGTCACGCACGCCGCGTCAAGGACGCGTCAGGCTTACGACGGTGCCGTGGTAGAACCTTTGGTGGCGGATGAGCACTATACCATCGACAGGCTTGACATCAACGGCACCTGGAAAGAGCCTGCCGAAGACCGCTTCAAAGTGCTCAGCATTGTGGAAGGCGGAGGCGCCGTCGTTCACGCGGGCAAGGCTTGGTTGCTTAACGAGGGAGAAACCTGGTTTCTGCCGGCCAACCTCGAGGTTGTCCTTCAAGGGGAACTGAGCCTATTGCGAAGCACCGTCTAAGCCGATCGGTGGGCCTAGCCGATCGAAGGCCAAAGAGTTTGTAGGGCCGGCAGGGATTGCCGTTTTCTTTCGGGGGTGGCATGCTTTGACCCATGAAGAGCACTTATCTCGCCCTACCCCTGAACTCCTTTTGGAGCTTCCGTGAACTCGGGACTACCGACTGGTTACCCGCCACGGTTCCCGGTACCGTACATAGCGATCTCATGGCCGCCGGTAGACTCGCCGACCCGTACGTGGGCACTAACGAGCGCGATATTCAATGGGTAGATAAAAAAGCCTGGGAATACCGCACCGAGTTTGACCTCCCTGCCGAAATCAAAACTTTTAATCACAAGGGTTTGTGTTTTCATGGCCTCGATACCTTCGCGCGTGTTTACTTGAATGGAAAACTGGTACTTGAGGCCGACAATATGTTCCGAACGTGGAACGTGGGGACAGACCTCCTGCCCACGGGGAACGAACTGCGAATCGAGTTTGATTCCCCCACAGGATGCGGCCTGGCCCTGCAAGCCGCTCATGGCCTAGACTTGCCCGCCTCCAACGACATGGCGGCCATGGGAGGACTGGGAACCAAGCGTGTTAGCCCTTTTGTGCGCAAAGCCCCCTACCATTTCGGTTGGGACTGGGGCCCTCGGGTGGCTACCAGCGGAATTTGGAAACCCCTTGAGATCTGGGGCAGGGACCAGGTGCACATTACCGACTTCGCCCTTCGTGTCGTGTCCATGGAAGGGCAAGCGACCGCACCTACCAAGGCCCGTATCGAAGCCCTCGTGGACCTCGAGTCTGATTTTAGTGGAATCGTTCATCTGGAACTGGGTTGGGAGTCTTCTGGTCTCAACCGGCGGGTCGAGGTGGAGCCTGGAACCACTTCAGTTTCCTGGATGTTTGAGCTTCCTTTCCCGCGCCTTTGGTGGTGCCGTGGTCAGGGAGCCCAAGAGCTGTATACCTTTCAACTAAAGCTGCTAGGCCAGGATGGGGCTGAGCACCAGCAGCGAACCCTGCGAACGGGACTTCGGCAAGTCAGGTTGGTTCGCGAAGCCGATGAAGGCCCTCTTGGGAAAGGAAAAAGTTTTACCCTCGAGCTCAATGGCAGACCCATCTTTGCCAAAGGTGGCAACCATATCCCCCACGACCTCCTGTTGCCTCGGGTTACGGAGGCCACCTACCGGCACGAGCTGGAAAGTTGCGCTGAGGCCGACTTCAACCTCGTCCGGGTATGGGGCGGCGGCATTTACGAGAGCGATGTCTTTTACGACCTCTGCGATACCCTCGGCCTGATGGTGTGGCAGGACTTCCTGTTTGCCTGTTCCATGTACCCGGGTGACGAGGCTTTTCTAGCCAGTGTGGCCGCCGAGGTGAACGACAACGTGCGGCGTCTTCGCAATCATCCGAGCTTGGTGCTGTGGTGCGGCAACAATGAGATCGACACCGCTTGGCAGGCCTATAATCCCGAAGGCGGCTGGGACGGATGGAAGCGAGAGTTCAAGCCTGAGCAGCAGAAACGCATTTGGGCCGACTACGAGGCGGTGTTCCACAAGTTACTCCCAGACTTACTGGCCGACTTGCAACCGGAGCTCCCCTACTGGCCTAGCTCGCCCATGGCCGAACTTTCCGGTGATGCGCACTCGCATGCCTTCGACGGTGCGACCAGCGGCGACCAACACTACTGGGGCGTCTGGCACAAGAGGGCCCCTTTTTCCACCTACAAGGTGGTGAAGGCCCGTTTCATGAGTGAGTTCGGCTTCCAGTCGTTTCCGGAACCCAAAACACTACGGGCCTTCGCAACACCCGACCAATGGCACCTGGACTCCGAGGTGATGAAACTTCATCAAAAAAGCGCCATTGGCAACCAAGCCATCGACGACTACCTGGTGAGGGACTACCGCCGTAGCCCGGACTTCGCCACCTTTGCCTACCTGAGCCAATTATTGCAGGCAGAGGCCATCCGCTCGGCTATGGAAGCCCATAGGCGCGACCGGCCTTACTGCATGGGGAGCATTTATTGGCAGATCAACGATTGCTGGCCAGGGCCCTCGTGGTCGGGAATCGACAGCTTTGGGCGTTGGAAAGCCCTTCAGTACTTCCTCCGTGAGTCGCTGGCCGATTTGACCCTCTCGGTCAATCGGGAAGACGAAGCTATTGAACTCTGGGTGCTAAATGACAGCCCAGCGGACCACTTGGTGACCCTCGAATGGCAAACCTGGGGCCTCCAGGGAGGCGCAGGCGTAGTACAAACTTTGGCTGTGAAGATTCCCGCCGCCGCGTCGCAGAGGGTTCAGACGCTGAACTGGGCAAGCCTGTTGGCGGGCGCCCCATCGTCGGGGTCGTTTCTCCACGTGCGTTTACTGGAGAACGGAAAGCACGTCGGTAGTCGCAACGCCTTCGCCCTCCCCATCAAAGACCTGGAGCTTCCGCCCCCCGCCCCGGTATTCCACAAAAAATCGGTGATGGATGGAGTGGAAGTCACGGTTGAGAGCCCTGTCTTCCTGAAAAACCTGCGCTTGGAAACCGACAGCGAAGGCTTCTGGGAAGATAACTTCTTCGACGTTTTGCCAGGTGTCGCCAAAACGGTGCTGTTCCGCAGCGCTCACCCGGGTGTTTTGGACCTCCGATGGCAAGTGGTCACGAATTGATCACGGTGCTGTTCATGCTGTTCCTCGATATTCTGGGGTTCAGCCTGTTCATCCCTTTGTTGCCCGACTACGTCAAAAGCCTTGGAGGAGACTCGTTCGCTTTCGGCATGATTACAGCCAGCTATGCCGCGGGGAGCTTTGTATTTGCACCGCTGTGGGGAGCACTTTCTGACCGATGGGGACGTCGGCCCGTACTCCTGCTGTCCGCAGGTGGGGGCGTCATCGCTTGGGTGGGTCTGGCGCTGGCCCCCAACCTTCTTTGGTTGTTTATCGCTCGTATCTTCGGGGGCATCATGGCGGCGAAAGCCACGGTGGCTCAGAGCTGGATTATCGACACCTCCCCGCCCGAGCTGCGCTCCCGCAATATCGGGTTCACAGGTTTGGTGTTCGGTATGGGTTTCGTAGTGGGTCCACCCGTCGGCGGCTTGTTGGGGACGTTGGGTCTTCCATTGGTGGCCTGGACCTCGGCGGTGCTAGTGGGCCTCTCGTTTGTGATGGCGCTGCTGTTCGTGAAGGAATCGCTACCCTTGCCCCGGCCGGTGCGCACCCGGGAGACCACTCCAAAGGCCAAGTTCCCTCACGAGGTTCTCGCCCTATTGGTACTCGGGTTCTTGATGAATCTCGGCTTCAACTTCTTTCAAACCCTTTTCACCCCAGCCACCCAGCAGCAGTTGGGCTGGACCCCGGCCGGCGTCGGGTTTGCTCTTGCCTGGAGTGGCCTGTTGCTTGGGGCTTTCCAGGGAGGGGGAATGGGCGCCCTCGCCAAACGGTTTCGAGAGGAAGGGCTGTTTATCGTTGGCTTAGGGCTTCTGACCCTGGCACTTTGGGGATGGGCTTTTACCTTTGCGGGCTGGTACTTGTACCTGCTCATGGTGCCTCTCACCCTGGGTGCGGCCCTAGCGACCATCCTTCTCAAAACCCTGCTCGCCAAGTTTGCCCCAGCCGATCAGATTGGCGGTGTGCTGGGCTGGTCCGCCTCCGCTGAAAGCCTCACACGCATCATTGCTCCGGCAACTGGAGGCTGGCTACTAGTACAAGGTTCGTATTGGCCGGGATTGGTCGCAGGGTTTCTGGTGCTACTGAGCTTTGTGGGCTCGTTTTGGGTTGTGGGAAAGGGATTCAAAGGGAGTAAGGAGCGGCTCACGCCAGCTTGAGCTTGGTGACCGTCCACAAAGTTCACAGCAACGACGCCAAACTCGTCAGCTCAGTTTTTGGTTCGACGGGCTCTTGGCCTCGGGTTGGTCGTCGATGACCTGAGTGAGAACTCCGAAAACGTCACCGAGAACCTTGACGCATTGATCAAGACGGGAAAAGAGGCTCGGAAGCTTCTGTCGCAAAGCTGGGCCAGCGGCATAGTTTTCCGGAGTCCGCGACTCAGAATCGACCTGATAGGCGCTTAGCAACCTATGCAAGGCCTGCAAAGCCCACAGACCTTTCCGACAAACTGAAGCAACAATCTCGTTCGATACGGTGATTGCTCGATGTGGCCCATCCTTGGGGCCCTTTTCGGCCGGGCGGTTTTCCAAGAGCGCCCGGATTGGTGCTAACGGCGACTGCGATGCCGAAGCGAAATCTTCTTCGAGTTTGTTCAAAACTCGGATGAACTGGTAATACTGATCCAGCGTGTCTTGAAAGCGCTGGCGTTTTACATCGTTCAGAAACTCCACTTCGAGCTGAAAGTCCTGAAACAACTGTTGAATTAATTTTCTGTCGTGGACTTGCCGGAAGGTGGCAAGAATCTGCAATGCCTCGCAATGGATTAACCCAGGAAGTTTTTTACCCGCTAGTGTCGCGTTGGTTTTGGCGTTGTACATGGCCACTTCTGCCAGCGGTTTCTTGCCGAAAACCAAACTCACCTGAAGCGTGATTTCCTCCGCAAGTTCCAGTTTTTCCTTACGACGGCAAGCAATTTGGAACTCATGGGTGCGCGTTTCCAGCTCAGCGGCCAACAGCGGTGGGCGGTAGCCCGACTGCGGGAGCCGGAACTTGGTGTCGCCCAAGATGCCGAAGATCAGTGTTTTCAGCCGGTCATCGTGTTGCAGTTCGCCGAGGCAAGCTTTGATGGCCACCAGAGGTGCCTGTCCTGAAGTAGAGAAAGCTTCGCCCAAAAGGATTTCTACGAGGGGATTCAACCTCACGCTCGCGGCAAGAAAGTAGAGGTCCATCAAGTGGTCCACGTGGGCCATTCCGCGGGGATCTAGCTTGCTTTCCTTAGAAGGGAACAGTTGACCAAGTTGGTGCCAAGGGTAGCAGGTGAGCTGCAACAGGGCCGCGAGCCCGACAAATCCTCGGTCCCATTCCTGAAGCTCGATGCGCGATAGCGCCTTCAGCTTATTACCCATCTGGGTGCGGGCCTCGAGGTCACCGGATTCAGAAGCGACAATCTGTTCACCACTCAGGTTGTTCCGGCGCAAAAATGCTTCCAGAAGTCTGTTCCGCACCGAGATCAAATACGTCGTTGGAAGGACTTCTACGTCTTTAAGGTGGACAGCTAGTGCCAAGACACGGCAATTCTCCGCAAGACGTTCAAGCAGTTGTCCAAACTCGGGGGTTAGCAGGTCGTTGACCGGTCGGTACCAAACCGGGAGAAACCTTGAAATTTCTGTCCACAATTTGGCCAGTTCCCTATCGTGAATGTCGGAACCAAACAGCCACGGCAAGTAGAGGATGAGAAACCTGCGCCAAGAGTTGTTTTTTCGCAGCACCCTAGGAGGAGCCGCACGTTCAAACGTGTTTTCTGCCATGCGCCCTCCTGCTTGGACGACAGTAGCATCAAAAGATCAAGCTTATCAATGTCAATTATATCTATCCCAGACAGATAATTGGAGTGACACCTTAGACAACCCAGATGTTTTCAGGTATAACCATCACCGTGGAACCTACCGACAAGCCGGAACACCACTGCGGGGTCGCCGGGATCATTACCAAAGACTTGGCCAACCTTCCAGAAAAACTGTTCTATCCGCTTTACGCGTTACAACACCGGGGGCAGGAATCGGCAGGGATTACCTACACCAAGGCTGGCCCATCGGGAGTCGGTACCCGGATGGTCACCTACAAGGACCTGGGCCTCGTCAGCCAGGTTCTCGGACGCTACCTCACCGAGAGCCACCCCGGCAGGGTGGGAATTGGGCACGTACGCTACTCCACGCATGGCGGCAACCTCATCGAGAACGTCCAGCCTTTTCAGATTCTGTGCAACAAGGGTGAAATCAGCCTCGCGCACAACGGCAATATCAGCAACTTGGAGACCCTACGCAACCGCCTTACCGCCGAGGGCGCGATTTTTCAGAGCTCCAGCGATACCGAAGTGATTTTGCATTTGATCAGCCGCTCCCGCAAAGAGGATTTCCGCGAAGCGTTGCAGGAAGCCTTGGAGCAACTCGAAGGGGCTTTCAGCATGGTGATGCTTCGGGGCGAACAACTGATTGCCCTGCGCGACCGCAAGGGCTTTCGTCCGCTTTATGTGGGGTGGAACCAAGAGCTCACCGCCTTGGTGAGCGAAACCTGCGCCTTCGACATCATGGGAATCACCGAGTACCGCGAGGTAGAGCCCGGCGAGATACTGGTAATCTCCCGTGGTGGTGAAGGTCCGGCGGCCTTCGAAAGCCAGCGCATCGGCCCGACTATTCGCAAAGCCCATTGCGTCTTTGAGTTTCTTTACTTTGCACGGCCCGATAGCGAGATTTTTGGCCGCTCCGTGTACGCCATGCGTCAGGCCGTGGGGGCAAAACTCGCCGGGATTGACCCTGTGCAGGCCGACCTGGTGATGGCGGTGCCCGACAGTGGCACCACCGCCGCACTCGGGTACGCCAAAGCCAAGGGCCTGCCTTTTGAAATGGGCATGACCCGCAACCACTTCGCGGGGCGTAGTTTCACCCTGCCCAGCCAGGCCCAGCGCGAGTTTGCAGTCAAGATGAAACTCAACCCCATCGGCGAAGTGGTGAAAGGCAAACGAATAGTGTTGGTCGACGACAGCCTGGTCAGGGGTACCACGAGCAAGCATATCGTTAAACTGCTGCGGGATGCTGGCGCCAAAGAAATCCACCTCAGGCTTTCGGCGCCTGAGATCAAGTTTCCCTGCTTCTACGGAATTGACGTGCCCACGCGGGGAGAGCTAATCAGCAACACGCACGACCCTGCCTCTCTGGCCGTCTGGCTTGGCGCCGACACGGTGGCATTTCTGCCGCTGGAAGAGCTACGCGAGTGCAACGACCCGAAAGCCGACGACTATTGTTACGCCTGCTTCAGCGGGATTTATCCCGAGCCGCTCGACCAAGGGCAGAAGCGTCAAACCGAGTTCGCCCCTAAGAGCGCAGACCGCTAAAGCAAGGAGTTTCCTGTGGCCGCAAAGCAGACCTACGCCGGAGCCGGCGTCGACATCGAAAAGGGCGACCGGTTCGCCGAGTTCATCGGCAAGATTCCCAGCAAGGCCATAGGGCGAGCCCAAAATGGGCTTGGCATCGGAGGCTTCGCGGGAGGGCTGGAGCTCGACTGGAAGGCCTTCACCCGGCCCATTTTGCTCAGCTGCACCGATGGGGTGGGCACCAAGCTGTTGGTAGCGCAGAAGTTTCAGAAGTTCGACACCATCGGCATCGACCTGGTGGCCATGAACGTTAACGACTTGGCCGTTTGCGGTTGCATGCCCAGTGTTTTTCTCGACTACATCGCCACGGGGTACATCAACGAAACCCGGCTTCAGGCCATCATCCGCGGCATTGTGGAAGGTTGCGAGCAAGCCGACTGCCTTTTGGCCGGAGGCGAGACCGCCGAAATGCCCGACCTTTATCACGGTGAAGACTTTGACCTGGCCGGCTTCACCGTCGGGCTGGTGGAAAAAGACAAGATGCTCCCCCGACCCGAGTTGATGCAAGCCGGTGACGTGGTGTTTGGCGTGGCCTCGAGCGGCGTGCATTCCAATGGTTACAGTTTGGCCCGCAAGGCCGTCAAAGCGGACGATCAGCAAGCTTGGGACGACCTCTTGGTCCCCACCAAAATCTATGTGCGCGACATGAAGGCGCTGTTGCCCCTCGGTGGTCTGGTCGGGGCGGCCCACATCACCGGTGGTGGCCTCTACGGCAACATTGAGCGGGTGTTGCCGCCCCAACTTCAGCTGAAGTTGGCTTGGGACTGGGAAATCCCCCGTATATTCGGCAAGATTGAGAAAGACGGAAACGTGGACCGCGACGAGATGATCAAGGTGTTCAACATGGGTATCGGGCTGGCTTTGGTGGTGAGAAAGGCTCAGGCCGACGCGTTTGAGGCCGGTGCTCTCAAGGCCGGCGTCGCCGTGTTCCGCGCTGGCAACCTAGAAGCGGGAACAGCCCGCCTTGGCTAGGGTCGGCGTTCTCGCCTCCGGGGGTGGGTCGAACTTTCAGGCCATCGCCCTGCATCTGGCGGCCCAAGCTGGCACTTCCGGGGCACCTCATGAGGTAGCGGTGCTGGTATGCGACAAGGCCAGCGCCTACTGCCTCGACCGGGCGGCCAAACTAGGCATACCTGCGCACGTTGTGACCTATGTCAAAGGGGAACGTGAAGCCGCCGAAGCCCAGATGACCTCTTGGCTTGAGCAGGCAGGGACAGACCTCGTAGTTCTCGCTGGCTTCATGCGCATACTGACGCCTTTTTTCGTGCGGCGGTGGCGGGGCAAGCTCATCAACATCCACCCGTCCCTGCTTCCCCGGCACCCTGGGGCCCATGGTTTGGAAGACAGCTACGACTCCGGCGATACCGAACTGGGCATTACCGTGCATTGGGTGGACGAAGGGGTCGATACCGGTGAGGTGATCGAGCAGCGGTCGTTTGCCCGCCACGCCAAAATGAGCTTGGAGGAGGCCGAGTTCCGCATCCACCAACTAGAACACGAAATCTACCCTGCCGTTGTAAAACGGCTTCTTGATCGCTGAAGGCGTGGCGGCTCGGCAGCACAAGTTGACCCTCGTTAGGACAGCCTATATCCTGCAAGCACATGACCATCCTCATCCTGGGTAATGGCGCCCGCGAACACGCGTTGGCGTGGAAACTTTCCCAAAGCCCGCTCGTGAAAGCTCTCTTCGTGGCACCGGGTAATGCGGGTACGGCCGAGGTAGCGAAAAACCTACCCCTTGACCCCCTCCAGCCAGCCTCGGTTGTGAAAGCTGCGCAAGAACAGCAGGTAGATCTGGTCTTTGTGGGGCCGGAGGGGCCTTTGGAAGCCGGAGTTGTGGACGCCTTGCAAGCCGCCGGCATCGCTGTCATCGGCCCCGACAGGCACCGTGCGCAATTAGAAAGCTCCAAAGTGTTCAGCAAGAACTTTATGCTCCGCAATGGGCTGCCCACGGCCCGTGCTCAACAGTTCAGTCAAGCCGCCGCATTTGGGGCCTTTATGGAGTCTTCCCGTGGAAAAATCGTGGTGAAGAAGAGCGGCCTTGCGGCAGGCAAGGGTGTGCTGGAAACCTCTGACCATGCCCAGGCACTGGCCTTTGGCCTCGAAATCCTGAAAACCGACCATTTGCTGGTGGAGGAGTTTCTCACCGGTTGGGAGATTTCGGTGTTTGTCCTTTCGGATGGGCTCAACTATGTGGTGCTTCCACCAACGGCCGACTTCAAAAAAGCCTTGGAAAACGACGAGGGCCCCAACACCGGAGGCATGGGGGCCATTTGCCCGGTGCCCACCGTGACCCCAGAATTATGGCAGCGGGTACTGGCCGAAGCCGTGGAACCAACGGTACGAGCCCTCAACAAAGAGGGCCTGAACTACAAAGGGGTTATTTTCATTGGTCTGATGATCACCGCCGAGGGCCCGAAGATTTTGGAATACAACACCCGCTTTGGCGACCCCGAGACACAGGTGTTGATGCCATTGATCGAAAGCGACTTCGCCAAACTCTTGAAAGCTATGGCAGAGGGCACGGTGGCCGAATACCACTTAGAGATGAGCCGCAACGTAGCGCTGGGGGTGGTGGTGGCCGCTGGCGGGTATCCGGGAGCCTACCGAGAGGGCGCGTCTGTGACTGGTTTACCCAC
Organism: Spirochaetales bacterium; assembly: GCA_947478845.1. GTDB lineage: Bacteria > Spirochaetota > Spirochaetia > JABEVK01 > JABEVK01 > JAIFLN01. The sequence goes on along the minus strand of CANJXC010000002.1, from coordinate 103,624 downwards.
CGAGCTACCTGGCCGACTTCAGGTGTTTCATGCCTCGACAACGGGATTAGCTGGGCAAGTCTTTACCGGTGGCGGGCGTTGTTTCACGGTAGTTTCGGTCGAAGGGTCGCCCCAGGCGGCTCAAGAAGCGGCGCTTGCGGGGTGCGCCGAGGTCAGGTTCGATGGTGCCTGGTACCGCAAGGATATCGGCACCAAGTTTCTCGGGAGGCTCACATGAGGTTTCGCAAGTCTCAACCGGGGGAAGTTTCGGTTCTCACGTTGAATCTCCATTGTTTTCAAGAAGACCAACCCTTTGCCAAGCTTGGTGTGGTGGCTGAGGCCATTTTGGAACTGGAGCCCGACGTGGTGGCGCTGCAGGAATGCGCACAGGACCGCTGGGCGCCCGAACGGCTTCGGGTGAACCCGGGGGTTGTCATCCGGGAAGGAAATGCTGCCCTTTGGCTTGCCGAAAGGTTGCGAGCCGGAGGACAAGCTTCGCACGGGGCGTGGGACTGGGCCCATTATGGCTGGGACCGCTGGGAAGAGGGCTGTGCCATCCTTTCGCGGCACCCCATTGTCTATGCCGATTCCCGTTATGTTACCAAGGGGGCTCATTCCGGTGCTTGGAAGAGCCGTAAACCCGTCGCCGCCCGCTTAATGGTTCCCGGATTTGGACCTCTATCGGTGTTTTCCACCCACTTGGGCTGGTGGGGCGACGAGGAGGAACCCTTTGAGGACTCACTCGACCAACTGACGAGTTGGCAGACTCAGTTCGCCCGGCCAGCAGAACCAATGATCACCGCCGGTGATTTCAACATCATCGCCGGCAGCAAAGGCTACGAGTTTCTCACCGACTGGACCCTCTGGAGCGACTGCTGGCTTGAGGCCCATCCGCAAGACATGAACACCCCAACCATGGGCCCAGCCGCCGAGGGGTGGGAGGACTCCGCCGAGGCCAAGCGAATCGACTATGTATTTACCAGAAAAGAGGATGCTCTCAAGGTGATTTCGTGCGAGCGCATCTTTACCGAGACAACCTTTGGGCGGGTGAGCGACCACGTGGGCCTTTGGGCCGTATTGGGCCGCTGAGAGTTCAGCCCTGCTGGCGACGCACTTCGTACATCAGAACTCCCGCAGAAACCGAGACGTTGAGGCTGTCGAGCTGCCCGCTCGTGGGAATGGAAATGATTTGATCGCATAGGTCGCGCGTGAGCCGGCTGAGGCCTTTGCCTTCGCTGCCGAGCACCAGCGCTACTTTGCCGGTGAGCTTGGAGCTCCATGCGACGCTTCCGTTCATATCGGCACCGTAGATCCAGAACCCAGAGTCTTTCAGTTGCTTCAGGGCACGGTTGAGGTTGGTCACGACAGCATGGGGCACCCAGGCGGCCGCTCCGGCGCTGGCAGCAAACACTGCGGGGGTGTCGCTGGCCGAGCGTCGGGCAGGAATCAGCACTAAGTCAGCCGAAAACTGGTCGGCGGAGCGCAGTATAGCCCCATAATTCTGCGGGTCGGTGACGCCATCGAGCAGAACGACCAGCCCTCGGTCGGAATCAAAGGTTTCCAAAAACTCTTCCAGCGAGGTTTCGCGCTGTTTGCGGCCTTCGGGGAGCACCAAAAGAGCACCCCTGTGTTCACGGCCGGCCGATAGGCGTCCAAGCTCGGAATCGCTGGTCTCGGTGACGGGCACCTTCCCCCGGCGAGCCAGTTCGACCAAGGCGGTGATGCGGGCATTCTTCTTGCTCGCGTAAAGAGTTGCCCCGGCCGGAGGGTCCTTGAGGGTTTCCTCGATGCCGTGGAAATTGCTGATGGTCTCGGGCATGGCTAGTCCTCCTGAATGCGAAGCACAACCGGGTTTCCCCAACCCTCGCCCGCGAGTGCGCCAAGCACCTTGTCGAGCTGAGCACGACGACACAAATGGGTTGTCAGAATAAGGGTCACCTGCGGGTGGCCGCCAGCGACTGGCGCAGGCACGGGGTCGGCACCCTCAGGCTGAAGCACGGAGGCAAGGCTCAAACCCTGATCGGCGAAACGACCGGCAACCAAAGCGAGAGTTCCAGGCCGGTCGGGAACTGCAAACCGGAGGTAGTACCGCGAGGACGATTGCCCGTGCGCTTCCATCTCGAAGGGGGTGCCCAGAAACGGGTGGTTAACATCGGGAAGCTTCTGGCGACCCTCGGCGATATCAAGCAGGTCCGCCAAAAGCGACACCGAGGTCGGAGCGGGTCCGGCCCCTTTTCCACAGGCGAGCGTCATGCCCAGGCCCTCGCTCTCGATAAGCACCGCATTGTTTTCGTGGCGGATCGAGGCCAATGGGTGGGTGAGCGGCAACAGCACCGGGGCCACCTGGGCGTCGAGCTTGTTGTTGTGGGAGGTGCGGCGGGCGGTTGCGACCAGCTTGACGGTGTAGCCCATGCGTTCAGCCTGGCGCAGGTCTTCGAGTTGAAGGTTCTCGATGCCTGAAGTGGGAATGCGGCGGAAGTCGACGTAGCCACCGAAGGCCAGGCTTGCGAGAATGCCCGCCTTGCAGACGGCGTCCTTGCCCGACACATCGTAGTCGGGGTCGGGTTCGGCAAACCCCAGCCTCTGGGCCTCGGCGAGCGCTTGGGAATAGCTGGTCTTCTCCTCGCTCATCCGGGTGAGCAGATAATTCGTGGTTCCGTTCACAATTCCCTCGAGGGAAGTAATGCGGTCTGCACGCAAGGCTTCGCCAATAAGCCGGATGATGGGAATACCGCCGCACACGCTGGCTTCCACCCCCAGATTCACCTTGTGGTTGGCCGCCAGCGCAAACAAAGCAGGCCCGTGTTGCGCCAGAAGGTTTTTGTTGGCCGACACCACCGATTTGCCTTGCTCCAAGGCCCTGGTGACCACCCGCAGAGGAGCATCTACCCCGCCCATGAGTTCCACAACAATGCTGATTTCCGGGTCGTCGGTGAGCTCTTCGAGCTTGGTGGTCAACTTCACCCCGGCGGGAACACCAAAACGGCTTCGGGTGGCATCTCGCACCAAAAGGGTCTTGATTTTAAGCTGTGAGGCAGCTGGCGACCGGCCAATGAGCTCGATCAAACCTCTGCCGATGGTGCCTGCTCCGGCCAGTCCTATGGTGGTCATGGGGTTACCTCAACGGCCGAAGGATACCTTTTTTTGCTCGACACGACAATGATGTGCGAATACACTCAGCACATGATCTCTCTTCCGAAAACCTACGGGCATATCATCGAGCAGATGATGCACAACTCCCAGAAGCAGCACGTCATAGACGAGACCAACGTGTGGCAAGAGGGCAATTCCGTCAACCGCCATTTGTTCTACAAAATTGTTGAGGGGCTTATGCTTCCGGGTTCGCAGGTAACAGGCATAGAACATTTGGTGGAACTCTACCACCGAGCGCAAAAGGGGGAAGCGTGCCTGCTCCTGAGCGAGCACTATTCCAATTTCGACCTGCCGGTGATTTTCGGGCTCATCGAGGCAGCCCACAAAGAGGGGCCACAAATTGCCGAGGCTCTGGTGGCTATAGCGGGTTTCAAGCTCAATGAATCAAGCCCTGTGGTGCTGGCTTTCGCCGAAGCCTTTAGCCGCATCATCATCTACCCCTCCCGCTCCATCGAGGCCCTCCCCGAGGGAGCGGAAAAAGAAGCCGAGCTCAAACGAGCTCAAAAAATTAACCTCGCCTCGATGAAGGCGCTCTCGAAGGCCAAAACCAGCGGGAAGATCGTGCTTGTTTTCCCCTCGGGCACCCGCTACAGGCCCGGTAAACCAGAAACCAAAAAAGGCGTCAAGGAAATCGATAGCTACATGAAGAGCTTTGACTGCATGGTGATGCTGAGCCTGAATGGAAATACCCTCAGGGTAACCGAAGCTGCCGATATGACCGAAGACGAGGCACAACAGGATGTCATGGTGGTGGGGGCCAGCCCAGTGATGGATTGTTCCTTATTTCGTAAAGCGGCCCAAGAGGCCTGCCCCGAAGGGTTAGACAGCAAACAATTCACCGTCGACCGGGTAATGGAAGAACTAGAGAGGCTCCACGAGGCCAATGAGCCCCTTCGCCTCAAACACCTTCCCAAGTCGTAGGCCTCCTAGGGGGTGGCGGCTCTCCTAAGGGGTGGAGGCCCACAGTTTGCCTCGGTTGACGAAGCCCGAACGGACAAGCACCCCTTCCACCCTTTGTCCTCCCTGAGGAGAGCTCAAAAAGACAGGTTGCCCCGGTAAGAGGCTTTGCAGCGAACTTTGTAGCAAAAGGCTTCCAAGCCCAAGGCCGCGATAGGAGCGCTCGACAAACCAAAGCAAGATTTCAACCGCGCCCGGCGAACCGATTCCGCTCAAGGTTTCCGGCGATGACCAGGTTCTCGACCAAAGAACTCCGGCCCAGTCTCCGTCAGGGCTGAGCGCCAACCAAAGCTGATCGCCCTCGCGCCAAGAGGTTTCCCGCGCGAAAAACCAGGCCCAGTCCTCGGCTCTGTCGTCACCGAAGAGGACGACCGCCTCCTCCCTTCCCGCCTCGTGGTACCACTGAGCCAGGCGCTCTTGATCTACCTTGCTGACCAACTGACACGTAAAATCGGTGGCCAGAAGGGAGGTTTTTTCCAAGCCTGCGGCCATATCGCGGGCGTTGGGACCAAACTCGAGCGGGTGCTCATCGAACCATTCGAGCACCACGTCTTCCATGAAGCCCCGCTTGAAGCGAAGCCACTGTCGGTACAGGAAGTCGCGGGGTTTGAGTACCTGTTTGAATCGGCGGAACACCCCCTGCCCGGAATCTAGTACATCATGCAACTCGTCCTGAACTGCGGGGTTGTGAAGGCTCTCGGCAAACTCGCGCATCATGCGAAACCCATCCGAGCTCGACCACGACGGGAGCGCCACGATGCGAGCTTCAGCCACGAGGTTTTCCTCCTGCAGGGTCTCCACAGAAAACGAGTCGAGATTGAACACGGTATGGTTCTCTTGGTCTTCCATGGCGAAGAGAATCTGATCGATGACGGCGGCCGACAGCCCGGGTTTGTTCGCCATTGCGCCAGTGTAAACCGGTTTTTGAAGATGGGCAACGCCGAAATCTGCTAAACTGGGACGCATGGACCACCCCCTCTTGCCCCGCCTGGCCGCGCGGTCCGCCGCGTCGCCGCCCACCGCCTTGGCCGCCGACGAGCCCTTTTGGGACGACGTGCGCGGCCTGTACGACCTGGACGCGAGCTTCACGCAGCTCAACTACGGCTTCTACCACCCGTCGCTCACGCCGGTGTTCGAGGCCGAGCTGGCCACCGCCCGCGAGCTCAACCGCCGCGCCAGCCACTTCAAGCGTTTCGACGCGCCCGCCCTGGCCGAGAGCGCCCGCGCCGCCGTGGCCGACCTGGTGGGCGCCGAGGCCGACGAGATCGTCGTGACGCGCAGCGCCAGCGAGGCGCTCAACCTGGTGCTCTCGGGCCTGCCTTTCGAGAGCGGCGACGAGGTGGTGTGCAGCGACCGCGATTACACCGCCGCCGAGCAGGCGTTGGGCGAGCGCGGCCGCTTCGATGGTGTGCGCGTCGTCCGGGTCTCCTTGCCGGCCGAACCCACCGACGACGAGGTGGTGCGCGCCTTCGAGGCCGCGCTGACGCCACGCACCAAGCTGCTGCTGGTGACGCAGGTCATCCACGTCACCGGGCAGATTCTGCCGGCGGCCGAGCTGTGCGCTTTGGCCCGCCGCCATGGGGTGCCGGTGTTGGTCGACGCCGCCCACGCCCTGGGCCAGCTCGAGGTCGACGTGCGCGCGCTGGACTGCGACTACCTGGCAGCGGCGCTGCACAAGTGGGTGGGCGCACCGCTGGGCACGGGAGTCCTGTACGTGCGCCGCGACCGCATCGCAGGCGTGCGCCCGCTGTTCGGCGACACCGCGTTCGCCGACACCGACGTCCGCAAGCTCGAGCGCTTCGGCAACCGCACCGAGGCGGTGTTTTCGGGCCTGCTGGAGGCGCTGAAGTGGCACCGCGCCCTGGGTTGGCGACTCAAGGCCGAGCGTCTGGCCCTGCTGCGACGGCGCTGGACCGAGCCGCTGCGCGCCCTGCCCGGCGTCACTGTGCTGTCGTCCCGGGAGCACTGCGCGGGCCTGTCGCTGTTCGCCGTGAAGGGCTGGAACGCGCCCGAACTGGTCGACGCGCTCTACCGCGAGTTCGGCCTGCACACCGCCGTCCAGACCCTCCCGTCGGGCCCCGGAGTACGCGTGGTGCCGGGGTTTCCCAGCCGTCTGGAGCACCTGGACGGCCTGGTCGAGGCGGTGCGCCAGCTGTCGGCGCGAGGACAGCAATCTTGACCCCTGAGGCTCCTTCTGTCAAAATGGAGGGAGTTAAAGTCCATAAAAGGAGCTTGTATGAGCATCATTGAACAGGTCTTCGCCCGCGAAATCATCGATTCCCGGGGCAACCCCACCATCGAAGTTGACGTGTACTTGGAAGACGGAGCCTTTGGACGAGCCGCTGTGCCCTCCGGAGCCAGCACCGGTGAACACGAGGCCGTAGAACTACGAGACGGCGACAAGAACCGTTTCACCGGAAAAGGCGTACTCAAAGCTGTCGACAACGTGAACACCCTCATCGCCGACGAGATTATCGGCATGGACGCCCTCGATCAGGTGGCCCTCGACCGCACCATGATTGAGCTCGATGGTACCGAAAATAAGGGCAAGCTCGGCGCCAATGCCATTCTCGGCGTGTCGATGGCCGTGGCCAAGGCCGCCGCCGACTCCCTTGGCATCCCTCTGTACAAGTACCTCGGCGGTATGAAAACCACGCTTCTTCCCGTCCCCATGGCCAACATCATCAACGGTGGCAAGCACGCCGACAACAAAGTCGACCTGCAAGAGTTCATGGTGGTTCCCTACGGCGCCGAAAGCCTGAAGGAAGCCGTGCGCATGGTGAGCGAGGTGTTCCACGCCCTCAAGGGTCTGCTAAAAAAAGCCGGCCACAACACCGCTGTAGGCGACGAAGGCGGCTTTGCCCCCAACATCGACAACGAACAGGCCCTCGAGTTTTGCGTGAGGGCCATCGAAGCCGCCGGCTACAAGCCGGGCAAGGATTTCGGCATCGCCCTCGACTGCGCCAGCTCAGAGCTGTTCGACGAAGGCGGAAAGAAGGGCTACAAGTTCTGGAAGAGCAACCCCGACAAGCTCTTCAGCGCCGACGAAATGATCGCTCTTTACTCAGGCTGGGTGGATAAGTACCCCATCATCAGCATCGAAGACCCGCTGGACCAGAACGACTGGGAAGGCTATGTGAAGATGACCAAGGCTCTGGGTCACAAGATCCAAATCGTGGGTGATGACTTCTTCGTCACCAACCCCAAGCGCTTGTCCACCGGAATCGAAAAGGGCGCCTGCAACAGCATCCTCGTCAAAGTGAACCAGATTGGTACCCTCACCGAAACCTACGAGGCCGTCAGCATGGCCCAGCGCGCCGGCTACACCACCATCATCAGCCACCGCTCCGGCGAGACCGAAGACGCCACCATCGCCGACCTCGCCGTCGCCTGGGGCATGGGCCAGATCAAAACCGGTTCCATGAGCCGCACCGACCGCGTAGCCAAGTACAACCAACTCATCCGGATTGAAGAGGAACTGGAAGGTACAGCGGAGTTTGCGGGCCGTGACGCTTTTAGCTCGATCAAGAAGCGCTAAGAATAAAATCGCGGTACCGAGGGCGACGCTCACACCCGCAAGGGAGTGAGCGTCGCCAGGTACTGGCGGAGTTTGCAGGCCGGGATGCTTTTAGCTCGATCAAGAAGAAGTAAGGCACAAGGGAGGAGAACCTCCCTCGCTGCATAAAAAAGCCGGCAGAAGTGCCGGCTTTTTTATTTCGCTACCCACCCTGCGGGGCGCGGCCTTTGCGGGCCAAAGGAGCTACCGGCGACGTGGCCCTGCCCTTGCAACGCCCGGGGGGACAAATGAACGCTTCTTGTCGTTATTTGCCCGGAAGTGGTCTCATGCGAAGGCTGTCGTTGGTGACGACAGAAAAGTGGCCTTGCGCATGACCAGCTCACAAAGTCCTTGTCGTTTGTCAGAATGACCCGGCCACTGGACTCCGACCGACGGCAAATCTCTTCGTCGGTGATGCTCGGTGAAATTTCGGCGATCGACTCCAAGTCAGTTCCCTTCGTCCGCAGAAACCGGATAACGACCGCGGGGACATTCTCGTCGGCCAAGAGCTTCACTGTCGTCAAACCGCCGTGAGTTGGTAGAACCTTTCCTCGTGAACGAGGCGGCTCGCGTAGGCCAAGCACGCGAGGATGTCTTCGCCCGCTAGTCGGGGATAGTTTTCGAGAATCTGTTCGTTTGTCCAGCCTGAAGCGAGATGGTCAAGAATCTGTTCGACTGCTATTCGTGTTCCTGCCACAACGGGTTTGCCGACAAGGATGGACGGATTACTGATAATGCGATCAACGGGCATTTCGATGATAGCTCCTGCTCCTAAGGATAGGTGGCGCCCGGGGTCGGGTCAAGTCAACGATGCGGTGACTCCTCGGTCACAGGACGACGCAGTAATAATAGTCCGGGGCCTCCGTCGCGGTTCGCCGGGCCTAGGAACTCAACAAAGTCAGCAGCTTGAGAGGACACCGTTGTCCTCTGCGCAAGCCTTTAGGATTCCGGTGACTTGCTGGCTGGAGGTAAAAGGGGCTCAGGGCGTTTTCTGCCGACTCAGGCGCCACAACAGGAACGAAGAAAGTCTTCAGGGTCATATTGGGTTGACCAAGGCTTTAGTTCTGCCCAGAGGAGCCCTTCTGTCGACACCACACGGAAAGAACTCGGGCAATCTCTTTTTCGTCGTTGGCATTCAGTACAGCGGCCGAAATCTTGACAGCGACCAAACGAGTGAGTTCGCAGGCCGGGATGCGTTTAGCAGTATCAAGAAGAAATAGCTGAAACCTAGCCGTCCCAGGCGTAAGCCCTCCGCCAGGAGGGCGTTGCCAGGTACTGGCTGAGTTTGCAGGTAGAAACGCAGACCTGCGAGTGCCCGATCGGTTCGATCCCTAAACTCCCAGGCGGGCCTTCAGGGCTCCCTGAAGTACCTGAGAAAAGTTGATGTGATTGCGTTCCGCCTCTTCATTCAGCCAATTCGGAATGGTGAGCGTCTTCTTCACCGACCGGTTACGGATCTCGTCGCGAGCCATGTCTGGGCGCCCTTCGATAGGGACTACGAAGGCACCATCCAAGGGAACGACATGCTCGGGCGCAGTTGGAACAGGAAGCGATTCGAGATCTTCAGAAAGCCCATAGAGGTGCAACGAGAGGGCTTCGCGGGCCATAGCCAGAGCCTCCTGTAGGGTGTCGCCGGCCGAGAAGCATCCCGGCAAGTCTGGAAACTCGATGCCGTAGAGACCCCCTTCGTCGCGATGAAAATAGGCAGGGTACAGGTAGGTCGTCATGTTAGTCCTCCAGAGGAATTTCAGCTTGCCGGAAGATGCTCCGAACCGTTGCAATCGTCACGTCCTTCTTTGGGTGGGGCACTGTCACCTTTCCAGCTTTTGTGGGGTGAACCAACTGGACGTGCGACCCAACCTGATGTTTGACGAACCAGCCATCTCCCAGGAGCCGCGTCAAGACCTCTCTTGACGACCAGCTCTTCATGACACAAGATTGACACGTGTCTTGACACGTGTCAATCCAAAGAATCGTTTGGTGGCTGCCGACTGCAGTTTGTCACAGGCTGTGAAGCCGTGTTGTTTCATGCAGTAGCTAACGACTAGTTTTCACGTCTCGCTTCATTCCTGGTGTAAGGGCCGACTACCGCGAGGCTGGTAGCTCTTGCCACGACCTAGAGCCCGATCTCGCCGTCTTGAAACCAGTTTGATCGGCCTCAACCTCACAATATTGTTTCCGCCAAGGTTGCCCGAACCGCCATGAATTGCCTTGCGGGCAACTCGACTTTGAGCTTACCAGAGAATAGTCCGGGCATAGGGGTCACGGTCATGTTCCAGGTGTCTAGGATCTCGACACGATAGTGGCCAGTCGTAGGCACGTCGATGACTCGGTATGAAGGCTGACTCTGCCCAAAATAGAACAGGTAGAACTTGTCGACTACCCCACCAACCGGGAGATCCCAGTAGGCTGGTCCCATGCTGATAGGATCGATTCCACCCTGAGGGCCCTCTTCGAGTATCCGGCGCAGAAAGGCGATTCTCGGTGGGCTGCTCCCGACCAGTTCGCCACCCTTAGACCACCAAAGCTCTTCCCGGCTGTTCAGGTAGGTTTCACCGTGCCCAACATAGCCGCCTCGAACGGCACCTTCCCAAAACCTTCGCGTCATCTCTTCACCAGAAATGTTACCCCAGCCCCAATTGATGTTTCCTTCGTAGGCACACTCATCGATCACAACGGGTTTGTGCCAGCGTTCTCTCCATTCAGCTGTCAGTTCACTTGTTTTGTAGACGTCCTGCCGCTGGATACTACAATGAGTGATCCACGACTTCGTGTGGTCGTAAAACTCACGGCAGTTGTGAATCGAGCGAAGATGGTCCCATGGATCGTTTTCCAGAATAATCTTCGCAAAACGTTCCCAGTCAGGGGTCGCTTTGGCCTCCATTAAGTCGTACTCATTGCACAAAGACCACCAGAGGTTGGGAAAGGCGGCTAGCCGTGCTGTCAGATAGCGAAGGTAGAAGTCATCGGCTGCCGCGTCCATCTTCGAAAATCCCCATCGATCATAGGGGTGGAATAGAATCAGGTCGGCTTCCACCCCGATACCCTTGAGGGCGGAGATCTGTATCTCCAAATGCCGAAAAAACTCCGGGTTCGGTTTCTGGAAATCCCAACCGTCCTCCAGGCTGCCCTCGAAGGGAAACAGCGTTGGCTCGTTGGTGTTGTAATCGTAATGTTTGGGGAAGACGCACATTCTCAATTTATTGAAAGCAGAACCTTTCAGCGTTTCAAGGGTCTTTTTTTGGAGCGCGTTGGACTGGTGAGTCCAAACGTAGCAAGTTGTTCCTACAGGCAGGTATGGGGTACTGTCCTCGTGGGCAAAATGGAACTGCTTGGAAACCCGTACCGGACCATGACGGTCCTTCTGGGGCGCCGTGACGCTCACTTGCCCCGAAAGGCCGTCTATAGGTGGCACATTGGAACTGATTTGGAAGTCCCACGTGCCTTGCCTGTCGGCCAAAAAGCGGATTCGGAAGACACCGCCACCATCGTAAAAACCTTTAATATCCAGACGTCGGTTCCCAAACTGGAAGCGAGCCGAGACCTGTACGTCCAGAAAAGGGTTGCCATCCGATGGGCCCTCTAGGGCAATTTCCAGTGTTTCCCAAAGGGATACTGTGGAAGGAAAAGAAAAATTCATAAGTTCGAGCTCCCGGAGACTTTGTTTTGTTCAGCCTGTCCACTTTGTTTTTTGCTCAGTTTTAGTTCACTGAAATTAAGGCGTTCCGCGTTAAACCCCGCGACGCAAGATTTCGAAATAGTCGTCACTACCGTTCTGTCCTCCCTTGAAGGCGATTTCAATCCCATCGTTGGAAGGAATACGCGACGAAACCCGGCAGAGCGGCGCCCCGGTAGCGACTGAGGCGATGAACTCGAGAGCCTCAATCTCCATGGTGGCAGCGACATAACCCGAAGTATCCCCGCCCGCGACGCAGACCCTCTTAAGCCCGCCATGTTCGATCAGTGCGTTCAAAATCAGCCCCTGCTCCCGCCCTAGAATCTTGCTGGTTCCTTCGGCGGACAGGCCAAGTTGGGCAATTTGAGAAATTGTTTTCTCAATTGACGGGTCGTCAGGGCCCAATACGGTGTATAGCACCAGAGAACGCCCACTCGCTAAATGGAGGAGAGCCTGCTTGATGGCACTTTTGCGTTCCTGGTCGGCCTTACTTGGGTCCACGAGCAGATGTGCCTCGAGTCGCTGCCCGATTGCCCCCTGTGCAAAGGCCATTTGAATCTGACGCTCATTCACAGGAGAAGCGCTCCCGCTCATCACCACCAATTGCTCTATGGGAATCGGTGTGTTTTTCTTGTGGGGCGCACTGATTTTGCCTTGTTTCAGCCATGCGTCGGCTAACGCATACTCAACCCCGCTTGACCCGACAACAAAGAGCGGCGCACCGGTACTGAGCGAGTCTAAAAGTTCGCCAATCGTCGCCAATTCCGCCGGGCCCAGAGTATCAAAAATCACAAAGGGGGCCTCGTCCTGTTTCAAGGCCTGGATTTGCCCCAGAAGGCTTTCGCGCGAAGTGCTGAGCGCCTTCAAGTCGATGCTGTGCGACCGGCGAGGGGATTGTGCTTGCAGATGGAATGCCAGGTCGCTTTCTGCCATCGGAGTGGCGGGATGCCTACTCATGGTAGGGTGCCGGTCGAGGCGAAAAGTTCGATCCCCGACGGTGGCGAATAGATTGCCAAAGACCACGTAACGCTTCAGTTGTGGGGCACCGACAAGCAGGGGAACAAAACTTGGATGAAAGATGTCACAACCAAGATCAACGGCATGACCAATACTCCCTAACTCCGGGGAGGAATCAAACGTGGAGCAAACTTTGTAATGGGTTATGGGCGCTTGGAGAGCCTTCAAGGCCGTCAGTTTTGGTGGCAACTGGGCATCCATTTGGGCCGGAGTCAGGCTACGGCTGACTCCCGCAATGCCCACGGCGCGCACCTCGGGGAACTGAGTTCGCACCTGCTCCAGCGTTGGAGTATTCAAGAACAGTACGGTAGGAACTCCATTGATGCTCAGGGCTTCCAAAACGTCCGTCGAGCCGGTGAAGTCATCCCCATAAAACGAGAGCAAAAGCTCGCTCATCTCGCACCAAAGGCCGAAAGAGCCTGTTGCAGGGCCGGGTGGTCCGCAGCATAGTCTGCAATGGGCGTGTTAGACATGGCAGCTTCCCAAGCTTCATTCAGACTTTTGACACCGGCTTCTGGCCCGGAGGGATGGCCTAAAATACCGCCACCTGCCAGATAAATGAGGTCGGTTCCGACTTCGGAAAAGGTTTGTTGCACTTGTTTTGCGGACTGCCCCGAGGAAAATACCGGCATGACGGCGTAACCACCAAAGAGGGGCTTCATACATTCAGTTGCCGAGGTAAGGACGGACTCGTCGGATTCTGTGAACTTGTTAAGAAAACCATTGACGTGCAAATGGTCGACTCCAGCCAACCTCGCAAACTTTTGGTACGCCGTGTAGCTGATCCCCAAATAGGGATGTCGTGAGATACCACCCCAGCCAGCGCGGTGCCCATGAATCGGCAATTGGCTATGCTTGCGCAGGTAGGCTACTGCCGTAAGGCCGGTGGCAAGTAAGTTCACCATCACACAGGTCCCACCTTGAGCCAGTACCAGGTCGTGCCCTCGGAGCATGTCCTCTAAATCTCCGGTGATGTTGAACGCATACATCACCATCTTACCCGTACGCTGGGAACTTTCGTTGACTTCGCGCATGACCGCCTCGATACGCCTTTTTAGGGGAGAGTGAGGTGCATTTGTCTGCAGTTCGTCGTCTTTAATGAAGTCGATTCCGGCACCACAAAGTGATTTCACCAGACTGGCAGTTTGCTCCGGCGACAAGCCGACACTCGGCTTGATGATGGTGCCTATCAACGGGCGACTAAAGACGCCCGACAGTCGCCGAGTGCCATCGATTCCAAACTGTGGAGGCTGATAGACCTCTGAAAAAGCCGAAGGAATCGTCACATCTAACAATTTAAGACCAGAAAACTGGCCCAGTTCGTAAAGATTTCCGCTGACGGTGGTAATCAGAGCAGCTAAAGAAGCTCCAACGTTCGCCAACGGATAACTGATGACAATTTCAGCCCGCTGCCACTCCTGAGTGTCTTTGGGCGCGCGGGAACCGGGCAGAGACGGTGCCTGTACGGTTTCTATCGGGGTGATTGAAACGACTTTCGCGGCGTGTTTTTCGGTTAGTTCCGGTGTCTCCCCAGGGACTCGGACAAAAGTTCCCGAAGACTGCTCCCCTGCCATGACAGCCGCAGCCACACCAAGCGGATGTGCCGTTTCGACAAGATACGTGGCCTGAATGTCATCCATTTCCACTATTCCTCCCCGAACTACCAGATTGACAGCAACTATCGCCAGAACTATATACTGGTATACCAATGGTATACCTTTGTGGTCAAGGAGATGTTTGTGATCACTAGACAACAATTGAGCGAGCATAGTGACGCTTCTAGTTGTTGGATAGCGCTGGAAGGCCAAGTGTTCGATATCACCAGCTTTCTCGAGCGTCATCCAGGAGGGAAAGATATCCTGCTCAGCGTTGCGGGCAAGGATTCCAGCGGCGCTTTTGCCGCTCATCATCCAAAATCGTTCCTCTCGATGCTTCCTTCCGACTCTTACCGAGGCCAACTCGAGGACTGGCAGCCGGTGATTCAAGAGTCACCAACGGTTCGTGGTAGGCCGGAGATGGCAACCCTGTTAAACACCGAAGATTTTCAGAAAGTCGCTCAAAAATCCATGGGTCATGCCGAGTATGTTTACTATTCCAGCGCTGCAGAAGATGAGTTCACCGTTGCAGAAAACCAAGCGACATTTAAGAATTGGCGGTTCCGCCCCCGCATCTTGGTTGATGTCAGCAACGTCGATACGTCGACCACAATACTCGGTTTTCCAACAGCATACCCGCTTTTTCTGTCCGCTTCGGCCTTGTCGGGTCTTGCTCACCCGGAGGCGGAACTTGCCTTGGCTCGAGCGACAAAGGCCGTTGGTGTTCCACAAATGGTCCCTACCGTGTCAAGCCGAACTCACGAGGAAATTGCTTCAGCCCGACCGGAAGGGCATATTCAGTTCTTTCAGCTTTACGTCAATCGCGACCATGAGGTGACAAAATCTCTGGTCAAAAAAGTCGAGGCTCTCGGATACCAGGCGATTTTTCTGACTGTCGACACACCGTTTCTTGGGCGCCGCGAAAGTGATCTGCGCAACACCTTTGGCTCGGGAAACGGGGTCATCCGTTCCCTTGGCACCCTCAGCGATCCAAGCCTGACGTGGGATTTTGTCGACTGGCTGATGTCGATCACTACCCTGCCAATAGTCCTCAAGGGTGTTCAACGTGGTGACGATTCCCAAACGGCAGCCCGGCACGGCGTCGCGGGAATCCTAGTCAGCAACCACGGGGGAAGGCAACTCGATGGCGCTAGGGCGAGCCTAGACGTCCTCGAAGAGGTCATCGACTCTTTGGGTCCACAAACCAAGATGGAAGTGTACCTTGACGGTGGAATCCGGCGGGGAAGCGATATCGTCAAGGCACTTGCTTTGGGTGCACGGGCCGTGGGCGTGACTCGTCCGGTTATTTATGGGCTGGCAGGTTACGGTGAAGAAGGCGCCAAAGCTGTGCTGAGCCTCCTTCACGAAGAGACTAAACTGTGCATGGCCTTGTGTGGTGCACCCGATGTGGGTCGAATTACCCGCGACCTGATCGTCCGAAAACCAACGGGTAACCCGACAGGCTAACACCAGAGAACGCGCTGTGAGAGGGGTCACGGTAGCAGAATATGATTGACAGATTCAGCGACCGGGTGTATCAACTGGTATACCAATGGTATACTTACCAAAGGGTCGGGGGCTTTCCATTGCAAAGAGTAACTCTGTTGGGTGCGGGCGGCAAAATGGGTACGAGGATCACCAACAACTTAGTCAAATCTGCCTACGGTGATTCGACGCAATATGTTGAAGTCAGTTCCGAAGGTCAGGACCGCCTGAAGGCAAAAGGACTCCGGGTTTCTACTGCCGAAGAAGCTATCCCCGGTGCCGACCTCGTGATCCTTGCACTCCCTGACCGCCTTATCGGGAAACTATCCCCTGCTGTCGTTCAACTCATGAAGCCTGGAGCCATGGTCGTACTTCTTGACCCCGCCGCGGCTTATCTCGGCCAACTCCCCATACGCCACGAGGTCTCCTTCTTCGTAACCCACCCCTGCCACACCCCGGTTTTTAACGATGAAGTGGACGCAGAAGCACGCCAAGATTATTTCGGCGGAGTCAAGGCAAAACAAGCGATTGTATGCGCCCTAGGGAGTGGCCCTGAGGCCGACTACGCAAGAGGCGAGGATCTTGCCAAGGTGATGTATGGCCCCATTCTCCGATCTCACCGAATCACGGTCGACCAAATGGCGATTCTTGAACCCGCAATGGCAGAGACCGTTGCCTGCACGTTATCAACAATCTTGCGAGATTCACTGGCGCAGGCAATCAAGGCAGGTGTGCCTGCTGAGGCCGCTCGCGACTTTATGCTGGGGCACATCCACATTGGCCTCAGCATCGCACTCGGCCAAGTTGGGTTCAATTTTTCAGACGCCTGCTTGGTTGCTATCGATTATGGCAGGGCATCCCTGATCAAAGAAGGATGGGAAAAAGTCTTTGACCACAAAAGCATCAAGGAGCAGGTCGATGTTATGCTGCATCCCGAAAAATTGACAAAAGTACTTCAGGCCATTAAGGGCTGAGAAGAAGCGTCGCTGTGGTTGAGGAATAAGACTTGCTATTGAACTTACCCTCTTCTAAAATCTCCATCCGCACTGAACTGATCCTCATCATCCTTCTGTTCTCCATGACTCCTTTATTGATTCTCAGCTTTCTCTATTATTCCCGAGTAAACTCCCTGGTTACAGAAAACGTTTCTACTTACGCCACAGGACTGGTTAACCAAAACGCTGATGCCGCAGAAAACCTTATGAAGCAACTCAATGTTATCTGGAGACAAGTCGTCGACATTGCCGCCCTAACCGATTACCTCTACCTGCCAACCGTGGACCCAGGAACAGACCAAAACGCAATACTTAAAGCCGATGAGATTTATCTCAAGCGGCTCAAAAGATCCTTTTCCTACATTTCCAACATCTATATCGTTGGTATCGAGAACCGGGCCGTTTCCACTGCAATAGACGCCGACTTCCAAAAACTTGAGGAAAAACCTTGGTTCCAGCAAGCCCGAACGACAGAAATCCCCGGAATTAAATTACAGATCTTGGTTCCCGATTATGCCCAGCGTGCGGCCACAAAGCCAAACCGGACGCTGACTATGGTATCGCGGATTGCTCCCTATGGACTTCCGCAGAACTCAATCATACTTGTTATTGATTTCGACTATGGTCTGCTTTTTGGCCAATTTGACATTAGCCTCGCTCGAACTGGATCCTCCATGATGATCTACGATGAAAGTGGCTTTATCCTCTATCATCCGAATCGCAATTTCTTGGGTCAAGAAACCGAGACCTCCCACGTGGCCAAAACCAGCCGCAGTGAACTCTTGAATAAGGTGCTTACAAACCGAGGTGATTCAGTTCTTCTGAGAAGACCACTTGAACCTTTTGGTTGGGTCGTTAGTGAAATGCCCCTTCAGGGACTTCAAGAAGAGCTATCTAGCATTCAAGAACTCTATTTGGTTGCAGTACTACTTCTTATCCTGACGACCATCTTCATGAGCCTGATAGCGGTCAATCGAGTGACTCGGCCCTTGTTCAAGATCATCGAAGGAATGGACACCGTGCACAAAGGTGATTTCTCCCGTCCTCTTGAAGAAGCGGGTTGCAAAGAGTTTGTGCATCTGGTGAGCAGTTTTAATTCGATGCAGGTGCAAATTGATGCTCTTGTCAATCAGGTTGTGCTCAAAGAGCGGGAAACAGTCCGTGCTGAGCTTTTGGCGCTCCAATTCCAGATCAACCCGCATTTTCTGTATAACACCATCGATGTTATTCGCGGTATGGCTTATGAGAGTCGCTACAAAGATGTCGCCGATATGACAGCCTCTTTAGGCGAACTCTTCCGGTACGCGAGCAGTGGCTCCGGTGGAACCGCTACCTTGTTGCAGGAGCTCGAACACTTGAACCATTATCTCGAAATACAGAAACACCGCTTTCAGAACCGCTTTTGCTATTCCTCAGATATCGAAGAAGGATGCTCCCGCGCCAACGTAGTCCGCTTTATGCTACAGCCAATCGTCGAAAACGCCTTCCAGCATGGTGTCGAGAAGTGTGGAAAAAACGGCCATATCGAACTGAAAGCTCGCCGCGAAGGCGGACAGCTCGTGGTCACCGTCCGAGACAATGGTCCTGGGATAGACGACACAACCCTGGAGAAGATACGCATTGGGTTAAATGCCGGAAGAGAGTCCCACAACACGGGAATAGGCATGGCAAATGTCCACAACCGTATTCGACTCGTCCATGGCCAACCAAGTGGCATTGAAGTGGAAAGCGACTACGGGCACGGAACTTTAGTGACAATCAGGCAACCCTTCTTCCCGGTAGAAAACTCACTATGATCCGCGCTTTTATCGCGGACGACGAGGTGTGGGTCAGATCCCTCCTTAAGAACATGATCGATTGGAAGCGCCTTGGCATTCAACTTGTGGGCGAAGCGTCCACTGGCACGGATGCTTTGGCTGGGTGTCTGAAAATTCATCCCGATATTTTGATCACCGACATTAAAATGGCAGATCTCGATGGACTTGAGTTGATTCACAGCCTAAAAACCGTGTCTCCAGAACTGGAAACTATCGTTATTTCAGGCCATAGCGATTTTGCGTTTGCACAGAGAGCAATTCGGGAGAGTGTTTGTGACTACGTCTTAAAACCAATCAATAAGCTCGAGTTCGAGTTCATTTTGTCTCGTGCCGTCGAGCGCATCGTCCACCGTAGGGGTTGTTCCGATGAGCTTGAGCAGATTGGGGAAGTGGAAAACAAGGTAGCAGACTTTGGAACTCATGAGACCATCCACGCGCCTGCGCCAATCATCGATGTCCGCATTGCTAGAGTTTGTGAATACCTACAGGAAAACTATCAACTCAATCCAAGCCTGACCGAAGCTTCGAGACTCACTTCTATGAACCCAACCTACTTTTCCGAGGTCTTCAAGAGAGAAGTTGGCTTAGGATATTCGGCATTCTTGCTTAGCATTAAGATGCGCAGTGCAGTGGCTCTACTGGAAGAAACAGAACTAAAAATCTTTGAAATCGCCGCTTTAGCTGGGTTCTCAGACTCTGCCTATTTTTCTCGTGTGTTTAAAAGGTCTTTTTTAAGTTCTCCTGAGGTTTATCGTAAGGAGCACTCTGCCAAAGAAAATAGTTCTTCCTCTACAATCTAGTTTCCGAATAAAGTCCACAAAATCCGAAATCATTCTCGTAGACGGCAACTCGCGATAAGTTAGACTTATTGAAGTCAGCATTATTGGCATCGACAGTTGGGTGAGGAGTCTCTCGTGGTAAACCTAATTACTAGTGTTAACGTTTCTACGGAATGGGACCTTGAAGGGCAAGTTCATCGCGAGAATCCCTACGGGGAAATTGAGGTGGTTGCTATTCTAGAGGCCGCTGACGGAACCCAGACAACGCTTCCTTTATTCTGGTCAGGTGGCCAAGTATGGACCCTTCGGGTAAGCGTTGCGGTTGCGGGAGAATACTCCCTTAGGTCTAAATGTTCAGATACTAAAGATCTTGGCTTGAACGGTGTAAACGCTCAGTTGCTGGTAACGAATAAGCACTTGGATTCCAACCCCCTATTTCATCATGGTGCCGTTCGTGTGAAGCAAGGCGCAGGCTTTGTTCATGCCGACGGCACGCCTTTTTTCTGGTTAGGAGATACATGGTGGATGCAGATGTCCGACAGGGTTAGCTGGCCAAATGATTTCACGACGCTCGTTCAGGATAGGGCTGAGCACGGCTTCACAGTGGTTCAGGTAGTCTTAGGATATCCGGGGGATTTGGCCACTGACGATCCGAGAGTAGGTAACGAGGGCGGAATGCCGCTGGCTACCGATAGATCAAGAATTAACCCGGCGTATTTTGAAGCATGTGACCGACGACTTAGGACTATTATTAGGGCCGGAATAGTTCCCTGCATTCTAGGAAGCTGGGGCTACCACCTGCTCGAGCTTGGTGAAAAGACGATGACCGACTTTTGGCGATATCTCGTGGCCAGGTACGCTTCATGGCCAGTGGTTTGGGCCTTAGCCGGAGAAACGGCTATGAGCTACTATTTGTCGAAAGATCCGACAGGCGATACGGAGCGCCTTCGTTCCGCTTGGACCCGCGTTTCTCAAGTTGTCAAACACTTTGATCCTTACCACAGGCCATTGAGCACACATCCTCGGCGTTCGTCTTGGTTGGACCTAGAGGATTCAACGACGCTAGATTTTCATATGTTGCAGCCTGGTCACATGCGCAACGCCCTAGGTCTGGGGGTCTCCTTGATTGAGGACGCCCGAAAGTCTTTTCCTGAGCAACCGGTTGTCAACGCTGAGCCCCCCTATGAGGGACACATGGGCACAAACGGCCCTGAAGTTCAACGCTTTGCTTTTTGGTCGAGCCTGCTTTCGGGCGCTGGTGGGTTCACCTACGGAGCAGCAGGTATATTTCAGGCCAACGATCGCGATAGACCTACCGGCAATCGGCCGGATGGCGGCGCTTATGACGCCACAACCTGGGACGAAGCCCTTACCTTCAAAGGGGCATCGCAGCTCGGAAAAGCTCGGGCTCTGCTCGAAAAATTGCCTTGGCAAGATTTCAAACCCTTTCCCGAATGGGCGACGACGGCAGTCAGATGGGGTGAGGAAGCCTACGACCCCCCTTTAAGGGTCTATTGTGCCGGTGTGCCAAACATTTGCCGACTCTTTTATATTCCTCGGCGTTATTGGCATTGGGATGGATCCGTCCTCCATTGTCTGGAGCCTGGCACACGTTATCAGGCTCAGTTCGTCGATCCCGAAAGATTCACAACGATAGACGCTGGAGTGGCCCTAGCCGACTCGAAAGGTGACTGGGTGGTACCTACTACCCCCTATCTCATGGAGTGGCTTCTCCTACTTAAGCGACTTTAGAGACGTATCTCAAAAAGCTTGATTTGGGAGGTGAATTGATATCGACCGGAAGAGCTCTTACCTAGACAATCGTTGGCTTTAGGATCAGACCAATTCTCACTAAGGCGATGTTTTTTGTCTTTAGTCTATTGTCAATATTTTCATTGGAGGAAATATGAACATCCGAAGATCTTTCACTTTTACAGTATTGGGACTGCTCGCTATGGCGGTTTTACTTCCCAATCTTTCGGCAGCCCCCGTAAAAATCCGTATCGCGCACATGTGGCAGGAGGGAGCTTCAGCTGAGGCCGACGCAGCTCTGGCCGTCTTGAAAAAACTCCAGGCAGCTCATCCGGAGTTTGAGTTCGTTAGTGAGGTTGTTGTTGGCGATGAAATGCGCAACAAAATCCGAGTTGACGTTGCGGCAAACAACGCGCCTGACCTATGGCAATTCTGGGCAGGCGGTGTACTGACCGACTACGCAAACGCTGGAGTGCTTCTGGATATCAGCAAGTATCTGGCCAAAAGCAAAGTCGTCAAGAAGGCCGACATCGCCGATAGTTCTTGGGCAACCTGTACTTTTAACGCGACAATTCGAGCCGTTCCCCGAAACCTAGCTCTGGGCGTATTTCTTGCAAACAAGACGCTTTTCAAGAAATACAACCTCAAGTACCCAAAAACTTGGGCTGAGTTTCTGGCCGTGGGCAAAACCTTCAGGGCAAATGGAGTCATCCCGACCAATATCGGATCGAAGGGTGGAAACCCTTCCCACTTCTGGTATGGTGACTTGGTTTGCCAGTACACCTCGGGCTTGGCTGGTACAGCGAATCTTTCCACAAAGCTTGACTTTACAGCTCCTGGTTTTGTAAAGGCTGCAAAGTACTGCCAACAGATGGCTGAAGCTGGTATGTTCCCCGACGATCCGATGGCCAACGGAGATTGGGCGCCCAGCATTGCCTTGTATGCTCAGGGCAACGTGGCCATGTGCTACACTTTCCCCTGGATGTACGGTGTGTTCACCCCAGAAATGATTGAGAACTCGGAAGTCATCCAGTTGCCAAAACTTCCTGACGCCGAGCGTGACCCTGCGACCTTCATTCAGGGCACAGTTAACGACGCTTACTGCATCAATGCCAAGTCTTTTGACGACGCAAAAAAGCAGGCGGGTATCGTACTTGCCATGGATGCCCTGACCTATGACATTTCGCTCTCCTTGGCTCAAATGGGAAATATGGTTTCGGTCAACAACGCAGTAATGGCTAAAGTCGACCTAGCCAAAATTCCCAACAAGATGATGGTGAAGGCAACGCAGTACAACCTAAAAAACAAGATCAGCGGGTCACCGATGATCTGGCAACAACTGCCCGATAACAAGCTGCAATTCGACTATCAGTCTGCTGTCGACGAACTGTGGTCCAAGTCGATTAATTCGACCGAGTTCATTGCTAAAGTGCAAGCCAGCCTGAACGAGTTCAAGAAGAAGTAAGTACTGAAGTAACTCAGGAACCGGGCTCGCACGCCCGGTTCCTCCTTTTTTCTTTTGGAGCCAACAACCATGAACATTCTTCGCAAGTTTCGGTGGGCCTTCTTCGTGTTTGTCGCCCCTTCTTTCTTGATCTATACCTACCTGGTCATCTTCCCAATTGTTTCCTCGATGGCCTATTCCCTTACCAAATGGAATGCGATATCTCCTGCGGTTTTTGTCGGTTTGAATAACTACGAAGCTCTTTTTAAGAGCAAAGACTTTGCCATCGTGATGACCAACACTTGGATTGGCCTTGGCCTTGCCTTAGTCATACAAGTGGGATTTGGCCTGTTGATCTCTTTCCTTTTGTACCAGACCAAAGCAGGCTACCGAGCCTTCCGGGCGATGGCTTTTCTCCCTGTGGTCCTTGCTCCCGCGGCTGTAGCACTGATGTTCGTCCTGATCTTCAATTCTGACATTGGCCCTGTTAACAAGATCCTGGAGTCAATCGGACTTTCGGGCCTTAAACGGAATTGGCTTTCCGACAAGGACATCGTGTTCTATACGGTGCTTTCACCCATGATCTATCAGTTTATCGGCCTTTACGTGATTGTGCTTCTTGCTGGAATGCAGTCGATTCCTCCAGAAATCCTCGAGAGTAGTGCCATCGATGGCGCAGGCAGCTTCCGAACCTTCACCATGATTATTGTTCCTATGATTTGGGATATTATTTTTATCTGTGTCACCCTCATAACTGCGGGTTCGTTTAAGGCTTTTGAACATTCGTATCTGATGACGTGGGGTGGGCCGGGGGTTAGATCGGCTTTTCTTGGCGTGTATATGTATTTGCGTACCTTTATTGATGCAAACTTCGGGCTTGGTTGTGCCATCGGGATGGTGATCCTTTTCATCTCCCTTGCTGTGACCATGATCTTTAGGGCGGTCGTTCGCCGACTGGATTACCAGTCATGAATCCGATAACAGCGGAACGAAAAGAAGCTAGTCTCGGTTCGTTTGTTTTTCGAGATCGCATTATGACCATCCTCAGGTACGCGGTGCTGATTTGCTCGTCCCTTGCGACGATCTTTCCTTTTTTGTGGATTGTGCTGTGCGCCTTCAGAGACAACACACAAATCTACACTATGCCTTTTGCGCTCCCCGATCCACTGATCTTGGCCAATTTTCCTAAGGTCTTCAAAAGCGCGAATCTTTTCAACACCCTCCTCAATAGTTTTCTTTATGCTTCCGTCACAGTAGCAGTTGTGATAGTTCTAGCGGCAATGGTGGCGTTTTTTCTATCGAAATTTCTGAAGAAGCAAGGCTGGTTGTTCACCTACTTTATTGCTGGGATTCTGATCCCAGTCCAGGCCATCTTGATTCCGCTCTTTGTGACAACGCGTGACTTGGGCCTCATCAATACGATGCAAGGAATTCTCATCGTATATATCGCTACAAATCTTTCTTTTGCGATTTTTGTGCTCACGGGATTTATGCGTAAGGGTGTTCCTGATGAGATGATTGAGGCGACAATCATTGATGGATGTGGGCCCATTCGGTGCTTTTTTATGGTGGTGCTTCCCCTCTCCCAAACGGGAATTGCCACAGTCGCGACCTTTGTCTTTCTGGGGGTGTGGAATGAGTTCCTGTTTGCTCTCATTTTGTTGACCGACCCAGCCATCAGAACTCTGAATCTGTCCATTTTCATGTTGAGGGGACAGTATTCAAGCGACCAAGGGCTCATGTCGGCTGGTGTGCTCGTGCTGATTACCCCTGCTATCCTGATCTACATTTTTTTCCAGGAAAAGGTTGTACAAGGGCTAACGGCGGGAGCTGTCAAAGGTTGAGCGTAGTGTCTTCGAAGGAGACAAAATTGACTCGAGACCAAGCGCCGAGCACTTACCGGTGATTCGATTTTTGTTTCTGCCGGTAGGCTCGTGCTTGATAGATCAAAGTTGTGTGGGGCTTCTATGGACGTGAATCAGCGAGGCGAATACCTGGCAAAATTGGCAAAGGTGAGGGCCTACCTCGACTCCAACGGCGATAGCGCCGCGATTCTTGGAAGAAGAGATAACTTCTCGTGGATCACTTCGGGGGGCAACAATACCGTGGTGAGCTCGAGCGAGTTAGGTTTCGGATTTTTGGTTATCAAAATGGAACAGGTCTACTTGGTCGCTCACAGAATGGATGCTCAAAGGATCTACGATGACGAGCTGCTGGGAACAGAAATTGAGCTTGTCTCCCTTGCGTGGCACGAGGCCACGAAAGAAGCCACAGCAATCGCACTCGCCGGCAAAGGTTCACTTGTTTCGGATTTCCCCTTGCTGGGTGCCAGAGAGGACCAAGAGGCGATCACTAGCCTCCACTACCCCTTGTCCGATAGGGAAATTGAGCTCGCTAAGAGTCTGGCGTCAGATTCAGAGCGGATTATCCGTAAGGTGGCCGACCAACTTGACCCAGGAATGTCCGAGCGAGAAGCGGCGAATATGTTGGCTGGTGATTATTCTAGAGCGGGAATCGCTATCGAGGTCTTGTTGGTTGGAGGTATCGAGCGGCTCTCCCGATACCGTCATCCGGTCCCTTCGGCCCAACCCTTGGGTTCTACAGTACTCTTGCACCCAGCCGTAGTGCGTGGCGGAATCCACGCAAACATTACTCGCATGGTCCAATTGGGTGCTCCCCTTTCTGCGGAACTGGAAGACAAGTATCGACTCCTTTGTCAGCTACAGGCAACAACCCTCCAAATGTGCCTACCGGGCCGCGAGTTTTCTGAGATATTCCGAAGGCGTCGCGAGCTTCTTGAAGAAGGTGGCTACCCTGATGAGTGGGAGAATCATTTTCCTGGTGGCCCGACGGGCTATGTTTTGGCTCGGGGAGATTGGGGAGCCAAAGCGGGCCTTAGGGTTTCGGACGGTCAGCTATTTGATTGGTTCATCACCGTAACCGGAGCAAAGGTGGAGGAGTTGACGGTGACCCACCAGGGACGAAGAGAAATACTTTCACAGGCCGGACATTGGCCTACTAAACCCTTCACAGCAGAGGGACTAACCCTTGACGTGCCATGGATACTCGAACGCTAACGCGTAGAATGGCTCGGTGCAAAAAACCAGGTTGTTGCAACCTGCAGGGACCCTTAGGAGACCCGATAACGATTCCTCTGCCGGTATTCGGCAGGTGTCATACCCCTTAATCTCTTGAAAAGAGCATGGAAATAACTCTGATTTTCGATGCCGACTTCGAGCGCCACTGCCTTGATAGAAAGGTTAGTTTCGAACAGAAGTGAACTGGCTCTATCCATTTTGCTTCGGTGCACATATTGAAACAAAGTCTGACCCAAGCTTTGCTTAAAAACCCGACAGAGAAAGTTCGGGCTAAGATTGACCATTTGTGCGAGCTCTTCCAGCACGAACCTACCCTGAGGATTGGCGTCAATGTGGCGGCAGAGAAGGCCAATTTGCTGCTGATGGGCAAACAACCGGCTCGGGGGGTCTTTGAGTCGATCACCCAAGTACAAAAGGACTTCCATCAAAGACTGTTTTAGCGCCATCTGAGGAGCCGTGCCTTTCTGTTGAAAAAGGATCTGCATATTGCGGAAAGCGGCTCGTACCGGGGCAGACTCAGAAAGTTGCCAATAAGGTGGAAGGCCCACCGGTAGGGCGCCTTGGCCACCAACAGAGTCTGTTTCGTCGCCAGCCCAGAGGTTTGCTTCATGATAGGCCGACTCCCGGTCACGAGAATATTCCGCGTCGAAGACAACGACATCACAGGTATAGGGGGCAGTTCCCTGAACAACTCTCCCAGGGGGGTGGAAGAACACCATCCCAGGACGAACCGCTACCAGCTCATCCTGAGACAAAAGAAAACCACCCCCGGTGTTGATTAGTTCAAGCTCAAACCAACGTGCTTTGCGTTTTGGGAAAATGGCACCCGCGGGAGGGCAGTTATGAGCGGATATGCCTCCTACATGAAGTACGTAGGGGTTAAATCGGCAAGAAAGTTCATAGTCCATTTGTGGATAATATCTTGCTATCATTGAGTAATTCTAGACCTTTCTGATTTTGGGCACCGGGTTTACCTTTTTACCCATTAGAGCGGTTAAGGGGGTAGTACACGGACTGGAACCTTCACGTTTCCCAGCATTCTCACTCAAGTCATTTTGATTTTTTCTTTAGGAGGTATAGGAATATGAAAAACTTACTCGCAGTTTTGATCATCATCACATTCGCTGTTGCGAGCTTTGCCCAGTCGGTGGCGGGGCTTCCAACCATCAAGTTCTATTTTGTTGCTACGAACGCCACGCCTGACGATGTGACCCTCGTTCAGGATAAGATCAATTCTCTCGTTGCCAAAAAAGTCGGTGCGAACATTGAGTTGCACCCCCTCTCGTTTTCGGAAATCACCACCAAGATTCCGTTACTGTTGAAAACTGGAGATGACGCCGATATCGTCACGGTATCTCAGTTTGACCCCTACATCAGCCTCTACCAGACCGGTGGGCTGCTGGCTCTTGACGACCTTTTGCCTAAGGTTGCCTCTAACCTTTACAAACTCTACGACCCGATCATTTGGAACGCCGCCAAAATCAAAGGCAGAATCTATGCCGTTCCGAGCTATTCCCCTTCGGTGAGCTATCCCGGTATATGGACTTCCAAAGCACGGTTGGATAAGTACAAGTTTGATTGGTCCAAGGTCAAGAAATGGGAAGATTACGAGCCCTATTTCGATGCGATTCTTGCTAACGAACCGGGCGTCACACCCATCCTCTCTACCGACGAGTACTGGGGCCGCATTTGGTTTCCCAACTACTACGGCTTTGAAGGTGTAGGCGGCGTCAAGAGTCCTAAAGGACAAGACCTCGCAGTTGTTGATGCGGTGAAAGGTAAAAGCGACGTATTTGCGGCTCCCTTCACAAGAGAATACGAGGCCAATGTAACCCTCATGCGCAAGTGGTTCAACAAGGGGTATGTCAAGAAAAACCCTCCAACCGAAATGGAAATGAATAATTTGCGCAGTACGGGAAAGATGGCAGCCTTCTTGATTCCATTTGCCGGTGAATGGGATACCACAGGCATGGGCCAAGCAGAGTGGGGTGGAGCCGTAATTCCCCAGGGGAAAATGGCTGGTCACCCAACGATTCGCAACATTTCCGTCGGGACGGGCTTGGCCATCAACAAGGCCTCCAAGAATCCAGAACAAGCCTTAAAGTTCATCCAGGAGTCCTACACGAACTCCGATGTGCAAAACCTACTGGCCTGGGGAATTGAAGGAGTTCACTGGCAATGGAAAGACAAGTCCAAGAAAATTATCGCTTTCGTGGACGGGAAAACCGTTGAAAATACCGGTTATTACCCAAACGCTTCCGACCAATTTCGGACAACCATCAATAAACTTTCCTACTACCGTTCTGAAGGCGACTTGCTCACCGATCAGCGCGTCGCAGATTCGATCAAAAGCAACTCCGTTGTTTCGCCGATTTTTGGTTTCGTTCCCGACATGGCCTCGGTTAAGACTGCCATGGCAAACGTAGCCAACGTGGCAGCCCAGTACGGCGACCCACTAGAAAAAGGCCTTGTCGATCCCCAAGACCCTAAAATTGGCCTAGCGGTCTTCCGTGCAAAGCTTAAAGAGGCTGGAATTGACACCATTCTCGCTGAACTCCAGAAGCAGATCAATGCTTGGAAGGCTGAGAATAAGAAATAGAAGAGGCAGACAATAAACTGCGGTCCCGGAAGGAGAACTTCCGGGACATTTCCTTTAAAGGTGTGTTAATGAAACCCCGGAAGACCAGAAACAGACAGACCACGTACCAGCTACAACTTTGGCTGATGGCACTTCCATGTATCCTTCTCGTCTTCCTTTTTAACTATGTACCCATGGGCGGAATCATACTTGCGTTCAAGGACTACAGCTTTTCGGATGGTATCTTTAATAGCGCTTGGATCGGCTTCGACAACTTTAAGTTCTTCTTTCAATCGGGCGTAGCGTGGACCTTAATCTACAACACTGTCTTCCTCAACTTTTTGTTCATTGTCAGCGTCACCTTCTTTTCAATTTTAGTAGCCCTTTTTCTCAATGAGATTTTCAAATGGCGTATTGCCAAACTGTTCCAGTCAGTACTTTTCTTTCCACACTTCATCTCGTGGATCATAGTCGGGTATTTCTCCTATTCCTTCTTGAATGCCGATAACGGCTTCCTCAATGTTGTCCTCGGCTACTGGGGACTCGCACCCGTCAATTGGTATGCCTCACCAGAATACTGGCCCTTGATCATGACTGTGATCAGCATTTGGAAAGGGCTCGGGTATTTTTCGATCATCTACCTCGCTGGCATGGTCTCCATCAACCCAGAACTATACGAAGCAGCACGCCTCGATGGAGGCACGAAGCTCGATGAAATGTTCCGTATCACGCTGCCGATGATTACCCCTTTGATTTACATCAACTTGTTCTTTGCCTTGGGTCGAATTTTCTACGCAAACTTCGACTTTTTCAACAATGTCGTTAAAAACAACGGCTTGATTATGTCAACAACCGATGTGATTGATACCTACGTCATGCGGTCTATTCTGGTCACTGGAGACTTCAACATGGCTGCTGCTGTGGGGCTTTTCCAGGGAGTATGTGGGTTCATCCTTATTGTAGGATCAAACTGGCTTGTACGAAGAATGGATAACGAAAATGCCCTCTTCTAGAAGCCAATCTGGTGGCGCAGTGACTTGGATCAGCATCGGGGTTCTGGTGCCTATTTGCATCCTGTCAGTACTCCCAATATGGATTTTGATTATTTCTTCGGTGGCCTCGACCGAGTCGCTTGCCTCTTTTGGTTTCCAAATCTTCCCTTCGGAGTTTTCTTGGGAGGCTTACCGAAAGATTTTTGCCCAGCCTGATTTCATTGTGCGTTCCTACAGTGTGAGCATAGCTGTAACCGTAGCGGGAACCTTGGCAGGAGTAGCGGCTTCGGCCTTGTTCGCCTACGTGATTTCCAGGCAGAACTTTGGAGGGTCAAACTTCCTCAGCTTTTTCCTGTTCTTCACCTTGTTGTTCAACGGCGGCACGCTCTCAAGTTACCTGCTGATTTCAAACTTTCTGCATTGGAAAAACAATCTGCTGTCTCTCATTGTTCCTCTGCTCATTTCTCCCTTTAATGTTCTGCTTCTTCGGTCGTATTTTCGGACAATTCCTTTGTCTTTGATTGAGTCAGCACGTATCGACGGAGCATCAGAGTTCCGGACGTTTCGCAGTATTGTTCTACCCTTATCCATGCCGGCAGTTCTCACGGTTGGATTGTTTACGATGCTGATGTACTGGAACGACATGACCCAAGCCCTGCTTTATATCGACCAGCAATACCTTTATCCTTTGCAATATCTACTCTATAAGCTCACGTTCAACCAAAGCATTATTCCTCAAAGTGGGGAACAGTACACCGGCACAATAGCCTCACCTCTGGCTCTGCGTATGGGCATGGCGACTATCGCCTTGATCCCCATTTTCTTTTCTTTCTTAGCGGTACAGAAGCACTTTGTGCGGGGCATCATGCTCGGTGGAATTAAGGGAGACTAACTATTATGCGGATGGAGGATTTGTGAAAGAGCTCAGAGTGCACAAAGATGGTAGGTTTCTCGAGACGGCCGATGGTCGGCCTTTTTTTTGGATGGCGGATACGGCGTGGGAATTATTTCACCGACTCACCCGGGAAGAGATTCTCCTCTACTTGCAAAAGCGGTCTGCACAGGGGTTCAACGTCGTGCTTGCGGTGGCGCTTGCGGAGGTAGACGGGCTTCGAGTTCCCAACCGGCAGGGGGCCTACCCGCTCAAGAAGAACAAAGCCGGCAACTTCGACCCCAGTCTCCCAGATGCTGATGGCTCAGACAGCTACTGGGACCTAGTGGATTATGCCTTTGGGGAAGCTGAGCGGCAGGGTATCTACCTCGCTTTCCTCCCTACCTGGGGCGACAAGTACAATGCCTCGCATTGGGGTAAAGGGCCAGAGGTCTTCGACAGCAAAAACGCTAAGGTTTTTGGGCAATGGTTGGGTGCTCGATATGGAAAGTTCAAGAATCTGATCTGGGTTCTAGGTGGCGACCGACCCCTTCAGACCGAACATCATTTTTCGGTGATTCGCTCTCTCGTCGAGGGCATCAAGAGTTCGGGAAGCCAACATCTGATTACCTTTCATCCTCCTGGCGTTTCCTCTTCCTCCTTGCCGTTTCCTGACGAGACTTGGTTAGATTTTCACTTGACCCAAACTGGACATGGAACGGAGACTACGCCTCATTATGAGGTGTTGGAGAAAGACTACCGACTGACCAAGCCTAAGCCGGTGGTGGAAGGTGAAACCAACTATGAAGACCACCCCATCGGTTTCAAAGCGGCCAACGGGTATTTTGACCAAGTCGATGTGCGGCGTTCGTCGTATTGGGCGTTGATGGCGGGTAGTCTTGGCATCACTTACGGTCATCACTGTGTTTGGCCCATGAGAACCCAAGCGGACAACCTTGCTGACCCTTGGTCCGACAATTATTTTTTGATGGACTGGCGCACCGCTTTGGATCGCCCCGGAGCCTCTCAGATCAGGCACATGAAAACACTCTTTGAATCGCGGGACTTTTTCAGCCGGGTTCCCGATCAAAGCCTTGTGATAAAAAACTTTGAAGGGATGAATCATATTCAGGCCTGCCGCGGAAACGGTTATGCCTTCGTGTATCTGCCCAACGGAATAGGCGTCACCGTTCGCCTGGGCGTACTTGGTGGTAAAACGCTAATGGCCCGTTGGTTCGACCCCCGCCTAGGGACGTTCGTGGATTACGACAATTTTCCCAACACAGGCGAACGTTTCTTTCGCCCTCCGCTCCAAGGTCGTGACCATGACTATGTTCTGGTTTTGGATAGCCAAGAATGAGAACCCTCATCCTAGGCGGCACAGGAAATATCAGCACACCCCTTACCCACTTGCTTGTTGAGCAGTCCTCCGATGTGACGGTGCTCAATCGGGGCCTTCGCTCGACGAGAATCCCATCGTCGGTCAAAACCATTACCGCGGACAGAAAAGACCATGAGACTTTCCGGAAACTCATTTTGGCCGCGGGTCACTTCGATTGTGTTGTGGATATGATTGGCTTCACCCCCAAAGAAGTGGCCCTATCCATCGAACTGTTTCGTGGTCGAATCAAGCAGTACATTTTTTGCAGTACGGTCGACGTTTACACGAAACCCGCACCGGCCTTCCCGATAAGGGAAGACTCGCCAAAAGTACCTTCTGGTGAATTTCAGTATGCGTTTGACAAAGCTCGTTGCGAAGAAATGTTGCTTTTGGCCCATGACCAGGGAGACTTCGCGGTAACCATCCTCAGGCCGGCGCAAACCTACAGCGAAGGTGGAAGCCCTTTAGTTCATGCTTTCCGTGGTGGCACCTACCACCTAGACCGCATTCAAAAAGGTAAGCCGATCATCGTCCATGGGGATGGAAGTTCACTTTGGGTAGCCTGCCACGCCATCGACGTAGCTAGGGCTTTTTTCAATGCCATCGGCAATGCCAAGGCCTTCGGGAAAAGCTACAACGTGACCGGAGAAGAGTGGATGACCTATAATGCCTACTGGTCGGCGGTGGCCGAAGTCATGGGAGTTGCCACCCCTGAGTTGGTCCATATTCCTACCGACCTTCTTGTGAGAACAGCGCCGGAACTGGCCAGCTGGTGTGGCTATAACTTTCAATATGTCACGATCTTTAACAACGACGCGGCTCGGGCCGATCTTGGCTTTCGCTACACCATCGGCTGGAAGGAAGGCGTGAGGCGTTGTTTAGACTGGCTGGCTGCGAATGGTACTATTGAGGATTCTTCCGCCTATGCTTTTTACGACCATATTGTTGAATCGTGGAAGAAACACTCATCCCAAATGGTTGCCGAACTCGCTGGAAAGTATGGCATCCATTGAGCGAGCCAACAAATACCCTCACCTTGGGCCCTCTATCCGTGGACCTTGAGGACGGGGAACTTCGTTACTTTCGTGTGGGCCCCTTTGAGTTAATTCGAAGAGTGTACTTTTCGGTTCGAGATGAGGCCTGGAGAACAGTCGTTCCGGAGATTCTAGGATTGAAGGTTTCACAAAAGCTCGACGGTTTCACCGTCGATTACCAGGGACGTTGCCGAACTGCGACCCTCGATTTTGAGTACCAGATTCAGGTGGTAGCAACGTTGCCGGGTCTGATTACAGTGAGCGCGGCTGGCCGACCCCTGCGACCCTCATTGGCGAACCGTTTTGGCTTTTGCGTTCTGCTGGGAGCCCAAGCCGTTTGTGGGCGAGAGTTCGAGGTGGATCTACCTCAGCGAAAGGCCTTGGTCTTCCCGTACAAACTCGAGCAGGTTGTTTTTGCAGAGAACTTCAAGGCGCTCAAGTACGAGAACTCAGGCGGGATGACTGCGGAAATTGAGCTGAGCAAAAGTGATTTTGGCTTGGAGGATCAAAGGTTTTTTGGCGACAGTTCGTTCAAACTGTTTTCGGGCATGAGGTATCTTTACCCGCAAGTCAGCGAGCTCACGGAAAAGAAACAGGTACTACGACTAACGGTGGACTATAAAAGCCCACCACCACAGGCCACTAAAGATCCATTGGAAGTCACGATCGGAAACCCAAGCCAAACACCAAGTTTGTTTATGCCGTCTTTACACAAGCTTTTGGCTGCGAGGCGGCCTCAGTTCTTTCTTGACGGGTGGACCCACAGGGAATCATGGGCAGCTCAAAGCGTCGTTTCCTGGGACTTCGACCCATCGGTGAACCTTTACGACCAGAAGACCTTTGCCGAAAACCTCGACGCTCTCAGGGACCAGGCGGACACGGTAAAAGACCTCGCTCCTGGCGCGAGCCTCGCCCTCGGTGTGGTTTCGTACCGCACAAACGACAGTTTGGCAGCTGACCCTTTTCAAAACGCATGGGTTCTGGCGGCGATAGCCACCGCGTCGAGAGCCGGCATCAGCGAGATCAGTTTTGGGTCGCTTTCGCAGGAAAGTTCTTTGCTGCTTGTCGAGTTAGGAAACTTCGCAGGGGTTCCGCTACTGCCCATCAAAATGTCTTGTGAGGCAACCCAGTCAGGAGAACGCAAGTACGCTGGCATCGCCATCGAGCAGGACTCGCAGATTTTAGTCTACCTCGCCAACCTAACCGAGTTACCAACAGACTTACTGGTAACCGTTTCGGACGGAAAAACCCACACCTGCCACCTTATGGCCTACCAGGTGGGCAGGTGGGAGTTGTAAGGAAAGCCTGGTGCCCGCACTTGTTATAAGCCGCCGTAAACCCTGATCGCGTTGCCCGACAAAAGGAGGTTTTCCTGCTCGTCAGTCAGGCCACACTCCCGAACTTTTGCGAGTTCGGTTCCGGCGTTGTCGGCATGGTCACTTCCATACATAAATCGCTGGGCACCAAATTGGTGCACCCAATGCCGAACGAGGAAGGCGCCTGTCCAGGTGACGTCGGCGACCACATTGGGGCACAGGTCCAGGACAATGGGAACCTCGGCGGCCGAAATCATGAGTCCACAATGGGCCATCACCACGGTTACATCGGGGAAGTCGCGGGCAACCGGGATCAAGAGTGACGGGTTGGCAAAAGGAATCCCGGGTCCGGTATGCACCATCACTGGAATCTTTAGTTGCTGCGCGAGGCGAAAAACCTTGCGACCGTCGCGTCCACCGGGAACAACCGAGTGCGCAAAAGTGTGAACTTTGACTCCGACGAAACCTAGTTCCAAGACGCAGCGTTTAAGCTCGGCCTCATATTCGGCGTCGGGCAGGTGTGGGTTAGGATTGGCCATCCCTTGAAATTCCCCGGGATGCTTTTTGGCCAACTCGGCAATCGCCGTATGCTGCTTTTGCACAGACTCCAAGGTATGGCAGGACGCGGGTTGAACAATGGTCCGGGAGATACCAAACAGCTTATGTTTCGCTAGGAGGTCCTGCGCGGTGAACTCCTCATCGAAAACCTGGTCCCAACCCATGTGTGCATGGACATCAATAATCATGATGCAACTCCTTACTTTGACCCGTAGGCGACAGCTTGCCCCGTCTTCGAGCTGCGATACACCGCGTCGATCAACCTTACGGTATCGAGAGTGAACTCACCGCTTGTTGCGAAAGGTGAACCCGAGGCCAAGGCGTCTATGAAATGTTTTTGAAGCCGAAAGTGACTCTCCTCGTGGTCGAGGGAAGTTTCAGAATGGAGCACTGTCGACACCATTCCATCCTCGGAAATCAAAGTGATTCTGCCAAGAGTGTCGAGCTTGAGCGAACCCAGTTTTCCGTCGATCACCAGCCTCTCCAAATGCACGGGGCCTACTTCCTTTCCAAGAGGACGATCGAGGCTCTGACGAGTTGCCCAGCTCATGTCCATGAGGCCCACAAAACCCTCGTGGGACAAGACTACGGTTCCGCTATCTTCTCCTTTCACGTGGGGACTGATCGAGCGGAGGTCGGCATAGACTCGCATTGGGTTGCCAAAAAGGTAGCGCCAAGTATCGAACCAATGTGGCCCCATTTCGAAAAACAGAAAAGGATCCATGTCGCGGAAAAAGGGCTGAGGGAGGGCAACACCAGGGGCCATCCGAGGTGTATAGAAATCGGAATGGACGTAGCGAACGGCCTGAATCGATCCCAAGGTTCCCTCATCGAGAATCGACTTGATGATCCGCATCGGCTCAAGCCAACGCCAGTTTTCGGTCACCATCAGTCGCACCGCGAAACTCTTGGCCACCGAAACCATCGCTTCGGCATCTTTCAGCGATGGGGCAAAGGGCTTCTGGCACAGAATCTGTACCCCCGCCTTTGCTGCGGCTTCCACATATTCGCGGTGCGAATCGGGGCCGGTCACAATATCGACCACGTCTATCCCTGATGCCAGCAGCTCCTTGAAGGTGGCGAAGCACCGCTCGGGGGGAATACCAAACTCGGTCGCTTTGTCTACAAGCTTTGCAGGGCTTCGATTTGCCAAGGCCCAAAGTTGAACCTCCGGAATCCTCGACCACGCTTTGAGATGCTTTTCTGACCACCAGCCCGTCCCTATTAGTCCTACCTTGAGTTGCTTCATTTTAGTGTTTCATCGCCTTCAAGGCTAAAGGCAACTTTTCGGGGTTCAACATGACATCGACTTGCTCACGAACACTCTTGTGGTCGAACAACTCCTGCCAACCGTCGCGAATCATGTACTTTCTACCGTATTCAATGGCCACTTGGCACGCGTCGGAAAAGGGAAAACCTGCGTCTCCAAAGACAATTCCCAGCTGAACCTGAATATGGCCTAACATGAAATCCTTGGCGGCGGCTTCCGGCACCCCGGCCTTCACCGCTTGCTTGAGAGCCTCACCCAAAACTGTCGAGAGCATCGACCCCACAGTTTCGGCCATTGCCGGCTCAAGAATGGCCATCTGGTCGACCGTGATGCGATGGGAACGAATAATTGGTCCGTACATCACCTTTGCCATTTCTTCACCCTTCGTATAGTCACTTTCCGGACCAGACTTCAGAGCACAAACAATCGACTGCTTGGCCTTTACGCCGCCAAAAAAATCCCTCTTGGCCTCAGGATCAATCTCGTCGTTGAAAACAGGGGGATGACAAGGGTGGGTGACAAAAACCGAGGTGTCGGGCCTAGCGGGCACCTGATCAAGGTAGACGGCAGCCGGATCAAGAAGGATCACCATGGCGTTCTTTTTCATGAGCTTCAAAAGAGGCGGCGCCAACTTACCGATGGCCCTGTCTGGTAAAGCCAAAATAACGAACTCAGCTTGTGGCACGGCAACTTCGGCTGCCATCGGCTTAATTCCTTTTGCCGCGAGCTTTGCGATGCCTGCCTCTCCCACCTCGACATAGCTAACGGAGTTCTTGAGGTTCGACTTCAGAAAGTTGTCGGTGATTCGAGAACCCATCTTTCCTCCGGCACCTATGAGCGCAATATTCATACTGGAACCCTCCCTCAACTCTTGGCATAGCACTGGTATACCAGTAATATACAGGACGAAGTGTAGGTTGTAAAGGTAGGAGTTGTGAAGAATGAAGTTTGGAATCAGCACGTATAGTCTGACTTGGGCCATTGGGGTTCCCGGATACCCTAGGACCCTTCCCAACCTCACAGCCCTGCTTTTTCTCGAGCGTGCCGCCCGCTCTGATGTAGCTCTGGTGCAATTCGCCGACAACCTCCCGATGAATGCGTTGACCGCTCCCGAACTTGCACAAGTGCGGGACTCGGCTCGAGAAAAAAATCTTAGCGTCGAGTTGGGAACCAGAGGCACTGACCCAGAGCACTTGAGGAAGTACCTGAGCCTCGCTAAGTACCTCAACTGCCGGCTTGTCAGAACCATGGTTACAGTACCCGAGCTTGCGGTAGCCCGAGCGGAGTTAAGTCAAGTGATGGAGGAGTTTAAGGAAGCGAGGATTCAACTGGCGATTGAAAACCATGGGCTGCATCGTTGCAGCGATTTGGCGCTTCTGGTGAGCGGTTTTGAAACGCCCTATTTGGGCTGTTGCCTTGACACAGTGAATAATTTTTCAGCTTTAGAGCTCCCAGAAACAGTAATTGAAGTCCTCGCTCCGTTGACGATAAACTTGCACATTAAGGACTTTACGATACAGCGGCACCGACACATGATGGGCTTCGAGATTTTAGGGACGCCTGCGGGCTCCGGATTGTTGAAGGTTGACGAGGTTGTTAGGAAACTCCAATATTCCGATAAGAAGCCCACGGCTGTTCTTGAAGTCTGGGTTCCCTACACGGGAGAGGTGGAAGAAACCGTGCTCTTGGAAGAGTCTTGGCTTGAGAAAAGTCTCGAATACGCCCGCACCTTACCGCAATTACAGTTCAAGGAAACATAGCATGACCCTGAAAGAATCGGCCTACCTCGCACTGCGCAGAAAAATACTCCATGCAGAGCTTGAGCCTGGCTCTTTTGTCTCCGAGCGCTCTTTGGGAGAGGTTCTCGGCATGAGCCGTTCACCGATCCGCTCGGCCTTGGAACGACTTGAGGCCGACGGTCTTGTCAAGTATTCACCCCAAAAAGGAATCCTCATCACAGAACTTTCGTTGAGCACTGCTGTTGACCTGTTTGACTTCCGTTTGGCACTGGAACCCTTCATTGTACGTCGGCTGGCCACTCGGGGCCTCGCAGAAAAGGATCTGGACTCCCTCCACGAGAATCTCGAGGTGCAGGTAACCTTCATCAACCGCAATGATCCAGCGGAGTTTACCCAAGCCGACTCCCAATTTCACCTTCTGTTGGCTAATGCAACCGGGAACCGGGAAATTGCGCAAGCGATGGAACGCATCCAGGATAGGCTCTACCGCGTGGCTTTGGCGGTTTTGCAACGAGATTCAGAGCGGCTCAGGCCCTCTTTCGAAGACCACCATGCGATTTTGAACGCCCTGCAGGCGCGTGATTTACCTAAAGCGGAAAGCATCATCCAGACTCACCTGGAATATGGGAAGTCTGTGCTCCTCCATTAAGCTGGGGGAGATTGGTAGCTAAAGAGAATTAGCGGGGCCAACCGCGGTGCCCTGCTTTCAGTACGGATTCATGGAATTGATACGAACTGGCACAGACGAGTTCGTGGTGGTGCCGATTCCGAGCTGGCCAAAGTTGTTGTTTCCAGTTGCCCAAAGCGTACCATCGGTCTTCAGAATCATGGTAGATTTGCCACCCGCTGATACTGAGGCGACGCCGGTCATGACCTGTACGGGAGTTGAAACGTTGGTGGTGTTGCCGGTTCCAAGTTGACCATTCATGTTGTTTCCAGTTGCCCACAGCGTACCATCGTTCTTCAGAATCATGGTGTGGATGTTGTCACCCGCTGATACTGAGGCAACCCCGGTCATGACCTGTACGGGTGTCACAACAGTGGTTGTATCGCCAGTCCCAAGTTGCCCATAGCCGTTATCTCCAGTTGCCCAAAGTGTACCATCGGTCTTCAGAATCATTGTGTGGGTAGATCCAGGGTATACAGACGCAACTCCGGTCATGACCTGCACGGGAGTAAAAACGTCGGTATTGGTACCGTTTCCAAGTTGACCCTTGAGGTTGAATCCGGTTGCCCAAAGCGAGCCATCGGTCTTCACAATCATTGTGTGGCCCGAACCCGCTGATACTGAGTCAACTCCGGTCATGACCTCCACGGGAGTTGAAACGCTGGTGGTGGTGCCGTTTCCAAGTGCACCATGGAGGTTGAATCCGGTTGCCCAAAGCGAGCCATCGGTCTTCACAATCATGGTGTGGCCCGAACCCGCTGATACTGAGGCAACCCCGGTCATGACCTGCATGGGAGTTGAAACGCTGGTGGTGGTACCGTTTCCAAGTTGACCAGAGCCGTTATCTCCAGTTGCCCAAAGCGAGCCATCGGTCTTCAGAATCATTGTGTGGCTCGAACCCGCTGATACTGAGGCAACCCCGGTCATGACCTGCACGGGAGTTGAAACGCTGGTGTTGGTACCGTTTCCAAGTTGACCCTTGAGGTTGTATCCGCTTGCCCAAAGCCAGCCATCGGTCTTCAGAATCATGGTATGTTGGGTACCCACTGATACTAAAACTCCGTCGTAGGCCGTAAAACGTGCGTTCGACGAGTAGCTCGAGCTACCGGCTTTCGCAATCAGAGTGAGCGAATGGGGGCCTTTAGCTAGCCAGCGGCTCGAGCCGGAACTGAGTGTAAAGGAAGCTGTGTTCGCCCCAGCGATTGGGGTGCCATCGAGATACCAGTTGTAGGAACTCAAGCCTGTTGAAGGGTTCGCTAGTGCGGTCATCGATTTGGAGCGAAGCAGCAAACTCGGCACCCCCTGAATCGACAACGCCACATTAGGTAGCCCCACGATGCTCAAACCCATGGCCCCGTTAATCGTGTAGGCTGCCAAAGCCACCACAGAAGCTGGCCACCCTGAAATGTAGGCAATCGCCTTTAGGTTCTGCGTTGCGGCTATGGAGACGGGGCCAGAGTACAGCGTTCCGGTGGTTGAGATTGGAGTGCTTCCATCGGTTGTATACCGTATCGAAGCTCCCGGAGTGGTTGTGGAGATTGTCGTCGATTGGCCGGTTGAGTACGTCCCGGATGCGAGGCTAATCACAGGCGTCCCGACGATTCCCAGAATTGTGTAGGCCAGGGTCACGACCGCTGAATTGCTGTAACCGGCTTTGTAGCTAATCGTTTTCAACGTACTGGTTGTGTTGACAGCGATAGCGCCGGAATAAATGGTACCGGTAGTTTCGGAAGGAGTCGTGCCATCGGTGGTGTACCGAAATGTAGAGCCAGTCGTTGTTGAACTGAGCGTCACCGATTGGCCAATGTCGTAGGTTCCCGCCGTGAAGCTGGGCACAGGGTTAGCGGCAACAAGGGTATAGGTCGAACTCGATACCGCTGAGTCGTCGAAGTTTGTTAAGTACGCAAGGGCCTTAACAGTCTGGGTTGAGGCGACCACGAGCGGAGCGGAGTATATGGTGCCAACCGATTTTGTTGGTGTTGTTCCGTCGGTGGTGTACCGTATCGTCGCTC
Source organism: Spirochaetales bacterium (assembly GCA_947478845.1). Classification (GTDB taxonomy): domain Bacteria; phylum Spirochaetota; class Spirochaetia; order JABEVK01; family JABEVK01; genus JAIFLN01. The sequence continues at coordinate 63,903 of CANJXC010000002.1, read as the reverse complement.
CCGTGGTTGAACTGGTGACCGATACAGTTTGGTCGTTGTTGTAGGTTCCAGGGGCTACACTAAAGTTCGGGGTCGCCGATTGTAAAACATAGGTGTTTGTCACTACCGCTGAGTTCGCCCAACTGGAGAAGCAAGCGATTGCCTTAACCGTGCAAGTGGTGCCAATTGTAATCGGGCCAGTATAAATTATACCCGTCGTACCCGTAGGTAGGGTGCCATCCGTTGTATACCTGATAGTTGCCCCAGCAGTCACAGTCGAAAGGGTTAGCGTCGAGAGGTTATTGTAGGTTCCTGCCGCCAGGCTAAAAGAAGGTGCGGCTACCGTGCCACCCCCCGCAAGGTCGGCACTCGTAAAGTCTATCGTGCCCGGTGACACCATAGCTTTGTAAATCATAACCGCCTCCATCATAGGAGGCGCCAAGAGCTGACCAGCGTTGGCAAGATTGATGACGAGGGTTGAGGCCCCGTTTGGCTTGGATGCCGTCAGGGTAGCACTGTTGCCCGAAATCACAAGCGAGATGTTCTCTGCTGAACCCCCATCCAGCTTCAGGGTACCGTACACGGTGTCTACAACCGTTCCCGCAGGCCAAGTTACCGTGAGCGAAAGGGTGCCGTTGCCGGTTTCAGCCACGAGCTGGACGGTCTTGTTGACTGTACCTCCCGCAGGAACTGTCAATGTCGTGGTTGCGGAAGCAACCACAGCGTTGCCCGCATTTCTTCCTTGTATCGTGATTGACCAGTCACCAGCGTCTATGGAGGGTGCGCTGAAGGTGCCCGAAGCTTGGGTCAACGGAGCCAACGTCACCCCTGCCGGTCCACTTCCGGAAATCGTGTACTGAGTAATCGTCAAGTCGTTGGCGACTGGCTGAATCGTCCTCTGCGTACTACTGCCGCCAGAAATATAGATCCAGAGGCTCCCTTTAGACTTCATGATGGAAGGGGGAGTCAGCGGCTGCGCACACGAAACTAGGAGAAGGAAGCCCAGAAAGGAAAGAAACAAACTCCTTGCTTGCCTGTAAGTCACAGATAGCCCCCTCAAAGATGTAATCATACTCCCCCCCCCGTAACGTCAATGGCTAGCTTGTGGTCATCTGAATGCGTTCTACTTTTTTGGGTGTCGAGACAGATTTGAGGTTACATCCGAAATCTGAAGTCCCCCCTCCCCCGCACTTTGACTTCTCCACGGCCCGGTGCTATTTTCCAACTATCATGAAGTTCGACAGGATTACGATAAATCCCGAGGTGATGGGTGGCAAACCGTGCGTACGAGGAATGCGGGTTACCGTGAGCACCGTGCTCGACCTGTTGGCCTCGGGCAATTCGGTGGCTACGATTTTGAATGAATATCCTTACCTTGTGGCCGAGGATGTGACGCAGGCTTTGGCCTACGCTTCGTGGCGCGTCAACGAGCGAGAAGTTGTCCTTACGCTATGACCATACTGATCGACCTGAACCTTTCGAGCCACTGGCTCGCAGCCCTAGATGCAAAAGGCATCGAGGCCTACCACTGGTCGGAGATGGGTCGCCTGAGCGCTTCCGATACCGAGGTGGTTTGCAAGGCGGCCGAATCTGGGTGGTTGGTCATGACCAAAGATTTCGACTTCGGCCACCTTTTGGCTTCTCCTAAAGGGGGCAGGCCCAGCGTGCTTTTGCTTCGTGCCCTGAACACAAGTCCCGAGGCCCTCGGACCCACGCTGTTTGCCGCCTTGAAGTCGTTTCAACAAGAACTGCTGGAAGGCGCTTTAGTGACAATTCAAGATCATCTGGACGTTCGGGTGTTGCCCTATCGTTCCGAGTGAGCTCTTTCTCGTTCTCGATGTGGGCTTTCTCGCAGCGCTGACGTGGTGGCTTTGGAGGCGTAAGAAGAGGCCCCAAAAGCCAACAAAAAAGCCTGACACGGCCGCACCAACCAAGCTCGACACCGTTTCGGTTGCGACTGTTCTTCCTGTGCAGCGCATTCGCTTCCACGCCAACTCCTCGCGCCTGAGCGTACCCGCTGCCAAGGAACTCGACCGGTTGGCCCAGTGGCTCAAGGCCAACCGGGTGGTGATTGAGCTCACGGGCAGCGCGGATGCTTCGGGCAACCCGGCGAGCAACCGCCAAGTGGCCAAGCGCCGCACCGCGGTGGCACTGCGAGCCCTTCTTGCCCACGGCATTGACCCGAGCCGAATCGTGAGCCGCACACTGGAGCCGCAATACGGCCGCACCGACGCCCACCAGCAAGAACTCCGTTGCGTGATGTTCCGCGAAACGGGTAGTTTGGACCCATGAACATCGAACTTTCCCAGCGGTGGGTTTGGATTACCGGCGCCTCGTCGGGTATTGGCCTCCATCTGGCCCTCGAAGCCGCGCGCCGGGGTGCGAGAGTCCTGCTCTCGGGCCGCCATGCCGAAACCCTTGGTGAAGTGGCCCGACAGTGCCAAACTCAATCGAACCACGCCGGGCACTCAGGCGGGCACGAGGTTTTGGCCTTCGACCTCCTCGACCGCTCGGCCCGTGTGGCGGCTCCGGCTAGGGCGCTGGCAATCGCGGGGTCGTTCGCGCTGGTGATTTTAAACGCCGGCATTTCGCAGCGCTCTGGGTTTGAGGAGCTCGCCACAGCGGGCTTTGATCAGATTGTCGATTTGGATTTTATGGCACCGGTGGATCTGGTGCGGGGTCTACTACCCTCCATGGCGGCCGGTTCCGGCTTCGTGCTGGTTTCCAGCGTTGCCGGCCTTATCGGTGCCCCTCGACGTTCGGCCTATTCTGCGGCCAAGCACGCTCTGACGGGTTTTGGCGCGGTGCTGCGAAGCGAACTTTGGGCCAGGAAAGTGTCGGTTACCACTGCTTTTCCGGGTTATGTACGAACAGCCCTCGACAAGGCCGCACTGGGGCCCGATGGCAAGCCCAAGGGGGTGCAGGACCCTCGAACCCAAAGCGGCGCTCTTCCACAGCCCGTCGCGCGCCACATTCTGAAGGCCGCCCTGCGAGGCAAGGCGCACGCGTATGTAGCCTTCAATTTAGAATCGCGTTATGCACTTTTTTCGGCTCACTACCTGCCAGGCCTGTATGCGCGCTTTAGTTCCCGGCGGCTTTCGTAGGCTTCTCCCAAAAGGTGGCGGGGTCAAACTGAGGCTCTTAAAGCCCTTCCCAGCGCTCCAACTCGGCCTTACGAGTGGGCACAATTTGCGCGCAGGCATGAAACACAGCGCGCCTTATGTTCCGGGGCCACAGGTCCAGAAAGGGCTCGGCCCACATAGTCCCGGCGAAAAATTGGGTCATACTCCGCACTAAGTCGGCGCGCTGACCGGGCTCAAGGCTGCAGTACAGAAAGGTGGCCAACGGAGAGTTCTTGAGGTCGAACTTGGAATCTTCTTGCCGGCCCACCGAAAGCAGAAGAAACAGGGCATCAGCCGGATCAAGCCAGGCTGGCCGGGGTGCTGGGGGGAGGAACTTCTCCATGGTGTCGAAGCTCTCACCCTCCTGAGGTAGGTCACCCATAAATAGCGAGATTGGTGCATCGCCACCGGTCACAAGAGCCATGGCTTCGAGAAGGGATAAACCCAGCAGTTTGGCTTCCATGTAGTCACAGGCCAACTTAAGGTTGACTCGCGTGCGGAGCGTTGCTGCCTCAAACTCGAGTTTAACCCCCGGTGCGCTGTGAAAGATATTCTCGGCTTTGATATACCGGAAGAAACCCAGCATCTTACCCAAGGCCACCCGGTAGTCCCGAATGGTAAAGGTACCGGGAAAGCGCAGCGACGGGTTGGTTTCGGGGAGCAACCTCCAAGTGTTGTTCAAAAAGCTTCCCACCTCAAGCAGCTGAAAATCCTGTACATCGTGGTTGGCAAACTCGATGGCTCGGGCCACCATGGTTCGAGACTCGGCCGGAGAAACCACCGGGTTTGCCAAGGAGGCCAGGCGTGTGGCCAAGGCCTGACCCACATCCTGACCCTGAGAATTAAGTCCGCGAAAAGGAATCGACGCCTCTATGCAGACGGTAACTGCCACGAGGTCGGTACGGGAAACGTAGTCTTCCATCATGCGCAAGAATAAAAAAGCGCTCAGAAACTCGTTGAGGCCGGTGGTGGGAGTCAATTGCCGGCCGCCTTCAAAGCCAAAAACGTGGAGCGCCAAAGCGAACAATTTGTCGTCCGAGCGGTCGGTTCGCAAATAGACCTGCCCTTCCTTCATCACTACCGACGCAAAACACAGTTCGCGAAAAACCGGCGGTATGCCATCATCCACCTGAAAGTAGACCAAATCATGGAACACCGCGGCGAGAACTGTGTAGGCATCCGTCGTGTCGTCGATAAAGCCGAAGATGTGGCGCATGGAGTGAAACTGGCGGGTCTGGTAGCTCATAATGCGGTGGATAATGACGCACATCGGCTCCAGCACCGGCAGTGGCAAGGGGTGTCCCAACTCGACCAAGGCCTTGTTGACCACATGGATCAAGCGGTGCAGATTTCCAGCTTTCATGTGCTTATTATAAAGTACGCGGGTTAATTGGGCTATATTTCGTTAAACAGACGGCCGAGGTGCTCGGCTTTATGCTACCTTGTTTCCTATGCGCACCTGCTTAATCCTTTTGTTGGTGGCCTTGGCCTCTTGCACCCCAAAGGCCAACCTGGAGCCCCTGCTCACCGGCATGGGTCTGACACCCCTGAAAGAGCCTTCCACGGCCCCAAGCCTGAATCTAAGCTCCGTTGAGGGAGCCAAAACCGAGTTGGCTGCCCTTCGCGGAAAAGTGGTGGTGGTGAACTTCTGGGCCACTTGGTGTGGGCCTTGCAAACAGGAATGGCCGTCGATGGTGGCCTTGAACAAAAGCTTGGCCGAGAGCAAAGACATTGTGGTTCTCGCGGTAGACGTAGGCGAACCCCTCGGCACGGTGAAGGCTTTCTTAGACGAAAACTCGGCCAACTTTACCGTGCTTCTCGACACTACAGGAGGCACGGGAAACGCTTGGGGCGTCCAGGGCTTACCCACGACCGCCGTTATCGACAAACAGGGCCGACTCGTGGCCGCTCATACCGGTGGGGCCGACTGGAGTAGACCTGAAATCGTGGAGGGGCTGAAGAAGCTGGCGGCCCTGCCCTGAAAGCCCCCGAAGACCTTTGGCTCAACTCCTTGGCCAAGCGCGTGGGCCTTTGGACCAACCTCGCAGTTGCCGCCGGCCTGTTGGGAATGCTGTTCACCCTAGCGCAAGCCGCGCTGGTCGCTTGGTTTCTTGCCGGTCTGATAACCGACCAGAAATCGTGGGACGAACTTCTGTTGCTCTGGGCTCCCTTGCCGGGTGTACTGATGCTCAAGGTATTGGCCCAATGGGCGCGCGAGGAAGCGGGGGTAAGAGCCTCACAGTTGGTAAGGGCTCCGCTTCGGTTGGAACTTCTGGCCAAGATTCACGAACTCGGCCCTGTGTGGAAGACCGGACAACAGTCGGGGGTGCTCGTGTCAAAGCTCCTGGAACAGGTGGACGGCCTCGACGCGTGGCTGGCCCGCTATTTACCGCAACGCAGCCTAGCGGTGGCGGGCCCCGGTCTCCTTTTGGCGGTGGTTTTTCCGCTTAATTGGGCCTGTGGACTGCTTCTGTTGGCGACAGCGCCGCTGATTCCCCTGTTCATGAGCCTGGTGGGCCGCGGAGCGCGGGTGGAACAGACCAAGCAGTTCCTCAGTTTGTCGCGCATGAGCGGGGCCTTCCTCGATTTGGTGCGGGGGCTACCTAGCCTCAGGCTCGTCGATGCCCACAGGCAGCAGACCCCCAGGGTGGCAGCGGTGGCCGAGGAGTTTCGGGTACGGACGATGTCGGTGCTCCGGCTGGCCTTCCTGAGTTCCACCGTGCTCGAGTTCTTCACCATGCTCGGCATCGCCCTCACCGCGGTGTATCTGGGCTTCAGCCTGTTGCACCTGCTGAACTTCGGGTCGTGGTCGGGCACGCCGGATTTGGCTCTGGCCCTGTTTGTGCTCCTCCTGGCTCCCGAGTTCTACCTGCCCTTGCGGGAACTCGGGGTTCATTACCACGCCCAGGCCGAGGCAAAAGCGGCTGCCCTTCAACTGATGCCCATCTTCGAAGCCCAAGCGCGGCCCGGCGTGCGCGGGCGCCTAACACCACCGGAGGGGCCCGTGCGCCTAGAGATGCGGGGGGTAGCGTTTTCCCATGCGCCGGGTGTGCCAATTTTGCAGGAACTCAACCTCACGGTGGGGGCTGGAGAAGCCGTGGCTATCACCGGCCCGAGCGGCGCGGGAAAAACCACCCTGTTGAGGCTTCTGGCCGGGCAACTCGCACCCGACTCGGGTTCGATTCTGGTCAATGATATTCCCTTGAGCAACCTCGACCCGGAAGGCTGGAAAGCCCGCCTTGGCTGGATGAATCAGCACCCCCGGCTGCTTTCGGCCACTTTGGCAGAGAACCTCCGCCTTGCGCGAACCGAGGCCACCGACGAAGAGCTCGAGGAAGCTTTGGAGTTCGCCGGCCTCGGAGCCTGGTCGGCTTCCCTCGCGAAGGGTTTGTTGACCCCGCTGGGAGAGGAGGGCCGCGGACTCTCAGGCGGCCAGCAGCGGCGGTTGGGTCTGGCCCGCGTTTTCCTGCGCAAAGCACCCCTGCTGTTGCTCGATGAGCCCACGGCCAGTCTCGACCACGAAACTGAGGCCTTGATCCTCGACCGTCTGCAAAAACTGCGCGCCCATCACACGCTGGTGGTCCTTACCCACCATGCCCAACCCTTGGGTATCGTCGACCGCGTGCTGGAGCTTCGCGACGGGAAGCTTTGGGGCGGAAGGCAATGAACGCAGGCCTCGGGGACCTGCGGCCGTTTGTGGCTCGCATGGCTGAGTTCGGCAACCACCTGTGGGGTGGGCTCGGTTTGTCGCTGGCGGCGCAGCTATGCGCTCTGGCACTTCTGGCTGTGTCGGGTTGGTTTCTTACCGGCTGCAGCTTGGCGGGAGTTTCGGCAGTGCTCGCCGAAGCTTACGATGTGATATCCCCCTCTGGCGCCATTCGCGCCCTGGCTCTAGGCCGCACAGGCTTCCGCTGGGGCGAGCGAGTGGTAACCCACGATGCCACCTTCCGGCTTATTGGAGCACTTCGGGTCTGGTTGTTCGAACGGTTGGTGCTTTTGTCGCCCCGCCAGACCGGCAACCTTCACGCCGGGGAGGTGTTGGGACGCCTGACCAAAGACCTCGATTCCTTGGACAATCTCTACCAGAGGCTCGCGGTGCCCTTGGCCTCGGCTTTGCTGTTGCTGGCCGCTGCGGTCGGTTTTGCCGCTGTGCTTTCAGTGGGCTTTGCGGTACCTCTGTTGTTCCTGAGCGCGCTCAGCTTTTTTGTTCTTCCTCCCGCATGCTGGCACTCCGGGCGCCAATTGGCCCCAGCCCTTGTGCGTAGCCAAGGCCTCCTGCGAAGGCGCCTTCTCGACACCCTCGATGCCTTGGACGAGTTGGCCCTCCACGCGCCAGCCCGGGAGCGCCAGAACGCAGCGGTAGGTCGGTGCGACACTGACCGGCTGGAGCAGCAGGGGGAACTGCTGAGGCTGGGTTTCGGGTTCAAGGCGCTCATCGGCCTCGCCGGCGGTCTGGTGGCCTGGACGATACTGGGAACCGCCGCCCTTGTGCCTCCCGATGCGCGGCTCGATGGTCCAATGCTGGTGGGGTTTGTTCTGGTGGTTTTGGGACTGCCTGAGTTTCTCGGGGCGCTGCCGGCCATGTGGCTGGAGCTTCCCGGTACCGCCGAAGCTGCGGCCCGCCTCAGCAAAGTAGCCAACCAGACGCCCAGCCCTTCCTACGTTGACCAGAGCACCGCCTTACCCCAAAACTCGTCACTGGTCATCCGCGAGCTGCGGTTCTCCTACGGTGACCACTGTGTGCTCGCCAACCTATCCCTCGAGTTTCGCGAAGGCACACACGTTGTGCTTTCCGGGCCCAGCGGCGGCGGCAAGACTACCCTCGTGCGCCTGCTGACGAGGTTCGAGGATCCCGACGCGGGCTCGATAAGTCTTGGTGGAGTGGTTTTTCCTTCTTTGGATGAGACCACCCTTCGTCGCCACATTGCCTGCGCCGCGCAGGACCCGTGGCTGTTTGCCGACACTGTGGCAGGGAACCTCAGGCTGGCCTCAAGCGAGGCGACCGACGAGGCTCTTTGGGAGGTGCTGGCTGTGGTGGGGCTCGAGGCTACCCTGCGGGCCTGGCCCGAAGGCCTTGCCACGTGGGTCGATGAAGGCGGAGAAAGCCTTTCAGGTGGTCAAAGGCGACGTCTGGTGCTCGCCCGCGCACTGCTTCGCCAGGCACCGATCACCATTCTCGACGAACCCACCGAGGGTCTGGACGATGAAGCGGCCGAGGAGTTGGTGTCAGCCGTGCGCAACCATTTGGCGGGCAAATCGCTTCTTTGGGTGTCGCATAGGCCCATCGATAGGGCAGGGTTTGAGAACTCGCTTGAGCTTGAGGGTGGCTTTCTGAGCGGGAATGGGATGACCCACTAGGCCCCTTGCATGCTACACTTTCTGCACTATGAGTTCTTTCCCCGACTACCCGCGTTATGACGGACTCGGATTAGCCGACTTGGTGCGCACCAAACAGGTGACGCCTTTAGAGCTGGTTGAAGAAGCCATTTCCCGCATCGAGGCGCACAACCCTGGCCTCAATGCTGTGATCACCAAGCTCTACGACCGTGCCCGCGCCACCGCAGTCCACGGGTTTTCTCCCCAAGCGCCTTTTGCCGGGGTGCCCTTCCTTCTCAAGGATTTGCTCTCTACCCTTGAGGGAGTTCCGACCTCGCAGGGCAACCGACTTTTGAAAAACCTCCCCGCGAAGGCCGACAGCGAGCTTGTGAGGCGATGGAAGGCGGCCGGACTCAACATTTTGGGCAAGACCAATACACCTGAGTTTGGCCTTACCCCTTACACAGAGCCCTTGGCTTTTGGCCCCACCCGCAACCCCTGGAATCGGGAACGGACCGCGGGCGGATCCTCGGGGGGTTCTGCCGCCGCCGTCGCCTCGCGTATGGTGCCCTTGGCCTCTGGTGGCGACGGTGGAGGTTCGATTCGCATTCCGGCCTCCGCCTGCGGCCTGTTTGGCCTCAAGCCCACCCGAGGCCGAACTCCCACGGGTCCCTTCTTCGGAGAAGCCTGGCATGGTTTTGCCATCGAGCACGTGCTCACCCGCTCTGTGCGTGATTCAGCGGCTCTTCTCGACGCGACTCAGGGAACCGACGTGGGGGCCCCCTACGCGGCACCCCCTTCGGGGCGGCCTTTCCTGAACGAGCTGTCGGTACCGACTGGAAAACTACGCATCGCGGTTACGGGAAAACCTCTCATGGGAGGCAAGGTCGATCCCCAAGTGCTGCACGGTCTCGAGCGCACGGTAGTCCTGTTGAGAGAGTTGGGTCATGAGGTAATCGAGGACGCACCGTTTATTGAGGCCGAGCCCTTCTCGCTGGCCTTTGTCACCATTCTTGCCGCCGAGCTTCGTGCGGATATCGAACTGACCGCTAGGTTGGCCGGCAAAAAAATCAACGTTAACGACTTCGACCCATCGAGCTTTGGCTTGGGAATGCTAGGAAAAGCCCTGAACGCCCGCGACTACGCCGAGGCCTCCCGTTACCTGCAAGTCTCCGCCCGGGGGGTCTCAGGTTTTTTTGAGGGTTACGACCTGCTACTGACTCCCACCTTGTCGAAACCCCCTGTGCCCCTAGGCGCCTTGCAGCCGTCAGCGGCCGAGAAAGCCCTGATTAAGGTGATTGGCAGTTTTGATGGCGGTTGGCTTCTAAGGGCCTTGGGCGTGATCAAGCCACTGGCTGCTCAGACCTTTGATTTCATGCCCTGGACCGCGGTGTTCAACGTGACCGGTCAGCCTGCGATGTCGGTTCCTCTCGAAAGCAGTGACGGCCTCCCTATGGGCATGCACTTTGTGGCGAAGTTCGCCGATGAGGCGGCTCTGTTCCGGCTGGCAGCTCAACTGGAAACTGCTCGCCCTTGGGCCGAAAAGACGCCTGCCGGGTACTAAAAGCCTAGGGGCTTCGGGCCGGCGTTCTCCCCAGGGCAAAACACACCAGAAGTTCCATTTCGCCTAGGGTGGTCTTGATGGGAACCTGATTCACCGGCGCAAAAACCGGCCAGTTGATTTTGTGGTCGGGCCCTTGCACGATGAGGGGAACAGTGATGTCTAGGTCGTACTCGGTAAGGGTGTTGATCACGTGCCCGGAAACCACATTGGTGAGCTCGCCCAAGAGTGAGTTGACCAACTCTTGCTCTTCTTCCGGGCTGTTGGCCTCCATACCCGACTTCTTCAGCAGGTCGTTCACCATGGTTTTGCGCAGGCGCAAAACCACCATGCCTTTTCCGGCCCCGGTCAGGCCAATGATTCCAGAGGCATCCCAGCCGTGAGAGGCCTTCTGGTCTAGGATATGGGGTTCCGACGCCGTGGGTGCAAGTGAGAACATCTGATCCAAGGCCTCACAGGCTGCCCGGACGATCACAGAGAGTATTTCGCTGCTCATCGCATCAGCTTAGGTCACCGTTAGGCTCCCGGCAAGCAAAGTCTGACAAAGGTGACAAAAAGTGATCCAAAAAAATGGTAGACCTCGGGCCTAACCGGACGTAAACTGTCGGAAATAACGGAGGTGTCCCCTTGCAGCCTGTCAAAACCCTCAAACAGTACCGTGAGACTTGGGAGCGCAGCGTGCGCGAGCCTGAAGCTTTCTGGGGCGAGGCGGCCCGCTCGGAGCTGACCTGGATACGCGATTTCGACCGGGTGTCAGATATCGACTGGAGCGAGGGGCTTACCACCTGGTTTCTTGGGGGCAAGCTCAACGTAAGCGCCAATTGCGTTGACAGGCACCTAGCAGACCGGCCCGACCAAGTCGCCCTCATCTGGGAACGCGATGAGCCGGGCGAAGAGGAACGTATCACCTACCGCCAACTGCACCGTGAAGTTTGCAAGGTGGCCAACGCCTTGCTTGCTGCCGGAATCCGCAAAGGCGACACCGTAGCGCTTTACATGCCGATGATTCCCCAGGCGGTGTATTCGATGTTGGCCTGCACCCGCATCGGAGTTATCCACAGCGTCGTGTTCGCGGGATTCTCCGCCGAAAGCCTTCGCGACCGGATCAATGACGCCAAATGTGTGGCCGTGATGACGGCCGACGAGGGGGTGCGCGGGCGCAAGGTTATTCCGCTCAAGCGGACCGTGGACGAGGCCGTCATGGCCTGCCCCTCGGTGAAGACTATATTTGTGGCCAGACGCACTGGAAACAAAGTCCCGTTTTTCCCGCCCCGGGATGTTTGGCTCGATGAAGCCGTAGCTGCTCAACGGCCTTATTGCCCGGCTGTTCCCATGGACTCGGAAGACCCGCTTTTTCTGCTTTACACTTCAGGATCCACTGGCAAGCCCAAGGGAATCCTGCATACCACGGCAGGCTACCTGCTTTACGCCAAAATGACCCACGAACAGGTTTTTGGATGGAAGCCTGGCGACGTGTATGCCTGTGTCGCCGATATAGGCTGGATCACCGGCCACACCTATGTGGTTTATGGGCCCTTGGCCAATGGCGCCACGACGGTTCTCTTTGAGGGTATTCCCACCTACCCGGATGCAGGTCGGTACTGGGAAATGGTCGACCGCTTGGGAATCACGCAGTTCTACACCTCACCTACGGCCATCAGGTCGATAGCGCGGGAAAGCAACGACTTCGTTACCAAGCACAAACGCACTTCCCTCCGGGTATTGGGAACCGTGGGTGAACCCATCAACCCCGAAGCTTGGAAGTGGTACCACGAAGTTGTGGGCGAAAAGCGCTGCGACATCGTCGACACCTGGTGGCAAACCGAAACCGGGGGAATCATGATTACCCCTCTTCCTGGAATCACTCCCCTCAAACCCGGCTCGGCAACCCTGCCTTTCTACGGTGTGCAGCCAGTACTTCTGGATGAGAAAGGGCATGAACTCCACGGCAACAACGTCAGTGGCCTGCTGGCCATCAAGAACGCCTGGCCGGGCATGAGCCGGAGCATTCACGGCGACCACCAGCGCTACATGGCCACCTACCTTAAACCCTACGAGGCGGTGTATTTTACCGGGGACGGTTGCCGTCGCGATGAGGACGGTTATTACTGGATTACTGGCCGTGTGGACGACGTGATCAACGTCTCGGGCCACCGCATGGGAACAGCCGAGGTGGAAAGTGCGTTGGTTAGTTACCCCGGTTGCGCCGAGGCAGCCGTGGTCCCGGTACCGCACGACATTAAGGGTCAGGGCATCTTTGCCTTCGTGGTGCTCAAAGAACGTTGGGAAGAAACACCTGAACTGGTGGGAGAACTGCGCAACGAGGTTCGGCACCACATCGGCCCCATTGCGATTCCCGATCATATCCTGGTGACCACCGGGCTTCCCAAGACCCGATCGGGCAAGATCATGCGCCGCATTCTACGAAAAATCGCGGCGGGCGAGTACGGTGAATTGGGCGATATTTCCACCTTGGCAGACCCCCAGGTGGTTGAACTGCTGATCGAGAAGCGGAAGGCGCTGGCCGAGGACAACCACTAGAGGATTGCTCTCAATTTTTGGAGGTTTCGGCCTATACTCTTTTCGAGAGGTCTGACATGAATTCTCGCTCCCCCGTTCTCTTTGGGTTACGCATGAGCATCGCTTTGTCCCTCGTATTGGCGGTTTGCCTTATGGGAGCCGCCACTGTGGCTATTGTTGTCAACATTGGGGCTGATGCCGCACGCCGGAATGCTGAGACTCTATTTTCCCGCATCTCGGAAACCATTGGTGAAAGGACCGATTCGCAGTTCAAAGACACGATTTCGCTGGCCCGCTACGCCTCATTCGACTTCCATGCGGCCGACCCGGTAGTGGGTGATGGGACGTCCCACAACTTCCTGAGCTTCATGTTGAGGGCGCTTCGGGCAAGTCCGAACCTATATTCAATTTACGTTGGCGACGTCGACGGGAGTTTCTTACAAGTGATAGCGACCCGGGGAGACCAGCGCATCTTGGCCGCCCACGAGGCCCCCTCTGCGGCGGAAATGCTGGTACGAACCATTACCGGAACCAACCCCAACCGAGTTCAGCAGTGGACTTTCCTTGATGCGCAGGGGAAATTGATCTCTCGGCGGCAAGAGGTTAGCTTTAATTACGTACCCGCTGAACGGCCTTGGTTCAAGCTTGCCCTCGGAGCTCCCGACGCGGTCCTTGGCGAACCCTACACCTTTAACTCGCTGAAGGAGCCAGGTGTGACGGCCTCCATTGCGCTTGCAGGGGGGCAAAAAGTACTGGGAGTTGACCTTACCCTTCGCGGACTCCAGCAGTTCATCGACACCCAGGTCGTTTCCCCTAAGGGCGGTGTCATGCTCCTAGACTCCAAGAAAAACATCATGGCAAAGTCCGCCAACTTTGAGAGGCGCCCCGGTTGGCTGACCAAGAACGCTTCTTACAGGGTAGCGGGTCAGGCGCTGGAGCTAGTGCTCACCGCTCCTGGGGAGGACTTTGAAGTCGACTACCAGCGCATGGAACTCGGAGTGGTGTTTGCGACCATCCTTCTCGTACTTCTTCTGATTCCCTTCACGTTTCTGTTCACCACGCGGCTGACACGAATCATGAACGCCGTTAGCACCGATGTCGAACGGGCGTGCCGGATGGATTTCAGCGGAGAATCGCCGCAGGGCTCCCGCATCCGCGAGTTTGACACCCTAGCCCGGGGATTCGGCACCATGAAAGCCACCCTTGCCCGCGAGACACAGGCCCTCCGCGATGCTCAGCTCAAGCTGAACGAGATTGTTGACGCCGGAACCGCTCTTTCGACCATGAAAGACGCTCATACGCTGTGCCAAAAGATTATCGACACAGCTATGAAACTGACCAATGCCGAAGGTGGTACGCTCTATTTGTACAACTCCCGAACGCGGCAACTTGAGTTCAACATCATGGTCAACAAAAACGAGAACCTAAAGACCCATTACGGAGGCACGAGCCCGACGCCGATTCCCGCCTTTATCAAGCCGGTCAACCTCTACTCCGAAAACGGCGATGAAAACCACAACAACGTGTCCAGCCACACCTTCTTAACGGGAAAAACGGTCAATATTCCCGACGCTTATGAAGACCTTTCGTTTGACTTTAGCGGAACCCGAAAGTTCGACGAAGGGAACAAATACCGCTCGCAAAGCTTTCTCAATGTGCCGCTGATTCCCCTTGGTGGAGACAAACTCGGGGTGCTCCAGCTCATCAACGCCAGATCGGCCGACAACTCTCGCTATGTGCCTTTCCGGCCCGACATGCAGAGTTTCGTCGAGGCTCTGGCCGCCAGTGCGGCCACGGCTCTGTACAACAACCAGCTCATCGATAACCTCGAGAAATTGTTTGATGCCATCATAGACGTGATCAACAGTGCGCTTTCCCGAAAAAGCCCTTATACGGGCGGCCATTGTGTGCGCGTGCCCATTATCGCCATCGAGCTTGCCAAAGTCACATCCGCGGTCACCGAAGGCGAGTTCGCTGGTTTCAGTCTGAGTAAGGACGAACTAAAGGAGTTCCAACTCGCGGCCAAGCTCCACGACGTGGGAAAGATCACCACGCCCGAATACGTGGTAGACAAATCGACCAAATTAGAAACGATTTATAACCGCATTCACGAAATCCGCGCCCGCTTCGAGATCATTTACCGGGACGCTGTGATCAAGCGCCACGAAACTGTGATGGCCGACCCGGGCGCCACCGAAAAAGCCGACGCCGCCTTGTTAGCCTTCAAACAGCAACTGGACGAAGAGTGGTTGTTCCTCGGCAAGAGCAATCTCGGAGGGGAGTTCCTCAGCCCCGACAAGGTAGAAATGATCAAGACCATTGGCGCACGGACCTGGTTGCGCTACTTCGATGACCGCGTCGGTCTGAGTTGGGAAGAAGAGGAGCGCCTGCGCGAAGTACCGAAGAGCGAGTTGCCGTGCCTCGAGCGCCTTCTCGACGACAAACCTATCCATGTCTTTCCCAGAAAGGTCAGCTTCTCGGATGCCTACACGTCTGTGGATGCTCAGGCGAACACCAAAGTCTACGACTTCAAAACACCGGTTCCGCCGCTGCTCTACAACCAGGGCGAAATCTACAACCTTTCTATTGGCCGTGGCACCCTGACCAACGAAGAGCATTTCAAGATTAAGGAACACGTCATGCAGACCATTCTGATGCTCGACCAGCTTCCTTGGCCTAAGGGTCAATCCAACGTCACCACCATTGCCGGCGAACACCACGAAACTCTGAACGGTAGTGGATATCCCTACCAGAAGAAGTCCGAAAACCTTTCCATGCAGAGTCGCATTCTGACGATAGCAGATATCTTTGAGGCCCTCACGGCCAGTGACCGCCCCTACAAGACGCCCAAGAAACTTTCGGAGGCCGTCAAGGTGCTGTCGTTTTTCAAAAAGAACCGGGAAATCGATGCCGAACTGTTTGACCTTTTCCTGACCTCGGGGGTGTACAAGAAGTACGCTGATGCGTATATCCCCGAGCATCTGCGCGATGAGGTAGACATCAACCAGTACTTAGGCGCACTTCAGACCTGACCGGGCGAACTCCGCCCAGCAGACAACAAACCTTTCAGCGCTCAGTCAGCCCCTGAGGCCCTTGGGCGGCTGGCCCACCATCTTCTCTTTCCTCGTTAGCGACTCAAGATGACCTTCACAGCGCGGGAAGCGAGCGTCAGACCAAAAGTACCGGTGGCGAAGGCGCTGGCGCCATAACCCGCATTGCAATCGATTCGGCCAGAGCCGCCTGAGTCAGGCCTGGCGACCGAAGCACAAACTTCCCAAGGCAAAATCGCCGGTTCCAGGCTAAAAATACATTCGATTCCCCACAGCCCTCGGGAATCGGGGGACAGACCTCGCGCCTTCAGGTTTTTTTTGAGGGCCTTGAGAAGGCTATCGCCCTGTTCACGGCCGAGATCCGCCACTCGGACCTGAGTGGGGTCGGTTCGCCCACCGGCAGCCCCGCACACGAGAAGAGGAAGCTGGCGCTCGCGGCAGGCCTGCACCAACACCGCCTTGTCGGCCACCGAATCAATGGCATCGATGACAACCTGAGGCTCCCCCTGAAGGAGCCTAGTGGCGCTCTGAGCCGTCAGAAAATCGGCCACTGCGTGCACCTGGCACTCGGGATTAATGCGCCTCACGCGGTCGGCAAGAACCTCGGTTTTGAGGCGGCCCCACTCCGGGTCGAGCGCGGGAAGTTGACGGTTGGTATTGGTAGCGCACACATCGTCGAGATCGATCAGGGTGAGGTGACCGACACCGGAGCGAGCCAGGGCCTCGACCGCCCAGCTACCAACTCCGCCCAGCCCCACCACCAAGACGTGCGAGGAGCTCAAAGTGGCCAGGACTCCATCGCCGTAAAGGCGCTCGAGGCCACCAAAGCGGCTTTGGTAGCTCAGATCGATCATGAAACGACCACGGGAGAACGAAGAGCTTGGGCAACCAATTTCTGCAGGCGACCGAAAGTCAGCTCGCGGGTAGGTGTCAAATGCCGTCCTAAGTCTAAGCGCTCGGAAAGGTCGATTTCAGGGCCAAGGCCCTCGGCCGGTAGACCATCGTAAAGGCGCACCAGTAGCGCCACCAGGGCGTTGGGAAGCACTCCTGGGCTAAAGCCACCCACAGAGCAAACCCCCTCGTTCACGCCGGCTTTGAGCCATAAGGGGCTCGAGCACCCTGAGACAAAACAGGTCTCGGTACGCTCGGCCTCGGGAAGGGCCTTTAAGCTGATGCCCCAGTCGACCAGGAGCCTGTAGCGGTCGTTCCATTCACCGACGAGCTCAAACTCGGCCTCAATTTCGGCCACCCGGTTTTCAAGAGTCTCCATAAATTGCCATTCTATAGCTATGAAGTCGACAGCTCAAGGGCACCTGACTGCCAGGCGACCACCACGTCCTGAGATTCCACCCGAGCCCAAGCAAACTGTGCCAGCAACTGTTGCAGACCCACCGGATGGGCGGTCGATTGCAAGCCACACGCCTTGGCAAGGAAACCAAGCAGGGCCTGCGGAGTGTAGAAATCCTGAAGCTGCGGCACCGCCACCGACTGATGAAGTTTGGCCAACTTTTTGCCTTGAGTTTCTAGCAGCAGCAGGTGATGCCGCCAAACTGGCCTTTTCAGTCCCAGCAGATCGATGAGGGCTGCCTGAGTGGCCGTGCTGGTGGCGATGTCGCGGCCACGAACGACCCGTGTGACGCCCGCAGCGGCGTCATCGACCACGACCGCCAACTGGTAGGTGGCACCCCCGTCAGGGCGACGAACCAGTGGGTCCCCCATCGCCGTGCCCAGAACTTGGGAGAGGTCTGTCCCCGTTTCGTCGGCAACCGACACCTTAAGGTCGGTCAAATCGGCCCTTAAACCTAGGCGCGAGGCCCTCCAATTGCGAACCCGGCGCATTCGGCAGGTGCCCGGGTACACCCAGCCCCCCGAAGCCGAGGGAACTCCCGCCTCCTGAACCACCCTGCGGGAGCACCCGCACTCATACAGCAACCCTAGCGATGCGAGGGTCTCGAGTGCCTCTTCGTGACCCCTTCGGCCTTCGGATTGCCAAACCAACTGGTCCCACTCCAGACCAAACCAGTGCAGATCGTCGACCAGTCCCTGCCGGATTCGGGGGTCTTGGGCGCCGGGGTCGATGTCTTCGAGGCGCAACACAAAACGGCCTCCAAGGCTGCGAGCATCCAACCAAGCGAGAACTCCTGCCAAAAGAGTTCCTGGGTGGGCCCGTCCGCTCGTGGTGGGGGCAAATCTTCCTGTGTCCATGTGGCTAGTTTAGGGGTACAATACAGGCATGTCTTCCCCAAAACCCGGACGTCGGTGGCAGAACTTGCTGGTACTGGCGCTGGCCAACATGGTCGATACGGCCGAGACGGGTTTGGTGAATGCGTTGTTTCCCGCCATAAGGGCCGCCCTTCACCTTAATCTGGAAGCCCTAGGCGTTTTTAGTGCCATCGGAAAAGTTTCACGCATGGTGTTTGGTCCACTTTGGTCGATGGCGGCAGACCGCTGGAGCCGAAAAGCCCTGATGTTCCTCGTCACCGGCGTGTGGGGTATTTTCACCGTGCTGGCTGGTCTGGCCCAAAACGAAACACAGTTGCTGTTGCTCTATGCCTTGGGTTCGGTAGGAACGGTGGCTGCCGAACCCCTTGCCTCTTCGATCACCGCCGACCTTTTTCCAGAACGAGAACGGGGAAAAGCCTTTGGAGCTCTGCGGGCCATAGGAGGCTTGGGGTTTGTCGTTCTGGCTCCGGTCGTCGGCCTTCTTTCGAAGTCGCCCGATGGCTGGCGGCTGGCCATGTTCCTGCTGGGCGGACTGAGCATGTTTAGCGGCGTTTTAATCTTGATTTTGTTCCGCGA
This sequence comes from Spirochaetales bacterium, assembly GCA_947478845.1. GTDB lineage: Bacteria > Spirochaetota > Spirochaetia > JABEVK01 > JABEVK01 > JAIFLN01. Next base: position 45,556 of record CANJXC010000002.1, on the reverse strand, counting down.
CCCCGGAAGGGGTGCAACAGACGGCCTGGTACAAACCGATCGCGTCCATCTGGCCGACCTGCGGGAGCTGATGGGCAATCGGACTTTATGGTTCCTCGCCCTGAGCCTGATTTTTACGACCAGCCCGGTGATGGTCTCGTTCGCCGTCACCTACCTCGTGGACGTGCGCGGGTTCAGCAATGCCGAGGGGACCTATGTGCTGGCGGTTTTTGTCTGTGGCTACATCGGCAGTTCCCTGCTGGGTGGCTGGCTGGGTGACTTTGCTCAGGCACGGCAGGGCCCCTTGGGGCGAGTAAGGCTGATGCTCATCTACCTGGTTGGGTTTGCCGCGATGAGCTACGTTTGCCTTCAACTGCCCTGGCCCCATTGGGCTTTTTACCCACTTTTTTTTGCCTTTGGGCTCCTCTCCGCGGTGGGAAACCCCGGCTCGGTGATGCCCTTGCTCAGTGCTGCCGTAAAGCCTCAGGTGCGCTCGTCGGCCTTCGGGTTCTTGTTCAGTCTGGTCCACGGGGCTTCAACGGCAGTGCTGTCGCTCGCCGTTGGTTGGTTTGGCCAGACTTACGGGCTCCCAAGCACGGTCTTCTGGCTCACCACCGTGGCCTACGGAATCAACTCCCTGATCTGGCTGGTGGCCCTGCGCTGGCATCCAGCCTTGTTTCAGCCTCATGGGGTGGACTAAGGGTTTAGCCGGGCAGGTCGTCGGGTTCAATGGTTGAAAGCAACTCGGCGCTCAGTTCAGCAAGGGGAGCGAGACGGTTGGCCTGCTTCTCAAGGGTTTGCTCGAACAGGTTGCGCACCAACCGGCCGTTGCCAAAATGGGTGTCGCGGTTTTGCCACACGGCGGTAAGGTACACCCGCAAACGTCCGAGGGCCGAATCGGTGAGACTCATGCCCGTTTCGCCGGTGAAGCGCAGAAAGATTTGCTCCAGCTCCGCAGGGGAAAAATCATCGAAGACAAAACGCCGCCCGAAACGGCTAGCCAATCCTGGGTTTGAGTCGAGGAAGCGGAGCATCTTTTCCGGATAGCCGGCTACAACAACCACCAGACGGTCGCGGTAGTCTTCCATGCGCTTGAGTAGGGTGTCGACGGCCTCCTGGCCGAAGTCGTTTCCTGCGTCCTGGGGAACTAGCGAATAGGCCTCGTCGATGAACAGCACCCCGTCGAGGGCCCTCGACACCGCCTCGTCCACTTTGCCCGCTGTCTGCCCTACGAAACCTGCCACCAGGCTGGCACGGTCGGTCTCCACCAGATGGCCTTTTTTGAGGAAGCCCTGAGCCGCAAAGATTTCGCCCAATAGCCTGGCAACAGTGGTTTTGCCCGTCCCTGGCCCGCCCGTGAACACCGCATGGAGGCTGATGCGGGGCACCTTCAGGCCCAATTCCTCCCGTCGGTCGTGCACACGCATGAGGTTGGAAAGGCTTTTTACTTGGTCTTTGATGGGTTCCATTCCCGTGAGGGTGTCAAGCTTGGCCAGGGCCGCGAGTAAGGCTTCCTCACCGCTAGCAACAGGAGATTCCAGAGCTATCGCGGCTGCAGAGTCCGTGGGTGCGCCTTGGGGGTCGAAAATGCGGCGATTGAGGGCCTTCAGAAACTCCGTCCCTTCAGCGCCGGCGAACACATCGGCCCACTGCAGGAAGGCTTCGGCCGCCTTGGGAAAACGCACCCGGCCGTCCTGCTGGTCTTGTGCCTTGAGCTTGGCTAGACCCTGCCCCCAAGACGCCAAACGTAGCGTTGAGAGCTTGGTTTCCAGCAGCGGCATCCAAGCCTCGAGAGTTTGCCGTTGTTCGGCGTCGAGCACTTCGCCGCGATAAAAGCGTTTCATGCCGTCGGGACCCGGCCCAGCATCGGGCAGGAAGGGAAGGAGGGTGAGAGCAGCCTGTGCCCGCCGGTCAGGAGTGGCCAACCCTAGTTGGTCGAAGCAAACTGCAGCCAAGCCCCAGAGGTCCGATTGGAGGGCTTCGAACTCCGCCACCACGGTTTCGACCATTTGCCGGCTCACCCTCACCAAGGGGTAGGGCCCGGCCCCAGACGCGTTTGGTTTGGTTGACGCCGTGACTCGAGGCTCTGCAACCGAGGCCTCCAAAGTGTAGGCCCGCCCCTCTCCCGCCCAGGTGCAGCCCGGAGCCAACGGCAAGGCAGGTGCCACCGAAAGGCTACGAAGCGACCACACCCTCAGCGGACCGGGGGCCGGGGCCACAAAGCACAAATTGCCCTCTACCTGAAGAAGCAGCCCGCTTTCCGACCAGGCCGAAGTTCCCAGCCCACCCCAAGAGGCCGACTCCACCGCTGCGCTGTCGCTGACGGCCAATTGCTCCAACCGCACCAGCACAGCTTCTCGGCGGTCACCTCCCAGGGAGGGGTCGAGGGCGCCAAGTTTCTTCTTCCATTGGTCGAGTTTCATGGGCTTTAGAATAGCCTCAGGCCGTTGGCGGAGCTAGGGGGCGATGGACAGTCGTACCCGTGTACAACGCCCCCTCCGCGTGAAGTCCCATTCACCCCCAGCAAGGGACCGACCGTCCAGCCTGGCTCTTTGCAATCCCTGAGGCATGTCGAGTGGGACGCAGGAAGACGGCCGAGACGGACATTACGCTCCGAAGGTAGCCCACCCCGCAAGGGACCGCCCGCACAGATTTGTTACAATCGGCCCGAAGGCTCTGGCCTACAAGCCTTGCAGTGGGAGGGGGCGATGGACAGTCGTACCCGTGTACAACGCCCCCTCCGCGTGAGGTGCCCATTCACCCCCCGCAAGGGACCGACCTCTGGACTTCGCGCAAATCGATCAGCATCTGCCGGGCGGAACGGGACGCAGGCGGGACAGCGCGTAGGAGCATACGCCCCGAAGGTAGTCCGCTCCGCAGCGCTGTCCCGCCGTCGCTGGGGCCCGTTCCGCCCGGCAGGCGAGAGCCCCCCTGGGCGAGGTCCAGCGGACACGCCCCTACGCTTCCGCTGGGGCTGCAAACTGGCTTCGATACAACTGGGCGTAGAAGCCCTCTTGCGCAAGCAGGCCTTCGTGAGTGCCCTGCTCCACGATGCGGCCCTTATCCATCACCAGTATCAGTTCCGCATCGCGTATGGTGCTCAAGCGGTGGGCGATGACGAAACTGGTGCGCTCAGCCATTAGGGTTTCCATGGCCTTGCGGATCAGCACCTCGGTGCGAGTGTCGACCGAGCTGGTGGCCTCGTCGAGGATGAGAATGTCTGGGTCGGCCAAAATGGCGCGGGCAATGGTGAGCAACTGCTTCTGGCCCTGGCTGAGGTTGCTGGCCTCTTCGCTGAGCACCGTTTTGTACCCCTCGGGAAGGGTGCGTATAAAGTGGTCGGCGTGGGCAGCCTGCGCGGCGGCGACAATCTGCGCCTCGGTAGCGCCCAGTTTGCCGTAGGCGATGTTGTCGTGGATGGTGCCCTCAAACAGCCAGGTGTCCTGCAGCACCATGCCAAAATGCTGGCGCAGTTCGGTGCGACGCAGCTCGTGCACATCCTTCCCCCCAAGCAGGATTTTACCGGAGTCGAGTTCGTAAAACCGCATGAGGAGGTTGACCAGCGTGGTCTTACCGGCTCCGGTGGGGCCTACAATAGCCACCGTGTGCCCTGGCTCCACCCTGAGGTTCATGTCTTCGATGAGCGGTTCCTCGGCCTTGTAGCGGAAACTCATGTGCTCGAGGACCACCGAATCCCGGACCAGACTCCGCTGCGCGCCGCTAGGTTGGGAAGTTTTGTGCGAAAACTCCAACCCAGGCTGCTGATCTTCTTCGACCTCGTCGAGGATTTCAAACACGCGCTCGGCGCAGGCCACCGTCGACTGGATGATGTTGGCGATGTTGGCCGTCTGCACGATGGGCATGGTGAAGTTACGGGCGTACTGGATGAAGGCCGTAATGTCGCCAATTTTGAGCCAATTCTGGGTGATACCCATGCCACCGACCACAGAAATCAGCACGTAGCCGAGGTTACTGACGAAGTTCATGGCCGGGAACATCACCCCAGAAATGAACTGCGCCTTCCAGCCTGAGTCGTAGAGGCGGTTATTGACGGCTTCAAAATGGTCGATCGAATCCTGCTCTCGCCCGAAGGCCTTCACCACTTTGTGGCCGGTGTACATTTCCTCGACATGACTCGAGAGGTTGCCAAGTTCCTTCTGCTGGGCTGCGAAATACTTCTGCGAGTTTTTGGCAATCACCACCGTGGCCACGACATAGAGCGGCAGGGTGGCCAATACAAACAGCGTGAGCGACCAGCTGATGGTGAGCATCATGATGATGTAACCGATGATGCTGATCACCGAGGTGATGATCTGGGTCAGGCTCTGCTGCAGGGTATTGGCTATGGTGTCGATGTCGTTGGTGACGCGGCTAAGAACTTCGCCGTGGGTACGGCTGTCGAAAAACTTCAAAGGCAGGCGGTCGAGTTTGGCATTCACTTCGATGCGCATTTTCGACACCAGATTCTGCGCCACACCGGCCATCACCAGCTGCATGCTCAGAGTAAACAGGGCGCTGATCAGGTAGAGCGCTGCCAACAGACCCACCAGAATCCCGAGGTAGGCGAAGTCAAAGTGACCGCCGGTGGCTCCAATGGCCCTCATGGTGTCGTCGACCTGCTGCTGGGTAAACGACATCCCGCCGGTTTTTGCGTCGGGGGTCTTACCGTCGGCCGAGGCAGGAAGGAGGTCTTTGAGCTGGGCCAGAGAATCGAGCATGACGCGGGTCAGGCGGGCCTTCTCGGCGCTGTCGGTGACGTCCTTCAACAGAGGAAGGGCCATAAACTCCTTGATGGCCTTGAGTTGGGCAGAGCTGGGCATCTTGGCCGGGGTCGTGTTGGTCATGTTGCTTTTGAGCTGAAGCTGGAGGGCCTCCATTTTGGTGAGCACAGCCTTTGCCATGAACGAGTCCTGCATTTTGTTCATCGCCTCGCGGACCACCTGCGGAGCCCCGATAGTGAACAGGGTGCTCAAAATGGCAAGTGCGAAAACAGCGGTGAGACGCACCTGAAACGGCTTCAGGCGGCCAAGGAGGCGCTGAAAGGTCTCGCGGAAGTTTTTGGGTTTCTCCACAGCTCGCCCCATGGCGCCCATCGGGCCGCCTCCTCCCATGGGTCCGCCAGAGCGCATCGGAGCGCGGGGCGGTATGGCATTTCGGTTGTGGTCGCTCATCGGGCTTCCTCCTGGCTCAGTTGGGAAGCCACTATTTCCTGATAGGTGGGGCAGTTATCCAGCAACTGGTTATGGGTACCTTGGCCCACCAATTTCCCTTCGTCGAGGACAAGAATCTGGTCGGCATCGCGGATGGTTCCCACCCGCTGGGCAACCAGCAGTACTGTAGCGTCCTTAGTCTCGGCCTTGAGGGCCGTTCTTAAATCGCGGTCGGTGCGGTAATCGAGGGCGGAGAAGCTGTCGTCAAAAAGATACACCTCGGGCCGTCGAACCAGCGCACGGGCTATCGAAAGCCGCTGTTTCTGGCCACCCGACACGTTGGTGCCGCCTTGCGCCAAGGTGTGTTGGAGCCCCCCCTCCATTTCGGTCACAAACTCTTGCGCTTGGGCCACTCGGAGGGCGGTGGCCAGTTCAGTTTCGCTAGCGTCGGCTTTGCCCTGGCGCAGGTTGTCTTCTATCGTGCCGGTGAACAAAAGAGCCTTTTGGGGGATGTAGCCCAGTTTGCCGCGCAAGTCGGCTTGGGTCTGAGCCTTCACATCCACGCCGCCAACCAAGACCTGCCCTTCAGCAACATCGTAGAAACGAGGAATCAGGTTGAGAAGGCTGGTCTTTCCGGCTCCGGTAGAACCGATGATGGCAGTAACCTGACCAGGTTGCGCCACAAAGCTCAGGTTTTCCAGGGCGTTTTGTTCGGCCCCATGGTAGCGGAAGCTCACGTTGCGGAACTCAACCGTACCTTTTGCGGCAGATTCGCCCAACACTGCGGGCGCTACCGCGTCAGCGTTTGCGCCGGGGTCGTTGATGGTTGGGTCGACGGCAAGCACTTCATTGAGGCGTTTAGCCGCCGATGAGGCCCGCGGCACCATGATGAACACCATGCTCACCATCATCAGGCTCATCAGAATCTGCACCGCGTACTGGGTGAAGGCCATGAGCGAGCCGATCTGCATGTCGCCGGCGTCGATTCGGATGATGCCAAACCACAGAATTGCCAGTTGGGTGCAGCTCATAATGAGCATGATGCCCGGCATCATGAAGGCCATGATGACGTTGACCTTGATGTAGGTATCGGTGAGTTCCTCGTTGGCTTGCCCGAAGCGCTCGGCCTCCCGTTGTTCCCGCCCGAAGGCCCGGATCACCCGGATGCCGGTCAGTTTTTCGCGGAGCACCAGGTTGATGCGGTCGATGCGTTTTTGCATGGCCTGGAATAGAGGCAAGGCTTTACCCGCGAGCGCCAGAATCAGCACCAGCAGCACGGGAACCGCCACCCCGAGCACCCAAGTAAGGCCCGCGTCTTCGCTGTAGGCCATCAGGATACCGCCAGCCATCATCAACGGCGCGGCCACCATCATGCGCAGAATCATCACCGTGACGTTCACCACCTGCACAATGTCGTTGGTGTTGCGGGTGATCAGCGTGGCGGCACCGAAGTGGTCGTATTCTTCGAGCGAAAAGCTGGTGACCTTGCGGAACAGGCGGCTGCGGATGTCGCGCCCCATGCCGAGAGCTACGCGCGAGGACAACAGACTCGAGACAATGGAAACCAACATTCCACCCCCGGTAACGGCGAGCATCCAGGCCCCGATTTCAAGAATCTTATCGGTGTTTCCTTTCATCACGCCGTCGTTGATGATGCTCGACATCAAAGTGGGCAGGTAGAGATCGGCCATCGACTGGAGGAAGACAAGGCCTAGGGTGAGAACAACGAGAAACCAGTAGGGTTTCAAGAAACGAAACAGTTTGATCATGGGCGAGACTCCTTGAGACGGCAGGGTTTGTCGGTTTGCAGGAATTGTGCGTCCGAGACACTCGCTCGGCCATGCCGTTGCCTCAGTTGTGGACTTGGGTTGGGCGGAAGCAGGAACTCAGGGACTAGGTGGGAATGAGCCGTATCCTTACGGCGAACCGCTCTGCAACTTCGAGGGGAGAAACCCTAGTAGGAATCAGAATACGGTTCTCAAGAGCAATGGTCAACTTGCGCCCCGGCGTCTGTAGGTCAGACCTTGAGCTTGAATCCAGCCTTGATCAGAAGTTCGTGGACCTTTTGAAAGGCTGGATCCCCGGAGTATTTTCCCTGCATCTTGTCCATCCAGTTGGTAATCCAGAGTTCCATATTGGGCAGGAAGCGGGGGTCGGCCTTGTGCTCAAGCAGCGCCAAAGCGTTGTCGTATTTGTTGAGCGAAAGGGCATATACCAGCGGGCGGCCCTCCTCGCCGTTAATGCCGTCGGCACGGGCGTTGGCCTCGAGAAGTAAGTTCACTACCGGGGCGCTGGCGTAGCGTACAGCCTTCGAGAGTGGACTTCCGTTGCCCTCCACCTCAAAGTTGGGGTCGGCTCCTGCTTTGAGCAGGCGGGCAACGATGTCGGCTTCATCCAGCGTAACAGCTACTGTGAGCGCTGTCATCGCTCCGTAAAAAGCCCGGTCGGTCTGCGCCCCGTGACGCAGCAACCAGTCCACGCCTACTAGGCTTTTGGCGCCTACAGCCCAGGCCAGAGCCGTAAGGCCTTCCCGACCCCGTTGGTCCACTTCCACTTTTTGTCTCTGAATCAATTGATCCATCACCTCGAGCTTTCCCTCGGCCGCGGCGGAAGCGAAGGCGTACAGGTTCCCATCGGGAAAGTAGTAGCTAGTGCTCATGGAAAAGCGTTCGTTGAAGAAGTTTTGTGTGCACGAGGTGAGAAGCGCTGCGAAAAGCAGGAGGCCCACCTGACCGAGCGGCCGGGAAGTGTTCATACTTCTGAGTATCGGCTTGCCCAGCCTTGTTGGCTGAGGTACTTTAATCGCCATGACAGCAATTCCCATCATGCGCGTCGAAGGCTTGAAAAAGCGCTACGGCCCGGTTCACGCCGTAGACGGCGTCACTTTCGAGATTCCCCAAGGCGTCTGTTTCGGCCTGCTAGGCCCCAACGGTGCCGGAAAAACCACCACTATCGAGATGATGGAAGGCATTGTGACCCCAACCGAGGGAAAGGTGATCTTCCAGGGCCACCCCGTGGGCGAGGACTTCCGCAAGAAAGTTGGTATCCAGTTTCAGAGCACGTCTCTTCCTGAGTTCATCACCGTCAAAGAAACCCTTGAGCTGTTCCGGTCGTTTTACCCCAACCCGCGCTCCATGGAACAGATCATCGAGATTTGTTCGCTCGATGACATTCTCAAGCGCGACAACCAAAAACTCTCAGGAGGCCAGCGTCAGCGCATGCTTCTGGCCCTCGCCATTGTCAGCCGGCCAGAAATCGTCTTCCTAGACGAGCCCACCACAGGCCTCGACCCCCAAGCCCGACGCAACTTTTGGGACCTTATCGGAAAGATCAAAGCCGAGGGCACCACCATCGTGCTAACCACCCACTACATGGACGAGGCAGAACAGCTGTGCGACCTGATTGCCATCATGGACCACGGCAAGATTCTTGAGCTCGACGAGCCCCACAAGCTGCTTCATAAGCATTTTGAGGGCGCTTTGGTGCGGGTCCCGGCCACAGACTCGGCGGCCGCAGAGGAAATTCAGTCGGCCAACCTTGACCTTACCCTCAAAGAACTACTCGGTCGCGGGGTGAACCTCGAGGGCCTGAGCATCCATAAACCCGATTTGGAAGACCTTTTTATCAAACTGACCGGCTCGTCCCTGCGAGTCTGAGGAAACCCATGAAACCCTTTATCGCCATGTTCAAAGCCCGCACCATGGAGTATGTCCGTGACCGCGGCAGTTTTTATTGGAGCCTACTTTTCCCTCTCGTGTTGGTTTTTGGCTTCGCGTTTGCCTTCAACGGCAGTTCGTCCCTTTTTAAAGTGGGGGTGCTGGGGGCGGGAGACCCGTCACTGGCCTTTCTGAAAACCGAGCAGGTGCAGTTTCTCACCTACACTGCCGAAACAAAGGCAGATTCGGTGCTAGATAAATTGCGTCATCACAGCCTCGATGCCGTGATCGACACGGCCACCAAAACCTACTGGGTGAACAAGGAATCGAAAAACTCTTCTGTGGTACGTCTGCTTCTCACACGGCAGGAGGGCGGGGAGAGTTACACAGAACAGCAGGTGACCGGGCAACCTATCCGCTACGTTGACCAACTCGTGCCTGGCGTTATCGGCATGAATATGATGTTCGGATGCCTGTTCGGCATAGGCTTTGTCATCGTGCGCTACCGCAAAAACGGCGTGCTCAAACGCCTCAAAGCCACCCCCGTGTCGGCGCTCGAGTTTGTCCTTGCTCAGGGGGTCAGCCGGTTTGTCATTGTCATCCTCACTTCGATTTTTGTGTACGAAGGGACCAACCTTTTCCTGCATTTCATGATGAAGGGCTCGTACCTTGACCTCTTGCTGGTGATGGTTTTGGGCACCTTGAGCATGATTGCTCTTGGCTTGGTGTTTGCCTCCCGTTTTAAGAACGAAGAGCTTGCCAACGGGGTTATTAACCTGGTTACTTCGCCCATGTTGCTCCTCTCGGGCATCTTTTTTAGCCTCGAGGGATCGCCTGTCGCCTTGCAATGGGTGAGTCAGGCCCTCCCCATTACCCACTTTCTGCAGGCAGCCCGAGCCATCATGCTCGAAGGAGCGGGGCTCGCCCAACTTGGTCCTGATTTGGCTTTCCTGACTTTGTTCACCGCCGCTTGTTTTGGCCTTGCAGCCTGGCTGTTCCAGTGGGAATAGAGGTGTACCGGTGAACAAGGATTTGTATTACGAGGGCCTGCTGCTTAAACAAGAGGGCAAGCTCGCCCAGGCTTTGGAGAAGTTCGAAAGCTCGGTGGGAGCCTTAGGCGCAGCGCCGGGTTCCGGAAAGCCAGAAGACGCCACGGCCTGGAACGAGATTGGGCTTATCCACGACGACGCCGGCCGCCTCAGCGCGGCCGAGAAATGCTATGAGCGTGCCGTGGGCCTCGACCCAACTCTTGCCCGCGCTTGGAACAACTGGGGCGTGTGCGCCTTTGTGCGCGAGGACTGGAACACGGCCAAAACCCGTTTTGAGCGGGCCTTGGAGGTACAACCCAACAACGAGAACTCCCGCCTGAACCTTGCCGATGTACTTGAGGCGATGAGGCTTCAGAACTCGTAGGTGAACTTGCCGGCCACAGTAGCACCTAAGGGGTTGGAATACCGGTACTGCTCAAACACCGTTTTCACAATGCTGTCGATCTCGGCGTCTCCCGAAGACTTCTCAAGTTTGATGTCGGTGAGCTTGGGAATATCCCCCCCGGTGGCCGCAGACAGCTTGAAACTCAAGGTGATGGGGTTCAGCTTGCGTTCGGTTTTGTAGTCGGCCTTGTTGGCGTCAAAGCCCGCCCTCAGAAGTACAACCCAGTAGTAGTCCCGTCCCACCACCGGTGGTTGACCCTTGAGGCGCAATTGCGTGCCGGAAGGCTCGTAGAGGGCCAACAGCATTTTGCGAAAATCGTCAGCGCTGTTGAGGGCATCGGGTTGCAAGTGATCGAGCAGTCCGGCGTCGAGGGCCTTGGGCAAAGGCATGAACAACGAGATCAGCGGGTGGAGGTTTTCTCGGATGCCTCTTAGATTCCCCTCAAAAACCGCCTGCGTGGTGTTTCCATGTTCTGCGCCTTTCACTATGGTGGTGGCGGCTTGTGCAGGTGGATCCGCAGCAGGCTTGGCAGTTGGCTTTGTTAAGGACTGAGCAGGAGCTGCTTTTACCGGTTTGGCTTCGGCTTTCGGGATGGCTATTGGGGCCGGCAATTGGTCAACTTCTGCGCTTTGCGCCGCCTGCTGGGTCAGGAAACTGAGCATTGGATCAGCCAGAGAGGTGACCGAAAGCGGAGTGTTCTCTCCGTCTGGGTTGCCCAGTTTTACCGAAATGGTGTGACCGTCGTCGCCCCAGGCCAGAAGGAGCAGGGTACCCGTCAAGGCCGCAACGGTGAGAACCAAGGCCGGAGCCACCAGGCTGATTCCCCAGCTGATGAGGCTTCGTTGCATAGTTCGGCGGTTTCGCCAATCCACCCACGCCTGAGTCGCTTCAGAAACTTTCATCGGGTAGTGTGGGTCAGCTTGGTCAGAAGGTTGACCCCCTCGATTTTGTTGCGCCGCAGAATATCGAGCACCGTTACCACCAACTGGTAGGTCGTGTCTTTTCCGCCTTCCACGACCACGCGTAGCTTCTTGAGGTCTTTTCCTTCGATGGCTTTGGTCACCAAGCCCGAAAGCCCCTCCAGATTGGTCTGCACTTTTCCAAACCAGATTTCGGTGGGGCTAGCGACGACGATGCGCAGTTCGGTGAGGCTCACGTTTGCTGCCGTGGTGCTCTTCGGTAGGTCGAGCGCCAACCCCGGACCAACGCGGAACACGGTGGCCACCAGAAAGAAAATGACAATCATGAGCACCACGTCGATCAGGGGCGTCAGGTTGGGGGCACCCGGGGGGCCGAGCCGGCGGGGAAGCGGGACTCTCACCCGCGCCTCTTGAGGATGCGCACCAAATCGCCAGCCTGACCTTCGAGCGCCCCGATGACCTTGTTGGCGGTGCCCGCGAGAAAGCTGTAGGCCACCATGCTCGGCACCGCCAACATGATTCCCGCTGCCGTGGTGATCAAGGCTTCGGCAATGCCTTTAGCCAAAACTGACGGGTCGCTGGCGGCCCCAAAATCACCGAGCACATTGAAGGAATTGATGATGCCCGATACGGTTCCTAGGAGCCCCAACAAAGGGGCAATATTTCCAATGGTGCCCACGGCCGCAATGCCCGCTTCCACACGGGGCAACTCGCGCACGGCCGCCTCGCGCACTACCTCGCGAAGTTCCGACTCAGGAAGGGTACGGTTGTCGATGCCGGCTCGTATCAAGGCGCCTAAGGGCGCCTCGTTGGTGTCGCAAATGGCAAGAGCTTCGTCGTGCCGGCCCTTTTCGATGGCTGCTTTGACCCTGGCAAGGAGTTTGTCTTCATCGGTGCGGATTCTTTGGAAGTAGAGCAGGCGGTCGACAACGACAGCCAAGACAGGAACCACCAGAGCAAGGATGAGCCAAAGCACCGGTCCACCCTTCAACAGAATATCGACCATGAACCCCTCCCCGCCTTAAGCTACAAGAAGCGGGGCATACTTTCAAGCTTGATCAGGGATTAGCCTGGCCCGGAACAGGGTCGGAGCGCCGGAAAAACAGGGGAGCCAGTATCAAGTTGAGGACTGCTAGCCCGATGGGAAGCAGGTAGTAGAGCTTGTAGTCGACCACCCCGCCCGTGGCAAACCAATCGAAGGCGAAGCCCGTGAGCAGGGCCCCTACCACGGACGAACTTCCGAAGAAAATTAGACTTGTGAGCTGATGGACTCCTGCTCGGTTGTCCGGTTCCGTGTGGCCGTCCACAAAAATGGTGCCCACCGCAAAAAAGAAGGCGAAGACAAAGCCATGGCTGGCAAGGGCCAACAGAAGGAATACGGGCCCCAGGTTCGACCAGAACAACACAAAACGCAACAGTTGCATGCCCAAGCCAAGGAGCAGCACATTGCGCAGACCGAGTCGCCGAAGGGCCGGCCCCGTGAGAAGTAAAAGGCCCGCCTCGGTAAATTGCCCCAACGTCATGATGGGCATGATTTGGCTGGCAGCGAACCCCAGCGAGGTTAGGTAAGCAGCAGTGGCAATGTAGTAGAAACGGTCGAGGATTCCGCTGACGAACCAAAGTATTCCGAACTTGATCATGCTTGGCTGGCGCAACACGCGGAAGGCGGCCCGGGGAATCAGCTCAAACCTTCCTTTTTGTGGCTCCAAAGGCACATGGGGCAAGATAGCGGTCACTGCGGCTGCCGCCAGACTGCTGCAACCGGTCACGAAAAAGAACCAGTTCATGTTGGAGCCAGGAATCAGCCAGATCAGCCCCATTCCAAGGCCCGTGAGGATCCATCCAACTGTCCCCCACAGTCTCACCAAACCGTAGTTTTTTCTCCTGTCTGGCATGCGTGAAAAAGAAAGCGCATTCACCAGCCCGTAAGTGGGGCCTACAAAGAGCGCAAACAGGCCAAACAACAACAGAAACGGGACAAACTCATGCACCCCGCCCAAGAAAAACGCCATGAAACCAAGACAGACTTGCAGCGCTGCATAGAGCAACCGAGCAGAAATCACCCTGTCGACGATGAACGCCGCCAGCAGCGGCGAGGCTAGGCTGCAAAGCTGGTACACTGTGAGGGTTAGGCCAACTTCAGCCCCAGTGAAATGCAAGGTGTCTTTGAGGTAAGTTCCTATCACGGGCCCGAAAGAACCGAGAAACATGAGCTGGAAGAACATTAAGCCCGAGAGCTGCCAGTAGGCGGACTTTCTCAAGAATTAGTGCTGGTGGCCGTGCTCGCCATGCACATGGCCATGCTCCAGTTCCTCTTTGGTAGCTACGCGAACGTCGATCACTTCGACGTCAAAGGACAGGTCTTTTCCAGCCAACGGATGGTTGCCGTCGACGGTCACACTATCGCCGTCGATCTTAACAATGCGGACATGGAAAATGTTGCCGTCTTCATCGTCATACTGAAACTCTTTGCCTTCGTTGAGTTCTTCGGTGTCGTCAAACTCGCTTTTCTCCACGGTTTCAATCAAGCTTTCATCCCGCTCGCCGTAGGCATCCTCGGCCTTCACCGCAACGATAAGCTTGTCGCCCTTAGACTTTCCCGTGAGTTTATCCTCGAGTCCGGAAATAAGGTTGCCCGTGCCATGGATATAGACCAGAGGTTCTCCCTCTTCCTGCCGCGAGGACTCGATAAGCTCCCCTTTGGCATCACTGAGTGTGTAATGAATGGTGGCAACCGTGTTGGGCGCAATTTTCATGGGGGACTCCTTGTCGGCAACTTCGACGCCGACCGCAAGAGTATAGCGAGAAACCCCTCTCCGGGCTAGGATGGTTTTCTGGGAGATTTCATGCCAAAATTGCGCCCTTCACGCCCGGTTCGCCTCGTCGCTCTCGACTTAGACGGCACTACCCTTAATCCGGAACATCAACTCAGTGCCGGCACGAAGAGCATCATCCGCGAACTCACGGCTGTTGGCGTCTTCGTTGTTCTTGCCAGCGGACGCCTGCCGGCGTCAATTCTACCGTTTGCCCGCGAACTGGGCCTCAATGGCGAGCACATCGGGCTCAACGGAGGGGTGGCTTTCGACCTCGAAGGGGTGTTCCGACACAAGCACACCTTAAGCGTTGCACAAGTGCAGTTTGGGCTCGACTGTCTGAACGCCAAGGGCTTGGATGCCATGGTCTTCACTCCCCATAGCATCCTGGCTCCGCAAATCAGCGAGGGCAGGGAACTCCTGCGAACTCTCGGTGAACCAGAGGTTGAGCGCTACCGGAGCGACCAACTGTCTTCCATCGTCGATCCTGTAAAAATCGTGACAGTTCTCGCGGCCGGTGAGGCGGACACGGAAATTGCCCGCATGGTTGGTTCAAGGCTCCAGTGCGTCCGGACAGCACCGCAGTTTCTGGAGTTCATGGCGCCCGGCGTTAGCAAAGGCGCCGCGCTCACCGAAATTCTAGCTGACTTAGGTATTGCCGCCGACGAGACTCTGGCTATCGGCGATAGCCAGAACGACGAAAGTCTGTTTGCCGCCACCGGTTTCGCGATCGCCATGGGGAACGCTTCGCCCGACCTCAAGGCCAAGGCCGATTGGCTGACGGCCACCAATGCCCAAGATGGGGTGGCCGTTGCCTTGCGTAAGTTCGTCCTCGAACAGATTACTTGATGGAGCCCACTAAGCCGGCGACGAACTGGCGCTGAAGTCCCAAAAACACAGCGAGCACAGGAATCATAGAAACGGTGACGATGAGCATCAGGCCGCCGTATTCAATGGTATAGGCGTTCATCATGGAGCTCATAGCGATGGGAAGAGTTTTGGTTCCATCGGAGAGTATGGTCATCAGCGGCCACAGGTAACTGTTCCATTGGCCGATGAACATCAGAATGGCCGCGGAGGAGAAGCTGGCGGTCATGGAGGGCATGGCGATCTGCAGGAAAATCCGCCATTCGCCGCTGCCGTCTACCCGGGCAGCCTCCACGATTTCGGTGGGAAACATTTTGAAGTTTTGTCGCAGGAAAAAAATGATGAAGGCCGACATCAGGAAAGGCATGATGATGCCCCAAGAGCTGTCGAGCAAGCCACCAAAACTGGTCCCAAAGAGCATATCAATCGGAGCAAAAAAGCCCGCTACGAGCTTGAATAACGGCAAAACAATAGAAATCTGGGGAATGATGAGAGTCAGGAGCAGGATTCCGAAGAACCATTCTCGGGCTTTGGAGGGATACTTTTCGAAGCCGAAGGCGGCCATAGCGTTGACCATGACGCCCAAAAATACCGTGATGGAGGCGATGAACAAGGAGTTCCAGAAAAACAACGGCAGGTTGTAGTTCTTGGTAGCTTTTTCGAGGTTGATCCACAATTCGTTCCCCGGAAGCAAATTGCCATGAATAACAGCGTTGGGGTTCAAGGTGGAGCCCACCACCATCCAGTAGAAGGGAAATACGCAAACGAACGAACCAATGGCAAGAATAATCCACATCAGCAACCGGATGGGCGTAAAGGGAGATCGTACGACGCTCATTTGCGATCTCCGAGAAGGCGGATTTGGACGATAGCCAGGATGCCGGCTATCAAAACGATGACGTAAGACATCGCGGTGGCGTAGCCGAAGTCGGAGTTCGTGACGAAAGCCTGCCGGTAAATGTACAGGGCCGCCGTCATCGTCGCGTTGGCCGGCCCGCCTCCGTTGGTCAGGATGTTGGGCTCGTCAAACAGTTGCAGGGTTCCGCTGGTACTGGTCACCGCCGAAAACAGAATGACAGGAACCAGAAGCGGGAGAGTGATCTTGAAAAATACGGTGATCTTGCTGGCCCCGTCGACTTCGGCGGCTTCGTAAATTTCAGGGTCGATGTTCTGCAGGCCAACGAGGAAGAAAATCATGTTATACCCGGTCCAGCGCCACGTGAGAGCAATCACCATCGTTATGGTAGCCCAAAAAGGGTCGTTGAGCCAGCCGATCGGTTGTTGTATGACCCCCAAGCTCAGCATCAGATTGTTTAGCATTCCGTTGGTTTGCAACAAAATACGGAACAGAATCGAGTAGGCAACGAGCGAGGTGACAGCGGGAAGAAAAAACATGAGGCGAAGGAGGCCCCGGCCCCGGCGGATTCCCTGGTTGAGAACCACCGCCAAGACCAGTGCCAAAATGACCATCAAAGGAACCTGCAGAATCATCAAAAGGAAATTGTTGCCCAACGCATGCCAGAACTGGTTGTCCTGAGCCATGCGGACGAAGTTTCCCAAACCGACAAACGAGTCGGTCATTCCCCGCCATTTGCGCGTCACCAAGTAGAGCGACGACAGGATGGGGTAGAGCATAAAGACGCCGAACAGGACCAGAGCGGGCGTCACGAAGAGCCATCCGCTCCGGTTTAGGTATCGGGCAAATGCCCCTTTTCGATTCATAACAGGTTCCTTTGGAGGGCCTTAGTTGCCCATCACTTCCTTGTATTCTGTCTCGGCAGCAGCGATGGCATCATCGATGCTCGCAATCTTACCCTGGAAGTACTTGAGCGTTGCATTGGCGACGGCGTCGCGCATGGCGCTGTAGTTGGGGGTGTACTTGAGTACGGGAACC
This sequence comes from Spirochaetales bacterium, assembly GCA_947478845.1. Classification (GTDB taxonomy): domain Bacteria; phylum Spirochaetota; class Spirochaetia; order JABEVK01; family JABEVK01; genus JAIFLN01. The sequence continues at coordinate 28,843 of CANJXC010000002.1, read as the reverse complement.
TGCTCCATCCACTTGGAGAAGTCGGCAAACACGGCTTGGTTCTTGTAGAAGAAGTCGTCCTTGACGGTGTAGTTGGAACCAGCGCGGCTAGGCATGTAGGTGCCCATGGCGCCCTGACCCTTGAGGATGTCGTTGTAGAAGCTTAGCGCGGCGGGATCCTTGCTGGCCCAGACCGACTTCAAGAAGTCGATGGCTCCGGCTTTGTTGGGTGCCGAGTTAAATACGTACCAGCTCGAGCCACCGTTGTTCGAGGCAGCCTTGGCCCCGGCCACGTCGATCAGCGGAGTGGGAACAACCATCCACTTGCCCTTGTTCTCAGGCTTCGACTTGATGGTACCGACCATCCAGATGGCGTTGAGGAACCCAGCGGCCTGATCGTTGTTGATCGAGTCGATCCAGTTGCTCCAGCCTTCGGCAAGGTACAGCATTCCCTTGTCGTTCATTTCCTTGAACGCGGCCAACGACTTCTTAAACGCGTCGCTACGGAGGTTCAACGAGCCATCGGGCTTGAAGAACTGACCGCCGGTAGACTGAACAAGGATGCGCAGCATGTCGAAGTTGTCGCTCTGGTAAGTGATCAGGGGCTTTCCGGTCTTGGCCTTGACGGTCTCACCGAGTTTGATGACTTCCGACCACTTCATGGATTTCATGTAGCTGTCGGGGTTAAGACCGGCAGCCTTGATGTAGTCGGCGCGCAACCACAGACCCGTGGAACCGGTGTCGAAGGGAACACCATACACTGAATTACCGGCGGTCATGGGACCAACCTTGTAGGCGGCAAACTGGGAATAGTCGATTCCAGCGGCCTTCAGGTCAACAAAGGCCTTCGGGTAGTTCTGGACGAACTTCTCGATGATGAAGTCCTGGAACAGGGCGATATCGGGCAGTCCCTTTCCACCAGCCTGGAGACCGGCCTCAATCTTAGCCTCGATCTGCTGGGGAATGTCGACGATTTCAATGGTGACGTCGGTGTGCGTCTTGTTGTAGACGGCCGCAGCGGCTTTCATTGAAGCTCCGTTGAAGTTCGGGTCCCAACACCAGACGGTGACCTTGCTGGGAGCCGCGAAACCGAGTGCAGCGGTGCTCAGCAACAGAGCAACCGTCATAACGAACGAAAGTGTTCTCTTCATATACCCTCCTATGGGTTTTGACTTAGCCTAGACCCGAAGTGACAATCCCGATAGGGAAGCCTGTCATCAGTTCGATGACAAATGTCACGGCGTTCGGCTTGGGCCGAGCGCCCGGAGTTTTCGCGTCGCGAAAACGTCCCCTATTGATCCAAAACCATGGTGTGGATTTGGGCTTCGATGGCGATGCGTATGGCGCCGAAGCGGTCTTTGGCCTCAATTTTCTCGTACAGGGCACTGACGTAGTTGCGGATGGTGTGTTTGCCCAAGTTTAGCCGTTCGGCGATCTGCTCGTTGCTCAGGCCCTTGGAAATCAACAAAAGAATTTTGCGCTCTTTTTCGGAAAGCTGAGTAAACCAAGGCGGGGTAAGCGACCTGGGGTAGTCCGAAGCGCGAGGCCGGCCGGAAAGGGTCTCGACCACCGATTGGCTGAGTACGGTTTGCCCGCCCATCACGGTGAGGATAGACGACCAAACTTCCTCGGGAGTGGTATCTTTGAGCAGGTAACCGGAGGCACCTCCGGCAACGGCTTCCTTGACGTAGGTGTCGTAGCCAAAGGTGGTCAGCATGATCACTTTCACGCCCGGATGGGCCCAGCGCAGCAGCTTCAGGGTCTCAAGGCCACCCATACCGGGCATAAAGATATCTAAGAGCACCAAATCGGGCTGAAAGCGGGCCATCAGATCCAGGGCCTCCTCACCGGTCCCTGCAATTTTGAGGTCGGCGAGAAGGCCATCGCTCAGGCTGGAAAGTATGCCCGACAAGCTGACAGCGAACAGCTTCTGGTCATCAACTATGAGTATCCTAAAGGGATCCAGAAGTTTCCTCCTTGAGCTGCAATGTCGCAGTGACCATGTAGCCGTAAGTCTCGTTGCGGAAGTTCACTGTGCCACCCCAAGGGGCGATGCGCTCTTCCATTCCACGCTGCCCTATTCCCGGAGTAGCATCCGAGCCACCGCGCCCGTTATCGCGAACCATGATCGACAAAACACCGTTTTCGGCCTGAAAGTGGATGTCGATGCGAGAAGCCTGGCCATGGCGAAAGGCGTTAGAGAGGGAGCCTTGCACCAGATGATACACCGCAATTTCCTGTGCAGGGTCAAAAGTCCACGGAAGATTGCCCCACTCGACGTTTGTCTCGATACCCGAAAGGCGGCTGAACGTGTCTACGAGCTTCTTGATGAACTTCAGCCCGCGCAGGCGCTGATTCCGCAGTGCCCGCAACTCGTAGAGTACGCCTCGGGTTTGCTCCAAGCCATCTTTGGCCTGCGAGCGAATCCAGCGCAGGAGTTTCAAGGTTTCTTCCGGCTCATCGACCTTCCTGTGGAGGCTGGCGTCGGTCATCATGATGATGTTGGTGAGCGTCTGCCCAACCACATCATGGAGATCGCGGGTGATGCGATGGCGTTCCGAGGCCGCCGACTCCTCGCTAGCCGTGTTCGCCTGCTCGAGGAACTCGGTGTTGGCGCTGGTAAGCTGAAGCACCGAGGCATGCAGCTGGTCGTTGCGTTCCGACACCTCGGCCAAAGCCGTGCGGCCACTTTGCAGAGCGTGGGCCAAAAAACCCGTCAGCAGCAACATGAGGACAATGAGTCCGGTGACGGTCGTCTCAGGTTCAGGTTTGGTCATCCCTTCAATGAGGTGTTGAATCGTGACAAACTCCAAGCAGATCACCAAACCCACGGGGAGTCTCCAGGTGACGGGCAACAAAGTTCCCGTTTGGACCATCAAGGACCCAAACAAGAGGTAGCGCGCCGGCAAAAACTCCGGCTCAGAAAGACTCGAAAGAAAGACCAGCATGGCTTGAGTAGCAACTAAAGTAAACGCAACATGCCGGTCGGAAACAACGACGCTCAGAACTGCCAAAATCAGAAGCAGCCCATGGGCCAGCATTTCCCATACCCAGAAGCCATTGGAGCCCTGATAGGCCGCCCGGTGGGCTAGGAGAAACATTAAGGCAGCGACCACCAGCACGAGGGTGACCACCGCCCCGGGGCCCAACCAGAGCGGGAATCGTTTCACGTCACCTCGCGGGGATACCGGAATCTCCGGTACAAATCCTCGGGGGCGAACTGCTGCCGGGAATGCGCAACCATCAGGAAAGTAAACTGGTAGGGTGCCAACGCAATTCGATACGGGTCAAAGGTGAGGGGGCCACAACTCCCGCTTCCCAGGCCACACTGAAGATGATCGAGGGTCAGGGTGACTTCCTCGCGGCGAGGCAGCTCGTGCACGTGGCGGGCGGCATCGAGGTCGGCCACGCTGTAGGGGTGCGCGCCGAAGCCGAAACCTGCCTTGCCCGTCACCCAGAGCCCGGTTCCGCGGTCGTCGGAAAGACCCACCCAACGAGTATCGTAGCGGTTTCCGTTTTCCTGCGGCAGGGCGTAGTCGGTATGAAGACCCTCAAGCCCGGCCTCAAAAACGCCGGTGTGGACCGCCCGGTGGCTATCAACGTAGCTTTCACCGGGACCGAGACCAAACCAGCGGGCCCGGTCGTAGGCCACCGGCAAAGTCAACTCTACCCCCAGTCGGGGCAGGTGGGGTCCCTCGCCCCGGGGGGTTACGCTCACCGTCAGTTCCAGGGCCTGACCACCGACAAGTCGGTAGCGGTACTCGGTCGCGAACCCTGTGGTAAGCGAAGTCGGGGCCACCCAGGCGCGCACCACCAGTTCGGAACTCTTGGTTTCAAGGGTAACAGAATCGATGCGGTGCTGAAGCAGGTGGTAGCGGGCAGCCTGCCAGATTTTGGTAAAGCTCTCGGGCCGGCCAAACACCCAGTCGTTGTCGATTTGCGCTCGCCACAGGTTCAGGCGGGGACCCTGATTCACCACAGGAACCCCCGCGAGGCTCCACGACATTCGACCGGTGAGTTTGTTCACCACCACCAGGTTTTCGCCGAAGGCCCAGGTGAAGCTGGTCGAGGTTTCGCTAGCACGTGGGGCCTGTCCCCACAAGGGTGCAGGGTGGGCCTTAGCCGGCGCAGAACGAACACCAAGAGCTACATCGGTCGTTCCTATCTCATGACCAGCCAAGGCCCAAGCGGTGTCGGCCTTGCTGTGGAAAGAGAGTCGGCCCGTGAGCTCGCCGGCGGGCAGCGAAGCCAATGCCTCGGCCCAACCAGCAATCGTGAAGGTTTTTCGGCTTCCGGCAGCCACCTTGGGGGCCTCCATTCGGGTACCGGCGTGCTGAACGCCATCAACCAGCAAAGCCCACTCAAGGCTGAAGGCTTCCAGAGTGGCGAAGTCGTGACGGTTGGTGAGGGTGAACTTACCAGCAGCCGCGTCCACAGCTTTCCAGTGCACGGGAGCTATTTGGGCCTTATACTCCAGCAAGCCTGGGCTTGGGGTACGGTCGGCGAAAACGAGCCCGTCGCATACGAAGTTGCCGTCGTTGGGCTCGTCCCCGAAATCCCCACCGTAGGCCCACCACTTTTTCCCGTCGGTATGACGTTCCATGCCGTGGTCGGCCCATTCCCAGACAAAGCCACCCTGCATGCGCTTGTGGCTCCAAAAGAGGTTCCAATACTCGGTAAAGACCCCCGGCCCATTGCCCATGGCGTGCGCGTACTCGCACAAGATGTAGGGCTTGCCGGTGGTGTCGGCGTCAGCTTCTTTCTTCCATCGTTCGGGAGTCGGGTACATGCGGCTGATCACATCGACGCTGGCAGCCTCCCGACTGTAGTCTTTCTTTAAGGCCTGCAGGTCGAGCATGCGGGCGGTTGCGCCTTCGTAATGCAGGAGCCGCTCGGGGTCGCGCGCCCGGGTAAAGCGCGCCATCGCCTCGTGGTTGACACCGAAACTGCTCTCGTTGCCTAGTGACCAAAAAAGGATGGAGGGGTGGTTCTTGTTGGCCTCGACCAAGCGTTGCATGCGGTCGACGTAGGCTTTTTCGTACTGAGGCCATTCGCTGGGGTTCTTGCCCTCATCGTAGCTGAAGCCGTGGGTTTCAAGGTCGCATTCGGCCATGACGTAGAGCCCTAGCTCGTCGCAGAGGTCGAACAGATGACGATCGTTCGGGTAGTGACTGGTGCGCACCGCGTTGAGGTTGTGGGCCTTCATGATCAAGAGGTCGCGTCGCAGCTCCTCCCTCGGGGTAACGCGGCCCAACCTGGGGTGGTTGTCGTGACGGTTGGTTCCTTTGATCATGATGCGCACGCCATTGACAAAGAAGGCGTGCTTGCCGCGGGTGATCGATCGAAAGCCTACCCTTTCAGTTACCGCCGACACCAACGTTCCCGAAGCATCGGTCACCTTGAGCAGCAGATTATACAGGTGCGGAAACTCGGCGTTCCATGGTTGAACTTGGGGCAGGACGCCGCCAAACTTAGGCGATGCCAGCGTGGTTTTTGCCTTCCAAACCACCTTCCCATGGTGGTCGCTGAGCTCGGCTTCGAGACTACCTGCTGGCAGGGCTCCTGACGACCGGAGGACAGGCTCGATGGACAGGTTCCCTGAGCCGGTGGAGGGTTCGAATCCGGCGTGGATGAACGCATCAAACACTTCCACTTCGGGGACAGATAGCAGCCAAACGTCGCGAAAGATGCCCGACATCCACCATTGGTCCTGGTCTTCGAGGTAGCTAGCGTCGCTCCAGCGAATCACTCGCACTTGTAATTCGAAGGACTGTCCCCCACGCGGCACGTCGAACTCATGGACCAAGCGGCTTCCCTTGCTGAAACCAACCTCCTTGCCGTCTACTAACACGTAAAACGTGGAATCGACGCCCTCGAAGCGCAGGCGGAGGGGCTTTCCCTTCCAAGCGTCAGGAACATGGACCACGCGGCGGTAGACGCCCACTGCGTTCTCGGTGGGAACATGGGGTGGGTCCACGGGAAAGGGGTACTGCACATTGGTGTAATGGGGAGAACCATGGCCCTGCAGTTGCCATACCCCGGGAACCCGGATGCTGCCCCAGGCCACTGCGTCCTCAGGACTCGGCAACGCCAGCGGCGAAGGAAACAGTGCAAAATCCCACTGCCCGTTGAGCAGATGGGCCCGTTCGTCCGCAGACGGCCAAGCCTTGAGCAACGCGCGGGGTTCCACGCGGTTTCTTCCGGTAAGTTCCGGGTTTTCCCAATCGTACATAGGTTTCAGCATAAGCCCACTCCTTCAATAAACTCTATTATCCTGGTCCTAAAACCACTACTTTGGAAGCCGGAGGCCCCCATGGATCTCATCTTCGCCTGGTTCCTCGCGCTTTTTACGCCTCAAACCCTGTCAATCACGGTGCAAACCCAGCAGGAACACCAGAGGCTAGAGCACTTTGGAGCCTCTGCCGCCTGGTGGGCAACAGAGGTAGGCACCTGGCCAGAAGCCGACCGCAACGCCCTGCTCGACGCCCTGTTCGATCCTGTGCATGGCATAGGACTCACCTTGGTGCGCTACAACCTCGGAGCAGGGAAGGCCGGTCCAAAGCTGCCCGATCCGTGGCGGGAAGCCGAAACCCCCTACCGAACCGATGGCACCCTCGACTGGTCGGTGGACCAAAGCGCTCTGGACGTAATCGACGGTGCCGTCAAGCGCGGTGCCCGGGTGGTGGTGTTCGCCAATTCTCCGCCAGCCCCGCTCACCATTACCTTAACCGCCACCGGAAATAAGAATAAGTCCAATCTGGCGCCGGAGCAACGGCCCGTCTTTGCCCGCTTCCTTGCTCAGGCCACGCAAGAGCTGCAGCGACGCTGGCCGGTGGTTGCCGTCAGCCCGTTTAACGAACCTCAGTGGGACTGGCAACTCTCCAACGGGCAGGAAGGCTCGCACTACTCGCCTTCTGAAGCTCTGGCAACCCTGCAGGCCGTAAATGCAGAGTTTCAGGCTCGCGGCTTGGAAGTTAAGCTTTCGGCCATCGAATCGGGCCAATGGGATGTTGCACACAACGCCGAATACCTCACAGCCCTTCAAAGTGACCCTGCGCTTTGGTTGGCGCTGGGCCCCTATTCCGTCCATTCCTACTGGTCTAAAGACAACGACCGTCTCGATTTCGTCCGTTACCTGAGCCAAAAAGCTCCCGGAACCCAACTATGGATGTCCGAGTGGACCGAAATGCGATCCGGCAAAGACCTGAGCATGAAGGCCGGGCTTGCCTTGGCACTTACCGTTCATGCTGACCTGACCCTCGCCCACGTCAGTTCTTGGCAATACTGGATTGCCGCCTCGAAGTACGACTGGGCCGACGGGTTGGTCTATGTTGACACCCAGGCTCACACCTTTGAGCCGACCAAAAAGCTCTCCGTGCTCGGTCAATGGTCCCGCTTTGTAAGGCCGGGGGCCGTCAACCTAGAAGCCGGCCCCGACGTGGTGCCCAAGTTGCGGGCCAGTGCCTTCCGCAACACCGACGGCAGCCTCGTGGTCGTCGTTGTCAACGCCTCGGGCCAGGATAGAAGCGCCGAGATTCGCGGCGTGGGGACCAAGCCCGAAGCTTGGCGCACCTCGGCCTCGGAGGATTTAGCTCCCTTGGGACTGCTCGGGGCGGGACCAATCGTGTTTCCGCTCAGCAGCGTGACCACGTTGGTTTACCGGTAAACGGGTTCAGCCCCGCTTGCCGGCGGGCCGTTCCTCCCACTTCACCCCCAGAGGGGCCAACCCGCCAGCCTCGTGAGTGTTAAAATTAAACGTGAAAACCGTATCGGTGGTCCCGTCGGTGCGCCGTTCGGCCACCACACCGTGGGGAAGGCCTTCGATTACCGCAGCCACCCCCGAGCGTTTGGCCAAGGCGGCCATCAGGTCGTCAACAAACCGGCGGTCGGTGTGCGCCGCCAAATAGTACACTTCGCCCTTGCCGACGCGGTTGCGGGTCAGCACCGGGCGGCCAGCATACCAGTCACTGCCGTAGGTGGCCAGCACTTCTGACCCTTCTGGATGCACCAGCTCGCAAAACGAAGTGATTCCATAGGTTCCACCCAGCCCAAGGTCGTTGTTGGGCACGGGAAGGGCCGAGTTAGTCTGCCCTTTCCAAAGCGGGTCAAGTTCCTCGGCCCACACTCCGGCCAACTTTCGCAGGGGGCCCGGGAACCCGCCGAGGTTCGTGAGGTCGGTCTCGTTGACCCAACCGGAAAAAAACGTGAGCACCAGAGTGCCGCCTTTTTCCACAAACTCCTGCAACCGTTGCTCGGTACCAGGCTTCACCAAGTACAACCACGGGGCTACCACTAGCTTGTAAGCCGAAAGGACCTGGTCCTGGTTGGGCACATCGACGGCTACCGACCGGTTCCAAAGGGCACGGTGGAACCCCGACACCGCAGCAGGGTAGTCGCGCTCGGGACGGTTGTAGCCCGCAAAATCGTCGATGGCCCAGCGGTTTTCCCAGTCGTAGATCACAGCAGCTTGGGCCGGTACTCGTGTGCCCACAACAGCAGCCAAAGCTTTGAGGTCTGTCCCCACTTGGGCAACTTCCGCAAAAGTTCTGGTATTTTCGCTTCCCTCGTGGTCAACGACCGCACCGTGAAACTTTTCGAACGCTCCGCGGCCCTTGCGCCACTGGAAGTACAGCACCGAATCACTTCCGTGGGCCACGGCTTGCAGACTAGCCAATCGGTGAAGCCCCGGCCGCTTGAGCCTGTTCACCGGCTGCCAATTCACTTGGCTGGGCGTGCTCTCCATTAATAGCCACGGTTTGCCCTGTTTGAGCGAGCGGTTGAGGTCGTGCACAAAGGCTGTCAGCGCTGCTTCATCCAAATCGTCATGTTGGGGATTATGCCAGCGGGGGTAACTGTCCCAGGTAATTTGGTCTACATGGGGCGCCCAGTTCCAGTAGTTGAGTCCGGGGTAGGTTCCCATCATGTTGACCACGACGGGGGTTTTGGGGGTGATTTCCCGCAGGGGCGCGGCTTCGGTAAGAAAAAACTGAAGCGACTGGTCATCCACAAACCGCTTCCAGTCGAGGTTGAGTCCATGGACCGATCTTTCACCGTTCGGGGCAGGGCTCTCCAGTTGCGACCAATCGGTGTAGCGATGGCTCCAAAAGTCGGTCCACCAGGCTTTGTTGAGGGACTCCAGGTCCCCGTATCGGTGTTTTAACCAGCTGCGGAAGGCCTGTTGGCACAGCGGACAATGGCACTCGCCGCCGTATTCGTTGGAAACGTGCCACATAAGCAAAGCCGGATGGGCCTGATAGCGCTCGGCCAGGCGGGAGTTGATTTCCACCGCCTTACGCCGATACACCGGCGAAGTGTAGCAATGGTTGTGGCGCTCCCCTTGCAGGTCGCGTTCCCGGTTGGGTGCGCAACGGAGAATCTCGGGGTATTTCTGGCTCATCCACGCCGGTTTGGCGCCCGAGGGCGTGGCGAGTATGGCCTTCATTCCAGCCTTGGCTAAACGGTTCATCAAGGTGTCGAGCCAGCTAAAGTCGTAAACCCCGTCGGAGGGTTCGAGCCGGGTCCAGGCAAAAATACCTATGGAAACAGTATTCACACCCGCCAATGGAAACAACCGAAAGTCCTCGTCGATAATCTTGGGCTGATCTAGCCACTGGTCAGGATTATAATCGCCACCGTGAAGAAGGTTTTGCATGCTTCCATTTCACCGTTAACCGTTGCACTTGTCTAGGCACCGGGGATTCCCCTGCCCTTGTGCCTGCGCAGCCTGGGAATCAGCCATTCACTCGAAATTGCACGCCCAGGTGACGGAGTCTACTTGTCACCCGAATAACCTCATGAGCACCGCTCCGAGGGTGCCATCGAGCGGCGCGCACCCGTCAGCCTACGTGTACGAGCTTCTGTTGACCTTGGGGCAAACTCCGCAGTCGCTGGGCCGACTCTTCCGCAAAGCCTTGGGCCAATCCCCTGTGGAATACCTGGTTCCGAGTTGCGGACCGAGTTTACGGCCCGACCCGCACGATCAACTTTCCGAAGTTCTCTCCTTCCAGCATGCCCATGAGGGCATGGGGTGCGTTCTCGAGTCCTTCCACAATATCTTCCCGGAACTTCAGCTTCCCTTGCTCGACCCACTGGCTCATCTGCGCAAAAAACTCCTCGTATCGGTGCCCGTAGTCGTCAAATATGATGAACCCTTTGACGGTAATTCGTTTGACCAAAATGGTCCCCATGAGCGCACCAAGACGGTCGGGGCCAGAGGGAAGACCGACGCTGTTGTACCCCGCGATTAGCCCGCACACAGGGATGCGAGCGTGCACGTTCAGCAGCGGAAAAACGGCATCAAACACCACCCCACCCACATTTTCAAAATACACATCAATCCCATTGGGGCACGCCCGCGCTAAGGCGTCGGCCAGGCCAGGTTCACGGCGGTCAAGGCAGATGTCGAAGCCTAGTTCTTCCACCACGTAACCGCATTTTTCGGCGCCTCCTGCCACTCCGACGACCCGGCAACCTTGAAGTTTGGCAATCTGCCCCACCAGAGCCCCCACGGCGCCGCTGGCTGCGGCCACCACCACGGTTTCACCCGCCTTGGGCTGGCCTATGTCGAGTAGCCCCATGTAGGCCGTAAACCCCGGCATTCCCAGCGCTCCGAGCGCCCACGAGGGGTTTTTTAGTCCTTCAGGCAACTTGTTGAGTCCAACTCCGTCCGACACCGCAAAATCTTGCCAGCCATGGTAGCTCACAACTAAATCGCCAACCGCGAAGCCAGCATGATTTGAGAGCTCAATCCGCGACACGGTGCCACCAACCATGGGATGCCCGAGTTCCACTGCTGGGGCGTAGGAAGGTCCTGCATTCATCCTTCCACGCATGTAGGGGTCGAGCGAGAGCCATAAAGTGCGCAACAAGACCTGTCCGGGTCCAACTCTCGGTAGATCTGTTTCTACAAGGTGGAAGTTATCGTGAGTGGGCACGCCCACGGGACGCGAGTGCAACACAATCTGGCGGTTGAAAGAAGGGCTCTGCGGCATAGCCGATTGTCTTGGCCACGAGCTTCGTTGTCAATCTCTTGGGCGGAGAGCGGAAGTGAGAAAACCTGCCCTGACTAGGAATTATTCCTAGAGACAGAGAATATAGGTTATAATCAAAATCAGCAAATCATTACATAAAAGAACCAGATTTCTGACAACCAACACCTTGTCGGCTCTGATTCTCTTTGTAGGGGCAGAAAGCGAGGAACAACCACCATGTTCAGTTTCCTTTTGTTACTGACGCTCCAGCAACACCTTTCTTACTCAGAGTTTATCGTCAATGAGGATGGCAAAAGCCTCTGGACGAACTTCCCGGATTACCAGTCGGGAATCGTCGACTTGAGAGTCTTGTTTCTTGAAACACTTTTTCTGGAAACCTACACCAAAACCGACATGGTGGCCGACCTTCCCTACTTCGCCCCCTTCCAGTCGGATTATGGCTTCTCGACTGGCATCGTTTGGGGTCCAATCGAAGTGAAAGCGTCGCACAATTGCCTTCACCCCAATGAAACCTACAAAAAAACCGCGATCAAGCAATTCGGCGGAGAGAACATGCTCTCGGTCTCGTTGAAACTGGGGGGTACTTTTTGAGCTTGGAAGAGGCAAAAATGGCTTATTTGGTTTGCTCGGCTAAACGCTGGGCATCGGCCTTGGCTCGTTTCAATCGATCCATTTCTTCAATAGCGGTTGGGTTTGGGGATTTATCGATTACCGTCTGAAGAAGGCTCAGGGCTTGATCCATATCGCCGGTAACATCGTACATGATCGCCGCATTGACGCCGGCCGCCGGGTTTCCCGTCGATTCCCAAACCTGAAGAAACAGGGCAAGTGCCTTGGCGTACGAGGACTTCTTTACCAATTCATCAGCGACTTTCATGTCGGGGTCTTTGGCCTTATCGTTCATGAGTGTCCGGTATTCTGTAACCGTATAGGGAGCCAATTGGCGGGTAATCTGGGGAATCCAGCCGTTCACCATGTCCTTGCACTGATCTCCAAAAGCAAGGGGTTCGGTCTTTCCATTATCAACAATCTCTTGGGTTCTGGTGTCGGAAAAGGTCTTGGTGGCCAAAATCACGCCATTGCTGGTATCAAGAACTCGGTAACTCAGAGCTAACGCATCCGTGATGACCCGATACATCACATCAACTTTGATCATAACCCCTGTATTCGTGTCTTTTATTTGCTCTACCCGAGTTTTTAAAACTTCTCTGCGGACCATTTCGCCAATTTTACCGACGACTATCGCTTTGACCCCCGCTTTTTGCCCCACTTGCACAGCATTGATGCTCGATTTGTCAGCACCGGCCAGTGCCCTGACAACGCCTCGGGAATCTACCAACTCGAAATACCCGGTGTTTTTCAAGGCCTCCAGCAAGCTCTGGGTTGTGTAATCAGCAATTCTCGCTTGGGGAGTGTTGTTGTTTTCGTTGCTGTCGCCCAGAAGGGAGAGAAAAATCACTTCCAGAAGATCGGTTGTCGCTACTTGCCGCGGGTAATCGAAATCCAGCACCGCAATCTTACGAGCGTCGGTCATATTGATTTCGGCTGGCTTAGTCACTTGGACGGGAATGTAGGTGGCACACGACGTTGCACCGAACACGATGACGGTGAGCAACAAACCTATCCCTGATGTCTTTAATTTCATAGTTTTCACCCGCTTTTGGAGAGTCTGAAGAACAATCGATCGAGCTGTCAAGCCTGCTGGGATCCTCATACCGTGAAAGCCGTCAATTCACTGGCAGCAGTTTGAGACCTTCGAGCGCGCCTTGCACCCTCTCACCCAAGAGCGCATCGAGCACTAGCCGCGCCTTGTCGGAAGGCTCGCCCAACGTGACAAAGTTCAAAGGACGTGCCACAGGGTAGCGTCCGGCACTGATCTCGTCGGGTTCCGGCGCAATGGTGTCAACTTTGAGGAACTTGATGGGAAAATGCGCCTCCACGTTGTCGAGCGATCGGGGAACAACTCCGATTCCTCCGGGCTGGGCGCCAACACGGTCGTAGACCTCGGCATCGTAGTCGAGAAGCACAGCGCGGTTCGTGAGCCGTCCGTCGTCACCATAGATGCGCTCGAGAACCAGATCGCGCAGAGCTCCGGCACTTCCTGAGCGTTCAGAAAACGCGAACGGGGTGAGCGCAAGATCCGGCCCGCCAAGTTCTGACCAATTGGTGATTTGGCCGGCAAAAATGGCTGCCAGTCGACGGAGTGAGACCGCGTCCACCGGAAGATCCGCCGGGACAACGACGACCAAGGAATCCCACGCTACCGTTTCGGCTCTTAAACCGGCTTCTTTTTCCCATAAAAGGAGGTCTCGCCCCACAACGGCCCAATCGAGCTGACCGTTGAGCACCGCTTTTGTCGCCTGAGCGCCGCCCATGCCTTCAAAAAGGTAGTCCTCTTTGGTCTTGGTATCGCGCTGCAACTGCACGGCGGCCACGTGCAACAAGGGCCTTGCCGCGCTCGAACCGCCCTGATACCACCGTGGCCGGACCCCTTGAGAACCCGCAGGAAGTGGTTTCCCCGTGGATTCTTCGGCAAGGGATCCCTCAACAATGGCATAGGCCTTGCCGTTGATAAAATAGGAGATTTCCGGATTGCCCATAGCCGCAAGCTTGGGCACAACGCAAATCAGCACCAAAACGAGAAAAACCATCAGGCGCCTAGAAATCATATTTTCCTGCGATGCTGAACGTTCGGCCCTTCTGCTGTGAGGAGAGGATCAAATCGCCGGCGGTCTCAACTAGCGGAAGGTCGAAGAGGTTCTTGGCCTTGAAATCCAGGCTCCACGTTTCGTCAAACCTGTGCTTTACCACGAGGTCGAGTTGATGGAAGGGCTGTTCATAGGAATCGAGCAAGGTCCCGGTGCCGATGCGCTTTAAGCGGGGCCCAAACACATTGTAGCTGAGGCTCACGCTGGTGTCCGAGCGCACCACCTGGGACCACGAGGCGCTGTTTTTGTAGCTCAGGCCTAGGTTGATGACCCACGGCGACTGTCCTTGAAGGGGTCGTACCGACGAGGTGTTGTTGCCCTTGCTCATGCTCCCGTAATCGATTTGGCTCTGAATCCACGAAAGGTTTCCGGTGGTTGAAATATCTCTCAAGAAGGCGCCCCAAAACGCTGTTGATTGGCGGTCCCAAAAGAACTCCTCGGTCGATTTCGACTCTTTGGCCAGAGAACGACCGCGAAGCCAATCAGCCATGGCTCCGCCGGTGAGATTCCACTCCAGTTCCAGGCCCCAGTTTGTGGCCGAGGGCACGTTGGTGGGGCCTTTCTCTCCGGAAGTTCCGTTGGATTCTGTGACCTCAATCGGATTAGTGAAGGTCTTGGCAAAGCTTCCCAATGACCAACTTTCCGTAGGGTTCAGGTATTGTTCGAGACGCAGGTCGGCGTTCCAGATGGAAGCCGAAACCAGGGCCGGGTTGCCCTTGTAGAGGCCGTTGCCTGGAAGCCCTTCCTTGATGGTGTTCGATATTTCTATAAAATCGGGGCGGTTGACAGTTCGGCTGACGCCGAAGCGCGCCTGAGTTTGACGGTTCACCGGCACGGTGAAGTTAAGGCTCGGCAAGTAGGTCAAGTTGCTCAGAATTACCTGGGTGGGAATTTTAAGAACCTGCCCCAACTGATAGGTATCGATCACCTGAGTCGACTGTTCCACCCGGACTCCCAGATTGGAGCGAAGCCACCCCAATAACAGCAGGTCGGCGTTTGCGTAGCCACCGAAAACCGTGTGGGTGCCCTTGTAGTTGTCCGAGGGTTTTGTGTTCTCAAAAAACGTAATTTTTCCTGGCACACCGTTTCCAAGGCGATCCGGTAAAAGAATGGTATCCAAGCCATCCGTCGTGACGGTGCCCGTACCGAACTGGTAGGTGTAGCGATTATTGGTCACGGTGCGGTTTTGCCGGATGTACTGACCACCGAGCGCAATCTGGTCGGTGGCTTCACCAAAAAACGGAAAAGGCAACGTCAGCGACGCGGCAGCATCATGGATAATGTCTTGCGCGCTCAAGAACAAGCGGTAACTGTTACCGGCTTTGTTGGTTACATCGAATACCACTTTGTCGTCGGAGCCAAAGCCAATCAAGCGGTGGTCTGGCTCGTAGCGGGAGGCCAGTGACAGGCTGTACTGGGTATGTACCTTCAACGGCACAAAGAGCGTACCCTGCCAATCGGCTGCGACGGCCTGGTTCAACAGGCTTTGCTCCACCCACGAGGCGTCGTAAATCTTCTCGTCGATGATTTCTTTTTGGAACCCGCGCGTGAGCGAAAACTCGTCGTTGGTGATGCGTGTCCACAGGGTGGTAGAACGAAGGTGAAACTCGCGCTCGGCATCAAACTCCACATTGAGCAAGCCACTCCAGTCGACCTCCTGGCTGCTGGTCGTCGTCACGGTATCGAGCGACTGGTTGCGGCCTAGATTGTCACCAAATTGCCGGTTGATTTCTGCATCAAGGCCCATCTGGTGCTTGTACATAAGGGCAGCAGCCCAGCCAAGCCGATGCAAGCGGTCGAGGTCAACTTTGTCTTTGAGGCTGAAGGTGACGCCCACGTCGGGAAGCAGCATCTTCTGCACCGGCGCCCAAACGTTGGGAAACAGCTTTCCCAAGGCTGTCATTTCGTCGGCGGTGTACCCCGCCCCACCTAACTGGGCCTCGTTGATCGCCACATCGGGGTCGACACCCACCGGTAGCTTGCGCGTGCCGTCGTCAAAACCCAACCAGTCGGTGGCCGAAGTTTGTTGGAAATCGACTACTTGGAAAAGGTTATCGAGGTTGAAGCCCAGCGATAGCCCCACACTGCCCCGCAGGCGTCGTAGAAACCGGTCGTTGGGCACCCCGATGGTGCGCACCGTTACCGCGCCGCCTGAGAAATCGCCGTAGAGTTCGGGGCTGTAGGTTTTCTGAATCGCGAGGCTTTCAATGACGGCGGTGGGAAACAAGTCGAGGGGCACCACCCTCCTGTCGAGCTCGGGGGACGGCAGACGAGCCCCGTTCATGTAGCTGGCCGAATAGCGTTCGCCCATGCCCCGCACATACACATATTTGCCGCCAACGACGGTAAGTCCTGTGACCCGGCTGAGGGCACCCGCGGCATCGGAATCTCCCGATTTGGAAATCTGTTCCGAACCCATCAAATTGAGCACGACGCCCGAGTTCTTGGTTTCGTCGGTGAGCGCGGCCACGCCGCCGAGCACCTGAATGTCTTCGGTCGAAACAATCTGCATCGCTTCCATTTGGAAGGCCGAGGGTGTGAGGTCAAAATCAAGCACCGTGTCGGCGTCGGCTTTAACGGCCACTTCTTCCTTGGTTTGCGTAGCGAACTGAGGATGGATAATCGATACAGTGTGCGGACCCGAAGGGATGGTGATGGTGTAGCGGCCGTTGGCGTCGGTCCGGGCGTCGGTGGCCACACCTCGCACCAAAATCGTCGCCCCCGCGATAGGTTTCCGGGTTTCGAAGTGCACCACCACGCCCGATAAAGTTCCCGGTGGCGCAGCCGGTTGGGCCTCGGTGGGTGTTTGAGCCGAAGCAGGAAGGGCCGGCCCCGTTTCTTCGGCAATGGCGTCGGCGGGAAGATCGAGCCGTACCGTCAGGATGATTTCTATGGTCATACCTGTTCTTAAGGCCACTTTAACCACACCCGCACGGCGTCCGAGCCAATTGACCGTGTAAGTATGCACCCCCGGGGTATCCTGAAGCTCGAGCACCCCGTCCACGTCGCTGGTGTAGGCAATATCGTCTACCCTTACCTCGACGCCGCGCACCGGTAGCCCCTCGGGCGAAAAGGCATACAACCGCAACCCGGCAAGATTTTGTTGGGCTTCCAGCCAAGCAGACAATCCGAGGATGAGAACAAGCAACAAAAGGCGCCGGATGTCGCTCATCAAAAACTCCTAGAAGTACTGGTTGGTTTCATTCTTTGCCGCCTCGATGGCCTTGCGCAGCTGTACCGAGGCTGCGTACCACTGGGGGTCGGTAAGGCTCGATAGCAGACGTGTGGACTGGTCGTATTTTTGCCCCCGGTACGAGGTATAGGCGGCGGCGTACCGCAGCCGGCCTTCTTCGAGCAGACCCATTTGGTCAAGCCGGGGGACCAACGCCAGGGCCTCTTCAAAACGTCCGGCGTCGAGAAGAATCGAAAACCGTTGTCGGGTCTTGGTGGTGACATCGGTGAGCAGCCCGTTGAGGTACAGGGCGTGGTTGAAATCCTTGGCCTTCTTGAACAGGTCGGCGGCCTGAGCGGTGTACTGGGGGTCAGAAGCACCGGCGCGCTCGAGCAGTCCCGCTGCGGTTCGTACCATTCCTTGGTCGAGGTAAGCTTGAGCCAGCGACAGTTGAATCTTGAGCTGATCGGGAAAGGCCAGTCGGGCGGTTTCGAGCACCTTGACGGCCTGCGCCGGCTGACGGGCTCGCCGAAAAGACTCTCCCACCGTGAGCCACGCGGAGGACTGGCCTCCGGCGCGATCGAGGTAGGCCCGCGCCTGGTCGGCCGCCTCCTGAGTCAGGTTGAGTTCGAGAAGAAAACTGATTTTCGTTTGCAGGAAGGCCAGTTGCTTGGGAAAGGTCTTCAGCGCGCGCTCAAGCGTGATCATGGCTTCGGATTTTTCGCCTAAGAGCCATTCAGCTTGGCACTTCATGCCCATGAGGTCGGGGAAGGCGCTCAGGCGGGCAAACTTGTTCAACAGCTCTCGGGTTTCGGCGTATTTTTGCTGCGAAAACAACGTTTGGGCGAGGTAAGCATCTAAAGTGGCGTCTTTTTGACCCAGCGATTTGGCCAACCGGAACTCAGACTCAGCCTCGGCGTATTTGGCACTTCGCAGGTTCACGAGGCCCTTCAGGGTGCGATAACGCACCTGATCGGTTCCCTTGGCCAGCGGATCGATACCCTGCAGTACGGTTTCTGCACGGGCATAGTTGCCGTCGCGGACCAAAACAGCCGCAACCGCCAACTGGTCGGCCTCGTCGTTGGCCTTTGAGGTGGCCTGAGCCAATAGGGGCAACACGGTGAGAAGCTCTAAAATCAGAACGGCGATGCAACTAGCGCGCACATGCAAACTCATTTTGGAGAGAAATCCAAGGGAAGAGTGACCCAGATGGGCACAGGGCGACCTTTGTACTCAGCGGGCGCAAACACCCACCCTGGAAGGGCCGTCAAAACAGCGGCGTCAAAGACTCCGGCAGGATTGGAGTCGAGGATTTTCGACTTTTGCACCCGCCCGTCGGTGCCAATCAAAATGGAAACCGTCACCCTACCGGTCAGGCCTTTCTGCTTGGCAGCCTCGGGGTACACCAGACTGCCCCGCTTCACCACGGGCGGTTTATCCACAGTTTCGGCGGTCATGGCCACGTTGTCGGTGTTTCCCAAAAGCCCACTGCCCGCGGTTCCGAGGTCAGCTTGCGAATAGTCGGGAACATCGAGAGAGATGGCCGAACTTCCCGCTCCACCCAAATCTGGCAGCGGCGCCAGCGACTTCTCGGACGAGCGGGGCCGGCTTTTTGGCGGGGGCGGCGTGGGCGGAGGTGCGGCCTGTTTCACGGTGGGCAGGCTGAAGCTCACGATTTGTTTACCGGTTTCTTTGTCGCGGGGGTCAATGAAGAGGTTGAGAACCACCACGGCTTGAAGGGTCATCGCCACGCCAACAGCACCGGCTAGGAGGGCCATTAAGAAGCGAAGCCAGCCACGACCCCAAAGAGCGCTCATCATTTGGCTTCCGTTGCCACTCCGACGTCGGCAGCCCCGGCGAGGCGACACTGGTCGATCACGTCGACCAAGGCCTGGGTGCTGGTCTGCGTGTCGGCGATCACGAGCACGGCCGACGTAGAAGAGGTGGCCAACGAGTCACGAACCAGCGACTGAAGCATCCAGAGCTTCACCGGTTGTTCATCGTGGAAAATGTTGCCCGTACGATCGATGTAGATGCGGACGCTTTTCGTGCTCGCGGCGGTACCACTCGAGGCCGAAGGACGCTCGAGGTTGAGTTGCATATCTTTGACGAACGATGTGGAGATGACAAAGAAAAAGAGCAGAATCATAACAACGTCGATGAGGTTGGTGACGTCAATATGGACGCTTTCTTCCGACTTTTGGCGGTACCTCATGAGGCCACCTCGTGGGGGCGGGCGCAGGTAAGGCGAACCAACTGCGAAAGCTCCACTTTCAAGGAGTCTTCCCTCCGGTTGAGGATTTGGCCCACCACCAGGCAAGGTACCGCGATGAGCAAGGCGACTTCCGTAGCGTAAAGGGCTTGGGCAATGCCGTTGGTAATACCGCCCGACTGCGAAGAGAAATTGGAATCGCCGATAGAGCTGAACATGGTCATCATGCCCAAAACGGTGCCCAAAAGGCCGGCCATAGGTGCCAACGCTACTAGGGCGGTTACCAGCGAGCGGAAAGCGTTCATTTTGGCCACCAGCGGGTGAAGGTAGCTCTCTAGAGCGCTCGCACGCATCGTTGTGGCCGTACGCAGCACCTGGCCCGCCGCCGCAACAGCCTCAACCACGAAGCCACGAAACACGCGCTGTTCGGAGCCGAGAAACGCGGGCGGGTTGGCCAACAAGTCTTCCAACGGTTTGCGGGATCCACGCTGCAACAACAAAGCACGATAGGCCAAGCAGAACCAGAGGGTGGCGGCAATTCCCATCAGGGCCGTCATGATCCAATCGCCTTTGGCGAGGATTTCCGCCCATTGGTCGAGGAAAGGCTTGTTCATGAGGCCACCGCGGCCAAGCGCCTACCCTCGTGCCGATGGGCTACCAGCCGAAGGGCGCGAACTTCGAGCTCGCCGGTCACCCGGTCGGACCAAGTGGTGAGAAGGCTGCCTACCAGCAGAAGTGGAATGGCCACCGAAAGCCCGAGGGCTGTGGTTACCAGCGCTTCGGAAATACCGCCAGAGACCAGCTTCGGGTCGCTGGTACCAAAAATGGTGAGGATATCGAACACCCGGATCATGCCCGAAACCGTACCGAGCAAACCCAACATCGGCGCAGCGCCCACGAACACGGTGATTAGCGAGCGGAACCTATCGAGCCTCGGGTGCTCCTCGAGAATCTGGGCCTGAATGGCGTCTTCTACGGTTTCGGGGTTGGACTTCAGACCCGCAATCGCGGCCCGAATCACGCGGCCCATCGAGCCCTTTAAGCTCTGGGACGAGGTGGCAGCGCCTTCCAAATCATCGGCCCCCACCTGATCAAAAATGCTCTTCATGCGAGCTTCGTCGCGTCTAGCGAGGCCCAACAGAAAAAGGGCCCGCAAACCAGCGATCAAGAACCCGACAACGCCCACACCCACAATGACAAACGCCACGGGCCCGCCTTCTTCCAGCGATTTTTGCCACGATTTTTCCACGTGGATCTCCACGTTTTTGTCGAGGCCTTGGTAGAGGTACAGTGGGAGCTCGGGGGTCGGGGTTCCTTGGGCCAAGGCCTGAGCCGCAGCGGCGTTTTCCGTTTTCACAAGGCGCAGGATGTCTTTCCCCGCGGGGGCCAAGGTACCGCTGCCCTCGGCGGAACTGCCAAAGGAAGCGATGCGGCCCAATTGCACAACGGTGCCGCTCACTTTGCGGCCGTCTTCCAGAAAGAAGTCTCCCGGGGCGCTTCGGATGGAGGAAACCTGGTCGAGCAAGGTCACCGACGAGTTGAACACGTATTCCAGCTCGGCTTGAATCCGCTGCGCGCCCTTCAGTGTGGGAGATTTGCCAGGAACAGTAGCCGAGAAAACAGGCAGACCGGCGCTGGTGAGGCGGGTGTTCCCCTGGGAAATGATAGTTTGAGCCAGGTCAAAGGAGTCTTGGGTTTTTTGGCTTTCGGAGTCGGCCACTTTGAGGTCTTCGGTCATTTGGGCCGACTTGGAGGTGAGCGCGAGCAGTTGGGCTTCCAGGTCGTCAAGGCCTTTTTTGGAGGCTTCGATGCGGGCGTCGCCATCGGTGGCCACGGCCTTCTGACGCTCCTTCAGGAGGCGGATTTCGTTATCGAGGAACACAAACTCGCGCTGGTATGCCGCCACGAGCGGGTCGGCAGCGGCCGCGGTTTGGGCTTGCACAGCAGACGCCGACACCAACAGGCCCACCAAGAAAAATAGCCTCGGCATCTTCATGATTTCACCTGCGGAAAATAGGGGTTCGGCAGAGGAAAATACCCTTCCTTGAGGTTCTTCCGAAGGCCATCGAACAGCGCCGTGATCTTTTTAATCTGCTGAGAGTCTGGCGAGAGCACGAACTCCCAGGCGCCATTGCGGGGCACCGCCATACCAAAGTGGTCGTCGAGGGTGCGGAAGTAAATGAGCACCAACCCCAAGCGCGCCACCTCCACCATCTGTTCACGGCCCGCAAGAATCACTTTCTGGCGGTACAGGCCATTGTCGCTGCTCAGGCGGTATTCAGCCTCGAGTTGGTTCCACACGCGCGCCAAAAAGCCACTGGCGTCGAGGTTGCCGGCCAGCACCAAACGCTCGAGCGACTCTATTTCTGCCACACGCCCTTCGGTTTGGAAGGGAATGCCTTTTTGCACGGAGGCCTTGAGGTTGGCCAGGACGCGCTTGGCCAGCGGAAGGGTATCGCCGAGGTCAGATTTTTTGGTGGAGATGCGCGAGCGCACCTCGGCCATGTCGCGGCCAATTTGTTCTACGCGCAACTGCTCGCGCTTAATTTGGGTTTCTAAATCGGCGCGTTGGGAAGCCAAGGAACGCAGACGTTCGTTGTAGTCAGCCTTGACCAGGTCGAGTTCCGACGTGAGGGTTTCCACTTGGGCCCGCTTTTCGCTGATGCGGGTGGCCAGGGCGGTCAAGGCATCCTGAGTCGCTTGGGCGCCCAAAGGCAGGGCCAAGGCGGTCAAGAGACCGAGGATAGGAACGAAACGGCGTTTCATGGGCATTCCTTAAAAAACCGGGGCCCGAAGGCCCCGGTTGGGTAAATCAGATCAGAGCAGAGAGGTTAGTTCGCAGCAGTGGTGGTCCAGCCGGTAGTCCAGTTGGTGCTGGCACTGGGGTCGACGGCTCCGATGTAGCTGGTGGAGGTCAAAGTTGCTCCGTTTACCGAACTGCTGACGGTAGACGAGACAATACTGCTCGACTGAGCGCCAGTCGGCTGAAAGCCAGTGCTGTAAGTGTATGTCTGTACTGTTTTGGTTTTAAGGTTTCCCGAAGAACCAGCGGTGAAGTCGTCAGGAATCGTCGTAGCCACAGCAGCCGACAGAGCTGCTTTGTAGCCGGCCGGCAGCAGGATGTCCGTACCCACTGTACCCTGGAACATTCCTGTACCGGTCCCACTCAACCAAGCGGTTCCCGTGGCTCCACCGGTGATCGCTGTGCTGAAATAATTGATGCTGTTAAATGTACCCGTACTGAGGGAGGGGCTAGCCATCGTCGTCAAAACACCTCTGTACGAGACGCCAGAAGCCGTGCCCGATATATAGGCACTGCCCGTAGAGTCCGTTTCCTGAAACGACTTTGAGAAGTTGACAAAGGCCGAGTTGACAAGGGTCACCTTGGTTCCGCGGCGGAAGTTAGCAGCATTCTTGGTAGGGGTCGCGGTGCCGTCGGTCGAAGTCGTACCTGCACCGATCATGGTGAAGTTTGCCAGGTAGGGATTGCTGTACGGGGTCGCGGTGGTGTCGTTTTCCTTGCCATCGCCTTCCAGGCCATTGTCGAACCCAGAAATGGGGTACTGCTGTCCGACCATGAACTGAACTGCGCCGGTCCAGCCGGAAGTCCAGTCGAGGTAGTCATCCAAGTTTCCGGTCGAAACGACGTGTTTCATGTTGACAGTACCTCCAAACATTTCGATGCCGTCGTCGTTGCTAAGGTGGGCCTGGATGTAATCTACCGTGGTGCCACGACCGACACCTTGGAACGCGATGCCGTTGAGCTCGTTGTCGGCGGTGAAGCGCACACCGGCAAACTCGCTGCGGATGTACTTGAGCACGCCGCTGTTGTCGTCTGCGTCGCTACCGCCGTAGTAGCCTGTGTTGCCTTCTCCGGTATCCTTACCCGTGCTTGTGTAGGGTGCGGTACCCGACTTGGAATCTCCGTCATTGACAGGGGCGTTACCGTTGATCACAAGTCCACCCCAGTCACCCGGAGCTCGTGAACCAAGAGTTTTGGCGGAAGTGAACACAATAGGTAGAACGTAGGTGCCCTCCACCGACACGGCAGTGGAGCCATTGTCGGTTGAGACAACTGAGGCGGGAGAGCTCTTGGCAGTGGCCGAGCCGTAGTACTTGGAACCATCGGCGAATATTTGCGACCCGCGGCTAACAACGAGCATGCCGGGTGCGATCGACGAAGACGTACCTTTGATGATGGTACCTGCGTCAATGTAAAGTTTTGCGGATCCTGTATTATCGCCGCCGATAAACACGGGACCGGCGAGCGTCCACTCGGTGTCTTTGGTGAGGCTTACGTCTGTAGTCCAAGTGCCAGAAATAATGCCTTCGTGGCGTAGAAGCGTCCAGTAAGTCTTCGTGTCGCTGCTTGTAGCTCCAGTTGTGGTCGAGCCATTGCTGTAAGTTTGAACCGCCGACTTCGTTGTTCGGTAGCCGGTATTGATGTCATTGATGTAACCGTCAAGGGCGGACTGAGCCGCCCCGGCAGCGGTGTGGGTGATCTTAAAATCACGGGTAGCGATGTATCCCGTGCTGTTCACATCGACCTGAGTCACCGTGAAGCCGCCGACAATCGCGTCACCGACTTTGACGGGATTCTGAGAAATGGTCGTCGTCGTGTTTTTGCCGCCCGGGGATGTCGGCTGTTCACAGCCGACCAGAGCGAGCAATAAGGCAACCAAAATGGTGGCCATGGTTAATTTCATTGTTTCCTCCTTGGAACAATCAAAATCTAGCGGCGCACTGTTAGCCTTCTGTTTGGCAATGGTTAGTTTTTTTTAATGCTGTTCTCATCCTTCTCTCACGCAAGCGGGTCTCATCGGGGTTTGATGAGTTTTTGGTTAGCGCTCGCAAAACCCTCTTGCGGCGGCACCATGGCGTCAGTAAGATAGGGCGTTTTTCACAGGGGGTGTTCCGATGAAAATGACTCTTGCGATCTTGCTGGGTTTTTTGGCAACGGTGGCTTGGGCCCAAGACTGGGGCTGGGCGGGAAAGGACTCCAACGGGTTTGTCACCGTCAACCCTTCCCGGGTTGTGGGTTCAGTTCTTACCAGCGGTTCGAGCACCGTTTACCCGATTGCCCAGATGTTGGTTGATCAGTTCCGTGCCGAAGGGTTCGCGGGGCAACTCGCCATAGACAACATTGGCACAGGTGCAGGGCTTAAAAGGTTCGCCACTGGCGAGGTTGATTTCGCTAATGCCAGCCGCCCCATTGTCCCGGCCGAACGGAAGGCCGCCGAGTCTCGCGGCAAAGTGCTTGAGTTCAAACTGGCGCTCGATGCGATTGTCCTCTTAGTGAGCTCGCAGAACACCTGGGTGAAAGACCTCGACGACGAAGCCGTGCAAGCAGCCTTCGCCGAGGCGGAAAAGTGGTCAGATATCAACCCGAGTTGGCCCGCTGAAAAGATTCGCCGTTATATTCCCGAAACCAGCCACGGAACCTTTGATTTCTTTCAGGAACACTTTTGGGACGACAAGGGTGTGATGCTCAAATCGGCACCCGATGTTCAACGGTTTCAAGACTTCAACAGGCTCACCTCAGCCGTGCAGGGAGACAAGTATGGCATTGGTTTTGTCGGCTACGCTTATTACAAAGACGGTGATGCCAGAGCTGTGAAGTTTAACGGCATGTTGGCCGACCGCAACACCGTGGAATCGAGAACCTACGGCTTGTCCCGCTACCTTTACACCTACGTCAACGCACGAACCCTGACCGCCAAGGCCCAGTCGGCAGCGTATCTGGGCTTTGTGTTGAACAATGTATCAAAAGTCGCGGCGCGCGTGGGTTACTTCCCGTTGCCGGCTGCCGAGTTAGCGGCCCAAAAGAAACTCCTCGCGGAGTCAGTGGCCGGGAAGTTCTAGGTTTTACGGTCTGCCGCGGCGCCTGAGGCTAGCTTCAGGCGCTGAAAAAGCTGCTCGAGAGCGGGCTTTTGGATCGGTTTGGAAAGGAAATCGTCCATCCCCGCCACCACACAGGCCTCGCGAGACTCCGTGAGCACATCGGCGGTGAGCGCCACAATGGGAATCCGGTGGCCCGGCTTCTCTTGGGCGCGAATCTTCTGCGTGGTTTCCAAACCGCTCCACTCGGGCATATGAAGGTCCATGAAAACCACGTCCACCGCAGGGCCTTCTTTGGCCATAACCTCCAGGGCGATGGGGCCGCTCGAAGCTGTCAAAACCCTGTGGCCCAGCAACTTGAGCAAACTGCTCACCACAAGAAGGTTAATCGCCACGTCATCGACGGCCAGCACCGTCAGCGGCCGGCTGCCAATAGTCTGCGTGGCAACCGGTAAGGGGACAACCGGCACTTCTACAACCTCAAGTGCGGGCGCGAGAAGTGCCTGCAGGGGAGCCTCGCTGGTGGATTCCAGTTTGCGGGGTATGGTCACCGTGAAGGTACTCCCGCGATTTTCGAGGCTCTCTACCTCGATAGTACCTTCCATCAGTTGCGCCAAGGTACGGCTGATCTCTAGGCCCAAACCGGAGCCTCCGTAGCGCCGGGTTACCGAGGCGTCGGCCTGGCCAAAGCGGCGGAAGAGGGTTTTCACCGTTTCCGGGCTCATTCCTACCCCGGTGTCGGCAACGAGGAAGCGCAAGTTCTCGGGGTCGGCCGAGCAGGTCAGGGTGACGCTACCATTCTTTGTAAACTTCAGCGCATTGTTCAGAAGGTTGGCCAAGATCTGCCTCAAACGCAAAGAGTCACCCAACTGCCTGGCTGGAAAGCCCTCTTCGCGCACGACGAGGAACACCAAACCCCGTGCCAAGGCCTCTTGGCGGAACATCAGTTCGAGGTCGCTTACCAGCACATTCAGATCAAACCCGGCTACCTCAAGGGTCATTTGCCCGCTTTCCAGTTTGGAGAGGTCGAGGATGTCGGTCAGCAGGGCCATCAGATGCCGAGCCGATCTCTGTGCTATCCGGATCAGGTCGCTGCGTTTTGAGTTGTCGGTTTCTTCGAGAGCGAGGTCAAGCGGGCCAAGCACTCCGTTCAGAGGGGTCCGGATCTCGTGGCTCATGTTCGCCAAAAACTGCCCTTTCGCCTGACTGGCAGCCCGAGCAACCCGCAATTGACGGTAAAGCAGGGTGGCAAAGGCGATGGCAAGGATCAACTGGAGAAAACCCACGAACAAGGACTCGTTGGCAATGCCCACCAGTTTCTGGTTGCGGGCGTCCTCATCCGCCATGGATCGGATGTTCGAAGCCAACAACAGGCGGGCTAAGTCGGGTAAAAGCGGGTCAAGAACCGACAGTGCGTGTTTCACTTTCTCGCGATTCCAGTTGATCTCTCCATTAACCGAACCGGCCTCAACCTCAGGGAAAAAGGCCTCAAGCCTTTCCACAACCGGTGCAAAGCCCCCGTCTTCCCAGATCCGTTTTAATTGGGGGCTTTGCAGCAGCAACTGGCTGCGGCTGGCAAAAATATTGTACCTCAAGGACACAGTATCGGTATCGATCGTTGACGCATCGAGAGCCAGAAGCAGGACTCGGTTGAGCTTGAGAGCTTCGAAGTTCAACTGGGCATACGACCACAGAACATTGTCGGTCCCGACGGGCAAATACGCCTGAACGGCCCTCAACTGCCGAACTTCGACCCAGATCACCGATCCGAAGCTCAGGATCAAGACAAGAATCCCGAGCCCCAGAACATTTTTCAAAGCTAGAGAACCTCTATCACTGCAATCTGCCAAGCCGAACGTGCGTAGAACTTCTCAGTGGAGAGCTCAGGCTTGGAATCGTAGGGATAAACGAGAAACAAAGGGCCCTTGTCGCGGGGGGTAAGGGCAACTCCGTTGATGCGGCGGGCGAGGATCGGACTGTAGAGCGCGGCATCTTCGAGAGGAACTTCGATCGCGTAGTCGTTCAGCGCAACGATTTTCAGGGTCTTGCCTGTAGCGCCAACTAGCTTGAGCACGTCCTGCAAGGAAGGGCCTTCGAACTTCTGGGCCCCTGTGTACCACGGGGTGACGGTTTTCACGGTGTAGGTTTTGAGACGGTCGAGCATCGCTGCATCAAGAACGGCCGTATCGGCCTTGTTCTTCTGGGTGATCAAACCCTTAAACGTCACCACCGCTGGCCCCTTGGGGGCATCGAGCGCCGAACCGGCCACTGCTAAAAACAACACGAAATAAATGCTGAGGGAAACTCGCATGACAACCACCTTTTTGAGTAGTCTCAGTATTGCTTGCGAAGCTTTGCAAGGCAAGTGCAAAAAGGTGGAAGAAGGGAGTCAGAATGACAGGACTAGTACCTCGGTTGTCGCGGTTGCTTCTGGGATTGTTTCTGTACGCAGTGGGGATTGTGCTCACGATGAAAGCCAACATCGGGTTTGCCCCGTGGGAAGTCTTCCACTCCGGCCTTTCAAAGCTATCCGGCCTCCCGATAGGCACCATCTCAATTTTAACGGGGCTGGCTATCGTGCTGCTCGTCGCTCTTTTGCGAGAGAAACTGGGCTTAGGGACAATTTTAAACATGGTGCTCATCGGAGTGTTCATGAACGTGCTGTTGGCCTGGCCGGGTTTTACGCCCCAGAGGTCTTGGTTGCTCGGCTTTCCACTTCTCTTGGCAGGGCTTTTTGTCATTGCCCTAGGTTCCTACTTTTACATCGGTTCCGGTTTCGGCGCTGGTCCCCGTGACAGCCTGATGGTGGCCCTGACGCGAAAAACCGGGCTTCCTGTGGGAGTTTGCCGCGGCAGCATCGAACTTTCAGCGGTGGCCATCGGCTGGCTTTTGGGCGGCCAGGTAGGCGCAGGCACTGTGGTTTCCGCGTTCGCGATAGGACTCTGCGTGCAGCTCACCTTTCGCTTATTGAGGTTTGATTCCACCCTGGTGCACCATGAAACCTTGGACGTGACACTTGGGTTTCTGGGCCGCAAAAAGCAGGACTAGGAGAGGTTGTGTGGCCCACGGATCAGAAACTGCACGCTGCTGGTGAACAGCATGTCGCCACGTCCCAACAGTTTTTCGGCGCCCATTTGGAAAGTCGGCTTCCTCTGGGCAACGAATCGCCCTCGCCCCCCCAATCGCGAACTTTTTGAAGGGGTACTGCCTAAAAAAAATTCACGATGAAACGGTCTTCCTGCCCAAACTCACTGCCAATGTAGGAAATAACTTCGAGGCATGAGAATGAATTTTCCCCCCTTGGCCTAGGCGAGTCTGCCTACAAATAGCCGAAGGAATAGACCGTCTACCGTGTGTACGCCTGTGTCTGGAAAGTTTTTAGGTGGGCTTTTCCAATTACTGGACCAAGTCAGACGACACCGAAGAGAGAATCAGTTTCCGGGCCTCCTCATACATCCGAAGCCAGGACAAAAACCCTCTTTAACTTTGAGTCAGTTACTTTCCACGTTGGGGCGGCTGGGTTATGGGCAAATGCGCACCGCACCATATAGATGACCGAAACTAGGTCCTCTTCGGGTGTGCAAATGTTCGGGTGAGCTCCACAGCGCAATGGCTGTTGTACCAAACGATACACTCACGTTGATCTTCGCTGCCAGGATCGCTGATTCCTTGGTGGAAAAGGAACCCGCCTGATAGGTCAATGTAGTGCGATGGTCGACAACAGAAACACTCGAGTCAAAGGTCGAAATGTCAATTGATTCAAGCTTGAAGTACTCCAGTAGCTTGATAGAGAATGGACTTCCCCCAAATTCCTAGACACCTGATACACTCAGAAGTCTAGGCAAAAGGGGAGCCCATGGGCGTATCGAAGTTCACGGCCGAGTTCAAGGACGAGGCGATCAAGCAGGTCACTGAGAAAGGGAGGCCTGTCAGCGAGGTGGCG
>CANJXC010000001.1 GCA_947478845.1 Spirochaetales bacterium | reverse complement strand
TGCATCCTCCTCTCCTTCTGACGCATTGGCGGGCTCTCCATGTTGTAGTTGTGGTAAACCCATCATAGAGATGTCCCGCCGCTTTTCTACGTCAAAAGCGGAAGCGCCTCGTCGGTGTATTGAGGAAGTCTATCGTCGGTGCTGACACTGAGTACCTGGCGGCAAGCCTAGCCCAGTGGCAGGTCTACACGCATTGCTCCGCTGAGATACCCGAAAAACACACCAAAAGTTTTTCTTGACAAGTTCTCAGCAGCTAAATTACCCCGTTTTATGAAAAAGTTAGTTATCTAGTTATCACTGCTCTTGGGCGCGCAATTCGGCCTTTTTGCCAAGAATCTTGCCGACATTGGCCTTACCGGGCCAGTCTCGAACAATTCGAAGACATCTAGGTTCTCGAGTGGCTCGCCTCAGAACTTCACTGATGGGGAAGTTTGGGCCAAAACTCTCTGGAACTACAATCAGGCCGGAAATGAGCTCAGCTGGGTCGAGTATCCGTACGACGACGATACGAAGGCAATGTCAGCTCTTCCCAACGTAGATGCCAAATAGGAATACGACGACAAGGGTAACCTTACTGCTCAGTGCAACACGAGGCCTGAGGTCTATACCATGAGGAACAGCTATTCACCTGCGGGACTAAGGAAAAGTCACTGAGTTGCCGAAACTTGACGACAAAAAAATCTGCTCGTATTGGAGTCGACGAAGTTTACAGAGAAAGACAAAGTGACGGGCACAACCGAGTACGACTCCAAGGGTTGGGTGATTGCCAATTACCTGGATTCAGATCATGTAGTTTGGCAAGGCCAGTATCCAGTGATTGATAGCAAAAGAAACTGGACAACTCAAGTGGATTTGAAAGAAGTGGAGAAGTTCGGCGAGATAGTAAAATAAGTCGCGTCGGTCGTCTACAGAGAAATAAGCTACTTCAAATAAGCTTTCTCCTCGTCCTAGTTTACTCCCTCGATAAGGTAAGTGTGGTTCCATTGGCAACCCACGTGAGAATGTTGTTGGTGATGGAATAGGTGAAAGAGCTTTTGACATCGGGGGCGATGGCCAGCCAATATTGGCCAGAGCCGTTTGATGCGGTGTACTTGTAGCTGACGGCGATTCCCAGGCTACTTTGCACGAGAGTCCCGTCGGAACCAAAATTGAAAGTTAAAACCGTTACCCCGTAGCTTTTTTGCACCCATTTCCCAACCAGTCCTGAGTCATTGAAAAGGGAACAACCTGCTAGGCTGAGCACAACGAGGACACTTGCGATAGACGCGAACTTCTTGACCATGCAAAACCTCCCGAAGGAAAAATCAATATTCAACGTTGCATGAGCAGTGCGGCTTGTCAATCGAGAGTTAAGTGTTCACAAAGTTTTTGGGAGTAGCACCCACAAAAAATCAGCGCCTGAAGGGAGTCGAACCCTCGTCTTCAGCTTGGGAAGCTGAGGTAATAGCCGTTATACGACAGGCGCGCAAGGGCTTCACCATAGCTCGGCTTTTGGGGCAAAGTCAACTGTGGAGGTAGCCATGAAGTTGGGGGTATTTGCTGCACTGGTGCTTCTTCTGGCCTCTTGCAGTCCACCCTTGGGCCCCCGAGAAGTTGCCGAGAAGTACCTTGATGCGCTGGCGACGCTGGATTTTGCGCGTGCGGCCGGGTATATGGCCAACGAGGGAAAAACCAACCTAGAGCTCATACAACAGATTCACTCCACGCTGACGCCCGAGGAGCAGGAGAAGTTTCGCCTGCACGACTGGCAGGTTACTGGCCACCAGCAACTGGGTACCCGGGCCACAGTCGATTTCCTGTTTGACAAAACCAAAGTGGGGCAAGTGACACTTCTGAATTACGCGGGTAGCTGGAAAGTCGTGGCACGCAAAACGTTCTGACTCTTTACTCTTCTTCGATGTCGATCAGTTTCCGGATAGCCTGTTCTGGTGGTAGTTCCTTGTTCAGGATGCGGTAGACCATAGGAATGATCTCGAGTTTCAGCTTGTGCTTCTCAAGCAGGGCCCAAGCGTAACGGGTAGCAACGACGCCTTCGGGAAGATAGCCCACGTTGCGGATGTTGCTGATCAGGTCATCGATCGAGGTGTAGCGGTCGAGAAGGTTGTTCAAGATGATTTCCCGCCCAAAGCGACGATTTCTTCCGAATGGGCTTCGGCAGGTCACGTCGAGGTCTCCCACGCCGGCGATAGAGGTAAATGTTTCGGGATGAGTAGCGCCTAAGGCCTTGCCAAGAGCCTGGATTTCGTTGAGGCCGGCAGCTAAGAGCAAGCTTTCTGTGTTGTCACCAAAGGCTTGTGATTTTTCCTTGAGTGCATCCATGATGCCGAAGGCGATAGCCACCACGTTTTTGAGCGCCGCACAAACTTGCACACCTATCACGTCCATCGATGCAAAGACTTTGAGGCTCTTTCCACGAAGCAAGTTTCTAAATCGAATGGAGTTACGTGGGTTGGAGCAAGCGGCGATGAGCCCCGTGATTTTGCCCTGTACCACCTCTTCGGCATGGCTAGGGCCAGAAATGTAGACCACGTTGTTCTTGTAGAATCCTGGTAGGTAGTTCTCAAGGGTTTCCACAATGAGTTTGGGCTCTGTGGTGCCGGGCAGGAAGCCCTTGGCCAGCACGCCTATGGTCGCCCTACCTTCCTGCACGCAAGGAACGGTCAAGATGTCCTTGACAGACTGGAGGATGTAAAGGGAAGGCTGTGCCAGGATCAGAAACTCCCGTTCGTTGGCGGCCTCGCTGATGTCGCCCGTGGCTAAGACCCCCTCGGGAAGCTTGATTCCCGGCAAATATCGCCGGTTTTCGTGGTGATGGTTAAGATCTGCCACGGTGGCTGGGCTATTGGCCCACACGACGACCGGCTGCCCTTTTTCGGCGAGGGCTTTGGCGATGGCGGTTCCCCAGGAACCTCCGCCTAGGACGGCGATACGTGCGTCGGTCATGATGCTCATCTGCCCATTCTAGGGCCAGCACTTCGTTCCATCAAGCCGAGGTTTGGGAGTACACTGGACGCATGGACCCAAGACGCGACCTAGAACGACCCATTTTCCGCGAAGTTTTCCTTCCCCTTTACCGGCAATTGATCCAAAACGCGTGCGTCAACACTGGAGATGCCGATTCAGGGCACGAAGACCGGAGCATTGAAGTTCTGCGTGGTTTCTTTGAGGCCCGTGGGCTGCCCTGCCAAGTGTTCCACGCGCGTCCGGGCCGGGGCAACCTGCTAGTGAGGGTCAAGGGAACAGACCCGAGCGCAAAGAGCCTGATGTTCATGGGCCACCTCGATGTGGTACCGGCATCAGCAGCCGACTGGTCGGTCGATCCGTTTGCCGCCGAAGTGAAAGAGAATCAGGTTTGGGGGAGGGGAGCGATCGATATGCTGTGCTGGACGGCAGCTCAGGCGGTTGGCTTCGCCGAGGCGGTACTTGCCGCCGGGCCCAAGGGATTTGCGGGAGATTTGGCGTTTTTGGCCTTGGCCGATGAAGAGGCGTCGGGGCGCTGGGGCGCCCAGCACCTTGTGGCCCATCATTGGGAATCGGTGAAGGCCGATTTCATGGTGACTGAACTCGGCGGTTTTTTCGTGCCCACGGTGCGGGGCCCGGTCGCGTTTTGCAATTTGGGCGAAAAAGGCGTCGCTTGGGTGAAGCTGTCCGCCCGAGGAACCCCCGGCCACGGGTCCACTCCCTACCGGTCGGACAACGCTGTCCTCAAGGTTTCCGAGGCTGCCCTACGGCTGGCTCGCTGGAAGTTCCCCTTTCGCGGCTCTCGGGTGTACCGCTCGATGGCGCGTACAGCAGCCCGAACCTGGCTCGAGCGCTGTGCCCTGAACTTGAAACCGGGCCAGAGATGGGGTCTAAGCCGGGTGTTTGCTCGCAACCAGGGGCTGGCTCGCTTCCTCCACACGGCTTCGCGTACAACCGCCAGCCCGAACGTGGTCAGGAGCGGCCAGAAAGTGAATATCGTTGCCGACCGGGCCGAATTGCTTGTCGACGTGCGCTGTGTTCCCGGAACGACGAAGCAGGCGTTGCTTTCCGAGCTCCGCCGGGCCCTTGGTCGCCGGTTGTGCAGCGAGGTGGTACTGGAGATCACGGATTGGTTCCCTGCCAACCAATCTGACGCCAGAACCCCCCTTAAGGTGGCGATCGAGTCACTGTTTCTTGAAGCTCATCCGGATTCGCAGCTGGCTGATATGGTGATTGGCGGAGTTACCGATGGTCGCTTCTGGCGGGAAAAAGGAACCACAGTGTACGGATTCAGCCTGTTTTCTCAACAATTGACCATGGACGCCTTTGCGGCTCGTATACACGGAATCGACGAAAGGCTGGACTTGGAAAGCTTGTCGTTGGGTCTGGCGTTCTTCAGCGAGTTGCCCTTAAGGTTCTGGAGGTAGTATCTTCCCTTAATGCCTGAAAAGACAATTGTCTATGTGATGGACCCCCTTTGCGGTTGGTGCTTCGGGTTTTCACCCGTGATTCGGGCGTTGTTCGACGCCACCAAGCGGAGGGCCAGCTGGATGGTTTTTTCAGGCGGGATGGTCACCGGAGACCGCGTAGCACCCATCGGCGAGCTTAAGAGCTTTCTCCATCAGGTTTTGCCCCGATTGCAGACTACGACCGGAGTTAGTTTTGGTAAGCCGTTCCTCGACGGTGTTCTTGAGGAAGGAACCATGAACCTCTCGAGTTTGGAACCTTCGAGGGCTTTGCAGACCGTGAAAACCTTGGCCCCTGAGAAATCTCTTTCTTATGCCCATGCTCTGCAGACCGCGCTCTATACCGATGGGCTAGACATCACCCGTTTGGGCGTCCTCGGTGATCTTGCAGAAACCCTTGGGGTAGGCGGTTTTGAAATCGAATACATGAAAACCGAGACCCTCGAAAACACCCTGCAGGAGTTCAAGCAAGTGTCTTCCTGGGGAATCAGCGGCTTTCCGACCTTGGTGGGACTGGTAGGGGAGGAAGGCACGGTGTTCAGCCGTGGCTTTGCGCCCTTCGAACGCGTGTTCCCACAAGTCGAGCGCTGGCTTGAAAACCAAGCCTAGCACGGGTAGTATGAGAGCTCTATGAACAAAAAGACCATCTTGACCGGAGACCGTCCCACCGGCAAGTTGCACTTAGGCCATTATGTGGGTTCGTTGAAAAACCGGGTGCGCCTGCAGGACGGGTACCGGTGTTTCTTTATCATCGCTGACCTGCATACCCTGACCACCAAGCCAAGCAAGGAAGACATCGAAAAGATTGCCGACAACAGCCGCGACATGGTGCTCGACTACTTAGCCTGCGGTATCGACCCTTCCAAAAGCGTGGTTTACCTTCAGTCTGCCGTGCCTGAGATTTTTGAGCTCAATCTCTATTTTGAGAACCTTATCACAGTGCCTCGCCTTCAGCGGGTTCCCAGCTTGAAAGACATGGCCCAGAACGCCGGAATCGAGGAAATGCCTTTGGGGCTGCTCGGTTACCCCGTTCTTCAAGCCGCCGACATCCTATTGCCCAGAGCGCATCTGGTTCCGGTAGGTAAAGATAACGAGAGTCACGTCGAGGTAGCCCGCGAGATCGCCAAGCGATTCAACTTCCTTTACGGTGAAGTGTTTAACCTGCCTGAGGTTCTGGTGGGCGATGTGCCCACGCTGGTGGGAACCGATGGCAAGGGAAAGATGTCGAAGTCGTTGGGCAACGTGATTTATCTCGGAGACGACGCCAAAACCGTGGAAAAAAAGGTGGCAGGGATGTACACCGACCCTAAACGCATCAGCGCCGAGGTCGCGGGTACCGTGGAAGGAAACCCTGTTTTTGAGTACCACGATGTGTTTAATACGAACAAAGCTGAAGTGGAAGACCTCAAGACGCGTTACCGAGCTGGAAAAGTGGGTGATGTTGAGGTGAAGCAGAAACTCGCTCTGGCCCTCAATGCTTTTCTAGACCCCTTACGGGAGCGGCGCGACCACTTCGCCTCGCAAGCCGGTCTGGTGGACGAGGTGATTTATGACGGGACTCTGGCCATGCGCGCCGAGGCCCGTGCCACCCTGACCGAAGTGCGTAAAGCAATGGGTATGGCTTCTGTGTGGAACCGAATTGCCCGGAAAGCCGAGGACGTGAAAAAAAAGCGTGAAAAGGCGGGTTCATGAAACTTCAGGGAGTCATCTTTGACCTTGACGGGACGCTTGTTGATAGCGAGCCCAATTGGCACGTGAGCGACACGGCTTTTGTGGAACATTTTGGAGGCACCTTCGACGAACCTTGGAGGGAGCAATGCGTTGGAATGGGTTCCCGGGCGTTCGCAGCAGTGGTGAAAAAGCGATTCAACCTGCACCAACCCCTCGAGGAATTGGAGGCCCTCAAGGACCGCCTTTACCTCGACGCCGCCCGGGGCCACACCAAAGTGTTTCCGGAAATGGAGAAGTTGGTTAAGGGCTTTGCAGTCCAAGGAATGCCCATGGCCGTGGCCTCCGGTAGTTCCTTGCAGGTTATCGAAGCCGTTCTCAAGGACACCGGCCTGCGCCCCTACTTTCGCGCGGTCTTTTCCAGCGACGAGACTAAAAACGCGAAGCCTGCCCCCGATGTCTTTCTGCTGGCCGCGCGAAAGTTGGATTTGTCGCCGAAGGTATTGCTGGTTATGGAAGACTCTCAGCATGGAGTAGAAGCCGCTAAGGCGGCCGGTATGCGGGTCTGTGCCTTGCCGGGGGTGTGGCCTAAGGGCGGTGAGGAATCCCTGCGGAAGGCCGACTTGCTGTTTGAAAAAGGACCTTCTGAGTTTCGAGCGGAAGAGGTGCTCGAGTGGATCGACCGCACGTATTGCCAGTGCGACGACTGCACGCTTTACGAAATGGGGGTTTGCCACGACCCCGAGGACTGACCGGGCAACTTAACCGCGGTCGGCCCTGCGGACCAGATCAGTGAGCCAATCCAACAGGATTGCCTCGGTCTCAGGTTTGTGGCCCTTCACGTCGACGAGCACCCGGAAAACGGGTTCGGTGCCGCTGCCACGCATCCAGAGGCAAGCCTGGGTAACAGAGTCCTCTCCCTTGAGCAGAATCTTGAGCCCACCAGTCTGACGACCACCGCGTACGGAAGGCCCTACACCGGGTCTTTCCTCGAGGCCCTCGTAGTTTACCTCGCTCCAACTCGTTACCCCCAGCAGTGCACCCAACCGTGGTTGCCACAAAGGCCAGTCGGTTTGAAACTCCCGTTCCCACGACGCTTTGAACCTAGCGTGGTCGGTGGAAGTTATTTTCAAGACGGCACGGTTCTCGTAGGCCGAAGTCGTGGTCCAAACAGGTAAAGTCGACAGAATCTCGGCCATGGAAGCTTCGCTCCGGTAGGCTTCCCGCTGACCGGAGGCCGTACACCAGCGCTCAAACAGTCCGGGTGTTCCCTCCACCGAGCGCAACCTGAGTAGCTTGAGAAGGCTTCCTAGCGTGCTCAGCGGGTCTCGCACGGCGCCGGGGTAGGTGATGTTACCACCATTGGACCCCTCACCAAGAATGCGCACAGTCCAACCTTGGGCCCGCAATTGTCGGGCAAGAGCAACCACATTCGCTTCCCCGACTTCGGCGCGGAACACTTTGGCACCAAAGGCCGCAGCAATTTCATCAATGCGCAGGGAAGTCGGGTCGTTGCAGACCACCGCCACCTTCGTACCTGCTTCACCGAAGTAGTCCAACCCCGCGAGTTCTGAGACCACACAAAGGCTGAAGACCTGCTGCGCTTCAAGAATCTTGGCTTCGTCGGCCCGTGAGTCGTACCACACCACGTTTCCCCGGTCGCCATCACAATCTGGCACATACCCAAGGACAAACTCCGGTCTGCGTCGTGCCAGAGCCACTAGGGTGTCACGGCAGAGGTCGAGTGAGGAGCCTTCGGGGACGATTCGGTGAACAATCTGCCCCGGCTTATCGTTGATGGCCTCTACCGCTACTCCCAAGCCCTCCAGCCAGGAGCGGTCAATGCTCACGCAGCGGGCAGAACCGTTGAACTCGGCTACAATCCCGACAGGAGCTCGCAAAATAAGCTTGGTTATTTGTTCCTTGCGTACCTCGCGGAGTTCGGGCTCTTCCGTCAGGGTGAAAATGGTGTCGGTCAGCCTGCTGTAGGTGTGCCTTGAGGCCACACGCGCCCTAGGAATACCATGCAAGAGGTTTCCCATTTTGGGCGTGGGGTTCGATTTGAGGTGAAATAGCACGTCAGAAACGGCTTCCGGCCGGGCCACGTTGTTCCTATAGGTAGCAATGAGGGCCGCAGCCTGAGCTCCACCTAAGACGCCACCATCGCTGAGGCCAAACTTCACCCCATTGTGGCCGATCGGGTTATGCGAAGCCGACACATACACAAACCCGTGGTGCCCTGAAGTTCCCACATAGCCCATGATTTCTGGGGCAGCGACAATGCCTAGGTACTCGCACTCGGCTCCTAGAGAAATCAGTACTCTCAGCAGGCAATCGGCCAGCACCGGTCCGGTGGGTCGACTGTCGAGGCCGACACAGACCCTTGGCTGCAGGGTTCCCGATTCAGAGACCAGAAATTGGTAAAAAGAAAGCCCCATCAGAGCCGCAAGCACCTGGTCGCCTTGGCCAACTTCAGCCGCAGCAGAGTCCTCTCCGCCGGTCGCGAAAACCTTGCGCCAGCCGGAAGCCGACAGGATCATCCCTTCGAGAGCTCTTTCCAGCGTGGCGCTTGACGGTCTATAGTTAGGCTCAAGTAAGGCAGACGGGAACTCAAGGCCGGTCTCGGAGTCAAAGAAGGGTGTCATCATGGCGGAACTCTCCCGGGGCATCCTATCCCGACCGGCGGAACTGTGTCAAAAAGGCGGAAGTCGTTGTCGTTGAACTGGATTGAGATCGACCGTGTGCTCTCGGAGCTTCCGTTGCTGGGAAGCCAACTCCAAAGCGTACGTCAATCTGACTACCACCATTACTTTTTTGAGTTTTACCGCCCAGGAGAACCTTTGACCCTGTTGGTCGGTCTCTCCCCCCGGCAGACCCGTACCCAGGCCGTTACCCAGCGGCCTCCAACCTTAAAACGGTCGCCTCGCTTCACCGAGTTTCTGAAAGCGCGGCTCGTAGGGGCACAAGTTACCGAAGTGCGCCAACTTGGACGCGAAAGAATCGTTGTTCTCGGCCTCGAGCACCACGGTGAGCGCTACAACCTTTGGATCCGTCTTTGGGGTGGCGCGGCCAACCTCTTGCTCACCGCCAATTCTGTGATTTTGGATGCCGCCTTTCGGCGTCCGGCGAGCAATGAAATCATCGGCGCCCGGTTCGACCCCGAGAAGCTGCTAGCCTCGGCTGTCGTCTCCGAAAAAGTCTTCACAGCCCGTGTTTTTGAACTCGAGACTGCTCTCGAGCCCGCGGCCTCGTACAACCGGCTGGTCGAGCTCCACTACCGGTCGCTTCCAGCCATCGAAGTAGAGAAACTGCGCGAGCAGGCCCTTCGCCTAGTGGAACGGCGCCAAGAAAGTTTGCGTCAGGCCCGGGAAAAGACGCTGGCCAAAGCCCGAGATTTCTCACGAAAAGATGATTGGAAACTTTATGGCGATGCTTTGACCGCCGACCTCTGGAAGATTCACAAAGGCGACACCGTTTTCGAAGGTAACGACTGGCGGGACGGTTCCGCGTTCCGTTTGGAACTTGACCCCAAACTGGCCCCGCACGAGCACGCTCAAACGTGGTACCGGAAATATCAAAAGGCCCGCGACGGCCAGCATCTGGTTGAAGCGGAACTGGCTTCTCAGAGGGAAGAGGAGTCCGCATGGCTCCAGTGGCTTGAGACTTTGCCTGGGCTCGAAGTCGATGGCCTCCAATCGTTTCTGAGCAAGTATCGTGTGGTCCGTACCGCTCAAACCGTCCGAAAAGGGGAGGATCGTCCTGGCCTGGAGTTCACCAGCGGGTCCTGGACGCTTTGGGTGGGTCGCAATGCCCGTGAAAACGATGTCTTGCTACGCAGGTGGGTGCGCGGAAACGACCTTTGGCTCCATACGCGAGACCTTCCTGGGGGCTACGTTTTCGTGCGCGCGCTCAAAGGCAAAACCTTCCCGCTCGAAGTTCTTCTTGATGCTGGAAACCTTGCGGTATGGTATAGCCGAGCCAAGTCTGAAGGACGCGCCGACCTGTACTATACCGCTGTGAAGTACTTGCGACGGGCCAAGGATGGGCCTCTGGGAATGGTGCTGCCGACCCAAGAGAAGAATCTGACCATCGTCGTGGACCCCTTGCGCATCGAACGACTGATGCGCAACACCGAAACCGAGGAGAGTGCATGAGCAGGCTGAGTCATACAGCTTCACTGGAGGTGCGAACCCAGAAAGGCAACCCCGTTCTGGCGGTTCGCACCGGGCACCCGGCAGATTCGCTGGAGAGTCTTAGGCTGGTTAAATCAAGCCGCGGCAGTGGCTGGCTTTGGAGAAACGGCCGCCTGGAACCGTGGGAGACCCGCGGCGTGCTTCAAGACGGGCAATTGGTCATCTGGGGAGAGACTGCGCATGACCTCGAAGGTCTCGTGGCTTCAGAATGGGTTTTAGACGGGAAAGAAGCCTGGCAACTTCAAGTTTCACTTGTAAAGGCCTGGACCACTCTTGCCCGGCAAGGTGCCCTCCCAGCCAAGTTTAACCCATCGACCGTGCTTTTGGCCCGCGACGGTTTGGATTGGGCAGTAGCCTTCCTACCCGATGACCTCGCCAGCGTGCTCACTTCGGTGCTTCCTTTACGGTGCCGAGAAGACTGGGAACCCTTTCTTTTGCCCGACAGTGGACAACGTTCTTGGCCCTTTAGTTCTATGGCGTTCTTGTGGCGTGCTGTTGAGACGGTTTTGCCTTGGCAGCAAGGCGATGAAAGCTTCTTGCGTCAGGAAATCCGTGACCTAGCCAAGTCGCTCGAAGGGACCGAATTGCCCGTGGGCGTCGATTCAAGTACTCGCGAGCTTTGGCTGGCCAGTGCCGGCCGCCAGGAAAAGAATCAAAGTCCTGATTGGTCAGCACGCTGGAGTGAGTGGGCGACGACTCACGAACAGATGCCCGCAATCGAGGAACGGGAAGCCCTTGCCTCTCAGAACCGTTTGCAGGGCAGGGAGTTCCGCAGCTTCTGGAGGCGCAGGGGAACCTTGGTGCTCTTCATCGGTGCTTCGGTCCTTGCGGCCCTCCTTGTCGCGGGATCGATTGTGTGGAACATCGTCAAGCCGGACCTTTCGGACCACTGGACGCCTCGCGAGGTAGCGCAGGGGTACTATCAGGCCCTCGATGAACTTCAGGGAACGGAGTTGCGGAAACTTTTGTCTAAAAATCCCGAGGGTGGCACAGCGTTGGGCCAGGATGACGAGCAGACGACAAACTTGTTTGTGCTGGTTCAAGTGCGTACGGCCTACGAGAGGCAGTCACCCCTGTTGAAAGCCTCAGACTGGATCGCCAAGGGGCGGCCGGCGCTTGATTCGGGACAACTGCTGTATGGCCTTTCGGGACTCAAGATTCAGCAAGGAGCCATTCCGGAGCAACTCGTGGCCGACTACACAAAGTGGGTGTCAGTGGCTCCCGCCGAAGCGGGGGCATCTGTGAACGCGCTCGGAGAAATCTTTCAAGATGTGATCAGGTTTCAGAAGACGTGGAAGGGGTGGAAAATCGCCGACATTCAGCGAAGCATCCGGCCCTTGCCCTGAGAACATTCTGGAGCTAGGTTAGAAACTCATGGAAAAGACCTCGGACTTTCTGTTGGGAGCTTCGATTCCCTCCGTTACAGAACTTTTCAGGAACTTGAATCCTGTCAGCTCAGGTGAGCCTCTCCCGCGCTGTTTCACCCAGGAAGAGGAGTTGTTTGTTCGACTCAGTGAACCTCTGCTGGTAGCCTCGATCGATATTCACCATGACGTGACAAAAAACACTCCTTCCGCTGAGTATGTAGGTTTCATCCAGCACCTCAGCTCCGAATTGGCCCGGCGACTGCCAGCGTTGTTCTCCGGGCTGACCTGGTTTTTTGACCCTCGCGATACTCTTCATCCTCTGTTTATCCAAATGCTCGGCGCCAAAGACAAGCGTTACCTTTACGTGCTCCGGGTTGACCTCACCTGGCGCGCCCGCTTCTGCGAGGTCCTCGAACGTGGCAGTAACAGCCGTACTCCCAAGTACCGAACCAACAGCCTTTTCATCGAATCGGAAATCCTCCCGTTGGAAACTTTGTACTCAAGCGCCACAGAAAAACGGCTTCACCTAGCAAAGCTGTTCCAAAATACTTGGAAAGGAGAATCTGGACGTCGGTATCACGTGGAAGGCCAGTGGATCGATCAAGATATCACCAAGTTTGTCACCCGGGCGGTCCTGTCTCCCGGCCGCAAGACTTTTCCCTTTTACCCCCTGCGTTGTCGCTTCAATACCCTCTCGGCCACCTGTATCGAACTCGATTCGCAAGGCCGCCGCAAGGCTGCCACGATTCTCGAACTGGCCTGGACTCAATTAGCGAAGCGGGCTTCCGAGATTCAGAGCCGACTACAGGAGATTCCGTTCACCGAGGATGACCATTTGTTGCTCAAGGTGAGGGAAGCTTGCCAGCCATTGGTGGAGCCCCGACTTGGCAACTACCGGCTTGAGGCGTACCTAAACTCCCATGAGCAGAAAGAGTACCTCTTCCATGGCTGACACTCGGCGCTACGATGGTTTGAAGGTCACCGTGATGGGACTGGGCCTCAACGGCGGTGGCGTGGCGAGCACCCTCTATTTTGCTACCCGCGGCGCCAAGGTTACCGTGACCGACCTCAGGTTGGAAGAGGTGCTCGAACCATCACTTCAGCAGTTGGAAGGTCTCGACTTGCGCTTCGTCCTTGGCCGTCACGAAGTGGACGACTTCAGCAAGGCCGATCTCGTGGTGAAAAACCCCGCTGTCCGCGCCGACAACCCGTTCCTTAAGTTGGCTGGCCGAGTCGAGACCGACCTGAGTTTGTTCCTGTCGGCGCTCGAGAATCCGGTTCTCGCCGTCACGGGAAGCAAGGGCAAGTCAACCACCGCGACGGCGCTCCATACGATTTTGAAAGCTCAGGACCCGCGCGCTAGGCTCGGTGGGAATATTACTGTCTCGCCGCTGACCTTTCTCGAAGAGCTTGAACCAGGTGCGCCGGTGATCTTAGAACTATCGTCTTGGCAACTTAGCGACCTTCGAGGGCGCAATTTGCTTCGGCCGCGGGTAGCGTCGGTGACTAACCTGCTCTGGGACCATATGAACGCTTATCCGGACCAAGAGGCCTATGCCTCCGATAAGGCCGAAGTGATGGCCGGTGTTGGGCCGCAAGGCTGGTCACTGCTCAATGCCGACCAGTCGTGGGGTTCCTGGTTTGCGTCCCGCAATCCCGGGAGGACGGCTTTGTTCAGCCACCGTGGAAGGCCTGAGATTCCGGGCCATCCTGTTCAGGCCCGCTTCTGGCTCACGGCAGAAAGTCTTGACGGGAAAGGTGAGTGGCTTGATCCCCACGGTCGTCCAAGATCGGAGTTTCTCCTTCCCCAAAAGCTTCAGGTTCCCGGTCAGCCTTTCCGTCAGAACTGCCTCATGGCTGCTGGAATGGCTGTACTTTGGGGTGCCAACCCCGACCTCGTTCCGAGCGCCCTCGACGGCTTCGCCGGGGTGGAGCACCGCCTTGAAAAGTTCCATACTTGGAAGGGAATCTCCTTCTACAACGACACGACAGCCACGATACCAGAGGCTGCGACCGCCTCTGTGGGGGCCTTTGAAGTTCCCGTACACTGGATTGCCGGCGGAACTGACAAAAATATCGATGTAACAGCCCTAGCTCGAGTCCCCGAACCGGCCTCTCTTACGTTGCTACGAGGTTCCGCCACCGACCGCATGGTTCCTGAGTTCCGCAAACGTGGATTCTCGTGGAACGGGCCTTATGGCACTCTCGAAGAAGCCCTCGAGGTGGTAGCCACCCACGCCCGCCCGGGTTCAGTGGTTTTGTTGTCTCCGGGCGCGGCCTCGTTTGAGCTCTTCAAGAATGAGTTCGACCGCGGCAACACCTTCAAGGCATTAGTTCGGAGCAGGTTTTCGGAGGGTGGAACCAAACCCTAAATGTGGCCTAACGCGGACCTAATTCAAGGATAAGCTCCACTTCGCCCATGGAAAGCTTGGTGGCTCGTGAGATTTCTTCCTTTCCCCAACCCTGCCGAGACAGTTTCAGGACGGTTTCGCGAAGGTCCTTGTCGACAGCACTCTTTCCCTTGACCGATGCTCCAACTGGGCTGTTCGCCTTGGCCAACGACTGGAACGTACCAATTTGCGCCTCGGCTGCGTCCTTGGTTTCGATAAGCCGTGTCTCGGTGCGGGCAATCCAGTCCCGTGCTTCCTCCATCCGACTCATGCGGGTTTCGACATCCTTGATCAGTTGGTCGAGCTGCGAAAGGCGCTCGACGGCCTTGTCGGCATCTTCTTTGCCGGCAGCAAGAACTTTAAGGCGTTTCCGAAGTTCCTCTACTTCCCCAGGAAGTTGGCGAAGGTCCGATTGAGCACCCTTGAGGTCTTTCTCAACTCGCTCGAGAATCGAGAAGTTTCTGTCCACCCCGTCGGTGGTGTTGTCGAGCAACTCGCGGCGCTTTTCAAGTCTGTCGTATCGAATCTCGATATCCTTCGAGTAATCTTCGAGCTTGCGGATCTTGAGCTGAATATCCTGCAGAAGGTCGCTACTTGAAGTCACTTGCTCGAGCCGTACTTCCATCGATTGAGAGAGAGCCAGGATGCGCTGGAAGTCGGTATCCATCAAGTCGATCCGCTTTTTCTCTGTGGCAAATCGGGCCAATTTTTCGCTAGTTTCCTCGCCAAGCTTTTTGATCCGGCTGATAGACGCCTCAACTTCAAACAAGTCCTTGCGCTGGACGTCGATCCGCGCTAGATCGCCCTTCAGGTCCTCGATAGACTCCTGAAGTTCCTGTTTCAGGGAATCGGCGCGCTCGAACACCTTGGTTTGGCTCACAAACGATTTCTGCTTCTTGTCGATTTCCTCGAGACTAACCGTAAGCAAGTTGGCTTGGTCCTCGACCTTTCCGAAGAGTTTTTTCTGTTGGGCATCAAACTTTTCCCGGGTGTCTTGAACCGCCGAGCGGTAGTCGCGCAACTTGTTCTCCATATCGAGCAAAAGGTCGCGGTTTTTTTTCTGGAAATCAGCAAGCGAAGTTTCGTATTCCCGCTCGAAAGCCTCCGAGGCGGACTGGGTCTTGATTCGGAGGGTGCTGTCGAGCTCGTCTATTCCAGAGCGCATTTGCGCCAAGTCACTCTTGAGCGAGGCCCGGTCTTCGGCCGACCGCGTGACTAACTCCTCTTTCTGCAGGGTGAACTCTTCGGTCAAGGCCGAGATCTTTTCGTTCAGAGACTGCTTGAACGAACGGTATTGTTCACCCATCTCACCTTCCGCGTCCTTGAGCCGCTGGGTAAAGCGAGCCTGACCGGCGGTGAACTCGGTTTGAGTTGAGTCCAGAGTTTCCTGGGTGTCGGCACGGAACTGGTCGAGGCGTTCGGTAATCTGCCTGATCCGGGTTTCGGCGTCGCGTTC
The DNA here is from genome assembly GCA_947478845.1 of Spirochaetales bacterium. Taxonomy (GTDB): domain Bacteria; phylum Spirochaetota; class Spirochaetia; order JABEVK01; family JABEVK01; genus JAIFLN01. The sequence goes on along the minus strand of CANJXC010000001.1, from coordinate 367,760 downwards.
GAGCTTAGTAACGGCCTCACTAGCTTCGAGCTCGGCACGGCTGACTTCCTGCTTGTAACGGGCACTGAGGGCTTTCTCAAGTTCGGTAAGCTGATCCCTGAGCTGTGCCCTGGTTTCGTCGAGTTCTAACTGGTGACTTCGTATCTGGCTGGTCGCAGCTTCCTGTGACTCATGAATCTGGCGCTCCAAGCGGTCGAGCTGGCCCCAAGTGCTCGCCTGCAATTCCTGGGTCTTGAGGCGGGCTGACTCGGAAAAGTTTCTTTGCGCTTCGTCCATGTCGAGGGAAGCCGCTTGCTTGTTCTCATCGAGCTGAACTTTCAGACTCGCCTGCCATTCCTCAAGCGCCTGATGGAGCTCAGCGTTGCGCTTCTGCAGGTCCAGGAAGAAACTTTCTTCAAAGCCTTGTAATTTTTCGCTGACGTTGTCGTAGGCGCGGGACTTGAGTTCCTCTAGTTCTTTGTCGAGCTGTTGAACAGACTCGCGGCCGGCGGCAATCTTGCTCTCGAGCTGGGCCTGTTCTTCCTCCCGATGAACTTTCATCCGCTGGTCAAAGTTCTGGAAGTCCTGAACGACCTTTTCAGCTACGCGATCCATCGTCTGCCTGAGGTTAGCATCGAGCAGCAGAATGTCCTTCTCGGCCTCTTCCAATTTCTGGTAACGATAGGCAAAACCGGCTTCATAGTCCTTGATCCTGGAATCTAAGTTCTCGGCCATACGGGCCTCGTGGTTCTGCACCTCGGTCAGGTAGTCCTTCGCAGCCCTTTGGCTGAGTTCCAGGGTAGCCAGCAACTCGTGCCGCATCGTGTCGGCTTCAGCTACGGTTTCTTTTCGGACGCTGAGGAGTTTTGCTTCCAGATCACCCTTAAGCTGGGCGGTCATCCCCATCAACTGGGCCTGCTCGCTTTGGAACTCCGACCTCAGGTTGGAACTTGTTACCTCAAAGCGTTCACGGAGCGAGTTGAGTTCGTTGTCGGTGTCGGTGCGCAGGGCGCTGGCATCAGCTCGGGTTCTCTGAAGCGCCTGGTTTAGGTCAGACACTCCATCGTCGAAGTTTTGGCCGAGGATATCGAGTTGTTGCCGGAGATTGAGTTCCGACTGGGAGGCGAGAGCCTGAATACGGGCGTCCAGATCGCGGAACACCTGGAGGCCCAAGTTCTCTGCTTGTGCTGCGGTGCTCTGAAAGGTGGCATCGGCCTTGTCCAGCGTCTTGCGGGCGTTTTCTTCAAGGAGAGCTGCTGTCTCTGCAACCATGATGTCACGGGTGGCTTGGAGGGCATCCATCGTCGCTTGAAACTGGTCAACTTTGGCGTTGGCAGCGTTCAGTTGCTCCACGTAAACAAGAGTCTCGGCTTCGAAGACTTGCAACGCATTGCGACGTACCGTCTCAAGGTCTTTTTGATTGATGTCAGCAAACTCCTGCCGAATCTGGACGAAGGTGGCCTCCAAGTCTGTCATTTGGTCAGAGGCACCCTTGATGCGAAGCCCGATTTTGTCCACAAAAACGGTTTCTTCCTCGAGCTTTTGGAAATTGCTCTCGACCCGCAACGTCATGGCATCGAGATCCTTGATCGACAGTGCATAGCGGTTCAGGCGGGCCTGCATGTCCTCGATCTCGGGCATGCGGCCAAGGAGCCCGGACTCAACGGCCTGTATGCGACGAAGAATTTCGCCGGCTGTCTTGTCGTGCACTTTAAGAATGGTTTCAAAGTCCTTGATGGAGGCGGTCCGCTCATCGACGAAAGTGTTCAGTTCGTGCCGGACAGTCTCGGCAAACTTACGGATCTTCTCTAGGGAGCGGTTGTTCCTATCCAGCTGGCGGAAAACCACCAGCATGACGAAAACGACTCCCAGAACAACGAGGTAACCCCAGTCAAAGGTCATGGAAGGCCCCTAGGGAAGAGGAAAGCTTCCAATTCACGGTAGCTGCGGAATGTGAACGCAGCCGTTGACTCGTTCGCCGAGCGTCCTAAATGCGCGCAGGGCATACCAGCGGCGTGGGCTCCGGCGACATCGTAGGTGACCGAGTTTCCAACGTACAGAACTTGTTCAGGGGGGAGGGCCAAGCTCTCGGCGATGTGCAGAAACGGCTCCGGGTGTGGCTTGAGCCAACCAATCTCCTCGGACGAAAACACCAGATCCCAACCGTCTTCGAGGCCGAGCGCCGCGAGCCTTCCCCGAATTGAAAAGTCCGACATGACAGCCAACTTAAAGCCTTCTGCTTTCAGCCGGCCTATGAGAGTTTTCAGACCCGAGTAAGGTTTCAGACGATGGAAGAGCTTGTACCAGTCCGTGTAGACGGTTTTTTCAATGCGGCTGAGGGCTGTCTCCAAGGGAAGACCCAGAATTTTAGCAACGATTTCTGCCTGCGTTTTGTGAACGTCGGTAAGGTGGTGCGGATGATTATGCAACTCGATCCGGGCCTTTTCGAGGGCTTTCAGGAGGCGGGAGTTGGCCAGGGCCAGCGGAAGGGAGCGCCAGATCATGGATGCGTTCGAATAGAGCGTCCCATCCACGTCAAAGGCGACGGCTTTCAGGGTCAATCGGCCCCTCCTGTCAGATGCCCAATTTTCCACAGTTTACAAAAAAAATCAAGCAACATATACTCGCCAATCATGAAGCAATTCGTCGCTGACGTGCTCGAAAATTCCGTGGTAGCCAAGGATTACCGGGAAGTTTTCGTCAGGTGGCCCGACGAGGTGAGAGTTCCCTTTCCCGGACAGTTCCTTTCGCTTCGAGTTAACCGTTCTACGGTACCTTTTTTGAGGCGTCCATTCGCCGTTGCTTCTTTCGATAAGCCGCTGAGAGTTGCCAGTATCATCTACCACGTGCGCGGACCGGGAACCGAAATTTTGTCACGAGTCCAGCCGGGTGAAAAGCTCGACCTTCTAGGTCCCAGGGGGTTTTATTTCCGCACCGGAGTTCAGAACCGCCCATTTCTCGTGGGGGGTGGTACAGGCACGGGACCCATCGTCTACGCGGCCAACTCCCTCGCGGAAAGGGGTTATAAGCCCTTGCTGGTGCTCGGCCACCGAAACAGCGCTTCTTTCCCGCAGTTACGCCTCAATCCGGAAGTTCGCCTTCAGAAGTGCACCGACGACGGCAGCCAGGGATTCCAAGGCACGGTGGTTGACTACCTGTCAACTCTTTCGACCGAGGCCATTCGAGACGGATTTGTTTGGGCCTGCGGTCCCCAAGCGATGCTGAAGGCTTTACACAATTGGGCACATCCTCGCGGACTTCCCTGCTTTGTCTCGCTTGAGCAGATTATTGCCTGTGGTGTCGGAGCCTGCATGGGTTGCACTGTGGAAACCGTGGATGAGCGAAAGTTCGTCAGGGTTTGCACCGAGGGGCCCGTGTTCGACTCCGAGGCGATTAAATGGACCTGAGCTTTACCCTCCGTGGCAGGAAGTTCACCTCTGTGGTTGGGGTGGCTTCGGGAACTTTCGGCTACGGCAAGGAGTACGAAGGACTTCTTGACTTTCAGTTCATCGGTGCCATTTACACGAAAGCAGTTACCCCCGAGCCTAGGATGGGCAATCCCTCCCCCCGCCTGGTGGAGACGGCCTCAGGACTCTTGAACTCAATTGGTCTGGCCAACGTAGGCTTGGAAGCTTTTATCCATGACAAAATGCCCTTTCTGCGGACTCTTCCCTCAGCTGTAGTGGTCAATGTTGCCGGTGCGGTAAATGAGGACTATGAAAGGGTTGTTGAGACCCTTGAGCAGGTTGACGGTATTCATGGCTTCGAAATCAACGTCTCGTGCCCCAATGTGCGTCACGGTGGGATGGCCCTTGGTACAAATCCTCGGCTGGTCGCCGAGATTACCCGCTCCTTGCGTTCACGTACGAAAAAGCCATTGATTCTCAAGCTGTCGCCCAACGTTACCGACATCGGAGCCACGGCCGAGGCCGCCGAGGCCGAGGGTGCAGATGCGGTCAGTTGCATCAACACCCTGGTGGGCATGGTCATCGACATAGGCTCCAAAAGCCCCGTGCTTCCGTTAGGAACCGGTGGCCTATCGGGTCGCGCCGTCTTGCCTGTGGCCGTAGCTGCCGTATATAAAGTTAGCCGCCGTATCAAGATACCGGTAATTGGGATTGGGGGTATTACTTGCTGGGAAGATGCCATCCAGCATCTGCTGGCCGGAGCGAAGGCCGTCCAGGTTGGTTCTGCCACGTTTGCAAATCCCCGCTTGGCCCAGGAGGTCTATGAAGGTATTTTGGCGTGGGGAAGCGCTGAGGGTTTGGAGAGTGCGGGACAAATCGGTGGACTCCTCGGGTCTCTTCATGCCTGAGCCCAAGGTGGCTATGGTGACCGGATCGGGTCGACGGCTTGGCGCCCTTGTCGCGACCGATTTGGCCAAGCGGGGTTGGGACGTTGTGATTCACTGCAACAAGTCGCGCAAGGAGGCCGATCGTCTGGCGGAGGTATTGAGAGCCAACCAAAAGGTGTGGGTGGTCGAGGCCGATCTTGCAACCCTTGGCGGAGCCGAAAGTTTGGTAGAACAGATGAAACCTTTTTCTCCCTCGTTGGTAGTGCATTCGGCTTCGCTTTGGACCGCGGACAATTGGTGGACAGCTGGTCTTGCTGATTGGGAAGAAAATCATAGGCTCCAATCTTGGACTGCCATCCTCTTGGCCAGATACCTTTGGGAAAAGGGGGGTGGACATTTGGTCACTATTCTCGATGCGCGTTCGCGGGATCGTGATTCACAACACTTTTCTTATGGCTTTGCCAAACGGGAAATGGCTTCCCTGACCAGATTTCTGGCTGCGGAACTGGCCCCGAGCGTGAGGGTGAACGGCTTGGCGCTAGGAATGGTGCTCAAACCTGAGAAAATGCCGAGTCGAGAATGGACGGCAACGGCCCGAGAGTCTACGCCCCTAGGACGTCCTGGTAACGCCTCTCACGTGATGAAGGCGCTGGCGGCAGTGGTCGGTAACCCCTACCTGACAGGCCAAATCCTTGCGGTAGACGGGGGTCGTCATTTGAAGGGAGATTTATTTGGCTCAATATGATCAGCTCCGGGTCCGAAACTGGAGCATTTTTGTCTTCTTGGGGGCCTACGAACACGAACAGGACTCGACCCAAGAAGTCGTACTAGACGTGAAAGTTCGGGGAAACTTCCAGCGAGCCGCCGAGTCCGATCGGCTTGAGAAAGCCTTAGACTATGCACTCCTGCGGAAAGATCTCGAGGCTTGGGCGACGACGAAGCGTTGGGTGCTACTTGAGACCCTGACGAGCGACCTGTGTGGTTTTTTCTTAGCCCGAGATGGAATTGACGCGGTGAAAGTCACCGTGGAAAAGCCTGGCGCACAACCCCCTCTCCAGATAAGTTGCTCGATGACCAGAAGAAAATGACTCAGTGAGTCATTTTGAAACTGAAAGATTGAAAATATCTCCGTATGTATATATTTGACTCATTTGTATCAATTAGATCCATGCAAGTCTGCCTTGAGACCTGGTTTATTTGAGGTGGAATTTCTAATAAGATTATATATTGCAGGCATTTGCTTGCTAAAAATTGGTTATTGGCACGGTACTTGCTTAGTGTAGGTATCTGAGGAATCAATAGGAGGTTTCCCATGAATGCTTACACTTTACTATTCAACCAGGTGAGCGCACCCCGAGTGGATGTCGCTGAAACCAAGGGGGAATACCAGTTAACGGCCGAGTTGCCCGGAATACCGCAGGACCGGGTTCAAATCCAAGTTGCCGATGGAGTTCTCGAACTGAGCGTGCCCACACCGGAGGTCCAAACCGAAGAAGCTCGCTGGCTGCTGCGAGAACGTTCCGTCTCCGGCTACCAGCGTAGCTTCCGGTTGCCCCGTGACGTCGACCAAAGCGCCATTGCCGCTAAGTTTGACAACGGGTTGCTTGTGGTGATTCTTCCCAAGCTACCGGAAGCTCAGCCCCGCAAGGTCGTTGTTCAACCCGCGGCGTAACTTGCAGGGCTAACTTGGTTAACCTACACTTGCAACATGAATCAGGACCGTGTGGCCCAGTTGATCCGCGAGCTACTTGTCGAACTCGGTGAAGATCCGTCGCGGGAGGGCCTTGCCCGCACGCCAGAAAGGGTAGCGAAATCCTGGGAGTTCTTGACCCGCGGATACCGCCAGACGCCGCAAGCAGTATTGAACCAAGCCGTTTTTCAGGCCTCTGGAAGTAGCATGGTGATTGTTCGCAACATTGAAATTTTTTCCTTGTGCGAACATCACCTGCTGCCCTTTTTTGGTCGCTGTCAAGTCGGCTACATTCCTCGCGACAAAGTGCTGGGAGTGAGCAAGATTGCCAGGCTCGCCGATGTTTTCGCGCGTCGTCTTCAGATTCAGGAACGCCTGACCGAAGAGTTGGCACAAGCTGTCATGGAAGCAACAAACGCATTGGGAGTAGGAGTTGTCGTCGAAGCCAAGCACCTTTGCATGATGATGCGCGGTGTCGAGAAACAGCATTCGTCCATGGTGACCAGCGCTGTTCTTGGCAACTTCCGCTCAGACCCAAAGACTCGCGAAGAGTTTCTGTCTTTGATTGGCCCACTCGGGGACCGGTAGTCAGCCGAAAAGTTGCCGCAGTTGCGTTTTGGCCGCGTCGAGGTGGGCCTGATATTCGGTTCTCAAGGGATCGAGATTTTCTGCCAACACTTTGAGGTAGGCAGGGTCTCGCTCGAGCTGGTATTGCGCTGGGTTTGCTCCGGCCTGCTGGGCTCTCTGGCGCAATTGCGGACCCAACTGCTGCCCGATAGCGGTTTTGAGCTGGGCCACCTCTTGGCCATACTGTTGAAACAGTGTCGCCAACGACTTAAGTACCGCCGCCGATTTCCCTTGGGTAAGCACCTCAAGCAAACCCGCCACCTTTTCAGGTTCTTTGAGAGCGGGGTTTTCAAAAGCAAGGTTGATACGGCTCACGAGATTTTCACCGGCACCGTTGCGGAAAGCTTTGACTTCCTCTCCCTTGAGTTCCTTGACCCTGGCGGCCAGAGCCTTTGAAAACTGCTCGGGCCCTTCTTCGAGCCCCTTGGCGGAGAGGATACGCCCTTGATTGAAAAGGTCTTTCCGACGGAGTTCGTCCTTGTCGACGGTTAAGCCTTCGGTTCTCTCCAAGGCCAGTTCCAACGCCGATTTGATCAATGCCATAGATGTACTCCCTGCTCAAAGATATCCGAACCTGGCCCCAAAATCAAACCGTCGAGAGGCTGATCATGCGGGTCTAACGGTAATTCTGCCGCCATCTGAAAGCCGAAACCGTAACCGAAAGCCACCAATCCTTGTGGACGAGCCGAGAGGAACCGGTCGAAGTAGCCCCCACCTCTTCCCAACCTTTGAAATCCGGGCCTAAGTGCTGAGCCCGGAGAGAAGCCCAAGCCAGGAATCAGAGCCAAAATGTGCTCGCCGGCTACGGGTACCCAAACCGGGTGAGAAGAAAGCGGTTGACGGACTCCTAACGGATTCAATTCCCAAGGACCTATCGCAGCGCAATGGCGGAACTCAAGTCCTTGTTCTCCGAGGCACGGAAAAGCGAGGTTTACCCCGCCCACCGAAAGCGTGCTCAACCAGGGGAGCAGGTCGGCTTCGCCCGCAAGGGGAACGACGGCCAACACTGTGTCAAACAGATTGCTCTGGAACCATTGTCCGAGGGAACTGCACAGGGATTGGTTCCCCATCAACTTCTGTTGCCGGGTCTGCAAACTCAACAGGCGCTGGAAATGTTGGCGTAGTTCAAACTTGGTGCTACTCTCCCCTTGCCCGATTTCTGAAGCGGAGCTAAAATATTTTATGGCTACTTCTCCTCATTACACCTATTCGTTGGCCTATTTCGAAGAGATCTTCGGCAGCAGAACTCCTGAGTTCAGGGAGCTTTTGGGGATACTGCTCGACATGCTTCAATTCTACCACGACAACTATCCCGCAATCGCCCGTCGCAACGACGCACAGGAGCTCCACTTGTTCCGGCACAAACACGTCACCCTTGTCGAAAATCTCCAGCTTTTTAGGCTTAAGGAGCTCGCCCATCAAGTTTCTGATCTCGATGAAGCCAGTCGAGAGTCAAATATCCTCGAAGTGGTCGCCCTCACAGAGCACCTGATGTCGGAGATCAACAAAGAGCTGGTGGGCTAAGGTGTTTTTCCGAGCACCTGCTCGAGCCTGCCAAGAGCCTCCTCCACTTTTTCCCGGTGGTTGAAGGCACTGATTCGGATATAGCCTTGGCCGCAGGTTCCGAAACCTGAGCCCGGAGTAACCACAACCTGGGCCTCGTTCAGCAGGGTATCGAAGCTTTCCCAGCTGTCGTTTCCTGTCTTGACCCATACGTAGGGGCCGTTTTCACCGCCGGTAACCTCCAGGTTCCAAGAAAGCAGCCGGTCACGAATCATCCGCGCATTGGACATGTAATAATCGGTGAGTTCCCTCACTTCTTTTTGTCCTTCAGGTGAATAGACCGCGGCTGCTGCAACCTGTACCGGGTAGGAAACACCGTTAAACTTGGTGCTATGGCGGCGGTTCCAGAGGTCCAGAAGTTTATGGGCTTTTCCCGTTGAGTCCCAGACGAGTACGGAATCGGGAATGACAGTGAAGGCGCAGCGGGCCCCTGTAAATCCCGCGGTCTTCGAAAAAGACCTGAACTCGACCGCGCATTCTCGTGCGCCTGGAATCTCAAAAATAGAGAGAGGAATCTTGGGGTCCCGAACGAAAGCACAGTAGGCGGCGTCGAACAATAGGAGCACTTTGTGAGCTCTTGCATAGTCGACCCAAGCCTGCAACTGCCGTCTAGTAGCCACGGCCCCAGTTGGATTGTTGGGGAAGCAAAGGTAGACTAAGTCGAGGGGAAACTCTGGCGGTGAGGGCACAAAGCCGTTCGCATGGTTGCCCTCTAGGTAGTGAATTCCCTCGTAGCGACCGTCAATGGCTACTCCGGTTCTTCCGGCCATCACATTCGTGTCCACGTAGACCGGGTACACCGGGTCGGGGATTCCTATACGCAATTGGTTTCCCAAAAGTTCTTGGAAGTTGCCGGTATCGCACTTGGAACCATCCGAGACCACAATTTCATGAGCCTGAACCGCGGCACCGCGGGCTTGAAAGTCTACGGTTGCGATCGCTTCTCGCAGAAATCCATAACCCTGTTCCGGTCCATAACCACGGAAGGTTTCCGCATGCGACATCTCGTCGACTCCCCTATGAAAGGCCGCTACAATGCTCTGGCTCAGGGGGAGTGTAACGTCGCCGATGCCTAGACGGATAATCTTTTTGTCTGGATTCGCCTTCTGATAGGCCTCTACCTTGCGGCTGATGGTTGTGAACAAGTACGAAGCCTGAAGCTTAAGGTAATTTTCGTTGATCGTTATCATGGCTGACATTTTGCCCGAAACCCTGACGAGTTTCCAGCCCCGTCAACGTCTTGACCCAATGTGAGATTTGCCCTACGGTATCTACCCGGACTGTGTTCGAGATGAAAGGCAGTCTAGGCAAGGAGGCACATATGAAAGAAGGAATCCACCCCAACTACCAGTTCGTCGTTTTTAAAGACGGCCTGACAGGAACCACCTTCCTTTCCCGTTCAACCATGAGCAGTAAGGATAAGGTTAAGCACAGCGACGGAAAGGAATACCCGCTCGTCACGGTGGAAATTTCTGCCGATTCACACCCGTTTTTCACTGGCCAGCAACAGCTGGTCGACACTGCAGGGCGTGTCGAGCGTTTCAACAAGAAATACAATATCAAGAAGTGACCTGCGCTGCCTGCTAGAAAGCCGCCGAATCAGGCGGCTTTTTTATGGCGCTTTCAAAGAAGCCCAAGTTGCTCCGCGATTTCCGTTCATGTCATCGCCAAAACTCTCCACAAAGGGCGTCTGCGACAAAATGCTACGAACGACCTCTCGCTGGTAGCCTGTACCTTTTCCGTGAATGATTCTGACCTGCAGGAATCCCAGCCGCCGGGCTTCTTCCAAGTATTCTCTAGTCGCCAAGGGAATCTCGTTCTGCCGGAACGTATGCAGGTCAAACTCGCGACCGAGCGGCAAGACCACAGGTTCTTCGTCGCTCACAGCGAGGGCGCCTCGGGCTTGTGATGGATACCCGTTGTCGACGAACCATTTCCCCGCCTATGGCGCTGCCGAGGAGGACGTTTGCGAGGGGCCCGGACGGCCCAGACACGGTATAAGGTGCGCAAAGCCGTCTCGAGCTCCAGGTTAGACGGGATGATGGGCTTGAACCAGTCCTTAAGGATCTGCAGGACCTCCTCAAAGTTTTCCAGGGTCGCTCTCGTGGGCCAACCTAAAGACTCCAGTAGCGGAGCAACCAAGAAACTCACGGCCTCTGAGCGGTCTGGTTCCTTACCGGAGTTGACCTCGGCATCAAGGAGCGCAAGAGCCTGATGGAGTTGCGCAGACCTGTAGCCAAAAATTGTTCGGTGCAAGGACTCGGCCAGCTTGGGCACAAAAGCTGCGAGAACGTGGAGCTTCTCCATAGCCGCGAAGATAGGTTGCGCCTGGCCGGAAAAAAGCACTTTATAGAACTCCTCTGTGAGACGGGAAGGTGAAATGCTTTTCAGTAGGTGAGCTTTTTGGCGGATTTTGGCCCGGATGTTTCCGGGAATATGGAAAGCGCTGGTCGTGGCATATTTAGCTGCACGAATCATCCGAACCGGATCCTCATCGAAAATCACCTCGAGGGGAATCACGTTTTTGAGACAACGAGCCCGGATGTCTTTCACTCCACCGCAAAGGTCCACGATGTACTGGTCTTTGGGGTCATAAAATAGGGTGTTGAAACTAAAGTCGCGACGCTTAGCATCCTCTTCGAGAGTCCCGAAGACATTGTTGTCGCCTTCAACATTACTCCGGAAGGTAGCTACTTCGATGATCTTGTTCTGTGCGAAGTACACGTGCACCAAACGGAACCGCTTTCCTATGATGCGGCTGAAAGGAAGCACTTTTTTGATCATCCGTGGGTGAGCATCCGTGGCGATATCGAAGTCTTTCGGTTTACGCCCTAACAACAAGTCGCGCACCGCTCCACCGACCACATAGGCCTCGAAACCTGCTGATCTGAGTTTACGCGTGATGAATAGCGCATCCGGATCAATGTCCTCAAGTTTAAGACCGTGCTCCTCTTTGGTGTAGATGTCCGCCGACTTAACTGCCTTGCCCTGTGCATTCTTGATGTAGCGGATCAGCATGGCATGGCCGCCTCAATGTGATTTAGGAGCGCTTCATAAGCTGGTTTCAGACTGGTTTCTCCTTCGAGAATCGCCTTCCCGGCTTCGCACAGATCAACCGCTCGAGGATCCATAGCTATCGACCCAAGAAATGGGACATCAAGTTCTTCGCAGGCTTGCTTGCCACCTCCCTGCCCGAACAGGGGCAGCAAAGTGCCGTCGGTGGGATTCAGGTAGCCAGCCATATTTTCCAGGAGGCCGAGCAACGGCATTTTGAGCTGTTTGCTGAAGTCTATCGTACGGCGGGCATCGAGCACAGAAACCGACTGCGGAGTGGTGACGATGATGCTTCCCCGACTCGGCGACGAGTTTAGTGATTGAGCCACAGTAAGAGGTTCATCGCCGGTACCGGGTGGCGAATCGACAACCAGATAGTCCAGCTCTGGCCAAGCGACGTCGGCCAAAAGTTGGTTAATAAGGGCAATCTTGATTGGTCCGCGCCAGATATAGGCCGTATCGGCCGGCTTACCCGTCAAGGCGACCGATACGATAAATAGGCCGGGCCGCGCTTCCAAAGGTTCGATCGTTGTTCCAGAAACCTTCATCTGCATCTTATCGAGCCCAAGCATGTGGGCGAGATTAGGGCCATGAATATCAGTATCTAGAAGGCCCACGCGATGGCCCCTAAGGGACAGACCGAGAGCGAGGTTTACGCTCACCGTAGACTTCCCCACTCCGCCCTTGCCCGACAGGACCACAATCTTGTGCTTGATCTTCGCCATGTTCGCCCGAAGGCGCATCATCTGGGCTAGCTTCTCTTCGCCTTCGGGACCGTGCATGGAAAACTCCTGCAAACTTATTCAGACGCTTTGGTGGCCGGCTCGACCGCTTTGGTCTCCACCTTGGCCGGATCGGTCTTTCGGGAGTCATTGACGTAGAAGCCGCTACCTTTAAAAATGATCCCTGAGCCACCGCCTACCTTGCGCTTCAGCCGTCCACGGCAACTCGGGCATACCGAAAGGGGCTCATCTTGCATGGAATGAAATGTTTCGAGCTCATGGCCACATTCCTGGCAAACGTAATCGTAGGTCGGCATGGTATCCCTCGTTGCAGAAAAATACCATTCGGAGGGAGTCTCGACAAGGGCCTTCACTGCTTCCTGCTTTATGACTAAATTACTCATCAACCTGATTTCTCTGCTTGACAGTATTGTTGTTCCGGCTTAACTTTTTCACATGAGCAACGATACAGCTATCCTTAAAGCCTTCCCCGCAGCAGCGGAATACCTGTCGAGTATCCATTTGATTTGCCGAGATTATGGGTTTGCTGCCAACCACAGGTTGGCCGATTGGATGGGAGTCTCCACCTCTGCCGTGACCCAAGCTCTTGGTCGCCTGAAGAAACAGGGGTTGGTGGAGCAGGAGCGTTACGAGCACGTACATCTGACGGAACCAGGACGTCTGTTGGCCCTCAAAGTCCTCAAGAGGCACTTTCTTTTGGAACATCTGCTGGTTCGTACCCTAGACTTTGCGTGGGACAAGTCAGATGACGAAGCCAAAGTGCTCCAAAATCAGATCAGCGACGATCTAGCCGAGCACCTTGACGCCAAGCTTGGTCATCCCCAAACTTGCCCCCATGGGAATCCAATGCCCGGAGCCGTTATCGAGAAAAAGCTTCTTGCCGCCACGAGGCTGAACCACTGTCAGGTGGGAGACAACCTTTTAATTTTGAGGATTACCGAAGAAGGAGAAGGCATTCCAGACATGTTGCCGTTTTGCCAGACGAATGGTGTCAAACCCGGCGCACGCTTTCAGGTTAAGCATGTTACAACCGAACTCGTCACGATGACGAAGGCCGAAGGGGAAATTCACGTTCCTGCACGCTTTGCCGCGCACATTGGTTACGAGTCGGCCTGACGACGGGGGTGTCCCGCCCAATACAGCACAATTCTGACCAGTACCGTCAATACCAGAAGGACAATCGTAAAAATCAACGTAGTTTTGAGCTGATCGAGAAGCCCATCGACTCCTTTGGTACTATTGGCAATCCGGTTGGAAACCAGCAACTCCAAGCCTTTGCGGAGTTTAGCAGCACTGGCCTTGAGTTCCGCCAGCCCCGCGCCATCGGGGGTCTTGGCTCCAGCTTCCAGCAGTCGGGCTTCCACCTCTAGGAATTGCTTCAGAGAGCTTTGTGTTGAGCTCAGGGCTGCTTTTGCTTTGGGCGTGTAGAACCGGGGGGCCGAATTGCGGACGAAACTCTTGAGGCGGTTGGTGGAATCGCTTAAGTCCTTTACGGCTTGCGAGTGTTCTGAGGCAGAGGTGCTGAGTGCGAGGTCCTTGGCGGCGCTTTCGATGCACACGAGGGCGGTCAAGGCAGCTTGGACTCCATCTCCCCCTCGAACATCGTTCTCGAAGACGTCCTGGAGGCGGGATTCGATGGCGGTGAGATACTGGATAGAGAAAGCGGTACTCACGACTGTGATAATCAAGACTACGACAAACGTCCAGGTGTAGTCGGAAGCAAAATGGACAAGCCCGTTTCGAAACTTTGACCAAGTGAGTCTATCCATCGAGAGGCTCCGGTACCCTAACGGGAACTCCTTTTTTTAAAAGGAACTCCTTGATCATGGGAACGGTGTAGGTGCCGTAATGCACCATGCTGGCAACAAGTGCTGCATCCGCTTTACCTTCCTGCAGGACCGCACGCAGATGCTCGGGTGTACCTGCACCGCCAGAGGCTACCACGGGTATTGGCAAAGCCTGAGAAAGCATGCTGGTCAGTTTCAGGTCGTAGCCTGTCTTTGTACCGTCGGCGTCAATGCTGTTGAGTACCAGTTCCCCAGCGCCCAAAGCGTGACCCTGTTGGGCCCAAGCCAGAACATCAAGGCCCGTAGGTGTCCGCCCTCCGTCGATGACAACCCTGTAGCCGCTTGGAAAGCTTGCATCTGCCAAGGCATCGATGGCGAGTACCATACTTTGGCTCCCGTAAAGTCGTGCACCGATGCTGATCAGTTGCGGATTTCGTACGGCCTGACTGTTGAGGCTGACTTTTTCGGCGCCAGCGAGGATGACTTGGCGGATGTCCTCGGCCGTCTTGATTCCTCCTCCGACACAGAAGGGGATGAAGATGCGCTGGGCAACCCTTCGGACCACATCAATCAGGATTCCCCGTTGTTCTGCGCTGGCCGTGATGTCGTAGAAAACCAGTTCATCTACTCCTTGCCGGTAGTATTCGGCAGCCATTTCAACCGGATCTCCTAGCTCCTTGGTGTCGACGAACTTGACGCTTTTAACCGTCTTTCCGTCGCGAACATCGAGGCAGACAATGACACGCTTTTGAAGCATTCAGGGCCTCCACGCGAGGAAATTGCCCAAAAGACGAAGGCCCGAGGCCCCCGACTTTTCAGGGTGAAACTGCCAGGTTGCGAGGCTCCCCTGTACAAACCCGACGGTGAACTCAAGGCCGTGGACCGTGGATCCCAGAACCCGCACACCTTCTGCTGGGGAAGTGTAGTAGGAATGCACGAAGTAAAACGAAGAACCCGAGGTAACGCCCCTGACCAGCGGGTGATTTTTCTCAGGAAAGGTGACGGTATTCCAACCCATGTGAGGAACCTTGAGGCCACGTCCACCGGGCAAAAGATGGCAGTATCCGGGTACCAAGCCAAGGCATTGTGTTCCACCCTCATCACTGGATTCCAGCACAATCTGACTGCCAACGCAAATGCCTAGCACTGGTCGACCCCGCGCCAAGAAATCGCCGAGCAAGAGGTCTAGTCCCAGCATGCGAAGATTTGCCATGCAGGTCGAAGCATGTCCGTCGCCTGGTACAATGAGCCGGTCCGCGTCCTGCAACTCCGAGGGGTGGCGAGACACTACCCAGCGCTCACCCAGATAATCTAAAGCGTTTTGAACGCTCGTCAGATTGCCTGCATCGTAATCCAAAATACCCGTCATCAGCGTGTTTCCTTCGGCGTTTTCTGGAGCAGGCTTAGCCTTTGGTAGACCCAAGGCAACAGGTCAGCCTGCAACAATATAAATGGCTCACCCACAAGAAGCTCGCCCTCGGCCCGCCAAGTGAGGTTCTGGCCCAGTTTTTCGTTGATGAAGTCTTTGCCGAGTTTGAGGAGGATCAGGCCCATGGCGGCTGAACGGGAATCGGGCATTTCCAGTTCAACTTCTCCCCGGAGAGTGGAATCCTGATTTTCAAGGCTGACCACAATACGCTTGGCAGGCAGGAGTTTGCCAACTGAATCGCCAAGCACAAGGTTTACAGGGTCAGAAACGACGACCCTCAGTGCACCCTCGGGCCAAAACTCCCCGTCTTCAGACGAATAGCCGGGCAAAAAGTCGGGGTTGGACGCCTGTGCAATCACCACTCCTTTGGTGGGTTGGGTGACTACCCAAGGCAGGGGCGGTCGGTTCCAGAATAGAATCCAGGCAGTGACTAAGGGGGGGAAATCACCGTCGAGGGCGATTCTGACAGAGTTTTTTGGCGACCAGCTCAACCAGACCACCTGGGTTCGGGCTAGAGCGGGAGTCAGTGCAGGAAACTCCTTCGACAGTGCTGAAAACGCTTCCAATTGAGTAGCTTCGACTCTCAGCACCACAGTTTGCCCCGAACTCACCCAGGCTGGAACCGAAAAAGCAGGTGCTGGCGGTGCTGTGACACAAGAAGTGAAACAAAAGACGATAAAAATCGCCTCGAAAAAAAAGTTTGCGCTGGAGTCAGGCTTTCTCGATGCGAAAAATGAAGCGCTCATCACCGGATTCTGCCTCCTGAACCCCCGGGGAGGGAAAGTCCAGCCTGCGGAACTCGGCCTTCGCAGCCAAAGTTTCTACGGCCAATACAGAGCCGAATGCCTCGAGGGTATCGCGGATTACCTCCCCACCGGAAACGACGAGCAGGATGCGGTCGCTTACCTCCAGGCCGCGTTCTTTGCGCGCATTTTGCACGGCCCGGACCATATCGCGCATGTGGCCTTCGAGCTTTAACTCAGGCGTCACTTCACCATCAAGGGCCAGCGTCAGGCTCCCCTCGTTAATGACTTTAAGGCTGGCTTTTTCTTTCCGGGCAACCAACACGGATTCTTGGTTGAGTTCGACCGCGCGACCGTCCACCTCGATGTGAAGGTTGTTGCCTTCAAGCAACGAGACAATTTCTGAAGCATGAAGGGTTTCAATGCGCGCCGCTGCAGTCTTCATTGACCCGCCCAAGAGTTTTCCCAGCACCTTGAAATTGGCCTTGGCGCTGTATTCCACCAGGGCTTCTTCGTTGTCCTGAACCAGAACTTCCTTGACGTTGAGCTCTTCACGTATAAGGTCTTCCATTTCCCTCAGCATCCGTTTCTCCTCGGCATTACGAGTAACCAAGTAGACCGTCTTGAGAGGCTGCCGATTCTTGAGGTTGTGACTGTTGCGAAGGGAGCGACCGAGGACAACAGCGCGCCGGGCTATGGTCATTTTGGTCTCGAGGTCTGTGCGCCTTCTCCTGGAATCGGCCTGAGGCCAATCGGCCAAATGTACCGACTCAGGATCGGAATCCTTCCGCAGATTCTGCCAGATTTCATCAGTGATGAAGGGAATAAAAGGGGCGGCAAGGACCACAAATCGCCGAAGTACCTGATACAGTGTGTCGTAGGCTTCCCGTTTGTCGGTGTCGGTATCACCCTTCCAAAAACGCCGTCGGGAACGCCGGATGTACCAGTTGTTGAGCAGATCGAGAAAACCGGTAAGCGAGTCTATGGCACGGCTGATTTCATAACTGTCCAGCAACTCGGTCACCGATGCGGTTACCCGTTCAGCCTCGGAAAGAATCCACCCGTCAAGAGGGTTGTGCGGGTTTGCCAAAGTTCCCGAAGGGTCGGCCTTGTCAAGGTTGGCATAGGTCACATAGAAACTGTAGCTGTTCCACAAAGGCAGCAGAACGTCGCGCAGAACGGCCTGAACACCGTCGTCGCTATAGCGAAGGTCGTCTGCCTTGGTTACCGGTCCGGACATGAGAAAAAGCCTCAAGGCATCGGCTCCGTGCTTCTTCATCACCTCATAGGGGTCGCTATAGTTTCGCAGGCTCTTGGACATTTTCTTTCCGTCCGTGGCGAGAACCAATCCTGAAACGATGCAGTTCTGGAAAGCCGGCCGGTCCATGAGCGCCGAACCTAGGATGTGAAGGGTGTAGAACCATCCCCTCGTCTGGTCGAGGCCCTCGTTAATGAAATCGGCCGGAAAATGAGCGTCAAACTTCTTCTTGTTTTCAAACGGGTAGTGCACCTGGCCGTAGGGCATGGCCCCAGACTCGAACCAGCAGTCGAGTACTTCCGGGATGCGGCGCATGGTCCCTTTTCCGCAGGAGCAGTTCCAACTGATTTGGTCGACAAAGTGTTTATGCAGATCATCCGGCCGGGTTCCGCTGAGTTCCTTCAGTTCGTCACGACTTCCCACACAGATCTCTTGGTCACAGCCTTCCTCATCGCACCGCCAAATTGGTAAAGGATTACCCCAGAAGCGGTTACGGCTAATTGCCCAATCGCGTGCATTTTCTAGCCACTTTCCGAAGCGCCCCTGTTGAATGTGGCTGGGCACCCAGTTGATGGAATTATTGTGCGTCAGCATGCGAGGTTTGATTTTTTCAACGCTCACAAACCAGCTCGAGATAGCCCGGTAAATGAGCGGGCTCGAGCAGCGCCAGCAGTGGGGGTAAGCATGCAAAATCTGGTCCCGCTTGAATAGCTTACCCTCACCCTTGAGACGATCAAGAATGTCTTTGTCGCAGTCTTTGACAAAGCGTCCCGTAAAGTCGGGCACCTCGTCGGTGAACCGGCATTCGGCATCGATAGGACTTAACACCGTAATTGCGGTGTTTTTGAGAATACGGTAGTCATCTTCACCGAAACCAGGCGCGGTGTGTACAATCCCCGTTCCATCCGAATCGGTGACGTGGTCGCCTACGAAAGTGCGAAAGGCCCCGTTACCGGCTTCGGAGGCAAAGTAGGAGAACAGGGGTTGATAGGAAATGTTGCCTAGTTCGGAGCCCTTTTTGGTCCACAGAATCTGGACTGCGTCAGCGTCCTTGTAATAACTTCCCAAGCGCCCCTTGGCCAAAATGAAGTATTCATCACCGTCTTGAATCTTGACGTAATCTATTTGAGGACCGAGACATAATGCAAGATTGGAGGGAAGTGTCCAAGGGGTAGTCGTCCAAGCTAGGAAGCTGGTGTGTGGCTCATCTTGCAGTCGGAACTTAATGGTGACTGCAGGGTCGTGGACGTCTTTGTAGCCCCCAAGATTGAGCTCGTGGAGGCTGAGCACCGTGGCACAACGGGGACAGTAGGGAAGGATGTAGTGGCCCTCGTAGAGTAATTCCTTGGTCCATAGTTCTTTCATCACCCACCAGATGGATTCCATGTAGTCGGGATCCATGGTCTTGTAATCATTGTCAAAGTCGACCCAACGCCCGGCCCGGGACATGATCTGACGCCATTGCTCGGTGTAGCGGAGAACGGCACTGCGGCAGGCTTCGTTGAACTTGGCAATGCCATATTCCTCTATCTCGTGCCGGCTGTTGAGGCCAAGTTCTTTCTCCACAATGTTCTCAACCGGGAGGCCGTGGCAGTCCCAGCCGAAACGCCTTTCGACGAACTTGCCTTTCATGGTCTGATACCGGGGAATGATATCCTTAATAGTGCCAGGAACTATATGTCCGTAGTGTGGCAATCCCGTGGCAAAGGGCGGGCCATCGTAAAAGACGAACTCCTCACGGCCGTGGCGCTGCTCCATCGAACGCTGGAAAATCTGCTTCTGGTCCCAGAAGGCGAGCACGGCTTCTTCCATGGTTGGGAAGTGGACCTTGGGATCAACAGGCTTGTACATAGGCCAGTATTAAACGGGAGAAGATGGTCTCTGGTCAAGACTTGCGTTGCGCGAGGTTGACAAGAACAGGGGCCGGTGACAAGGTGAATCCACCATGACCGACGAACAAAAAGAGGACCTGCAGTTCTGGTTCTATACCCGTATTCTTGCCGATGGTAAACAGCCGTCCTACGCTCTTGCAACCAGTGCCTCCGAGGTCGGGGTAGGCATCGAGACGGCATGGAACTATTTGTTGGAAGACGGTCGCATCAAGGGGAGCCATGAGGCCCCAGAATTGGTATGGCACGAAAGCGATGCCGCGGACCCTACGGGGGTGTATGTCGACATCGAGTGGATGTTCCAGATTTTGCATCGGGCGGGCCTGCGAACCGAAAAACTTTGGCAGGCCCTAGCCACGATTTATAAACTCTCGCTGGCTTCGGCACGCTCCGAGGCCGAACTCATTACCGTGGTTGAGGGTGAGGATTGACCGGTCGGGCATTCTGCTGGCGCTGCTTTTGGCCTAAGGAACGCTGCTGGTGCGGCGAGATTACGAGCATGCCGGTTCGCACGAGGTTTGTCTTCCTCATGCATCCCAAAGAGTTCAAACAGGAAAAAAACGGCACAGGACGCCTGACGGCTTTGGCCTTGGCCGACAGCCAGATCGAGATGGGAATCGCCTTCGACGACAATCGGGTTGTTCAGGGTCTGATTTCTGATCCTGCCAATTATCCGGTTCTCCTGTATCCCGCCGCTGGCGCCCGCAATGTGTCCGAAGGCGGTTTGACACCAAACGATTTAGCGGGCCGGAGGCTGGTGGTCTTTCTGCTTGACGGCACCTGGGCCTGTGCAAAAAAAATGCTGACCCTCAGCCCCAGCCTGCAACGGCTAGAGAAGTTGATGTTCACGCCTACCGAAAAAAGCCAGTTTGTCATCAAGCGCCAACCCCACGAGTTTTGCCTCAGCACCCTCGAGGCGACCCACCAGTTTCTTCTGGCTCTGGAATCCTTCGGGTTGGATGTGTATCCCGATCCTTTGCAATTGCCTCGTGTCTTTCGCCAGATGCAGGATTACCAGATCGCCTGTGCCAGCGACCCTGAGCGACACGGTTACCGCCGCCAGCCCTACAAACTTCCCCCTCAGCGCGACACTCTGCCCAAACACCGAAGGGGCCACCGTAATCTGTTCTGGCAACCGTTCGACCCGGTCAATCTGCCACGTCGTTAGTTGGAATTGCCGTATTGCCAAAAATGACGGACATTATGGGCAGGTGGCCGTAGGCCTTAGGAGTTAGCCGATGTCGGTACGAGGAATCCGTTCAGTTTCTGCCTCTCAGCCCACCATGGAAGGTGCCGGTGTCAGACTTCGACGTGGTTTCGGCTTCGGCAAAACCGATGAGTTTGATCCCTTCTTGCTTTTTGACGATTTCCGTGGCGACCGGCCCGAGGATTACCGAGCTGGCTTCCCGTGGCACCCTCACCGTGGCATTGAGACCATCACGTACGTTCTCGCCGGGGTTGTTGAGCACCGTGACAGCTTAGGCAACCACGGTATGATGGGACCAGGCGACCTCCAATGGATGACAGCCGGGAGGGGAATCATCCATCAGGAGATGCCCGAAGGTGATTCACGCGGCAGGATGCACGGTTTTCAGCTATGGGCGAACTTGCCTTCCCGACTCAAAATGGCGCCACCGCGCTACCAAGATATTCCTACCGCCGCCGTAGCGGAAATCCACGAAGACGACGGCACCATCGTAAGGGTCTTGGCCGGTCACTTCTGGGGAAAATCCGGACCTGTGGAGGGCATTGCCGCCGACCCGACTTATCTGGATATCTTTGTGCCTGCAGGGCTTACAAAACGCCTTCCAGTGGGGGTAGACCGGCACGCTTTTGCTTACGTCTTCGAGGGAAAGGGTTTTTTTCATGATGCCTCCGAGCCCAAGGGAGTTCTCACCGAGGACCTGGCGACCGACATTGTCACCCGTTCCCGTCCTGTCGAGAATCGCCACCTTGTGCTCTTTGATCAAGGTGATGAGATCGTCGTCACCGCCTCCAGCGACGCTAAGGGTGGTCAAGAAACCGCAGGCCTGCGGTTTCTTCTGGCGACGGGTTCTCCGCTAGGTGAGCCCGTCGCTTGGCACGGACCAATCGTCATGAACACACAGACTGAAATCCGGCAGGCTCTGAAGGAGCTAAACGACGGCACTTTCATCCGCTGATGCCACAACTTGAGTCGGAGAAAGAGGTTCGTGGTTTGACTGGCCCGTCAAAGGGTCGTACTTTGCGAAGATGCAAACGAGAACACTAGGAAAAAACGGACCGCAGGTTTCGGCCATCGGTCTTGGTTGTATGGGCATTTCTGACTTTTATGGTCCCTCCGACAACAAGTCGTCGCTGAAACTCCTCAAGGACGCAGTAGAAATGGGGGTCACGTTCTTCGACACCGCAGACATGTATGGGGTCGGGGCCAACGAGTCCTTGGTGGGTTTTGCCCTCCGAAAGGTGCGCAGCCAGGTGTTTTTGGCTACCAAGTTTGGCAACATGCGTCGGCTTGACGGCGCCCACTTAGGCGTCAACGGCCGGCCCGAGTACGTCCTGGCCGCCTGCGAACAGAGCCTCAAGCGCTTGGGGGTTGAAACCATCGACCTTTACTACCAGCACCGGGTTGACCCCACCGTCCCCATCGAAGAAACAGTGGGAGCCATGGCGGAACTGGTGAAAGCCGGCAAGGTTCGCTTTCTAGGGCTTTCGGAAGCCGGTGCCTCGACCATCCGCAGGGCTCACAAGGTTCATCCCATCACCGCCCTGCAGACCGAACTTTCCCTTTGGACGCGCGACGCCCAAGGCGATATTTTGGCCACCACCCGCGAGCTTGGCATCGGATTTGTGGCTTACAGTCCGCTGGGAAGAGGCTTTCTAACTGGCGCCATCTCTCAGCCAAGCGACTTTGCACCTGGCGACTTCCGGGCGGTAAATCCGCGCATGTCGGGCGAAAACTTTGAACATAACCTGAAGCTGGTGCGCTCGGTGGAAGTCATGGCCAGGGAAAAGGGTGTTACCACCGCCCAGTTGGCTCTAGCTTGGGTTCTGGCGCAAGGCACCGACATCGTGCCCATTCCTGGCACCCGGCGGCTCAAGTACCTTCAAGAAAACTTGGCGGCGGCAGAGATCCTTCTCACCGACGACGAACTTAGCCATCTGTCCGAGCTGGTTCCGCAGGGGTCTGTGGCAGGAACCCGCTACGACGAGACAGGGATGAAACGCCTAGGAATCTAGTTTTTATTTGCCACGCCGATACTCAAAAGGAGAGGTAATCCATGTACGGCTTGGAAGAAGACCTGTTTCACCAGTTAACGCTCCTCAAGGTAGATTTTGGTATCCGTTGGATCAAAGCAGAGTTCGAGGCCGAAGGCTCAAGTTTTCGCGATATCGTGCGTCTTCGCCGTCTGACGGCCAGCGCCGGATTGGGACTGTTGATCAAGATTGGCGGCTGCGAGTCGGTCCGCGATCTGCGCGATGCTCTGGAACTCGGGGCCGATGCGATCGTGTCGCCCATGATCGAGAGTGCGTTCGCTCTTTCGAAGTTTTGGGAAGCGGTCAACAAGGTATTTCGTACCGGCCGTCGGCCCCGGCTGGCCTTCAATGTGGAAACCAAAAGCTGCGTCGAGAACCTTGATGGCATCCTCGAGTACGGTTTGGGGAAGCTTGATGGATTCACCATCGGTCGCAGCGATCTTTCGGGGTCTTACTTTGATCCCTTTGTTACTCCAGACAGCAGTTTTCTCCTTGACCTTGTTGAGCAAGTAGCGCTCAAGGCCTCCGGACGCGGCTGGGAGGTGTGGATGGGTGGAAGCCTCAGCCAGAAGAGCATTGGCGTTCTAGCCCAACGCCCGGGCATTTGCGCTCATGTGAGCCATTTTGAAACCCGAAAAGTCGTCATACCTGGTTCGCTTCTGTTTAGTCGTCCCGAAGTTGTCGGCGAAGCTCTCAAGTTTGAGGAGCTTT
The DNA here is from genome assembly GCA_947478845.1 of Spirochaetales bacterium. Classification (GTDB taxonomy): domain Bacteria; phylum Spirochaetota; class Spirochaetia; order JABEVK01; family JABEVK01; genus JAIFLN01. The sequence continues at coordinate 344,756 of CANJXC010000001.1, read as the reverse complement.
ACCTGCTCAGCCGCAAAGAAATCCTAGAAGACGCCTTTGCCGAAGATGGAAAGCGTCTTGCCGTTCTGGAGAGTCGCCGTTAACAGCCTGTGCTAGACTAGGGCATGCTTCTTTTCGGGTTTGCTTTTCTCGCTGGCGTGGTCACCGTGCTCTCTCCTTGTATTTTGCCCGTATTGCCGGTACTGGCGGGTGGAATCGCGGGTGGCAGAGGCAGGCCCTGGGGTGTAATTTCCGGGTTTACCCTCAGTTTCACCGTGTTCACCCTCACTTTGTCGACTCTGGTTCAGAACCTGGGGCTCGACTCCGAGCTACTGCGCACTCTTGCCGCCGTGGTAATTCTTCTTTTCGGTCTGATTCTGGTGGTTCCGGCCCTGAAGAACGGCTTCCTGGTATGGACCTCCTCTTTCGCGGTTCGCCGTTCGCCCTCCGCGATCGTTAAACCTGTGGCCGGCTACTGGCCCGGGCTCCTCTTGGGTCTTGGGTTGGGCCTAGTTTGGACCCCTTGCGTGGGGCCCATCATGGCCAGTGTTATAGCGCTGGCACTCACCAGTTCCCTTGATTCGGCGAGCGTGCTTATCACCCTGTGCTACACCCTAGGCACTTCGCTTCCGATGTTGGGCCTCATGCTCGGCGGACGTTCGCTCCTGGCGAGGCTACCTTGGCTTACCCGCAACACTTCGGGAATCCAACGGGTTTTCGGAGCTCTGATGCTGCTCACGTCGCTCGCGCTTTTTTCGGGACTCGACCGCACGTTTTCCACTTGGCTGCTGTCGGTTTTTCCGGGCTATGGATCCGGGCTGACGTCGATCGAAAATCAGGATGATGTGAAAGCCGCACTACAGAATCGACGCAACCTGCTTGCCAGCTCGAAGGTTCCTCCTGCCACCACTGCCGACAAACTCGCCTCGGGCCAAGGCGATGGTGTTAGTCCGTGGCTCAATTCCACGCCACTGTCCCTGGCCAGCCTCAAGGGAAAAGTTGTCTTGGTCGATTTTTGGACCTACAGCTGTATCAACTGCGTCCGCACCTTACCCTATCTGAAGACTTGGTATGCCAAGTACAAAGACCTCGGATTTGTGATAATCGGGGTTCATAGTCCCGAGTTTGCTTTCGAACGTCGCGCCTCCAACGTTCTTCGCGCCATGTCTGAGCTGGAAGTTAGCTGGCCTGTAGTCCAGGACAACGCTTTTGGTATCTGGAAAGCTTACGAAAACCAGTACTGGCCTGCCCATTACCTCTATGGACGCGACGGTTCGCTGTTGGAAACTCATTTTGGAGAAGGAAACTATGCCCAGACCGAGAAGGCTATCGCAACAGCCCTCGGAGTACCGTTCATGCCAAGCGGAAACGTGGCAGGAGTTGTCCCCGTCCTCGAAGGGAAAAAGACTCCCGAGACTTATCTTGGCTTTGGACACGGAGCTCGGTTTGCGAGTATTGAAGACGTCGTTTCTGATCAGCCTTCGCTGTACTCTTTCCCTACCAACCTTAAAACCGATACTTGGGCCCTGGAAGGCAACTGGACCATTGGCGAAGAGTTTTCCGCCTCTTCTGCGGGAAGCCGACTGAGGCTGAGGTTTCAGGGAGAAAGGGTTTACCTGGTCATCCATGCGTTGGAAGGCCAAGCCAAAGCTATTGGGGTTTCGTTGGACGGCAAACCGTACGCGGGAGGCGAAGTCACAGATGGCAAACTTATCCTAGATGCAGACCGGCTTTACCAGATCGTAGACCAACCCGGAAAAAACAGCGGCCTGCTGGAACTCGAGTTCTCGGGACGGGTACAGATCTACGCGTTTACCTTTGGTTGATCCAAGCAGCCACCTCCGCAGGACCTAGGCCACTGCGGGAATCGCCAGTCGTGGTGTCCTTGCACACGATTCCTTCCGAAGACACCTGCAAAACATAGCGGATTCCTTTTGCCTCGGCATACTTGTATTGTTGGGCCGTCTTTTTGTCGTTCAGATAGACTTCTGCATTGAGGCCAAGGCCCCTGAGGCTTTGTGCCAGCTTCTGTGACGCACCAGCGCCTGAGGCAACTGATCCACCGCCAAGCACCAAAACATGGCTTTTGCCCGCCGAAGACTGCAACAGCCCTAGTTCTTCCAAACCAGCAAGCAAGCGGTCGAGGCCAACGCTGGCCCCCACTCCTGGAAGTTTCTCCCGGGTGTAAAGGTCGGCCAGATTGTTGTAGCGGCCGCCAGACATGACAGACCCAAGCCCGGGAAGGTCATCAAGAAAGGTTTCGTAAACGATGCCCGTGTAATAATCCAAACCCCGCGTTATGGAAGGATCGAGCACAAAACGGGAGCTGATATCGAGCTCCGAGATGAGTGCATACAACTCTTTCAGGCGCCGGGTATCGTCGGCCTCGCCACCCGCCAAGGATTCGAGCTTGGAAAGCACGTCCAAGAAAGAACCCTTGGCCGCGATGTAAGTCAGGATTTGTTGGGCAGACTGAGTCGGTACAATTTCCTCGAGCAGCTTGGTCACCTCTACCGGGCCGATTTTCGCGAGTTTATCGACGGCTCTAAGGATGGCTACCGAATGGGCTTTCGCCCCCAACTTGTCAAGAAATCGGTTGAAGACCCCGCGGTGGCTGAGTCGGATGGTGGCATTTCCGCCTACCAGCACATCCATGGAACATGTCATCATCAGCAGGATTTCCAAGTCAATCGCGGCGGTATCGGCTCCCACTATGTCAAAATCGCACTGCACGAACTCTCGGTAGCGACCGCGTTGGGTATTTTCTCCCCGCCATACCTTGGCCATGTGGTAGCGCTTGAAGGGCAGGGCCAGTGTTCCCGCGTGGGCCGCCATAAACCTCGCAAAGGGGACTGTGAGATCAAAGCGCATGCTGACGTCTCTTCCACCATGGTCCTCAAAGCGGTAAACCTGTTTGTCGGTTTCACCGCCACCCTTGCCAAGCAAAACTTCCGTGTACTCGAGAACCGGGGTATCGATGGGAACAAACCCAAAAGACTCAAAGACAGTCTCCAGTCGGGCCATAAGCGCTCTTTTGGGTATCTCTTGCTGAGGGAGCGAGTCACGGAAGCCCTTGAGAACTTGGGGCTCAATAAAAGAATCCATGTTGCCGAGTTTAGTCAGAAGCCTAAACCCTGTAAAGCGCCGGTAAACGTCCTTGATCCTATATAGAATCAGTGCTATATGGTAACTATGAAGGAAAAGTTGGATTATTCGCCCGAATTGCTGGACCAATGGTCGGGTAAACTTCGGGTCTGCGGACACCCCACCCGCCTGAAGATCTTATGCCTGATCGAACGGCAGGCGGCTTGCGTCACGGAGCTCTGGAAGTGTTTGGAACAACCCCAACCGGTGGTCAGCCAGCACTTGTCGGTACTTCGGGAAAAAAACATCGTGGGAAGCACCGTGATGGGGAACAAGCGACTGTACCATATAGAAGATTCCATGGTCCGACGAATGGTGCAGGACTTTCTCAAGGTTGCGGTTCCGGTTTAATCTGGTTCTATGCTCGATGATGTTCGTTTCTCCGCCGGCGAGTTCTCCACAAGCATCCGGTTTTTGAGCGACCCCACCCAAGCTCTCGAGGGCGTACAACTCGCGCTTTTTGACACAAACACTCGTCCGCTACTGGGTTCGTGGAGCGGCCCTGAGGTGGTTTGGCCTGCCGGCGAATCCTCAAAGTCGTGGGCTCAAATCGATTCGGCACTTTCGAAAGCGCTGGAGTTGGAGCTTGGCCGCGACGGCGTTCTTGCCGGTGTCGGTGGTGGTGTCGTAACGGACATGGCTGCGTTCGCAGCTAGCCTGTACATGAGGGGCTGCAAACTGGTTCTGGTTCCCACGACCCTCCTGGCTATGGTTGACGCGGCACTCGGCGGCAAAACCGGCATCGATTACAACGGCTACAAGAATCTGGTGGGCAGTTTTTACCCTGCGGCGGAACTGCGGATCTGGCCTGGCTTTTTGCAGAATCTCCCGGAACGTGACTTTCGTAGCGGCCTCGCTGAGGTAATTAAACACGCCCTGTTGGGCGAATCTGACCTTCATAGCCTGCTTGTCAACCAACGCCAGGCAATCTTGGCTCGCGAACCGGATGTTCTGGAGGAACTGATCTACAAGGCCATCATGGTCAAGGTCGGGTTCGTGGAAAGGGATTTTCGTGAAAAGGGAGAGCGGGCTTTCTTAAATCTCGGCCACACCTTCGGCCATGCTCTCGAAGCGGTGGCAGGATTCGATGGCTCGTGGACTCACGGTGAGGCTGTCTGTTGGGGTATAGGTCGTGCCCTCGACCTAGGAGTCCGTCTTGGGTTGACTCCACGAGGTTACCAGAGGGAGGTTGAGTCCCTCCTTTTGTCCTATGGATTTGTTTTGCGTGCACCGCATAAAGATGCTGGGGCCTTGTTATCTGCACTCAAGCACGATAAAAAGAAGTACAATGGACACGTCCGTTTTGTACTGCAAACAGGCTTTGGCCAGTGCTTGCAGACAACTGCCGACGACGCTCAGGTGCTAGCAACTCTTGCCGGAGGCATATAATGGAATCCAGAACTACAAGCCCACAAAAAACCCTCATTCAGGCTGCGGCCGGACAGGTCATCTTCCGGGAAAATGACCCGGGGGACAAGATGTACATTATTCTCGAGGGAGTCGTTGAGATCCTCAAAGAAGCACAAGGGGGAAGTTCCAAAGTGCTGACCTCGGTGGGCAAGGGGGAGTTCTTCGGAGAGATGGCCCTGATCGATGATCGGCCAAGGTCTGCAACGGCCATCGCCTCGGTCCCCTGCAAGCTGTTAGTGATGAGCGATGACCTGCTTGACTCGTATATTGCAGGCAACCCTGAGTTTGCCTCCAAAATGATCCGCAACCTTGCCCAGCGCCTGCGGGGTGCGAATAAACTCATTGAACAGGCTCTCGCGGGAAACACCATTAAGGTGATTCAAGAAGGCCTCATCGCATGGGCGCAATCTAACGGCACCGACACAATCAAGGGTGTCCGCATCTCGGTACCAGCGTTTTCGGCGTGGGCCGGGCAACACTTAGGGGTACCAGAACGCGTCATTCCTGAGTTCCTGAAGACTCTCGTGGAGCGCGGAATTCTGGTGACTTCCGCGTTGGGTGACAATGAAGTCATCTATCCCAAGAAATGACTCAGGCTTGACAGAGACCCCGTGGTATTTTAAGGTCTTGCGTAAAGTTGCGGCCCCGGCCGGCGAGGAGCGAACGCATGTCAGTTTTCCAGAAGGTCCAATGGGCCCTGATCCTGGGTGGTTCCAGCGGCTTCGGCTTGGCGACAGCCAAAAAGTTGAGCAAAGAAGGAATGGGAGTCTGTGTGGTCCATAGGGACCGCAAAGGTAGCATGGACACTATCCAACCGGAGTTTGATTCCATAGCGAAGCTGGGAAACGGATTCCTAGCCCTGAATCTCGATGCCTTGAGCCCTGAAGGACTGCAAGAAACTTTGTCAGCCCTTAAGCTCGCCATGGGTGAACAAGGGCGGGTGCGCACTTTGATGCATTCCATTGCCTTTGGCAACCTCAAGCCCATTGCTCCCGTAAGTACCCCTGAATTGAAGGAAATCTACGGCGACGCTCTCATCGAAGACGAGGACATGGCGCGAACGATCTATAGCATGGGAACGAGTCTACTTACTTGGACTCAGGGTCTTTTCCGCGCAGGCATGTTTGCCTCGGATGCCAGGGTTTTCGGCATGACGAGCGAGGGAAACGAGGTCGCATGGCGTGGCTATGCAGCCGTAAGTGCTGCCAAAACCGCACTAGAAGCTGTATCTCGCTCCATAGCCGTGGAGTACGCCCCCTACGGAATACGGAGCAATATCTTACAGGCGGGTGTCACCGACACTCCGGCGCTCCGAAAAATTCCCGGCAATGATGAAATGAAAGCCCATGCGCGTCGGATCAATCCGTTCAAGAGGCTCACTCTGCCTGAAGACGTAGCCGGCATGGTTTTTCTCCTCAGCCAAGATGAGGCGGCTTGGGTGAACGGTACCCTGATTCGGGTCGATGGTGGGGAACGTATTGCCGGGTAACCCGAACGACTACGAACTCCATGTTTTGGGAATGGGTCATTTTCATCCTGAAAATGTCATAGATAACGCTTTTCTGACAAAACTTGATATTGGCACCAACGACGATTGGATTGTAGAGCGAACTGGTATCCTTCGTCGTCGTACCGTGCTAAAACTCGACTACATTGTGACCAGCCATAACTCTGACCCGCGTCTGGCCGCCGCAGCCTCTGGCTATACCAACGCCCAGACGGGTGCAAACGCCGCCAAGATGGCCCTCAACAGGGCTGGTCTGCAACCGTCGGATATCGGCTTAGTCGTGGCCGGAGGGTGTTCCCCCCAGCACACCATACCCGCCGAAGCCTGCGTGATTGCCGCTGAGTTGGGAATCGAAGCTCCTGGCTACGATATCGTGTCCGCTTGTTCGAGTTTTGCCGCCCAGTTAAACGTTCTGCGAAACACGAAACCCGAAACCCTTCCCGACTACATCCTGATCGTTAACGCGGAAAACACCACGAGAACCGTCGACTATAACGACCGAAGCACAGCGGTGCTCTGGGGCGATGGCACGACGGCGACAATTGTCTCTCCAAGGAAGAAGGGGCCCTTGGGTGTTAAATGGACGACCTTAGTTTCCGACCCTTTAGGCTGGGACAAGGTTGCTATTCCCACAGGCGGCTTTTTCCAACAGAATGGTTCTGCAGTGCAGGCCTTTGGCATCCGCAAGTCTGGTGAAATGCTTAAAGCCCTGCGTCAGCACGTCCATGCCGAAAGCCACTTTTATGTGGGCCACCAGGCTAACCTTTTGATGCTGCAATCCATCTGTGACCGGGCCGGGATTCCTGACAGGCGTCACCTTTACAATGTGAATGAGTTCGGGAACTGCGGTGCCGCCGGAGCACCGTCGGTAGTTTCGCAAAGATGGGACGACTTTTCGAAAGGTGACGAAATTGCCTTGGTCGTCGTGGGTTCGGGTCTGACCTGGGGCGGAGTGGTCCTGAACGTCCTGTGAGGAAAAGATGAAATACGCCGACTACCTGAAAAGTTCTTCTCTCGACAAACACCAGATTCTGGCGTTGGCCTATGGAAATCTGGTAGAAGACGAGCCCGAGGGCGGATTTGCCTCCCTTCCTGCACCCCCTATGCTCATGTTCGACCGGATTACGGAGATTAGTCATAATGGCAATCGGGGACGAATTGTGGCAGAACAGGATGTGCTCGTCGATGCCTGGTTTTTCCATTGCCACTTTAGAAATGACCCGGTACAGCCTGGTTGTCTGGGTGTGGATGCCGTGTGGCAGCTCATTGGCCTCTATGCCGGCTTGCGCGGTGCTCAGGGGGCCGGGAGAGCGCTAGGCGTCGGTTCGGTTGAGTTTCTCGGTCAGATTCGGCCTTTCAACAAAGTCGTCCGATACGAGGTCGATATCCGGCGGTTTGCGGACCTTCCGACGTCCAACAGTGCCTTGGCAATCGGCAGCGCCAAGGTTCTCGTAGACGGTGAGGCCATCTATACGCTTACGGACGCTAAAGTCGGGGTGTTTCGGAACATTCGCTACCCTGATTACCCTCATCCTTCCGAGAACTCCGTCGGGGGAGTGATGCAACGATGACCCAAGATCCGAAAATCGCTTTGGTGACCGGCGGTGCTACTGGCATAGGTGCTGCCTGTTGCCGCGTTCTCGCCCAAGCTGGTTTCACCGTAGGGATTCATTACAACAGTAGTTCGGTAGCGGCTCAGGCGCTTGCCGGGGAATTGCCGGGCAGCTTCCTCATCGAGGCCGATATTTCCACGGAAGCCGGAGTCGACGCTGTGGCAGACGCTCTTAAGGGCAAAGGCCAACTTGCGGTGCTGGTCAACAACGCCGGCCTGGCCATAGACGCCCCGATCTTCAGCGCGAAGCTCGAAGACTTCGACAAGGTGGTGGCAACAAACATGCGATCGACCTGGTATCTGACCAAAAAACTGACCCGGCTGATGATTCGCGCCAAAGAAGGAAGGGTGATCAACATTTCCAGTGTGGTCGGCTTTACTGGCAATGTCACGCAGTCGGTTTATGGCATGACCAAGGCAGCGATCGACAACTTTACCAAAACGGCCGCCTTGGAGCTCGCCGGTTATAACATACTTGTCAACGCCGTCGCACCAGGCTTCATCGAGACACGCATGACGGCCGAATTATCCGACGAAATCAAAGCCGGCATCTTCAGCCGGATTCCGCTGGGTCGAATGGGGCAGCCTGAAGAGATTGCGAAAGCCGTCAGGTACCTTGCTGTGGATGCCAGTTACTGCACGGGTACGGTACTGCATGTGAATGGGGGAATGTACCTTGGCTGATCCATACCCCGCATTGAGTTTACCCGAGCTTCTTAAATTACTCCCTCAGCAGAAGCCTTTTCGCTTTGTAGACGAAATCACAGACGTCAGTTCCCATCATATTGTAGGCAAATACACCTTCCGGCACGACGAGTTTTTCTACTCCGGCCATTTCCCCGGTCACCCTGTGACCCCCGGTGTGATCCTCTTGGAATGCATGTGTCAAATCGGGGTGGTGCTTCAAGGAATCTACCTTGTCGGCCTCGAGCTACCTCCCGAGGAGCACCACGACTGGTTGACGCTGTTTTCTGACGCCGAGGTTGAGTTCCTCAAGTCGGTTCTTCCCGGCGAAACAGTCACAGTGCGCGGTGACCTCGAGTTTTGGCGCCGCAAGAAGCTCAAGGCCCGTGTCACCATGCATCTTGCCGACGGAACCTTGGCCGCCACAGCGACCGCCTCTGGCATAGGAGTTCGAAATGTCTGATTCTATCCGCGTTGTTATTACGGGCCTCGGGGTGATCGCCCCCAATGGTCATGGGCTGGAAGCCTTTGAGGCCGCTTTGAGGGACGGGAAGTCGGGTATCCGCTTTGTCCCAAAGTTGCAGGAATTGAAGTTTGCCTGTCAAGTTGGTGGTATTCCCGAGAACCTTGAGGAGCTCAAAAAACAGTACTTCAGTGAAGACCTTCTTCTGGCTATGAACGAGTCCATGTTGTATGCCGGTATAGCGGCTCTCGACTGCTGGCGGGATGCTGGCCTTCCCGAGCCTTCGGCGGACGAGAGCTCCGTCGACTGGGACACCGGGGCCATCGTGGGAACCGGTATCGGTGGGGCCGACACTCTCTGCGGCAAGGTCGCTCCCGGCACTGATGCGGGTAACGTTCGACGTCTGGGAAGCACCATGGTGGAGCAAGCGATGGCTTCGGCGGTCAGCGCCCGCATCGGTGGACTTCTTGGCCTCGGAGGCCAGGTGTATACGAACTCCTCGGCCTGCACTACGGGAACCGAAGCCGTCATCAACGCCTACTTCCATATCAAGGAGGGTAGGGCGCAACGAATGCTTGCCGGGGGAGCAGAGGGCTCTTCGCCCTACACCTGGGCGGGCTTTGATGCAATGCGAGTCTTGGGCAAGGGGCACAACGACACACCGGAAAAAGCCAGCCGTCCGATGAGCGCCTCCACCGGCGGATTTATTCCCGGCTCGGGTGCAGGGATTCTGATGTTGGAGTCACTAAAAAGCGCAAAAGACCGTGGTGCCAAGATTTATGGAGAGATTCTCGGAGGGCATGTCAATTCGGGAGGCCAACGAGGCAAGGGAAGCATGACAGCACCCAATCCGATTGGCGTGCGAAAGTGCATTCAAGCGGCAATGGCCAATGCCAAAATCAATGGATCTCAGATCGATGTGATCAACGGTCACCTCACCGGAACCATGGCGGATCCACTGGAGGTAGAAAACTGGAAAATTGCCCTCGGCGTTGAAGCCCACCAGATTCCTCTCATCAATGGAACCAAGTCTATGATTGGGCACGCTCTGGGCGCAGCTGGTGGCATTGAATGCGTGGCGGCGGTCCTCCAGTTGAAAAAAGGCTTCATCCATGGTTCTATCAATTGCGAAGACCTGCATCCGGCCCTCGAGCCCTATGCATCCCGCATCGTTCGCAAGACGATTGACAAACCGTTCAAGATTCTGGCGAAGGCCAGTTTCGGGTTCGGTGACGTGAACGGCTGTGTCCTGTTCCAGAAGTACTAGAGAGCTAGAACCCGACCTAAAGGAGAATTTATGACCAAGACCGAAGCTATGGAGAAAGTGGTGGCCATCATCGGCCCCTTTGCAAAGAACACCGACGCCCTCAAGGCCGCAACTCCTGAGACCAAGATCCTTAGCGATCTGGGTGTCAATTCTGCGCGCTTGGTGGACATCATCCTAGCCTTTGAAGACGAGTTTAATATTGCCATCGACGACGACACGGCGGACAAGATCCGTACCCTTGGCGATGCCGTAGACCAGATTCTTGTTCTGAAGGGCAAGTAAACACGAATGTTCAAACGCCTAGGCCTTACCGTGCAGAACTGGGTTGCTCAGCTCTCTGTGCCCTTTACCTTTGGTGTTTCGATCCTTTTGATGAAAGGATTGTTGGGCTACCGCATTGAAAACCTTCGCGCCTTTCGTCAGAAGGTTGCAGAGTTAATTAAGGAAAAACACGGTCCCGTCATTGTTTGTCCTAATCATCTGACCATGATTGACTCTTTGATTTTGGTTTGGGCCATGACTCCAACTTGGAAGGCGCTCGCAAAGCCGAGGATGTTTCCTTGGAACACACCGGAAAAGCTGAACTTCTCCCATGTTCCGGTACTGCGTTTCTTCTGTTATCTGGGCAAGTGTCTACCGGTGATCCGTCAGGGTACGGCCGATCAGACCCGCCGTTTTCTTGAGAAGTTGCGTGATCTGATGTCTCGGAAACAGAGCCTGATGATGTTTCCCGAGGGTACGAGAAGCCGTAGCGGCAGAGTTGACACCGAAAACTACTCTTACGGAGTCGGTAAAATCCTGCAAGACGTTCGCCAAGATGGTCTAAAAGCCAATGTGCTGGTGATGTACCTTCGTGGTCGCCAGCAAAGAGCCAAGAGTTGGATTCCCAAGCGTGGTGAGCACTTCTTTGTCGAGGTCGAAGCTCTTGACCCCCAGACCGCCTCGCAAGGCCTTCGAGCCCAGCGGGACTTGTCGCAACAGATCATCCGCAAGCTGGCTGAAATGGAACAATCCTACCTCAACCGGTGGACTCTGGCCTGAACGGTGTGAGCAGGCCTGTGGTCGGAAACGACCTCGTTGCTTGGTCCGCCGTATCGAACAGAGACCACAACACCGACTTAAGGTTTGTAGAGCGCATTCTCTGTCCGGCTGAGAAGCGGTTCTGGGTATCCCAAGGGAGCACCGTTTTGGGCCTATGGACTTTTTGGGCTGCTAAAGAGGCCGCATTTAAGGCTTTATCCCGCGATAATCCCACCGTATTCTCGCCTTGCCGTTTTGAAGTGAATCTCGAGCACGGAACACCGGAAGTATGCTTTGACGGCGCCCGTTGGGCCTTGGCATGGGAGCACAATTCTGAATGGGTGCATGCCTGGGTCTCTACCGATGAAGCCTCTTTGTCTAGGGTATACCGCAATGTGTCAAAAGCAGAAGGCGAGGAGTCTGTAGCAGCCCGCGAGCTGGCAAGAACTTTGTTGTCCTCGCTAGGAATGCCTGAGGCCAAAATTGAGGGTGTTCCTCCCGTCGCGCTTAGTAGATCCGGCCGTGCATTGGCCGGAACCCTCAGCCTGAGTCACGATGAAGGCTATGTTGGTGTTGCTTGGCTAGAAGGTTGAGCCAGGCGGTTCCACACGACTCCTAGTCCTGCTGCCAACAACAAAAAGAACGAAAACAAACCTGCGATGTAGGCCACGGTGAGACCCACACCCTGCTTGGGGTAGTCCACAAAAAAGTAAGGAAACCATCCGGTGATGGACCCACGGACCAAAGAATAGCCACAGTAAATTACGGGTACAGCCAAGGCCCAGGCCCATGAACCCCAAGTCGCTCGTTGGACAGGCCGGTCGAACCACCATTCTACGGTAATGGCCAAGGGCACCACGAGGTGCAGGCCTAAATTGGCATAGAACCGGATCCCTTCGGGATGCTCGGTGGACGATAGCAACAACCAATAAACGATGATCGTGACCAGACCATAGGTGCTCAACGATAACCGGACAGCAGGATTCCCTCCTCCCCAATCGTGCCGGGGATGGAGGCCTCTGAGCAGATACCACACGCCCAACATGCAGTTGACCTCGATCGTGAAGTAGCTTAGGAAATTGGACAGTGAGGTGAGGATTTCCTCTGTTGTAGTTCCACGGTCGAAGGTAAACCACTGGATAAGGACGCAGGAAAAGGCAACCAAGGACCAGATGAGAGAGCGCAAGCGAGTCATCAGAAGATTCATACCAATACTTTACAACCACGTTGACAGGCTTGCAACTGCGAATTGTGCTTGACCCCAGAGGAATACTGCATGATCCTGAGAAGGCATCGAGGAGGTGTACATGGCTAAAGTTCCGGTATCGACCAAACTCGGCTTCGGGGTAGGGGACATTGGAGGGAACCTTTTCTTTACGGTTCTCAGTTTCTGGGGGCTTAAGTACCTCACCGACTCCGTTCTTTTGGCAGGCGCCGCGGCGGGGTTGGCCATGGGGGCCGGTCGCCTTCTGGACGCTGTCTTGGATCCGATGTTGGGTATTTTATCCGACCGGACACGCACGCGCTGGGGACGCCGCAGGCCTTACCTTTTGTTTGGTGCTCTCCCTGTGGCGGCCGTGTTTGTCTTTTTCTTCATGGTTCCTGGATCGCAAGACCAAAACTTTCTTTTCTGGTGGGCAACCATAACACTGGTGGTGCTCAACCTCGCGTTTTCCGTGGTGAACATCCCCTATAGTTCCCTTACACCCGAACTGACAACCGATTACGACGAGCGCATGAGCCTTGGTGGCTACCGGATGGGTTTTGCTGTGGTAGGAACCATCCTAGGAGCGGTTGCCTTTGGCATTGTGGCCCAGGCCTTTCCGGGAGATTCGCCCCGAGGATTCTTCGTCGCCGGTTTAGTTTTCGGCAGTGTTTTTGCTGCCAGTACGCTCATCACTGCGTTTTCCGTTCGAGAACCTATGTTGCCGGTCGAAGTTTCAGGTTCCGCCTTCGGGGCTTGGGGCAAAGTGCTCGCGAACCGACCGTTTGTCATTGTCATTGTGGGCTATGTGGTCAATATCCTTGGAATCACGTTTGTTTCGGCCATGCTGGCTTACTATTTCGAGTACGTACTTCATGATCCAGCAGGAACCACCGGGGCCCTGGCAATTCTCCTCTTGGTGGCGGCGGCCTTCATTCCCGTTAGCGTTTGGCTCTCGGGAAAAATCGGGAAGATCCGTACCTACCAGATGGCCATGATCCTATTGGCAGCAGCCTGCGGGATGATAGGCTTGGTTGGTCCGTCATGGGGTAGCGGAGGTGTCTTAGGAATTATGGTGTTTGCCGGCATCGGTATGGGCTTCGCCTATGCACCGCCTTTTGCCCTCGTGCCCGATACCATCGAGGTCGAGGCACGGCGTACGGGTTTCCGCGAGGAAGGATCCTACTACGGCCTCATGACGTTTAGCACCAAACTCGGACAATCCTTGGCTAACTGGTTTATTGGCACACTACTGAGCGCCGCCGGCTATATTGCCAACCAAGCACAGTCTGAAGGGGCATTGAGTGTCATCGTGCTGTTAGTGAGTCCCATACCAGTTGTGATGTTTCTGCTAGCTGCGTTGATTCTGCAATTCTACCCGCTCGACAAAAAAACCTATGAGTCAATGGTTAGTCCATAGAGCGAACTAAAGTAGCTTGTTAAGCCGTCTCCAGACGGCGTTAACTTCCTTGAAATCTGCTTTGTCCAGATACTCAGCTGCGTCGTCGGCCAAAGCTTCGAGACTGGCAAGGCAATCGCCTAGGGCCTCGGGGAACCCTTTTTCTACTCGAACCCAGTATTGTCCCCGGTTGTCGGTGAGCAGCGCCAGAAAGCCAAGTACCCGTGAGCCAGGCTTTAGTTCTGCCAGCTTCATAAGGTCTTCCAAAATGTTGACAAGACCTTTGAGTCGGTTGGCGGTGCTAAAGGTAACCCCTTGCGGCCAATGTTGAAGCCTCTCAGCCTGCGGGTCGATCTTGCGACAGATTTCGATGATTTTGTTGGCTTTGATTCCCGAAAGGACGGTGAACCCTTCGACCCTCAACTCTCCCTTGACGTTCTTTAGTTCCGACCAACTTGTAGCTTTCGTGGAGCCCAATAACCGGGCGAGAGCTTCCCAGGCAAATACAACAACCTTGTTCTTGCCTTTTTCAGTCCGGACAGGAAAGACTTCACTCCCAAGTCTGATTTCTGCTTCCGGGCCCGATGCTGCCCCGCGGGTCGACAGTGTTTCCCGTCGTAGGGGCACGGCAACTTGGCGGGTAAGGCCCTTTTCGGTGCCCAAAAGGGCACTGGCAAGAGTGGGATGAATACGGCTGAGCCATTCCTTGCGAATCGGAGACACCGAGCGGGCGTACATCCGGCTTGTCTTCACAATTTCGCCGGCCACGAGGAAGGGTGGCGTTTCCTTGAACATCACTGACCCTGGATGAATCCCGATTTTTTCAGCGGTGAGCGACCTGTAAATGCCTCGCCCCGTATGGACGCACACAAACTGTATCAGTCCTTTGCCAATGGCGCAAAGATAATCGTCGTTGTTTCCTCCGGAGGTGACCGGAATGCCCATTTTACCCACGATCTCTTCGAGCTGGCCTTGAATATTCACAAGTTCCAGCATTGTCTTGTAATCGAGGTAGGCGTTCTGGCAGAAACGCTCTTGGTTGGCAGCTTTGGTAAACTGTTCAAAGATGCGCAGGTAGCTCACAAAGTCGCCCAACGGGTCTCGAAACTGATGATGGGCCCTTCGTGCCTCAATTTCTTCGCCTTGAGGCAGGAGAAACGGCGAATCGGTTGAAAGGAAGGTCGCCGCAATCGTCACTTCGCGCAGAACCTCAGGGTAGCGAAGTATAGCCTCGACGATCATGCGGCTATGTCTCGGAAGCAGGGGAAACTTTACCATCATTTTTCCGGTGGCCGAAAGCGAATGGTCTGGCTCCAGAGCTTCCAGTAAGTTCAGAGCTTCGACAGCACCATGAATCCCTTGTTTGCCCGGTGGCGACAGGAAATCAAAACTTTCAAAATCGCGAATACCCAATTCTGCCATGCGAAGCACGACCTCACTCAAGTCCGTCCGGTAGATTTCTTCCAACGTGTACAAAGGCCGTCCTTCAAAATCCTCTTTTGAATAAAGCCTGAAGCAAGTTCCAGGGGCTGTCCTCCCCGCGCGACCCTTACGCTGGTTGGCCCCGGCTCTACTGACCGGACTCTCGATGAGGGCGGCGGTGAAAGTTTTGGGATTATAGAAGTTCATTTTGGCCAGTCCCGTATCCACAACTGTCGTAATGCCTTCAATTGTCACCGAGGTCTCGGCAATGTTGGTGGAAAGTACGACCTTTGTTTTCCCCTCAGGGGTAGCAAGAAACACTCGTTCTTGCTCTTCACCCGACAAGCGACCATAGAGAGGGATTACCCAGAGTTTTTTCGCCCACGGCTGAGACGCAAGCATCAGCGCCGATTCCTTGATCATCTTTTCACCCGGTAGAAACACCAAAACGTCGCCAGGAAGGCCCCGGTTTACCACCCGGCCTACGATATCGGCAATCTTCAGAACTATTGCTTCTTCATCGCCGGCAACTGCTGGCGGCTCATGGAAGATTTCCACAGGAAAGGGTTGGGTTTCGATATGAACAACGGGGGCTCCGTCGAAGTAGTCTGCAAAAGCCTGGGCATTGATAGTTGCCGAGCTGATGATCACCTTGAAGTCGCGCCGGGTTTTGAGGATAGTCTTCAGCAGGCCTAGGATGAAATCGATGTTTAGGCTCCGCTCATGGGCCTCGTCGACCATCAACACAGAATAGGCGGTCAGCATCGGATCGGCTTTGATTTCCTGAAGAAGGGTTCCGTCGGTCATGACCTTCATGCGGGTCTCAAAAGTCGTTCTATCCTCGAACCGCATCTTATAGCCCACCAAACCGGGAATCTTGGTTCCAAGTTGGCGGGCAATGTAATCACTAACACTTACGGCGGCGATTCGGCGCGGTTGTGTAACACCTATGACCCCGCGCGACGCGTATTGAGCTTCATAAAGAATCAGGGGTAGCTGAGTTGTTTTACCCGAACCGGTGGGACTCTCGATCACGACTACCGGATGCTCGGCAAGAACGGCCAAAATGCGCTCTTTTTCACGATAGACGGGAAGTTGATGAGGATCCATAGTGGCAGTATGCGCCAATCAGCGGTGTTTGACCAGAACTCGACTCCACGGGCTCCAACTCTGGGCGACAGGGTTATACAGAAAGCTCCAATCATCTAGCAGCGGAAAAGCCGCTTTAAGAGATGAACTCGAGTCACGCAAAATCAAAAGCGATCCTACAGGACCCTCCTCTTTCCAGGTGCGCGTACCGTCGACAAGGGTTTCTATCCAATAGGGGCCCTTGCTTTGCCTCACAAAGTTCCGCTGGAAAGACGGCCCGCTGAGCCCTTGAAGGTCAAACTCGGTAACATCCAAACTGTACGGCTCCGTCAAACTCAGTCCTGCCAACTCTAAAGCGTGAGAGAGCTCAAGGACAGGTGGAACTTCTGTCCAAGCTACCAGCCAGTCAGGATCACCGGTGCGGCCTAGAGCCAACACACTCGAGATCCCGTTGCCTGGAAGCGGGGGAAGGCCTTGTGGCAATCGAGTCTCCCAACTTCGAAGCCGTAGCGTTGTCACCGCTGTAGATAGCTCACGCCTCCATTGTGGCCAAGGGGCAAACGCCTTGTCCATTTCCTGTGCGAAGGTCGGAGCACCGGAACCGGCCACCCAGTAAAGCAACAGCAACTTGCCCCCAGCTTCGGTTGCAGGCAGGGCCAGCTTGCTGTCTGTGACCCACGCAAAAGACTCACAATTTAAAGGTGCGTGCAGGAAAACGAAGAGCGTAAGAAGGGCCCGCAGTCAGGCCACCCTATTTAAGAAGTTGAAAGATATTCCCCACAAGCGTGTCAGGGATGATGGGCTTGGTCCAATAGGCGTCGACCCCAGCTGCAGTTGCTCTGTTTTTGGTGTCACCATCGCTCAAGGCGGAAAGGGCGGCAATTTTTACGCGGCTATGTTTTGCGTCACCCCGGATCTTCCTAGCGAGTTCGATTCCATCCATTCCAGGCATCATGATATCGAGAACCACCGCCTCCGGTTTGAACGTCTTGAGCAAATTGATAGCCTCGTCACCTGAGTGAGCAGTATGCAACTCCCAATCGAGATTCTTCGACTTGAGGATCAGTTTCAGCATCATGTTCAAATTTTTATCGTCTTCCACAATCAGGATCTTGATTCCCACAGAGTACTCCTCTTGCTTCCCTCTAGCACTTTGAAGCTTGGCTCCGCTCTTGTCAAGCAACGAAGAAGGAAACAGATCTTGACAGTCTTTAGAACGCAGAATAAGCTCCCACACATGACAGTCGATCACGGAATAACGCGCTGCGCCGGCCTTCTCCTTCCACTACATTCTCTTTGTTGACGGAAGAAACTTCACCTTTGAGAAGGCCGTTCTTCCCCCGGAAGGACGGCTTTTTTTATGCCTAGGAGAAAAAGATGCTGAAACAATCCAATACCAAGTACAAACCCTTTGCACCAATCGGTCTCAAGGACCGGACTTGGCCCGACCGGACTCTCACCTCGCCGCCAATTTGGTGTAGTTCAGACCTGAGGGATGGAAATCAGGCTCTGATTGAGCCCATGGATTCGGGGCGTAAGAAAAACCTTTTCCAGGTGCTAACTTCTATTGGCTTCAAGGAAATTGAGGTGGCTTTCCCAGCCGCAAGCCAGACGGATTTCCAGTTTGTCAGGGAACTCATCGAGGAGAAGCTGATTCCCGATGAAGTGTGGATACAAGTATTGGTTCAAGCCCGCGAAGATTTGATCGTGAGAACTTTCGAGGCCGTCAAGGGAGCCAAAAACGTCATTCTCCACTTCTACAATGCAACGAGCCCCTTGTTCCGAGAAGTCGTCTTCCAGAACGACCAAACAGCCACCATTGCTCTGGCCGTAAAGGCGGCCACCATCGTTCGCGACTTGGCGTCAGCGGCTCCGGCAACAAACTGGAGGTTCGAATATTCCCCCGAAACCTTCAGCGCCACTGAATTGGATTTTTCTCTACAGGTTTGCAATGCGGTGCTCGATGTCTGGATGCCGACTCCCGAGAAGAAAGTGATTCTCAATCTCCCAGCAACAGTGGAGGTGGCAACCCCTAACATTTACGCGGACCAGATCGAGTGGTTCAGCCGCAACTTGACCCGCCGCGACAGCGTGCTCATTAGCCTACACTGTCATAATGACAGAGGAGCTGCGGTCGCAGCCACTGAACTGGGACTCATGGCTGGAGCCGATCGGGTCGAAGGTTGCTTATTCGGAAATGGAGAGCGTACCGGCAACGTCGATCTGATCACCTTGGCATTGAACCTGTACACACAGGGAGTCGATCCTGGCCTGAGGTTTGCCGACATTGATGAGATTCGCCGCTTCTACGAGGAAAGTACCCAGATGCCGGTCCATCCCAGGCACCCCTACGCGGGCGATCTGGTGTTTACCGCTTTCAGTGGGAGCCATCAAGACGCAATCAAGAAGGGTTTCTCGGCGCAAATGCCTTCAAACCTTTGGAACGTACCCTACCTGCCTCTCGATCCCAAGGATTTGGGACGCAGCTACGACGCCGTGATACGCGTCAATAGTCAGAGCGGAAAGGGCGGTATCAGTTATCTGCTTGAGAAGGAATACGGCCTAGTGCTTCCTCGTAGGCTGTCTATTGAGTTTAGTAAAGTCGTTCAGCAGCACACCGATACAACCGGGAAAGAAGTCACTGCAACCCACTTATACGAAATCTTCACCAAAGAGTATTTCGAGGCTCAGACCCCTTACAGGTACAAAAGCCACCACCTCAGCGACGACCCGGCTGGCGACCACGCAGTACGGTTTACTCTCGAGGCAGAACGAGAGGGTACCTTCCGTACGTTCCATGGTGTCGGAGAGGGCCCCATCGAAGCTGTGGTGAAGGCTCTACCGGAAGAGGTCAAAATCATGGACTACAGCGAATATTCTCTGGGAGGGAGCGGTGCGGCTAGTCAAGCGGTAGCTTTCCTTGAGCTGCGGTTGGGAGAAAGCGGGCCGGTCGTATGGGGAGTAGGCATTGACCGCAACACTGTAACGGCGTCCATCAAGGCAATACTCAGTGGCGTCAATCGGGCGTTGTCATTGGCCTAGTGCGTCCAATTAAACCCGTAAGGAAGTTCCGCAACAACTGGTCGCCACAAGGCTTGAAGTTCGTGGTGCCCGGCTTACGGAACAGGGCCGAAAGTTCATTCTTGGAGACCACCATGCCGCCTTTGGCCAGCACGGCCAGACAATCGGCTTCTTGAAGGTTGAGGGCTATCCGCAGTTTCTTGAGAACCAGGTTGTTGTTGACGCGTGAAACTGGGGCAGGACCTTCGGCTGACCTTGGACCCCGCCATTCGAGGATCAACCCGTCGAGAAAGGCATTTAGCACCGCTGCAGGGCAGGCGATGAAGCCCGGTTCTTCGTCCTTGAGGTACCATGGTTCCAGCTCCGCCGGCGTCACCGTCTGACCTCCAGCGCCGATCAGCGGTATCATAAGCGCATCAGGAATGTTCAAAGCGAAACGGACACGGCGCAGGATGTCATTATTTGTCATTGCGCAACCAAGTTTCGACCCCGCCATTCTCCAATGCTGAAAAGGGCCAAAGCGCACCAGATGAGCGCGAAGGCGACCGCCTTGTTGGCGTCAAAATGTTCGTGGAACACAAAGATTCCGAGACTCAGATTGAGGGTAGGGCTGATGTATTGCAGAAATCCAATCTGGGCAAGAGTGATTTTTCGTGCGGCCGAGCCAAAGAGCAACAGGGGTAACACAGTCACAGGACCTGCGACTACCAACATCGCAATCTGCCACCCTTCCGGGTTGGTAGTTCCCCAGAAAGTTCCGGTCGGGATCAGGAATAAGAAGATAAGGGGAGAAGAAAAAAGGGTTTCTAATTGCAAGCTCGCAAGCGATGATACAGGGGCTTGTTTCTTAAGCAAGCCATAAAATCCGAAACTGAACGCCAGTCCCAGCGCAATCCAAGGCACATGGCCGATCCCCCAGCCCATCACCAGGACACCGGAAGCTGCGAGGGAAAAAGCTGCTCCTTGCCAGCCGGACAACTTCTCCCTGAGAAAGACGATGCCCAAGACGACGCTGACTAGGGGGTTGATGAAATAGCCTAGTGCTGATTCCACGAGGAAACCGTTGCCTACTGCCCAAATGTAGAGCCACCAGTTGATGCTGATCAGAATTGCAGCACCGATCATCGCCAAAAGCTTGCGCGGGTTGGATACCACCGACCAGGTTTCCTTCCCGAGTCGAAGCGCCACAACAAAACCAGCCGTCAGAACTAGAGCCCAAAGGATGCGGTGGGCCAGAATGATTTCTGCCGAGAAAGCCGAAAGCGCTTTCCAGTAGAGCGGAAGCAATCCCCACATTGCGTAGGCCAAGAACCCGAAAACGAAGCCCCGCCTGGTCTCAGGGTTCAAGCCATTACCTGGGCTTCCAAGTCGACTCCATTGCGCTTCAATATGCGGGTGCGAACCACCTGACCTGGTTGAAGTCCTTCCCCTCGGACCACGATAAGGCCATCGACTTCTTGGGCCTGTAGGAAACTTCGTCCGAGGGCCATCTCCGTCTTTTGTATGGGTTCCTCGATGAGAACGGTCAGCTCACGCCCCACCCAACGGTCGAGATTCGCAGCGGTGATTTCGCTCTGCCTATCCTCGAGCAGCAACTTGCGCTCCTCAGCTTTGGGCCGAAATAGTTCAAAAGCGTCTTCTGTAATCATTCGGTAACTGGGGGTTCCCTCTTCGTGGGAGTAGGTGAACACACCCATCCAGTCTATCTTTGCTTGTTTTTGAAACTCAACCAGTTCCTCGAAGTCGGAGTTCCTCTCGCCAGGGAAGCCGACAATGAAGGTCGATCTGATGACGGCATCCGGGACCTCCCGACGGATCCTTTCAATCAAGTCTAGGTATTGTTGTGAGTTTCCTTGGCGACCCATGAGTTTCAGAAGTCTGCCCGAAGCGTGTTGAAAGGGAAGATCAAAGTAGGGCAGCAAGCGTTTGTCTCTCCTGCAGAGCTCGAGCACTTCCTCCGGAAAGCGGTCAGGGTAGAGGTAGAGCATTCTCACCCAGTAGTCTCCCGGTTTTTTGAGAACTCGTTCCAAAAGCGCCATGAACTCGCTCTGGCCCCGATCGAGCCCGAAGCTGGCAAGGTCCTGTGCGATCAAGTTGATTTCCTTGACCCCATCATCAATGAGACCCTCGATTTCGGAGGCAACATCCTCAAAATTGCGTGAGTTCAAAGTGCCACGAAACTTGGGAATGGCGCAAAAGGTGCACGCGTTTGAGCAACCTTCGGAAATCTTCACGTAGACGCTGTTTTTCAGGCTTAGGAAGTGCTTTCTCCGGGGCGCAAGTCGCATGTTTGGCGGAAAGTAGAGAGGTTTCTCTCCCTGCATGATTTTATCGGCAATCTCTGCGATTTTTTGGGGGTCCCGGTTGCCAAAAATCCCGTCGGCCTCGGGAATCAACTCAAGAAGTTCTTTCCCGTAACGTTCCGCCATACAGCCCGTCATGACAATTTTTGCATTTTTGCGAGCTTGTCGGAGCTGGAAGAAGGCTTCGATCGATTCCTTTTTTGCCGACTCGATGAAGGTACAGGAATTGACCAAAATAAGATCTGCGTTCTGAGCGGTTTCAGCCCGGGTATAACCCTTGTCCTGCAACGAGGTAATCATGTACTCGGCGTCTACTTGGTTCTTGAAACAGCCTAGATTCTCTATGTAAAAGGTGTGCGACATTGGGCAGAGATACTACTATTTTTCTGTGAGATTGAAAACCCCATCCCAATCGTCGGCTGGTGGCTTAGCCAAATATTCGGCACTTCGCTTCGCGTACAGTTTGGAAGGGCCGTCCTCAGGAAAGTCCTTTTCCAAATGAGTGAAAACGTCATTGGCCTTTTTCCAGTCGCGACTCTCGAAGGCATCCATTCCTTGATGAAATCTTTCCACCATCTGGAACGTTTCGGGTGGAAGCTCAGCCCTGACGCCCAACAGGTTTTGCAACAGTACTGGTGTGTTAATACCAACCACCCGGACGCTGTCGAGCCGCCTGAACAAAAAGGTTTCGCCGGTATCTTTGGCAGTGTCCTGAGTCGTGAGGATCCAAGTTCCATATTGCTTGTTGACACCCTCGAGCCGAGCGGACAGGTTCACGGCACTGCCCATAATGGTGTAGTTCATCTTGGCATTGGTGCCCATGTTGCCCACAACCATTTGCCCGGAGTTGATGCCAATGCGGGTCATAAGCGGAGTGGGGGTCATCTTGGCTTCCAGGAAATGGACGTTGAGGGTCTGCTCAAGCTGCCGCATCCGCAAAGCAGACATACAGGCCCGAGAGGCGTGGTCGGGGATATCCAAAGGCGCTCCGTAAAACGCAATGATGGCGTCTCCCTCGAACTTATCTATCGTTCCTTTTTCACCGAGCACGATGTCGCTCATTCCCGACAGATACTCATTAAGCAAAGCCACAAGCTCGGAGGCCGTGAGTTTCTCGCTGATGGTTGAGAAGCCCTTGACGTCGGTGAACATGGCGGTCATCCACTTTTCCTCTCCGCCTAGTTTGAGTTTGCTTGGGTCAAGCACGATTTGATCGATGACGTCGGGAGACAAGTACGTGCTAAAGGCCTTGGTGATAAAGGCTTTTTCTTGCTCGCTGCCAAAGAAACGTACCAGAGAATACGCGACAAACGATAAGAACATCGCCAGCAGCGGCCCGGACAGCGGCACGAAGATACCCGTGAGTAGGAAAAACAGGACTCCTACCGCCAGCAGGCCCAGGACAATCCCGAATCCGGCAAGGTTCTGCTGAAGAGGCTTCAAGTTGCGAAGTACAAAGATCAGGCCGAAGGCCAAAGGGGCCACTAAAAGCAAGCTAAGCCACCCAGGAGTTTCCGAAAGGAACTGGCGCTGGAGAACGGTATTGGCCAAAGAAGAGTGGGTCCCTACGTTAACATATTGGGAATGAAACGGGTTGACGCCGATGTCGGAAGTTCCCGTTCCGGTGTAGCCGATGATGGCCAATTTGCCGCCCACCTTCTTTGTCAGCGTCTCGTGGAGAGTCTCGTAATTTTTATTCTCCGCTTCGAGACGATTAAAGACGTCTTTGGTCTGCGCCTTTTCGGTGGTCCAAAGCTCCCTGTCGGTACCCTTAGAACCTGCGATCTGGTGGTCGGCAAACTGCTCGAGTGAAGCCAAAGTTTCCGGTTGCATAAACTCGCCTAGAGCCTTACGCCACGAGGTTTTTGCCTCAAGCCAAGCCTGAATATCTGTCGCCTTTCCTGAAGCAAGGGCCGCATCCTTGAGAGGAAGGAGCGACTCATGGGCCGTCAGCAGATCCTGAGCCACATTGCTGCCGTCGGTCGCCTTCCAGATATCCCGCTGTGCTAGGTCGAACAACCGGGACACCACGATGTCTTCGTCCTTGTTGAGGTTGACGAGGCTGGCAAACGATTCGTGTTGGAAACTTCCCAGAAACGTCGCCGGGCTCCAGTTGATGAGCATCATGCCGTCTTCATCCAACGGAATAACAACGTCCTGTGTGGTTCCATCGGGAAAGTGTGCGCCTTCGAGGCGAAGATGGCTCGAACTCAGAATCACCTTTGGATGCCCAAGCACCTGAAGAAGGGGACCAAATACGAGCTGCGGATACCACTTTCCACCGATGTTTTCCAAAAGGCGGATGCGCCGGCGCTTTCCGTCGTTGTCAATCTGCACGTTGGTGAGTCCCGCACCCTTGGCCCGAACCACCAACTCCTCAAGGGGAATCTTGAAATCGACATATTTGGGGATCCGGCCCTCCTGACCCTCGATGATGACGGGAAACCTCTCCTGAGAGAGCTTCACCAGAGGGCTATCGGCCGCGTTTTCGGGCTGCTCAAGGCGATTGAGAGTAATGAAAGTGTTTTCCAGAAAGGCCATGGCCTGCCCTAGGTATAAATCGTTGTTGCGCGCCACCTTGGTGGAAGACTGGTACAATTCGGTGCCCGTAGTTTGTGTTTGGGCGAGCAACTCATTCACGTAAGGTGCGGCGTCTCTAAGGGTCATCTGCTGGTTACGGATGGCCGAGAAAAGGTCGGCGAAGTTGCTTCCGAGTTCGCCGAAACTTCGATTAAAGCTGGTCTTGAGGTCGTTTTCCATGTAGTGGCGGTCGATTCCTGGCGGACTATGCTCGAGGTACTCAATGTCGAACACCGCGGTGCCAAGGCCCAGTTCCTTCATGGTGATCAACCCGTCGGCCATGATGTTGCGGGGCCAAGGCCACTGACCGAGACTCGAAATTGCAGTGTCGTCCACATCCATCAGCAAGATCTGGGGCGACTCGGGAATCGCAGGTTTCAAATGTAAATACACATCATACAGGTTGTTGTCGACGGCCCTCACTGCCGAAAATAAGCCGAGAGCCATGATGGCGACACTGACAATTCCCGGGACCAAGAGGGCCGGTGAAATTTTCTTAATCGGTGTTGCCATAAAAAACTCCGTAGAAACAGGAAATGATGATAAAAAGTAAGTATAGTAGTAAGGTCATTGGATGAAAAGGTCGTTCTCGATGAAAAAAACGTGTGTCGCGGTATGGCTTTTGCTTTCTGCTTCTGGACTTTGGGCACAGTCGTCGTCGGTTTTGGATGAAATAATTGAAAATAAGTCGATCAGTTGGTCGCAAGGAGCGTATCTTGCCCTCGTTGGATCTGGCCAGTTAGCAGAGTCGGCTTCGCCCCAGCAGGGGTTCGAACAGCTCTCCCAATTGGGATGGATCCCTTTCTTCACGGGGCCAGATTCTCATATCAACCTTTCCGACTACAGTTACTTGCTTGCCCGTATCTGGTCGGTAAAAGGCGGATACCTTTACACCGCGCTTCCTTCACCACGATACGCGTTCAGGGAGTTCAAGTTTCAAGGTTATCTTCCTGGAGGTAGTGATCCCGGTGCCGACGTCAGCGGAGCAGAGGCTATCCGCATGTTGGGTAAAGTGATGGATGCCAATCCCGCTCTGGGAGCCAAATAATGTTCCTTAGACCCAATAAGCTCTTGGCAGGCTTGTGCGTTACTCTTATGGGGCTAAACCTGTCTGCCTTTGATTTGGGAATAACTGCAACTTCGGCTTCTGTGGTTCTTCTTCCCAAAATTTCCTCTCCCATCTTCACCGAAAGCCTGAAGACCACGGCTTACCTAAACGTGCCGATGGGTTTTGCGGATTTCAGAATCGAGGGAGTTGCAGATCTAGGAGGAACCTACGCCTCCAGTGCGCTCAAGTGGACCGATCCGCGCTTTGATTTGGGAGGGGCCCGCCTGGGTTTTCTGATTCCGTTAGCTACGGGAACCGACGGAAACTCTGCCGGCGCCTTAGATTTTGCCTTCGGACGCCTTAACTTTCTCGACCAGTCGGGAGGCTGGGTCCTTGGGGGCAAAGCGGACGGAGGAAAGGTTTCGTATTACAGCGGTAAGTTCCATTTGGACCTACAAGGATGGTACACCGGCCTAGTCCTGAGCAAAAACAGCCGGGTTAGTCTCGGTACTTTGGATCCGAAATCCACCGACTCCTTTGCCCCTCGCCGGGCCATTGCCGGCATTAACTTGGGTTGGAATGAAACGTTTTTGCGTCAGGACTTGCAGTGGGACAATATAGCTCAATATGACCTAAGGACTTCCGGAGAGACAACGCATTCGGCCTACAGCACCGTCTCGATTGCGGGTCCGTTCCTCTTTGGCTTCCGCCAAACGACAACGGCAACCGTGAGTGCTTTGATCACCGACTGGGTACCCTCGTACGGAGTTTTGGCCTCCACAGAATGGAGTTCCAATCTAGCGGTGGGTCGCTTGGTGCTTAATGGCACTTGGAGCCAAGGTTTGGGAGAGTCGGACAGTTTTGTGCCGGTTTCCGGCAAGGGAGTAGGGCTGGTAGCGTCTTACACTGCAGCCAATGCGGCCGCAGTGGTTATCGACTACTCGTTCAGCCCCATTCGCCGAATGAGCACTGGACTCAAAGTCGACGCTCTACTTCGACCCCTGTCCGGTCGCCAGCCGTCGTTGGCAGGAGTGCTTTCCACATCTACCGATTTCCTGCTCGGCGAAGAGGCCGCTATCTACGGAAGCTGGAGCACTACCAGCGAACTCGCGTTAGGCTGGAACCTCGCGGCTTTTTTTCCAACCCCTAGCTCTTTTACCAGCGATACTTCCCCGACCTATCTTGCCGTGTTGACGGCCACCTTGGAACTGTGAGGAAACCATGAAAATCTCCGTCTTGTTTTTTCTGTTGCTGATTGTTAATGCCCTTGGAGCCCAGGAGGCTGTGTTCAAGGACGTGAAAGGAAAGGTTGAGTTTCAACTTCCGGGAAAGGACTGGGTTGCTGCCAAGGTAGGGGATACCGTTCCCGCTGGGACACTCATCTCAACGGGCTTTAAAGCTACGGCGAGTTTGTCTGTCCTAGGATCTGTGATTTCGCTCAAGCCCTTGACCCGGCTAAGTCTCGAAGAATTGGTGAACAGTGGTTCGGGTTCAAAGACGACGCTGAAGCTCCTATCGGGAAAGGTCAAGGCTGAAGTTAGGCCTCAATCCGAGGAAAACAGCCAGCAGTTTGAAGTTAAGGGCCCCAACGCGACGGCCTCGGTGCGAGGAACGGGACTCGATACCGACGGCGAATCGATCTTCGTTAGCCACGGTTCTGTTGAGTTCGTGAACGCGTTTGGAATCAGCCGGTCAGTGCAGGGTGGCGAGTTCACTAAGACCAGTTCGGGGGCTTCCGTGGCGGCTCCGATCGCCGTCAAACCCCCTTCTGCGCCCGTGCTCAACCAAGACGGAACGGTCAACGAGGAAAAGGTTGTAGAGCAGGAAAAACAAGAGTTTGCAGCTAGCGGGGGCGGTGGTGGTGGTGGCGGAGTGTTGGATCAACTTGGCGAACAGTTTTCATCCCAGGTCGAAACCAAGACCGACACCGCGAAAGTATCGGTGAGCGATATTGTACAAAAGGTTGTGTCAGATATCTTGGTAGAACAGGCTGCTGCTCTGTCCGCCAACCTGACCATCAAGATCAATTGACCATCACTTTACCCTTCAGGGAGGTCCTGAGCTGGACAACGAAGCTTCTTTTTGCCAGCGGAGTTCCCGAACCGCAGGCAGAAAATGCAGCCGAGGTGTTCACCCTGGCTTCTCTCAGAGGTTTGGGTCATCATGACCTTTCCTACCTTCCTCAGAGGCTTGGGTGGCTTCGCGACAAACTCGTCAATCCTCAACCTGACTTGAGGCTAGTGTCACAGACAGGTGGCACCGAAGTTTGGGAGGGTGACGGTGGCTTGGGAGAGGTTGTTTGTCACCACGTCACCCATCGAGCCTTGAGCCTAGCGCGGAGTCAAGGGGTGGGATACGCCGTGGTTCGCAATTCCAATCATTTCTTGGCAGCATCACCCTATGCGAGCATCGGGGCCCGCGAAGGGGCTCTGGTAGTTGTTTGGTCTAATACTGATGCGGGAATGGCTTTTCCGGGAAGTCACACAAGACAAATAGGCAATAACCCCCTGGGCTTTGGAGTTGGGGTGGGAACTTCTGGTCTTTCGGCTGATCTTTGCCTAGCCTATTCTTCGCTTGGTAACCTCAACACTTTGGAGGCTACAGGCGCGGACGCTCCGGTCCATTGGGGCAGAAACGACCGGGGAGAGCCGACGACTTCAGCGCAGGAACTTCTTGCGGGCGCCGTGGGCCCGATTGGTGGACCGAAGGGACTCTCCCTGGCCCTGTTGGGTGAACTCCTGACCGGAGTGTTGGCCGATGGGCCGACTCTCGATCAAATTGCCACCGGCGGAGGCCTAAACACCCACAATCAAATGGTACTTGCGTTTGACCTCGAGGCTTTTGGTGGCCGTGAGGCAGTTGAAGCCCGCGTGGCCTCTCTCAAGCAACGTGCCCAAGCTATGGCCGAGAACCAACGCCTCCCCGGCGAACGCAGCCGCCGTGCCTCCGAAGAGGGTCTTCTGAACGGCGTCTTACTTTCCCGCTCGGTCTGCTCGGCTTTGAAAATCTGGTCCCAACAGCTTGGACTTGATGTTCCCGAGGCCGTTCAACAACTTTCTGAGTAATCGAGACAACTACGAATCACCGGGTCGTCGGGAGAGTCAAACATGGGGCTCACCGATTGCCCGCCGTGGATACGGCGAATAGTCTCAGCAAAAAGTGGTGAGGCCGACAACGTGACGAACTTCGGGTGACAGGAAGAGTAAGGGTTTGCCACGCTGTTGGTTGTGATGATCTGCTCTATCGGGCTGGCTTCGAGCTTGGCAATTCCCTCAGGACGAATCAGGCAGTGGCTGAGCACTGCCACGATTCGTCGGGCTCCGCGCTCTTTAAGCCCACGGGAGAGGTCGGTGAGGGTGCCTCCGGAAATCGTAAAATCGTCGACAATGAGGCAATCTCGGTCGCGCACCTCGCCCATGATTTCCACGACCTCTGCCTTTTCGTCATGGCCACGACGGATTTTTTCCCCGACTGCAAGCGGCCAGCCCAGTTCCTGGGCGAACTTACGAGTCTGCTTCAGAAACCCAAGATCGGGACTCACAAGAATTGGGTTATGAAAGCTTTGGCGTCGTAGGTAGGCTGCCAAAATCGGCATGGCGTAGATGTGGTCGACGGGCTTTTTAAAAAAACCTTGAATCTGAGGGCTGTGCAAGTCAAAACAGACAATGCGATCGGCACCTGCCAGTTCAATGCTTTCGGCACAGACTCTGGCCCGGATAGAAACTCTGGGTTCGTCCTTTTTGTCGCCTTTCGCATAGCCGAAATACGGCAGAATTGCCGTCACGGTACGTGCACTGGCCCGTTTGAAGGCGTCCATCCAAAACAGGAGCTCAGTGAACTCATCGTTCGGATTGAGGGCCATTGGCAGAACGAGGTAGACATCCTGAGACCTTACGGTTTCACCGACCCGCACAAACAGGTTTCCATCAGAGAACTTTCGAACGTCAGAGATGCCCAACTCAATACCTAAATATCGGCACATACTTTCAGCGAAGGCTTTGCCGGAACTTCCAGCGAAGATCTTAATGGCATCGGGTTGTTCCATGAAGCTAGGATATCTTCCTTGCGGGAAACGGACAAGGTGATTACCATGACAGCCATGATTACCCTTTTGAAGTCCGAGCGCATCAACTTCTGGACGCATTTCTTCGGTTTTATCGCTTGGATTCCCTTTACCCTCGCCCTGATGGCCGTTTCGATGGGGCTGGTCATCTTGTTGCCGTCTTTGGTTCCCACAGAGTTTCGGGTGGACCTCTCGCACTCGCATCCCGATTTGGTGGTTGTGGCGTTGGTGTACGGCCTAGGGGCGATGTTTCTTTTTTTTTGCAGTTCTACCTACCACAGATTCAAGCAGGCAGAAAACGAGCGTTCGTTCTGGCGCACGATGGATCACTTTGCCATTTTTGTTATGATTGCCGCCTCTTACACGCCGGTTGTTTGGATATGGTTCGATCCGGCGTGGAGGATACCCACACTGCTGTTTCAGTGGTCGATCACCTTGGCTGGTCTCCTGTTCAAGTTGCTTGTACCCAAAGCTCCCCGCTGGGTGGATCCGCTTCTCTACGTTTTGATGGGCTGGGTGGCCGTTGTTAACCTGATACCTTTGTACCAAAAAATGCCGTCTGCGGTCTTCTTGGATATGCTGTGGGGTGGTCTTTGGTACACTGTTGGGGCCATAATCTATGCGGTGAGGAGGCCTAACTTGAAGCCAGGGGTTTTCGGTTTCCATGAACTGTTTCACCTGTTTATTTTAGGCGGTGCCGCCAGCCACGGCTTAATGGTACTGCGTTCGGTCGCCGCGAAGGCATCCTAAAGTTTATTTACGCCAAGTGTTGTTTTTTTATTAAACTATCGTATGCAAACTGCAGCAAAGTCAGGTCGAGTGCCATCGTGGTACCCGGGCACAAAGGTCTTCGAGACTCCCTTGCGACGCAAGGCAATTGGTCAACTCGTGAATACACTCCTGCCCTGGTTAGGACTTGTCTTAACCTCGGCAGTCTTATGGAGCTACGGTGCCCCGTGGTTCTTGGTACTTCTGGCAGCTATTGTTGCTGGCCTGTTTCAAGTGCGGGCTTTTATTATCTTTCATGATTGCACCCACCAATCATTCTGGTCGAGCCGAAAGGCAAACTTTTTCTGGGGTGCAGTAACAGGGATCCTAACCTTTACTCCCTACAGGAGCTGGCGCAAAAGCCACGGTATTCACCATGCTCACAACGGCAATCTCGACAAACGAGGTATTGGGGACGTCTGGACGATGACTCTGACTGAGTATCGAGCGGCAGGAAAGCTCAAAAGGGCCCTCTACCGGTTGTACCGTAATCCAGTATTCATGTTTCTTGTTTCTCCACCGCTGCTGTTCCTGGTGTTGCACCGTCTTCCCGAAAAAGGTGCAAGCCGCGCGGAACTGCTCGGAAGCCTTTCCACGACTCTCGGTTCGAGCTTCTGGGTCATTGTGCTCGGATTTGCTGCCGGCTGGGACTTTGTCCTCCTTTTTGGCCTGCCCATGGTTTATGTAGCCACGTTGGGTGGGGTTTGGATGTTTTATGTGCAACATCAGTTTGACCCTGCTTATTGGGAGCGCGAGGAGCGGTGGAATCTGTTTGACGCCGCACTCCAAGGATCTTCCTACTACAAACTGCCCCGGTTGTTGCAGTGGTTTTCAGGCAATATTGGTTTTCACCACATTCATCATCTTCGACCCCGAATTGCAAATTACCGGCTCGAGGAATGCTACCTCGCAGTCCAAGAGTTGCAGGTACTTAACCCCCTAACCATTCGCGCGAGCCTGAAGGGAATGTTCCTTCACTTATGGGACGAAAGCTCGCAACGACTTTTAAGTTTCAGACAAGCGGCTAGAATGGCCATCTAAGGCTAAAGGGTTTGCGCTCGATGGCTATCGACCGGTTAGTTGGACCATAAACTGTGCGCGGCCCGGGTTTCGGGCGCTTTGCAGTCGATCAAGGTACTTTATGGTATCTTTGGTGGCTGCACTGGCCAATTCTCTGAGCAGGGCGTCTTTTACCTCGGCTGAAGCATCAGGGGTTTGGCAAGTTGCTTTGCCTACAGCGGTGAACCAATTACAACGGCCGAAACTCCGGCTCCTGTAACCGCCATCGCCACCGATACGAGGTTTACTACGTCATTGTTTATCCAGCGCCAACCACGAACGAGAGTATGGGGATTTCCCTGCGGATCGTGTGGTTTTTCGGTCCATTGTCCTTCTGAGTTCACGTAGAGGGCCTGGACGGTGGCTCCAAGAAGCGAGTCGAGCAAGGAGGACAAAAACCCCCAACTAGTCGCCACTAGGAATGCCATTACGCCGAGGCCTGTGAGGAAACCCGTGACGGACATGGCAAGAGCACCAGCGAGAGCACCGAGGATACCCAACCAGCTGACTCCGCCAGACTGACCGGCTTCCGCTTTCCTCAGACCCCAAAGGAGCCTCGGTGAATGTCTCGATAACACACCAATTTCTCCGGCCCAAGTATCGCTGGCGGCTGCGGCAAATCCAGCGCAAATGGCCACCAGTAGTGTGTTGACTAGGACTGGGTTGCCTGAAAGTTGCGCCCAGGGAAGGGCCAGCGAGGCCACAACCATAGGCGCGGTGTTGGCAGCAGCTTGTTGCCAAGAGCGCCTAGCTCCTCGTTGATGCCTGTGTTCCAACTGTGGTCGCAGTCTCTTGGCTGGTATTCCAACGAGGCTGGAACTGACAAAAAAGACAGCCAAAAGGGACCAGAGAGACCAGCCACCAGCGAGATAGAAGATCAAACCAACGACAACACCGCCGGCCACACCCGAACCGCTCACGGAGCCACGTACCCAAGCTGAGATGGCGAGAATGGCGGTGGCAAGGAGGGCCCAAGGCAACCTAGCTAGCCACAGCCCGGTGAAGGCCGACCACGGAACTTCGTTCATACGAGCAGTTGGAGTAACCCGCAGACAACCACAGGCAAGAGAAGATTGTCGATCCCAAAGGGGGTCAGGGCCTCAACTAGGGCCACGGCAAGAGCAATGGCAACTGCTTTTCCGACGGCGGTAACCCACCAGAGTGGATATGTGGCCAAAGGCGCGGCAAAAACGAACAGGCATACGAGAATGACCAAGAATGAGGCGACTAACAGTGCCATGGTACCTTCCCAAGACTTCCGGGTCCAAGCGACGGGGATCGGATGGCGGCCCCAGGCCCTTCCCATGAGTGCCGCCAAGCCATCACCCCAGCTGAGCACCATAATCCCTACACCGGCCACCCAGAGGGGTAGCCCGCCCCATCCGCACCATGCCACCAAAGCGATTAAGCTCATCGGAAAGTAGATCGTCCCGAGGTTGGATTCCCCTTTTCCCGGTTCCATGGCCTTCAAAAAACCGAACTGACGGGCCAAAAAGTTAAACCCAAGGAAAAAGAACGGACCAACGAGACCCCACGCGGGGTCCTTGATCAGAAAAAGGTGAAAGAACCACCAGTGCCCGACCCCGATATGAATGAGCTTGCGACTGACAAAACTGTCGACAATCTTGAAATGAAATAAACCGAGCCCAATGCCCAGAATACTGAACACGAACAGGAAGCTCAGCCCTACGCCCCAGGCGGGATCAAACTCGGTCATGCTTTATTCCAGTCCTTCTGCACGCTGGCCTGGACGCCTGTGGCCAGGCTATAGAGCTTCAGGAAACCCGTCGCGTCATGGTGGTCGTAGTTGCTCTTGCCAAAGCTCGCCAAATCCTCGCTGTAGAGAGAATACTTACTTTGCCTTCCTGAGATCAGCACGTTGCCCTTGTAGAGTACGAGGTTTACTTCCCCGGTAAGGTAGCGGCTGGAACTGGTAAAAAACGCGTCCAGATTGACCCGAAATGCGGTGAACCATTTTCCGGTGTACACCAGGCGGGCGTAGGTATTGGCGAGATTCTTCTTCATTTCGAGGGTCTCACCGTCCAGGCAGAGCATCTCCAATTCCCTCAGGGCCGTATAGAGAATGGTACCTGCCGGGGTTTCGTACACTCCGCGGCTCTTCATGCCCACGGTACGGGTTTCCACGAGGTCGGCGCGGCCGATGCCGTTCTCGGCCCCGAGTTTGTTCAGCAGATCGAGGAGCGCGATGCCCGACAGCTTCGTTCCGTTGACGGCGACGGGCACGCCCTTCTCGAAGTCGATGCTGACCTCGGTCTCGGCGTCGGGGGCGTCCTTGGGACTCTTGGTCAGCTGGAACATGGGCTCCAGCGGGCGCTGAAGGGGGTCCTCGAGCTCGGCGCCTTCGTGGCTCATGTGCCACACGTTCCAATCGCGGCTGTAAATGTTTTGCTTGGTGATATTGCCCAACGGTATGTTCCGGGCTTGGGCGTAGTCGATGGCTTGTTCACGGCTGGTGATGTCCCACTCTCTCCAGGGGGCTATGATGCCCAAATGGGGGGCCAGGGCCTTGTAGGTCATCTCGAATCTGACTTGATCGTTGCCCTTGCCGGTGCAACCATGCGCAACGGCATCGCAGCCTTCCTGCAGGGCGTAATGCACCTGGTATTTGGCCGTCACCGGACGTGCTATTGCGGTTCCTAGAAGGTATTTCCCTTCATACAGGGCCCCCGCTCGAAGCATGGGAAACAAATACTCTTGGGCGAACTCCTCTTTGGCGTCAACGATGAACAATTTGCTGGCGCCGCTGGCCTCACCCTTCTTTTGCACCGCTTCCCAGTCCTCTTTTTGTCCCACATCAACGGAGACACCGATGATCTCGGCGCCGCCGTAGTTCTCTTTCAGCCAGGGGATGATGATGCTCGTGTCGAGCCCGCCGGAATAGGCCAGCGCGATTTTCTTGTAGGTCTTCTTGTTCATGGGTTCACTCCTTCGAATATCCCTTGGGGTCATGGCCTCGAAGCCGGTGCGGAATCTCAACGGACAATTCTCAGCCTCTCCACGCCACGCTCTTCGAACTCTTTGTCAAACTTTTCTTTCTCCCGTTCGATGGCAGTCACCAGATCTTCAGCG
Organism: Spirochaetales bacterium; assembly: GCA_947478845.1. Taxonomy (GTDB): domain Bacteria; phylum Spirochaetota; class Spirochaetia; order JABEVK01; family JABEVK01; genus JAIFLN01. Next base: position 310,624 of record CANJXC010000001.1, on the reverse strand, counting down.
GCCTTGCCTTCAGGAACTTTGCCGATTCTTGAGGGATTTTTTTGGTAGTAATCCCGACGCGCCAGTTGGTCGGTCAGTTCGTCCCAAAAAATATCCTGATCGTATTCGTCCACCTGCTCAAAAAGAACCTCCTCGAACTCAGGTGCAAAAGCGAAGAGCCCTTCACCGTTCACGCAAACGCGGGTCTTTTCGCCCGAGTTCCAGAGCCTTCCGAGCACGTATTGGACAAAACTATCCATATTGGGGTCCCGTTCCTCGGCGGTCTTGGTGGCATTCTTCATCCACGCACCAAAGAACACGGTTTTCAGCAGCTGGGTTACGGTGGCGTCGTCAAACTCGAGGATGATTTTCAAACAAACTCCTTGGCCTTCAGGGTGAGCACTTCACGGAGAATCTCCACCGCCTGGTCGAGCTCTTTCCGGCTGACCGTGAGGGGAGGGGCGAAACGAAGGATATTGGTGCCGGCGCGAAGGACCAGCAAGCCTCTGTACTGGCAGGAAGAGATTATTTCGGCCATTAAGGTCGTTTTCTCGGGGTTAAAGGCCAGTGGCAAACCACGAAGTAACCCCATTCCTTTGACATCCTTGGCAAACGTAAAGTCCTTTTTGAGGCCGTCCAATAAGCTTTCAAAGCTCTTTCCGCGCTCAGCTACTGTGTCAAGAAACTTAGGCTCGTTGATGACGTCGAACACCCGGTTCGCTACGGCCGAAGTGACCGGGCCTCCACCAAAGGTCGTCCCATGGTCGCCAATGTGGATTTGCTCATTGACCCGCGCAGGAATCAGGGTGGCAGAAAGAGGCAATCCACCTGCCATTGGCTTTGAGAGGGTCACAATATCGGGGATGAGGCCTAATTGTTGCCAGGAGTAAAAAGTTCCTGTGCGTCCATAACCGGCTTGAACTTCGTCGGCGATGATCAGGATGTCGTGTTGCCGGCAACGGACTTGCAAGGCCTCTACAAACTTTGGGCTTACCTTGTCTAGGCCGCCCTCGCCTTGAAGCGGTTCGATGAGCACAGCTGCGTAGGTGCGGTCGAGGCGGGAAAGGGCATCGATGTCGTTGTAGGCGACCGATTCACAGCCGGGAAGGAGGGGATAGTAGGGTTTTTGGTATTTTTCCGTGGGGGTCAGGCTCAGCGCGCCTAGAGTGCGCCCGTGAAAAGCACCTGTGAAACTCAGGAACTTGTGGTGGCCCTCGCCCTTGGTGCGCAACGCATAAACCCGGGCGTATTTGAGAGCGGCTTCGTTGGCCTCGGTTCCAGAATTACCGAAGTGGACGGCAGCAAATTGACCCGGGTTGCCGGTGTTGACGAGTTTGGAAGCCAACTTTAGGGCAGGTTCGGTGGTGAACAGGTTGCTCACATGCGTGAGTTTCTGCATTTGCTTGCCCGCGATTTTGGCTAGGTCCCTGCGCCCGTGTCCGAGAGCGCTTACGGCGATGCCACCCGTAAAGTCGAGGTAGCGTTTGCCCGACCTGTCCCACACCACTGTGCCTTTGCCGTGGTCGAGAACAAGGAAATCCTGCGCGTAGTTTTGAGGAAAAGGGGGTTTGTGGGCCATCGGGTCAATGTTCAGCATAGGTATCCTCCGTAGAAACTATTCGGTTATGGATGTTCCTGTTTGATGATCCAAAAGCCGGGCCAAATCGCCTTCGGCCCCATAACCACCAATAAGCACTTCCCCCACGCCACGGCTGCAAGCGTAAATGGCGTTCCTCACCTTGGGGATCATTCCGCCAGAAATAACTCCTGCCCTGATTTCGGCGTCGATGGCCTTTTCATCGAGAGTGGGAACTACAGCGTCGTTTTTGAGCACACCCGGGATATCGGAAATGTAAATCAGACTACGGGCGAGGAGGGCTATCGCCACCTCTTGAGCCACTTCGTCGGCGTTGATGTTGAGTCCTTGGCCCCTACCATCCATGGAGGTGGAGTTGAGAATTGGAAGAAAACCCGCCTCCAGCAGTGTTTTCAGGAGCCTGGGATCCGTTGCCGTAACCCTGCCTGTGCGGCTGTCAGGTTTATCGGCGACTTTGAGGACCTCACCTGTGAACGTGCTACCATCCTGCCCACCAAGGCCCACAGCATCCAGGCCTGCGGTCTGTGCTCGACGCACCAGATCGATATTCAGTTTGCCCCCGAGAACCATATCCACAATCTCGAGCTCACCGGGGCTGGTGATGCGGATTCCTTCCCGGAACTCCGCCTCAAAACCAAACCTCTGGCTCACGGCTGTAACTTCCTTACCACCGCCGTGAACAAGAACAAAATCGGGGCTCACTGCCGTTCCCTGCGACGAGGACGCTAGTTCGGAAAGAAGCTTTTCAAGCACGTCGGAATTCTGGGCCACCAGTCCCCCGATCTTGATCACGATGACATTCATCGAGCTCTCCTACACCTGATTGCTGAGCGGAAGGCCCAGAGTTTCTTCGAAACCGAACCTCAGATTCATATTCTGAATGGCCTGCCCCGAAGCACCCTTGACCAAGTTGTCGAGCACGCTGCTGATGATCAGGCTAGCGCCATCTTGCACTGCTCCGAAGTCGCAGCGATTCGAGCCCCAAACTTCCCCGGTGGCGGGCATTCGGTTTCCGGTGTAACGGACAAAAGGTCGGCCACCATACGCATCCTGCCAAGAAACCTCAGCATCCGTGAGCGATTTTCCTGGAGCAAAATCTACCACCAAAGTGGCTTCCATGCCCCGTTTCATGGGCACCAGATGCGGGTTAAAGAGAATGCTGGCACCTGGGGCTGCATAATTCAGCTCTGCCTCGATTTCTTGGCTGTGTCGGTGGGCGTGGCCCGGTGAATAGAGGAGCACGCTTTCAGCACGTTCGTTCAAACTGTACTTGAGGTCTGGTTTTTTGCCTGCACCCGAGATGCCACTGACGGCGCTAATGATGGTTCGACCGATAATGATGTGGTCTCGATACAAAGGAAGCAGCGGCAGCAACGAACAGGTTGTGTAGCAACCCGGGTTGGCTATCAAATCTGCGCTGCGCAGAGCTTGGGTGTGCCATTCCGCAAGCCCGTAGACTGCCGTGGCCAGCAAATCGGGTCTCGGTGGCTTCTGCCCGTACGCCTTCTCGAACGCGGCGTGGTCCTTGATCCGGAAATCTGCCGAGAGGTCGATAACAACGGTAGACCCAAAAAAGGGTGAGCATACGCTCGCACTGGCAAGGTGTGGCAAGGCGGCAAAGACCACATCGGGTTTTTTGGCCACCGTCTGTTCAACCGTCAAGAATAAACCTTCAGACGCTTCGTATTTTTCAACTAAACCCAGTCCAAAATCCTCGCTCGAGATCTTGCTACCCGGTTTAGAACTGGAAACAGCGAAAATATCGGTGACTTTAGGATGGTTTTCCAGCAGGCGCAGAAGTACCATGCCGGTATACCCTGTAGCTCCTAGAACGGCAACTTTCATTTCAGGCCTCCCAGTCTGGCATCAACTTTGCCAGATTCTGTTGCAGGGCGTCAAAGGTGTTGCCCGTACGTAGGATGAGCAGAATTGTATCGTCTCCTGCGACAGTACCGAGGACTGCGGGTAGTTCCAGATTATCCAGTGCCCAGGCGACCGACTGCGCATGGCCAGGCAGAGTCTTGAGAACAACCAAGTTCTGCGAACTTTCCATGCTCAGATAACCCCGCTGAAAATCGCGCACCAATTCCTCGAGGTTTCGGTTGGATTCCTCTGGAAGGGAATAGATATACCCCCCGTGGGGAGAACTGACCTTACCCACGCGGAGAACCTTGAGGTCCCGGCTCAACGTTGCCTGTGTAACCTCATGGCCCTGTTCAGTCAGTAGTCTGAGCAATTCCTCCTGGCTGGCAACAGCATGAGAGACAATAGTCTTGGAAATGGCTTTAAGGCGGTCATCTCTCGTCTTCACAAGGACAAATTAACAGAGAGTGCAATGTTATGCAATAAGTTTGCATAAAGTTGCAAAAATAGTTCACTTGCCTTGGCTGAGAAGCAAGTCTTTCTTGAGCACAGAGCTTTCGGGTTGCAAGGGAATTGCCTCGGAAAGGAGCTTGCGGGCAGAGTCTTTCTGCCCTTTGTTCCATAAGCTTGCAAACTGGTTGTGAATATCGACGGTCCAGTTGTAAACATAGATTTCGCGAGCCTTGACCACAGAAGATTGTCGCCGGATTTCATCCGGAAGTGTATCGATGAACTGCCAGCCGGCCAGAGCACCCCCATTGGTGGCTCGCTTTTGGATTTCCTGCGAATAAACCACTCCTAGGAGCTCTTGCCTTCGCGCTGCGGTGATTCCACCCTGGGAAAACACGTTTTCTACGTTTCTAGCGGCTTCGAGGTAGCCGAGCGTTTTGACATCTGAGACCAGTCTGGCCGACAAAATGACCATGGAAACCTGTGCGAACTGCTCCTCTTTGAGGCACTCCCGGTTTTTCCACTGGGCTGCCAACGCCAGGGCCCCCGAATAGTCGGAGCGGTCAAGAAGGGTGTTGATATGGTTGTTGAGGAGCGCGTTCACAAGGTTTTTCACTTCGGTCACCGGACCGAGATACCCGAGAAGCGTTTCCGCAAGGCTCAGACCCGCAAGATACATTTTGTGGGTGTTGTACTCCGCCGCAAGATTCACAAACCCCTCGACGAGGGTCTCCCGACTTTCTGGAGAGGGGTCGAGGGTCCACCGGTCGATCGCAGCACCGACGCAGGGATTGAGGTTGCCCTGGGCCTGCCAAGCGGCCATTCGGTTTTGCACAATCAGGCCCAGTAACCCCCGGTCGGTGATCTTCTTGCGGTCTGAATACTTGCCCGGTGGAACGTAAGCCAAACCTGTCGCTCCGAAACTGTCCTTGAACTCGGTTTTAGTTCCGGGGTTGAACCCATAAACGGATGTTGTCTCCACGTCCATCTCTCGACCATCGGGAAGCTTTACCAGACAAAAGGCGTGTGAACTCGTGGCTACGGCTTGAACCTCGAGGCCGACGCTTCGACCGAGCAGAAGGTAGGCGACTGCCGAAGATACGCAGTTGAAGCTCCCGTTGAGGATCATCGTATCGAGCCTGGTCTGAAAAGTCTGATACCGGGCGAGATGGTGCTTATGGAGGTATTCGAGCACAAACTCACCTTTCTTTTCATCGGAAAGTCCCGGTGGCAGTCGTGAGGCCAGATCAGACATCCACGACGAGAATCGGTTGTGCCACGAAAGGGTATCGGCAGGAGCAACCCCCGAAAAAAGAAGTGCCACATCGAGCTGGTTGTCGAGGCTAAAACTCGGGGCCGCAGCGAGAGCCACGATTTCGGGTTGAGGTCGAAAACGCAACGGTTCCGACGCGTCGAGGTAAGCACCAACAAACACCAATAAGCCAAGCAATCCAAGGAAAAACGAGCGCATAGGACCAGTTTAAACCATCCCGCTGGATTTTTCGGCGCCGATAAGGTAAGAATCGGTATGGTTGCACGTTGCGCCGCCCTGCTAGCCTTCCTTTGTTTAAGCTTTCCTTCCGATGCCGTTGATTTCTGGGATCAACGCCCAGACGCGGAATTGGCCGCGCAGCTAGTTGCGGGAATGTCGCCCCGAGAACTGTCAAGCCAGGTCCTGATGCTGGCCTTTCCGGATTCAGAGCCGGACTCATTCATCCTGCAATGGGCGTCAAGTGGACCTTTGGGAGGGGTGAAGTTCTTCGGCTGGAACGCAGGAAGCCCGGAGTCGGTTGCTAAGGCCGTGCAGACACTTCAAGCTGCCAGCCAACGGGCCAAGGGTCGGATTCCCCTTCTGGTTGCAACCGATCAGGAAGGTGGCTGGGTGAGGCACATCAAAGGCACTACCAGCACTAGTCCCGGAAATCTGGCCCTTGGCTCAGCGGGTCTGCCTCACGATGCCTGGCAGACTGGATGGTTTCTCGGCACCGAACTGCGCCAGTTGGGGGTGAACATGAACTTCGCCCCCTCAGTAGACCTGTACATTAATGCCAATACCACCGTGATCGGACCTCGCTCCTTTTCTTCGGATCCGATTCAGTCTGGTGTTTTAGGAGCTGCTTTTCAGCGGGGACTTGCCGAGGCGGGCGTGATTGCCACGGCAAAACACTTTCCTGGTCATGGTAACACGCCCGACGATAGCCACGGGCGGCTTCCCATTCTCAATGACACGAGGGATATGCTGTTGAAGCGGGAATTAGTTCCCTACCGGATGATGATAGCGGAGGGCTTGCCGGCCATCATGAGCGGACATCTGGCCTTTCCCCAGGTCAGTGGAAATGAGCTTCCTGCGTCCCTATCGCCTGAGTTGATCGGTGGACTGCTGAGAAAGGATCTCGGGTTTTCAGGTGTGGTGATAACGGACGACCTGCTCATGGACGGTGCCAGACCCGATAGCATGACAATTCCGCAAGCTGCCGTCAAAGCGCTAGCCGCAGGGAATGACCTGCTCCTGATATCGAAGCCCGCCGCTGCGCAGACGGAAACCCGAGAAGAACTGGTGGCAAAAGCGGCCGATCCTGCCTTTTTGGCGCGATTGAGGGAGGCTGCGACGCGGGTGGTGAGGCTCAAGCTAGCCTACCTGAAAGGCAAGGGAGCGATACCGCTGGAACCTGATCCTACCCGCCTGAAGTTGCCAGCAACCGGGGCCAACGAGTTCTTTTTTCAGTCAACAGCTCGTGCTGCTGTCCTGATGGCGGGTCAGGATCTGCCGTGGAAACCCGGGCCACTTCTTTTGGTGACCCCCTACCAAGGGGCTACAGCTGCCGTAGGTATCCGGTTTCCGGGGACCCGTAGCTTGGAATACGAATATCGGTTTTCGGGGTACGACTCAGTCTTCCGTGACACCCTGGTCGAGCAGGCCCGGTCGGCGTCCCGCATCGTGTTTGTTTTAGCTGTCCCGGGCGGGGTTGCCTATTTAAAGGCACTTGAGCCTTGGAAAGACCGTCTGGCAGTTATTTCGCTGCTTTCGCCAGTGTACCTAAGGGAGGTGCCCTGGGTCCGTAACGCAATCGCGGTCTTTGGAACCAATCCCGCTGCTTTTGAGGTTGCTACTGCGGCGCTTGCGGGTGACTTTACCCCCAGGGGTCGCCTGCCACTGAAGTTTCCGGGTTTGGCAACGGGAATGCCATGAAACAAGTAACTGTTGCCGACCATGCGAGTGTTCGGACTTGGTTATCTAGGTTCGGTCCCCAAACTACTGGAATGTTGGCCCAAAGGGGGTTGAAACTCTTCGCAGAATCCGATGATTCGGGCCTCAGAGCCGTCTTCGGTGTGCGCGACCGGTCTGTGGTCTACCCAGTGCTTCCGTATGCACCGATAACGCGACAACAGCTAGTTCGCGTCATTCACCTTTCCCGCCTCCACGAAAACTTTTGTTTGATGGGACCCTCGGACTGGGTTAATTTCGCTGAGTCGGCGCTTGAGCCTGCCCGCAGGTTACGCAGCGTCGATTACGATCTTTTGATTCGGGCACGTCAAGAGACGTCATCGGGTGGCTCGATTGCGGTGACCCAGGCTAGGCCAAGGGATGCCCTGAAGCTTTTTTCTCTTCAAGAAGGCTACGAAAAAGAGGAGGTGCTTTTTTCTCCCGAGGAGTTCCAACCGGTACTGAGCTGGATAGCGTTGCAGAAAACCCTCAGGGAGCAATTGGTTCTCGTGGCCTGGGACAGGGAGCAACCGGTAGCCATGGCCAGGACAAACGCCCGGGCCGGCGAGTGGGCTCAATTGGGCGGGGTGTACACAACACCCTCGCATCGTCGTAAGGGGTTGCAAAAAGCCTTGCTAGTTACCTTGCTGAACCAGCTCTCGAAGCAAGGGCAGGGCGCCTGCCTGTTTGTAAAAAAACAAAACCTCGCCGCCCTGAATCTCTACTTTGAACTGGGTTTTGGTGAGGCCTCCGACTTTCGCATCAGCTATTGGGCAAGATAGCCGGATGAATGGGAGACTTGCTCCCAAATAACCCCTGAAAAAACAGCGTTAACGCGTCGCTCAGGGCTTCCCACCAGGGAGCCCTGTGGAGCTCGCGAGCCGAAACCAACGCGAGTCGATAGAACTCTTTGCCTTCTCTGGTCCATTCAAGGTGGCCTAAGATCGTGTGTACCGAGAATGGGCCCAAAAATGCGGGTGCCATAATCACCGAAACCTCAACTTTGCGAAACTCGGCCTCAGAAAGTGGATAAACTGCTTCCTGAACGACAAGAACATCGACTCGACCCTCTTGGCTATACCAAACCTTCACCGGTGGGATCACAGGCACCGGCAGTGGCCTCAAAGGAAAAGTGTTAAACCCGAAGTCCAGTAGTTTGCTCGCCGCTGCCGACCTTTTCGCACTTCCTTCGTTCGCGTCTTTTCCCTGTATCCCCATAAGAACGGCAATTAGCCGTTGCCTTCCGCGTAGTGCCGTAGCCGCAAGATTATAACCTGATTCGGCAATATAACCGGTTTTGAGACCATCGGCTCCAGGGTAGCTTTCCAGAAGTGAGTTCCGGTTTTTCTGAGTTATCGTCTGCGAGCGGCTCACGCCGGGTGGAAAGTTTTCAGGCAGCGGAAAGGCAAACTGCCGTACGCTGTGCAAGTTCTCAATAGCCTGCGAGTGTTTTTGCAGGTAAAAACGGCAGAAGCGGGACCACTCCAAGACTGTCGTAGTGTTGGCCTGGCTGAATCCGTACGCATCTTGGAACCGCGTACGAGTCATACCAAGCGCCTGCGCCTCGGCATTCATTTGGGCGACGAACTTTTCTTGGCTGCCGGCGAGAAAATCGGCAAGAACCAAACCTGCATCATTGCCACTGTCAACTGCCAGACCGAGCATAAGGTCTTTCACCGTAACCCTTTGACCGACCTCGAGAAACATCAGCGACGACCCAGGAGGAACCAAGCCTAAAACCTCTTTCCTAATTGGAACAGGAGTTGCCGATGAAAGCCGACCCGCTTCGAGGGCCTTCCAAGCTAAGTGTAGAGTCATCAACTTAGTCAGCGACGCCGGGGGATCTTCCCAGTCTGGATTTTTTTGAAAAAGCAACCTACCCGTAGTGAAGTCCATGAGAATGGCCCCGGGAACCGAGGGAACAAGGTCCTGAACCCAGGCAGGAACCCCACTGAGGAGCAACACTATGAAAAAGACGAGAACTCGCATGCGAAACCCCACCTTAACTAAGGGACGGGTTGCGGTCAAGGTAAACCTCTAAGACAATCTGGGTTCCCCATGATATAAACGCCCCATGTCCCTCGCCGACGAAACTTTACCGCCCTGGTTCCATGAGTTTTGCACACCGAGTGCCGACCGTTTTTCGGTGTTGGTAAGGGCGCTCAAGAGTTTGGATCTCCCCCTTGAATTGGTCAGGGTGGGCCCCTTCCGGCATGTGCAGCTGCGCTCAGGACGGCCTATGGTGCCCGAACCGGGCGAAAAACTTGTCATTGCCCACTACGATCGAGTGGCTGGGACCCCGGGAGCGAATGACAATGGAGCTAGCGTTTTAGCCCTCGTGGACTACTTGTGCCGTTCTAGGAAAGGACTGGCAATGAGGGTGGTCTTTACAGATGGTGAGGAATTGTCCACTGGTGGCAGCGCTAGCGACCAGGGTGCCTATGCGTTGGCCCGTTTATGGGGGCCAATTGAGGGCCTATTCCCCGTCGTGATGGACATGACGGGTATAGGCGACACCGTGGTCCTGGGGCATTTGGGCGAGCATCTGATTCGCCAGACCCGTCAAAAAGGGCCTCCCACAGGACTCGATGCCTACGCGCGCCTGCGTCTGGGGGCATTGCGGTGGCTCGCGACTTGTGGTGCAGGCGACACGCTGGAAGTCAACACCCCATTTTCTGACGACTTGGGGCTTTTCCTAGGCGGAATCCCCGCCGTGCAGATTAGCCTCTTGCCACGCCGACAGGCTCTCGAATACCGCAAGCGCCGCAAGATTCCGGGTGAGCTCGAAGGAAAAGAGCCGGGTGAACTTCCCGCCGCTTGGAAAACGATGCACGGACCTGACGATGTTCCCGAGCGGTTGACTCCGGAAAGCCGCGACTTGGTGGCTGAACTGCTCGACAAGCTGGAAGTATTCCCTCAGATCGAGCGGGGCCACTAGCGCGCGGAAATCTCCTGGCCTGCTAGGCCAAAATGTCCTGCAAAGCAGGGTTTTTCTTCAATTCCCTTTCAAGACCTTTGGCTCGTTCCTTATTGACATACGCTTTGTCCTCGAAAGAATAACGGAAATTGGTGTGGATGTCGTAGGTACCGATACTGATGGCATAGGCATCCTCGGTGATGACAAGCTCCTCGTCGGTGGGGATGACAAAAATCTTTATCGGCGAGTGGTCGGAGCTGATGCAGGTTTCGGCGTTGCGAGTGCGGCTGAGTTTATTCTTATCGGGGTCGAGTATGATTCCCAAGTTATCGAGGCCCTTAAGAGCCTCTTCCCGTGTTGCCGGGCTCATCTCACCGACGCCGGCGGTAAATACGATGGCATCTACTCTTTCCAAGCCGGCCATATAAGCACCAATATATTTCTTGAGGCGGTATCCCTCGATCTGTTTGGCGAGCAAGGACTGGGAATCTCCGTTTTCTGCGGCCTGATTGACGTCACGCCGGTCCGAAAAGCGCCCGGTTACACCCAGTAAACCCGATTTTTTGTTCAGATCATTTTCAACCTGCAGGCTCGTCATTCCGGTGCGCCGGCAAATATAGTTGATGATCGCGGGGTCGATGTCGCCTGAGCGCGTGCCCATCACCAGACCTTCCAAAGGAGTAAGGCCCATGGAAGTGTCAAACGCGCAACCGTTCTTGACGGCACTCATCGAAGCTCCGTTGCCTACGTGGGCAATGATGAGATTTGTCTCCATCGGGTGTTTTCCTAAGAGAGCCGATGCACGTTTAGCGGTATAGAGGAAGGAGGTCCCGTGGAAACCGTACCGGCGCACCCCATAGTAGGTGTACCAGTTGTAAGGTACCGCATAAATGTAGGCGAAAGCAGGCATAGTCTGATGCCAGGCCGTGTCGAGCACCGCTACCTGGGGAATCTGAGGCAACACCCTCTGAGCCGCTTCAATGCCTGAGATATTGGCCGGTAGGTGAAGGGGTCCCAAATCGACCAGTTCCCGGAAGGTCTGAAGTGACTCGGGAGTAATCATGGCGGATTTGTTGAACTTCTGACCACCGTGCAGAACCCTGTGTCCGACGGCCTTGATTTCCTCAATTTTTTTTACAACGCCGACCCTGCTGTCGGCCACCGTTTCCAGGATCATCTGAATCGCCGTCTCGTGGTCAGGTATTTCCCGATTGATCGTCAGGGTCTCATTGCGATGGGTTGTGTGCTCTAGAACGGAGTCTGCGGTGCCAACACGTTCTACAAGACCCCGGGCCAAGACCTCTTTCGCCTCCCAGTTGTAGACTTGGTACTTCACGGACGAACTGCCGCAATTCAATGTCAAAATGACCATGGGCTTAAGACCCTCCTATCGGTGTCGCCACAGCCAAAGTGTGCCACGAAGCTTTCGGCAACTTCAAGCAAAATGGCGGATTCCGCTGTCTTTATGGCTATGAAAAAGCGAAAAATGGCGTTTTGTGTGGGAGCGATTGTGGCTCTTTTGCCAAGCTGGCTCACGGCCATAGATCTTTCTTTGGAACTCCAAGACGGGCACCTGCTTCGCTGGCAGGGTCAGTGGAGCCCACTGAAGTCCTTCGAAGCAAGGGCGTGGGGTCGCGATGGGGGTTGGCTGAGCGGGAGCCTTAAGGCCGAGCCGTTTTTAATGGGGCCCCTTAGGGCAGCTTGGTCTGAATCGGCCCCCTGGGTTTGGGCTCCCGACCCGCTGGCGCGTCCGGGCACCTGGGGTGGTGTTTTCCAGATGCCTTGGGGCTCAGCATGGTTGATTCAGGAACCCGCCGAAACGCGGGTAGGGGGCCAGGCCTTATTTAGGCTCGCGACTTTTCGCAGCGGTGTTGCTTACCAACGCTCCTGGCCGGACGAAAGCGACTGTTTGCGGGGCTTGGCCCTTTGGAAGTCCGATCTCTGGGAGGTAGGGGTTCGAGCTGAGCAGGTGTCTACTGCCGGTGAGCTCCCAACGTTGACAGGGCGGACAGACCTCAGGGTACACCCGCCTGGGATCGAACTTGGCACGGGTTTGGAGCGTCTTGAAACCGGCAAGGTGCTGTGGCGAACTTTGGCTAGCGTGTGGGGGGTTTCGACCAAGGCTGAGGTGCTTTGGGAAGATCGAGAAGCTGCAGTGGGTGAAGCCGGTTGGTCGTTTGAGGGAAAACAAGGCGCTGTCGGTGTGGCTGTGATGCGGTCAACCCGGGAATGGTCCGGAAAGTTCCACCTTTCCCTTGACCAGGTCGGTTGGTCTGTGGGTTTATCCGGCAGTTTTCCCTTTCCTGGCTGCCTGCGGGAAGTCTCTGCCTTCGGCAGTTTCCGGGCTAACAGTACGCAATGGTCTGGCCGTGCAAGTTGGAAAATGACAACCTCTGAGGAGGTGGGGGCCACGTTGACTCTGGGCTGGGCCCAGGTTCAAGGTCCTTGGAGGGCCGAACTCAAGATGGAGGCTCCCCACTTGGTGGCTCAATGGTTTGGGCCCGAGAATCACACCACTTTGTTGATATCTACCTCGCTTAAGGACCAATCACCGCAGTAAACCACCTCCTCCTCCAACAAGAATCCCATCTGACTATGAACTTTTTGCTTGACGGCGTTGATGAGTTGCCGGATGTCGGAGGCCAAGGCGCCCCCTTCGTTGATGATGATGTTTGCATGCCAGTCCGAAACGACCGCTTTTCCGCACCTTAAGCCCTTGAGCCCGCAGCGGTCGATAAGGACCCCGCTGGCTGCTCCGAAGGCATGGTTGTTCTTGAACACACTTCCGGCACAGGGTGCCCTAAAATGCCCTTTGGCCGTGCGGTCCGCCTCGTTGGCCACCATCACTGCCTCGACGGCCTCCCGCGTCGCCGGACTTGTGCGAAAGCTGGCCTCAAGAATCAACCAGTCTCTCCCTTGGAAAGGGGATTTTTTATACGACCAGTCCTTTGCTGCAAAGGGTACGATCACTGTCCGGTTACTTTCATCTAGCACGGTGACCGAAGACAACACGTCGGCAATTTCCCAGCCGTAGCATCGGGCATTCATCCATATGGCTCCTCCCACGGTACTGGGCATGGCATTCAGGAACTCTAGGCAGCTGAAGCCTCCCTCCAGACCTGCGCGGGCTGCGTCGCTGACGTCGGTACCCGCCGAAACGGTGAGCAAACTCTGTTTCCATTGGAAGCCGACAAGGCTACTCATGGCCAGCGTGATTCCCCTAATTCCTTGATCTGCGACCAAGAGGTTAGCCCCACGGCCCACAATGGTCAGAGGGATTCCTTGGTTTCGCGCCAGTTCGCGTACAACCTGCACATCCTCAAAACTCCGAGGAAATACCAGAAAGTCGGCCGGCCCGCCCACACGAAAGGTGGTATGGCCAGACATCGGTGCATCGGCCTGCCACGTCCCTTTCAGGTTGCATTTCGTAAGCAGATTGCCTATCTTGGACGGGTGTTGCGCCATGCGACCATCCTAGCCTCGGGGGCCTTTCCTTGTCCATGAAACTGTATAATTCCGCAACACGCCGTATCGAGGATTTCGTTCCTCTCGTGGCCGGGAAGGTGTCGATGTACTGCTGCGGGCCAACCGTGTACAACTATGCTCACATAGGGAACTTTCGAGCCTACCTGTTTGAAGACGTGTTGCGCCGGACGCTGGCCCAAATCGGTTTTGCCGTGACTCACGTCATGAATGTTACGGATGTAGGTCACTTGTCGGGAGATGGCGATGACGGCGAAGACAAGATGGAAAAAGGCGCCCGGGAGCAGGGTAAGACCGTTTGGGATATTGCTCGCTTTTTTACCGAAGCTTTTTTCAGCGATTCCAAACGCCTGAACATCCTGCGCCCCGGCACAGTGGCCCATGCAACGGAACACATTCCCCAGATGATCAGGCTGATCGAGCGTCTGCAAGATCGAGGAATGACCTACCAAGCCGGTGGTAATGTTTATTTCGACACTTCACGGTTCCCCGCTTATGGCAAGATGGCCCTGCTAGACCGTCAAGAGGCTCCTGCCGTAAGCAGAGTAGACCTTGACGCAGGCAAGAAAAATCCACGTGATTTTGTTCTCTGGTTCACCTCTTCCAAGTTTGGCGGCCAGACAATGGTCTGGGACTCCCCTTGGGGGCGGGGCTACCCGGGTTGGCATATTGAATGCTCGGCAATGAGCATTCATCACCTAGGAGAAAGGTTCGATATCCATTGCGGGGGAATCGACCACATTCCAGTTCACCACACCAATGAGATAGCACAGAGTGAGGGAGCACTGGGCCATTCTTGGGTCAACTATTGGCTGCACAACGAGTTTCTACTTACCGGCAAGGACAAAATGTCAAAATCCAGCGGTGATTTTCTGACGATACAGCTTCTTTCCGACAAAGGCTATGACCCACTGGATTACCGGTACTTCTGTTTTGGTGCCCACTACCGCAGCGCTCTTTCCTTCAGCTGGGAGGCTCTGGATGGCGCCCGAAACGCCCGGAGGAACCTCACCGATAAAGTCGCTGAGTGGAAAGCGATGGGAAGTCTTTCAGCGGTGAGCGCAGCATCGCAACATCATATCGACAACTGGCTCGCAGCTCTGGCCAATGACCTCGCGTCCCCTTCGGCCCTAGCTTCGCTCTGGGCACTAGTGAAAGACCCCAAAGTCAGCCCAGGGGAGAAGCTCTCTTGCCTCTACCGTATGGACGAAGTTTTGGGACTTGGCCTCGCGGATTTTGAGGCGCCTAGCTCCCCCGTAGTACCCGATGAGGTGCTCAGGTTGGCCACCGAACGCACCGAAGTCCGGCGGGCCAAAAACTTTGCGCGCTCTGATGAGATCAGAGATGAACTCAAGGCGAAGGGCTGGACCGTTGTCGATACGCCTTCCGGGCCTCGGCTCAACAAACTTTAGGGGTCCCTTGTAACGTGAAGACCTTCTTGCTGTTTTCCATGTCAGGTGAAGTCAACCCCTCACAGGCTTTTCATAAGGCGTATGAAGATTGGTTTCCCCTGCTGTTCCGCATCGTCTACCGCATGGTGGGGAAGCGGGAAGTGGCCGAGGAACTGGTTCAGGAAGCCTTCATCAAATACTACGAGCGACGGGAGCAGTTGCCGACCGATGACGGCCTGAAGTATTGGCTGATCAGGGTCGTGAGGAATCTAACCCTAAACCACGAAAAGCGCCGGGGTAGGGAGCGGCGGGCGCTGGAAAGGGTTTTTCACGAACCGGCAATACAGCAACAAGCTGGCGCATTGGAGTTGATAGTGGGTCAGGAAGACAAAGAAGCTGTTCAGCGTGCACTACTGGTTCTCCCTGTAAAAATGAGAGAAGTCCTTGTCTTGAAAGAATATACTGATTTTTCCTACGCGGAGATCGGGAAAATGCTTTTGATTACCGAAGGAAATGTGAAGGTCCGGGTGTTTCGCGCCAGGGCCCAGCTAGCGAAGCTGCTGAAGGAGGTCCTTTGAATCCCAAGATGCTGATATCGGCGCACGTCGATCACGAAGTCGAAGAGCCCTGGGCCACTCGCGTCGATGAGTTGATTCGCCAAGACCGGGAAATGGAGGCCGAAGCCCAACTTCACCACAAAGTCAAACACCAACTGGCTGAGGCACCTTGGCCTGCGATCGAGGATTCCCAGATTGCTGTTTGGTCGAGGCTTCAGGCGCTTGCTCCGCGCGAAGCGCTGGTCAAACCAACCACCTTTCTGCCGTGGTGGAGCTACCCTGCCGTGGCCGCGGTTTTGGCCTTTGTGTTGGGGTCAGGTTTCTGGCTCGGCACACACTCGGCTCCTGCGAGCCAAAACCTGGCAGAACTGAAGGTTCAGGTTCCCGGGCAGTATAGCCTGCAGCTCAGTGGCGACGGCCAGCTTCTCAAAGTCTCGACTATGGAAGGGGGAGCGCCCTGAAACACGTCCGGACTGTGGCGCTTTTCCTGACTATCGGGTTTGCTCTGGCCGATCTACCGGCACAGGAAGAGCCCCTGCTCCACCTCACCGTCGTGCCTCGCATCCTCAATGATGCCGTGCAGGTGATTTGGGAACAAACTCTGATTCAGGACACAGTGGCCGGAAGACCAGTAGTGGTCAACCTCGAGGTAGGCTCGACCAGTGTCAGGCTCACCATTACCTGTTATTCGGCCCCAGATTTGAGTTATCTTATTGTAGTGCAGGGATTTGTTAGACAAGGCGAAGTCGCAGGGCGGAATTGGAGGACTTCCGTGCAGTCTTTGATAGTTCCTGCCGGTGAACGGGTGGTTTACTTCCCTTTGGGCAGGGAGCGAAGAGGCGCCAAACACCAGATGCTTGTGGAGTTGCATGTTGAGGCGGTGCTCCCTTGAAAGCCTGGGACCGTTCAACCCTGCGCCGGCAATGGCCATTGGCAGCCCTGGTCTTCTTGGCAATAGTTTTCTCGATGATGATGCTCTTTTCACGAAAAGCACCCGTAATTTCCGACATTCATCCTTCGATTGCTGCCCCTGGCGATACCGTGACATTGATCGGCGATTATTTTGGCCGCACAGCCCGAGAGGGACAACTTACGATATCGGGCCTGACGCCGCCTCCTTCGGTAATAACGGAATGGAGTGACCAGAGGATTGTCTTTCAAGTGCCCTCAGATGCCCCTTCGGGGCTGGTTACGGTTTCCAATTCCCAAGGAATCAGCTCCAGCGTACTTTTCACGAACTCCTTCAGCGTACCTACCGTTCTAAAATCTCGCCCTGAAACGCCCGAACTGGAAATCACTTATGTGCTTCCTAGCTCACCAGTTCCCGGACAATTAGTGACCCTTGGAGGCCGCGGCTTTGGGCGGGCAGACAACGGCTCATGGCTCACCCTAACGGCTCCGATGCCATCAGGAGAAACGATTTCCCAAGACATTAGTCCATACCAGACAATCAGTTGGTCTGACCAAAGCATCCAGTTCTACCTTCCCTCGGGCTGGGGTGATAAGACCGTGAGCACTGTTCACAATGCCAAGGGTTTTTCGACCCCTCTTGCACTGAATCCTTCCACGCCCGTTGTTCTCGAGTCCTTGCGAACCTATCATCTCAATTTTCCCTTAGAAATAACGGTAAACGCAGGCTCTGGCAACCTCACCATACTGCCGCCTCTGCCCCAAGGGGGGCTGAACCTGTCGGCAAAACCGCAAGCGGACCCGTTACAGTTTACTTCGGTTTCTCAGAGCCTTTCGACGCACTGGAGGCTCACCTTGACCGTGGCCTCCCGACGATGGCAGGGATGGCCAGCGGGAGTGGAAATACCGCTGGATCTTCCAATTCCGCCAGGACCTGCCTTGCCGGAGAATCTCTGGACCTCAGTTCCTGGCTCGTTGAAGACCCTCAGTCAAAATTGGGGCCTCGATGCTCCCGACGATTTCCTGAAAACAAAGCATCTTCTCACAGCGCTTCGGGCCGGCTTTCACCGTGCGGCGATGGGAACGCCCAACCGAACCAATGCGGCTTCGCTGCTAAGTTCACGCATGCTCAACCCTTGGGAAGCCGCCACCTTATCCGCTGTAGTGGGGAAACAGGCGGGTTTGGTAGTGCGTTTAGTCCGTGGCTTCTACCTTGGAGAATCAGGGAACTTGACGGCTCACGTCTGGGTGCGGGTTTGGATTTCGGGCGCATCCTGGATTGATATCGATCCGTGGCTCGTGCTCGATTCGGCTGAAGGTTCTGTCGATGCGGAAGTTGGGAGTTTTGATAACCGTCACTTGCCGTGGGCGACTGATAAGGTTTATCCAGTTCGGCTCGCGCCGAGCTCACGACCGGTTTCAGGTGTGCTTCCCTTCACGACGCAAACTTTGTTGGCAGAAGTCACGGATTCCTTGGAGTTGGGAAGCGTAAGTTGGGGAACACCCGTACTTGAAGCATCCGCGGCGCCCTGAGTTTGTTGACAGTGTCGCAAGGGGTACCTATACTGTTTCCGAAGGTGGGGCGCCACAGCATTTATGGATAATCCTTTACAGCTCCAGCTTGTCAGTTTCAAAAAAGACGCTTACATCATTGTTGAAGGGAAGTCTAACTCTGACTACTTTTATATCCTTCGGTCGGGCAAGGTCCGGATCAGCAAGGAAGTTGAGGTTGTGGAAGAGGAGGACTCAGGTCCGCTTCAACCCGGTGACTTCTTTGGCGTCGTGTCAACGATGAGTTCCCACTCTCATATCGAGACCACCCAAGCCCTTACCGATGTTTCCTTGATTCAGGTGCATCGAGATCAATATGGTGTCTTGATTGAACGCAATGCGCCTGTTGCCATGAAGATTATTCAGGGCTTCTCAAAAAAAGTTCGTTACCTCGATGAGGCTCTCACAAAACTGACCTTCAAGAACTCTGTCGACGGCGACGCAGAGCACCTGTTCAGCGTCGCGGAGTACTATGCCAAGCAGAGCAAGTACAATCAGGCTTTCTTTGCGTATTACCAGTACATCAGGAACAATCCTCAGGGGGCGCAAGCGGCTGTTGCCAAGGACCGCATGGGAAAGATTAAGCCCTATGCGAAAGTTGCTTACTTGGAACCGCCAGAAGACGTCTTTACCCGTACCTATCCCAAAGACACCATGATTTTTGCTGAGGGGCAGTCCGGTCAAGAAATGTACATCCTGCAGAAGGGTCAGGTAAAAATCTCGAAGATCGTGGGTGACAAGGAAGTACTCTTGGCTATTCTCAAGCCTGGCGACATCTTCGGCGAAATGTCTCTGATCGAGAATAAGCCTAGGTCAGCATCAGCCGATGCCTACGAGGAAGCTGTCTTGCTCGCCGTCAATCGGGCCAACTTTCAACGCATGGTCACGACACAGCCTCAGATCATTACTCGGCTGACGACACTGCTTGCCGAGCGCATCTGGTCCCTCTACCGTCAGCTTTCCAACGCGACACTGGACAGCCCGGTGGGGCGCCTTTACGATGCACTGTACTTGCAAATGGAAAAAGCGAGGGTAGCTATGAAGCCTGGAGTTCCCTATACTTTTCCCTTCGGCCCGAAAGATCTCCTCAACATGGTGGGTTTCTCCAGTGCGGAGGGTAACCTCTTTGTCAAGGAAATGATGGCTGCTCAAGGTTTTAAGCTCGTGGAGAACAAGATTGTGGTTGCAGACATGTCCGAGGTTGAACGTCAGGCGAAGTATTTCCGCAAAATGGACCGCATGAACAAAAGCCGAGCAGAGTCCAAGTCCCGTACCTAGTTTCAAAGCTTTCCTGGTGATATCCCTGTCTTGTTGATTCTTGTTTGGGGCTTCCTCTATAATCGCGTTCAATGAGCCAGATCGAACTCCCAAAAGCCTATAATCCTGCAGACTTTGAAGACCGTCTTTACCAGTTTTGGCAAGACAACGACCTGTTCGCGCCTCGAGGCGACGGTGAACCCTTTGTCGTTGCCATTCCACCTCCCAACGTCACGGGGGTGCTCCACATGGGGCACGGGCTGAACAATTCTCTTCAGGATGCGTTGATCCGATACTGGCGGATGAAAGGACGCCCAACGCTTTGGGTACCAGGGACCGACCACGCCGGAATAGCCACACAGCAGGTGGTGGAGAATCAGCTTCGCAAAGAGGGCAAGTCGCGACACGATTTAGGGCGCTCTGCCTTTGTTGATCGGACCTGGAAAGTGAAAGAGGAACACCACAGGATTATCAGCCAGCAGTTGAGAAAGATCGGAGCTAGCCTCGACTGGAAACGAGAGCGTTTCACCATGGATGAAGGGCTCAATCGCGCGGTGCGGCAAGTGTTTGTCACCTTGTATGAGCGGGGGCTAATTTACAAGGGTCGTTACCTGGTCAATTGGGATCCCGAGGCCCAAACTGCTATTAGTGACGATGAGGTAGAATACAAGGAAGTCCAGGGGACTCTCTACCATATCCGCTATCCTTTTGCTGACGGTAGCGGGTTTGTCGAGCTTGCCACAACTCGGCCGGAAACCCTTCTTGGCGATGTGGCCGTCGCAGTTCACCCGACAGATCAACGGTATTCGGGCTTAATCGGCAAGCTTCTCAAGCTCCCTATCGCCGACCGTGAAGTTCCCCTACTCGCCGATCCGTTTGTGGATAAGGACTTTGGCACCGGTGCGGTCAAAATCACCCCGGCGCACGACCCCGATGACTTCGAAATGGGACGACGCCATAACCTTCAGCAAATCAACATCCTGAATCCGGATGGGACGCTCGGGCCGAACGTTCCGGCCCGCTATTTCGGCCTAACCGCCAAGGTGGCACGCGAGAAAATTGTCGCCGAACTCACCGAATTGGGACTGTTTGTCGATGCAGTTCCGCATAAGCACCAAGTGGGGCACGCCCAGCGATCCGGGTCGATCGTAGAACCCTATCTATCCGAACAGTGGTTCGTGCGCATGAAACCGCTGGCCGAAAAGGCCATGCATGCCCTGAAAACTGACCAAATTCGCTTTTACCCCAAGCGTTACGAAAGTACCTATACGACTTGGATGGAGGGCATCCGCGACTGGTGCATCAGTCGGCAGTTGTGGTGGGGGCACCAAATTCCGGTCTGGACCTGCGACAGTTGTGGCCACCTCCACGTGGAAATGGAAGCGCCTACAACCTGCGAACATTGCTCCGCAAGCAAACTGACTCAAGATGAGGATGTGCTCGACACCTGGTTCAGCTCGTGGCTGTGGCCGTTCAGTACGTTGGGATGGCCAGAGAAAACCCTCGATTTCGAAAAGTTCTATCCGACAACCGCCGTCGTTACCGCCTACGACATCATTTTCTTTTGGGTGGCGCGCATGGTGATGGCTGGAATGGAGTTCACAGGAAAAGCGCCCTTCCGCGACATCTACATGACTCCTTTGGTTCGCGATGCCAAGGGAAGGAAGATGTCGAAAAGCCTGGGAAATGGAATCGATCCTCTGGAGGTCGTGGAGGAGTTCGGCGCCGATGCGCTTAAGTTCACCATGGTGTATTTGTCCAGCCAGGGCCAAGATATCAACCTGGATAAAGATGGCTTCAAACTTGGCTCCAAGTTCGCCAACAAAGTTTGGAATGCCAGTCGCTACCTGCTCATGAATATACCCGAACAGGGGGTGTTACCGCCGGATCAGCTGACCAAAAACGGAGCCGATTTATGGATCGAAAGTCGCCTTAATGCGGCCATACGTGCCGTCGACTCGGCCATGCTGGCCTATCGGTACAACGACATGGGCCATACCGTGTACGAGTTCTTTTGGAATGATTTTTGCGATTGGTACATCGAGTCTACCAAATTGGAGTTGTATTCCGAACAACCAAGCCGCAGACGGCAGGCTGCCAGCAAGCTCGTCCATTTGCTCGAAGAATCCCTGCGTCTGATGCATCCGTTTTTGAGTTTTATCACAGAGGAAATCTACCAGAAACTGCCGGGGCACGCACTGAGCTTGGTCATTGCACCTTACCCCGTGGCCCACCCGGATCGCGACCATCCCGAGGCCGAGGCCGCCTTCGGCGCGTTACAAAATCTTGTTGCTGGTATTCGCAGGGTGCGCAGCGAGTTTGCCATCGATCCTGCGCGAGACATCGAGGTTGTTGTGTCCGTTGAGAAAAACTTCGTCCATGCCAGTTTCCTGCGAGAAAACCGAGATTTGTTAGCTCAGTTTTCGGGCTCAGAGCGCCTGAGGTTCTCTGAGGGCGAGCAGAAGCCCGCGGGGGCGGTCACCATTGTCAATCGGGGAAGCGAGAGTTGGGTTCTGGTACGCGACGTGGTAGATCTTCCTAAAGAGCTAATCAAGTTGGCAAAGTCCATTGAAAGATCCAAGGACTACATTTCCAGTGTTGAAAGGAAACTTTCCAATCAGGCCTTCGTGAACAGTGCTCCGGCAGAAGTCGTGGATGGGGAACGCAATAAGCTGGTTGAGGCCCAAGGCACTTTGACTCGGCTTGAAGCCTATCAACACGAGCTTAGTGAACTTGCATGATATGGAACTAACTAGCCACTAGTGATATTCCCGTGTTCTTGGAGTCTGTTGTCCTTTTCCAAGCCTCGTCGGATGAAGTTCCCGCACTAAAGTGCCGATAGTGCAAGAAATAGCAAGATATTTTAAAAAAGTGCAGTTGGAAGTTTTTGAGAAAATGGATATTGTGGAGTTTATGCAGGCTTTTGCGTTGTGGCGGTCCCGGTGGCACGTCATACTCCTTTTTCTCCTCTGGGGGCTGACTCCAGCTGTGTGGGCAAACGGAAACAAAGAAGCAACCTACAAAGAAGCTAAAGGATCTCAAACCTTTTCGGGAACTATCGACCTCACGGATCAGAAAGCCGGCACCTATAACGTCGTGATCAAGACCACCGACCAAGCCGGCAATGTCACGTATTCTACGCCTTTCAATATCATCAACGATCCTGATAGCGCACTCCCTGTCGTGACCTTGGCAACTCCTGAACCCAATCAAAGAATCAGATCATCGGTAAACATCGTAGGTGCTGCGACCGCTACCGAAGGTGTGGGGCGTGTCGAGGTTCGCATCGATGGTGGTGATTGGAAAGTTGCGAGCGGAAAGGCATTCTGGTCCTACAAGTTGGATCTCTCGACCTATGCGGACGGCCCGCATGAAGTCGAAGTCAGGGGCTTCGATGTCCATAACCTCGAAGGTCGCACACAAAGGGTGCCTTTCATCACCGATCAGTTCAAACCCGGCTTGACGGTTGTCAGTCACCCATCCGGAGAGAGAGTCACCGGTGAGCTCGACCTCAAGGGTACCCTGACCGACGGAAATGGGCTCGCGTCGATGTCATGGAGCACCGACGGCGCTGCCACCTGGAAACCTATTGAGATGCCATCTGACCCGACAGCCAAATCTCGCGACTGGCAGGTACACCTCAACTCCCGCTTGTTCCCAGACGGTCCGGTAGTTCTCTGGTTTAAGGGCATCGACCGGCAGGGCAGTGAATCACGGTTGGCGTTCTTACTGTTAGCCGACAATACCCCTCCGATTCTAGAAGTCTTATCACCCAAGGAAGAGGCAGGAGTGCATGGGATTGTCCGTTTTGCAGGCAAAGTGACCAAAAAGCTCGGTATTGCCAGTCTCACGGCCCAGATTGGAAAGAATACAGCGGTCAAAATTCCTGTTTTGGCTGGGAATCCTTTCTGGTCGGTAGACCTTGACCTGTCTAAGGAGGTAGGCCCAGAAGTTGCTGTAACTTTCGAAGCAACCGACACGGCGGGTGCCAAAGGTTTTCTCACCGTTCGCCGCAAATTGGAACTGGAAACATCTCTGCCCACACTGATCCTCAAGCAGGAGATAGACAAGTCGACCTTTGACGACCCGATGACTATCACAGGGACTTTGCGGGCACCTGATGGTCCTTCAGCGGTCGCTTGGAGTCTTAATGGTGGCCCTGAAAAACTTCAGTCTGTTGGGGCTTCCTTTTCCTTTCTCCTGCCCGGTATGCTTTCGGGAACCAACAAACTGACACTGACTCCTGTCGACCAAACCCAAAAACGCGGGAGCACGGCGAGTTATACCTTCACTGGCATTCTGCCCAAGCCTGAGATCTCTCTTGTGAGTCTGTTCGCCAACGACATGGAGATTCCGTTTACTGCTGGCATGAAGGTGGCTCCGGAGAAAAAGAACCGTATCCGCGTCAGTCTCACTTCGCCAAACCAGCTCAAGGAACTCACCTGGAGCCTCGCGGACGGCGAACCGATGAAACTGATTCCTGTTGCTGCGAAATCGGGCTTTTCAGCAGATCTGATTTTTCCTGCTGATCCTCCCTTTGGTGTCGTCGCGGTCAAAGTCACCGCTGCAGACGTTTACGGGCAGGTTTTCACGGCCTCAAGTTTTATCAATGTTTTGAATTACTCAAAACCGCAGGGACCTGAAGGTCTGGCATTCGTGGATGCGAGAATAGGGAGCAATCCTCTATTTCTCACGCCGGAGACACCCCTTCTGGGCTACTTCAGCGGGGGAAACATACGTACCATTGAAATTCTCAGCACCTCCCGCGCTGTCGCCACGGTGCCGGTAGGGGTTTCCTTCGATGGCCAGGTCATTACCCTCAAGGCCTTGAAAGACGGACGAATCGATGGAGCCAAACTTCACATCGTTACCGACAAGGGCAGGGTTTTCGATACCGACTTTGGGAGCATACTTAGTGACGTCGCCCCTCCTGCGGTGGGACTTTCCTCGCCTTTGCCCGGTGCCTGGTCAAACGGTCTGTTGAAAATTGATGGACAGGTGAGCGACTCGGGTGGGCTTGCCAAGTTTGAGTGGTCGGTCGACAATGGGGTCACCTGGGCCCAACTGGACCTTCCCGTGGGTAACACGAGCACCTTTTCCCGCACCATCACTCTTCCCGGCCCCGACGATGTTGTTAACCTACTGCTGAGGGCCACCGACAAAGCCGGCCGTGAGGCAAGAGTGCTGACCGTAGTTCGAAGGGACACGCAAGCGCCCGAGATCGACCTGGCGGTACCTTTGCTCGATTCAAAAAGCAAAGGTACTGTCTTGGTTTCTGGTCGATTTACGGACGAAGGGGCCGTTGCTCGGGCAGAAGTTCAGCTCGACAGAAAGGTGGTTGCACTTCCTATTGACCGACCCTTTACCCTGAACCTAGATCTCGCAACTTATCTTTCGACTCCGGTGAAGATCCGCGTGTTTGATGTGGCGGGCAACCAAGCTGAGAAGCTTCTGCAGTTATCGCTGGAGACTCCACCCGCGCCCAGTGCATCCACGGCTGCAGCTCCTATCCCGGCCTTGCAGATCTTGTTCCCAACACCAGAGCGTAAGGGTCTCAATGGAACTTTGCCGATCACTGGACGAATCAGAGGCTTTGACGCTGTGCCGCAACTGAACGTGAGGGGAGAAGGGCTCGCGCAGAAGCCATTGACCCTCACAGACGCTGGCTACTTTACAGTAGATGTGGATGTCAGCGCATGGAAAGATCGGAGTTTGATCTTCACGGCGTCCAACAGCAACAAGCAGACTGCAACGCTTACCTTCAAGGTTCCCTATGATGATGCTTCCGACTTGCCGGTGGCAAGGTTCCTTCCTCGAACCGAGAAGATGGTCCTCACAGGCAACGTGACGGCCTCGGGCTGGATCGGCGACGACCGCGGCGTCGTGAGTTGGAGCAGCCAACTCGATGGTAACCCGAAGGTGACCACAACCCCCGATCCCGCTAAGCCGCCGCTTGGTAGCTTCCTTGTCGATCTTGGAGTGCCCCCTCTTGGATCTCACAAGTTGACCGTTTTTCCTCTCGACGCGGGCGGTAAAGAGGGAAAACCAATCTCCGTCGAGTTTACCTCGACCTCGATGTCAGGACCGGTGCAGTTCAGCGGAATGACCTTTGGGGCCGCAGTCGCCGTAACTAAGGACACTCGCATACAGGGGAAGGTCCCTTCGCCTAACAGTTGGAAGCGACTCGAATACCGGATCGCCGATTTTTCGCAGCCCGATTGGCTCAACGGTCCTTTTCTGCCGCTTTTACCGGTGAAGGACAAAGTCACCGAAAATACCTGGAACTTTGAAATCCCCACACCCCTAGACTTGCCCTACGCCCGAATCGCAGTTGTCGTGAGGGGGGAGGACTCCCTAGGGCAGTTGGTGGAGGGAAGGACGCTCTTTCATCGAATCTGGCCAAAGGACGCTGCCCAGGTGTACGAGAGAGAGGGAATCCTGTTTGCAGATAACCGTATTGGAGAAAACGGAAAGGTTGAGCTTCTTCCGGGTGCGACCTTCTCCGGTACCTTCCGGGGCAGTGCGCTGAAGTCGGTAACTCTGGTGCCCCCGGTTGCAGGCCTTGACCTCCAGCTCTCTGGCGACCGCATCCTTTTGTCGGCGAAGGAAGAAGGCCTCTACGGTCCTTTCACGGTTTCGGCGCTTACGGTCGACAACGAGAAATATTCTTCCCAAACCTTCACCTTATTTTTTGACGGAGGCGGACCGTCCATCGATGTTTCGACTCCCCAAACAGGCGACTGGATTCGGGGTTCCGTTCAGGTGGAGGGAAAAATTACCGAGCCATCTGGTTTGGTGAGTTCAGAGGTTTCGGTCGATTCTGGGCAAACTTGGTCCAAATTGGTGGTCAACAAGGGTGTTTTCAGCGTGAAATTACCTGTCACCGGACCGGATGGTCTGGTAGGCATCCGTCTCCGTGCCACCGACCGTGGTGGTCATGTCAGTTCGTTGGACCGGTGGGTCACCAATGATGGGGGAGGACCCGCTATTGCCATTGTAACTCCTCCCGAAGGACTCAAAGTCAACGGGTTGACCACCATCGTGGGGACCGCGACTGATCTGGGGGGAATAGGGAAGATCGAGTTCAGTGACGACGGAAAAACCTACAAGTTGGCCAATGGCACCGATACATTCCAATTTCAGCTTGATTTTGCATCCTATGCAAAACTCCCCGAAAAATGGTCTATACGGGCTACCGACCTTGCAGGTAACGTTTCCGTCACACCCGTCGCCTTCGCTGTGGACCAAGAGGCCGACAAACCCGTGGTTCAGATTCAAACTCCAGCCAACGGAGAAGTCGTCCGCTCCGACTTCAAAATCACTGGTATGGTATTCGATGATGACGGCGTAAAATCAGTTTCGTGGCGGATCGATGGAGGTCCATGGACCAAATTTGATAACGTGACGAGTTTCTCCATTGCGCAAGCCCTATCGACTTTAAAAGATAACGAGCATCGAATTGAAATGCAGGCAGAAGATATCTACGGGACGAAAAGCAATGTTTTCACCTCGACATTCCGGGTGTCGCTCGCTCCTCCTGTGTCTGTGCTCTTAGCTCCTGAGATACAGAAAACCGCAAATGGTGTGGTGAGCCTTATTGGAGCCGGCTTAGACCGCAACGGCATTAAGTCCGTAGCCATCTCACTCGACAACGGTCTGAGTTGGAACCGGGCAGAGTTTAGGCCAAAAGAAGACCTCGTACTGTCCCCTGGCGCTGATCCGCAGGTGAAAGAGTTTCTTCCTAAGGAACGTCGGGAATGGGAGTGGCGTTTTGATACCAAGACACTGAAAGACGGAACCTATTCGGTGTTAATCCGAACGACAGATGCCTACGACTCTGAATCCATCTATACGAGTCTCCTCAACCTTGACAATACTTTTCCGCAATTAACACTCAACTCACCAACCGATGGTCAACCCCTGCTCGATGCCTTAAAACTGGAAGGCCGTAGTAGCGACAACGTAAACCTTCAAAGCCTTAAGGCAATGCTAAGACTCATTGAAGCAACAGCAACGGTTTCTGGAGTTGCGAGCTCTGTTTCGGTAAGTTCCAACACAGTTCAGGTGTACGACTTGCCGGTTACCCCCGTCTTCAACCAGGAGTTTCCGCTAGATACGCTGACACCGGGTTGGTACAACTTGCGTCTTGAAGGCCGGGATGCCGCGGGCAACACAACCTATATTGCACGTAACGTGCAAATTGGGTCTGCTGCGACCTTCGACAAAGTAGAAGTTCTTTACCCCCTTTCGGGAGAGACCCGAAATGGCATGTTCCTTATTGCCGGCAAAGTCACAAGCCACAACAAAGTTGAAAAAGCAAGCATCTTGATCGACGGAAAGAGCAAGACTTTGGTTGATATCGACGAAAAAGGGTATTTCCAGTTGGAAGTGTTTGGAGATCTCGTCGAATCGGGTGAGCACGTCATCCAAGCCGTGGTTCAGCTCAATGCTGCTGTCAAGCTAAGCAGTGAACCACGCAAGGTAATCTTTGAGGCCGAAGGGCCGTATGTTCAAGTGACCAGCACCAAGAACGGTGCGTTCGTCACAAATCGACCCTACATCGAAGGGGTAGCGGGATGGATGGCCGTTGAAACTCTTCAGGACGTGAACAAGCTTGATCCAACCCACGCGATTACCAGCGTCGAGGTATCACTCGACAACGGAAAGAGCTTCACCAGCGCCGTTGGAACGGCCAACTGGACGTACCGACTCGAGTCTCTCGAACTGCCCGACGGGGCCCTCCCGCTGGTGTTCCGCGCCCGCTTTGCCGACGGTTCTGCTGCTTTGCAAAGGATGATTGTCAACGTTAGACAGACCGCAACCACGGTCAATATGACAAAATCCTTGGAAAACACCAGGGTGTACGGCAAGGTGGAACTTTCTGGTTATACCAGCGACCCTACAGGACAAAGCAAGGTCGAGATTGCCCTGCGTGAAGGCGACAAAGCAAACTACGGCGCTCCTACATTTATTCAGGGACTTTATATGGATACCCACCTATGGGGTGCCACGTGGTGGGAACAAGCTGTAGGCTTCTCGTTTTCAAACGAAGCAGTTAAGTTGCAAGCACAGATTGGCCAAGCGCCTCCAGATTCCCGGTTCTCAGGAACCATTGCAGGAATCAAACTCATAGCCACGGTAGCTACCATTCCTTTCCAGTACTTCTTTGGTCCCGACTGGGACTGGCTCTCTCAAACTGTGGCACTCGGTGCCGACTTCTCGCTTTTTTCCAACACCACGACCTTCCTTGACTTTTCCGGTAAAGAGGCTCCATCGGTCTTTTTGGGTTCTCTTCTGGTTCAATGGGAACTAGCCAAGATCACCCTCCGCAACCAGACCTTTTTCAGGACTTACAGCTGGTACGGTGAACTCACGACGTGGTTTATCTCTTCGGAAGTGCAGGCAACGGTCGTGCCTTCGTTTAGTACCGGGCTACGTGTAGGAATCTGGTAAAAGACTCAGGAAAAATCTAGTCCTTCCGACAATCGAAAGGAAGGAGTCGGATCATGGAAAAACTCGACCGTAATCTCTTGGATCTCAAATCACTGATGGAATTGCAGATTCAAGGCATGGACCAATTCCAAGATACCCAGCTCGCTGCCAAGGCCGCCCTTGAGACCAAGTCATGGCCTGCTCTCGAACGAAGCCTTCTGTCGCTAGATTTCCAGTCGGAAGGCCTTCGTTGCCTTGAAGAACGACGCCACGAACTGTGGACACGAATCCAGCAACAGGTCTTGGGCCGGGAGGCTAAGTTTTACGAGACTCTGCCCCGGCTTCCAGAACCCTGGCGGGAACCAATGGCAGCCCTGTTTCGCGACTTGAAGCTCCGCAGTCTCAGGCTCAAAGGCTTGGGTTTAGGAATCGCGACTTACGTTCAAACAGCAGGAGCACTGGTCAAGGCCGTGATCCACGAAATGAATCCTACGCTCAAGGGTCGGATGTACTCTCGCAGCGGATTTATCCGTGGCGGAGAAGCCCAACCCCTGGTCCTAAACGCGCACTATTGAGAGAGGTCCACGATGAGTTCAGCTTTTGCAGGAATCGAAATGGGAAAACGCGCTCTAGCAGCGCACACCGAGGCTATGCAGACCACCGGACACAACTTGTCCAACGCGGGAACCGAAGGCTATTCTCGCCAGCGGGTCGAATTGACTGCATCGCCGCCCTTAGACGACCCAGGACTAAACCGAGCGATGGTGCCTGGCCAGCTTGGTCAAGGTGTGATGACCCAATCGGTCAACCGCGTTCACGATGACCTGTTGGAAATGCGCATCAACAGCACTGGTTCGGGCGAAGGTTACTGGACAGCCCGAGATCAATACATCCTGCAACTAGAAAAGATTCAGAATGAGCCTGCGGAAACTTCGGTCCGTAGCCGCATGGATAAGTTCTGGGAAGGTTGGCAGGATCTGGCAAACCACCCTGACGAGATGGGTAGCCGTGTGGCTGTTCTCGAGAGGGGCCAGACGCTGATGGACGCCATCCATTTCAAGAACAAGAACCTGACCGACGTCGCAGTGCAGCTCAACGACGATGTGTCTGGAACTGTCACCGAAATCAACGGGTACCTCAAAAATATCTCTGCCCTCAACCTTCAGATACAGAAGGCGAAAGGTATTGGTGATAATCCCAATGACCTCCTCGACCAGCGCGATCTCTTGACTAACAAACTATCCCAGCTGCTTCCGATAACGGTAGAGAATAAACGCGACCCTGACGAGTTCCTCATCCACATGAACGGGGTCCATCTCGTCCAGGGTAAACTCGCCAGCCCCTTGGAGATAACCGGCGACCCCAACAACGAAGGCTACTGGAAAGTGATTAGGCCCGACACCAAGGAATCGGCCAACGTGACCGGTGGTAAGCTCGGGTCTCTGCTTGAACTGCGAGACGTCGACACACGCAAGGAAATTCAGAGCCTCGACCTCATGACTGTGCATTTTAGCGACCTGGTCAATGAAGTCCATTCGGCCGGTTTTGGCATCAACGGAGACACCGGAAAAAACTTCTTCACGCAATACCACGCCGTTTTGAATGCCGATGGGAGCTACGACAAGAACGGAGACGGGGTTCTAGATTCCACTTACGTGTTCCGAATCTCGGGAAAGAACTCGCTCGATTCCCAGCAGCAGATCGGCCTAGCCGGAACCATGACCTTGCCTGGAAAAACCGGGAACATTTCGTTGCCCTACAACGCAGCAGACACCGTTCACGATGTGATTGCCCGCATCAACAATTCAGGTGCCGAAGTCAGTGCCCGACTCGACCGTGAAGGAAAGCTTCAACTGAAGGCTCTTCCAAGTCAGGACGCCGCTAATCCTCCCTTTGTTTTGCGGCATGTTGAGGACTCGGGGCAGTTTCTCGTCGGTTATGCTGGCATCCTTGCAGGCAAGGGCCCTGCTGGCGCCTATGACTGGAACGCTCCTCAAGCAGTTTCTGCTTTAGCCGGAGGAGGCTCGCAGTTCGCACTGGCGCCTTTGGCGCATCCGTCAGCGTGGGTCGGTATCAACGAAGAGCTTAAGGCTGATCCCTCAAAACTCGCTGCTGGCCTAGGAACGAACGGGCGACCGGCCGAGGTCGGTGACGGTAGCGGAGCCCTGGCTATTGCTAGCCTTCGCGGCAGCCAGGTCATGGTGGGCGAATCAAAAACCTTCGACGACTATTTTGCCCACTCAGTCGCCAACATCGGCCTCAAGGGCGAAGCCGCCAAAATTAGCCTCGAGACTCAGAGCAAAGTTATGAAAGACCTGAAAAGTATGCGAGACAGCATTTCGGGCGTCAACATTGACGAAGAGATGTCTAACCTTCTGAAGTTTCAGCACGGCTACAACGCCGCCGCTCGATTCATCACGAATTGGAACGACATGCTC
Organism: Spirochaetales bacterium; assembly: GCA_947478845.1. Classification (GTDB taxonomy): domain Bacteria; phylum Spirochaetota; class Spirochaetia; order JABEVK01; family JABEVK01; genus JAIFLN01. Next base: position 279,595 of record CANJXC010000001.1, on the reverse strand, counting down.
GATACAATTATCAACCGAATGGGAGTCTAGCCATGCAGCGCATCAGCTCGAACATGACCAACAACGACATGAACTATTCTCTGCGCAGCCAGGAGTTCCACATGAACCAGACGCAGAACCAGATGGCAAGTCAAACCCGGATCCAGAACCTTCGCGATGACCCGTTGGCTGCCGCACACGCAACGCGATACCAGAGCTGGCAAGCCAGACTCGAGCGCTATGATGCTAATGCACTTGAAGCGCAGTCAAACTTCCGCATCCAAGAGAGTCATATCACACAAACTCAGGATATTTTGCAACGACTTAACGAGCTAAGTATTCAGGGAGCCAACGGCTCCTATGCCAAAAGTGACCTTCAAACGATGGGCAATGAGGTCAATGAGTACCTTAACGAGCTGGTCTCGATTGGAAATGCCAAAGGGCCTGATGGGCAGTCTCTCTTTGCGGGCACAAAAATCGACGCAGAAGCCTTCAGGACGCTCAAGGGGCATGTCGATGGGGGGCGAGGTCAAGTCATCACCCATGTGGAATACATGGGTTCCATCAACAGCAATCAAGCGGCCATCGGGGAAGAAACTTCCATAGCGACCGGTTTCGCCGGCAATAAAGTGTTCTGGGCCGACCAGCAAAAGGTTTATTCCGCTGTCGACTCCCAGAAATATCAGGTGCAGGCCGATACCTCATTTCAACTTGACGGCAAGCAGATAGAGCTTAAAGCAGGCGACAATATCTACTCCATAGTTGCCCGAATCAACGCTGCTCCTGTTGCCGTAAAGGCCTCGCTCGACCCTGTGACCAATGGTTTGGTCCTCGAGACAACCCAGCCGCACCAATTGTTTCTGGAAGACAAGGCTGGCAGCAACGTTCTTCGTGATTTAGGAATCGTTTCAGACCGCCCGGGCCTTCAACCGCCGCAGAACCTTCATGAAGATGCCCGTGCCTTCGGCGGATCCATGTTTGATGCGGTGATTCGCCTGCGGGACAATCTGCTTTCTGGAAACAAGGAGTTCATTGGTGGGCAAGGTCTTGCGGGCGTTCAGGCCTCATTGAAGAACGTACAGACTGCTTTGGCAGAATTGGGTTCCCGTGATGCGCGCATGACCGACACCAGTAAGCGGTTGCAGGAAGAGATTCCCAAGGTGCAGGAAAAGACTTCCAACCTACTCGACCTCGACCTGACTCAGGGCATCACCACCATGAAGATGCTTGACTATACTCACCAGGCTGCGTTGAAAGCGGCCTCAAAGATATTGCCTGTCACCCTGATGGACTTCCTGAGGTAAACATGAAGCTGGAAACCAAGGCCTATGGCCCCGTCGATATTGAGGACAAGCAAGTGCTCGAGTTCTCCCGTGGATTGCTTGGCTTCGAGGAGTATCGGCGATTTGCGTTGATAGATGCACACAAGAAACCCTTCTTCTGGCTGCAAAGCATGGATGAGGTCCGCATCGCCTTCATCTTGATCAAGCCCTCAGTTTTTCGCGATGACTACGATCCCGGATTGAGCCGAGAAGACTTGGAAGAACTTGAAAACCCGGAACCGACAGATCTGCTCGTGTTTGCCATCGTAACAATACCTGAATCCGGCCCGATGACAGCCAACCTGCAGGGACCGCTGGTGATCAACAAGAAGACCGGCAAAGGGGCGCAGTGCATCAGCCCCCACGACGAGTACCGCACTAAGCACGATATTCTGGAAGAAATGGCCTCACGGAGGGAATGAAATGTTAATTCTCTCTCGAAAAAAAGACCAGAAGATTCTCATTGGCGAAGGAATAGAAATCTGGGTTGTGGATCTTCGAGGCGATACCGTCAAACTAGGAATCAAAGCTCCGAAAGAAGTCAAGGTTTATCGGCAAGAAGTGGCGCTTGAAATCCAAGCAGCCAACGAGGCCGCCCTTAAAAGCTCCCTTGACTTGCCGTTTCCAGACGTACCCAACTAAGTTTTGGTTGGCGATGACCTAAGTCGCATCCTGATCAACTTCCGACTTGTCAGCCTTTTCATGACCGGTGAGTCCGAGTCCCCCTGAGGGCAAAAAAAAGCCGGCCACAAGAGCCGGTCTTCAGGTCACATTATCTAGACAGTTAGCTGCTTGTTAAAGCCCTTGGCTTTAAGCCGCACGAGAGCACGGTTTGCAGCCTTAGCCCGGTTGGCAGCGCGTTTGGTTGCTTTCATTCGCCGGCGCGTGTTTGTCTTTTTGGTGTCAGAACCCATAGTACCCTCCAGAACGTTTTCCAATACTAACTAAAAAGCCACACCCTGTCAAGGCAACCTTTAATTGCAGATGTTGAAGAAACTGTTGCGACTACCGAGAATTTTCTGAAGCTTCTGATCAAGTTTGAGCCTTTGAATCAGTTGAGTCAAACTTTGTAGACCTTGGATCAGCCGCTCCTCGGCAGAGGTCATCTCTAGGATTTCCTGTTGCCGGGTGAGGCTGTACATGTTGATTTCTGCAAGCAGAAACGAGAAACCATAGGGTGTGTAGTCTTCGATGAGGCTTGGGTCGGCAAGTTTCCCGGTCAGAAAGGTGTACTCTTTGATGAGTTGGTGTAACTGGCGGAAGAGCAATTCGACTCCATTCGAAGGCGATTCTTTGTCGTCCCAAAACTCTACATCACCTTCCAAATAGGGTTTGCCCTCGAGCACTTTTCGGACCCGGAAACGCCCCTTGCCCAAAGTGAGAATCTTTAAGCGGCCGTCGTCAAAGCGCTCGAGAATGTTCTCGATACGCGCGCAGGTGCCATTTTGGTACAGTTGCCCTTGGTGAACCAACACGACTCCAAAATCTCTCTGTTCAGCCAGGCAATCGGCTACCATTTGCTTGTATCGGGGTTCGAAAATGTGAAGAGGTAGGGGTTGCTGCGGAAACAAAACAATGTTGAGCGGAAACAGGGGAATCGTCGCATTTTGTCCCATAGCGTTGAATATACAAAAAAAAGCAACCTTTGACATTTTCCTGAAATAGTCAGATTTTATTCACATCAAAGTGAAGGGCTATTTTCTCACCGTGCGAAGAGGTGTCTCAGCCTACGTCGCTCTGAGTGGAGAATGATGGCTCTGTTTTCCTGCGCTTTGTTAAGTCAGGAAGAGAGAGTACAGGAGGTACTAAATGTCAAACCAATCTAAATGCCCTGTTCATCATGTTGCAGGAGCTGGAACTTCCAATCAGCAATGGTGGCCAAACCATTTGCGCGTGGATCTGCTGAATCAGCACTCCCACAAATCGAACCCACTAGGTGAGAACTTCAACTATGCCAGTGAGTTCAAGAAACTCGACTACAAGGCCCTGAAGAACGACCTAGTTAAACTGATGACCGATAGTCAGCAGTGGTGGCCTGCCGACTTTGGGCACTATGGGCCACAATTCATCCGTATGGCGTGGCACTCAGCCGGTACCTACCGTCTTCTCGACGGGAGGGGAGGAGGTGGCAGGGGCCAGCAGCGCTTTGCGCCGCTCAACTCTTGGCCCGATAACGTGAATATCGACAAGTCGCGCCGCCTCCTTTGGCCTATCAAGCAGAAGTACGGTCAGCAGATATCCTGGGCGGATCTGTTTATTCTTGCTGGCAACGTTGCCCTTGAAACGATGGGTTTCCACACCTTTGGATTCGCCGGCGGACGTGAAGACACTTGGGAACCCGATATGGATGTGAACTGGGGCGCAGAGTCAAAGTGGTTAGGGGACGACAAAAGGTTCCACGAAGATCGCGAGTTGGACCATAACCTCGCTGCAACCCACATGGGTCTCATCTACGTCAACCCGGAGGGTCCCAATGCAAGTGGCGATTACTTGGCCGCAGCCAAAGACATCCGTTCGACGTTTGGACGAATGGCCATGAACGACGAGGAAATTGTAGCCCTGATTGCCGGTGGTCATTCTTTTGGAAAGGCCCACGGTGCGGCTGCGCAATCTCATAAGGGTAGCGAGCCTGAAGGTGCATCCATCGAAGCCCAGGGGTTGGGCTGGATCAGTAACCATGGTCTAGGAAATGCAAAAGATACAATTTCCAGCGGTTTAGAAGTCACTTGGACCAAGACTCCTGCCATGTGGAGCAATAACTACTTCGAGAACCTGTTTCAGTACGACTGGGAACTGACTTCTTCTCCTGCAGGGGCGAAACAATGGGTGGCAAAGAACGCTCCTGCGATTATCCCCGATGCTCATGTGCCTGGAAAAATGCACCCGCCTACCATGCTCACGACCGACCTTACCATGCGCTTTGACCCGCAATTCGGTAAAATCTCTCGGCATTTTTTGGAAAACCCTCAGGCTTTTGCCGAGGCTTTTGCCCGAGCTTGGTTTAAGTTGACCCACCGCGACATGGGCCCGAAGGCGCGCTATCTTGGTCCCGAAGTACCAAAGCAAGATCTGATCTGGCAGGATCCCTTACCTCCGGCCAGCAAAAGACCAAGCGCCATCGATATCGCCGAAGCGAAGTCCAAAATTGACGGTTCTGGCTTGACGGTCGGCGAACTTGTCGCTGTGGCGTGGGCTTCTGCCTCCACTTTCCGCGGCGGTGACAAGCGCGGTGGAGCCAATGGCGCGCGGCTCGCCTTGGCCCCCCAAAAAGACTGGGCTGTCAATAAGGGCGTGGTAAAGGCATTGCATCACCTTATCGAGGTGCAAAAGTCCTCACCAAAATTGTCTCTCGCTGACCTGATCGTGTTGGCTGGAAACGTAGGCGTTGAGAAGGCGGCCAAGGCCGCTGGCGTGATGGTCGAGGTGCAGTTTGTTCCGGGTCGGGTGGACGCCACACAAGAGCACACCGATGTGGAACTTTTTTCCGTGCTTGAGCCCATAGCCGATGGGTTTCGAAACTACAGAAGTGGCAAAATTGGAGCGCCGACCGAAGCTTTGTTAATAGACCGGGCGCAACAGCTGACCTTGACCGGACCTGAAATGACGGTGCTCGTAGGCGGACTGCGCGTATTAGGCGCCAACCACGACCAGAGCATGCACGGTGTGTTAACCGACGCCATCGGTGTGCTCAGTAATGACTTCTTTGTGAACTTGCTTGATATGGGAACCCAATGGAAGGCTATCGACGCCGAGTCCGAGGTCTTTGAGGGCCGGGAGCTCAAAAGTGGCAAAGTCAAGTACACCTGCACACGCAACGATCTGATCTTTGGGTCGAACTCCGTTTTGCGCAGTTATGCGGAGGTCTACGCAAGCGCCGATGGTAAGCGCAAGTTTGTACACGACTTCGTGAACGCATGGGTAAAAGTCATGCACCTAGACCGCTTCGACCTTCTTTAGGCATCGGCACAACGCTAATGTTTTCCAGACTTGCTGTGAGCGGGAGGATTGGTGAACCAGGAAACGGCGGGTTATCTCCAACACCTGCCGTTTCCTGTGCGCTGCCATTGGGGATCTACGTTTTTTTGGGAATGGGGGTAGTTAACAAGTGTCGAACCGAGCGGAAATCCTAGCCTTTCTCAAGTCAGATGGTAAGCAATTGGATCAACGTAAATGCAGTGGACATTTCTGATGTTGATTCACATGGTGTCTTTCCACTTCAGGCCTGAGGCCAAGGTCCATTTGAGTGAAGCGAAGGCACAGTTACAGGCAATCGGACGCTCCATTCCTGAGGTTCTGAGTTTGTATGTAGGGGAGGACGTTGTTCATTCTGGCCGGTCTTACGATCTCGGCCTGGTGGTGACTCTCAAGGACGAACAGGCGTTAATGGTTTACAACGATCACGAGCTTCATCGGCCGGTCAAAGCTTTCTTGGCTCCCCTCTACGACAACGCCGTCGCTGTAGATTTCATAGTCTCCTGACGTTACCCTCGGGTGGAGGCGTGGAAACCTCTGTGGTCGAACCGTGACTCAGGGTTCCTTCCCAACTCCCCGTTGGGCCGAGTTGTAGGCATGAAGCCTCGTTGAGATCCAGATTTGCCTTTTTGCTACTCAGGTTTCGCGCATCCACTCTGCTACCGTTCCTCAAGTAAACTTTTAGGGACTCCGCCGACCCAGAAATGACATAGGTAGAGCGGTAGTTTCCCTCGATAAAAAGCACCGTCCCATTGAACTTTAGGTCGACGAAGCTCGCATCCTGGAGCTTGAGGTGGGCGGCTTCGGAAGGCCACTCTACCATCGCCGTGCTGTTATCGAGAACGGTGAGGCTCTCGAGCCGTGGAACTGTTATAGAAATCTCAACCGGTCCAACTTCTCGGGGCCCCCTCAGGCCGGTTTCAACTGCAAGCCAAGCATTTCCAAAGAAGCTGAAAACACTCAGTTGGTCGAAGAGAGCACGGGTCGTGCGCACCGTAACCGAATAGCGGTCGCCTTTTCGAATCTCAGCAGTCACTTCACCCCTAAGACTGAGGTGGGTAAAAGGAAACAGGTTGAAATCCCGTTTGACGAGTTCGCCCGGGTCTTCGGAAAACCCAATTGCCCAACACCCAGTGGTCAAGGTGCAAAACACCAGTGCTATAAGACTACGGTTCACTAGTTGTCTCGAAAGCGCTCGAGCGCCCAATGGGCGGCCTCCGCGACTACTTCATCGCTACCACAAGCCAGGCGCGTCAGGGTCGATGTGAGTTCAGTGTGAAGCCCATTTCCCGCTGCAATGCACGCGTTTCGCCTGAGTCCCTGAAAACCGGCCCTGTGCACAGGGGACCCTCCAAAGCGCCGTGTGAAGGCCTCTTCATCAGCCAGATCGAGGATTTCTTTTAGGTCCAAGGTGCTTCCAGCTTTCCAAGACAAAAACTCAGGCTCCCGCGTGGTTTCAGCTTTCAGATTGAAGGGGCAGACCTCCTGACACAAATCGCATCCAAAAAGCCATTTTCCCATTAAGGGCCGCAATTCCAAAGCGATTGAGCCCTTATGCTCTATAGTCAGATAGGAAATGCACTTGCGAGCATCGATTCTTCCGTTAGGCTCTAGCGCACCGGTAGGGCAGGCCGACGCACACCGGTGACAGGAGGACGGACAGGAACCATGGGTGTGGGCTGCTTTCGGGGAGGCTTTGAAGGGCACCGAAGAAAATATCTCTCCGAGGAGGAACCAGCTTCCTAATCCTGCACGAATCGACAGGGTGTTACGTGCTGTAAAGGCGGCACCAGCTTCCTGTGCCCAAAACCGTTCGTCGATGGGCGAGGTATCAGTAAAGGCTCTGAACTTGTTGCCTGGAAACGCTATGGCAAGTTGAACCGCCACGTGCTTGAGCTTTTTCAGCATGACCTTGTGATAATCTCTGCCCCAAGCGTAGCGAGCAATCTGCCCTTGATTTTTCGTCTCGCTTCGCGGTTGGTAATAATTCAAGCCGGCGAGCACCAGACTCCTTGTGCCGGGCACCACAACCGCAGGAGCGTATTTCAGGGCCTCGTGACGTTCCATCCAGTCCATGGTACCGTGGCGACCTTCTTCCAGCATCCTGCGGTAGCGCGCTTTGGCTTCGCTGGTCTCAGCACTCACAGACGCAACACCTAGAAAGATCAGCCCCTCGGCTTCGAGGAGTCCCTTCAGGAGATCGTGACCATCGGCAGGGGCCATCGATTCCAACAAACTAGTACTTCCGAGGTTTTCCGTACTTAGGTGTGCCAAACTTCCCCGGCGGTCCGTTAAAGGCTCGACGCGGAGCACCGCCCTCTCCGTCCTCGGGACGGGCAAGTTTAATCAGCGGCTTGCCCTGGTGCCCCTGGGAACGGAATGTTTGTATCAAGCGTTCGGCATCACGAAAGGGGACGGTCACAAAAGAAAACTCCTCCATCACGACGGCATCATCGATGAAACGGCTGGGAATTCCTCCCTGGCTTTCGAGTAGATCAACAATCTTGCGAGGTGAAATACCATCTGTACGTCCCATGGCAATAAACAGCCTGGCCTTTCCGGAAGGACCGGGACCATTGTCGAAAGGTCGCTCAGAGCCATAGCCACCACCTGAACCCGGAAAACCGGTAGTAGAACTGAAGCTTGCTCTCTCTCGTTTGGGGCGGTCAAAAAGGTCGCGAATGGGGGCGTAAGTCTTTTCGTCGAACTCGCCCGATGCATACTGCTGAAGCACGGCCGCAAGCACCTCAGTGGCATCTCTGTCCTGTAGAAGCTCCTTAGCGAGTTCACCGATAGCGGGCAAAACTGGCTTCTCCAGCGCTTCTTGCACTTTTCCTGCAAGTCGGTTTTTTTTGAGGGTAATGATCTCGCTTACCCCCGGCACGCGTTCCTTGCGGATTCGCGTTTTTGAAACCCGCTCGATGAAGGCCATCTTGCGGTATTCTTCAGCGGTGATGAAAGTAACGGCAGTCCCTTCTTTGCCCGCACGACCTGTTCGCCCAATACGGTGTACATACGCTTCGGGGTCCTGAGGAAGGCTGTAATTGATCACATGGGTGAGGTTCTCGACGTCGATTCCGCGCGCGGCAACATCAGTGGCACAGAGGATATTGAGGCGTTTCGATTTGAACTTCCGCAATACGGCTTCCCGTTGTCCCTGCGTCAAATCGCCGTGTATGGCTTCGGCACCATAGCCCCGATCGGCGAGACGGTGGCTGATTTCATCGGTCTGCAATTTCGTGCGGCAAAACACAATGCCGTAGAAATCTTCTTCGAGGTCGAGAATCCGGCACAACGATTCAAACTTGTCTCCCTCGTTGACCTCGAAATAGATCTGTTCTGTGTTTTCTGCGGTCATCGCTTGTCCCTTGACCGAAAGGGTCTTGGGATTTTTCATGTGCTTGTTGGCTATGATCCGGATTCTGTCGGGCATTGTGGCGGAAAACAGCAACATCCTGCGGGCTGGGTTCACCTGTTCGAGCAGAGTTTCGATATCTTCGGAGAACCCCATGTCGAGCATCTCGTCTGCCTCGTCAAGGATGACGAATTGTGTCTTGTCCAGCTTGAGGCTTCCGCGCTCCAAGTGGTCAAGAATACGACCCGGAGTGCCCACCAGGATGTCCACGCCCATTTTGAAGCGTCGGAATTGTTCGGTGTACGACTGTCCCCCATAGACAGGAGCGACAGAGAAAGCTTTAGTTCCCCGCAACGAAGAGATTTCCTCGCAAATCTGCACTGCAAGTTCTCGAGTGGGAGCAAGGACAAGCGCCTGGACGAATCCGGCACCAGGCACAAGCCGTTCCAAGAGTGGAAGGGCAAAAGCAGCGGTTTTTCCGGTGCCCGTCTGAGCCTGTCCGATCAAATCCACGTCCGCATTCAAAAGCTCAGGAATCACCAGCGCCTGAATAGGGGTAGGTTCCTCAAATCCTTTCTTGGAAAGGGCTTCCAGGACGTCTGCCGACAAACCGAGGTCGGCGAAAGTAGGGGGGATATTCATAAGATGAGGTATACTACAGGAAAACTGGGTTTGTTGCCAGCAAAAGTTCGAACACCCATTAAGTTACAGGACAAGTAGACCTTGTTCACGAAAGCTCAAATAACCCTGTAGGGAAAAAATCAGGTGGTCCAGCACTTCTATGCCCAACAGTTTGCCGGCTCGGCAGAGTCGGTTGGTCGCCTCGCGATCTTCTCGGCTTGGTTCATGGTTGCCGCTTGGATGGGAATGAGCGAGAACAACACTGGCGGCCCGGTCGGCTAGAGCAGGAGCGAACACTTCACGCGGATGAACGAGAATACATCATTGAAAGTAGTGTTACTGTATTCATTGGTCGAGCTCCCATTCAATTGGTCGGCTTAACCATCCGCTACAACATCGATCTTGGACTCCCCCTGAACTTGTTTTCAGGTTAATGAACATTATAATGGAGGCACAACAGTGACTTTTGAACCGAATTGGAGACCCATGAAGCGTATCGTCTTGGCAGCAGCTGTCGGGTTATTTTCTTTGGTGGCGCTTGCCGCTCAGAGTGGTCAGGGTTTCACTGCCACCATAAACGTCGGGGCAGGCATCGGCACGGTGCAGAGCCCTGATGTGTTTCTGGCTGGCGACGAGGTGATCGTATCAATCCCCTACGATTCCAAGGGGACTTGGGACTGCTCTGTCTTTAGCCCTCCGAACGGCGATGCATTCAAGATTCTCGCACGCGGCGGGATGCAAGCTGGCAAGGGAACCCTGCTCTTTGGAGTTCCAGCCGCGTCGTTCTCCAAGGTCTTCGAGATCACCGCGATTCTGGACTTCAACTCTCAGCGCGGAACAGTTTACATTCAGTTGAAGAGTGGCGTTACAGGTCTTCGAAAGGCGGCGATTCCGGCAGCTCTCGCCTCGATGGTGATCAGGGCGGGAGCTCCTCAGGTCACTCAGGCGTCTGACGCTGCAAAGCCGCCATTCGTTGCCACGGCAAACGTACCAGCGGATATGGCGACTATTGGAACAATGGTCATGTTCTCGACGGGCACCGAGGCAGTCTTCTCCATTCCCTACGACTCAAAAGGCGACTGGGACGTGAGCTTCTTCGACCCACCCAATGGTGACCATTTCAAACTGGTTGCCAGACCCGGTCTGCGTTCCGGTAAAGGCACAACGACGTTCGCAGTGCCCCTCGAAAAAATGGTAGGGGTCAAAGAAGCGACCTGTATCATAGACTTCTCTGGTCGTCGAGCTACTATCTTCTTCCGCATCCTGCAAGACCTAGCTACCCTGAAACCTTCCTTGATTCCAGCAGAACTGGCTGTGGGAGTGATTCGGACAAGCACGGTCGCTCAAACCCAACAGCAGCCGAACAAAGTGGATGTAGCAGGTGAAGAGAAACAACCTGACGATGAACCCCTGATAGCTGTATCCTCGCCCCAAGACACAAATCCCGATGCTCCGTTGGTTTCCGTCATTGGTGTTAATCACGATGGTCGCCTTGTAGGACACTGGACTGGCGTATCGTGGACGAACGACTGGACTTTCCGAGTCGATGGTACTGGCTTGTACACGCAGTCGGGCATTTACCAAGAGTTCGATTGGACGACTGCGGGAGACATGACATTGATGATTCCTGTTATGAACTCTTCGGTCACCGGCGCAAAGAATGATCCGACCTATCGTTTTTCTAATGGGCATTTGTTCCTGAAGAAGTACAACGGCGCGAAGAAGTCTTGGTTTGAGGATGAATATACGCTGATCAAGGATGTCAAGGTCGAGTCTCTTGCCAAAGACCTACCTGATACGAATTCCAGCCCTAAACCAGCTCCTGTTTCAAACCACGACCAACGTCTTTTAGGTCGCTGGAAGACCGACGTGATGGGAGCCCAATACACATTCTTCGCCGATGGAACCGCCTCCTACGTGGAGATAGGGCTCAGAGTCCAAGACAAGATCACATGGATGACCACTGCAGGAAAGACTCTGACGACGACTAACAACAGCCCCGGTGCAAACGGAAAACCCTACTCAAAAGCCTACGAGATCAAGGACGGGCATCTATTCATCTACGAAGTCTCGACAAGTGTTACGGGGCAGAAGACCAACGTGGTAAGTGAGTACGTTCCGTTCCCATGATGAAGCCGAATCTGGTCTGGGCTGACAAGGCAAACCTTAGGGTACTCGACGACTCGTTGCAGGGGTATGGCATCGAGCTAGGCACTGTGATCCAACTGAAACCCGCTTCGACGGGTAGAGAAGGGCTCGAAGTCTGGGAGCTGGGCGGCGGGCTGCACGCACGGCACCTACAGGAAAACGGAATGGGTTGGTGTCAGTTGTGGTTACCGTTCCGCACCGGTCGGATCTCGTATTCGGTTTCCCCGTCTCTCCGGGCGGGATTGAAGTCCATCGGGTTTGTTATTGTTCCGATAATGTCTCAGCAGGAGCGGTAGCACAGTATGGCGCAATATCACAACACGAGCGGATGCTCTCACACCATTGAAGGAATTATCCGCGAGGCAAAGAAGGAGATCTTGATTGTCTCACCATACCTTCGCCTCAATGACTGGCTAATCGAACTTCTGAAAGGCACCTCACGGACTCTTCCCGTGACCTTCATTTATGGAAAGGCGAAGCGACAAGACGGGCTCGACCGGATTCGTGAACTTCCAAACGTCGAAATACGCTTCAAAGAGAATTTGCATGGCAAATGTTACCTGAATGAAGATCGCTGTCTGATTACCTCCATGAACCTGTTCGACTACTCGCAGATAAACAACATCGAGTTTGGGGTTGAGGTCAGTCGAGCCGGTGATGTTGAAATGTACGACTCTATTCGGAGCGACATTTCGATAATTGAACGTAGCAGTGAATTCGTCATGGGAATCAGGAAGCCCCAACTAGACACCAAGACGATACCAGCGCTAGCCGACCAGATTACGATGTCTGAGATCTGGGCGGTGCTGGGAAACTACAAGTACAAGGCGGGAGTTGTCACCAACGAGCCCAACTCTCTTTACAGAACCATTTGCCGATTTGCTTATACCCTTAGGGACTTCAGCGATTCGGAAAAGTACCAAGACAAGACAGGGCTACTGCGAACGACCGTTCTGACCAAGGAAATGGGACAGAAGATAATCAACCACTTTGAGGCTTTGAGGAGATAGAACAGTCTGAGGCAATGAACCGTTCCGACTGGCTCAGTGATGGTCAATGAGGATGCTGGTTTCGTCGTCAGTAGCAAAGTCTCCTTTACCCTGCAGTACCCCCCAAGCTATCCTCAGACCATTCTCAATTCCTTGGTGATATTGCGTCATTTCTTTTGTCACCGCCGTTCTTTGAATCCTAGAGATTCGCTCAATACAGGTCTCAATCCTCGTCATCGCCGTTTGCATGTCCATATTCGCACCCTCCACTTGTACAGACGGGGTAAATGGCGTTCCTGCTTCTAACTTCGGCGAAGAATTCTATTATTTCGCCCTGCGACCGCCAATCGGGATGAGGTCACCCTTCAGGATTGCAATCCTGCGCTCCACTTCACTCTCGACCAACTTAGTGGTCAGACTCCCCAACTCGTAGATTTCAGCGGTCAACGAAGCCGGATATTGTTCCTTCCAAACATCTGCACAGATCTGAGCGACCATTTGCCGGGTGACCTTGAGGGCTTTGGGCGGCTTCGGTGGTCTGGCTGGCTTGGGTGGGCTCGGCTTCCTTGCCTTAGGGAGACCTCGCTCCAGCCGAAATTGGTTGATAATCTTCAGGGCGTTGATCGGAGCTCGCGGCTTCTTGGTCTTCGGCGCTTCAGTCTGTTCGGACAAGTTGGACTCCTTGGTGAAGGGGAGTATGGAAGTCGGCAGGAAAAGTGTCAACTTTCCGAATTACGGGACAAGATAGTTCCATGAGTGAAAACATGACCTTCAAACCATTTGCCCACGAAGGCAAGCTCAAGCATCGAACATGCATCTACGGCTCCCAAGAGCTTTTCCTTGTCCGTTCGCTAATGGAAGTGCGGCGACGTAATGGCAGTGTCTCACTCTATGTCAGCTACTTCGACCGAGCAGGGCGCATGTGCTCGGTGACAATCCCACAGGGCAAGCTTCCGAACCTGAAGCCTTCGGGGAAATCTCTGAGCGAGGCTGAGATCGCCGCCTTGGTGAATCAGCATAGAGAAGATCTCAACTCTTGCATGGAAGACGACGAACTCTCCGACCGAGAACGCACATTGTTCGAAGGTTGGGGGAATTGGCTCATTGATGACCTCCCCGAAATTCTTGAAGCCAATGGGATCGACAGAAGCCGGTTACCGCTGGTTCTGGGAAAAGAAGATGCCTGAGGATCGAGAAAAGATCCTGTGTTGTTTCGAGCAAATTTCCGATTTATTTTGCCAACTCGGATTCTTCGTCGAGGGAAACAGTAACAACGGAATCCATGTCCTATTTTGGCGAAATGGCAGACTGCGCAAAGTCTCGGAATATATGGGTGGGATGCGCGACGGCTGCGAACTCTCTTACAGCAGCAATCGAATGTTGACAACTGCGATCTGCAGACGAATGGGCTCGAAACATGGAGAGTCGGTTTATGTAGACCCCAAGAGCGGTCACGTGCTCAAGGATGTGTTTGTCAGAAATGGCGTAGAAACTCGCGCACGGGACGCCGACAAGGGCTCCTTTGGTGAATATATAGTTTCGCCTGAAAAATTGAGTCTCGTCCAAACCTATGAACCCCTCGGTGCCTTCCTGAGAACGTACTTTCAGTGAGCTCCATTTTCTCCAAAATAGCCTTCATTTTTCGATCCTTGTGTGATATTGTTATAGTATCCTACGGGGAGAAATCGAGGGCTATCCAGATGGGCGACTTGGCACGAGTTCTACCAGAATCCACAAGAAAACTAATTGAAGGGTTGGCACATCGTGCACCGTCTCTTGGTGACTTGACTGAAGAACAGAGCCGTCAAGTGGCGGCTGCCGTCCTCGGGGATTTTCTGAAGGACGAAATGAAACGGGCAGTGCTGTCCGAAAGGGTTCGGTTCCCAGTGGAACGCGATCTGTTCCTCTCAGACAAGCGGAGCGTCCATACTCGCCGAGCCTATGCCACGGCTCTGGGTGTCTTTGAAGGCTGGCTCAGACACAAGAACCTGAACGTCGTTGATTTGACACCTGCTCTTGCCGACGATTTCATCCGCGCCCAAAGAAGCCTTGATCTCGACGAGGACACCATCCGTCTTCGCATCACCACCCTTTCGTCCTTTTACACTTTCTTGGAACGCCGCTACGAGGAAGTGCGGAACCCATTCCGTGGCACCAAGATCCGCCCTCGAAGCAGTTGGGCGACAGCAGTCATTCCTTCTGAGGACGAGGTCAAGATCCTCATGGACAAGGCAACACCTGAGATCAGAGTCGCGATTGCTATCATGGTCGAGACCGGAATGCGGGTCGGCGGACTCGTTGAGCTGAGAATAAAAGCTGATGGCTCGTTCCTGACGGTGACCAAGGGTAAGCGCTTCGAGAGTCTGGAGTCGCTTTCTCAAGAGACACTGCAAATGATCCGCGAGGCTGGAATGAGTACCTTCCGCCCGTGGAACGCCGAAGACCACCCAACGAGGGGTGACGGTGGAGATCCCGTAGCGAAGGCAACGGCTGCACTCTCTTCGAGAATCGGCAGGCATTGTGCCGCGCTGAAGGACTCGAAACTCGTCGCGGCGGCGTACAGCCCCCATGACTTTCGCCACTACTTTGCCCAGAAGCACGCTGACCGTGGGTTAGTCTGGCTCCGTGACAGGCTTGGACATGCGTCCATCGCGGTAACGGAAAGGTATTTGAGGAATACCCTCGGGGTGGATACCGTCCAGTTCTGATTCTGACAATCTGGAAGAAGTGTCCATCAACTTGAGAACGAACACCAGAAGGACATCTTTTCGGTGAATTGGGGATGTATAGGATCGGTGTACCCCAGTTGGACTGGTTTGCCCCTTTTTCCGGATCTTTTGCGCACTCTGAAATTCCTCTTGTCGATGGAAATTTTCCGGACCAAGGCATTCGCAAGAATTAGCGGCGACCCAAGCCTCGAAGGACTTCATCAAAATGGCGTGGGAACAACGCAACAATATCAAGTACGCTCTCTGGCGACGTCTTCAAGAACTCTACATGGCTCGTGCCAACAGCGACATGTAACTCGATTCTTTGTGATAGTTGTTTGCATAGTTCCCGATCATTGAAGCCGAACTCGAACAATTCCGCAGTGGCTCGCCCTTGGAGCCCGTACTTGATTGAGTGTTGGAAGTTCGAAAAGACTTCCAGAATCGCAGTACTCGCTGGCACGGCTTCTAGGGTCTGTCTGATAGCCGAGATCACAAGGGATGCTTGATATCCAAGCCCGTTCTCAAGGAACCACATCAGGTCGTCATAACTTAACTTTCTCAGAACTCCAGCTTGGTCAATTGACCCATGATTTTCGGAGCTGACTCTGTTCCAAATTTGCAGATATGATTTCCCCACCATCCAATCCCGAACAACTTCTATGGTCAAGTTCGCAGGCTGGGTCTTTGAGAACTTCTTCAAGTCGATATTCTGAGCGACTATCTCCCAAACGTGCTCCAAGCAAGCGATCTCGTCGTCGATGGAGTCAAAAACGCGCAGATTTGCTAGCACCCACCTTTCGAGGAGTAGAGACCGCCGAATCCCGAGCATGGTACGCGAGAACCGTTCCTGCGAAAGATCATCAACGGAGTTCTCTTCGAGAAACTCTGCGACTTTCCTGAAAAGCATTGTCAATTTCCGTCCATCAATGTCTGCCAGCAACTGAAAAGCGAGGGTCTGAGTTGCAGACTCCTCTGCCCGCAGAAAGAAACTCTCGGAGGTGTCACTCTGACGAATTGACATCAAATACGACTCAACTGCGATGATCATCTTCCGCCTAGACTGCAACTCGTCATTCAATTGGGCATTTGTGAAGGTCGGAAATCGCATTGCCAACTGAGAGAGTCCAGATTCGAACCCATCGGTATCCAAAAGTAGAAGCGTTGCGAAGTCTTCAAACGGAATGAACACGTCACTTTCCGTCGAGGCGACCATCGGCGAGACAAGCGACGCAAGGGCACTAGTTAGGGTTTCAGCTGTCTGCGGATTGACGAGATCCTTGGCTTTGCTGAAGTAGTAGCTATTTCGAGGAAGTCCATCAAAAGCCTTTGGGTCCGCAAAAATGGTCAGACCCTCGGTGTGCATCCCAGCTCTGCCAGCACGACCCATAAGATTCTGAAAGTCTCTGCTTTTTAGTGGCTCCTTTCCTTGACCTGTAGCGGCGACAATCAAATACCTTATGGGCATGTTCACGCCCTGCGCGAGTGTCGATGTACAAATCACGAAATGAAAGTCGCCGACGTGCATCCCATACTCAATCGAGGACCGTATTCCTTGAGGTATAGCGCCATGGTGGACAGTTATGCCAAGTCGTGCTGCTTGTGTCAGCGGGTGACTTGGACCAAGATTCAACTCCAGTTGATGTTCAAGCTTTGTCAGTTGCTCCACCCGTGATCGCAAACGGGGAGGTCGGTAACCTGCTCCGAGTTCAAAGACTTCGAGGGCGCGGCGTGCAATCTTGTTCGCTGAGTCTTTTCTTCCGCAGAAGATTGCGACAGCTCCACTTGTGCAGCATCTGAGCCCAAGGTAGAGCGCAATGTCCCCGACATTTGTTCTTTCTGGAAACAGTCTTGGAACCCGTTGTCTGGGCGTTGGCTCAAGTACATTTTGGATGATTGTTCGTGGCACAAAGAAGTCGGGTATCGTATTTTGAAGTTCGTCGAAGAACTGTAATGATCCAAAGTCATGAGCCCAGCTTGCAAATGCAATTGACCTGCTAGTCGGTTGCAAGCCATTTCCCGAAGCTATAACACCGGTATCTGAAAAAAGCCAACGTGATAAGTTCTCAACGTCTGGGAGCACAGCCGAAACAAGGATAGTTTGCGCCGATGTCGGAATACGGCTTCGGACTTCGGACATTAGGAGTTCGTAGGTTACGCCACGACTTGGCGAATCGAATTGATGAGCCTCATCATAGATGATCAAACTCAGATATGTGACAACTGTCTGGTCTTGCCTCAGCAGGTAAACGAGTTTTTCGGGAGTCAAAATCACAATGACAGGGCGACTTGCTTCTGCCTGATCCTCTCTTCCGAGGAGCAGATTTTCCGCTGTCGGCAGGTCGGTGAGTTCCTGAATTGAAACTTCGTCGGGTTCAAAAGCTTTTCGAAATGAATGCCCGATTTCGTGGCACAAAGCCCTGAAAGGCACAACCACTACAGCAAACGGATGTGGCGTTCTTCCGAAGTGGCTCCTCAATATCAATTCGATTGCCCTTGTCTTGCCGGAACTAGTGGGCATCTGAATGATCCCTGATCTGCCTTGGAAGAATCCAAGTTCGCCGAGCCTTTCCTGCGATGGCCACAATTCGGTTGCGAAACCCCTGCGTCTCAGGGCTGGGCTCCACCACTGCATGGTTAGTCCAGAGTAAGCTGGAAGTTTGATCCAAGCCGAACTGTGAATTCTGAATGCAATCACCGCTGCCGCCACATCTATTGCCAAGACGTCGTGGCTGCTGCCGCTACTGTAAACTGACATTCGCAGTTCAGTCAGAGTTTCCCATAGGTCAGACAAGTCCGCGCCAGTTCCAAAGTGTCTCACCACCATGTCACATATGTGGAGGAGGCTTGAGTCTTGCAGGTTTGGAAAAGTGCTGCTCTCATGCCAGCCCGCCTTCAATAGCCAGACTAGAAATCCTTGGAGGGCGGCTGATCCCTCAGGTATCGCAAGTCTTCTCGCAAGAACAAGCGAACTTCCGGGGCGTCCTGCCATTAGGTACGCTGCAGAGGCATAAACTAGAGCTTCCTGCTCAATGCTGAAGCCAAGATCGGAGACGATCAATGAATCAAAGAACGTCGCTGCAAAGCCAAGCGACTGTTTGTCACTCTCCAACAGAACCTCAACATCACCACTAGCCTCAGCCACTCGGAAGGCTAGTTCTCCAACAATTCCAACGGTCAGAAGGATCAGCTTTCTCGGGTCATGTGTCCGTGGTATGTTGGGTTGGTACTCTGTCGGTACTTCGAGTTCAGTCATTTTCGCTCTCGCCCTTGTGTGTGCGAGCGACTTCTTGCTATCTCGTTCAGGCTTCATTTACGGCTGTCTCGAAGACACTGTGAACTAGGTTCATTAGGTCCGCGCCTGTAATAACCATCAGTTTCAGCGACTGTCTGTTCCAGTGTGCGGAAGCATCGAGACTCTCCAGAGCCGCCACATCTAGCATTTGATCAAGCACAACTGCAGCTGCGCCGGACTGGTGCAAGTAAGGGTTGTCGATCGGACTTTGAAAACGTGAGATCCTCTTTGCCTCATCAATCCTATGAGCCTTCAGAAGTCGGATTTTTTCGGCATGAAGAGTCCCAGCAAGTTTCAGGTGGTCTTTGGCTGAGTCCCGTAGTGCTACTTCAAGGCGAGCGTCGTCAATCGTGCCTGTCAGTTTCGCTTTAACTTCGAAGGTGAATAGTGAGTCGGTTTGACTTGGACTTTCCCAGTGATCTGCTCGTAACCCTACGACGTCTATGCCCATCATGGATTGGTTCTTTCGCTCTTTAGAGGAGTATTTCTCCTTGAGAACCCAGTAGCCTAGACGGTACTGTAGATAGTCGGAGACTAGAATTTCACCAAAGTCCCCTGAGCGGGTTGCTGGTCCGAGCTCTGTTCGGTCTGGAAAAACCAGTGCGGCGTAGAACTCAGATCTGCTGGAGTATTGGGTTCCCTCCATCAGCGATTCAGTTATCGATGGATCAGAGTATACCTCACGAAAGTGTTTGCCCCAGCCTGACAGAGTGACCTGATCTCTCGATGGTTCAAGTCTCCAGATGTCGATGGTGAGTCCATCAGTAGTCTGAATGGAATTGCCCGTAGGAATCAGTCCTGCAAGGTAAAGTGGCTCAATACCTGTGTGATTAAGTCCGGGCATTTTTAGCTCACTTCTGTTCGAGATTACTATTTCTAGGATTGGGGTCCATTTTCAAGTACGCCTTGCTACCAAGAAGATTTTCTACGGTCAACATCTTAGGACTCTCCGACGCTCGTAAGACGTCGGGACAATAGTCGCTCCACGGTCGGTGGACCAAATCATCCACGGCGATTGATTTATTGCGGCTAACCTTCAGGTCCGTTAGTACCCAGAACTCACAGACTTCTTTGGAGATTAATGCCGGGAGTGCTCCTTTGGTGAACGTCCCAAGGGACTTTCTGACCAACACTCCTGCTTCAACCAGCATCGGCATGACAGCATCCACACCGTGTTCAGTCGAGCTACTACTTCCATATCGATCATAGAGAACCTTGTTGATGAACGCTCGATTCACAGTCTCTTGAACCCGGAACTGTTGCGCAAGTGACGTGAGTAGCACATGAAAACTAGGAAAGGCGATAGCTGAAAGCGCGATTGCCAGCAACTTGGACTCCTCGCCAGTGATGGTTCGTAAGTCTAGGAGCGACTTGAGAGCATCAAGATATTTCTTGGAACCGAAAACGATCTTTGCGGCGGTCCTCTCAACTTTCGCCTTGCGGTTGTCGCCCTTGTCATGCTCGTTCACTATCCCTGTCAGCTCGCTTCGGCTGAACTCGCCGTACTCAACGATTTGGGTAATTGCACGAGTGAGGATTTCAAGGGGTACTCGCTGAGTGATGCCGATGCCAAGGGTCTTCTCGTTCTTCATTTTACAATCCCCACTGGAATCAACATCTCAAGAATATGGCTTCCGCCATGAGTGACAACTAGACCCCCAGAAGTGAAGGATGTCTCATCCGTCAAGTAGACTGATGTGTCTCGGACGCTCAGGACGCGATCAGTCATTGTCGCTCGAAACTTCAGCGCGTCTTCATTGGAAATGAACTCGATATGGCGCTTACTGCGAGATCGGCTCAGCTGGCGGTCACTCAGAGCGATTGTGCCTCGGGATGTTGTCTCAATGTTGCCGTGGTCGGTGGTGACACAGACCAAAAAACCATCGTTCTTGAGCCTCTCGATCAGACTAACGACTCCGGAACTCGCCACCCACTGAATGGTGTCCGCATAGAGTTGGGTACTTCCCATTATAGTGGCATGCATCATCTCGTCGAGGTCGTTGGAAACGAATGCCGCAGCGACCACGTCAGGACCAACCTCGATTGGGGGCGAGGAGACCCCAAACTTCGAGTAGCTAATCTGGTACTTCTGGTAGCCAGCCTTTACCCAGTATTCGCGGAAGTACTGGTCTTCCTTACTGTTGTCGAGGGAAAGATCTGGTTTTGCCCCTCTGAAGAGTGCTTGTCGAGACCACGCCGTTATGCTGGGGAGCCACGAGAAAGTTGCATAGTCAGCAACTTCAAGGCTCCGTTCCAAGAGTTTCTCCCTGAGAATCCACCATTGCCACAGGTTCATTCCATCAAGTACGACAAAAGCCCTTCGAAGGGAGTTTTGTGCCCTCACGAAGTCCTGAATCTTGTGGATTGAGCTCGGGAACTGAATCCCTGAAAGGTTGTGTGTTGTCCAGTAACTGTCTCGAACGTAGATCTGGAATCTGTCACTCAGGCTTCGAATAGCCTGCCGATACCTAGCCGTTACGGCGTCTTCGCCGAGTTCATAGACCAGTTTGCCGAGCTCAGCGAGGTGGGGTGCCAAGTCAAAGAAGTCGCGTTGTTGGTTTTGGATCGTGAGAGAACGTTCCTCAATGTAAGAGAGTTTGGTGGAAATCACGGATCTGGAACTCGCGCCCGAGTCAAAAGTGAAACCTAATGCCAACGAGGCAGGCAGGGCGTCAAATACGTGCTTATCGACTCTGTGGGCGGTAAGAGACTTGTTCAGGAATAGAGGCTGGACAACCCGCTCTAGTGCCGGATCACCGAAGTTTAGTTCTGACCTTTCCGTGACAATCAGCTCCCACTGACTCTGGATGTAGCTGACAAGACCCGTTCGATCAAGAAGCCGACTAGATTCTTTGCCGAAGTAGGGTGTGGCGAGTTGACGAAGGAACTCGACAATAGGTTTGTTTGGCGGGTCTCGGTGAAGGATCACCGATATCAAAATCGCCATGACACGCTCTTTCGACTTGAAGCTCGACAAAGCTGAAAGATCAACCTGATAGAGGTTTTCAAGCAAGAAGCGAACCGAGTTCTCATAGCTGAGCGTAGCAAAGAGCCTGAACGACTCAATAGTCGTGAAGGCATTGAATCCGAGACCCAGAAGTGCTTTTCGGTCGAGATTTGGAAAGACTTCGTGGAGATCGACTGTTACGACGCTGGAATCAACTCTGATGTCGGGGAGGATTTCGGTCTCGCTGTTCAAAATGAACATGACCTTCATCTGCTTCCGTCCGCGAAGCTCAAACTGGAATCGGAACGACAGACCGGAATTAGCCCAAATGAGCTTGAATCCAAGGTCCTGAAGCCGTTTTTGGAACTCGACAAACCCCAGTATCCCATCGCTGTCGGTGACGACCACCGGCTTATGATCCGATGGAGTGAGTCTCAAAATCAGTCGTTCAACCCAATCAGCCATGGACAACCCTAACAGCCAGCATGCACGTCAGGCTTGGGACGACCTGAGACGACGAGTCGAAAGCAGCCAGCCATTCTTGATGTTCGCGACGATACTTCTGAGTGCGGAAATTGCGGACATGTTCAATACCGATCTTTGTCACCTGCCGCATCTGGAACTCAAACGCCTTGCCTTTGTTTTCCCGAGCCTGCTCGGCTCTCTGCTCGATACCCACCTTCAGGTCGTTGAAAATATTACCAAGAAGTTCCTCTGCCTTTTCTTGAAGGCTGCCAAAGTCTGAAGCCGCCTTCAGTACTGATTCAACCTTTCCTCTCACCTCGCCCATACTCAGTTTGGTCCAGAAGTCTTGGGCAAACGTTGTAAACGTATCCCCACCATCGGTTAGGAACAGGGGTTGGAACGTCTCCCGTGATTCGAACATGTTTGATGCCTTAACCCCCCACACCATGAAGTATCCATCGGGTGTGTTCGCGTCTTCGACTGCGAGAACGGGGACAGGGCTGGTTGAAAGGTGCGGAACAGCGCCTGCCAACATGGTCTGGATCAATTCGTGTTGCATCGTCAAGGGTTCTGGTATTGGGTTCTCAAGCCCGGTTTTGGTGTCAAAGGTGTAGATTTGATCAGTCCGACCCGGAAACGTTGCACGGAGTCCCTGTTCCATTTCAGAGAATGGAATGCCTTTGGTCCTTAGCCAAGACTTTGCCAGTGCCTCAAGCCACGTCGGCAGGGGACTGTACTTCACAGCATCGATATCGACTGCGCGGATGTCAGAGGTCGAAACCGTGGGCAAGGCTCCCTCGGTAGTTTTGAAAGAGTTCAGCTTCTCACGAATGTCAGCCAGCCAGTCTTTGCTTTCGCCTTCGAAGCGCTTTGGGTCGAGGAGGGAAGTCATGAATAGACGATTGACCGAATCCGCTTCAAGAGTTGAATCCAGCACGTCAGCTGATTTGTCGATGCCGAGCTCGTCCATGATCTGATTGAGTTTGGTCTCAATGACCTCATACACCCTTTGGTCGATCGAATTATTAATCATGAGATTGATAGCCAACACTTCAAAGGTCTGCCCAATACGATCCACACGACCGATTCGCTGTTCGAGTACCATCGGATTCCACGGCAAGTCGTAATTTATGATGATGTGTGCAAACTGCATGTTGAGTGACTCGCCAGCAGCATCGGTGCTTACGAGAATCTGAGCATCGGACTTGAAGCGGCGCAATGCCGTAACTCGGGTCTCGAAGTCCATACTTCCGTTAATGGTCTCGCAGACGTAGCCACCACGCTGGGCGAGTTCCCTTGCGAGCATCCGTTGGGTCCCTGTATATTCGGTAAAGATCAAGAACTTGAGATCCGTGTTGCTTTCTTCAGCCTTGAGCTTCGCCATTCTTTCGATGAGGTACTCGAACTTGACGTCGAGTTCCTTGTCCAAGGTATCTTGTGCCTCACGGACCAAGCCGGAAAGAACCTCAAGCTCAGTCTGATAAGCCATCTTGGTATTCTGAACGGCTTCATTGAGCTTGGCTTCAAAGTCCATTTCGAGCTGGGAGCCATACCCAGACTCGATTAGATCACCTGCCACTTGCTCCCGTGTCATCGAGTCCCTTGCGGATTCGAGGCGACGCTTACGATTCGCCATGGCATCAAAGATGGCTTGGGTCGAACTCGAAATCATCCTCTGGAAGAGAACCATAACGAAGCCATAGGAGGAGTTTTTGGTTTGCTGAGCCAAATTGAAGCCTTCTACTACGTACTTGGTGACGTTCTCATAGAGAGCTTCCTGACGTGAATGGCGACTGGAATTATATTCGGCGATCACTCGTTCAGTGTTCCGCTTGTTAAAAAGCGGCTTACCTGCATGGTCGATTGCCTGACGTTTTTCGGTTCGTACCACGTACGGTTCCAGATCCTTGATACTGGGCATCCCATCTCCCGAGAAGGCATCGCTGTCAAGAAGACCCAGAATTCGGCGAAAGTGATCACTCTTGCCTCGGTGTGGAGTTGCAGACAACAGAAGTACATTGGGGATCGCGCTTGCTAGTGTCTGAGCCATCTGGAAACGACCTACGAGCAGGGAAGAGCCGCCAACCTTGTGGCACTCGTCGATTATCAATAGATCAAAGTCCGTGTCCAAGACACTTTGAATCCGGTATCGATTGTATTCCTCAACCTTTTCCTGCGACCAACCCTGCCGTCCCTCAAGCGGTTTTAGCGCGTCCATCGAAACAATGATCTGGTTGTGTTGAGCCCAGAGATTGATGTCGTTGTCGGCGTCCAACCGGCTGAAGGTCTTTGTCAGTGTACTGATATAGTCTGAATCGTAAATATTAAAGGACTCATTGAAATGCTTCTTTAGCTCACTTTGCCATTGTTGCATCGCCGAGACGGGGACGATGATGAGTGTTCGCTTCACGATACCGCGCAATTTAAGCTCTTTGAGCACTAGTCCAGCTTCGATGGTCTTACCCATACCAACCTCATCCGCCATCAAGAACCTGATGTAGGACCCGGTCATTACCTTCTCTAGCGCGAGGATCTGGTGGGGTAGAGGAATAATGTTACTTTCGAACGGAGCGAGAATCTTCTGTTGCGCCGTTTCGTTTCGAATTCGAGCAGCCATAGAACGGAAGACCAGTTCTTCCAAGCCTGCAGAAGCCAACTCCTCCTTGAGTTCCGCTGTCAGGACATCCAGAACGTTACCAGTCGAGAGGAAACGTATCTGAGAAACACTGGAACCGAAAGTCTTGCGTGTGGAGAGGACTTCGATGGGCTGACCGTTGTATGTCATTATGCGCTACACCCGATCTTTTGCGATGTCATAGTAGGTCAGGAGCATTTCGTCCTCCATTAGGAGATTCTGTGGAATGAGATCTGCGAGCCTTACCAAAGTTGAAAAATCTTTCTTTTCCCAGAGAGACCGGAATCCGATGCGGAGAGCTTCAAGCCGGACGTCTTTGAAACGCTTTGGCTTTGCCGAAACCAACTCGGTTAGGTAACCCGAAAACTCCTTCATCAGCGCCTTCTTGCGCAGGAGGTCCCTGTCACCTGCTTCCGCTGGATCTGGAACTCTCCACGTATTGTCCTCGCCCTCAATAAAGTTCTCTTCAAGAAGAGTTCTGAGCTCGATTTCCTTTTCGCCGCGTCTTGTCGTAGCATTTGCCTTACGAAAATCAGCGTGTAGATCTTGGTACTTGGATGGTTTTGACTTCAGTCTTCCCTTTAGCCATTCGATTCCGTCAGCCTCGGAATAGATAACATCGAGAAACAAGTTCAGCTGTTTCGAAATTCCGAACTTTGACTTGAGCTCCTCATATTCGACTAGCTGTTGAGCCGTGAAGATCATTCCATCGGTTTCCTTGAACATCGATCGAAGCTTGTTTTGGAACTCGGCGGAGTCGATGGGAACAGCCAAATTTCGCATCAGATAGAAGCTGACGAGCCGATCAAAAAGAATCTTCGGCGTTCTCTCAATAACCGATGTGGTGGAATTGTCCTTGCGGATGGATATTGGAAGATGGGACAAATGCTCTGCAACAAAATCCCAGACATTTACCTCGCCAGACTGGACCCTAAAGCGTTCATCAAACTCACTACTTGGCTTGTAGCAGGAAATCACGAGATCTTGTTTTACGGAGGTCGGATTCGTAACTGAGTTGAAGCTACCTTGCTTCTTGTCAAGTGCTGCAACGTTTGCAATTACGAAACCCGCACGTTGAAGTCCAGTCTGAATACCATTCCAGACTGCGGCACCTGTATTGCTAAACTCGACTGTCAACCAGTGACCACTCTTGAGTATTCTGTAATACTCTCTGAAGCAGGACTGCATTATTTCTTGATAGACTATGAGCGATTTCTTTTGTGTTTTGTTCTCGATCGCCTCACTCAAAGAATTGGTCTTGATTTTGAGCCAACTTTCCCAGAGGAAATTGAGTTCAGAGTACATGATGTTCGAACCAAAAGGCGGGTCAGTGAAGATGTAGTCAATTGACTCATCCTCAATCGCGTAACGTGAAGCATCATTCACCGAAACGACCACTTGATCCTTTAGTGACTTAAAATACGCCCGGCATAGTCGTGGAAGTGAACGATCGAGACAAGACCAAACCGACAATGACCTGACAAGGCTCGGTACATACAGCGTTCCGTTCAGGATACCGCCTCCTTGCCCATTGTAGTCAGGTTTTTGTGGTACGAACCTGTACAGTTTTGAAACAGTGTTGACTATTGAGATCAACAACCAAAATACCTTGGGTGACCCAAGCGCCTTGTGGCGCAGAGAGGAGAGCCAAAGCAACTCTCTCTTGTTATAGAATAGATGGGCATGTGTAATCTCTTTGTTCTTTGGGTCACTGACTTTGTCACCATCAGGCAATTCATCGGTCGGAAACCAATACGGAAGGCTCGTCTGTTCGATTTTTCGAAGAAGTTCTAGGTCACCTGCATCTGGCGATTTTTCAAATCTCTTTCCCTTAAAAGTATAGCTAATCAAGACCGGAACGGCTTTCACGCGGCGAATTGACATTGCCAACGAGGTATCAAAAACGGTCTCAAACGATTTGGTTGTGGTTCTCTTGGTTTGAATAGAGCCACAGGATGGACAGGTGAATTCATCAAGAATTTCGCCTTGTTGCTGATCAACCGCAGCGTCCCAGAAGACAATGTCCGAACCGCAATTCCCACAGACAAATACATCGCTCCAAACCGTGTAGTTTATCAACCCCTTACCCGAAGGCTCAAAACTTGATTGCTTGGGTCTGTGGTCAGTCTCATACATCCAGTTACACTCTCTCCTGACCTCTT
This sequence comes from Spirochaetales bacterium, assembly GCA_947478845.1. Lineage (GTDB taxonomy): Bacteria > Spirochaetota > Spirochaetia > JABEVK01 > JABEVK01 > JAIFLN01. The sequence goes on along the minus strand of CANJXC010000001.1, from coordinate 252,997 downwards.
CGAGTAAGTGTTTGGCTTCAAGTTCAAACTCAACGGCTTCAAGTGGGGTATTGTAATTGTGAGCTATGTAGCTCGCTATAGGCGAGAGGTCACTACAGATCGCCTTCCTGTTTCCCCATACAGGAGCGTCGATGCCATTTCTTCTAAACTCTTCCTCAATTGAGTGTCTCAACTCCGGATCGGGGTTCGAGCACAGCTGCGCAGCAACGCCAGTCATCCCAGTACCAGCAAAGCCATCGAGTACAATATCTCCGGGTTGCGTGTAGTGGAGTATGTAACGCATGATTGCCGGATGTGGAACCTTAGTATGGTAACTGTGTGCATTGTAGATCGGGTTGTTCTTGCCTTCACTGACATCAGAGGCATAAGGTTGACGTACTTGATGGATAGAGCCGGTTTTCTTCTGGCTATTTAGGAGTTGCTTTTCGGCTGTCCATTCCGCGACAATTGCGCCCAACCAAGGATTAGGACAGGCTGTGTAGTATGGGGGGTCTGAAATGGACAAAATGTCTTCGTCAGATCCCAAAGGGAAGCCAATCGTTTCGCGCAGTTGTGGCAGCAATTTCCGAAGCTCTGATCTGAAGTAGTCTCTGCGTTGATTATCGGACTCAAAGGTCATACCGAGACAGGTCAATTTTTGATCTGGCTTTGGGCTTTGGCTACGTTGTCGGTTCACGTTACCATTATCATTGGCGGAACCAAAAAGGTCGCCGCTGTAATCTTTATTGGGCATGTACTTCTCTCCCACGGGGTCTAACTGAATATCTGTCTGTTCCGCACATCTCATGACGTTGGATGATCCGAGAACTGAAATACTTCATTCTTGCTGACGGCGCGAAGATCGACATCTGTCTCATTTTGCCTCAGTGAAAAGTATCCGGACCTTCGATCTGTCCTTTCCTTTGCATATTTGTTCTAGGTACCCCTCAAATGAAGTTCTTGCTTCATCGAGTGTCATTGGTCTCAGAAGAATCTTCTGAAGGTCGATGGCAGATAGCTCAATTCGGTCGAAGCCTTTTGACAACTCGGAGATTAGTTTCTTCAACTTGACCGCATTCGAAATGGAAATGTCCACTTCGCCATCTCGGAATGACTCAATAAGCATTCTATCGGAAGCATCGAGAAGGGAAATATTGTCCTTGACTGATGGATCTTTGAAAATCTGTCGCATTGCAGACGTCCATTTTTCCAGCAGTGTATTCAGTCTATCAGTTAGGCTTGCTATAGTATCGGTTGCCTTATTGTAGTACTCTCTCGGGCTAAAATCGTGGTACGGTTCTAGCTTGATTGCAGCTTTGCTGATATCCGTCTTGGATGGCTTTAGTGCCGAGAGACTGTTTAGCCAGTTTTGGTACTCAGTTTTGTTCAGCATTTCGAAGTCCTGAAGGATGTCGCAGATCTTTTTGGTGTCCGAGAGAAGCAATAGTTCTTTCTTCTGACTGTCAGCACTTGATAGGCGACACTTGACATACTGTTGAAGGTAGTAGTCGGCATACTGATCAATTAGCCCGTTCAACACAGTTTCGTATCTTTTGAATTCAGCTTCACTGTCCGATGAAACCACGGACGCTAAGCGGTCGATGTTTCTTTCTATGTCGTCATATAGGGGGCGTTCGCTTTCGACGACGTAAGACTTCGCGCTCCCCAAGTATCCGATAAGTTTTTCGAATTTGGTGGAATGCGATAGAAGGCGATCTGTAGCGTCACATATTGCAAGCGAAGTGAACGTATCCGTCAGTTCCTCAGAGGTCAGTTTGAACCCGCGAAGCTTACCGATCGTGTTGTAACCGATGACGCTGTCCAACACGGTGCTCAGTCGTTCAAGTTTCTCAACCTGTTCCTTCGCCGTCACGGGTGCCAACAGGTCAACACTTCGGCACTTGATGCCAGCTTGGATCTTAGCCTTTGTCTCGACGACTCTACGAACCTTGGTTTCGGCTGAACTTCGAATGGAGCTCATTGTTTCTGGTTTTTCAAGCTCCGCGCTCAGATCGGGCAAGCCAAGTACGGAGAAGAGTGTCTTGAGAGCCTTGACCGGCAAGCCGATGGGCTCTCGAATACTCTGAAACGTAAAGAGATCCTCCGTCTGGAGACTCAACAAGTTACCCTCAATTGTTGAAGCGGTTAGTGATTTGCCTGCCCAACTAACTTCTATGTCTCCCTTGTAGACCATTGCAGCGAGGACAACGAACTCCAACTGGAAGTCTATCGAGTAGTCCTTCGTGTACCACAGATTTTGCGGTTGGTAGTGGACATAGAGAACTTCATCACGATTGAGTACCTTGCCCGGTCCTTTGGCACGAAGTTGCTTCCTGATGGAATCGGCATATTTTGAGTTCTGGGTATCAATCGAGTTTGGACCAAGCAGCCCCAAGCCTGCCAAAATAGCTTCACCCTCACGATTTGCTTGGGAGAAAGAGGTCAACTTCCGTAGGGCACTCTTGATGCGTCCTTCGAAGTTTTCGGGTGTAATTGGTGAGCCCAGATCCGTAAACGCTGGATAATCGGGTGAGCGATCCGAAAAATGCTTGTTCAGGACTTTGGCTGCTACTGTCGCGAAGACCGACTCTTTGCTCGATCCACTCGGTGGCAACTGGTATGACTTCAGGTTGGTCTTCGTTCCCTTGTACAGGAGTTGGGTCTTGTCCACGTATTCCTGTTCGAATAGTTCCAGTGCCTTCTTTCGATGCTCAACGATCTGAGATTCAAACAGCGGTTTCTGATCAGAACTTGCGTCACCATGCTTTGCCAGCGCCGCGCCGAAAAGATAAATTCTCTCTTTGAATGCATCGCTGAAGCCACGCATGTCGAAATAGACTTCATCTTCGCCGTCGTTTCGATCGAGGTCAGAGAACAACGGGCAGAAGAAGAGGTAGTACTGCTGCATTGGTTCTGTGGTTGATCTTTCGTTCGGGTTACCAAAGAAGATGTACCCGAGCCGATAGCTTTTCTTGTCGATCCACTCAAGGCTGTGCTGCCAGATTTGAAAGCCCGTCCTGTACGGGTCCTGCTTTATTGCGAGTACGAACTGCAGAAACTCAAAGAAGTACTGGTCACTAACCGGGAGGTTCTTCTTCAGAACGTTGTCAGCGTAATCTCGAACAATTTGGGCAATGTTGATTCCACCCTCGGTTCGCACATAGAACTGGTTCGATACGGTGTCCTGATCCACAAACTGCCCAGAGGTCGCCGACTTCAGCTGGTTTGCCGTGGTCTCGATTGTCTGGGTGAGTAATTCAGGGTCATCAATGCCGGAGATAGTCTGGCACAGGTCTTCCTTCAAGTCCCGAGCACCCGCGCCGTTGTGTTTGTCCAAATCATCGCAAAGGACTTTGACTGCGAGGGCGTTTGCGATCTGCTTTGCGATAGCCTTTTTGTTGGCTCGCCCTGCCACAAAGTGACTGTCGATTCGCTCGTAGATGGTGTCCATCTTGTCTTTGACAGTCCTCACATCCGGAATGATGAGCATGGAGGCAGTAGAGTTGATGTCCTCCCAGTAGGTATCGTAGGAGACCAATCCGGGACGATCCGTTGGCACATCGGTAGAAGCGATAGCCTCAAAGCGTGCGCTCAGGGTTTTCAGGATTTCCCTTTGCGACTTGCCAACTTTTATTCTTTCGAACGTGCTCACATAGGATGGATGAACAGGAAAGAGGTCCACGTACTCGTTCAGACTCGTGTTGATCCCGTCGAAGAGATGTCCAAACTTCACGAGGTGGTCGCGGATTGCCTGTTTCTGATGCGCGTCTTTCTTCAGAAGCCGTTCCTTGACCACGTAAGCCACATCGTCCTTGTTTATGATCAGGTCTTCAAAGCGGTCTTCCACCTTTCCAAGCATGGTCGCGGCGAACTGAAGAGAAGTGCTCCGGTAGAGCAGTTCCTGAACCCCGAAGATGATCTTGAAACGAGTCCCATCGCACACTTCACCAACCTGACGGAGAAGCATCAGGTCGTTGTTGAGAGACTGGGGATTGCGCCCTTGCAAGTATTCAAGGAGTTCGTCGATCACCACGAGGATGTGCTTATCCGGAAAAACCGCTTCGAAGGCGGCAATCATTTCTTTTAGCTGTTCCTTCCAGCTCTGCGAGTTCTCAGGGTCAAATGTGAAAGCAACGCCATTGGCTTTCAAGAAGCGTTCAAGCTGAAAAAAGAGAACATCCTTCAGCGGCTTATCAACGCCGACCTCAAAACGAAGCGTCTTATATTTTCCGGCAAAACGCAGAAGGGAAGGTTTGATGGACTCTTCTGTTACAAGATCCAAAAGGGAGGCATCTTCGGCAATTGCGCCAATGATCGCCATAAGGTGGCTCTTGCCCGTCCCGTAGCTACCAACAACTTGGATACCCTTCTGTTCAAGTGCAGAGTCAGTATCGAGGTTCTTGGAGATCACTTCCGGTATCGCGTCCAGCATCTTTTTCGAGAAGACATAAGACTTGACGAGGTTTTCTTGGACCTTTCTAGTGTCAGTGGTGACCAACTTGATGACCGAGGTGATTGGCTCAAAGTGAATAAGTTCCGAGTACTTCAATTTTGTTGCTCCATTCGTTGCAAGATGGTGGGTTCAAATTCTATTCCGTATTGGGGTGCCGCTGTATCCCAGACCAGACGCTTGGCGTTGATCACCGGAAAGGTCCAATAGAGAAGGACCTCGAAGTCCAGTGCGAGATCCAGCAGCAGTTTTGAAGGGTTGAGGTGGAGTTCCGGTTCGCAAAGGATTCCAACATTCGTAAGTAGCAGGTGTTTGCTCCCTTCCGGAATCTGGTGGCGAAGTGCTGCAGAGACTGCGGTGTAGGAGTCTGCAGAGAGGTCACTGGGTGACTCTGAGTAGGTCGCTGAAAGAATCGACCCAACGTCCAAGACGACAAATCCGGGTCTCGCGGCGAGTTCTTCGGGGTATCTGTCCGTGTACTCGATTCGGTTTCTCATTGGTGTTTCCGCAACAATTGCGATTGGACTTCGGTTTCCCATGAGGTCAGAAGCAATTTGGGATCAATCTTCGACGCCGCTCTCAAGACCAGTCTGAGGTAGTCCGCCCGTGTGAGACCGATTAAGTCCGCGTTCTCGGAAAGAAGGTCGCCAAGGGAGCGCTCGACCCGAAGGGTCAGGACCTCATTCTTTGTCATGGAACGATTGTAGTCTACCTGACAACAGCCGACAAGCGGATTCTTCCGATCTGGGCTGACCCGCTATCTGATGGGACTTAGTGCCCACGATGTGTACAGTAAGGGGTCTCGACGTGTTCGAATCGGAACCTCGGTTCGGAAATCGCTAACAAAAGATAAAATCTTGATGCGATTCGTCCGTTCCCAATCAAGATAGATCATGACCATCCTCGAACACCATCCAGACATGATTCTGAACGAGTCCCCCCGAGCCGCCGCCGTGCGCTCCAAGATTTATGGCTACGCCTTTGCTGACGACGGCGAAATAGTCGTCGTCGAGAAAGAAGCGGCGGTCATCGAGAATGTAATATCGCAGCTCGCCGACATTCCATTTTTGAGCTGCGAGAAGATACTAACCTTGATCGCCAATGAGTACCGACGAGCGAACCCGAGAATTTTAAACAGAAGCAAGAGGTTATGGAGTCCCAAGACCCTCGCACTTTTGTGCCGCCCAATCTATGCGGGTTTGGAAGTCAACTCCTTGGGGATTTTGGTGCGTACTTTTGGGTATCCAGAAATCGTAAGCGCGTCCAAGTTTAAATTGGCATGGAAAAGACTTAAACGCGAAAAGTTCATCTGAAAATGGGCATCGCCACCCCCCGTTTTTGCACTACGGGGGCGGGATTCGTATTTAAATTATAAATCCATGAACTTCCATCGACCTCCGCAACGGTTCGCCAAAATGCCAGCAAACGCGGTTTTGGAGGGAATTCGAATTTTTGAGATTCCCCACAGAAATGCGATTGACACTCCAAATCATCGGAATATATTGCACTTGAGAGGTGCTGCATGGACGACTTGTTTGGCGACGTCATTTCAGAGTATTCGAGAGAAGATGCACTCTTGGACGGAGTTCTTATCGACGTCACACTTGTCGCGATTCAAGCAGGGTTCCCAGTTTTGACACTAATCAGCTTCAATCTGGAAGCTGAATTCGAAGTTGACAGAGATGCTGAGTTGCTGAAATTCTTCACTGCATTACGGACATTGATTCGCGGTTTGAAGGATGATCCTTCGATGATCAAATTGAAAGACTATCCGTTGCCCAATGGTCCCCGTGACATCTTTATGGAAGTCGATGGTACTCCGTCGATTACGGTGATGCTTGCCGAAGATATCTGAGAATCGGCATCTTGGCATTGTCTGCCGCCAAGATACAGAATGCCCACAATTCAAACCCCGCTTGGGGAAATCGAAATCGAACAACCCAAGACATCGCCTCTAAAATTATCTCGCTTGTACGGTTTCCGCTTTGCAGCCAATGGAGCCATTGAACAGGTTCCGTCTGAAGCTGCCGTGATTCGGTATGTGATAGAAACGGTTGCTGCCTCCTCACAACCTCTCAGCACTCTTGTGCCGCTGTTGCTTGTGCACCTCGCAGAGGCTGGTATTCGCAATCGTTCCGGGAAGCGATTTATCCAAAAAACGCTACTTGGTTCAATCCGCCCCATTTTCGGCGGTCGGGTCTGGCAGGATGGTGAATACCTGCCTTCCCAACATTATCCTGCCATTGTTCCTTGGGACGTAGTGTGGAAAGCCATGCAGCGAATCAAGAACTACGGCTCATAATTCAGATCTATTGCCTAACCTGATGGTGACAGAACCTGCATGAATCGCCCGAATTGCGGCATTATTTGGACGGTTCTGACAAGATATCTGCATGGAAGAACCCTCTGACTACTTTGATATCGACGACGAACTTGACCCGTTTGAACTGACAGAAAAATACCGCTTCAAATTCTTAATTGGCAGGGAAACTGGACAGGAATTCGGCTGGTGTAAATCGATATACCGCCGTAAAGGAAACGAAATCATGCTGGAGGAATACAAGCTCCATGTGTACCACCATGGTGAAGATCACGATCTGATACTCGGCGAATCCCCTTCAAACGCTTTCGAAATCGTTGAGGAGAAGGAGTATGGCATTCCCGAAGCGATCTACGACCTCAACGCCGCCAAAGCCCGTTGCGACACTGCAGACGAGGTTGATCGTCGGATCTGCCTTCGAAATCTCGATCTGTTCGCGCAATGGCAGCCGCTATTGCTCCAATCGAAAAACAATTTTTGTCTGAAAAGCTATAGATACATTATTTTGTGCCACCTGTTACAGAGCGGGGGCTGACCTGATGGGTCTTTTGATCCCAACAGGTCAGCCAGCTTCGCACCTTCTGATGGCGGGGCACTGACTGATCACCTCATAGAGGGTCTTTCTCTTTCGCTGCGATCAAATCAAACAACCAGTCCTTCTGTTCTTCCGTTATCTGCCCCGCATCGAAAAAGTTATGGACTTCCACCCGATATCCCCTCAATTTGGAGAATGAAGGCTCCTCCTCCACTTTGAGCCTGAAAATCGACAGATCCATTTCTGAGAGGCAGTGGTCTTCCATGATTCCGTGAGCTACTTTAGGACTTTGCATCGCCCCAAGAAGACCGTTACGACGTTTAACGAAATCATAAACGTGATCAGTGGAAAATGCAAAGTGACGCGTACTTTGTGACATCCGCAGGAAGCGAAGCTCCTGAAGCTTTCTGAATGACTTCACGAATACTTTCCGGGAAATGCCTGCCTTGGCTGAGTCACGAGTGAAATTCACTTTGTGTTTCGCAGGGTTTCTGCTCAAGTAAAAAATGAACACACAAGTGTCAATTGATGTCAGCTGTTCGCCTTTGCGGGTTTCGAGTTTGTATTTTTCCCGGCGAGTCAGCTCGAAGTCTTTAGCACTAGTCTTCAAATCAAGAATGAACTTCAAAACGAAACGGAACTTTTGACCAGTATTCGCTTGCTTAGTAAAGAACGGAACTAAATTGCTGAATCGGTAGTACCTATTCGTTCTTTCAACGATCTTACCGTTGATCTTTACTTTGTCCACACGGAACTCTCGTATCGTACTAACGAGTTTCTCCTTTTCTAGACGTGCGATTGCTTTTTGAATCACAGAACGTGACAGTCCAGTTGAAACAGAAATACTTCGTTCCGACTTTAAGAATCCGTTCTTGTCTCCTGTAATGGACAAGTAGACCAGAACATCTCTCGCATCGAGTTTTTTCTCCTGAATCAGCCGATAGGTCAAAAACGGAAGCTTGACCTTGAATTCGTACTGGGAAGCCTTGGGCATTGTTGGCATAATTAATTCTCCTCGAAATTAACTATGCTCAAACACCTGAGGTTTTTGAAAATTGATTGGTTGTTTCTGAATGGCTATCGAACGATACTGAAACGTCGGCTAGCTGTTTCTGGGAGTCTCTAGGTATTACTTGCTATCCTACTTGGTCGTTCTTGTACCACTACTAACAATACTGATAAGAATAACTGAATAGGAATATAGTATATGAATACTCAAAGAGCAGTCCACTTCGTGGGCTATGATAGAATTTCTACTCGTCTTGAGGTTTGGAGTAGAAGAATATTTGATTGCTCTGATACTTGAGAGTAAGGGAAGAGATTTGAAACTTGCAAGTCCATCAACCTTGAAACAGGAATTTGGTTCAAGATCCTCGGTGATATGAAATTTACTTCGAAGTATTAAGTTGAACATCAGTCCGAACGTTGAATGTGTTAAATGCCAAGGATTACCGGTTCATCATCATTCAACAGCAGCTCGCTGCCGCTCGCTGGACGCAGTAGCGTCGTTTCCTATTAATAAGGAGATCAGCACGAAACATCCTAGAAAACTTCTAGAATTTGGAAAGAAGCGAATCACGCCTCCAAGTTAATTTCGTACAGGAGGTAGTAATGGCTTTTGAACCTACAGAGATATTGGATACCGATGAGTACGACGCCCCGGAAAGCACCAACCGCAATCCTCGACGCCTTCCGCCAAAAGAGTGGTCAACTCATCTTCGTTCGATTGGCTTCCAATTTTTTCAGGAGCCTTATGCGCTTACATTTGGGCGGCGTCAGTTCAATTTCTATCCGGTTGAGAGATCCAAGTTTTTACGCGTCGCCTGTTCGTGGGAAGGAATCGTAGTTGCCGCTGAGACCGCCGTTGAAATCGTGACGGCGCATGATGAGCTACAAGAGGGCGGTGACACGTGGTTGTCTCACTTGAAGAGAATCATCGAGCTCATCGATGATCTGGAGTCCACGTGCGGTATCTATATGAGTGGCTACCCGACGGAAGCGGTCTGGAAACGGGAGCGGGAAATAAAAAACTTCGGCGCAAGTCTGAATGCTCTGCTTTCGGCACCTAAGCGGCAGGGGCTCTGACTGGGAGACTAGAGGTTTAGTTCAAAGTCCCTATTGGATTCAAAGTACTCGAAGCCAGATCGGAGAATCGTAGCCTTGAACTTCCTGTCAGTCTTCGAGACTTTTTTGGGGAGTTCCAAACAAATGACCAACTCGATATTGAAGTGAATCTCCAGAGACTTGTCGGTGATTAGGATGTGATCCACATAGTCCTCGGGCTTTTCAACCTTGGTAAGCTTGAACCGTTCCCACATTTCCAGCTTGCGCCGATGATCGGCTTCACTCTGGTCAGCAGGTTGCATTATTTCGATTGTCCTATTCAACTGGTCATGCTCGACCGCAAGAGACTTCAGTTTCGCCCTCAGTTGCTCCATGACGGCAGGAAACTGCCTGAACCCCAAGAGCTCCTCGACGCCTGCATTGATCTGTCGAGCTACGGCGTCTCTGGTCTTGATTGCGTCGTCTCTAGGCGTGGCGGGTATGACGCTAGTTTCACGGGCACCAGCGCGTGCAATGGCTATCCCCTCCATTAAGTGATCATTCGCCGCCACGGCATCCAAAGAGGCTGCAATGGCAGCATCTACCATCCATGCCGGGAGTGTAGTCCTCATTTGCTCATGCTTCTCATGAGTTTGGGACAAAATGAAGTAGTCCTCAGGTTCTGACCAGCCGGGTCGCATGGAGGGAGTACGACGAAAGACGGATTTCCCACCCCTGACACCATCCTCGTAGCACTTCTTGCAGAAAAGTTTCATTTTCCCTCCATTTTCTTCAGAATCCATACATATCAATATTGTTATGTCATGTTGATACATTTGTCAAGAGTGGCAGTATGTTAAATACCCATATGCCATAGAGTTAACGTGTCATCGCACTCCAGATCAGAAGAGCTTTTGTCAAATAGTACCCATCCAGCGGCTCTCTCATGTCTTGAAACTGGTCTTCAGGTATCAATATATCATCATATGTACTTGACCATAGTCGAAAAGGTTGATACACTACAAATCACGGTGGCGGCAACGTCATCCCAAAGAAATCAGCAAGCGACTGAAGAGAACAGCCCCGATCCTGTAGGTGGGGCACCTTCCGGGAATCAGCTTCAGTCGCCTACCGCCCTTCAAATCTGCGAGATGCCCGCAGTCGCACCGGCACCTGTCCCACGTGGGGACGCTTTATAACCCACGTGGGACTCTCTATGCGGTCAGTTTGACTTGTCTCATGTTCACAGGCTCAGGCGTTGCCATGAGCGAAGGGGAGGCTATTTCCAAATAAATCGCGAATGACGCGTATGGAGGATCTATGAATTTTGCGAAAACTGTCAGTAAGAATGCCGTGTCCAACCAGCCCAAGTACACCTTGGTCGTCGGATACAAGGGTGGCGAGGTCTGCATCGCGCCAATTAGGTCGGAAGATGCGGCGGATCTGGAGTTCAAGATCAACCGTAAGGGTTATTCGAGCCACGAGGTCGTCTATGAGCACAGGAACCGCGCCGTATTTGAACGGTTCTATAGGGCTTATCAAGAGGACTTCACAAAGAAGATCATCGCCGAACTAGAGAAGACTTCGACGAAGTTCGGAATGAAGTACACACCGCCAAGCGAAAGCAACTAGCACAGTACTCGAACTACCTCGCGGGTGAGCCGCGAGCGTAGGAGAGCGGGAGAAGACTCCGTTTGGGCGTGGTTGAAAAACCACGTTGTGGAGACAGCCACGCCCAAATATTTCCAGACGTCGTACATACGGAGGAATCAAATGGATGAAATCGATGAAATCCGAAAAGTCTCAATTCAGCTGACTACAACATTCGAACGGTGTGCGCGAAACGAACTCTACGAGACCAGAAATGCCTTGATGAAGAAGTTATTTCGCTTGGGAAGATTGCGGTATGTCTGGACTGAAAAGGATGAACGAGGGGTTGAGTTCCATCTCTATCGTTCGGGGTCGTTCTTTGTCCACTCGAAAGTCTACTTCGGATTTCAGCGGAAGATCATTTCTGAGAAATCAGTCAATCACTTGGGAAGGTTTCATTTCACGTATCGTATCGCAGATAAATACTCGCCGTTGGCGATGTAGAAGGAGCTTCTTTGTTCTCGTACAGAGACCAATAGGAGTAGGTCGAGTAACTACATTTTACGAAAACCGTCTCTTAGTAGACGCAGGAAGTTTAGGAGGAATATATGAATCTGAATCAAGCGATGGCAAAGTACAATTTTCTGGGAGGTCATGAGAAGGCACAGTTCTTCTTGGACAACCTTGCAACCTTCAAAACCTCGAAGAAGTTCGAGAGGTTGCTGGTGGAAACATGGCAAACGGCAGAAACCGGTCAATGTCCACCCTTTGGACTGCAGGACGGTAGGTTCCCGTGGATCGAGGCGTTCCTTCTCGCAGATAGCCAGAAGCTGATCGCGGCTGGTGAGAAACTCCCTTCGCCAAACGAGGAAGGAAAGTATGTCGCTTACCGGGGACTCCCTTTTGGGAAGGAATTGAACGTGATTGGTTGCTCATGGACACTTTCAAAAGAACGGGCAATCTGGTTCGCCACGAGGAACGTGCGGTACTTCGCTGGAACCGGTGAAGTTGGTTTTCTTCCTCCAACTGAGCCCACGTTGTATCGGTGCGAGTTCAAACCCGAGGAGATTGCGTTCTTTTCCGACTCTCGGAACGAGGCGGAGATCGTGATCGAACCCCGGCGTCTTCCGTCAATTCGGAGCAAAAGGCTGACGGTTGAAAGGCTCTCAGCCTGATGTCCTCGACCAAAGCCAAGGGAAACCTTGGCTTTTTTTGTCACTTTCGCCCCTGCCGCGAGCGTGGACAGTACACCCTGCTCTTGCAGCACGGCTCTTCCATCATTGGCATTTGGGGCTGTCGCACCCTCGGGACGAGCCGGGAAGGGCTACAGTTGATGTCTGGGCACGAGTTTGATGTGTTCTGCTCCGGCGTTCTTCTGATGGTCTCTGGTGGGCTTCTTACTACGTAGCAGGTTTCTGACAAGCTGAGAAGATAAATTTTGGTACTTGTAGCCATTCCACAACGATGATCCCCAAAGCATCTCGGGTTCTGAGTATCCCCTTATGCGGAGTTGTTCATCCGCGAAATTTTCAGCGGTATAGAGGCTGAGATCCTCCAAGAATGAGCGGGGCGGGATGTCACTTCTGAGGGCTCGACACAGCTCGCGGTATTCGAGGACTTGGAAGAGGCGGGTAGATAGATTTCGAAAAAGACCGAAATCGAAACTCATAAATTGCATCTTCCATGCTATAGATAGGTGATCTTGCGTCCATAAAGCTGAATGTACTTCAAAACCCAAAGACGATGTCGATTTTTTTGATAAGCTTGGTCGTTCGGAGCAACGTTTTTTCCGTAGAACAGCTTTGGGTTATCAGCGAGAGTCTTCTCAACATGATCGCACTTGGCTTTGAACTTCGAAACATCGAGACAGAATTTGCTTCCGATAAGTGAGGTGATTGTTAGGACACCCGCTTCAAGTTCGAGGTGAAGCCGTGCGCCCAGCAGCTCTCTCTGCTGCTTTACCGACAATTTATTGAAGCTGAGCATTTCCTCTTCCTGCAATATCCTGAAAGCAGCGTGTTCGTTTGTGGTAAGCATTCGGGCTTCCGATCTCATCGACAATGCCTTGTCAGAAAGCATACTTGCCTGCTTCTTGAGTTTGACTTTCCAGACTACAGCATCTTCTTCATCAATTGACCCTTTAATAATTGCGGCGATGAGTCGGTTCTGCTCTTGCTTTACAGCTTCGAGTTCCTTTTCGATTTCTTCAGCCTGTTCATTCAGCTTTGCGATTGTCAGAAGGATCTCTGACTTTTGCCTTTGAGCGAACTTGAGGAAGTCGGCTCGGTTAAGGATGAGTGTTTCATAAATATGGATGACTAGGCTATCAAGGTAGTGCGCAACCAAGTTTTTGGGGGAGTTCTCGCAAGCTCGCTGTGTCTCCGTGAATGCTTTATGCATGTATGTGTTGTATTCAACATCTTTGCCGTGGCGCATTGTTGTCTTATGGAAGAAATACCCAGCACCGCATCTTGGGCAACGAACAAGACCCGATACCAAATTCTGAGCAACATGGATATGTTTTCGCACCCGGAGCAATGTGTTTTGATCAATACTTTCCTGAATCCGAAACCATGCCAATTCATCAATAATAATCGCTGGGTAGATCGATGGAATTAGGTTACCCTTCGTATCCTTCGTCTTTCCAATGTATTCTGGTCGGTGTAGGATCTTCGAAATAGTATTGGCGTCAAACTTTGGCGTTTGAACCTGTCCTTTTTTTGGACCGCTCTTGTATTTCCAGCCAGTTTTTTTTGGTTTGTAGTTTGTTGACTCATTTAGAAATCTCGTTATGTCAGTGAACGACTTTCCATCTTCATACATCTTGTAGATGAGCTTCACTACCTCTGCTTCCACTTCTTGAATTATTGGGTACTTCTTCCCGTCGGCTCGATATTCATACTGATAGCCGTAGACGTAACAGAACTTCCTTCTCCCTGCATCTATCATCTTCTTCAGGAACTCGTCGGTACGCTGCTCAATTGTCTTTCTTTCAAGTTCGGCAAAGACATATTTTATTTGCGTCATTGCTACCGCTGAAGCATCGGTTAGGTCTATTTCCGAGTTGTTTTGGCAACCCTCGAAGAGTCGAACTTTGTGAAGTTGGAGGGCTTGAAGGAGCGAAACTCCGTCGGTGAAATCTCGTGAGGAGCGATCTACTTTCTTGACCCAGAGTGCTTTTACCTGACCGGTGCTGATGTCCTTCATTAGCCGGAGGTAATCTTGCCGGTCGATATTCTTCCCGGACTTCTGTTCCTTGTAGACTTCATATGATTCACCGAGGGAATTGGCGAAGCTGATTCCTTGGGACATTTGTACTTGCAGCGAGCCAAGTTCGTCAGCGTCACCTTCTGCATTCGCCTTCATTTGTCGCTTCGTCGATACTCGGCAGTAGATTCCAACCATGACAAGAGTCTAGTATCAAAAACACTACTTGACAAGGATAAGGTTAGGGTTCGGTTCAGCAGCCCGATGGTTACCGTGTGGATAGTCAGCAATTCATGGGCACCATTGAGAGTCGCTGCGACGAAAACTTCTTGCGGACGATCAGCAAGATGTACCAAGCGCGGATAGAGGTCTGCCGGGGCATGTATTCTCAAAGTGGGCGGGCGTCCCCAACGCCGAACTAGCTCCAAGACGGCCGTTAGCTGAGCCTGTTTCGCGGGGCCAATACCTTCAACTGTGCCCAGAAGTCCCTCATCCAGATCTGGTCCCCAGCGGTCTAAAAGGTCAAGAACCCTTGTAGCCAGATGCTCAACAGGGAGTCCCCGGTTGCCGCTTCCTAGGACCAGTTGAAGAAGTTCACGGTCCGAAAGTCCGGTGGCGCCGGTAGATTGCAGTTTTTCCCTGGGGAGAAGTCGGGAGACAGGTTGTTCATACAATGAAAGTTTCATACAAGAAAGACAAGAGGCTTAAGAACTTGGCTTGCGAACAGATGCAGATTGGCTTGGGAATCCCTCTCTCAGGGTCGACTCCAGAAGCATGCCAGCCCGAGCGAGAACCCGGGGAATCTCAAATACCTCTTCCCGGGAGAAGTTTCCCAGAACAAAGGCGGCCACATCGCCTCGGGTCGGACGACCAATGCCGAGCCGCAGTCGGTAGAACTGATCGGTCCCCAAGTGCTGTTTCACCGATCGCAGGCCATTATGACCCCCCAAACCACCACCTCGTTGCATCCTGATTTCCCCGAAACCAAGTTCAAGGTCATCATGGACAACAATCCAGCCATCGGCAGGGAGTTTAAAGAACTCACCCGCTGCTCTTAGACTCTCGCCAGCAAGATTCATGAAGGTCTGTGGTTGAAGCAGGAAGACTTTGCCCTCCTCCAGTGTAGCCTGAGCCCAAAGTCCCTTGAACTTTGACTGCCAGACAAGTTGAGATGTCAATTGCCAAACTGAGGCAAGCTGGAACCCAAAATTGTGGCGCGAAGCAGTAAACTCACGGCCCGGGTTGCCCAAAAAAGCTACGGCACACGGCAATTCCCTAGTCGTTTCCTGGATTTTCTCAGCGATCAAGAAACCGTCCCGAGAGCTAGTTCAATCTCGGCCCGAGACGGCGGTTTGCTGAGGAACCCGTCAACACCGAGATCCTCACAACGCATTTTAGTTTCTTCCTGGAAGTCCGCAGACAGAACATAAACCTTGGGTCTGTTCTCCATTCCCTGTATAAACTCAAGGACACCGAATCCGTCGAGTTCAGGCATCAAGAGGTCGAGAAAAAGGAAAGTGATCGGATTCTGCTGCATCAATTCCAAGGCTTGATTTCCGTTTGTCGCTTCGAGAATCTCATGACCTAATGAGGTCAACAGTTTTTTCATACCCAAACGAGCTACCCAGGAATCATCTGCTATAAGTATCTTGGCCATTGCCGGAGTTTAAACGTTGAGTAGTATGCTGTCAAATTGCGCGACTGACCTCGAGCAGACCTGGGGCGGAGTGACCCCGGAACACAACCCAACCACCAGCTTCCAGCGACTGCCATGCATCACGAAATGTAAGGTCGTCCAAGTTCTTCCAAAGCCCCCAGCCATAAAGGTTTTCCAGTCCTTTCCACTGCCCACCGCTACGCCCACGCAACAGGGCTTGGCATTCCAGACGATCTAGCCTCCGAACATGCTTGGCCAAAACGCCGCAAGCCCGGGTCAGCTCCGGCGGAAGGCCACTCCATAGACCCCTGCAGTAATCGCAGCCACTGCAGTTCTCCGGAGTTTCTCCAAAAACGTGGAGGAGCTTTTTCCGCCAACATCCCGCCACCAAGGGTGCGTCGGCTGTACTTCTGAACATCAGGAGAGCAAGGCTTGCTTTTCCGTCACGGCCTGCTCGACCGGCCTCCTGCAGGTAGTCTTCGGTTCGGGCGGGCCAATCCAAGTGAATCACCGTACGGATGTCGGGTTTGTCAACGCCCATACCGAAAGCGTTCGTGCAAACCAGAACTCCGTCACGGCTCCCGTGGAACCAAGATTCGATTCCAGTTTTTTCTTCCCTCGTCAGGCCTGCATGGTAGTGGCGCACATCCAGACCGGTCTCGCGGTGAAGATGATGCGCCCATTGGCGTACCCCGTCGCGGCTTCTGCAGAACACGGCGGCTGGTCGTTTTTCGCGCAAGACAGCCCTTGTCAGAGACCAGCGAAGCGAGAGGTAGGGCTCTCGGGAGAACTCGATGTTGGGCCTGTCAGCCGATGCCCTGATTAGCGTCCAAGGCTCACCTCGAAAAAGATGCTCCTCCCAGTCAGAAGTCACGGCTTGGGAAGCCGTGGCCGTAAATGCGGTGGTTCGAGGAATTTTGAGGGATTCGAGCGCGCGAGGAAGCTCCCGGTACTTTGGACGGAAGTCTTTTCCCCACAGCGTCATACAGTGCGCCTCATCGTAAACGACATGGGAGAAACGCACCTTGTTCAGTCTCTCGATGACACTGGGCAAAAGCAGCGTTTCGGGGTTAGTCAACACCATGTGTACCTTGCTTGAGGCAAGCACATGCCATACCTCATCGCGCTGCTGCTTGGTTTGGCCTCCTTGCAAGATGACCGTCAATAGGCCGGCCTCATCACAGCGGCGCTTCTGATCGGACATAAGCGAACGCAGGGGGTAAATCACCAAAGTGGGGTGGGGAAATAGAAGAGCAGGCAACTGGAAACAAAGGCTCTTTCCGGCACCAGTGGGTAAAACCACACCTTGCCTGAGGCTTTCTGACTCGAGTATACGGGAAACGACCAGCTCTTGATAGGGAAAAAGGTATTCGACGCCCAAAGCGCTCAACGCTGGATTCCATGTAGGGTTCATATCCCTCCATGACAGAACTTTTACGCTTTGCGCTTGGGTTTCTGCACCAACATAAGCACTTCCTCGGCCGTTAGACCGGCGGCAGCCTCGGGCGACTTGCGGTCTTCCGGGAGGCTGATGTTGGTTACCCCTGATTTGAGGTAGGCCCCCCACTTGCCGGCGATGACCGTCACTTTCTTTTTCAAGCCGCCTTCGCCGGGGAGAAACTCTTTGATCACGCTGACCCCAGCCTTTGACTTCTTTTCTTCCGCTAGTAGTTCTAAGGCTCGCTCGAGAGTGACGGCGAAAAGGTCGTCGTCTTTCTTGAGAGAGCGGAACTCTCCCATGTGAGCAATGTAGGGACCAAAGCGCCCGTTGTTGGCGGTAATCGGTTCCCTGGTTTCAGGGTGGTTTCCCAAGTTCCTTGGCAAGGAAAGCAGTTTCAGAGCCAATTCAAGTGTAACCTGCTCAACTTCGACACCTTTGGGAAGGCTAACGGTCCGGGGCTTCGAGGTTTTGTCGGCAGTATCAGTCGGCTTGTCTCCCACCTGAAGATGGGGCCCGTAACGTCCCGTGAGAGCATAAATGGGTTTACCGCTTTCCGGTTCTGTCCCCAGCGACCGTGGACCGCTTTCCTGCCGGTCAATTAGTGATTCCACGTCGCTGACTTGAAGATCAGCCGGTGCGGTGTCTTCGGGAAGGGAAATCTTGGCTTCGGTGCCGTCTTCTTTGGCCTGAATGAGGTAAGGACCAAAACGACCGATTTTGATGACGTGGGTTTCGGGAAGTTGGGGGAGCCGCAACGAACGGCTGAGGTTGGCGTCGATGCTTTTCTCGGTGCTCTTGACGACCTCACCCAGTCCGGCCGGACCAGAGTAGAACCCTTTCAGATACTCGAGCCGGTCTTGGTGCCCCATGGCTATCTCGTCGAGCCGTTCTTCCATTTTGGAGGTGAACTCATAGTCGACCAGCTGGGGGAAGTTCGTCTCGAGTACCGCTGTGACGGCCATACCTGTAAAGGTTGGCACCAAGGCCTGCTCTTTGCGGAACACGTATCCTCGATCCTGCAGGGTCGCAATAATGGTGGCATAGGTCGAAGGACGTCCTATGCCTTCTTTTTCGAGACGCTGAACCAGAGCGGCCTCGGTAAAACGCGAAGGGGCTTTGGTAAGGTGACGTTCGGTCTCGAGCTTGGTTTGCGTCAGGATTTCCTCGGGGACAAGAGCGGGCAGAAAAACCTCGAGATTGTCGAGGGCAGCTTCAGGGTCATCGGATCCTTCCACGTAGGCTCGCAAGAATCCCGGAAACACGATGTTTACCCCACTAGCTCCAAAAATGGCCTCACCGGCACTGATTCTCACATTGACCGTGTTCTTGCGGGCATCCGCCATCTGGCTGGCAAGGGTTCGTTTCCAAATTAGTTCATAGAGCGCGCGTTCCCGTCCCGACAGGCCCGCTGCTTCCGGATTGCGGAACGGAATCGACGGCCGGATGGCTTCATGAGCCTCCTGCGCTGAGCCTGATTTGGCTGCATATTGACGCGAGTCGGGAGGAAGAAACTCAGCACCGAACAACTGTGCTACCGTTTGACGGGCTTCCGCCAACGCCTCCTGGCTCAGGTTTGGGCTGTCGGTACGCATGTAGGTAATGTATCCCTCTTCATAGAGCTTCTGGGCCACCCGCATCGTGTCTCGGGCTGAATACCCAAGCTTTCGGTTGGACTCCTGCTGAAGAGTAGAAGTGGTGAACGGTTCCGCCGGCTTCTGACGGGTTTCCTTCTTTTGTACTTCGGTAACTTTCCAATGGGCCTCTGTCACAGAAGCCCGCAGACGCGCGGCTTGTTCGTAGTCGAGAAGGACCGCTTGAGACTTAGCCGACATCAGACCAGTTTCAGGGTCAAAATCCTTGCCGGTGGCCACCTTGCTACTTTTGACTTCGATGAGTTTGGCTTCGAAACTTCCTTTGTTGTTCGCCTTGGTCAGTTGGACCCGAAGATCCCAGTATTCGGCTGCCTTGAATCGGCATCGGGCTAACTCGCGTTCCACGATGAGCCTGAGTCCTGGACTCTGTACCCTGCCCGCGGAAAGGCCATAAGCGATCTTCTTCCAGATCAAAGGGCTCAGAGTGTAACCGTATAAGCGGTCGAGAATTCGTCTGGTCTCTTGGGCGTTGACCAGGTTCATGTCAATTTCACGGGTGTTTTCGAGGGCCTCGCGAATAGCTCGCTCGGTGATCTCATGAAAAACCATGCGTTTTACCGGGACTTTGGCCGAAAGCACGTCCAGCAAGTGCCACGAAATGCTCTCACCTTCACGGTCCTCGTCTGTTGCCAGGTAGATTTCGGAGGCTTCTTTCACCAGCGTTTTCAGCGATCGGACGAGGGCTGTCTTGTCTTTTGGAACAACGTAAAGAGGGCGGAAGTCGCGTTCAACGTCGATCCCTAGACGACTCCACTCCTGGCCTTTCACGGCTGCCGGAATCTCTGCGGCCGTCTGGGGAAGGTCCCTTATGTGGCCTACGCTCGCTTCGACCTGAAACCGTGAAGGGAGAAACTTCTTGATAGTTTTCGCCTTGGTAGGCGACTCCACGATGACCAGGACATGTTTTTCCATAACGCTATAACAATGATGAAAATACGGGAACAATCAAGCCCCTTCAAGAAAGGTACCCGTTTGTGGTAGTTTTCCCCTCATGAGCACCCCTGTTTCGTCCGCAATCCCTGCTGCTGTCCGTCGCCTCAAAGCCCTATGCCCAAAATTGTCCGCGCTGAGTACCGAGGCCAAAAACAAAGCGCTTCAGGCTTTGGCAGATGCGCTGAGAACCGGCGCACTCGGAATCGCCGCTGCCAATCAGAAGGACCTCTCAGCGGCTGAGGCTTCAGGTCTGGCCGCTCCACTTCTGGCTAGGCTTAAGTTTCAAGGCGTTAAAATCGCTCAAGCCGCAGAAGGCTTGGAAAGTGTAGTTCGTTTGCCGGACCCGGTTGGTAGAACGCTCAGTGCCCGAGAACTCGACACCGGTCTTGAGTTGTATCAGGTAACTTGCCCCATAGGTGTTGTCGCGATGATCTTCGAAAGCCGGCCCGATGCGCTGGTGCAAATGGTTGGCCTCGCGCTGAAGAGTGGAAATGCTGTCATCCTCAAAGGCGGCGCGGAAGCCTTAGAATCCAACCGTGCCCTTGCCGAACTTCTCCATGTGGCGGGAGTCACCGCTGGGCTGCCGCCGGGGTGGATGCATTTGGCAGAATCGCGTGAAGACGTCCAAGCTTTGCTCGATCTGAATGATAGTATCGACCTCATCATTCCCAGGGGTAGCAATGCTTTCGTACAGCACATTATGCGTGCCACAACAATTCCGGTACTTGGTCATGCCGACGGCCTTTGCCATCTCTATGTCGACGGCGCTGCCAACCTGCAGAAAGCTATCCCGATCATCCTTGACTCAAAGACCCAATATGTCGCCGTTTGCAATGCGGTCGAGACCCTGCTTGTTCATCGTGATATTGCGCCCTATATCCTCCCGCCACTCAAACAGGCCTTCGATGAGCTGACGGTAGAAGTCCGCGGCGACCCTGCGACCCGTAAGTTTATTCCTTCGGCGAAAGAGGCCTTCGAGCAAGACTGGGAGACCGAGTATCTCGACTACATCCTCTCCATTAAAGTTGTTGAAAGCGTTGATGAGGCCGTGGCTCATATCAATATGTACGGCAGTCGCCATACCGATGGGATCATCACAGAAAATCGTGCAACAGCAGAGGGCTTCCTCAATGCCGTCGATACCGCCAACGCGTTTTGGAACTGTAGCACACGTTTTGCCGACGGCTTCCGCTATGGCCTGGGGGCTGAAGTCGGGGTCAGCACCTCTAAACTGCATGCTCGTGGACCGGTAGGTCTGGAAGGTTTGGTCACCTACAAGTGGAAGCTCTACGGAAATGGGCAGATTGTTGCCCCTTATGCAGGCGAGGGGGCGCGACCGTTCACGCACCGGGAGTTACCGAGGTCAGTGAACCAATGAGCCGCGATTTCTCGAAGGTTCGGCGCGTTGTGGTCAAAGTTGGCACAGCAACCCTTGCCAAGGGTGCCGGTATCGACCGCGATTATGTCGCGGCTCTTGCCGAACAGCTGGTAGGCCTCCGGAAACGGGGATGTCAGGTGCTTCTGGTCACTTCGGGTGCCATCGGACTGGGCGCCGGGGAACTGGGTCTCACCGAGCGGCCTTCCGACATTCGGATGCGACAGGCGTGCGCCGCCATTGGTCAACCGGTCTTGATGCATGAATACAAGAGGGCTTTCGGAGCCCATGGCGTGCCTGTAGGGCAAATCCTGCTCACCAATGACGTTCTATCCGATAGGGCTGGGTATTTAAACCTTCGACAGACCGTCGAAACCCTGCTCGGCCTCGGTGGTATTCCTGTTTTTAACGAAAACGATACCATTAGCATTGCCGAGATCAGTAAAGCGTTCGGCGACAATGACCGTCTGTCTGCTCTTGTCGCCAGCAAGGTCGACGCCGACCTTTTGGTTATTCTGAGTGATATCGATGCGCTCTACGATAAGGATCCGCGTAAGTTTCCCGATGCCCGAAAGATTTCTATCGTCGAGAAGATCACTCCCGAGATTCTAGAGGGTGCCGGTGCGGCAGGATCGACCTTCAGCACAGGTGGAATGAGGACAAAAATCCGTGCGGTCCTCATCGCTGAGAAAGGAGGTTGTACCACCGTTCTGGCCCACGGACGTGAACCTGAGGTGGTTACCCGCATCCTGTCGGGTGAGGAACTCGGCACGGTCTTTCTTGCAAAACCGCGCATGAAGAACCGACTCCGATGGATTCTCAACAGCCTGCCCCAAGGAAGGCTTACTATCGACGACGGAGCCTTAGAGGCTCTATTGCGCCACAAGAGCCTTTTGCCCCGGGGGGTCACCGCTGTTGACGGAGAGTTCGATAAGGGTTCAGTCGTGCTGGTTAACGAGGCGGTGAAGCTGGTCACAAAGTTCTCTTCGGAAGAACTACGCCAGCTCGCGGGAAAAGACAGTCTTCAAGTGGCTCAGATTCTTGGCCGGAAGGACGTGATTGCCCGGCCCGAAGATATAGTTTTTCTTGATACCGGACTGACCCTAGGGCTACCTGACTAGTGTTTTAACAGGGCCAGAAACTGTTGCCACAAGCTCTTTCCCCGAGCAAGCGAGAAATCGCGGGTGGCGTCCCTGAGAGTCACCTTCTCGCCGTAGGTCCCCTTTAGTTCGTCCCAGTATTTGACAATCCAGATGTAGAGATCGGCCTTGGTGCGACCCGGAAAACGGCTGATGACACCATCGTTGCTGATTTGTTCGATGATAGGGAGGAAGACGTTGTAGTACCACGAAAGCGCCGCATCGCTGAAGTTCATCTCACCTTCAATATTTTGGTTCAAGTAGTACTTATGGCCCTCAATATGCTGCAGAATCTCATCGAAGCGTCCGGCATCGCTAAACTCCAAGTAGTCCATGGGGATAATCTGGTCAAGGTGTGTTTGATCGATAAACCTCTGCAGTTCGTAAACGATGAGTTGGGCGGCCAGTTCTTCCTGACTCTTGCCAGCATCAAGCTTGTACTTTGTCTTAAGCTCCGTTACTTCGGCGTCAATGGCGAATACGCCCTGCATTCTGGCTACTGAAACCCGATGATTTCCGTCTCTTACAAAGAAATACTCACCAACTTTGTAGAGTTTGATCGGAGGCAGAATGATGTCTTGAAGATGCGCCTTGTCTATGGACTCCCAGCGCTTGCGTGTGTGTTCCTTCTTAGGGAGGAAGGCGGCATTAAAGTCCCGATACCGGCCTTCGCTACCAATGATTTTTTCAATCGGAACCACCTGCATGCCCCGGTAGATTTCACCTTGTGGCCGAAGGAGGGAGCGGATTTCATTGAAGCTGAGAAGCCGATTCTTGTGCGGCGTCAGAACATGAAGTACACGGGAGAAAAACTCTCGGGAACGAGCCTTATTAAAGTCAGATTGCGCCTGAACATTGACTGTACCAGTACTATAGATGGTCGACCTCCAATACGAGGTGGTCGTAGCAGTTTAAAACTGTGGTTTTGCCGTATTCTGACTTGCGCACTTCGTTGAGCTGATACAAATGAATGTGACCATGGATGAGATAGCGGGGTTCAAACCACCGCATGAAAGACAGAAAGGCCTTGAATCCCCAGTGCGTCTTGTCGGGGCGGTCATGAATGCCCCTTGGAGGCGCATGGGTGAGAAGAATATCCAGATAGCGCCCGTAACGCAATTTGTTCCACCATAACTGCGGAGCAAGGGCAAGAATGCGGGACATCATTTGGAACTCTGTAAACTGATTGCCACCATCATTGTAGCGAATTGACCCGCCCAAACCGGCCACGAGCAGCTTTCCGTGCCGATAGGACCGATCCTCCACAAAAGTCGCGCCTACGGCGAGGGCGTTGTGAAAAGGCTCAATACCGACCCTGGGGTCTGCACCTTGGTTCTTCCCCTTGTAGTCTGCCAGCCCCGAAAGGTTGTGATTGCCAAAGACAAACAGCAGCGGAACATTGAGCATGCTGACAATAAAGCTATAGTACTCGAGGGGAAGGTCTCCGGCTCCAAGCACCAAATCGACCTGTGCGAACCTAGCCTTCATAGTGGTACTATAAACCAGCGGGTCCACGTGGTCGGCTACGCACAGAATCTTCATGCCAGCCTCACAAAGATACCTTTTTGAGGAGCTCCTGAAGTTGATCCTTGGAAACGAGTTCAAATGGCCGAGTTTCGGCGAAAGCCTGCGCCGCCCTTGTGAACGACGTGTTGGTAAAAATATAGCACTTACTGGCGCCCAACTTGCGGACTTCTTCGGTCACTTCCCGAAGCGGAGCCTCGTCTATGTTGGAACTTGTCCGGTGGAACAGCATAAGTTTGGGCATGATTTTGACGTTGCGGAACTTCTCGTCATTCTCGTTTTCGGTGGAGATAATTTTCACAACACCATTGGGCAACTCCGCACTGCTTTGGACCGAAAAGCTCAAAGCCCGCGTGATGCCCTCGCACAACGCCAAGAATTGGGGTTTGGCGCTGGTCACATAATCCTTGATATGGTCATCCACGCGTAGTTCTTGATAGGCACTCAGTTTTTCGGCAACATCCTTGAAACTTGGCTTCTTGGAGTAGATTTTTTCCCATTCAGTCACGGCTTGGTCGATCAATCGGTTCTTCTCGTAACAGTGGGCCAGAAAGTAACGGGCATAAAGCACATCCTTTTCGGCATCGTCGGTCGAAAGTTTGATCGCTCGCTCCAACTCGATGATGGCTCGGTCATAGTTTTTCTGTGTCATATAGCAACTACCCCGTTCCACCAAAGCCTTCACTTTCAGTACGGGATCTTTCACTGCCTTTTCAAAAGCGGCTAGGGCTCCATTGAGGTCTTGGCCCTCCTTAAGGATGCGGCCAAGATAGAAGTAAGCATTGTAGTTCTCAGGAGCAAGCCTGAGAGCTAAGTCAAGTTCCTCACGCGCCTCCTGAGGGCGGCTTGCCCGGAAGAATAACATCCCGAGACGCAAGTGAGCCTGGGGATGCAGCGGATCTAGTTCTACGGCCTTTTTGTAGTACTTGAAGGCATTATCAGGTTTGCCGCGGTCCTCAAACAGCACTCCGGCTTTGAAGAAGTGCTCGGCATTTTCAGGGTCAAGTTTGACCAGGAGAATATATTCTTTGAGAGCCTCTTCATACTGGCCGAATCGGCTGAAGAGCTCAGCAATTCTTCGCCGGAAGTCTTTTTCATCCAGAAGGCCCTGAAAGAGACCAAGTTGGTTGACGGTCTTGTACTCCATGAGGGCGAGCTCGGCTTTTGAATCTTCCTGATAGGCTAACCCAAGAAAGTAGTGGGCTTCCGGGTTCCTTGGATCCTTGAGGAGAATGGCTTTGGCCATCTTAATCGCCTGACTGTTTTTGCCTGCCTTGACCAGATCTTGCAACGAGGAGATTTTTTTGGGAGCTACGGCAGACTTCACAGCAAAAAAAATCACGAAGGCAATCACTGCGCCGAGAATAATAAGAACAACGATGAGTAAATCCATAGAAACCTTCAACCTACACTATGGTATTGGTAATTCCTTGTCAAACAAAGCTAAGTTTGCGGGGCTGATAAAGATAGGTTTCACCTTGGCATTGCTGTCGCTCGGTGGACCTTTACTCGCAGTGGATTTTTTAGCCGAGGGCGAGAAGCAACTGAGTCTGAATAATCCTAAGAAAGCTCTCACCTTTCTGGAGGCTGCCCTGGCTCAGGGCAACGCAACCGAAAAGCTTTATCTGGGGCTGGGTTTAACCTACGTAAGCCTTGGAATGAACGAGTCGGCACAGAAATCCTTCCAGGCCGGTGCCGATCTTTTAGGGCCGGCCCGGGGTGATTTCCTGTTCAACCTGGGTGTCGCTAAAGCCCGGGCAAAAGACTTTTTAGGGGCTGAGAAAGTCTATAGCACTCTGATAGCTGAGAATCCTACCATTGGAGAGGCCATCCTCAACCGCGCGAACTTGCGCCTCGAGCTTAGAGATTTCGACCACTCGTTGAAAGACTACCGGAACTACCAGAAATTGGTACCGGACAACGCCCAGAAAGACAAAATCGACCAGTTGATTGTCCTGTTGGAAGAAGCTAGTTTGGAATCGAAAGCGCTATTACTAACCGAACAGGCACGAAACAAGCAAGAATCTGACGCTCAGGGAAAACTTCAGGCTCAAGCTTCGGGGTCGGAGGCTTCAAAGGTTGCTACTGGGCAGCAGGTCCCGGCGACGGGATCGGAATCAGCGAAAGTCGCTACCGGGCAGCAGAGCCAATCGTCGGGTTCTGAGGCAACAAAAGATGCAACCCAGCAGCAGGGCCAAGCGGGTACAGATTCAGCGAAAGTCGCTACCGGGCAGCAGGCCCAAGCGCCGGGTCAGGATTCGACTAGAGTAGCTAACCAGCAGCAGAGCCAATCGTCGGGTTCGGAGGCGGCAAAAGTCGCTACTGAGCAACAGGCCCAAGCGGGTACAGATTCAGCTAAAGTCGCTACCGGGCAGCAGGTCCCAGCGACGGGATCGGAATCAGCGAAAGTCGCTACCGGGGCGCAGGCCCAAGCGCCGGGTCAGGATTCGGCTAAAGTTGCTACCGGGCAGCAGGTCCCGGCGACGGGATCGGAATCAGCGAAAGTCACTACCGGACAGCAGGCCCAAGCGCCGGCTCAGGATTCGACTAAAGTAGATACCGGGCAACAGAGCCAATCGTCGGGGTCTGAGGCGGCAAAAGTTGCTACTGGGCAGCAAGCCCAAGCGTCGGGGCAGGATGCGACTAAAGTAGCTACTGGGCAGCAGAGCCAATCGTCGGGATCGGAATCAGCGAAAGTCGCTACCGGGCAGCAGGCCCAAGGGTCGGGTCAGGATTCGATTAAAGTTGCTACCGGGCAACAGAGCCAATCGTCGGGTTCGGAGGCGGCAAAAGTCGCTACTGAGCAACAGGCCCAAGCGGGTACAGATTCAGCTAAAGTCGCTACCGGGCAGCAGGCCCAAGCGCCAGGGCAGGATTTGACTAAAGTAGCCATCCAGCAGCAGGGCCAAGCGGGTACAGATGCGGCGAAAGTTGCTACTGGGCAGCAGAGCCAATCGTCGGGGTCTGAGGCGACAAAAGATGCAACCCAGCAGCAGAGCCAATCGTCGGGATCGGAATCGACCGAGTTCGCCACAAATCGGGCGAAGCTGGACGATTTGTTAGCCAGAATCCGGGAAACTCTAGCGGTTGCTTCGCAGGACGCAAAATATCTTCTCACCGGCCCTGCTACACTCAAGTCAGATGGCGGTGATTTTTCCCTCGACCCGTAGTTTAGTTGCAAAGGAAACCCTCTATGAAGAAGAACATGTTCATCGTGCTAGCAACCATTTTGGTTATGGGGGCAACAGGTGGAGTCGGGGCGTTCCTCGCGACCAAATCGAACCAAGAGGCAGGTAACAACCGCGCCAATACTCTCAAGCTTGCTTCAGAATACCAGGGTCAGGGTGAGTTCCAACGAGCGTTGGACCTGCTTGACAGTATCCTGATCAAAAACTCTCAGGATCCGGAAGCCAAGGCGCTTCGTCAGTCGGTTGTACAGGAGAAAAAAGCCCAAGAAGGCAAAGACAAGAAAGACCAACTGAAAAGTCTGCAGGCCTCGAACGACAAGCTCAAAGAAAGCTTCAACCAGCTCTCGTCGAAGCTCGAAACGATGCAGGCGGCTTCAACTTCACCGGTCACCAAAGCAGACGCTGCCAAGGACAAAGCGGCAACGTTTCCAAATCAATCCATTATTGCTTCTGAAGATGAAAAGAAAAAGCAAGATTCAGCTGCGAAAGTGGAGGCCGATCGCCTGGCTAAGCAGAAGTTAGACCAAAAGAGGCTGTCTGCAGAACAAAAAGTCGATCAAGATCTTTTCAATCAGGGAATGGCTTACCTCGGTCAGGCACAGTATCCCCTCGCCAAAGCGAAGTTTGAGGAATTGCTCGCCCGGGACCCCGAAAACCATGAGGCCATTGCGCGTAACGCAGAGTCTCAATTCCTCGAAAAAAAAGGCGACGCTGAAACCCGCAGGCAGGTTCTCGACACCCTGTCGCGTGAGCTGGCAAAAAACCCGACAAACGCCACAGCGTACGCCGTGCAAGGCGATGTCTATAAGGAAGCCAAAAACTGGCCGGAGGCTGCCAACAGTTACCGTGGCGCTCTTAAGCTTGACGTTTCAAACTCAAACCTCTGGTATGAACTAGGCAGAACCTACTACAACAACCGCCAATATCCTCAGGCTATCGAGGCTTTTCAATCCAACATCAAGGCCGAACCGCAAAACGCACTGGCGTACAATGCTCTTGGAAGTTCCTATGGTCAAATCGGCGACGACAAGCGTGCCCTGGAAGCGTTTATTCAAGCCTACAAGCTTAAGCCAGACTCGGGCTTGATCAACTACAATTCCGCCCGCGTCTACGAAAAGCTAGGTAAAATCGATCTAGCTATCAGAAGCTATGAGACCGCCGTGAAACTGGATTCCACCAAAGCTATCTGGTTAAGCGATTTAGGTAGCGCCTACTACAATGCGGGGCGATACGCAGAGGCCGAGGCGCAATTCGCCAAGGCACTGGGAATCGACAGCACTCGAGCTGATCTCTACTACAATTTGTCTACAACGCAGTTTCAGTTGAACAAGATTACTTCGGCCTTGGAATATGCTCAAAAGGCAGTTGCCCTCGACCCTAACTCAAGCATCTATGCCAACAACCTCGGCATGGTCTTTGAGAAGAACAGAAACACCGATTTGGCGATTTCAGCCTACAGAAATGCGATTACATTAGACCCGAAAACCGTTGAAGCTCGGGTCAATCTCGCTTTGGTTCTTGAGCAGAAGGATAATGTGGATGGGGCTATGGAACAACTTCAAAAAGCCTGGGATCTCGCACCGGATAACCTCAATGTCAACAACAACTTAGGCCGTCTTTATCTGGTCAAGAAGCTATACTCCCGAGCAATCGACTTCTTTAAAAAGGCTCTGTCCCTCAAGCGTGACACTCCCGATATTCGCTACAACCTGGCGCTGGCTTACCTCGAAACCAATCAAAAGGATTTGGCCAAGGTGGCCTTTCAAGACTTGATCAAACTTTCGCCAAACTATTGGGATGCCTCCTTCCGTTTAGGCGGCTTACTTTTCGATCAGGGCGATGTGGTTGGGGGAAAGAAGATCTACCAGGATCTGCTGTCAAAGAACCCGACCTACTACCGAAAGAAAGAAATTGAGGAAATTTTAAAAAAGTCATAACTCAAGCAAGCCTTCCTACCCTTTCGAAGAGGTCCTGGCGCGTTAAAGTGGTCCAAATGGGCCTGCCGTGCGGACACCTGGCGTGTTTCAAGCCGAAGGTTTGCTCCAAAAGCTTTCGGGCCGCTTCAGGATCAAGGGGATCTCCATCCATGACGGCAGCTCTGCACGATAGGCTCGCATAAAACTCCCTGTCGACGTCAGAAGCCGGCTTGAGGCTATGCTCCAGAAACTCGATGAGCTCTTTTTCCATACCCGAGACCAGCTGGGGAAGTTTTTGAAGTTCAAACTGGTCGTCGGTTAGTTCGACGATCCCAATCCCAAGGTCTTCCCAAGTGGCTAGTTGATGTCTCAAACACGAAGCGGCCTCAGACTCAAGTTGAAACCGGCGGGGAAAAAGCAGGGCCTGTCCTACCCCCTTTTGGGCCCGGTACTGTTCAAAGAGGACACGTTCATGGGCGGCGTGTTGGTCCACCAAGTAAAGCGTATCACCCACCTCTGCCAGCAAAAACACACCTAAAACCTGTCCCAAATAGCGAAATGCTGGACTCGCGCCAGAGGGAAGGTAAGGAACAGGCTTCTGGGCAAGGTGCTGGTCGGAATCCCAAGCATTGAGCGAAGGCAACTGGGCTCGCCCACGCAAAACCGGTCGATTTAAACTTACTGTAGATTCCAAGGCCAACGGTTGCTGGAGTTGTCCGCTTGCAACTGGGAAACTAATTTGTCGTTCGATCAGCGAAGTCCGGACGGCCTGAACGACTAACCGATGCAATTCAGCAGCGTTGCGGAATCGAGCCTCACGTTTTGCCGGATGGATGTTGAAGTCAACAAGACTGGGATCGACTTCAGCAAAGACCTCGGCGTAGGGCCACAAGCCGCCAGGAAGATAACCCTCATAAGCGTAGCCAACCGCTTGTACCAAGGCGTATTCTTGGAGGGGCCGCCCGTTAGCGAAGATCCGGATACCTTTGCGGTCAGAGCGAGAAGATCCGGGCGCAAGAGACAATCCGTAGACAGCGCAGCCAGAAGATTCAGCCGAGAACTCGATAACTTCACCGCTCAACCAAGGTTCACCTTCCACTGCGAATACCCGTTCTTTAAGGCTCCCAGCCTTCCAGCTGAAACGCCTCTGACCATCGACAGAGAGGCTAAAGCCTACCAGAGGTGCCGACAGGGCTTTTTCATCCATGACGCGACGGCACAAGGTGCCTTCAGCTGCTGCGGATTTCAGGAACTTCCGCCGAGCAGGGATATTGGAAAAAAGCTCCTCGACACGTACCCGAGTTCCCCGCAAAGAGGCGGATTTCCGAATCAGCGGAGCGCGCCCCAATTCGAGCAGGAGCTCCCAGCCTAGGCCGGTGTCATTATCAGATGTCAGGATGCTCACGCGGCTGCAAGCCGAGATACTGGCCAAAGCCTCACCGCGGAACCCGAGACTGGACAGAGAATCGAGGTCGAGTTCAGACTCAATCTTGGAAGTCGTATGTGGCAACCAGCAAAGCTCCAGATCCTGACGGTCCATTCCGGTTCCGTTGTCAGACACCTGCAATAAGCGAACCCCGCCGGCTACCCAGTGAACATCGATGGCGGTAGCTCCAGCGTCAAGGCTGTTATCAAGAAGCTCACGTAAAACAGAAAGCGGCCGGTCGATTACCTCGCCGGCCGCAATTTTCCGGGCTACCTCGTCCCGGAGGACCTTGATCCTCCGAGACGGGTGTTCGGCTTTGTCCATCAGAACCCGATGCGGGTTTCCAGAGAAATCGAAGGTGAAACCTTAGCATTGCCCGATGTATCGTAGGTCACTGCACCTGTGGTTGCGTCACGCTGTATCAGAGTCGAGACGCCAATCGCGAGGTCAACGCCTTGAGCGAGACCATAAAGGATTTCTCCCTTAAGGACAGTGTTGGAATCAAACAAGGACAGTGTGCCTCCTGAAGTAGCAAGCGTTGCTACAAGCTTAGTTCTTTCGTAGCTAACCTGTCCGGAGAGTTTGATAAAGTCGGGTAACGCTCCCTTAGGAATCGTGAGTTTCAGGGCTAGCGCATCCTCGACCTTAGCAAGAGTATTGTCTGAACTCAGTTGAATGGACCCGTTCGAGTTCATCGTCATCGGCCATCGATAGGACCCGTCAAACAGCAGGATATTGAGCAGATTGAAGCCCGCGCTACCGAAAATACCTACTGTAGATTGTTTGTCGATTGCGGCCGCGGTTGCGGATTCGGTGAGGTAAGAGTTCAACCCGAGCAGTCGCTCGTTGCGAGTACGGTAGTAGTTGGAACGGAAAATCCCGTTCTTGTACAACCCATGTTCCAACTGGAAGGAAAGGCGGTAGTCGATGACCAGCAACTTGCCGGTGACGCCAGCCTCCATACCGTAAGACCTGAGTCCACCGGTGGAATCGAAAAGAGTTCCAGTCGCCAGTCCCACCGGGACCGTTACGCCATTCGCGGTGTAAGAGCTCTGATAGTAGGCTGTCAGCACGTTGACATCCGCAAACACCAAGGCGCGCAGGAAACCTAGGTCAAGGTTGATCCATTGGGTATCGAGGCCACCCACGAGGAAGATGGGATTGCCGAGCGAGGCTGCAGTCTTGCCTGCTATCGGAGAATTACCTGTGAGGTTCTTAGGATCGACTAGCGCCAAGTCCGCGATACCGCTGGTTCCGATCACAACCCAGTTGCCTATCAGGTTAAAGGACAGCCTGCCGCCCACCACCTGGGGTGATGTCAAGTCGTCTGCGACGCCCTCAATTCCAAGAGGACCAAAAGTGACGCCCGCATTAAAACCAACTTTGCGGACCGAAGGAAACTCCTGATCGTTCGCAAAGCGGCTCATGATGGTTGCATGGCCGATGGTCATGGTGTTCAGGCTTCCGAGCTTAAGGTAGAACGGATCAACCCCTTGTCGACCTATTTCCAAGAAACGAATTTTTAGCACCAGGTCGGAAGTGGCATCGAGCGCCGCCGCCAAGGGGTCGGAGGTCCAAAGTGACTGACCGTTTACCAACTGCGTACCGAATGACCATTCGTTGTTGCCTGAAGGCTGGTACCAGTCGCTAGGATCAAACATGTCGGTCTCGTAGATGATGGGAAGGTAGAGACCGAGCCGGAAATTGCCGGTATCGATCACGGGTTGCAGGATCGCCTTCGACCAAGTGGTGCCGTTAATCGTCACCGAACCGATCTCTGCTCCCAACACCTTCTTGATCCAAGCCATGAGCGGATCTTCGGAGGCGGGTGCCGAACCCTGGTTCGTACCACTGCCGGCAACCTTGGTGTTGTCGGTGTTCACATCTACGGCGTTGGCCTGCGAGGTAATAGCACCCACAGTTTTGGGATCGAGCTTGACGAATCCTACGTCTGAAAATAGGGAATTGAGGGTGGCTTGATCAATATTGCCCACCGCAAACGATGCCGACAGAGCGTCAGCCATTTGGCCCGCACCAACCTTGACCAATTCGCCGGTGGAGTCCTTGGTAAAATCCACCAAACCTTCAGCGACAACCAGCGATTCCTGCAGTCCATCAGCTGAAATATTGATCAAAAAGTCTGTTCCCCGAACACCGCAATTTGCGGTGGGCGTCTTGAGCGTGTAACCAGGACTGTTCTCAGAGCCAGCTAACTTAGTTGCGACGGCGCGGATTTTTCCCGAGGCCACTTCGAAGTCATTCTTAGTCTTCGCTGTCTCCGAGGCTAAGTCATTGATCTTGAAGGTGGTGCTGGCAGCAATCTTGATGATTGAGCCGTTGGGCTGAATCTGAAGTTCGGCTGATCCACCCTTGGCCGTTTGGATGATCCAACCTGCCTTCATCTTGAGGCCTTCGGTGGCGGCCTGTTTTTTTCCGGCATCGTCCTTGATGGTAATGAGGTTCGGATCATCTCCGGCGAATACCAGCACGACCGCCGGGGACTTGGTTGTCTGGGCGCTCAAAAAGCCGGGCGATAACGCCATCAGAACCAGAAGAAAGGTAAGTGTTTTTTTCATGTTCATTCCTCCTAGAAGAGCTTAATGGCAGTTTCAATCTTGGACGACGTTTCCCAAAGCTCGTTTGGATCTGTGGCGTTCTCAATGTACTTGAGGTTGTAGACCATGGTGATGGTTGCGCTTCCAATGACGTAGCCTATGCGGGCTCCAATGACCGCGTTCTGTGGGCTCAGGAGATCCGAAAGGCTCGTCAACTTATCCTTGTTGTAGTAGGCGTCGACAGTGACGGGCAAAATCGGGTTCCTAGCAATCGTGAAGAAAGACTCCAGTTTGGGAAGTTCGAACTTTGTGGGGGTCGCCGAAACAGCACTTCCATAGGGCCCACCTAGTGATGCGCCAAAGGAAATGGTGTCAAGCAGTCTGCCACCAAGGGAAGCCTCCCAAGCGAGTGTTGCCGGGAGATGGGAGGTTGCCGTGCCGGTGTAAAAAGCATATTGCGAGTCACGACTCAGGTCATAGGTTTTGTTGAAATAAGAGGGGATGAAATCTAGGCCAAGGAAGCGATTTTGTAGACCCCAGCTGACAAGACCAAGAACGGTGCCGCCCAGTCCAACGGTGCCTCCCGTGTGTCCATTTTGAACAGCAAAGTCCGCAAAGGCCTTGGCCGACATCAACGGGTCAGCCAGCAACGTCAAGCTGGTATCGAGGCCCGCGACCATCGCTGTTCCCGGCGAAGACGCTGTAGGATAGGCATAAATGTAGGGGTTGGTGTCTACCACTGCTGTTGCGCCCACCTGCAAGTCTCGGAGGAAGGCCACGTCAGGCAGCAATAGGCCGAACGGTTTGACGTATACCCTCAAACCCACAAGGTCAAACGAAGAAATGTTGTCTGTGACAGTCTCCAGGCCCACAAAGGGAAATTGAAAAAGTGAGCCATCGAGGTTAGCTACCAAGCCCGTGAACCTCTGTACCGGTTGCAGCATGCCGTTGCTATACCTGCCAAGAATGAACCCGTTACCAAGAGTCACATTAGGCAGAACCCCGACTTGGAGGTTGATCGGGTCGCCCTTAACCCCGTAGCGCACATAGGCAATGCGTGAGGTCCACTTGGAAAGATTCTCTTGAATCGGTGCGGTAGAATCCCAGAAATCTTCCACCCGAGGGTAAAAGCCAAAATCGGACTGAACGCCCGCGTCATTGGTAGTGAAAAAACGAAAATGGAACGAAAGATCGATTCCCAGGCCCACAGGTCCGATAGGGAAATCCGGAATGACAGACATAGTTTGATAGGTAACCTTGTTAATAACCTCTGTACCCAAACCGCCTGATAGGCCTACACCAGGACTTTGCGCGCCTAAGCTGACAATTCCCATAGTGACAAACAATACAAGGGCAAGGCCAACACCCCAAACCCGTTTTCTCAGTCTCATGAAAGACTCCTTAGTGGAAAGTATATCACAGCGCATCTCTAGAAGCTCAGAACAATATCGGCAGAAGCAAGCAACCCTGTCAAGAAAGACTGGGTGTCCCACACCTGTTTTATCGTAATACCGAAGTGAAACACACTCTTATCCGAAAGAGTGAGGGTGTTCTTTTCGGTGAACTCAAACTGGTTCATCGCTAGGGAACCCGTTTTATTATCGGCTCTGAGTAGCAGGACAGTGGAAAACTGAAGTTGCCGGTCGAACTTGCGTGGGCTTATCCATCCGGGAACCTCAAAAGGTAGGTTGGCTGGAACTTTGACCTTCCATTCGGGGCTCAACTGCAACACAACTGTCGCGGCGCTTGCAGAGACTCGGACATCGGCTGCTAGGCTCTCCCTGGGGGTGAAGAGCAGCTCTGGCTTAACAGTGGTCTGTGTTTTCCAGGTCGAATCGGAGGCGCGGCTGCCCTGAGTCACTGCTGTGTCAACGCTCCAGGAAAGCGTATCGGTCCGATAGAACTTGAAGATTGGCCAGATCCCGGCGTTACCAAAAAGGTTGTCGGCCCTTCCTGCGGATTGCAGGGTGAAGCCGAAGACTTGGAACTCCAGCCCCGAGTTTCGGCCCTGAGCCCAACTCCCCACCGAAGAAGCTCCCCACGAGCCACCGCTGACCGAAAGCCCGGCGTTAGTTTCCAGCTGGCGGTCGACCACCGAGCCCAATACAAGGGAAGTCGCAACGGGAATCAAGGACGATGGAGGCAAACCCGAAACCTCCTCCCAGTTTGAGGTAAGCTTCCAGCCTAGCTGTGGCTCCCAAAGCCAGGAGCCAGATCTTTGCAGATCTTGAACGGGAAAGGCTATTTTTACTTCGGCATAGGGTGCTACCTTCCATGGCGACCCAGCGAGTTGGACGACTTGGGCCTGCGAGGAGGCCCTAAACCCTAGCAGATCACCTTGCCAGTTCAGGGCTAGCGAGCCCATCTCGAAAGTGCTTGCTTGCGCCGTGTCCTCGGGAACAAGCCATCCCCAACTCGCTAACCACAAATCCGAAGGAGCAAGTCTTGCTGGAGTATTAGCGGAGAGCAACCGTAGTTTTGTCGATGCTTGGAGTTGGGCGCTCGCTATTGGTGATACAGGGGTCCAAGTGAGCTCAAAGCTGCGCTCTAGGCCCGCCTGGGGGATGACAGAGGCTTTGGCCTGAATCTTTCCGAAAACTGGTAACGAAACTCCCAGAGTTTCCGAGCGCCCACTGAGGTCGCCAAAATGATCTTGCCACGAAAAGGTGACACCGTCAGGTTGTCCCAAATCAATACCGGCCCTGTAGTTTCCATGAAAAGCTTGAGACTCATCGGCAGTGAAAGATGTGGACAGGTTCGCCGGTCCCCACTTGAGCACGGTTCCGAGTTCCACGTCCCAATTCAGACCGTTTTGGGAAGATTGAGTTTGGGCCGACCGCAGACTCAAGACGGCATCACCCTTGCCCAGAACAAGTTCTTCGGTGGACAACAGCCGAAAGTCCCAGAGGGGGTCGGTGGCTTCTAGGGGTTTCAGTTCTAAGCTTCCGTTCGATTTTCCGGAAACCGTCAAGCGAACCCGATCCCAAGCCGCCGTGAGATTGGCGAGAGTGGCCTTTGCTATGATGGTGCCGTCAAGCCACACGTCGCCTGTTGCCAGATCAATGGTGGCAGTTTGCCAGTCCGTAGTGTCTTTCGCGGTCCAACTCGCGTTGAGGCCCAAAAAGCTGGCGTCGGAAACGATCAACTGAAGGCTTTTCACACTAGCATCGATAACCCGAAAAGTGACCGCAAGGTGTTGATATTGACGGGAATGAAAGGCCGTTAAATGGGCCTCAGCCGTCCACTGTGGCCGGGAAATCCAGCTGATGAGACTGGTATTGCCCTGGGAGTTTGGCAAGTCCACAGGGGTAACACTCGATGCAGGCAGCGAGGATGAATCAGGTAGGATTGCCCACGTCGCACCTTCAAAGTGGGCGGGCCCGACGAAAAGGACGACGTCTCCTGCCGTGGGACTTGAAACCAGTACCGAATAGCCGTTGGCGGCCCGGAGCTGGAAACGGTCCGACAGCAAAGGGACTGCGTAGACAACCGTACTTTCGGTGCTGACTTGGCTGGTAATATCGTAGGTGCTTACGGCTCCTGGGCCATTGGCAACTCCGTCGCCCTGTCCGTCATTTGTCCAGTCCGTTGACTCCGGGATGGGAAAGCCCATCGAAAACCCGTTGATTTGGTCTCGGAAAGGCAAGGTCCTGCGGCTTTGGTTCGCGAGGGTCTGCACCGCGCCGCTTCCATCAAAATCTTCTCCGAGATGTCCCACTTGGAGATAAACTTTCGCGCCGGCGGGTAAAACTGAGGCAAGGCGTACCGGAAGCGCTATCCGTGTGGTCGCGGAGAGGTCGCGGGGCTTGCCCTTGTCGAGGGCAAGCTGCAAGCCCGCCCAGGAATAAGCCTCCAAGTGAGCCTCGAGGACTGCCATCCTGGACCCGGTGTTCGGATCAAGAGCAAGATAAGGACCAACCAAACCTCCGTTGGAGTAAGGCTGGCGGGATACAGCTTCCGACCATCGGCCGAATGATACCGACCCCAGAAAAGGGTCAAGGCTTGAAAAATCCCTGAAAAAAACACTGCCTCGCTTGAGGGTCGAGAGTGTAGCCGTGTCAAGGGTTCCCGGTGGTGCGGCGGGGCGCAGAGAGTTTCCATCCAAGGTCACAGTGGCTCCTGATTGGTCCATCAACAGGAGTTGACGACCCGAAGTGCTGTCAGGCAGCAGGGCGCCTGCCTCTAATCGAAGGGTCCACGCCAAGTTTTCTAGGCTCCCTTCCCACTGTCCTGCTGCTGTGACTAGTCCCGGGGCCTCGAGTTCGGCCTTGGTGAAACGATCTTTCACAGTGTTCCAGCGCACGGAGGTGTTGTACTCCAAGCTTTGTCCTAAACCGAGGTCCCAGTGCCCTGCGAGCCAGCCAAAAGCATCGGGAGAGGTACCGTTTTTTTGGGTCCGCTGGAACGAAATGACGATTTCGTCACCGGCATCGACAGGAAACTTCGGCGTAACCGTGCCCGCCCCCGGATCGAAGGAAAAATCCCGGGTCAGGAACCCGTTACGCGACAAGGATAGGCTGGTCTCCACAACATCAGTCCCCAAGGCCCACGTGGGACCAGGGAGGCTGGCTGACGGAAACCGAATCTGCCAATCCGAGGCACCAAGAGCAATTGGCGTGGAGGAATTCTGATAAATTCCTGGTACAAGGTCAAGGAAAGGCGGGTTGGAGGATCCCGATACTGAAAACCAGCTCGTGCCCGGCTCTATCGTCACTTGGAACCCATTGGCGAAGCTATTCTTGTACTCAACCACTGCGCTTGCCAATGGATCACTTCCCACAGGAATCAGGTAGCGGTCGGCAAGTTCAAAGACGGAGTAAGCTCCGGGTACGTAGATTTCCAGAGGACTCTGACCCGCCCAAGAAGCCCAAACCTTTCCGGTCGCCGCCTTAGCGAGCCTGATTTCCCCCGTTGCTGAGAAAGCAGTGGCCTCGTCTGGCCTTGCCAGCCTGAGTCCCTGGGCGTCCGTAGGATTTTCTAGCCAAACGGTGAGGGAAGGGGATACTTTGCCCGAGTTGACTCGAAAAAATCGTCCTCTGATCCAGTCTTCAATGCGAACCACACCCGCAACCGATGGAGTGAAACCCCGAAACTTCAGGGTTTCACGTGACCCGTCCTCGTACCGCAAAAGAAGCTCATGGGTGGTTTGACCCAAACTAAGCCCCAATCCGATTCCAGGGCTACCCGGCCGACCTGGCGCAACTGTGGAACCGGCTCGTGGTTCAACCCGGAATGGAGTATTTCCCGCCTTGAACCAACGCAGAACTTCACCCGGTTGACCGTCGTAGCCGATCTCAAAAGTGTTTGATTCCACGCTCCCAGTGTACACAACCTCGAGAAAGTACCGATCGAGGAGGCGTGCGGTTACTGAGAGGTCTGGAACTTGGGAGAAAACAAACCCTTGGTCAATACCGTAAGGGGGAACTCCCAAGAAAAACCCCGCGGGGCTGAAGCCGGCTCCCCAGCCAGAGGCAAGCTTGGCAGTCCATGACCCTTCGGCAGTTACCTGCAATGGCTGTGAACCGTCAGAGGTGTCCAGTGAATAGTCCGAGGCTTCCTGATCTTTAGGGAAATCGACGCGAGTCTGAGAAACAAGGGGCAACAGGGCCAAAGAGGCGAGAAACAGGGCCTCCACGAGCCGCAGCAAACTACTCACGGGGAAAGAGGTAGAGATCCTTCAGGCGTGTGGAAGCCGTGTTCACAAAGTCTACAAACTCACGTGAAGAACGAACATGGAGCGAAAAGTAGTATTTCATCGGTTCAAATGCCTCGTCTTGGGCACGCAATTCGAACTCAAAGGTCTTCTCAACCTCCAAAGACGACGCCTGTACTGGATGCGGCCAGAAAAGGTAGGTGCCAGCGGTGTTGAGTGACAAATGGTAGGGATTATGCCAGTTTGGATCTATCACCTTGACCAGTTGGCCTTCATGGTAAAGAGACAGATCAACATCATGGACGGGTTCAAAATTAACACCGTTAAATAGACGGCCGATCACTGAGGGAAAGTTGAAGTATGGGCCATTATTTTCCTGTTCAAAGGTGCCAATGCGCTCACGGCGGTGCTTGCCCACCGAGGCCATACCCTCTCGTGCAAGTCGGTAGATGTCGGCTAGACGCTGAAACTTTGCTTGAAAATCACTACTTTCATTGTGAGCAAATCCCCTTCCGGAAACAACATAATGCGGAGGCACCCGGTTTAAGACGAAACAGATAACGTCGAGCTTGCTACCCTCGTCGTAAACCTCAAGCGAAGCAGCGGCGAGTTCGGCAGGGTCAGCGAAAAGCTCGTCAACTTTCTGCATCACCAGCTCTTTCACCAGATTGTGAACACGCATATGTGCCTCCGATTACCAGTCTAGGCTCAATTCCACAGCGTAGCAAGTTACAGAAAGAAGCGTTCAGGTTGCCTTAGCTTACCTTTCAGAGCCCTTGGTCCGACAAGACGCATTTTCTTCAAGTTGGAGGTGAAGCCGGCAACTACGGTAGCATCGAACACTGTACCGGATTCGGTAAAATCTTTCTGCCAGTTTTCCCGCACAACCGGGAGATCCACCTCAAACGAGACCGAATGGGGAACGTCAATGGTCAGGTCTTCTGGGTCGAGCGAAACTTTGAGGTCGCGTTCGATTTCCCTGCGGATTTCGTCCTCCGTTTCGAAACGCCCCTTGGTATCGCGGATGCGAACGCTAAAGAGACTGTTCTCATCGTAGGGTTGCTCGTATAGCGTTATGTAGGTAGCGGAGGTCTCAGCTACATTGATTTTTCTTAAAGCGGGGTGATCAAAACGGGCCATCTTGGGACCGAAACTTGCGTCATCTTCCCCATACAGGGCCTCGGGACGAAGTACACCGGCGTTAATGGCAAGCGTGAGGGCCTTTTTGATCAGTGCGGAAGGAGATCTCACCCCTTTGTGCCAATACACCGACTTATACATCAGGTACTTGGAAAACAGCAGGTGCTCAACGCTCAGGATTCCCTTGGGATGGATCCCGATACCAAGCTCACGATGCGGAATCATCTGACTGATGATAAAATCCGGGTCTTGAATACCGTATGGGACTCCGCAAAAGTAGGCGTCTCGGTTGAGGTAGTCGAGTTTGTCAGGATCCAAAACCCCTGAAAGCAGTCTGCGGAAAAACTTGACCTGGTCTTTGCCAGGTA
Source organism: Spirochaetales bacterium (assembly GCA_947478845.1). GTDB lineage: Bacteria > Spirochaetota > Spirochaetia > JABEVK01 > JABEVK01 > JAIFLN01. The sequence goes on along the minus strand of CANJXC010000001.1, from coordinate 212,906 downwards.
CAAACTCGAGGCTTTTGTCGACGATCGCCGCACAGAACATGGGGTCGATGCCCACATCAAACCGAAGGACGGGAGTCAATTCAGAGTCTAGCAATGCGACACCGGTTAGTTCTTCATGAAAGCGCATCGCAAGGCCATCTTCCAGGACATGGGCGTAGGGGAAGTGCCCCAAGTCGTGGAACAATGCGGCACACAAAAAGGCCTTGACACCTTCTAGGCTGAGGTGCCCGGGATATGAAGGAGAAAGAACGATGGAATGGATGATACGTTTGGCCAGGTGGAAAACGCCGAGGCTGTGGTTAGCCCTCGTATGGGTTGCCCCCGGGTAAACTTGCACCGCGAGCCCCAACTGACGCAAACGGCCTAACCGGACAAAAGGACTGGTTCTCAGTGCTTTTTCAAGGGCCGGTGTCAGGTAAATATGTTTCCACAGAGGGTCGCGCACCGGATTCGTATAGTCACGCTCCAAGTGTCGCAGGATGTCTTCATGGGCACTCATGCACGGGATTGTAGGGGCTTCTGGACGTGATGTCCAGACTCGGGATAGTGTCGAATCGTGGTGTTCCAGTATAGCTTTCCTGTCGTGTTTCTGGCTCTCTTTCTGGCTTTGCAAGCTTGTAGTGCCGCCAAGAAGCCAGCAGAGAAAGCGCCTGTCGCGAACCCTCAACCAACTCCGTCGGATTCGCAGCCTCCCCAATTACCACCAACGCCTTTGTCACGCCCTGAAGAGCGTCTTTTCGACGAGAGTGTGTTGCGTGGCAGGGAGTTTCTTTTTCAGCAGAAGCCTTTTTCAGCCATTCCAGCCCAAGATTTCGACCTCGGACCTCTAGACTTCGGAGAGGACCCGGTTGTCGCTTTAGCCCGTCAGTTTGCAGACCAGTTGGAGTCCCGCGGCTTTGATGAAGCCCTCGTGAATCCTCGGTGGTCTCTCTATCTCAGGGGCCGTCTCGGCGAGCTCAAGGAACTTGGGTGGGCGGGGTCCAAGCGCAGGTGGAGTGTGAAAAAATCGCCACAAGAGGGCGAAGCACTGGTGGAAGTTTTCATGCGCCAGGGCACCAAGAACTCTAGAGCCTTGATCTACCTCGGAGAAGTCAAGGGCCTTTGGAAAGTGAACGATCTTCAGCAGTTTGAACTTCAGGAGGCCAAAGCATTCGACCCCTTGCCCCGTTCGCCAGGGTTGCTTCCGTGACAGTTTATCCGTTCGCCAACATCTGCAGGGACTCTTCGACCGAACCGGAGATTGGGAAGTAGCCGGTAAGTTTTGTCATCTCAATAACTTTTTTTACCTCCCCGTGTACGTTACAGATAAGAACCTTGAGTCTCATTTTTTTTATAGTTGAACAAATGTAGATAAGAGCGCCAATTCCAGAGGAATCGATAGACTCAACATTTTCCAAGTTGACAATAAACGGCTCCACCTTTTTTTCCAGCATTTTCATCATCAATTCCTTAAGCTTGTACGAACTATACAGGTCCATTTCACCGGTGATATCAACGATGTAGGTCTCTGCGTGCTTTCTGATCTTCAGGTCCATGGTTTCCTCATCGTTCACAGCCTTTCATGCGCCCTTTTTAAGGTAGCGGGCTCCGGGAAATGCGTCAAGAAGTCGGTTTTATTGGCCGAGATACACAGTATGTTGTACGTTCTCGTTGAAATCGCCAATTACAGTCAACTCTCGCGGCTCCGGGCGCCCGAGGTTGCGGAATTACGGGCACTACTAGGCAACTTCAGCTCCAACCGCGGTGGAAACTTAGTCCGGGAACACAGTGGTTTCTTTTTATTTTCCTTCCATCCAAACCGGGAAAAGGTGCTGAACTTGGTATCGGACTTTCTTTTCTTGACCCGCGAGTCGCTTGAACGAAAAAAAGAGGAACTTTTTGGTTTCAACCTGTTGCTTGAAATTGATGACTCCCCCGATGATTTACAGGTCTTGGGCCGACTCAAAAGCCTTCTTTTCTCGGCCCCGAAAGAAAACTCAGTTTGGGCAGGAAAAACGGTTCTTCCGCATCTAGCGGGAGTCTTCCCAGTTGCCGACGGTGAAGCTCTTTCTGAGATTCTTGGTCCCCCGGAACAACAGGGGATGACACCGCTGACGTTTTTCCAACTACTGGAAATGACAGGATGGACCGAAGCCCTTCAAGCCCCACTAGCCAGGCAACTTCCCGACGCGCCTACGCCGGTAGGTAAAGTCATCCGGCTGAAGGGAACACACCTCACAGAGAAAGTATTTGTGTTGAGGTCGATACTCCATCATCTCTATGGCACTCAGGAGGGTTTTCCGGTAGTTTTCCCTCTGGTCGAGAGTCATGACTTTCTCAGCCAACTTCTCGGGCAAGTTGACACTCAGGCCCTCAAACGAATGCAAGGTCCTGAACCGTCTTGGGAGTTCCTTCTGTCCTCACAGGGTGCCGGTGAGTTTCCTGGCGATTCAAGCCGGAAAGAGGTGTCATCGGCCCTTGCATTGTACTACCGGGCTCTGATAGGCGACCTGAAATCGCAAGGCCTGCCGCCTGTCTTTATTTTCCTTTCACCCCAAGAATATGAGCCTGCTGCCGCTACAATACTGGAAGAGCTCCTATCGTCCCTGATTTCTCAGGAAGGTCTGTGGGTACTTATTCTTGAGCCTGCTGAACGCAAACAGGAGTTCATGACCCGGGTTCCAAGCCTAGCCTGGAACTTCCCCGCCCTAAACCTGAGCCGAGCTCTCAAGGAGCGCGACGCTCGAGGTTGGCAAGACAGGTTTCCTGATTTAAGCGCCGAAGCCCTTGCCCTCTGCGATGAACGCGGGGCCTCGTTTACCCACTATTTGGTGGGCCTTCAGGAAAAACGCTGGACCGGCACCGGTCGGTTGGAACAAGATCCGAGCTGGAGTCTGTTGGTTTCACTTGACACCTCCCATCACAAAATCTACCTGGTCTTTCTTGCCTCGCGCGCCTTACTCAACGAGGAAAGCCTTGTAGGGTTCTTCCAATTTCTTGGTGAGGACCCGGCTGTGATCAGAGATAAGGTCGAGAACCTCAAGACGCTCGGCTACATCGTTTTCGGACTGAACAACCTGGCACTTCGACCTGATTTCCGTGTACCGCTGAACGAGCTTCTTGGGCACGAAGCCTTTGAACTGCAACAGAAATTGGGTCATTTCGTCCACAGTCGCTGGCTTAACGACCGACAACTTTCAGAAGTTGTATTCCAACTGTTGCGCAGCTGTGAACATTACTCAAAAGCGTTGGAGGTGCTCTGGCACTACGCTACTCACAAGATCAACAGGAACGAGGGCGACTTTCTTCCCCTTTTGCGACCAAGCCTATGGGAGCGGATTACCTCGGAGGAGGTCCGTGATGAGTACCGATTGTTATCCGCTGCCCTTAAACTTCGATTTGCCCTGAACCAGTCGGGAAAAACCTGGACTCATGACTCTCTGGTTGTTTTCAAACGTTTTTTCACTCCTCGTACTGAATCCCGTGCCAGCCCAGAATGGACACTTCAGAAAGGCCGCTTTCAATTGCGGCTTGGAAACCTTTCTGAAGGATTTGCACTGCTGAAACAGGCTCTCTTGGCGGCTCAAGATCAACGGCTCACCCTTTTGGAGATTCGTGCCAATACGGAAATCGGGTTGACGCTGCTGCGAAAAAAAAAGCTGGAGGAGGGCAGGGAGTATTTTGACATCGCGTCGCGAATGGCCGAAAAGGCGGGCTCGGTTTACGCCATAGTGGTCAATTCGACCCTCGATGCCCTCTGCCTGTTTCTCCTGGGCTATCTCAGTTCTTCAGTGAAAGTGCTAGAGCGAACTGAACCTGTCATTGAGCGTAGTGGCATGCAGGAGTCAAAGATTTTCTGGACATTCCTTCGAGCAAGGATCGAGTTTGACCGAGGCGACTACTCCCGAGCGCTTGAATATCTAGAGTCTGCCTTGAAAGTTGCCCACTCCTATAGCCGTCAGAATGCGGCTGAGGTTCTCGGGCTGTGGAAAGCGCGCTGTGAAGCCTACTCAGGCAATACTCGTGTTGCAAAAGCGTTGCTAGAGGCTCGGGCCGAAGGACTGGAACGAGATTATTTCCTCGCTGAGGCTCACTATTTTGAGCGCAATTCCGCTCTGGCACTGGAAATTGTCCGTCGAGGACTAAAGCTGGTGCAGAAAACGCAGCCTTTCAGCAGTGAGAGTCATTCTTGGACCACTGGATATTCAGGTTTTGAGGACAGAGTATTGGGACGGGAAGGTGAAAAAGGTGTGCTCGAAGGACAAGCTGAAGCGTTTTCTGTTCTGCTTGAGGGGCAACTAGAAAACGTTGAGCTTTCCTCTCGGCGCTTCCAAACACTTCTGGCTCAGAAAAGCCTTCTTGAACTCGACGTTGTCTCTGCCCAGTACTACTTCTGGTACTATTTGGTCCTTCCTCGCAATGCCGCGGACCAGGAGGCATTGCGGCTCACCCTACTCGGACGAGCCCTGAAAGCAATCCAAAGTCGGGCCGCCCGGATAGAGGATCCCCTGCAGAGACAGGAGTTCCTCCATCGTCCCTATTGGAACGCCCAGTATCTGAGCGAAGGAAAACGTCTCAAACTGCTGTGAGATTCTGAGGGGGTCTTAACTTGTGGCGCCATTCAAGGGGAATACGGGTTGGTCGGCCTTTCGGTCCAACCCAGACCAGTTTTACACTTGCCTGTAGTACAGAACGTTTTTCTGGACCTTTGATGCTCTGCGTGAGGACGGCATAAGCTCCACCGAGCTCGTAAGTCTGGCTCAAAATCGTAAGAGTTTCATCAGCAACTGCTGGGGACTGATACTCGAGGTGAAACTCTGAAACCCAGATACCGTTCCCTTCAGTCAGCCATGAAAAGTAGTCGATTCCCGCCTCTTTAAGAAAACATTCGCGGGCATACTCCAGATAATTCAAATAGGTTGCGTTGTTAACGTGGTTGTAGGCGTCACACTCGTAGTGTCGGACTGCGAGTTCCATTTCGTGCTTCATGGAATCCTCCTTCCACCTTGACCAAAACTGGTGGACTTGTTAGGTTTAGCGGGCTTTAGAAGGGTGGCATAGCTCAGTAGGTAGAGCAAGCGGCTCATATCCGCTCGGTCGGGAGTTCAAATCTCTCTGCCACCAGTATTTATTTGTGTTGTGGTGACGAGGCTGTCTCGATAAAGTCTTTCTTTTTTGTGCAGTAGTACCGCTGGTACCTGATAGGCCCATTCCAAGTTTTCTCGGTTGAGCACTTTGGCTGTGGAGCCGATGAGTGGTGGGGAGCTCTTAGAGAAGAGCATCACTGCACTGCTGTATTTGCGGGTCAGTTCTAGTTCGTGGACACTGAAAAGAACGCTGACGCCTTGGTCGACTGAAAACTCTTGCAGGAAAGCCAGGGCACGGTTTTTCTGGTAGTCTTCTAGAGCGAAAACGGGTTCATCCATCACCACGACGCGGCTCCCATAAAGTAGCGCAAAAGCCATCACGGCGCGCTGCAGCTCTCCCTTGCTCAGGTGTTGCGTCTTGCGGTCGAGAACCGGGGTTAATTCAAACACCTCGGCGATTTCACGAACTCGCTGCTCGGATTTATCAGCAAGAAAGCCGACTCCAGCCACGTAGTAAAGCAAGTGGCCGAGGGGTTCTTCGTTTTCAAACTCCATATTCTGGTACACTAAGGAAGCCAACTCGTTGCGAGAATCGTCGTTGAGGGTTTTTGTGTCGATCCCGTGAAGGAGAACAGTGCCCGATGCGGGAACAAGAAGCCCGGAGGCTAAGAGAAGAAACGTAGACTTGCCGGTGCCATTGGGTCCTATCAGCGAAGTGACTCCTGGCTGAACTTCAAGGCTCCAGTCTAGGAGAACCGGTGTGTTTTCGTAACTAAAGGTAACCTTGCTGAACGAAACGGGGTTCATGACCTCAAGATACGGTTTTGGGCAGATTTTGCAAGAAGGCCATCTGCTTGTAGAGGTTGTCAGCTAAGTCGAAACCCGCGGTTTTGGACATTTTCTTAGAGTACTCGTCGTAAAGCATGTCTTCGAACACCTGTTCGCCTTGACTTTGCTCTGTCTCGCTCTCTTTGTGAACGGTTTTTCTCATGGTATCGAGCATGGTTTTGATGAAGATCGACTGAAAGTCCTCGGCGGCCTTGTAAAGGTCGGAGCTCTTGTCGACCTTGCTCGAAGACGCACCGCCAACAGGGTAAGTTCCTGCAGAGGCTTTCGCACTGTAGGCAAGCGAAGTTACGTTGTAGCGGTTGTTGGTTAGGTTTAGGTTTGCCGTATCAAGAACGTTCATCAACTAACCCCTATCGCTTCAAGTTTGCGGCGATGCCAAGCATGCTGTCGCTGGTTTGGATGGCTTTGGAAGAAAGCTCATAAGCGCGCTGGGCCACAATCATGTTAACCATTTCCTGCACTACGCTCACGTTTGACATTTCCAAAAAACGTTGTTGAATCTTGCCCATACCGTCAAAACCGGGTCGACCAGCGATGGGATCCCCCGAAGCATTGGTGGGCTTGAGGAGGTTTTCTCCCACCGCTTGGAGGCCCGCCGGGTTAGGGAACCTGAAGATTTCCATTTGCGCGACCTGAAGAGGATCATCACGACCAGGAACCTTGGTGCTCACTTTGCCACTCTGGCTCACTGTCACGCTGTCTTGAATCCAGTTGGGAGGCATCGTGACCTCGGGCATCACACGGTAGCCTTGGCTGGTCACCAGTTGCCCATTGGAGTCGATTTTAAACGAACCGTCGCGGCTATAGCCGTAGGTGCCGTCTTGAGTCTGGATGCGGTAAAAGCCTTCACCGGTGATGGCCATATCGGCCACGTTGCCGGTGGCCTGTAGCGCTCCCTGCGTGTAAAGTTTCTGGGTGGCGGCCACCTTAACACCGTGACCAACTTGGGTGTTGGTAGGAACAACTGTGAGTTCGGTGGCGGGTGTGCCGGCAATGCGCTGGGTCTGATAGATGAGGTCTTCAAAGTCGGCACGGTTTTGCTTAAAACCAGTAGTGTTGACGTTGGAGAGGTTGTTCGCGATGGTATCAATGTTAAATTGTTGTCCGGTCATGCCTGAGGCTGCCGTCCATAGGGATCGCATCATGGTTTACATCCTTATCAGCGGAACGCCGCTGCTTCGTTAATCAGTTTTCCCATCAGTGAATCGTGAGTCTGGATCATCTTCTGGTTGTTCTCATAGGCGCGGTTGATTTCGATCATCTGCACCATTTCGGTCACTGGGTTGACGTTGGCCGCCTCGACGAAGCCCTGTCGGATTTTCGGACGTGAGTTGAGGGCGAGGTCTGTGGCCTTACCGGAGTTTTCAGTTTCTTTATACTGGCTGTTCCCCTGCTTGGCCAAATAACGTGGCTGTTCAAAGTTAACCACCTTGAGCGTATCGAGGAGAGTGGTCTTCTTCCACTGGTTTTCATCCATGCTCACTAGGCGAGAGGGGTCGTTGGCGAACTCCTCGTTGATCCAGACTTGGCCTCGGGAATCGATGATAAAGTTGTTGGCCTTGACCTGTATGGGGCCTTTTTCGCCTAAGAGTGGGAAGCCGTCCTTCGTTTCGATGTAGCCTTCTTTGCCCAGCACAAAACTTCCGTTACGGGTGTAGCGTTCACCGTCTGGGGTATCGACAACTAGGAAGCCTTTGTCCTCCAGCGCCATGTCAAACGGGCTGGTGGTTTCCTTGAGGGCTCCTTGGGTCTGCACTGTGAAGAACTCGTTCTGTTCCACTCCCATGCCGAGCTTGCCTACAACCGGTGATGTGTCAATGGATCCGAAGGGCAATTTGTAGACGCCGTCGTCGTTTTGGCGGCGCATTAACATCTCCGGAAAGGCTTTATGAACCGCCTCATCCCTCTTGTAGCCTGTCTGGTCGACGTTGGCCAAATTATTAGAAACTGCGTCGAGTCGCCATTGCTGGGCGTTCATTCCACTTGCACTGATGTAAAGTCCACGTTCCATAGTTTTAGTATCGGCACCCCCCTTCAAGGGATTAGCCTGACTTGTTGCGCAGAAGTAAATGGAAATCCAGCCTTGACTGGAGATCGGCCCGTTCGAAGGGTTTGGTGATGAAGTCATTGGCTCCCATCTCAAGTCCCCGAAGCTGATCTTCGAGGTTGTTCTTAGCTGTCAGTAATAGGATAGGTAGCTCGGCCAGAGGATGCGTTTGCCTTACCACCCGCGTCACCTCATATCCAGACATTCCTGGCATCATGATATCGAGAATCATGAGGTCGACCTTGGTCGACTTTAGAATCTCGAGCGCTTGGATTCCGCTGGATGCCGCTAGAACTTGATAATTCATTTTGGCAACAAATCGTTCGAGCAACATGAGGTTAACTGCTTCGTCGTCGACAACGAGAATCGTTGCGCGGTGAGACGGGGAACGTTCAGGTTGTCGCTCCGGGGGTGCTAAAGACGTTTCATTGGCAGCTAAAGGGCCAACATAGGCAGGGTCGCTCCCACCGTGAAAGCTCTCTCCCGCTTCTCGTGTCAGTCGCTGGGCCTGCGTGGCGAGAGGGAGGGTCAGCAAAACCCGTGTTCCACGGCCGATTTCCGATTCTATTTTCAGGGATTCTCCCATTTGCTCCATCAGCCGCGACGCTACCGCCAGACCCAAGCCCAAACCGTTTTTGGTTCGATTTTCGGCGTTTTGGGACTGCTGAAAGGGCGAAAAAATATGTTTAAGGGCTTCTTCATCGATACCCGATCCCGTGTCGCGGACACTGACTGTCAGTTTGTGGTCGGCGACTTCGGCCTCGACCGCTATAGTTCCGCTCCAGGTGTGTTCAAGCGCGTTCGCCAGCAGGTTTTGAACGACCTGGGCGACCTTGCCTGGATCGCCCCAAGCCAGTGGCAGGTAAGGAGAAATACTGTTGATAAGGTCAACACCGGGCTTAAGGTGAGCTCGAAACGGCACAACCAAAAGTTCAATAAAAGGTTGGAGAACGATGAGCTGAAGTTCTCCAACCTGAGTGCCACCTCGCAAGTTCGAAAAATCAATGATGCTGTTCACCATTTTCAACAAACGCCGGCTTGAGCTCTCGAGCAGTTTCTGATGAAAAGCTTGGCGGGGCGTTACCGTGCCGAAGTCACCCCCTTGGAAAGCGGCCAGGATCCCGAGGATACCATGAAGGGGAGTACGGAGCTCATGGGTCACCCGAGCGAGGAAATCGTCCTTCATTTTGTCGAGCTGGCTGAGTTTCAGCGCTTGATCCAGGCTAAGTCGATAGGTAAGTGATGTTCGAACCGACTCCAGCCAGTAGACATAAACCATGAACAGGAGCAGGCAATCTGGCAGTATGGGGCCCCACGGAAGCTCCCTCTGGGATGCCAGGGTATCATTGAGCGCTGCGAGCAGCAGCAGAATCACTGCAGGAAGCAGGTGGCGGGCGCCTTCCACCCGCCTCATGGTGGCTGAAGCAACGGTTGCGAGGCAAAGGAACATCGTCAAAATCATCGGGACTACGTAATAGAGTTCGAAAACCTCGGTAAAGGCCTTCACCGGCAGCACAAAGCAAAGCATGGCCACCAAGAGTGTGTAGAACTCGAAGATCGTAAGCCCTATGCTGTGCCAACGTACGGGAAATGACGCTTTCAAATAGCGCCCGAAAGCAACCAAGCCGCCCATGGCAGTCAGGTATTTCAGAGCTATCGCCAGCTGAAGTGGAGAGTCTGGTATCAGATCAAGCCCCGGTGCCGAGTTGGTGAAAAGGGTGCGTAGCGATATCAGGAAGGCCAGAATCGAATACCACACCGTGCCCATGGACTTTCCCCGGAGAGAGTAGCCAAACAAGTTGAGAAGCCCGAGTACGAGAAGTCCACCGGCGAGGAAGGAGGTCTTGAGTCTAGACCACGCCCAGTGTGCCTGCATTTCTTCCCTCGGACCGAAATGCATAGAATAGCTGGTGCCACCGCTGAGCTCGCGGAGGTTAGATATTTCCAGATCAAGCAACAGCTCAGGTCCGTCGGTTTGGAGGTCAACGATCCTTGATTGAACCTGTTGGACCTTGATTTCGGCATTGGTACCAAAAGTTCTTGTAGAAATCACTGGCAAACCATTCGCCCAAAGCCCCGAGGCCGAAGTGAACTCGGGGAGAATCAGGCTCCATTCGGTACGGTCGGTGGGGAGAAAGAGCCTCAAGCGGTAGGTAATATTACCCGGTGAGGGAAGGGATTCAGGAGTGCTCTTCGCAGCCTGGGGTAGAGTTTTCCAGGCTTGTTCCACTGGAGCTTCGATGGAGTCGCGCACCGCCCACTGTCCGTCGAGAGGCACCTCCGACTTAGCGACGAAGTCCCAATGGGAAAGGTCAAGTGTTCCCTGATTTGCCAAGGGCGGCTGCGAGCAGGCCACCAGTGCAAGCAAAGCACTGAGCAGCGAAACGGTCCGGAAAAAAAACACGCTCGCCTCCTGTGGTTCAGTATAGGGCAAGCTAGGGTGAAGACAACCCTTGACTGAGGCCCAGAAACGCTGTATAGAAAATCGTCTCTCGCCGATGTAGCTCAGTGGTAGAGCAACGCACTCGTAATGCGTAGGTCCCCGATTCGACTTCGGGCATCGGCTCAATGTAAAGGCCTACCAGATAAGCATTTAGCTTTTTTCTGGTGGGCCTTTTCTTTTGGTGTTTCATATACTCTTGTATATCGTTCTGGGTCGGGTTACACTGTTTTCAACCGCTGTCTTATACCGTTCGTATATCGCGACCCAGCGGGTCGGCGGCCATTTTGACCTAAAATCGCGGAATGCGTAGGTGGATATGGAGTTTACTGCGAAAGATGTCAGGACCTGGGACAAGACCAAAGATCGCGGCGTCTGGTACGTCAAAGTGCCCGGAAGAGAGGAAGGCTGGAAGTCCTCCGGCGAGGATAATAAGGCGACCGCCATTGCGTGGGCGCTTAGGCAAGCCCAAGGAGGCTACTCTGAGAACATCAAGCTCGAAGAGTTTGCCAAGGACTTCTTTCTGCCAAGCAAGTGCAGCTATGTGCGAAGCCGTGAGACGGGCTCGAAACCTCGTTCGCCTAAGCACTGGCACGAACTGCGGGTTATCCTGATCGACTACCTGCTTCCTAAGTGGGGCAAGTACCAGATGAGCGCCGTGCTCCCCGGGACCTTCCACGACTGGCTATTGAACTTGACTTCGACGCGCAAAGAACTCGACAAACGGCCGCTTGGTCCCGCTCGACTCCGCAAGATTCTATTTGGTGCAACCAAGATCTGGGACTGGGCCGTCTTCAAAGGAGTCATGAGCGCGAATCCACTCCAGACGATCCCCAAGATCGGAAGCGTCGGAGAACGTCGGGACTCGTTCAACCGGGACGAACTTTTGGGGATGTTCCCCGATGATCTGTCAAAAGTGTGGCCAGACCAATGGGGACTTTATTTCCTCATCGCGGCAGACACGGGACTTCGCCCACAGGAGGTCAGCGCCCTTCAATGGGAAGACTGGCGGCCCGAGCACCGGGGATTCTACGTAACCCGCGCTGTCGACGACCACGGCGAGATGAAGGGGCTTAAGACTTCCGGTCGGGGGGCAAAGGCGAAGGTTGCGCTTGTGTCGAACTTCCTGGCCGAAGAACTGGACAAAGTGCCTCAAGACAAGAGACACGGTCTGCTGGTGTCTAGAAAGGTGAAAACCTTCAACGAGGCCGGCAAGGCTGTGGTTGTCTGCAAACCCATTCGAGTCGACACCGCCGGTAAGGCCTTTTGTGCTGGTGTCGACCGACTGGAGGGAGTGGACCGATCAGGTCGTACCCTTTACAGCCTCAGGCACGCGGCGAACACCAGGTTTGTCACCGAGCGCGGTGCAGACGCTGCCCGGGTCCGAATGGGACACAAGACTTCAGGAATGACCGATCGCTATGACCACCCTGACGAGGAAGACCTGTTCCGCCGGGCGCGTGGGGGACGGAAGGACTAATCTTCGCCGATCTCCGCGCCTTTTTGCTGCTTTCGCAACTGTGCCATCTGCCGGGCGAAAGCCTGGTCTCTCTTCGCTCTCAGTCGCACTTTGACATAAGTAACTACCTCGTCAAACTCAGCCGGCCACTCCCGCTCCAATGCACCCAGTTCTTGGATGAGATTCTCGTGTCGAGTGAAGAAGGCATAATCAGACATAGCCGGAATAGGGATACCAGAGAGGATTGGTGACCCCCGCATCCAGTCGGGTACCCCTGTCACTAAATGGGCCGGCGAGGTTCTCAGTGCAGCCGCAATCGCGAGAGCCTCGCTTCCGCTGGGTTCCCGGCCCTTGGAAATCCAGCCCTGCAATGTGCGAAGGCTAACTTTCGCCTCAGATGCCAACTGGGCCTGGGTCATGTTCTTCCTTCTCAACTCCGACTTGACGGTCTCCCAGAACTGCATCGTACCCCCGTAATTGATTATACGCCAAATGAAGCAAGTTGTGTCCAGTGCTATTGACCAATACTCCATATGGAGATATATATAAATTATACACGCCAATTGGCGTAAAGAGGGGACGATGAAGACTGAGAGAAGGACGGGGGAAACCCGTGTCAAAATCGACGTGCCGTTCAGCCGAACAGAAGCAGCGGAGTTCCGACGCTACCTGTGGGAGACGGGAAGAAGCCGTGGTGCTTGGGTCCGAAGGCTCGTACTGGACGCAATGAAGACGGACCGGCAAGAACCGGTGAATGCTCGGGAACCCAACTATGAGTGACCTCATGACCGTCGCCGAAGTGGCGGCTTTCTTCCGGGTGAATCCAAAGTCGATCTATCGGCGACCGGCACGGTATGGGTGCAAGAAGATCAAGGGAGTTGGGTTCCGCGCACCACGGCAGACCGTCGAGAACATCGCTGGCATTCGGAGGGAACAATGAGTAGTCCCTTAACGTTGTCTCCACAATTGCCCGATTTGTTGGAAGTTTCCCATGATTGACCTATTCGAGTTTTACTACCGAGGCCATTACATTAAGCCAGTCGAGCTAGAGAGAAGCGATCGCGGGGGCATCTGGCGTGGGCTGACGGTGAGGCTCCACGACAATGGCTTCAAGGTCAGGGGGAGGCTCACCAAGTTCAAACACGGAAGCAATCTCTTAACAAACCGTATAATCGACAGCTTTTTCGGGGGGGCAGCATGATTGATCTCATTGCTTTGCGCCATCGAGGGGAGTTTGTGCTTCCGGCCTATGCCGTGACATTCCATCGTGGAGTACAACTGAACGGCATGACTTTCACACCAAAACCCGAGGTCCTCCACATAAGAGGAAGTCTCGCAAAAGCAATCCATGGCAACAACGTGCAGCCGATGAGTTTTTCAGATGTCTGCGCTGGAATCGCCTGGCTTGAACAGGTACTAGAGACCGACCTCGATGATGCCGAGGTTAACGAGCTCGAGTTTGGTGCCGTAGTCGCAACACGCGAACCTTGTGGTGCATACCTCCGGACTTGGGGACCGGTCGCCCAATTCAAGCAGGTCGTCACAAACGCTGGTCAGACCGTCTTGTACACCAACGGCAACACCTCCTTTCAAGGCTACGACAAGGCACTTCAAATGCGGCTTAGGGGGATTCCCGAAGCGTTCCTCAACCATTATCTGATGCGTCTCGAACAGAAGTACAAACGGAACCGACTTCGGGTGGTATTTGGCGAACCAGTTTACGTAAAGCACCTCCGGAACCACCTAGTGTATGTCGAACTAGTTGAGCGCTGGCATACCGCATACAAGAGAATCCCAAAGGGAGGAACCGCTCGCCCAAGGTTCGTGACCTCGACACGAGAGCTGATCACGTGGTTGGCAGCTGGAGACTTGGGCAGTCCTGGACGACTGGCCGAGGTTAGCCTCGAGATTAAACAGAGCAGAGCCCTGAGCCCCAACCAGAAACGAACGATGCGCAGCCGCTTAAGGGGTCTCAGCCAGCAAGGTCAGTACATCGAACCAACCGACCTCACTGTAGAACTTGACGGTTTGGTCCAAGCATGGGCGGAGCAGGAACTGGGGACAAACAGGGGGCATTCGTGAAGGTGGACTGGCATGCCGACGCTATCAAGCTGTCGCAGGACGGTCGCAGTTCCACCGACATCGCCCGTCTGCTGAGCAAGAACCGTGAGACTGTCAAAAAGTACCTCTACCGCGTCAGCAAGGACCCTGAGAGGGCGCTGGCGACGGTAGTTAATTCACCCCTGGCTAGACCGGCAGCGGTTAAGTTGAACAAAGAGCGCAATAACAAGCTGGCTGAGATCATGGTAGAGACCGAACGCTCTCGCTCTATGACGCTGCTCAAGGCTGTAGCAATTGCAGAGGAGGTGCTCGACCTCAAGGGCGTGCAGGCCTGGGACGATCCACAGTTCCGCTTCCTGCTACAGAAGGGGCACTTTGCACTCGAGCTTATAAAGGTGCTGGGGGCAGGTGCGTTCTACGACCTGCCCGCGGAACCCGAGCGCAAGCAAATCAAAGGCTTGAAGATACAGGTGGTCTATCCGGGTGATCCCGGGAGCCCGAGCTACGCTTGGCGCAAACAGATTCCTGAGTGGAGGGAGCGACACGGGCTTCCAGCAATGACACCTACTGAACTCGCACTGCTAGCCATCAAGGATAAAACATGAAGACTTTCTTTCATTTGTCGACCGGTGATTACACCCTGTAAACATGTCGAAAACAAATGTACTTGTATACAGGAGGTAAACGCCATGAAAACAATCGCATTTCACCTTCAGAAAGGAGGCGTCGGCAAAACAAGCCTCTCAGGAGCAGTTGCCTACGAACTGTCCCGGAAAGGACGGACGATTCTCATCGACTTGGACCCACAAGGGAACGCGAGCAGTTGGCTTCTGACTCAAACACCCGTGTATGAGCTCGCATCGGTACTGTATGGAAGGGTTGGAGTCACGAAGGCAATCGTCCCGACTGCGACCCCTAAGTTAGACATCCTAGCGACATTTGGGTTGGACGGTGAGCTCAAGATGTTTGGAGAGAACCAGTTGGCTTCGGAGCCTTTCATCTTCTGCGACTTGATTGAGGAGTTGGCTCGTGCGGGGTACGATTATGCCATCATGGACCTGTCTCCAGGAATGGGCCGCCTGGAGCGCTGTGCTCTCATCGCTGCTGATGAGGCCATCACACCAATGACCCCCGAGGCATTTTCGCTCGATGGTATGGACATCTTTGCTGCCGAGCTTGCAAAGACCAAAAAGGCAATGCGTAGAGGACCGGCCCATCGGCGAATCATCGTCAACGCCTTCGACGGGCGTATTGATCAGCATAAGACCATCATGTCACAGGCATGGGAGCTTCAGGGGTTTGAGGTCTTCACGGTGCCGGTAGACCCCTGCTTCCGCAAGGCTCAGGCTGATCGCGTCGCAGTCCAGTCGTTGCCAAAGCAGAAGGCAGCAAAGCCTGAAACTCTTGCCGAATTGCGCAGGATCGGAGAGGCAGTATGCCGCTAAGGGGAAAGGTCACAACCCAAGACTCCGCAGCACGAAAGGCCGCTGATACATTTAGCAAACTCGACAGGGACTTCGGTTCCCTTCCATCGACCACCGAGGTCATAAGTTTCCGGGTTCCTAAAGGTGAGACGAACAGGTTGAAGATTCACTTTGCCCGTCAAGGTCTGACCTTGGCTGAAGGGATCAAGAAAGCAGTCTACGAGGCAGTCAAACGTCAGGAAGGACAGGATCAGGGCTCTGGATGACAAAACGTTTCTCGAAAGACCCTAATTTTGGGCCGGACAGCCCCACAAGCTGACCCAGAGATTCTGTACATCTGTTAACCAAAAAATTGAATAATTCTTTGTGATTGGCAACACAGTGCACTACCTGTGCATCGACGAATAGCAGACTTGGTCTCATGGGGGTCTTCGGGATTTAAGGATTGGGGTTCCGATGAGGTCGGGGAATCTTACAACCCCGACCTCTACACACCAGGGCCCTCCGGTAGCCGTGCCCAAGTGGTTGCGGAACTGAAGAACATTGTAAACCGCTCCGACTCGTCCGTCAAGGAGCCCCTCTTCTCCGAAGACGCCCCAGCCTCTCAACTCGACGCCGTCCGCGCCCGCTACGATTGCCTCCAAGCTGGGAAGTTTTCCCGACCGGAGCATGTCTCTACCAAAGGAACTGCCATGAACAAACTCATTGCTTTCGTTCTTGCTGCTGCCCTCCTATCCTCGTGCGCCTCCATGAACTTCGAGTCTTCTTCAAGAGAACTGATGACCCTCTCTTCGGTCGACAAGTCAAATTATGAAGTCGTGGGACACTTCCGCGAGGAAGTGCGGGTCTTTTTCACGCTCGCTGGACTCATCACCGTCCAACAGCCTGAGGTTGACAAGATTGTCCGGCGCTATGTCATCCAGTACGGCGGTGACGGCGTGGCCAACCTGACCATCAGAACCGAGACCGGAGTTTGGGACTATCTGGTCAGCCTCGGCATAGGTTTGAGCACGGGCCTATTGCTTTCGGCCTCCGCCGGCAGTTATGCAACCGTGACCACCTTTTCCACCGGAGTCTCGCTGGGCTCTTTGTTGCTGACCTCACGCACGGCGATTTTGGAGGGGAATGTCATCGCCCGAAGGTGAGGGGGCAATGGGTGACAACTTTTTGGTCATTGTGGGGTTGGGGTTTCCGTGGTGTAATTGGTTGTAGGTCTATGCTTGCGGTGAGGGGGAGGTATAAGTGATGGGAAGGGGCGGGTACAACGGTGGTAGCTCGACGTTTACCAGCGAGGCCATGCTATACCCAATTGTCCCAAAGAATTGCGTCAAAGGTTGGGCTTCGTCATCGATAGTGCTGGAGGCTCGTTGGCTTGGGCCAGAAGTTGCCCCGAATACAGGTCTGTGTACTAAAAGCATCGAAAGCAGTCAATTTACAAGGCATTTGCTCAATTTGAGCAGGAGTTTCGTAGGGCTTGGGCTGCAACAACCCGCATGCCTGAGCTACCACCCGTCCTCGCTGAGGCTTATAAGTTGGAGATCAGAGAGAAAGGCGGCGTCCTAGAATGGACCCTACTTACGCTAGGTCTGGTTACTATTCCAAAAAACTCAACTGCCTCTGCATCGCAAGTAGCAGTGAACACCAACTTGAGGAGACCCCAATGAAAGAGACCAAGAAACCCCAGCTCGCCAGCGTTGAGCAGCCCTTCGGCATGGAATATCCCCAAGTTCATTGCCCAATTCGCACGCTCTACTTCTCCATTGATCGGGGAGCGGCCTAAATGTTCTTCAGCAAGAAGCAAACGGCGGAAGATCTCGGAGTGCCGCTCAAGGACTTGGAAGTGGTCCTGAGACCAACCTCTGTGAGAGTGAAGCGTACTCCGATGGCGATTGCTGCGGACCATGGCAACTACACCATGCGACTTGAGGTCTTGCCGCCGCCATCAGGACAAATGGGAAACGATCGAGTTCAAGCATTTGTGACTATCACGACAGAGATTCCCGAGCCGCTCACTCAAATACTGGATTCCGAACAGGCTGCCGTCGCCATGAACAGCTTTGCGGCCCTCAGTGCTTTCACTTTTGCCGAACGAAGAGTCACGATCTGCTCACGTCTGACAGTCTACGAGGGAGAGTCCGCCTGGAAAACCTTGCACCTGCCGCTCTTGATGTTCAACATTCTCTGTTCAACCGAGGCTTTGTTTGGCGGAATGCGTCGCACGTTCAATGAACAACAACCGGCGAAGGGCAGCTCCAAATGGGGACAGGCTGACTTTGTCCAGGTTCGAGACGCATTGTCTCGGCATTGTGTCTGTTTTGCTGACTCGAAAGGGTTCTCAGCGGAGTTTGGCCTCGTCGCCGGTGCCACTAGTGCCGCAACTCATCCCGGGAAGACAGCCTTCTTGCAGCTCCAGACGGACCAGCCGCACCCCGAACTGGGGGGCGGGCTCTTTTGCCTGCTGCAACTGCCCTTCGGCTTCCGCGACTCTGCAGAGGCGACTCGACTAGCCAATCTCCTGAACGTGCGCGAGCAGGAGTGTCGTGACCTAGTGCCTCACTTTGGCGCTTGGACCACAGGCGCAGATCACACCGGGCTTGCCTATGTGTCGTTTCTTCCGAATCCCATGCACGACATCCCGGGCCTCGCGCTCAATTACGCGATTTGGTCGAGGAACAGATCCGAATGGGCCACAAGTGTTCTCAGCGGGGAAGGATACTCGTTGTGACTTCAACCTTCGCGGTCCATGCTAGACTCCGCTCCAGAGGAAACCATGCCCACAACTGAACCTGACTTCGGGCTCCGAACCGGCAGTTCGGGTGTCCACAACAGTCGCACGATGATGCTCGAGGACCTCACGAAAGTCATGGAACTTATGGCCCACGACTCACAGTTCGACCTCGGTACCGAAGTTGTCGAGAACAACATCTTGGGCAAGAAGACTTCGGTCAGCTCTCAGCACACCATCGCCTCGGTCGCGGTTGATTCGTTCCGCTCAGTTGGCTTCTTGCCCGAACAAATGCCAGTTCTCGAGGAGGCTAGCGACGGGACTTCGGCTATCACCTTACGTCGTCAACTCTGGATGGTTCACATTGAGGTACCTTTTCAGCGACTTCTTGAGTGGATGGGTATCCTCTTTCCCGCAACGAGTCCATACCGCAGGGATTCAATGGCTCCGGTTGAGTTTGAACTGCAGCCGATGATTTCTCCCATCGGGTTATTTGAGCAACTCGATCATTTTGCTTTTTTCGACGAAACTCATTCGCGGCGAGCCTACTACTCGTTCGAGGGTTTCCAGGCAGCCGTGGCTGCTGCAACCGATGCTGGACCCGGAGCAGCCAAGCAGGTCATCAACGATCTGGAGGCACTGAGTCAGAAGCAGTCCGCAAGACTAGGTTCTGGTGGTGGTCGCTGAATCATGACTCAACCGACCTTCGAGCCACGACTCCACCTCGGGCGTAGCATTCAGGGATTACAAATGGTTGCATGAATGGGGTCTTCCATCAATAATGTATTCTTGCTGGTTCCACCCAGATTATTCCCTGATGTTTCGTCAGGGGTGTTGTTCGTGAGGAGATTTCTTGAATCTGCTCGCGGCGAGAGGGGCGCTCACTCCTCTCGCATAAGCGATCAAGATCCCTTCGCGAGAGTCGCGAGCGCCCCTCTCGCCGCTGCGCACTCCACGTCAAAACTTTTAGTGGGTGGAACCAGCTTTTTTTCAGGAGACAGTCCTCGTGCGTGAGCAGACCGTAAATGACTTGATCAATGCTTACCTCCACGAACTCCGAACCTGGTGTGCAGAACAGCCCTGGACCCGTCGATCGTCGCCCCGTCTTCTTGAGGCAGAACTCGCCAGAGCGGCGCACTTGGCCTGGCGGCGATTGCACCGATGGAACCGCTCTGGTCGGTGGCGCATCGAGACCGACCTTACGGTCTCTTTGGGTCACTCGAGTGAACTACAAGCGATTGCCTGGCAGCGGCTCCTCCAAGATCTCAGTTTCCTACGGCGGCAATCGAAAACTTGGACTAAGCTTGAGCCGTTCACCGAGTTCTTGCTGCAGCGAGTTCCTTCACAACGTTCCTGGACAACATTGGGGCAGCCGGGCGGCTGCACGCCTAGGTCGTTGCTTAGTGAACTCTTCGGAGCCTCTTGGGCTGACTACCCAAACGGTTACTTCAGGGTTCAGCCCGCACCGGACCTTTCAGTCGAGAGCCATCTTCAGCTTGCTCGGAAGACCATTGACTTTGAAGACTCGAGACAGCTCGCAGCGGCCCTAGAATATGTCGTCGCCGAAACCTCAGCTGGTCGACTCCGTCGCCTCAGCATCAAGTCCGTCGCGGGGCTAACTTCTGAGTTACGTTGTATTGTCCTCCACGAGACCTTTCGGGAAATCTTGCTGACGCCAAATGCTCTAGCCCTCGTAGTGGCTACTCCGTTGAGGTTCCGTGAAACACCCGAGACAAGAAACTTCCTGTCTGATAGCGAAGCACCTCTTTGTCGTTGGCCTAAAGGGCTAGCTGGCATTGTCGGGTACCGCAACCATGAAGTTTGGGAAGCCCACCTTGAGAAGCAAGGCAGTCCAAGTGCGCTGGCAAAGAGCATCTGGTCAGCTCGGCGGTACAGTGCGCACTTTTCAGCACTTTGGGCCTCCCTATTGATCCGACTTCTGCAAGCCGAACGTGAGGCTTTGGTCGCCGGGACCTCGAACCATGTCTTACGCCAAGAAATGAGGAAACTGGGAACCAAGCAACAACTTGAACTTCTCAATCGGGTTCACTACGGGGAAGTAGTTCAGCGACTTTTCCTTGTCGCATCCCCGGAAGCCCAGAAGTCAAACATTCTCGACAGGCTTGAGAAGCACCTTGGAAAAGGGCAGCTTCTCAAGATCTGGAGGTCCCGACCAAGCCGACAGTTGGCACGAATCCTGCCAGAATGGATGCAGAAGGTCGTCATCACACAGATTCGCCCCGTTCCCTACAAGGTGGAAACTCTTGATGTTCTTGACCTGCTCGTGTCTGCGGAGGCGGGCGCAGAACTCTTGCAGCAGTTTCCAAAGCTGCAACCCAAGTTCCGATGGGGAATGAGATCGGTTCCAGAGGCCAAGCGAACGGAGCTTACACGGGGATTGTCGCGCTTCTTGGTTGCAAATCCAGACCTTCTATGGCAACTCATTCCCACCAAGATGAGGGCTCCGGTCGTCATTGCCTTCTTGACTGACTACCCAGAGATTAAGGACCTCGATTGGCTCGTCACCCTGCTCTCGAGCCCTAGGTATGCAGCTAAGCCGATGCTTCATCAGATTGGCCACAGGCGGGAGCTTCTCGAGCTCTTGCTCCAGAAACCAAAGAAAGCCTGGAAACTCCTGGATGCTGCAGCCAAGGCTGATGCAACTGAGTTCCAAACTGTATGGTTCTATGCAAGAGACCTGCTTGAGCTGAATCGCGGGGCACTGCCTCCTCGCCATGTCGCTCAAGTAATTGTCGCTGCGTCGGAGTCTGGGCTTCTTGAGGGAGCTTTAGCCGACAAGCTGCTTCGCGCCAGGCTGGTCCTCGAACTCGCTGCCGTCAAACCGGCCGACAGAGGGGCGCTCTTGGCCCTGACAGCCCTTGGTGGCTGGGGAAAGGCAGACCCTGCCAAGTTACCTGTCGAGTCCGGAGAAGCCCTAAAATTCCTTCCCGGGCTGAGTCGCATCCTCTCCAACCATCGTATCCATTTCGCCTGTCTTGAACTGGCCTGTCGCCTCGGCTGGAACTGGCACCCTCTGCTACTCAGCCTGTTCGCACAGAAGCCGAACGACGCTGCGCCCGGTACCGGTTTTGACGAGCACTACCGCACCTACACAATTCCCAAGAAGGACGGCAAGCGCCGAAAGATCAGCGAACCAGCTGAGTTTCTTAAGGCACTTCAGCGAGTTCTGCTCGACAAGGCGATTGCCCAATTGGTCCCGCACCGAGCGGCAACTGGTTTTCGCTCTGGGTACTCGATTGTTGACAATGCACGTCCCCATGAGGGGCAGCGCGTGGTCGTCAAAGTTGACATCGAAAGCTTCTTTCCTTCGACGAGATACGGAGCGATTCTGGGGGCCGTCAGCGACCTCTGGGGCGGAAGCCTTTCGCCTTTGGCTCGCCACTTTGTCGCTGAGCTCTGTTCTCAGGGTGGGGCACTTCCCATTGGAGCTCCTACCAGTCCCGCTCTGGGGAACTACATCCTGATGCAGGCGGACAGGGCACTTTCCACGGTCTGCGATCGGCTTGGCGTCGTCTACACCCGCTTCGCCGACGACCTGACATTATCGAGCCAGGACGAAGGTGCACCAAGTCTGCTGCCGTTTGTCTCAAAGGTACTGAAGTCCCACGGCTATCGTTTGGCCCATCAGAAGACCGGTATCTTCCGAAGAGGGCGGCGGCAGACCGTTACCGGTCTTGTAGTCAACGAAAAGGCAACCTTGGCGAGAGACGAACGTCGTCGCTTGCGAGCGATGGTCGACGCCAAGAAGAAAGGCAAAGTCGTGATGCGCGACGGCCAACCGATCAGTGACGCAACGCTGAGAGGGCACCTTGCCTTCCTGAGGGTTACCCGACCAAAAGAAGCTGACACTTTGCTGGCAAAGCTGGCTGGCTCATGAAGGAAAATTCCGGTCCGGAGCCACTGCTTCATCTTGGAACATCCGAGCGCATGGAGAGTCTTGACGACCAGACCGTGGACCTCATCATGACCGGCCCTCCATATTTCCCAGCAGAGGTTGCGCCCTTGCTTAAGGCGCCCCGAAACAAACAGGCGGATACGCGAAAAGTCCTCGAACTAGTGACCTCCTTCGCACTCTCCTTTCGCCCAGTCTACCGCGAGATGAAGCGTGTTCTCAAGCCTGGCGGCGTGGCGATTCTCCAGATCCGGGATCTCCGCTACGGGGGAAGTTTGCTACCATTGGTCCCGACTCACTGGGACCTCATGCTTTCTAGCGGCTTCTCTCTCATCACTCGGGTTGCCTGGCGACCGGGACAGAGTTCGTATCGCCGCCGCCTTGCATTCGTCGGGCGTCCGGTCGTCGGATCGTTCCTCGCGGACGACTACGAAGAGTTCTTAGTGTTCGCGTCAGGGAACGAAGTTCGACAAAGAAGTGCGCTCGTTGAGCTAGAAGATGACCCACGTAAGCTAGTAGAGCCTGTGTGGACGCTCTGGTCGCCACACCGCAAGACGGATCATGTGTGGGGTAGCCCGAGAGTTGTCGTACATAGACTGATCTTACTCTTCTCAGAGCCAGGCGATCTCGTAGTGGACCCTTTCATGGGGTATGGGAACACCCTAGAAGTTGCCAGAAGTCTTAACAGACGATCGGCCGGTTGGGAACTCGACCCTGAATCCTACGCTCGAGCCGTCGAGAGGTTTGCCACGTGCTAGTTCAGGCATACAGCTTTCCCACTCGACTACCAATCCTCGTGGACCAAGCTTTCCATTACCCGGACGAGGGGGTTCGTCGGAACCTTCAGGAGGCACTACAGGGCTACCTGCGCAAACTTCAGGCGCCATCGCCGGAACCGTGGTTGCAGCAGCTTTCCGCGAGCACCGGTACGCTCATTGAACCCTTCAACCTCGTCGACCTTGACCGCCAAACCGCGGCCTTCTGGATCAGTTTTGCGTTCTGTGAGCTCATTGCCCTACCCACACTGAGAGTTTGTCGCTCGGGAGTCGCCAACAAGGACTCGGGTGTCGAGTTGAGATCTGATGGTGGTGAGCCCGTGTTTCGCGAGAGCTTTGCGTTTCCATTGCCGCGGCACGACAAACCGGATTCCTTCTATTGGGCACCAGGTTTGCGCCCGGTCAGCGGCCACCTCCAAGGCTTGCTCGGCGACAAGAGCCGGGCAAAGTTGAAGCTCGACGCGCGGAAAATGGAAATTGTCCTTGCCCCCGCCGAGTCCATCAACAGGCATCGCTTCGAACAGGAAGCACGATTCCTTCCGCAGGGTCTCTCTCCAATTTCTCTCGGGCTCGAAGTCAGAGTGACCGACAACGAAGTGTCACTTTCGACGACAACCACGGAGAGCCTGATGCGACTCGATGCCCTTGTGACCACGCGAGCCGTTCTACATTCGGCCGAATCTCGTCTTTGGGTCCAGTTGGAGGACGTTGGAGACGCAGGTTCGAAAGCCCTAGATCTATTCCAACCGCCGACCTCGGATTCGTTGGCGACTTGGCAATCAATACCGATGAAAAACCTACCAGCACTCGAACTTCCCGATGAATGCTTTCGACACCAGTCGCTAGCAATCGACACCCTATTCCTATGAGAGGTACTCCGTGAAACCCACCAGAGTCGCACATGTCCTTGAAGAACTATTGCAGACCCGCTGGCCCGTCTTTCTTTGGGGGCCGCCAGGTGTGGGCAAGAGTTCCGTCGTGCGTGAAGTGGCCGCCAAGGCTGGTTGGAACCTGATCGACCTCCGTGCGTCGCTGCTTGATCCAACAGATCTACGAGGCCTGCCCGCCGTTACGAGCGGCAAGGCAGTCTGGTACCCGCCGTCGTTCCTGCCACATGAGCCCGACTCGAAGGGAGTTCTGTTCTTTGACGAGCTCAACGCTGCGCCACCTTTGGTTCAGGCCAGCCTCTATCAGCTGACCCTCGATCGGCGGGTCGGCGAGTACGTGCTTCCGGAAGGCTGGAGAATTGTTGCTGCCGGAAACCGGGCTGAGGATCGCTCGGTCGTGTTCCGGATGCCCTCAGCCTTGGCGAATCGGTTTGTTCACCTCGACTTTGAAGTCGACGCCTCAGACTGGCGAGTGTGGGCCCAGCAGCATGGAATCCACCCCCTTGTCCTTGCCTTTCTGACCTTTAAGCCGAAACTCCTTTTCGATCTTGGTGACGCTTCCAGAGCCTTTGCAACCCCCAGATCCTGGGAGATGCTGTCGGCCGCATTGGACCGCTTCGGCACAGCCAACGATTTAGACGACATCGCGCCCGGAATTGTTGGTGAGGGGGTCGCAATCGAGTTCTTGGCATATTGCCGGGATACCATCACTGAGAAGCTGGTCCAATCCATCATCGCCGACCCGACTGGGGCCAAGCTTCCCGAAGACCTAGGCGCACTCTACGCGCTAGTTTCCTACCTGGGAGCGTGGGCCAAACGTCCCGAGGTGAGGTCGGCCGCGGCAACGTTGTTGAGTCGTCTCGGTCCAGAGATCGCCGTGCTGTTGGCTAGGGATCTCATCAGAGCTGACGCGAAGTTTGTCCGCGAGGCAGGGTACCGGGAGTTCGTCGCGAAACACAAGGAGTTCCTCGTTTGAAAGAGTTGATGCCCGAGGTTCTTCGGGCACGACTTCGACTAATGCTCGAGTTCCCCTTTCTGGCGGCGGCCGTGGCCCGGTTCCCAATACTTGAGGTGCCCTCTGCCGTAGTTGCTACCATGGCCACAGATGGCTACCACATCTTCTACTGCGTGGACTTTGTGAGGACTATGACTCCGGACGAAACCATCGGGGTTTTGGCTCATGAAGTTCTCCATTGCCTTTTTGGGCACATCGAACGACGTAGGAGCCGCGATCCTGGAATATGGAATGAGGCAATTGACTACGCCACCAACCAGTGCCTTCTCGAGACCGGCTTCACCCTACCGAGCAGCCGCCTTCAGGACTACAAGTTTCGCAGACTGACCGCAGAGGACATCTATGATCTTCTGGTCAAGGACCCACAGCGCAAGCAAGGTTGGGATATTCACCTTGAGTCGGGTGACGCCCTCTCCTTGAACAATAGGGACCAAGACGCGCCCAGTCCGGACGACCTAAGAAAGCTTCGGATCGAACTCGCAGCCCGCGTACGTTCTGAATTGCAGGGTAGGCAAGCGGGACTTTGGAGTGAAGAACTATCCAAGGGTAGCGAACCCCGTTTCGACTGGAAGTCCTACCTGGCCCAATTTGTTCAGGGTTTGAGCCGTTCGGACTTTCGTTTCTTCCCAGCCAACAAGAAGCACCTGTGGCAAGGACTCTACCTGCCTTCACTTGGTGTCCCCGGCCCAAAACGTATCGTGGCTGCCATCGATACGTCCGGGTCGATGTCTGTTGAACTCTTGGGAGAGGCACTTGCCTACCTCGACGCCCTACGTGCTGTGGCGGAATCTGAACTTGTTCTACTTGAGTGTGATGCCAAAGTTCACAAAGCAGAGGCTTTCGAGCCATGGGAGCTCTCTACCACCACCTTTGCCAATCGGACGGTGGCCGGGCGAGGCGGTACAGACTTTCGGCCAGTGTTCGATTGGATCGAGCAAGACGCAGCCGGCGCTGCGGGTTGGCCGGACTGCCTCATCTACTTCACAGACGGCTATGGAACGTTTCCTGAACAAGACTACAGATACCCTGTACTGTGGCTGGTTCCTAAGGGTGGCGCCGCCGTGTTCCCGTTCGGCCGGGTAGTGAGAGTGGGAAATTAGGGTTCAGTGGCCAAATCGAACTCGCACATCTATTGTCACCATCGGTCACTCACTCTAGAATCTGGTTAATCTATGAAAACACTCTTTGATGCGCTCACACCACGCGAATCGGTATTTGATATCTCGAGAACTGATACCGTATGGAACCTTGCCGACCTTTCAACAATTTCGGCGAGTTCTTTCTTTGAAGAGAATTACGTAACGGACGCGATGAGAACGCTTCTCCCTGAAGCCTTCAAGCGGCTTGAGCAACGCGCCGATTCCGGCTCGGGGATTTTCCACTTGTCGCAGTCCATGGGCGGAGGAAAGACCCACAGCCTGGTGGCTCTTGGTCTGCTTGCCTTGAACCAAGGGCTTCGAGAGGGAGTTCTTGAGCAATGTGGTTATAAGGCGGGCCCACTTGGCGCTGTACGTGTCGTAGCATTCAGCGGTGGTTCCGAGCCGACGCCACATGGCCTTTGGGGATATCTCGCCGAAAAACTGGGACTTTCGGACCGTCTATCGGCCTGTTACTCACCACTCAGGAACCCCACGGAGTCGGAGTGGGTCGCACTCTTGTCCGGCCAGCCGACATTGGTACTACTCGACGAGCTTCCTCTCTACTTCGCCGGCTGCAAAGGCATCGAGATTGGCACCACCACCCTCGATGTTCTGACCGCGTTGGCACTTCGAACCCTTGTCCAGGCAGTGAATAGCAACAAACTACCCAATGTTTGTCTCGTCATCACTGACTTGGCTGGTACGGCATGGAAGTCCGGCGCCAGTGCACTCGAGTCTTTGGCAGATGCAGAAAAAGAGACAGCGAAGGTTGCGATCACCCTAAGTCCTGTGAACCTCGCCAGCGACGAACTTTACCACATCATGCGCAAGCGCCTCTTCAACGCTCTTCCCAGCGACTCGGAAGTTGCAGAGGTTGCGGAGGCGTACGTCAGTGCACTCGGTACGGCTCAGCACATGGGTCTCGTTGCCGACGTTCCCGCGTCGCAGCGAAGCCGTATGATCGAAGCCTATCCATTCCACCCCTCCATTCGAGATCTCTATGCCCGCGTCAGGGAGAATGATGGATTTCAACAAACTCGTGCCCTGATTCGGATCATGCGATTGGTCGTTCGGCAGCTCTGGGAGTCCAAGACTGCGAAAGAACGCTATGTGATTGGTGCTCATGATTTCGATCTACTCAGTTCTGCAATGAAGACCGAGATCAACCAAATCAACCCGACCTTCGACAATGCTATTGCCAAAGATATTCAAGAGTCGGGCGGATCAGCGACGGCTCAGCAGATTGACGCGAGCGGTAGTCACGACGCCCTCGACGTGGCGAAGTTGGTGCTTCTTTCGTCGTTGAGCACGGCCATGAGCCCAACGCTCGGACTGGGACGAAGCGAGATCGCCTTCTATCTCACTGAGCCTCATCGTGACCTGTCGAATCTGAAGAAGGCGATCGACGCTCTTCAGGAAACGGCCTGGTACCTTCATGCCCTGCCCGGAAGCAAATTGGTCTTTAGGAATACGGAGAACCTTGTTGCGAAGGTCGAGGACTACGTCCGAAACACGACGATTGACATGCGGGAACAGGAAGTTCGACGCCAGCTCCTCGCGCTGTTTGCCCCGAGCGTCCGTGACGTTTATGACTCGGTGATGGCCCTGACTTCACTGGACCAAGTGGTTCTGGAACCCGACAAGGTCAAGCTCGTGATCTACAAACCTACACCGGAGTCTCGCCAGGCCGTGGGGGAATTCTTCACTCAGCAGGTTTACAAGAACAGAGTCGCGTTCTTGACTTCGGAGGCAGAGCCCTACCTTACTGCTTTGGAGCGTGCCGCGTACCTGTCTTCGATCGAACGAGTCGCCAATGAGCCGGCCTTCGCGGGGTTGAATGCCAGTGACCCCCAGAAGAAACAGGCTGACGACCTAAGGTCGACTTATAAGTCGAGGTTTTTTCAGGCGCTGAGTTCGGGATTCTGTAAGCTGTCGTACCCCTACGCAAAGGGTCTCTTTGACATCGAAATTGCGGACAGTGTGGAAGTCAGGTCGGACAATGGCGTCGCCTACCGTGGCGAGAGCTCGATCAAGACCAAGCTCATGGAGATGGCCAAGTTCCTGGATTACAGTTCGCTGGACCAGTTACTTCCCAAGCTAGAAAAGATTTGGCCTGAGAATCAAAAATCAATTGAGTGGAACGAACTCAAGCGCGCTGCTGCTACAAACCCAGGCTACGTTTGGCACCATCCCAAGTCACTGGAACACCTTAAGGACGAAATGTTCAACAAGGAAGCTTGGCGCCCAAGCGGTCCCGGATGGATAGAGAAGGGTCCCTTTGCTAAAGCTCCCGCGCGGGTAGAAATCGACAGATTAAGCGTCGACAAAGACACTGGACGGGCCGTGCTGCGAGTCCGGCCAGTACCCAAAAACGCCAAGGTCTTTCATCGCATCGACGGTGAAGCAAACACCTCTTCGCATCCTTTGACGGAGTTCGAGTTTGAGACAGGCGACTTAAAGCACTCCTTCTTTGCGACCGACCCAACAGGGGTTCATCCCGATGGTCCGACCGTAGCGTGGATATTGACTCCGATCGTCAGATATTCACTCCCGTTGAACAATGGTGTACGCCACGTTCAGCTTGTTGCCCTTCCTTCAGGCGAGGTCCAATATACGGCTGATGGTTCATCGCTGGAGTCCAACGCCCTGAAGTACACTACGCCTTTCCGAGCGTCCGCAGGCGCAACGATTCAGGCCCGCGCGATCGGACATGGTCAAAAGGGTGAAATGATTTCTTTCGTCATGCCGAAGGAAGACGAAGCGGTCGTGATTGATCCAAAGAAACCTGCTGATTGGGAACGTGCCGGCGGATTTTCGGCCGACAGCACGCAGGAAACCCACAGATTCCTCGACCTGGCAAAGAAGTGCCAGGTGAAGTTTGGGGGCATGGTCAGGTTGACCGCAGCCAAGGGTGGCACGACCGCCGAACTCAATACTATCAACGGTAGCTTCCTGGCCGAGGACTTTGACAAGTCCATTGACGACCTCAGGAAGTTCGTTCCCGACGCGAATGTGACGCTGAACGTCGATATTCTGCATTTTCCCTCTGGCAGGGACCTTGAGGACTTCTCCAACGGATTGCCGCTTGTTGTGGTGGAAGGCGAGGTGACCCAGCGTGGCTAACGACTCGTCAAAGGTCCCGAACTTTGGCTTTGACGGCCGGGACTCGACGTACCATTTTGCCGTGGTTGTCGACAGCAACGACGTTCGCGTCGAGGAACGGTTCACAACGGGCGAAGCCACACAGCAGCTTTCGCCCCAGGTTCGAGCGGTTATGGATACATACCGTTGGGGACGGGTCGCTGAGGCTGTTCAGAGTCACTTCAACCGACGGTTGCAGGACTCGAAGAAGAAGACGGCAAAGTGGGCGCTGGGAGAGCACTTGTTAGCCCCCTATCTGGGAAAAGAGCTCACGCTGTTGGCCTGGGCTTCCGAGGACGTTGATCCAACGGATCTTCCCAATGTCCTTGCCAACTGGCTTGGCCTCGCCCCCGAGGAACGATGGTGGCTCTACGGGATGGCAAAGGCTTCGAGTGGCAACGCGGAGCCACCTTCCTCAGTGCGGGGCTGGCGCAAGGCCATCCGTATTGCCTTTTCAGAGAGCAGTGCTCCCGGCGCCGCCGACTATCGCCACGCCGTTGAGGAAGTCGCTGTGCCACGAATAGCGGTAGATGAGGCGCGCGTACCACCAAAGATGGGAATTGCAGGTTCTACCGGGTGGCTGTTTGGAGAAGACAAGTGAACAACAACCCCTCCTTCATCGAGGTCCAATTCCCCGTGAGCAAGCTTTCCAAGGAGAGCTACAAAGAACGCAAATCGGGTGACAGTCAAACTCTGGCCTCGCTCGGCAAATGGCACGGTAGGAAGCCGCTAGTTCTCGTTCGTGCCTTGATCCTTGGGTTGTTGATGCCGGCCACTGACGACCCCAAAAAGGACCGCGAAGTCTTCTTGAAGTCGCTGACTATGGACGACGAAGGGATGTGGAGCCGCTTCAAAGGAATGACCGCGAAGGAGGTCGCTCCAAATCTGACACCCACTGAACAGCTGGAGGCTCTGGCCGAGACAAATGGTCGCGTCGGATGGGTTCGCGGGCTGAGCGACGAACGTAAACAGAGCTATCTCAAGCGGGCCTTCCTTCGTATGAGCTACGATGAACGGCTCAAGTGTTGCCTTCGCCCAGAGGAAATCTCAGGGCCTAGCGAAAGTAGTTGGAAAGAGATTAACGCGCATTTGGGAACAAGCGCCAACACTGTAGCCGAGCTGGTTCAAGAATTGGGCAAGAAGAAGTTTGGGCATATACCGCGAGTCGGCGACGCGTTCGCGGGTGGCGGCTCAATTCCGTACGAAGCCGCGCGGATCGGCTGTGATGTGCTGGCGAATGATTTGAACCCGACGTCTACGTTGATGAATCACGGCGCACTGGGCCTAATTGGTGGCTCTCAAGACGCTATGTCGCGGGCGAAGCAAGCCCAACGCGAGGTCTACAACGAACTGCGGAAGCAGGTGAAGGCCTGGAAGATCGAGCAGAACGAATGGGGTTGGGAGGCCGATGTCTACCTGTACTGCAACGAAGTTCTGGACCCGACGACGGGCTGGCGGGTTCCCATGCTACCGTCGTTTGCAATCGACCCAGGCGAGGGCGCCATTGTTGAGATGGAGCCGAATCACCATTCCAAGACCATCCAGCTTCACGTGAAGCAGGGTGTCAGCGACGAGGAATTGGCGCACGCTGCGCAGGAAAAAACCTCAGACGATGGAGTACGGTCACCTTACAATATCGACGGCGAATTCGTACCACCTTCGATGCGCCAGACAGTTTCAGGAGTATCGCTACGGGGGCAGCACGGACTGCGAATGTGGGAGAAGTCAGAATGGCGACCTCGGCCCGCCGATGTGTACCAAGAGCGGTTGTTCTGCATCCGTTGGACCTTGCCCGACTTGGTCGGTCTCTTAGCCAAAGAACAGGTACTCAAGGCTGGGAAGTCGCTTGAGGGTTGGAACCCTGACACCATTGCGACTGCCATCGACTCCGTTCTGGACTTGCTGAGTCCGTCGAATCGAGTCCTAGTTCAGAGCGCGCGGACTTCAGGTTGGGCTTCAAGCGCAGCCAAGCTTGTTGAGCTCGAAGAATCTTTCGATTCGAACCCTGACTCGGACGCTGTTGCCAAAGACGCGTATTCCCGTTCCCGGCAGGCTCTGGTGGTTCGCCTTGATGCGACCGTCCGTGCCGGTCTGGAGGCTTGTTCCACTCAGCCAAGCCGAGTCTACCGCGAGCCGTCGCAGAGCGACCTTGATCGAGAAAAACTAGTCGAGAGTTTGCTTTCCGAACGTTTCGACGGTTGGCAGCAGCAAGGAATGGTGCCTGAACGTCCCATCGAGCGTGGCGAGGCTATCAACCGCCCAACCAACGCACGTGGCTTTACCCATTGGCACCATCTGTACATGCCTCGTCAGCTCCTCCTCAATGGTCTATTTGCCAGTCATGTAATGCAGCGTTCTACCGACCCGGCCAAGTTCACTGCTTTGCTACTTTCGCAAATGAAACTCGCCGATTGGTCAGCGAAGTTGTGCCGATGGAACTCGAGAGGTGGCGCCCCAGCCCAAGTGTTCTATGGCCCACTTCTGCCCACGCCTTTTCCCAATTGGGTTTGTCGTGCTTCACGTCAACTTGAGTCCATTACGAACATCAACATGGACACAAATCCCGTTATCGGTTCCAGTTCGATTAGTCTGGGTGACGCGGCCCAAATGTCGGGCGAAGCTGACCTGTGGATCACAGATCCGGGGTATGGCGACATGGTTCCCTATGCAGAGTTTTCCGAACTTTTCCTGGCATGGGTTGATCGCCTCCTACCTCTCGGGTTCCCGGGTTGGTATGGTGATTCCAAGCGAGCCCTCGCGGTCGAGCTTGCCGGTGAATCGTTCGCGGCGGTGCTCCATCGCTGCTACGCCAACCTCGTCAGCCATATGCCCGATAACGGCCTTCAGATCGTCATGTTCACCCAGCAGGACGCCCAAGTTTGGGCCGACCTTACGCTACTCCTCTGGGCAGCCGGGCTTCACGTGATTCAAGCTTGGACCATCGCCACAGAAACCTCAGGCGAAATGCGTCAAGGGAACTTTGTTCAAGGCACAGTATTCCTAGTACTCCGCAAGCGGCAAAACGGTGTGAAGGGTGACCTAAGTGACATACGACCCGAGGTCCAGTTGGAGGTTCGACACCAACTCAAGACCATGTTGGCGCTCGATGATCGCGAGAGCCCTAACTTCAGTGACTCTGACTACCAGTTGGCGGCCTACGCTGCCGCCCTCCGAGTTATTACAAGCTACGAAAGCATCAGCGAGCTCGACGTCAGTCGGGAGCTTGCCCGTGGGCTTCGCCCCGACCCGAATGGCATCGTCAAGGGAGTCATCGACCATGCTCTCCGAGAGGCCAGCGATTTTCTGGTTCCAGCCCATGTCGAAAACAGCGTCTGGAAACGCAGCGGTCCCGAAGAACGGTTGTACCTGAAGGGGATCGACGTAGAAAGCCACGGCGAGAAGAGGACTGGTGTTTATGCCGAGTTCGCACGCGGATTTGGGGTGACTTCGTACCGCGATTTGCTCCAGAGCGAGGCGGCCAACGAGGCTCGCTTGAAGACACCATCCGAACTTCGAGGTCGAAACCTAGATTCGGGCAGCCTTGGGGCGAGCCTTCTGCGGAACGTCCTCTATGCCGTGTATCAGACTGCGTCTGAACAGAATAATCCTGAGCCCGCCCTCAAGTGGCTGATTGACAGGTACCCTGGCACCCAGTTTGACGACCTCAAAAAGAGCATTCTGAACCTTCTGGGATTCCTGGTGGAGACTCCCAGTGCCTCGATGACGCACTGGAAGTCTGACTCCGAGGCGGCACGGGTGTTCCGTGCTCGTCTCGAAAACTGGGGCCGCTAGTGTCAGAACTTGAGCGGTTCACGTCTCGCCTGACTCCCTTAGGCCCAATGATTCGCGAGTTGCTATCGGGGGCATCCAAGTACGACCGAATCGCAGGTTACTTCTCTTCTTCGATGCTGGAGGTAGCCGGCGAACAGCTGGAGGAAATGCCGTGGAGTCCCGGCGACCCCGCCGTCATAAGGGTAATCTGTAACAGCGGTCTTCAGTCCATCGATGTTGCAACCGCCAAAGCTGCGCAGTGGGCCATGTGGCGCGATTGGTGCACCAGCCTTCCTCCCTCGATTGACACCCCTCTCAAGCAACGCTTGGCCAGACTCCATGACTTCTTAGCCAAGGGTCGTCTCGAGGTTCGGGTGTTGCCAGACGACGTGTTCGGCCTCGTGCACGGTAAGGCGGGAGCAATCTACCGAAAGGACCAGCCCCCGGTTTGCTTCTTGGGAAGTGCAAATGAAAGCAGGACCGCCTGGACTATGAACTATGAACTCGTCTGGGTTGATCACTCGCTCGAAGGACTCAAATGGGTACAGGACGAGTTCGACGCGCTCTGGGCCAACCCATTGGCTCGCCCACTTGCTGAGTCCGTAGTCGAAGACATTAAGCGCCTCTCAAAGAGAACCACCATTGAGTCCCCGAAGGTTTGGGCTGCGGCCGGCAATCCTGACCCTGGCTCACCCATCGTGGAGCTCCCGGTCTACCGCCGCGAGAACGGCCTTTGGGCACATCAGAAGTACTTCATCAACCTCGCGTTCCGGGAACACTTGGCTGGTGGTGCTCGCTACGTGCTTGCAGACCAAGTCGGGCTTGGCAAGACCGTGCAGTTGGGCCTCGCAGCAAAACTCATGGCTCTCTCGGGTGACAAACCAATCCTGATTGTCGTTCCCAAGACACTGATGGAACAGTGGCAGGCTGAACTTTGGGATCTTCTTGCAATGCCTTCCGCGCGCTGGACAGGCAAACAGTGGATCGACGAGCGAGGTGTCATCCATGCCGACCTCGGTGCTGAAGGAATCCTTGACTGCCCACGACGCGTCGGAATCGTATCGTCGGGCCTCATCACAAGCGGCTCGTCGGCAGCGCCCAAATTACTTCTACTTCGATATGAGTGCGTCATCTTTGATGAAGCCCACCGAGCCCGCAGAAAGAGTGGCACGGGCAATGCCGCAACCTACAACAACCTGATGAGCTTCATTCGAACGATGAGCACCAGGACGAAGTCCCTCATGCTTGGTACCGCGACACCAGTCCAGCTAAACGCTCTGGAAGCTTTCGACCTACTCGACGCGCTTGGTCAAGGTGACGAACGTGTGCTGGGTTCCCGATTCAGCTTCTGGAGGACACAACCCGAGCTTTCCCTTGAGCTCATCATAGGGCGCCAGAGTTCGCCAAACTCGCTCATCGAGTTGTTGCCTTGGATGATGAACCCTCTCCCGCCTGACAGTGAGCATCCCGACTTTGCTCGGGTGCGAAAGGCCCTCGGGTACAAGCCTGGGCAGGTACAAGGGAACTCGACCGACTTTGAAAAGCTGAATGCGATGGACCTTCGAATCGCGACCGGCCTGGCAAGGAGGCTGTTCCAGCAGCATAACCCCTATATACGACACATTGTTCGTCGCACTCGGGAGTACTTGGAGGAAACGGTCGACCCTTCAACTGGAGAGCCCTTCTTGAAGCCTGTCCGGGTCAAGCTATTCGGTGAAGGCGACACTGAGGCGCTCACGTTGCCACCCTATTTGCAGGACGCCTACGATGCTGCGGATGCCTTCTGTGTGCAGTTAGGAAAGCGCCCCGGGCTCAACTCAGGGTTTCTCAAGACAATTATCTTGCGACGCTTCGGGAGCTCAATTGCTGCCGGCCTGAGCACCGGACTGAAAATGCTCGGCAGTGACCTTGAGTCCATAGATTCAGAAGAGGAAGACAACGAGGAAGAAGCACCGTCCTCCTCGTTGGCGCCTTTCTCCGAACTCGAACTCGAATCCTTGCGCCGCTTTGTCCAGATGCTCCAGGCAAGTTCGATCCCGGACCCCAAATACGCTGAGATCGAAAGTGTTCTCCTTTCCGGCGCCCCATTGTCCGAATCGCAGAAGACAGAACCTTGGCTGGAACTCGGTTGCATATTATTCAGCCAGTTCTATGACACGGCCCTTTGGATCGCCGAGAAGCTCGCTGCCAAGTTACCTGACGAGCCCATAGCGATTTACGCAGGCTCTGGTCGTTCGATGATCCTAATGGGAAACGAGCACAAGCGAATCGACCGGGAACCCATCAAAATGAAGGTTAGGCGTGGTGAAATCCGGCTAGTGGTCGGCACCGATGCAGCGTCGGAGGGACTAAACTTGCAGCGCCTCGGCACACTGATCAATGTGGACTTGCCGTGGAACCCAACTCGACTTGAGCAGCGAAAGGGGAGGATTCAGAGAATTGGACAATTGCGTGATGAAGTCTACATCTTGAACCTTCGCTATCGCGGGTCCGTGGAGGACCGGGTCCACAGCTTGTTGGCAACGCGTCAGCAGACCATCCACGAGCTCTTTGGCCAAGTGCCGGACACTCTGGAAGACATCTGGGTGTTGGTCGCCCGCCACGAGGAAAAGGAAGCCCAGAATCGAATAGATCTGGTTCCGACTGTACATCCGTTCGAGCTTCGGTATGAACGTAGGCCCGAGCCAGTCGACTTTGAATCATGCACAAACGTGCTGACCTCGCAGGACCAGCTCGAGACTCTGGTGCAGAAGTGGTAGCCAACATCAATTTCCGAGGCTTGGAAAAGATTTGGGTCAAGATTATTTGAGGATGCACAATCCATGAATCGCGCCATGCTATCCTCTTTCTTGTAGGAATAACCTGCTAGTTACAATGCTTTCTAGTCGGCTCCACCTCGATTA
This sequence comes from Spirochaetales bacterium, assembly GCA_947478845.1. Lineage (GTDB taxonomy): Bacteria > Spirochaetota > Spirochaetia > JABEVK01 > JABEVK01 > JAIFLN01. The sequence goes on along the minus strand of CANJXC010000001.1, from coordinate 177,290 downwards.
TTTTCTGACGCTTAGTCTGCGGGGTTCTTCGCGAAGTACAAGGTCGAAGACGCGGCACGAGTCCGTCTTCGATAGCTAAATGGCCATCGCGTGGGCAGGGATACGCGTGCTGGACTGGGCCAATGGGCTTTATACCTTGGCCTCAGTAAGTGCCTGGAGTGCTGTGGGAACCTTCTTGTAAGAGGCAAATAACCCGTCGCTGAAGAGAACCTCTATCTCATTGTTTTTTGTCACAATCGTTCCTCCTCATGGAACTCTAGGATAGGTGACGTTATATTTCTAGTTTGTCGCAGGGTTCAAGTTTGCGGCCCAATTTTGCACTATCTGTGCATTTCGGTAGGTTATCCTGACTCCAGGAGGCCCTTATGACCAAGAGACCCGAATACCTCATCCAATTCCGCGTCGTTCTCGATGACAACCTCGAGCTCTCAGAAATGGTTCCAGAGTTTCACAAATGCTCCGAGACAGACCACCTAAAGGTTTGGACTGAGCACGGCGTCTATCTAGGAACCGCTGGCGAACTTCGCGAACGGGAGTTTCAAGGGCTACCGAAGTGGGATAGATACCCCGGCCAGTGGCCCGAGCGGGAAACCGTAGCGTCAGAAGATGAACTCTTCTAGCAGCGCGAGCTAAGGCAGAATTAAATCGTGACAAGGAGAAATAGGATGAGCCTGGTAGAAGACTACCTGCATAGTTTCTGGGAACTTGAGCTGGAGGAAGAACCTCATCGTCCATATACCGGCAAGTCTGCCTCCGACCTGCTGCTCAAAGATCCTAAAACCGACGAATGGAAGCCACAGGCAGATTACGTGGGCAATTCTGTCACCCGAGATTTACTTAGGTTATGCGACGAATGGGATCTTGAAGCTGACGTCCATCGCGATCCCGGCGGGCCGTACCACGCGAGCGGATGTATCATCGAAGTCGCCTGCGAGGACGGGTGCTTGACGGTTGAGGTGACCGTTTCACAGGACGAAGAAAACCAAATGGAAGGTTATCAAACCACCCGAATCCAGGGAAAGCTGGCCTACGACCGCTTCGTGAAAGGCTTACTTGACTTGCGCTAATCTTTGCACTCATGGCGCATTCAACTGTGCTATAATCTGTTTAACCCCGTCGATTTATCCGACTTGCAGGGCGGGGGGCCTTTCGCTTGGCGAAAGGATCTGGCCTCTCCCGAGGCCGCTGCTAAACAGGAGGCCTCCTATGGCCCATAAATCCTATCTGACCCGTTTGGGTGTCTACGGTTTTGAGACCGTGGAACCCGTCATTTTAGCCGCCCTGGTCACCGAAGATCCGTTGCTTCTGATCGGTCGGTCGGGCACCGGCAAGACCTTCTTGCTCAACTCCCTCTCGGAAGCGTTGGAACTCGAGCATCGCCACTACAACGCAAGTATGATCAGCTTCGACGATCTGGTGGGGTTCCCGTACCCCGATGCCGACAACACTGCTGTGAAGTTCTTGGAGACTCCCGCCACCGTATGGCAGGCGGAGTCGGTACTGATCGACGAAATCAGCCGGTGCAAGCCCGAACACCAGAATCGTCTGTTCAGCCTGGTCCACGAGCGCAAACTGCAGGGCATTTCGCTGACCAAGTTGAGGTTCCGCTGGGCCGCCATGAACCCCTGCGAGCCCGAGGATTCTGCCGAAACCTACACGGGCTCCGAGCCGCTGGACCCCGCGTTGGCGGACCGGTTTGCCCTGTTTGCCAACGCGGGCGAATGGGGGGAACTATCGGTGGCTGACCGGCGCGCGGTGGCCGACCCGGCGGGTGAGGGAAGCTTCTCCAACGACCGAGGTGACCTGAAGACCCATTTGGCCGAGTGGCGCGTCCGCTTCCTGGCCCAGCTGGAAGCCTGTCCGTCGCTAATCCTGGACTATTCGGCGCTGGTCGTAACCCACCTGAACACGGCCTCGATCCGGGTTTCCCCGCGTCGTGCCCGTCTGTTGAGCCGCAGCCTGCTGGCTGCCAGTATTGTCACGGGAAAGTCTGCGGACAAGCAGTTCCTCCAGGTGCTCGAGAGCTCGCTCCCGCACGGTGCCTGGGGCGCACCTCCGACCCGGGAGAAGGTGAAAGCCGCTCACCGTGCAGCTTGGGACGAGGTTCAGCGCTCACCGAACGCCTGGGTGCATCAGTTCCTCAGCCTTCCCAAGGTCTCGGACCGCTTGGCGCTATGGCTAGAAAGCTGCAGAGACCCTGACCAAGGCACTCAGGCCGTAGCGCAGCTTCTGGCCAGTGCCCCCAAAGAACTGGCGGCTGTGTTCGCCTTCGCGGTGTTCCCCAAGGCCGTAGAAGGCAAACTGCCCATCGGTGCCGAGGGGGTGAACGATCTGGCGAAGGTTGCCGGCCCCATCCTGCGCTACGAGGGGACGCTCAAGTGGAGTGAACCAGCAAACCAGACGCCTAGCCCCCAGCGCGATTTCGCTCGCTACGCCACGGTCCTGTCAGGACTCTCGGGCGCCAGGGCTGAGCGCGCCAACCAGTTCTTCGGTTGGTGTGTGCTCGAGCATGTGGTGCTCGTCAAGCCTGAAGCAGTCGAGGAGCAACTCGAGGCTTGCGTCAACCTGCTGAGGTCGCGATGAGGGCGCAGGGGATCGAAGCCAAGCGCGAGACACTGTGGGCCAACTTCGGCGGACCGATGGTGCGATCCCGCGAAGCGCCCCTCAAAGGGTCCCTGCTGGGGAAGGAAAAGGGTTCTGTCCGCTGCCCTCTGGTCCTTCAGGTCGGCCTCGACTTCGAGGGCGTCACAGGAAAAGTTTCGTTTCTGCTCAAACTCCTCAAGCACGTCGGTCTGGAACAACCGCAGGAGCTTGTCGGCCGGTTCGAGTTCCCAGTCACTAGGCTCATTGCGCGTCCCACCGATGCCCCACCAACCTATCTCTCGGCCCTCCACGCGCCGGCTGAGGCGGTACTGGAGCAAGCCTTGTGGCTTGGACTGTGCACGGCTTTCCTGTATGACCCGTACCGCCCCGTGCTGTGGACGGATGCCAGCTTAGGCCGTAAGCTCGACCTGTACCGACCGGAGGGGTTCTACGCATGAACGTCACCACCGAATTGTTTCAAAGTCTGTTGTTGGAGCTCATCGACGAAAATCCCTTTGCCGTCCGCAGCCTGCTGCGCATCCTTGCCGTTGAGTTCACCGACTCCGTGCCCACACTGGCCGTAACCTGTGAGGTCGAGCCGGTTTTGAAAGTAAACCTAGGATTCCTCGAGTTACACTGCCACACCGATGAGCACATTAAAGCCCTGATGTGCCACGAGTTTCTTCACGTTCTGCTTCGCCACACCGACGAAACCGGGCCCTACAACGCGACCCGCCACCTTGCATGCGATGCTGTTATCAACGCCATTATCCACCGCCAACTTGGGCCTGCCTACAGTTCTATGATGGGTCGGTACTACGCGAGCCAGTTGTGGCCAATGAAGCTGCTTCGTCCTCCTGTCGACGTCGAGTTGCGCGACTACCGCACCTCGAGCCAGACAAACCTTTGGAAGTCGCTTTACCTCGGCTACCTTGTCGCCGACGACATTGCCTCACTGGCGGGAGACCTTGCGAGCGCGAAAATGCCCGCCAAAGGTTCGGGCAAGCTCTTGGGAAACCATACCGAGCTCGGCCAAGGCCTTCCCGAAAAACTGGCGGACGCGCTCGATGGCGCCCTCAAAGAGATGAACGGTGGGGGCATCTGGCGGAGTCCCCGGGAGCGCGGCGTGGGTGCCGACCCGTACGAGGCCCTGCACAAGATCGATCCACCAACCCGCCGCGACTGGCGGCGTGCTTTCGCCCGGCTTCTGGAACAGCATGTGACTCCCGATCGAAGGTCCAGGCAATCGGCGGTCGTGCCCACGCCTTACCTCCTACCCGTGTTGTCGACCACAGACCGTCGGGCGTTCGTTCGCTCGCTGTGGTCGCCCTTCCTACCGGAAGCACGTTGGGAGGGGGCGAGGTCAAAGCCGAAGGGGAGTGCCCAGTTGTTCCTCGACGTTTCCGGTTCGATGAATGCCGAGCTGTCGGCGTTGGCGGGTCTCCTGGGCTCGCTTTCGAAACACATCCGCAGGCCTTTCTGGGCGTTCAGTGATGAGGTTGCCCCGGCGGTGATCCAGGAGGGTGCACTCAAGACGTCGACCTCGGGAGGAACCAGTTTGGCCTGCGTGCTCAGGCACCTGGCGCTCACCAAACCCGAGGCGGCCGTCATCGTCACCGACGGTTACGTAGAGAAGGTCGAGCCCGCCCTAGTGCGCAAGTGTCAGCACACGAGACTTCACGTCTTGATTTCCGCCGCCGGAGATCCGCAGGCCATACAGAACGCTGGTTTGCCCTGGACGAAGTTGAAGGAGGTTCCCCGATGAAGCGCTGGAGCGAGATGGTGCTTGGTGGACACCCCGATAAGCTTTGCGATCAGTTCGTCGATGCTTTGCTGGCCGAAGCGTACAAAGTCGATGACGATGCCTATGGTCAGGTCGAAGCGGGAATCTGGTGCGACCAGATATGGCTGTCGGGGGCACTTGCTCTACGGTCGCCCTTGCCGAGGTCGGTGGAGGACGTGATCCGAGCGGCGGGGGTAGCAATCGGGGTTGAGATGGGACGATACCGCTTCGCAGACCACCTGTGCGTCTACGAGCGCGACGGGCGCGAATGGACACACCACGTCAACGATCAGGCCATCGTAATCGGGTGGGCGGGCTACGACGCTAAGACACGCTGGCTGTCCCCCGAACACTTTCTGGCGCACAGCTTCCGTGAGGCCCTGGCGTCTTTCGGGCCCGACGGCAAGCTGCTCATTCAGATTCGGGAGGTGGGCACCGGCCTCCGTGCTGCGTGGCATTTGGAAATGGTGCTTCTGACAGTGCAACAGCCGGTCGGTGCGTCGTTCCTCGGGTTCTGCGGCGAGGTGTTGCGGGCCATCGCCGGAGCGTGGGAGGGCGTGCGACAAGCCGACGACCGCTGGAAGACGCCCTGGAGCGACGTCGAAACCCTCGTGAACCCGAACGGACCCTTGGAGGGCGGCGGCAGCGATTTCGACAACGGCCAGACGGGACGCAAGCTGGTGATGGACTACTACGGTCCCCGGGTGCCGCTGGGTGGTGGAGCGCTATCGGGAAAGCACCTGACGCACATTGACCGGTTGGCAGCCTACAACGCGCGCCGGGCGGCCATCCACGCAGTACAAACGGGAGCCAGCGAGTGTTTGATCCAGACCTGCTGGGCTCCCAATGTGCCGCGACCGCTGGAGGTCTCGTGGCGCTCGCGCGGGCGGGGAAACAAGTTTGCCGACCAATGGTTTGAGTTTGATGCGATGCGGGGCCGTTTCCCGACCTCGAGCATTGCTCAGGATTTGGGGCTGGGGACGCACTTCTGGGGCTCGAACTTGCCGTGGAACCAATCGGAGTTAGAACTGTGACCCGAGAGTCGTCATCCTGACGGCCGCCAGTTTTCTGTTCCTTTTTCCCGATGCTCTTGAGCCGATGGCGGCAAAAGGGGTGGGGTTTTACTGCACTAAGACCGACCAAGGCGTGGAGTTTCGCCAACTAGGTCGGTGGAAAGAAATAGTTCTGCGCGATTTCTACCGCCCTCATCATGCCCGGCTCACCGAGTTGGTTCGCCATAAGCTCGAGGTTACTGGACTCTGCTGCCTCATCGATGGCCACTCGTTCTCCGCAATGCCCTTTCTCCGCGAGGAAGACCAAAACCCTGAGCGGCCTGACATCTGCCTTGGCACCCAAGGCCGCCACACGCCCGCATGGTTGACCGATGCCGTGAGGTCCGTCTACGCAGCAGCCGGACTCTCGGTGGAGCTGGACAGGCCCTATGCAGGCTCTATGGTTCCGCTGGAGTTCCTAGACGCCGAACCTCGGGTACTTTCGATCATGATCGAGGTGAACCGCCGGTTGTACCTGCGGGACGGTGGTGCCATCCCCGGGTCCCTTGAGCGCCTCCAAGACTTGACCAAGAAGGTGCTTCGCAAAGCACAGGGTGCGTGGGTGCGCGAGAACACGGCCTGGTACCCGCCGATAATCCTCGGGGGCCCGGACGACTTACACCTGCCGTAGTCGGACGACGAGCGCCACAACCAAGGAGTCGAGCTCGTTCCAGCCAGGTTCACGTGACCAAAGGGGAAAGAAGAACTATAGTGGTAGTATGGTCAGTCACAAGCGCGAAATTTTCCAGTTCCTCCGGGAGAATCGTGGTTCCATCTCGAGCTTTGGCGTGACGACCCTCGGTCTTTTTGGGTCCTTCGCTCAAGGGCGTGAGACCGACAAAAGCGACATCGATCTGCTTGTCGAGTTCCAGCCAGATCAAAAAAGCTTTGACAATTTCATCGGGCTGGCCTACTACCTCGAAGACCAACTCGGAAGAAAGGTTGACCTCGTGACTCGAGATTCGCTCAGTCCCTACCTGGGGCCTCACATTCTGCGAGAGGTCGAGTACCTTGCACTCTGACCTCGAACTCCTACGTCATGTCCTTGATGAGGTTAGGTTTCTCGAGACCCAAACAGCCCGAACCGATCGCGCTGCGTTTCTTGTTGATGATGTGCTCAAGCGTGCCTATGCTCGTAGCCTTGAAATCATGGGTGAGGCGGTCAAGCAACTATCCAATGAGTTCACTCTTCAGCATCGAGATATTGACTGGCGAGGCATAGCGGGCATGAGAGACAAGCTGATCCATGGCTATTTTTCCGTCGACTACGCCATTGTCTGGGATGTCGCCGTGACTCGGATTCCGAAACTTCGCATCCAGTTAGCAGAGATTCTTGGTGAGCTTTGAGTATACGAATTGTATACTAGCCAGTTTTATGATTCTAGTAAAGGTTTACTGTGAAAAGACTTATTTGTAGAACCAAAACCCTCGGAAGGAAGCGAAGGATGGCTGGACGTTCCTGTACATGGCGGCCGGCAAGGATGCGATGGTGGAAGGCGAACACTTGGGGATCAACGCTAACCAACGTGTGATGTACGAGGCCACCGGCGAAGACGCCAAGCTCGCGTACGACAACCTGGCCGACATCGTCGTGGCCAGCCGGTCTGCGTCGGTGGAAGGTTTCCAACAACTCCGCGCCAATTTGAACCTGACGGCCAACTTCGCCCGCAAGAAGGCGGGAAAGGCGAAGAAGGTGTAGGAGGAGGTCCTTCATCTCAGGACATTATTACCTGGGCTGGCTTCCAGTGGGACAGCTGAGGAAGGCGAAGACCACAGCGCGAGCACTGCTCAGGTCGATCGAAGAGCAAACGCTCGCGACTGTCCGAGTCGAACGACTGGCAGAACTGGAAGTCATTGACGACCTCGATGAGTTCCTCGAGCGTACCGCAGACGACCGTAGATCGCTCTTTTGCAGCGTTCAGCGTCAGAACTTGGAGATTGCAAATCTCAAGAAGGCGAACGAGCTTTTGACCAAGGACCTAGAGCTCAGAGCGAAAGAAGCGAAACTTGCCGATTCTTCCGCTCTCGATCGAGCAGTCCTGCGATTTGCCCTCGAAGTGCTGGGGGGACGCCCCGCGCCCTTCGATGCAGGACCGCTCGCCCTTTGGACGGACGGTGTGGTCTACGCCATCATCCAGATCGGTCGAGACCCACTCCCTTCGGACTCGAGTCCTGCGTTCCTGCTCGAACAGTTGAGACTCCTCGGGAAGCCAGTTATCGCCCTGTATGAGTCAACAGCAGTCGCCTACTACCTCAACCCGTTCTTCCGACAGGGCGGCAAGCACGCCTCGGAATGGACGACCGCCTGGAGGGATGCGCCCGAGTTCAAGCGAAAGTTCCACACCGAAGACCTCAAACCCTCGCCAATTGCCTCGCAGATCGCCCAGGAGGTCGGATCATGGGAAAAGTGAGCGACCTCGGTTCCGCCGGCTCCGACGACCCGATTTACCAAGAGGGCCCCACTATCTTCACGCCTTTTCAGCCCGGCCCCAAGGTCGACCCCCAGATCGGTGGTGAGTGGGAGCTCTACGAAAGCGACGAGCTCGACATCGAAGGCAACAGCTGGGTGGAAGTGCTTAGCCGCAGACAACTGGACCTGTGGCGTCTGACGTTCCTGTACAATCCTTTCTGGTGCATCGGGCCCTGTCCAGCTGACTCCGAGGGCAACTGGCTAGAGCGCACAACGGTGGGACTCATCGACTACTTCCTGTGGTCCGAGGTTGAGGAATGCGTCAAGGCTCCCGGTCCTCGCCTGGCAGCCTTCTACACGCTCGCGCTTGCTCAGGGGTGGTATGAGATCTGCGGGCAGATCCGCGTCGCCGTCACGGAGGCCAACGCGTGACACCCGAGAGCTTCCTCTTCCACATCCCACACGCCTCAACGCACTTTCCCTTCCGCGAGGGCTTCTATCGACCCGAGCTCGTCGCGGGAAAAGTCGACAAGCTCACCGACTGGTACACCGAACGCATCTTCCACGTCGAAGGTATCGACTCGGTGCAGGCGCAGTTCTCGAGGGTGTTCTGCGACGTCGAGCGGTTCGTTCCTGACGACCTGGAACCGATGGCCGCCAAGGGCATGGGCTTCTACTACACCAAGACAGACGAGGGCCTCAACTTTCGCGAAGAACGCGAGTGGAAAGAGATTGTCCTTCGGGACTTCTACCGGCCCTACCATTCCAAGCTGACCCAGTTGGTGCGCACCAAGATGGAATCCACTGGAACCTGCTGCCTCTTCGATGGCCACTCCTTCTCCGCAATGCCCTTTCTCCGCGAGGAAGACCAAAACCCTGAGCGGCCTGACATCTGCCTTGGCACCCAAGGCCGCCACACGCCCGCATGGTTGACCGATGCCGTGAGGTCCGTCTAAGCAGCAGAGGGCCTCTCGGTGGAACTGGACAGGCCCTATGCCGGTTCTACGGTACCTCTGGAGTTCCTGGATACCGAGTCGCGGGTGCTGTCGATCATGATTGAGGTGAACCGAAGGCTGTACCTACGAGACGGCGGCGCTATCCCCGGAATAGTTGAGAACCTTCAGGACCTGACCCACAAGGTGATCCGCGAGATTCTCGCGCGGCCCCAGTCGACCTGACGAACCGCCTTGCAAGGAATTACAGATTTCCTGACATTCTTACTAGAGGTGGAACATGGTTGCCAAGATGACTAGCAAGAACCAGATCACGATTCCCAAGGCCGTAGCCTCCGCGTTCTCAAGTTCCTACTTCGACGTCCGCCGTGAGGGTGGCAGCATAGTCCTGACGCCAGTCAATCCAGACGCTTCCGCACAGGTTCGGACCAAACTGGACGAACTGGGAATCACGGAAAAGGACATTCAGGATGCCGTGTCTTGGGCGCGAAGGCCACAGTGAAGGTCGTACTCGACACCAGTACTTTGATCTCAGCCCTTGTCTTCAGCCGAGCGAGCTGGAGTTGGTTGCGAGAGGCTTGGAAATCGGGTTCTACAACGCCACTTGTCAGTTCGGCGACCGCCAAAGAGTTGCTGCGGGTGCTCGCTTACCCCAAGTTTCAACTGAGTTCTGACGAGCAGAAGGCACTCCTCGAAGAAGTCCTGCCATACTGCGAAACGGTGTCAGGGGTTGGAGGGGTGCACCTCGAACCCTGTCGCGACCCCAACGATCAAGTCTTCCTCCAAACCGCGGCCGCCGGCGAAGGTGAGTTCCTGGTCACCGGAGACGCTGACCTTCTGGAATACTAAGGAGCCGTTCCGTTCCGCATCGTCACACCTGACGAGTTTCGTCGAGTTCTTGCTAAAGACTGACCGCCGGAACAACCCGGGACCCACCGCTGATTCTGGGTAGTCCGGATTGGTAAACCCACGGAACGCCTTCCGTGCCTTGCCGAAGAGGTCGTCCTGGGTTTCCCTGTCGCGACCCATGGGTCGTAGACAACTGGATATTCATAGTATATCTTTCAATTGGAGGGATGCATGCAAACTGTCGTTCAGAAGTGGGGCAACAGCCTGGGAGTCCGAATACCAAACCTCTATGTCAGGGAGTTCAAGTTGCAGAATGGAACCCCGGTCGATATCGTCGAAGAGGGTGGCCGCCTCATCATCAAGCCGGGCAGGCTGTCTCTAGAGGAGCTGCTAGCGCGTGTCACCCCTGAGAACCGGCATGATCCGGTTGAGACAGGACCGTCGCTCGGTAGGGAAGACTGGTGAGTTCAAACTACGTGCCTGACAGGGGCGATGCGATCTGGATTGACTTCAATCCGCAACTGGGCCATGAGCAACGAGGTCGTCGTCCGGCACTAGTTCTTTCCCATAGGAGCTATAACGAGAGGGTGGGACTTGCGTTGCTTTGCCCGATCACCAGCAAGATCAAGAACCACCCTTTTGAAGTTCAGATCGCGACGGAGAAGCTTACGGGAGCGATCTTGAGCGACCAGATCAAGAGTCTGGACTGGACAGTTCGGAGCACCGAGTTCATTGAGAAACTCGATCCGACGGTACTTAACCAGGTGCTAGAGCGAATTGAGGTCTTGATCAACTAGCTCGGCAGTCGACACCCACGGTATACGTTTCATATACCGTTCTGAAGAACTGAAATAGTAACTCGTTTTTGGAAATAGAGTTATCAATGGTGCCAAAACCCTCGTAATGCGTAGGTCCCCGATTCGACTTCGGGCATCGGCTTGATTTAAAGAACCACAGGAAAAGTACTTAGCTGAAACATTGCAAGCCTTTTTTTCTTGACTTCAACCCGGTGTTCCCTTTTCGCTGTAAAAGCCAGGCGGAGCCGCCACCGTTAGTTACTCCGATAATCGCGCCTGAAAACCGAATGCATTAGTGGATAAACATCTGAAGGCATCCAACACTTGTACGCATAGTACGATCGGAAAATAATTCAGCCTTCGATTATTGCACCTTTAGTGCAATGGAGACCAGCAAACTGCAGGTATGAGACACTGGAAAAATGCGCTCCGCACCTTATTGTGGCGCGTTCTAATGGCCCTTGTGCTGATCCTGATCCTTGCCATGGTGCTAAGGGCTGACTTGGCGTTGGCTACCTCAGCAGATTATTTTTGCCAAGGCGAGAACACAGGACTTGACCGCAATGAATTGTCAACCTAGGATGACTTACTAGTCAGTCCCTTGGTGGACAGGCTGATTTTTCGGAGAAAAGGAAGAAATATGGCAGAAAAAGAAACTCTGGTGATCGCGTCAAAAGTAAAAGCGTATATCAAAGAGGCTTCTGACCTGAAGTGCTCAGCAGCCGTCATCGATGTGCTTTCCGACAAAGTTCGTCACTTATGCGTCGAAGCGGTCAAAAGAGCCAAGGCCGACAACCGCAAGACTCTGCTCGAAAAGGATTTCTAGACCCGTCTCTTCCTGCCTCCTCGGAGTCCGTTTGTCGGTGAAGAGGGGGCGGGAGACCACAAAACGCGGACTTTGACGGCCTCGTGCGGTTTTATGCACCTCGGCCAGATCTCTTTCGATTCTGCCCATTCCCCGACTACTCTATTCGAGTTATGTTTGACCCGCAAGCTGAGCTGGCAGATACTTACCTTATGACAGACGAACAATCCCGGTTTCTGCAGGAACAATCCGTCCTCATGGGTGAGCCGTTAGGCCTTATGACTTACGGCCGCTTGTTGCTCGGGCCGATGGGTTTTCCTTCGCTTGTTTATCTGCTGATCGGGCCCTCTGCGCTTCATGTGGCTTCGGCGATAAGCCCGCTTACTGTCTTCGGATTCGCTAGCCCGGGGAAACCACCTAAGCCGTGGCCCCCCGTCTCCTTTCCCCGCGCCGAGGTGAGTTTCACAATTCCTAATCCTACAGGCTTTTGGTCGAAATTGACGGCCCCTGGCGACGTTATCGACATCGATACTCAGGTGGCCCGCCTCCACGTGCAGCTCTTTGGCAACGCAAAGGGTTTCGCAGTCTCTTGGACGAACTATTGGAACGAGGGTGGTTAGCGACCAGGCGAGTACCCCTGTGACGAGGTAACTCCTCCTGGATTCGATCGGGGAGGGACAAATGTCGGTTCGGCGTGTCGTTGTCGTGGGAGCTGGTTTTGGGGGGCTCACCTCAGCCCTTCTGCTCGCCAAAAAGGGCTTTGAAGTTACCATAGTCGAGAAAAACTCAGAACCCGGTGGCAGGGCGAGGGTGTGGCAGGAAAAGGGCTTCACCTTCGATATGGGCCCCAGTTGGTACCTGATGCCCGAGGTTTTTGACAATTTTTTCGAAACAATCGGCAGAAAGCGTTCCGACTACTATCAGTTGCAGCGTATAAATCCGGGCTACCGGGTGTATTTCGGGGAAGGCGAAAAGGTAGAAATTACGGCCGATGTTAGTCAGACTCTGGCACTTTTTGAGTCTTTCCAGGCCGGTGGAGCCGCTAGGCTTCGAAAATACCTCGATATTGCCCGTTATGAGTACGAAGTGGCGATGCGTGAGTTTATGGACGTCGACTACCGCAGCCTCCTCCAGTTTATGAACCGCAAAATGCTAGTCGAAGGCTTAAAACTCCACGTTTTTGAGAAACTCGACCGATACGTCGCCCGTTTTTTTACCGACCGGCGGGCCCAACAAATCCTTGAGTACGCGACGGTTTTTTTGGGAAGTTCTCCCCATGATACACCTGCAATGTACTCTCTGATGTCTCACCTCGACATGGAACAGGGCATATTTTATCCCGACGGTGGCTTAGGGAAAGTCGTTGATACCTTGGTGGAACTCTGCGGTGAGTTCGGCGTAGAAATTGTCACTGGCGAGCCGGTAACCAAGGTCCGAACAGAAAACAGTCTTGCCAAGGCCGTGGTGACTCCCCAAGGAGAATATACTGCCGACCTTTTCGTGATGAACGCCGACTATCACCACGTCGAGCAGGATCTCTTGCGGCCCGGCGAGCGCAACTACAGCGAAAGTTGGTGGTCCCGCAAGACCCTCGCGCCGACTTTGATGATGATGTACCTAGGCGTGAATAAGCGCGTGCCGGAACTGCTGCATCACAACCTCTCTTTCACAGCGCAATGGGAGAAGCATTTCGACTCAATTTTTAAAAACCCCGCCTGGCCGGAAAATCCTAATATTTACGTCAGCTGCACATCGCGCACCGACCCCACGGTCGCCCCCGAGGGATGCGAGAACCTGGTGCTGTTGGTTCCCCTTGCCCCAGGTTTGGACGAAACTGACCGTGAAGCCTACGCCGATGCCATACTCGCCCAATTTGAGGAATTGGCCGGGGTGAGCCTTCGCAACAACCTTCTCGTGAAGCGAGTGTACGCGGGAAGCGATTACCTGAAGGATTACAACGCCTACAAGGGAAGCGCTCTGGGCCTGTCACACACTCTTCTGCAAACGGCCATCTTCCGGCCGTCGATGCGCAACAAGAACCTGAAAAATCTTTTTTACACAGGGCAGTATACCCATCCTGGAATCGGAGTGCCGATGGCTTTCATCGGTTCGAAAATCCTCGCCGCAGCGGTGGGAGAGCCGTGAGAGGTCCAAAAAGAAAAACCCTCCAGTGTGAGAGGATCTAGAGGGAAACTTTACATCCAGTGGACTCTTACGATTTTCCTGTGCGTTAGCAACAAGTGTGGTCACCTTGGTCAACCTCAAGGTTGGCCAAGGCTCCTTCCAAAAAGAAAAACCCTCCAGTGTTAGGGGATATCGAGGGAAACTTAACGTCCAGTGGACTCTTACGATTTTCCCGTGCGTTACCAACAAGTGTGGTTGCCTTGGTCAACCTCAAGGTTGGCCAAGGCTCCTTCCAAAATGAAAAACCTTCCAGTGTGAGAGGATATAGAGGGAAACTTTACATCCAGTGGACTCTTACGATTTTCCTGTTCGTTAGCAACAAGTGTGGTCACCTTGGTCAACCTCAAGGTTGGCCAAGGCTCCTTCCAAAAAGAAAAACCCTCCACTGGAGGGTTTTTCTTTTTGGAGGTGACGGGAGTCGAACCCGCGTCCGAAAGGGCGTGCGGCGAACCTCTACAGGTGTATCCGGGCACTTTGATCTTAGCCTAGGGGTAGGTGGTCCGGCCTGCCGCCCTAGGCGCAGTTCAGAAAAACGTCACTCCGGCGTCCTGAACGCCACCGGAATCTAGCACTGGTTGTTGGGGTTCAGCTGACTACAGTGCGGAAGTCAGCTGAACCCTTGGCTACAATTAAGCGGCCAGGGCAAGAGCGTCGCGGTTAAACGCAACAGTGTTCTTGGCTTTTGTTTTTTTGCTCAGATTAAAGAGGTGAACGCTCTACCTGCAGTCCGAAACACGACATCCTTCCGTCGAAACCGGGACACCCCCGGTGGGCTAAACATACCCTTGGACTGGCATGCTGTCAACGCCACGCTTTTTCGAGCTTTCCTATGGTCTTGTCGCGAGGTGAAAGCAGATGGGCGCGCTCGAGGCTTTGGAAAGCCATCATTTTCTGGCCAGATTGGAAGTAAGTTTCGGCTTGCCTGATGAGGAAGCTCCCCTTTGCTGTGTTGTGGAAGGGATAGCGTTGCAGGTCTTCCAGCAATTTGACCAGCGCGGGAGGGTCGAGGGGCAGGCTTGGTTTCTGGGTGAGAATCCGTAGCAGGCGTTCCTCCACTTCGGCAAAGAAATGCCGGAAGAACGGACGTTCCAGCTCGAGCCTGCTGATGTGGATGTACAGTTGCACCGCCTGGAGGTCATCGCCCTGGGCCTCAAACTCCATGGCAAGCATGAAAGCGCAGTCCATGAAATCCTCCCGTCCGAGAAGTTTCTCAAGCTGCACGGCCCGTTCTTGCGTCATCGAGAGGTAAAGGCTGACCGCGTCGGAACTGCGTTCCCGCAAAACATCATAAAAGATCAGCTTCGCCCGGCTCGCTTCGTCTGGTCGCTGGCTCAGCCAGTCACGGTAATTGAACTCACTTTCTCGGGGAGCCGTATGGCGGGCACGGTCGTAGGCTTCCCTCTGGGATTGGTCGGAAAGCAGTTCATAGGCTTCGATGAGCTGATGAACTGTGACCTCGAGTTTTCCTGGCACCTTGGCGGGCTTCTTGCCGTTGGACTGAAGGTCAGGGTGGAGCTCTTTGATCCGCTTCCGGAAGGCGGCTTTTATTTCGGCCGCCGAGGCCTCGCTGGAGACCTCAAGAATGGAATACAGGTTCATCGGCGTCCCAATTCGCGGTCCAAGTCTCTGCGGACATCTTTTTCTTTGATCGTAGCCCGCTTGTCGTAGTCTTTTTTGCCCTTGGCCAGGCAGATCTGCACCTTGATGCGGCCGTTCTTCAAGTGGAAGTCGGAGGGAATTAACGTGAAGCCCTTTTCATCGCATTGCCGCCGCAGCCGCTTGATCTCTTTTTTCTGTGCTAGAAGCTTCTTTCTGCGGTCGGGATCATGATTATTGTCTTTGCCTGCTTGTTTGTACGGGTTGATATGGAGGTTGCGGATCCAAAGCTCGCCGTTATTGTCAATTTCTATCCAGGCGTCGTTAAAGCTGAACTGCGCTCCCTTCATCGATTTGACTTCGGTGCCTTCCAAGACCATCCCACACTCCAATGGCTCGGTGAGAAAGTACTCGTGGCGTGCTTTTCGGTTTTCTGCAAGAAGTTTGGTTCCGCTCACGGATTGGCCTCCTGAGTGTTCTTTTCGAGGCCTAGGCGGAAGGTCACAATAGGCGAGGTTGAGACCGCTGGGGCTGCCGCCCGGGACCATAGCTCGGAGCCTCCCTTGAGAGTGTAGGCGTAAGAGGGTAACACCGGGGGTGGAACGGGATTCTCTCCCCATACCAGCGGGTCAGCGACACCAAAGGGCGATGAAGTCAATTCCCAAGTGCCAGCCCTCGGAGTCCACAAAAAACCATCTTGCCTTACTGCAGCTTCCCACTGTTGTTCTTTCACCAAGGTGAAATGGAATCCGGTTGGCGCCTTCTCGCTTCGGTTCAACCAACTCACATAGGCTTGAGCTGAGTTCCACGAGACTCGGGTTACCGGTTGGCTGGGTGCTGGTGGTTTGGACCCGCCCCAGTCGGCTAGGTAGCCTTCGTCGGCTAATCCCCGATCAAGGGCTTCTTTGCGTTCCCATTCAGGGTTCTGAACCAAAAACGCCTCAAAATCTCCCTGAAGGACCGGAGATTTTGCCATCCAGAACGTGGGAGTATGGGCCATAACCGGAAGGCGGTAGGGTGGGGCTACCGGAATGGTAGGAGGCGAGGTGGTTTGACCCCAGAAATACCAACAGGAGGCGATGCCTACGAAAGTTGTACCAGCAACCAGAACGGAATCGGGGGCCTTTACCGTCTCATCCGGAAGCGTCAGGTTCGCTTTTTGCCAGGCTTCCCGGCGCGCTTGGAAGTCGGGGCTGCCGGAGTCGAGGATTTTGGTTCGCCCGGCGTAGTCTTGGTTGGCCACCAACCAGAAGACAAGCCTGTCGGTGGTGGTTTGGCCCTGGTTCAAAACCGGTTCCCAAAGTTTCGCTTGGGGTTCGAGACCCTGAGGCGGCGTATCCTTCCATAGCCCCAAGGCCCGCCCATAGTCGAGGTACATCTGGGAGTCGGCAACCAGCGGACGCAACTGAAGAAGAAAATCCTTGATCTTTCCCTCGGAAAGCCCTGTCGCAGACAGATCACTTGCCAAAGCCGTAAACAAGGGTGGAAATGGTCGACGGAGTCCGTAAGGCGCCGCCAGCGACCAACGACCCAGCTCGAAGAGGGCTGCACGCTGCACACTGTCACCGGAGCGGGACGGTAAACGAAGGTTGAAACTGGCCGTTCTTGGCCAAAAAAGGCTCATGATCAGCTTGTTGCCACTATCGAACCTATGCACCCAAGGCACAAAACCCAGTTTACCCACCCGAAGAGTCCCAGTCCCCTCGGGAAAGAAAACCGTGAGGGGGGTAATTCCCCAGTTGTGTCCTCCCCAACTCACAGAGGCTCCCTCGGGAATGCTTTGCACGGTGACCATGGTACCCGGCCTCAGCAAGCCTGCTCCCAGGGTCAAGGCCAAGAAACCAGTCAGCAGAAGTATCGAGTAAATCCCTGCCAACCAGTACTTTGGTGAGAGACCGAACAACGGCTTTAAACGGGCTTCAGGATTCATCGAGCCGTCATTATAGGGAGCGGAATTTGTCTTGTCAATGAAAGCATTTGCATGCTAAGGTGCCCGTGTATAGCCACCGTCAGCGAGGGGAGTTCTTGGACGATTTTTTGAACCGGGTCGTGGGCGTCACCGAAGGACTTTGGGCTCGAATCCGTCCCTTGAGTGCAAGTTCCGTAAAGCCCAAAAGAAACCCGTGGTTTGACCTTTTGCAGCTCCTCGTCTGGGCCTTTGGTTTCGTTTTACTACTTGGTACTCTGATTGTCGGAATTGGTCAGGCACCCGGTGAATTGATGAGCCTGTATTGGCGCTTCGGCGGAGGGGTGGATACGCCTCGGGGAGCTCGGGCCTTCTTGTCAGACCATCCGGTGTTTGTGGTGGGGCGTTCGGGCGACAGGGTTCGGCTCCGTTCAGGACAGGCAGAGGTGCTACGGGCCGGGGAGGAGTCTTGGATGCCAGTAGGCCCCGCACTATATACCGGTGCCTTGGCTAATCGCTATTACGCAGTTCAGGAGGGGGCCGCTAGAGCTATGGTGTCAAAATCGTTAGGAATAGTCCCTAACTCGCGAGATACCATTGATCAGGCGACCTCAAGTGCCTTGGGCTTGACCGACCCTGCCGACTGGGAAAGGGTCGCTGGTTCCGTGATGTTGCAGTACCAGCCCGACAACACGGGACTTCGATCTTCTGTAGAGGCACGCGAGCTCGGGGTTTGGGTACCTGAGGGGTGGGTATGTGTATTGTCGGGGGGAGAGACTATGCTGATGGAAGCCCAAGCTTTGCAAGGAATCTGGGGGGAATAAACCATGGCCGCTAAGGGCAGCTTCAGCCGCTACCAAAGCTATACGACCCAAAAAAAACGACGAGACCAGTTTCTCCGTGTCTTCTTAGTATTCTTCCTCGTCTATGTCGGGTATCTCGTTGTCGGGGCTGCTTTTTTTCGGACTGTACGCTGGAGCTCCGTGACAATGGAACCAACCTTGGCACCGGAAACCTCCTTAGTGTTGACCTCGCTTCCCTTGGGAACAAACAACCTGCCGTTTCTTCCCTTCGGTCTTCCCGGATGGAGAGGGCCAGAGCACGGCGAATTGGTTGAGCTGGTCCCGCCCTACCATGTTCCGGCGACTCCTTGGGTGGCCGTCGCCGACGATTTGGTGCGTTTTATCACCCTTAACTTCCTCTCGCTCGACGTGGCCTCCCGGCCCGACTGGGACAAAGAGTTTGTTTTGCGCCGGGTCATTGGGCTTCCCGGTGATACCGTCAAACTCGAGCACTTCACGGCTCAGATAAAGCCCAAAAACGAAGCCTACTTTCTCAGCGAATATGAGATTTCCAAGAGTCCCTACTCGATTGGAGCACAGACGCTTCCCGCCAATTGGAAATCGACCTTTCCTTTGGGCGACTCCATGCCAGAGCGATTGCTGGGACCCGATGAGTATTTTGTCCTAGCCGACAATCGCACGGCCGGAGAAGACTCCCGCTCGTGGGGTGTAGTCAAGCGAACCGACATCAAAGCGTCAGTTCTCCTTGTCTACTGGCCCTTGGATCGTTTTGGGGGCTTGTGAGCGCTCCTTTTCTCTGCTAACAATCTGTAAGAACGAAAGAGGACGAAGTAATGTCAGGACACAGTAAGTGGGCGACGATTAAGCGCAAGAAGGGAGCCCTCGACGCCAAGCGCGGAGCCGTCTTCACCAAGATTATCAAAGAAATCATGGTGTCGGCCCGTTCCGGCTCCAGCATCGAAGGAAACGCACGTTTGCGAATGGCTGTCCTCAAAGCCAAAGCCGCTAACATGCCTAAAGAAAACATCGACCGGGCCATCAAAAAAGGTGCCGGAGAAATGGAAGGGCAGGAGTTTGTCGAGCTCACTTACGAAGCGTATGCTCCCGGTGGGGTTGCTCTTCTTGTCGAAACGCTTACCGACAATAAAAATCGCACCGCCGCCGACGTGCGGATGATCCTTACCAAAGGTAATGGCCAGCTCGCCACTGTTGGTTCGGTGACCCGCCTGTTCGACCGCAAGGGTTTAATCGTGCTAGACGGCGAAAAGACCACCGAGGATGCGGTGATGGAGATTGCCCTCGATGCGGGCGCCGAAGACATCGTGGACAACGGGAACATAGAGGTGACCACGGCTCCTAGCGACTTTGAAAAAGTGCTAGAGGCCATCAATAAAGCCGGTCTTGCCACCGAGATGGCTGAAGTTAGCCTCATACCGCAGGCTAGGGTTGTCCTGGAAAAAGATATCGCAGAAAAGATTATCGGCCTCATTGACCGCTTGGAAGAAAACGACGATGTCCAGAATGTGTACCACAATCTCGACCTTTCTATTCTGGACGGTGAAGAAGAATGAAGGTCGGGGGAACCTGATGACGGTTCTCGGGATTGACCCAGGCTTGGCCTCACTGGGCTGGGGTGTTATTTCGAGCCGAGGGGGACGCACAACTCATTTGGCCCACGGCGTGCTTACTACCAAGGCCGGGCAACCTCAAGAGGCTAGGTTACTGTACCTCTACAGCGAAGTGCAAAAGCTCATTCAAGAGCACAAACCGGAACAGGCCAGCATGGAGAACTTGTATTTTGTGAAGAACATCTCTAGTGGTCTTCCCGTCGCTGAAGTGCGGGGGGTGGTTCTTCTTGCTTTTGCCCAAGCCGGGTTGGCCATCGGCCAGTATAATCCCACTCAAATTAAGCTGGCCTTGGTTGGTGTGGGTCAGGCCGAAAAACGTCAAGTTCAGGAGATGGTCAAGCTCCTTTTGGGTCTGCCGGGTATCCCCAAACCCGACCATGCCGCCGATGCCTTGGCTGCGGCCATTTGCCATGTAAATCAAGGCCCGCCCGGCGGGTTTGCTGCGATTGCCAAGGCGAGGTAACTGTGTGGAATAGTCTTTCTGGAGAAGTGTCGCGCAAGGGGTTGGAACAAGTTTTCCTGCAGTCGGGAGACATGGAATGGGACATTGCCATGGGCCGCTATTCCATTGAGGCCTTAGCACCCGTCGGCCAGCGCGCCAGAGTATACACGTGGCTCCAACATACCGAAGACAGCATGAAAATCTTTGGGTTTGCCTCGGTACAGGAAAGGTCCTTGTTTCTCGACCTGATCAAGGTCTCGGGAGTCGGTCCTAAACTCGCTCTCAAGTGCCTATCCGGTATGCCTCACCAAGAGTTTGCTCGAGCTTTAGAAGCTAACGATGCGGGTCGGCTTTCAAAGGTTCCCGGTTTGGGGCTAAAAACTGCGCAGAAAATCATCTTGGCGCTTCAGGGTAAGCTTCTCCTTCTCGACGAGACCCTTCCCGGCGGAAACCCGCTCGGAGAGCTGATTGCCAGCCTCGCTGAAATGGGCTTCGACCGCAGGGATGTGGAAAAAGTGGTGCAGGAGTTGGGTAACGACCCGGAGCTCGGAAAACTCTCTGTTGCGGAACGCGAACGCACTATGTTTCAACGTGCCCTTTTGTCGTTGTCGGCTGGATGAGGAAAACACGATGGAAACGGTGACCAACCCAACCGCAAGTGAGGGTGAGGAACAAAAGGAACTGGGATTACGTCCCCAAGTGCTCCGTGATTTTCAGGGCCAAGAGGCCATTAAAGAAAACCTGACGGTGTACATCACCGCTGCCCGCGAGCGCAAAGAGGCCCTCGACCACGTGTTCATTTCCGGACCTCCCGGTTTGGGAAAGACCACTTTGGCGGGTATCATGGCCAACGAACTCGGAGCCGAGCTCAAAGTGACCAGCGCACCCGCCATCGACAAACCCAAGGACATTGCCGGTCTATTGACAACCTTGACCGAAAATAGCGTGTTCTTCATCGATGAAATTCATCGGCTCAAGCCCGTCATAGAGGAAATGCTCTACATTGCGATGGAAGACGGTGAGCTGGACTGGATCATCGGGCAGGGGCCTAGTGCCAGAACGGTAAGAATTCCCCTGCCGAAGTTCACTTTGGTTGGGGCAACAACCAAGCCTGGTCGGGTTTCGAGTCCACTGTTCAGCCGTTTTGGGATTCACCTTCGCATCGACCTGTACACCGTGGACGAACTGCGCAACATTCTTCTGAGGTCGGCAACGATATTGGAGGTAAAGGTACCCTTGGATGCCGCCGACCTGCTGGCACAGTGTAGCCGCGGTACTCCTCGGGTAGCCAACCGCCTGTTGCGGCGCATGCGCGATTTTGCCCAGGTGCAGGGCGATGGGGTGATTACTCTGAATGTGGTTCAGAGTGCACTCAAGCGCATGGAAATTGATCTTTACGGCTTGGAAAAGCAAGACCGTGCCATCTTGCGCTCCATGATCCAAAATTATGGGGGAGGGCCCGTTGGGGCTGAAACTCTGGCGATCAGCGTAGGTGAGGGTATGGACAGCTTGGAAGATTTTTACGAGCCCTACCTCATCCAACGGGGTTTTCTGATGCGCACACCAAGGGGAAGGCAGGCAACTGCACTTGCCTACCAACACCTTGGGCTCGATAGCCTTTGGAACCAGAGACGCGAGCAGACCGACCAAGGGAGCTTGTTCCCGGGGTGAGAACTTCCGATTTTACCTTCCACCTTCCGCCTGAACTGGTTGCTCAGGCACCATCGAACGAAAGGGGGCAAAGCCGGATGATGGTTATCGATCCGGCGAGCGGCTCTCGTCAGCACCTCCATGTAGCCCAGCTTCCGCAGTTTGTGGAGCCGGGCACCCTCATGGTTTTCAACGATGCCCGTGTAAGAAAAGCTCGAGTTTTTGGGCAAACGGAAAACGGGGGAAAGGTGGAAGCGGTCTTTTTGAGGTCGCTTCCCGAGGGCCGTTGGGAGTGCCTAGTGAATAGGGCCAAAAAACTCCGGCTGGGGCAGCGTTTACTTTTTCCCTCAGGTGTAGAGGCTACTGTTGAGAGTCCCTTAGGAAACGTCCGGGTGCTTAGTTTCGACCCGCCGGTTACCGAAGACTGGCTGGAGGTTCATGGGCATCTTCCGCTACCCCCCTACATTCTACGGCCCGATTCCGAGGCCGATGCCGAACGCTACCAGACCATCTTCGCCAGGGAAGCTACCTCGGCTGCAGCGCCGACTGCTGGATTGCATTTCACCAGGGATCTTCTCACGGCTTTGACGGCGGTAGGAGCAGAACTCGTGTTCGTCACCTTGGAAGTCGGCCTAGGGACTTTTCTGCCCGTCCGCGCCGAAATGGTGAGTGACCACAAAATGCATACCGAACGCTTTCACCTAAGTGGGATCACGGCCGATGCGCTCAATCGAGCCAAGTCGCAAGGACGACCTATTTTGGCAGTTGGCACCACGAGCCTTCGTACCCTTGAGGCGAGTTGGACACCCGGTGGGTGGACTCCTGGCTGGGGAGAAACCGACATCTTTATCACCCCAGGTTACCAGTTTCGTGCGGTGGACCAGTTGTTTACCAACTTTCACACACCTGAAAGCACCTTGTTAATGCTGGTCTGCGCCTTTGCTGGCCGAGATTTTCTCCTCGAAAGTTACCGCGAAGCGGTAGCTCTCAATTATCGATTCTTCTCTTATGGCGATGCAATGCTCATTCAAAATTATTGAGCTGGCTAAAAGAGGTATTCACAGGGAGTTCAGTAGGTAGTAGTTCCCATGGACTGAAAACCCTTGCGGACCGAGGCCAAATGCGCGAGTGCCTTATCGATGGTCTTCCCGTAGTTCAAATCTCCGGTTTGAATCCGAAAGGCCTCGTCCTGCCAAAATTGCAAGTCGGGTAAGAACATCCAAGGCTTGGCATTGGCCTTGCCAGCCTCTTTCTGGGCTTCGCTCCAATAGCCCTTGGCCGTGAGGTAAACTTTCTCGGCCTTGTCGAGGCTATCGAGATTGGCTGCTTTCCACGGGTAATTGTAGAAGTACGCGTTCTGTTTGTCGAAATTGCTTCCGAGGGTGAGCGTCTGCTGAACCAACGTCAGATTGACGTGCATTCTGAACAAGTCTCGGTAATGTTCCCATTGATCGGGTGTATCAATCTTGGTGAGCGCGTTGAGCGGATTGGCAAAATCGGCCCGTAGCGCGCGCTCCAAGTAGTAGATATTTTCGAGGACGCTGTCTGCATCCTCGTCAAGATGTCGATGCACCAACTTGTACCATTGTTCCGCATAGAGGATTTTGTAGGCTTGAGCCGGGGAGGCTAGCAGTCCAAGGAAAAACAGGACCACAGCGAGTCGCTTCATTTCTCACTTATCGGCAGATTCGCGACCAAATCGAGTCTGTCAGCTCCTTGACGCTTTGCCGGGCGTCAAGTCGCATCACTTCCAAACCCTGGGCCTGAGCCTCGGAGATGGCCCGTTGGTACCCAAGTCGC
The DNA here is from genome assembly GCA_947478845.1 of Spirochaetales bacterium. Classification (GTDB taxonomy): domain Bacteria; phylum Spirochaetota; class Spirochaetia; order JABEVK01; family JABEVK01; genus JAIFLN01. The sequence goes on along the minus strand of CANJXC010000001.1, from coordinate 154,049 downwards.
ACTCTTTCTTGGATTGGTGCCTCTTCGTAGATTTCCCGGGCCTGACCCCTGCTATTGATGCGAGCTTGAGCTTCCCCCACCTCAAGATCCAAGAAGAACAGCGTTTCGGGAAATGGAAAACCTACGTTAAGGTTTGATACCTCCTCCCATGAACAATCCAAGCCTTGGTAGGCGAGGCTACTAAAGAAATATCTGTCGGACAATACTTTGGTGCCAGCGTTCAAGCTGCGTCTAATGCCGAGCGGTCCCTCGAGATGCTGATGACGATCTGCGGCGAACAAGCGTGCTATGGTGCCGGGCTGGGCCTCGATGTCTCCCCTAAGAATTGTCCGAATTAACACTCCGGCCGGGTGGGAGGTCGGCTCGCAGTCGGCGCGAAACGCTACACCCTCCGAGACCGAGCGGGCTTCGAGACGGTGCAACTGGGTGGTGGTGCCCGAACCATCGATCCCTTCGAGCACAAAAAAACCCTTTAGTACTTCTCTCTTGTTAGTCAACATGGATGAGTTATACTCCCCCTCGTGCGATTCCCCAAAACTCTTATGGCCATTTTAGGGCTCTTTTTGCCTTTCGTCACGGGTTCACAAACCTTTGGCAATACGGAAATCCAACTGTTTGACACCGACTTCCTAGAGGCACCTTACAGCCCGGTGGTTTTTTCTTCCCTCGATCCGCAGAAATTATCCCTTCCAAGCTGGCAGACTGTGACGGAACCGTGGTCGTTTTCCGAGACCATAGGTGTGGCCACGGCCGATTTACAGGAACTTCTTCCCTGAACAAAAGTCCAAAAAGTCAATAAAATAGCTTGAAAAACCGATTTTAGTGGTTTAGAAACTTTTTGGAGGCTTTTATGAAAAGAACTTTTTTGCTGTTGGGTTTGTTGTTGGGTTCGGCAACATTCGGCTTTGCTCAGGTGTTTGACTTTACAGTGATAAACGCCACCGGTTACACCATTGATTCGATTTTCGTTGCACCCCCATTGGGGCGATGACGTGCTCGGAATGGACCAACTGGAAGATGGCCAAGGGGTGCATGTTGTTTTTCCGTCCGCCTATGAAAAACTGCTTCTCAAGTTAAACGTCGACAAGTATGATCTCAAAGTAAACTTTGAGGATGGCGACGTTCACGAATACCAAGACTTGTTGCTAGAGACCATTCATGATGTCACCCTCAAACTCGACAAGAACGGCTACGGTGTAGCTACGTTTCATTAGCATTTCTAGGGTCCGCGGTGGTAGTCTCACCCCTTGAGATGCCAACGCGGTCTTTTTTGCGAAGACAAGATTTTGACCTGTGTTCAACTACCATTGCCAAATTACCTAGCGCGAAAAGCATAAACTTAAGAATCACCCAAGGAACGCCAATAATAACGTTACAGAGGGAATAAGTGCTTTTGAATGATGAAAATAAAAGTTTTGTGCTAGACTGGAAGTCAATGTGATTAGCTTCCTGCAACAAATGGGTATTTTTGTCGTTCCTCTTCTCGCCCTATCTATTTATGGTTTTGGACTTATCCTTTCCAAACGTGGACAATTTCAGCGCGCGCGCCCGATACCACTGGAAGTTTTCAGAAATCTTCAGGGTCGTCTCAGACTCGGTGAGGATTCTGAGATTCAGGATCTGCCGTCTGACCACCCTTTAGCGCTTGTAATAGCGCAGAAAGGGGTAACTGCGCCACTCAGGCAGGTCTACGCCCAGGGGTTGCTTGCCACCCTGGAAGAGCGTTTGGTCTACTTCCCTGCGCTGGCCAATTTGTCCACACTTACAGGTCTTTTTGGCACCGTTTGTGGCATGATCGTGGCGTTTCTGGCTCTGAGGTCTGGTGGGGGCGCGGACCCTTCGGCACTGGCTGGAGGAATCGCTCAAGCATTGGTTGCTACAGCTCTAGGATTAGTCACGGCCATCCCTAGCTTGGCGGCTCATGCGCTGTTCCAACGTCAGCTTACTACCCTGACCGGCCAGCTCGAGACCATTTTGGTTGTCCTGGGTAGCCGGGAGGAGTCACTTGCTTGACCATTTCTACCGGTTGCGCAGGCCCCCTGTTGAGCCTCTAGGTCTGCTCCTGACGCCCTTTATCGATGTTTTGCTGGTTTTGCTTTGCTTCGTGCTCAGCGTAAGTTTTCAGATTCAGGCTGCGGTGGACGTCAAACTCCCGGATTCAGAGACCGGTCAACTGGTTACTACCGCTACTCTCACCGTCTCAATAGCCCGCGATGGGACACTGGTGCTCCAGGGTCAGACGGTGACCCTCGATGGGTTTTCAGCGGTGTTGCACCAAAAACTCGCTGCAACCAGGGGCACCCGAGTGAGTTCCGCGGTCCTTCAGGGAGACGAAGAAGTTCCTTACGCCCTACTCATTTCGGTCATGGATGCGCTTCGGGCCCAAGGGATCACCGAGATTTCACTTTTGACTCAGTCGCGGGGAGGCCGATGAATGCTGGCCGTGCTCCGCGGACCGTGGGCCCTGTCGGCCTATGTCCACGGTCTTTTGGTACTTTTGTTCCTATTGGGGTACTGGAATCTACTTCCCCCGCCACCCGCGACTATAAAAATGCACCTTGGAAGTTCAGGGACTTCCCGAGGCCAGGATGCTCCTGCCTCGTCAGCGCCTCCCCTTTTACCTTATTCGCCTCATGGTCTTCGAAGTGAAACCACGATGGCAGAATGGCAGACAGCTTTTCCTATTCACAAGGGGAGTGAGCTGTCCAAAAGCTTGCAGAGTCAATCAGCTTCTCTCGAAGAGCTCCTAGCGGGTGTATCTCTTCCGGCGAGTTTAACTCAACTTCCAACGGCCGGGTGGGGAATTGAAACCAAAACGGATGGGCATGAGCTGCCCCCGCTTCCATCTCCTTCTTTAATTCCTCCTCAGGGAGCCCGGTGGGCCCTTGTGTTTTCGGTGCCCGGGGTCGGTGGATTTGCTTCGTCGATTGAGGGGCTAGGTGAAGGCAACCCGGAACTCGACCGCTGGCTGGAAACTTGGCTACGAGATGCAACTTTTCCTGCGTCACCGAACGGGGAGCCCTACACCCTCCGATGGACTTTGGTGCTGGAAGTAGGTCGTCCCGAATGAAGTTCAAGGGCCTTCGCACGTTCGGTGTTGCCGTTGCTGTTGTAGCCGCACTGACATTGCTCAGTCTTACCTCTCGAGTTTGGGAGCAGTTCGACAAGTTTATGGCGGTCCAAAAAGATAGGTTTGTGACCCAGTTTGAAAAGAGCGTCGGCCTCAACTTTTCCTACAGTTCGTTGTCTCCGAATATCCTGGAGGCTTTCGAGTTCCTAGGCGTGAAGATCTCTACGCCCCAAGGCCACACTATTGTCCAGGCTGCCTCGGTGAGGTTGCGCTGGAACTTTGTCTCGCTGCTCAGCGGTAAGTTTGATGACCTGTTCCAAAGGGTACAGGTCATCAATGGTTCAGTCGATCTTGATCCCCAAATTGACCAGGAACTTCTGGACCGTATCCGCAAGTTTCTCGCCACTCCTTCAAGTCAGGGCCTTCTGCCGCCAGTCGAGGGTTTTAATGTATCGTTATCATGGAAAAGTTCTTCAGAAACAGTGAACCTAGAACGGGGATTCTTCCAGTTTTTTCGAGAGGGCGGCGACTACCGGATAACCTTCCGAAGTGCGTTGCAGGCGCAGTTTCCCTCCAAGGGTGCCGTCCTAAAGGCTCTTGCTGGCCAGCTCGATGGAGACCTCAGAGCCAATCCCAGTTTCACCGTTATTTCTGTGCAGGCCCGAACCTCACAATTGACTTCCAACCTACTGAACCTAGCACCACTGCACCTCCAACTTCGGGTGAACCCAGCTACCGTCGAACTGGTCAAGGTTCAAGATAGCCTGCCACTTGACTTCAGGATCGAGTACAACCTCAAAACTGAGCGAATTTACATCACCGCTCGAGCTGACCGTTTTAAGCCTAACACTCTGGTCGGATGGAAAGGAAGTGAGCTTATTTCGAAGCTTTTAGATGCCAACCTTACCGGGCAGTTCTCTCTAGATCTGTCAAACGACACAACGGCATGGACTCTCGTAGCTGACGGTGAGGCAGGCCTACCTCCCGGGTTAACCGAAACTGGTTTACTGCAAGACGCTTCGGTCCTGCGCGGTCGTATTGAGGCGATACCCGGCGAGATTAGGTTTCATGAAGCGTACTTCGACTCTTCCGTTCTCAGCGGCTCGTTCGATGGGTCGGTTTCCACGGACACCTGGCTACCAGAAGGTCAACTCGTCCTTGATCACTGGCAGGATGCCACCTTTGGCAAGGTTTCCGGGGTGGTTGACCTCTTAAGAGCGGATAATACTGTGACCTTTACCGGGCGGGATCTGGTATGGAGGAATCTAAACTTCAGCACCTTTCAGGGTTGGGTAGAACACGATGGCGACCTGATTGCGGGGTCTGTTGATGCAACCCACAGCGGTGCTGGGGTCGCTACCCAATTGATCGTGGGTGGAAGGGGCAGTCTGGGTACCAGAGTTTTCCCGCTTACTTTTCAGGTGACAAATCTTACGTTGCCTTTAGTTCAACAGGAGATTGCCGAGCTTGGTGTCGCTTTGGAACTGCCCGAACCCGTGCAGGGGCTCCTTTTTCAAGCCAAGGGGGCTTTGACCGTTGGCCCCGAGGAATGGTCGCTAATCGGTCTCGACGCAAGTTTTGCCGACCCCGCGGTACCAGGTAGGAACGGACAGTTCAAGGCAGACTACCAGAACAATCTCTTTCGCCTCAAAAATGTGACCTTTGAATGGGCCGGACAGTCTGGCACTGCAGATTTCCAAGCAGACCTGAGTTCCAGCGAACTTGTATCCTGGCAGGTCCAAGCCGGATTTCGGGGTGACCGTTACGATGTTACAGGGCTGTATTCCTACGCCGAGAACCGCATCTCGTTTAGTGGTTCCCACGGCTTAGCCGGAAACTTGACACTGCCGGTATCTGAAGAAGCCCGGGCAGCCGGAGACTGGTCGGGGAACCTCAAGCTCGAAGAGCTACCCTTAGCCACAGGGCTCCAAGCCGCATTTGATCTCACCGCGGAAAAAAACGCGGGTGTCCTCAAGCTCGTCGTGAAAAAAGCAGACCTTCAAGGCACCTATCCGTGGAACGATGAACCTTTTACCTTGCAGACCAAGGGTATAATCACTGATGAAAAGGCAACTTTTTCTTCTGTATCGCTCAAGGACTCCCACAACAAACTGCAGGGAAGCCTTACCGGAAACTGGAACTTCAACTTTGAGAAGCCTTGGATCGGCAACCTAGCCCTAAAGGGTGTCGATGGAGTGGAGTCGCTGGAACTTGAGTGGAACATGACCAGCCTAGACAAGGCAGACTTAGCTTTAACGACAAGCCGACTCGACCTTGGGCGTTGGGTTGGGACTCCGTTTCGAGGTAGGGTGGGGCTGAGGGGAACAGCACAATGGAAGGGAAGTGCCACGACTTGGTCGGTCGGGGCCATCATTTCTGAAGCACATTGGGGCGATTCTGAGTTGGCTTTCAGGTTTGCGGCAGACGGCAACCTTTCTAGGGCATCGTTCCAACAGTTGCAAGGGACTCTCGACCCCGTCACGATCACCGATGGACATGTTGATGTCGACCTGAACTCCCGAACATGGTCGGCTGAGATTGGTGCTGGCGTAAAGTTTGGTTCTAATCGATGGTCGGCATCTTTTGTCAACTCAGGAAACTGGAAGGCTGGCGATTCCCTAGACTTAGTTACTTCGGTGTCGGCGAAGAAGGTGCTGCTGGGAAAACAGGCCCAGCCAGACTTCGGGCTCAACGCAAGGTTTGCCAACAACCTTTGGAAAGCGACCCTTTCGGATAACTCCGTGGCAGTCGAGTTCACTACCGATGGTCAGATCAAAGTTCAGACTAAAGCGCCTTTTCCTGTGCATGGGAGTGCTGTCGGCCAGATTTCCAGTGGCAAAATCGAAATGCAAGTGAAGAATGAGTTTACAGATATTTCATTGGTCCGAGAGTTTGCCGACAAGCGGCTTCTCGACCTCAAAGCCGGAGTGCTTTCGGGATCGTTCACCGTCTCTGGTGTTCTCACCGACCCTGAAATCCGGGGATATGCACGACTTGATGGGCTAATCTTTGACACTCCCTACATCCGGACCTCCATTGGTCCTGTATCGATTCCACTCGAGTTCAAGGGGCGGAGTGTTTCAATTTCCGCCACGAATATTGGCCCTAGCGGTCAAATATGGAACCTATCGGGCATCGCAGCCCTTGATCACCTCATTCCCCAAGAATATCGTCTGGCCCTTGAAACCGACCCACTTTCGTCCATTCCTTACAGTTACCTTGGGTTAGGCATCAAGGCCGAAGGAAGCGCCACGGGAACTCTCCTTATCACGGGAAACCCCTTTTCCTTAGTCGTAGGCGGAAAGATGACGGCCTTGGATTCGACCGTCATGATGGCCTCAGGAAGCTACATTCCTACGAGCAAGGATTACTTCGGAATCAACTCTGACCTCACCATTGTTTCCGGGCGCAAGGTGGAGTTTCTTTTTCCCAACCAACAATTTCCCCTTCTGAAAGCCTACACAGGAGTGAATCAGACTCTGAAGATCCGATGGAACGAGGCGATTAATGACTTTGCCCTCGTGGGGAAGATCGATTTGAAGTCTGGCGAATTGAGCTATCTGAACCAGACTTTCGTTCTCAAAGAGGGTTCAGTCACCTTTAATGAGGACGAAAATGGCATCGATCCTCTGTTGTCAGTCCGAGCGGAGCTTAAAACCCGCAGCGACTCAGGCGCGGTTACGATTACAATGCGGGTCGATGGCTCACTTTCGCAGTTTACACCTAAGTTCTCCGCCCAACCCTATCGGTCTGCGGAAGAACTTCAGCAGCTCATCGGTACAACCTTGGCTGTACCGACCGAGTATTCTCAGGCTAGCGGGGTAAAAACAGCGATTTCCCTTGCCTCGGACGTTGGTACAGGGTTCCTTCTTAGGCCTTTCGAAGAATCGGTCAAGAAAAACTTCAGTCTTGACCTATTCTCGGTCAAGACTGAACTCTTAAAAAAGTCGCTTTTGGATAGGAATACCGCTTTAGGTGCTTCGGATTATCTTGACAACACGCATGTGTATTTCGGAAAGTATGTTGGCGACGATCTGTTCCTTCAGGGAAGCCTTGCTTTCCAGCAAGGCAGTAGTGCAGACTCGGCCAAGTCCTCGTCGTTTTTGATTGAACCCGAAATTTCCGTGGACTTCCAGACTCCGTTCTTCTTATTAAACTGGACCTTGCAACCCCAGCACCCGGAAACCCTTTTTGTTTCCGACAACACCGTAACGTTCCGGTGGGATTGGAGTTATTAATGATCGAAGGAGATCGAATGAAGTTTCCGCGCTGGCTACTGCTGGTCACTCTCATGGCACAAATTGTGCCCAGTTGGGCCCAAACGGGCACGGGTAATGCTGCCGCCGATTCGTGGTATCTTGGCAAGCCGATCATCGACATTCGATTCGAAGGTTTGGTTACCGTAAGCCGGTCGGATATCGACGGAGTCATCAAACCCTATTTGGGACGGCCATTCACTGATGAGCTTTTTCAAGATCTCCAGAGCGCTTTGTACGCACTCGACTTTTTCCAAGGTCTTATCGTACCTACCGCTCTGAAAGGAAACGAAGCTAGTACCCAGGTTGTTCTTTTGTTCAAAGTGCAAGAGAAGCCTCTAGTCGATGAGCTCGTCTTCGACGGGAACTCCCGGTTGCGTACCCAAGAGCTTCAGGCTGTGGTTTCGGTAAAAAAGGGTGACCTGATCAATCAAGATAAGGTGAAGATAGACGAGACCGCCATACTGAACCTCTACCATGACAAGGGTTATCTTGCTGCAAAGGTGACTTCCTCGGTTCAGGAAGTTTCCGAAACCCGGATCAAGGTTTACTTCAAGATCGACGAAGGCCTCCAGACCGCAGTCAAGTCTATTGAGTTTCAGGGACTATCGTTCGCATCGGAGTCAGCTCTTCTTGGTGTGATGTCAACTCATCAGCAGTCTTTTTTTGAGGCGGGCCTTTATAAAGAAGCTTCGTTTGTCAAGGATCTTCGTAGCATCGAAAACTATTATTGGAACCGCGGTTACGTAGATGCAAGAGTGGTTGACACCCAAAAAACCGTGGCCTTTGACGCGGCGAGTGAACGCAACATGCTGAATATCTCGCTTACTGTGATCGAGGGTACTGCCTGGAACTATGGCGGCTTTACGTATGTCGGCAACCAAATCTTTACCAGCAATGAACTTGATGCTCTAACCCGCCAAAGCCCAGGGAAGACTCTCAACAAAGAGCGTCTTGAGGCCGACTACCAGCGCATCGTGGATAATTACCTCGAGAATGGCTACATCTTCAATTCGATTTCGCGCAGAGAAGTTCGAGAGGGAAACCTTCTGCGTTACGAAATTAACATTGTGGAAAGGCCTCGAGCTCACATAGAGAATATTCTTGTCAAGGGAAATAAAAAAACACGCGACAAAGTGGTTCTCAGGGAACTACCTATAGAGGTCGGCGACGTCTTCAGCAAGTCAAAAATCATCACCGGAATCCGCAACCTTTACAACCTACAGTATTTCTCAGCCATCAACCCCGAAACTCCGCAAGGTTCGGCTGACGGCTTAATGGACCTTGTGCTGAACGTCGAAGAAGGCAAAACGGCCGACATCGCTTTCGGTCTGACTTTCTCTGGGTCCACGGATTTCCCAGTGTCGGCAAACATCAAGTGGTCGGACAAAAACTTTCAGGGTCTTGGTCAGGCCCTCAGCGTTGATTCAACAATTTCACCTGTGAGTCAGAGCTTAAATCTGTCGTTTACAGAGAGGTGGTTTTTCGACCGCCGGATCACCTTAGGTGGCTTGGTTGGTTTCAATCACACCGTCAACAGCAAAATTGACCAGGATATCTTAGGTCCGGTCTACACATCTGCAGATATTCCCGATCCGTATGACAACAATACCTATGTGTTCTCGGCAAACCAAACTAGCGGTACCTACATTGGCTATGTGGCGGGACAGGCCTTCCCCGGTGTTCCCACTGACGCAGACAAAAGTAATTACAGTCTTCAGTCGCAATATCAGTGGGATACGAACCACGGAGGTATTTATAAGACGGCGCAGATGCAGTACGACTCGCTTCAGTTCGATGTCGGTCTCAATACAGGTTATTCCTGGTACACGGGATTCGGCCGTTTTAATTTAGGTACTGGTTTGAAGTCTACCGTGCAGCTCATCACTTACGACGATACCGTCTACCGCCCAGCGAACTTGTCGCTGCGCGAGAATCTCAACAAATGGAAGTTTTCTAACCAATGGTGGTCAACGGCTTCTTGGGACACTCGTGACATCATTTCTAATCCCACCAATGGTGGTATAATTTCTGAGCGGGTTACTTTTGCTGGTGGTTTTCTCGGTGGCAGCACCCACTACACACGTTTTGACTCGCGCATCGAAGGATTTTTTAAGTTCCTTTCTGTTCCTGTGATGGAGGGCTGGGACTTCGAACTTGTGGCAAAAGGCCGTCTTGGCATGGGGAACCTGCTGGCCCCCGTCGGTGGAGATGGAGTACTCACCACGCAACCGACCGATCAACTGTATATCGACGGCATGATGTCTGGCCGTGGTTGGGGTTTCCAGAATGGCGGACAAAATACCTTGACCGGTGGCTTCGAAATCAGGACGCCCGTGCCTTTTATTTCCAGTTTTCTGTGGCTAGACACGTTTATTGACGATGCACTTTTGTTAAATAAGTACAGTGACTATACTGCACTGTGGGACGTGCCACTCGTGATGCACGACCTCTCTGTCGGTACCGGATTGCGGATTATCAACTCTCAGTTTCCGCTCTCGCTCTACTTCACCAAGCCTTTCCACATGGATAGCAGCGGGAAGTTGACGGCGGTTCAGGGAGACGGATTATTTGGTAGCGTTATCGATATGAAGTTGGTCGTCGCCTTTGGCATGGACCTTTAGGAGTTCTGATGATGAAACGACTCGCGGTGACAGTATGCCTTCTTTGGGTTGTAGTTTCAGTTGCCCCTGCCCAGCAGTTTTTCAAGGCCGGCGTGGTGGACTTTGCGCGCGTGTACAACCAGTTTTTCAAGGAAACTAAGCCTGTTAAAGATTTTGACGACTTCAAATCTGGAATCCAAAAAGAAATTGACAAAATGAAGGAAGAGATCCGCCAAATCAACGATCAACGCAACGACGCCAAACTTAAAGGAGACAGCAGTCGGGTATCGAGTTTGGATGTCGAAATCCTCAAGCGCCAGGATGTCATGAAAGAATATGCCCGGGTGCAACAGATTCAGATTAATTCCCGAAACCTAGATCTTCAGGAAGCTAATTTTCTCAGACTCCTGAATGACGAGATCGAACAAGCCGCGGTCTCGAAGGGGTTTGGGCTCATCCTGAACAAGAAAGATACAGCTGTAATCTGGTTTGGTCCGGATGCGGATATCACAGACGACGTCTTGGCACGGATGACAGCAGACCTCAAACGCTGATTATACCTCTTCTTTCTTAATCTGCTGCTCGAGGACACTTTGCAACGCACCAAATGCTTTTGTATTCTCGGGTGATAACTCACTTAAGTTTTTGTGAGCACTGAGGATAAACTCTGTAGTGGGCTTATGAACTCTGCTGATTGGTTTCCATAGGGTCGGTGACGGGAACTCACCCTCTTCAACGAGAACCATGAGCTTCAAAATTCCAAGACCACTCAATAGCTTAACGCAGTCTTGAGTCGGACGTAAGATGGTCAGGGCTGTTCCCGTCAAAGCTTTGAACCGCTTATGAAAGCCTACCAAAAGACCCATGAAGGTTGAGTCCATGTAGTCACAGGCCTGCAAGTCTACGGCTAAAAGGATGGGGGGAGGTGGAAGCGAAAGCCTTTCCAAGATCATATCACGCAGATCAGCCGAAACCGCTGCGGTGATGTGCCCTTGGGCCCTAACGAACAATCCCGAGGCGTTTTCCTGAAATTGAATCAACTCGTCCACAGCGCCATTATAGCTAATTTGAGAGTTGTAGCAAGATTTTGCGCGGTTTATTTCCCTCTTACTTCCCTACGTAGGGCTTCCCCGTTACCATGGTTTCATGGCCGACACAACTCCGATGATGCGGCAATATCTAGATCTCAAATCTCAGCATCATGACAAGATCTTGTTCTTTCGTCTCGGAGACTTTTATGAGATGTTTCGCGAAGACGCCAGAGATGCAAGTGTGCTTCTCAACCTGACCCTAACTCATCGGCAGGATGAGCCTATGTGCGGGGTCCCCTATCACTCAAGTGGGTCCTACATTCGCCGATTGCTTGAAGCCGGCCGAAGCGTCGCCCTTTGCGAGCAAGTTTCGGAAGCGGGTGTCGGAAAAGGTCTCGTGCGCCGAGAGATTGTCGATATCCTAACTCCGGGGACACTTGTAGACGACCTCTACCTTGCTGGTTCCTCCAACAACTTCCTGATGGCTTTTCATCGGGCCAGTCCCAGATCATCCATAGCCGTTGCCGACCTTTCCACTGGAAAGTTTCTTGCGACGAGTTTCTTGGTTTCAAATTGGCGTGAGGCATTAGGGCGGGAATTAGGGCGTTTCCGCCCTCGAGAAATTCTCTTGAGTTCCCAGTTGGTAGCGGAAGAACCCGACCTCTCGGGTCTCCTCTCGGAAGTTTCTCACTTAATTTTGACACAGTTGGAGCCTTGGCGCTTAGAGCAGCGGACAGGACATCAGCGACTTTTGGAGCACTTTGGTGTACTTCGTTTAGAGGCTTTTGGCCTGAATGAACAGTCCGCAGAAGTAATAACAGCAGGTGCACTTCTGGACTACTTGAAGTGCAATACCTTACGGACCTTGGCTCACCTCGAGCACCTAGAAGTTTTTCAGGCCTCCGACTTCCTTCAAATTGATCCGGATTCCGCTCGTAGCTTGGAGCTGTTGGCAAACACTCGCGACGGCGGTAAAGGCTCCTCCCTCTACGGCATCCTTGATGTCACCAAAACTACGGCTGGCTCCCGACTGCTAGAGAATTGGCTACGTTTTCCCTTGCTGGTACCGACGGAAATTGAAGTGCGACAAGTGCTAATTGAGTCTCTTGTTATGGATTCAAGTTTGCTCAGGTATGTGCGGAAGGGACTTTCGGGAGTCTTGGATTTAGACCGGTTAGCTTCACGTCTGGCCCTAGACAAAGCCAGTGCCCGCGACCTTCTTGGCTTGGAAGCCAGCCTAGCCCGAGTCCTAGAACTTGCCACCCTTTGGGACGAACAACCGTCGGGAAAACTGTTAACGCTCGAGTTCGGGCTCGAGTCAAGAAGTGCACTCTCAGGTGTGGTGTCCAAGATTGCAGTTGAACTCAGCCGGGATCCATCACCGGTGCTAACCGAGGGGGGACTGATCAAGGAAGGAGTTTCTGCAGAGCTCGATGAACTGCGTCACCTGCGGCTACACAGCCAAGAGATTTTGCAGGCCTATCTTGTGGAAGAGAAAGCCAAAACCGGGCTCTCGCAGCTAAAACTTAAACAAAACCGGATTATTGGGTACTACTTTGAAGTTTCAAAGGCCCGTCTGGAACGACTACCCGAGCACTTTCAGCGCCGCCAGAGTCTAATTGGTTCCGAAAGGTACTCCACCGAGCGTCTGCGGGAACTCGAAGACAGACTACAACATGCTGAGGAAAGGATTTTCAGTCTCGAACGGGAGCTTTTTTGGGCCTTGCGGGACCATGTGAAGGTATTGCTTACACCAATTCAGAGGGCTGCAGCGTTTTCGGCGCGCCTAGATGTGGTTTCAACCCTCGCTCAAGTGGCATTGGACCGGAATTGGGTCCGTCCTCTTGTCACCGAGAGTTTGGACCTGGTTTTGGAAGACGCCCGACATCCGGTTGTGGAAGCTAATTCGCAAGAGCCATTTGTTCCCAACTCCGTACATTTTTCTGCAGCCGACTCGTTGGTTCTCATCACTGGGCCCAACATGGCAGGAAAGTCTACCTACCTGAGGCAGACGGCGCTCATTGTGCTCCTGGCCCAGACGGGTTCTTTCGTTCCCTGCCGAACAGCAGAAGTAGGAATAACCGATAGAATTTTTTGTCGAGTGGGGGCCAGTGACCATCTTTCCCGGGGCGAGTCCACCTTCCTCGTGGAAATGCATGAGACTGCGAGGATTCTGCGCAGTGCCACACGACAAAGTCTGGTTATCATGGACGAAGTGGGAAGGGGTACTTCGACAAGGGACGGTTTTTCGCTTGCGTGGGCAATTTGCGAGTACTTGCTCGATACCGTTCGGGCTAAAACACTTTTTGCTACGCACTTTCATGAACTGACAGCACTGAGTCATCCCGCCTTGCGAAACTTCTCGATGGCGGTAGAAGATGATGGCCGCGAAGTCGTGTTTCTGCGCAAAGTAGTAAAAGGGGCCTCTGACAATTCCTACGGCTTGCATGTAGCCCGTTTGGCCGGTGTTCCCGCGCGCGTTGTCGACAGGGCTGCTCATATTCTCGAAAGTCTCGAGCCGGAACACACCCTCCCGCGCGAACAAACACGAGCTGGAACTGCCACCAACCGAAGGTCCCAGCTCGATCTTTTTGTGCCGGAACCCCAGCCAGACCTGCTCAGGGAGGAACTGCGTCGTCTAGACCCTGACAATTTGACCCCCTTCCAGGCCCTTCAGCTGTTGGCAAAATGGAAGGCTCTTTCCGTAGAATGAATCAGGGACCTCGCCAATCCTGTTCCTTTCTTATGAGCCTCTTTGGTTTTCCTGTATGCCCCTTGTGCGATGTTGCTTTAGAAACAGGCTTTGGAGTGGACGGAGACCTATGCCGCACCTGCTGGGCCCAAGTCTTTCGTGGCGAGCCCGATGCTCCGGCAGGTCTTTGCGCGCTCTGCGGTCATACTCTTTTGGGGGAGGTGGATCTGTGTGCCGATTGCTGCCGACAGCCGTGGTCGTTTGCACGCCTCGACGGACTCGTTCCCTATCGAAGTCCTGCCGGTGAGCTACTTCGAGCTTACAAGGGACGCAATAGATCAGGCTTGGCTCGCTGTTGGTCACGGCTTTCCGTCCCCCGACTTGCTCCAGCGGCACCTCTGGTCCCTGTGCCGTGCCATCCTCAACATTTCCTAGAACGGGGGTGGGACCCAGTGGCCCGTTGGGCTCATTTTCTTTCCAGAGACGCCCAGGTGCCAGTTTGGAATCTGCTGATCAGGCGCAGGACGGTAAGCCAGAAATTGCTCGGGCGAGCAGAGCGTTCTGAAAACGCGACGCGCTCCTATTGCCTGCGTCGTGATGCACCAAATAAACTTAAAGGGCAAAAACTTGTCTGGTTGCTCGACGATGTCGTTACTACTGGATCCACAGTGGAGGCCTGTGCCAAAGAATTGCTTCGTGGCGGTGTCGCTGAGGTTCGCGTACTTGCCCTGTGCCTTCATTAAACTTGACAGTCGACAGCGATTTAAGTATTGTACTGACAGTTTAGATCTCTACTATCAAAAGAGTCGGCAACGGCTCTTTTTTTTATGGCGGACCCATGTTGATGGCTGATCCCGAGGATCCGGTGTTCCGCGACCTCGACCAATTCGTGAAAACGCTCGGACTTTCACTCGTGGAATGTGGTGTAAGAACGAAGAACGGCACCGCAAACGTTCATGTTGTGCTCCATTCTTCCACGGGCTTGGGTATAGACGATTGTGCCAAGGCGCACAGGTTGCTGATACCGAGGCTCGAGAAGCTACTTGGTACCGAGGACCTATCAGTTGAAGTCGGTTCACCTGGCCTCGAGAGAAACCTGAAGTTTCTGAGGGAGTTGGGATTTTACCAAGGCAAGAAGGCCAAACTTTACTTGGTAGGTGGGACTGATTGGGAGCCTGGTACGATTGAGGAGGTCTTGGACGACAGCATTGTTTTCGTAACATCTGTTGGATTGAAGACCGTGCCAAAGGCACAGATTTACAAGGCAAAATTGAACGACATTTCCTAGGAGGAGCTCGCGTGAACTCTGAATTTACTGAATCCATTCGTCAAATCACCCAAGACAAGGGTATTTCCAGTGAACTGGTGCAAAAAGTGGTCGAAGAGTTTCTCCTCGCTGCTTACAAGAAAACTTTTGGGACTAGCGATAACGCAGTTATCAAGTTTGGTGAGGAAGGCAAAGACGTCACTATTTCGGCGAAGAAAGTTGTCGTCGAGGACGATGATCTTTACGATCCTGTGGGTGAAATTGAGCTTGCCGAAGCCAGGGCCCTGAATGAGGAAGCGACCGTAGGAGACGAGATCCTTTTGGAGATCGATCCCAAGGACTTCGACCGTTCTTCGGTGCACACTGCGAAGCAGAAGGCGAAACAGTACCTGCGTGATATACAAAAGGATACTCTTTTCTCCGAGTTTTCCGGCAAGGAGAACGAGGTGATCATTGGTTACTATCAACGCGAACGCAACGGAAACATCTACGTAGATCTTGGGCGAACAGAGGGCATCCTTCCCCGCAAAAACCAGTCGCCTCGCGAGTCCTATGCCCCGGGATCCCGAATCAAGAGTATGATCAGCGAGGTCCGCAAGACTCCAGGCGGACTCCAAGTCGTTCTCACTCGCCGCGACCCCAAGTTCGTTGAAAAACTCTTTGAACTCGAGGTCCCTGAAATCTACGAAAAAACGATTTTGATCCACAAAATTGTTCGTGAGGCCGGTTACCGAACCAAAATAGCCGTCCGATCCGTGAAAGAGGAAGTTGATCCTATCGGTGCCTGTGTTGGACTTCGCGGCGTGCGCATCCAAGCCGTGATGAAGGAACTCGAAGGTGAGCGAATCGACGTGCTGAAATACGACCCAGATCCAAAGTCCTTTATTCGGAATGCTTTGTCGCCCGCTGAAGTCAGCCAGATCGTCATCCTTGATGAGGCTCGGAAACAGGCTCTTGCGGTGGTCCCTGAGAGCCAACTGTCGCTGGCGATAGGCAAGCAAGGCCTGAACGTAAAGCTGGCAAACCGTTTGTGCGATTGGAGCATCGACGTCAAAACGATCGAGCAGTTTGAGGAGATGGATATTAACCGCGGTGCCAGAGAAGCTGCACACGGTCTGTTCCGCGACGACGACGAGGGCGATGAATCGGTCATTACCGCAATTTCTGAGCTCGAAGGCGTTTCAGAACGGGTCGTTGGTATCCTTGGGGAGCACGGTATCGTCCTGATTGAGTCTTTGGTGAACATGAGCAGAGAAGAACTCTCAAAAATTGACGGAATTACCGCCTCTGATGTCGAAAATCTGATGAAGGCCATCGAAGAAAACGTGGAAATAGTCGATGAGGAAGCTCCAGACGCTTCCATTGATTATTCGAACCAAGATACGGTAGAATACGAAGAAGAGTTCGAATGCCCCGAATGCGGGCACCCCGTCCAGATCAACATGACCCAATGCCCCAACTGCAACGTCGGCTTGAGTTTTGAGATTGAGGAAGAGGAAACCGAGGAAAAATAACAGATTATGTCTGACGAATTGGAAAACAAGAAGCCCAAGGCAACTCTTATTAAGCACGAGAAGCCAGCCTCAACGGTCGCTCCGGTGAGTGCTTCGGCCCCCGATGGCGAAAAGAGAAAAGTAGTTGTCGTCAAGAAGAAGGCCGCTGTGAAGGTAGTGGCTGTCCATCGCGATGAAACGGCTACCGCCCCCTCGGCTCCTCCCGCAGTTTCGGCTTCCAAGGAGCCCTCTTCAACTTCAAAGCCAGGCGATCGCCTAGTTTCCCCGGAATCTCGACTGACTGCCCAGAAAGTAGCGGAGTTCGCCGCAAAAAGGCCACAGGAGATGCGTCACGTCCAGCCGGACGTTAATCGTCCCAAGCCGGAAGGTCTGCGCATTGAAAGCGGGCGTCCTCCCCGCGAGCAGGGCCCCCGTCCGCCGTATGGCGATCGCCCAGCGAACCGGTGGGGTGAACCGCGCCCGAATCCCGCGCCGCCGACGGGTGTAAATCCCGGCGACCGCCCACCGCCGCGCTGGGGTGATCGCCCTCAGGGACAAGGTGCCCCCGGAGGTCCACCTCGTCCCTATGGTGAACGCCCTGCCAACCGATGGGGTTCCGGACCAGGCGAACGCCCCCAAGGTCAGGGGTATCAAGGTCAGAACTTTGGACCCCGTCCTTCTGGACCTGGTGGCCCTCCACGCCCATACGGTGACCGTCCTCCGGGACAAGGCTATCAGGGTCAAAATTATGGTCCCCGTCCTAGTGGTCCGGGTGGCCAGGGTTATGGACCTCGTCCCGGGGGTCCGGGTTACGGACCTCGCCCCGGTGGTCCCGGCTATGGGCCTCGTCCCGGTGGTCCTGGTTATGGACCTCGCCCCGGTGGTCCCGGCTATGGGCCCCGCCCCGGTGGCCAGGGTACACCTCCTCCGGTAGACCTGACTAAGGGAAGCCAGCCGAAGAAGTTCCGCTCGAAGAAAGAAAAGAACTACATTCGGGACAAAGAGAAAGAACAGCTCGACAAAGCCTATCAGTTTATGAAGAAACAGCAGGCAAAAGCTAACCCTGTTCCGAAAGAAGTGGAGATCATGGAGGTTGTCACCGTGGCCGAGTTGGCCCGCAAAATGAACCTCAAGGCCTCTACGCTGATTGGTAAGCTCATGACTATGGGGATGATGGTAACGATAAACGAGCAGATCGATGCGGAAACTGCGCAGATTCTCGCTTCCGAATATGGCACTGAGGTCAGGATTGTCTCCCTATACGACGAGACTGTGATTGAAACCCAGACCGATGCTGCCGACGATCTGGTCCACCGTTCTCCCATAGTCACGATCATGGGTCACGTCGACCATGGCAAAACCAAGCTTCTTGACGCCATCAGGACCACCAATGTGGCTGGAGGTGAGTACGGAGGTATCACACAGCATATCGGTGCCTATCGGGTGTCCCATTCCAAGGGGGAAATTACCTTCCTTGATACGCCAGGTCACGAAGCTTTTACCCTGATGCGAGCACGAGGAGCGCAAATCACCGATATTGTCGTCCTCGTTGTGGCAGCCAATGATGGTGTCATGCCCCAAACCGTTGAGGCCATAAACCACGCCAAAGACGCGAAAGTACCGATTCTGGTGGCGATCAACAAGGTTGATCTACCAGAAGCTAATCCTGACAAAGTGATGCAGCAACTCTCCGATTACGGGCTGATCCCCGAGGCTTGGGGCGGTTCGACGATGTACTGTCAGATTTCGGCATTAAAGCGATTGGGTCTCGATGAACTCCTCGACGCGATCCTGTTGCAGGCTGAAGTTATGGAACTGACCGCCAGCCGCAAACGCCGAGCTGAAGGTAAGGTCATCGAATCGAAGATTGATCAAGGACGCGGTGTTGTCGCATCGGTGCTCGTCCAAAAAGGCATCCTTAGGGTCGGCGACTACTTTGTTGGTGGAGTTTTCCCTGGCAAGGTTCGGGCTATGTTCGATGACCGGGGCAAGCCAATCAAAGAAGCACCTCCATCGACTCCCGTTGAAATTCTTGGTTTTAACGGCATACCCGGGGCGGGTGACCCTTTCAACGTCACCGAGGACGAACGCACCTCCAGAGAAATAAGTGAAAAGCGACAGGACCTAAGCAAGTTCGAGGAAGCCCGCAATGTCAAGAAGGTCACCTTGGCCAACCTGTACACGACGATCAAGGCAGGTGAAGTTCAAGAAATCAAAGTTATCATCAAGGGGGACGTTCATGGTTCTGTCGAGGCACTTCAAGCTGCGCTTGAGAAGCTTTCGACAATGGAGATCCGAGTGAACGTGATCCACGCCTCGGCGGGAGCTATCATTGAACACGATGTAACCCTTGCCATGGCTTCCCAGGCGATCATCATAGGTTTCCATGTCCGTCCGACGCCAAAGGCCTTGCAACTTGCCGATCGTGAGAAGGTCGAGATCCGCAAGTACAACATTATTTACGATTGTGTGGAAGAAATCCGATCGGCGATGGAAGGTATGCTCGCTCCAGAGGTCAAGGAAGAGGTTATTGGCTCGGTCGAAGTTCGTGACACTATTAAGGTTCCCAAAATTGGCCTCGTAGCTGGTTGTATGGTGACCTCTGGTAAGATCAAAAGAACTTCCATCGTCAATGTGCTTCGTGACAACGTTCAGATTTACACAGGAAAGGTTGCCTCCTTGAGGAGGTTCAAGGACGATGCGAAGGAAGTGGTGGAAGGCTTTGAGTGTGGTGTCAGCGTCGACAACTACTCCGACGTCCGGGTTGGAGATATTTTTGAAGTGGTCGAACAGACTAAGATTGCGAAGAAACTCGGGCCGACCATCGCGGAGACCTTAGCGGCAGAGGCAAAGAAGAAGCCAGAAGCAAAAGCCGACGCCAAGTAGCAAATGAAAGACGTTCGGACCAAGAAAGTGGAAAGCCTCATCCAGGGTATCCTGAGTCAGATGATTCTGACTCAGGAGATTAAAGACCCTCGGGTGAGCACTTTTCTGTCCATCAACCTGGTCAAAATCAGCAACGACCTGAGTCAAGCTAAGGTTTATGTCAGTTCCTTTCAAAAAGAAACAACTGTTGAGAAGGCTGTCGAGGCACTGAATCACGCTGCGGGTTTCATTCAGGGGACGCTGGGAAAGAAACTCGCGATGCGCTCGACTCCACGTTTGCAGTTTCTGGTGGATGATTCGGTGCAGAAATCTCTAGAGCTAAACCGCCTGATTGACGAGGCCAATCGTTCCTGAGCACCCCATGACGCCTAACGGTTTGCTTCTCCTCAACAAGCCAATCGGTGTCACCTCGTTTCGTGCCCTAAATCCACTTAAAAGGCAGTTTGGTCGGGCCATGGGTCATACGGGAACTCTCGATCAGTTTGCCAGTGGCCTGCTGGTGGTCCTAACAGGGAAGTTCACAAAGTTCACGCCATTCTTCACTGAATATGACAAAGTCTATGAAGCGGTTTTCGCTTTCGGCGTAGAAACAGATACGCTTGATCCGACTGGAAAAGAAATTTTCTCAGGGGATATTCCCGACCACCCACAAATTTTAGCCCTCGCTTCTCGGTTCAGGGGCCCTATCGAACAGATACCACCCCAATTCAGTGCCATCCATGTGGAAGGAAAACGTGCCTATCAGAGGGTGCGTGACGGAGAAACCCTCGTGCTTGATCCCCGGCGGATCGAGGTTTATCAACTTGACGTGCTGGAATGGCGCAGTCCGGACCTGAGGGTAAGGATTCACTGTTCCAAAGGCACTTACGTCCGTTCTATCGCCCGCGACTGGGGTCGATTGGCTGGCTGCGGGGCCCATGTCAGGAGTTTGGTCCGCCTACGCGTTGGCCCTTTTGAACTACCCGAGGAGCCTGTTGTCTTCCGGGATGAGTTGCAGACTCTGGCTCTTTTAAACATTCCGATGCTACCTGTTCACGAAATCTCGGGGGTTTTGCGGGGTTTGGAACCCCTTAGTCAGGCTCCAAGTCTTGCCACGCTGGACTGTGAACGAGCTGCACTGGCGTCAGCTGACGGTGAGCTCCTCGCCGTTGTGGCCCGCCATGGCACTCGATGGACCTACGTGTTCGTACAGACAGAGCACACAAGGTGAGTTGTTCAGGCTCGCTTTCCTTGAGATCGAGTTCTTGGTCGCAATTGACTTTTCGAGCGAAGTCAGTAAGATGTCGGGGGTCGAGGTCCCGACATTAGTCCCGGGTTGCGGACCGGATGTCTGTAGGATGAACGATCGAATTGAGTCCTTACACCTACAGGACGAAGTTCTCACCTGGGAGTCTCCCCCGGGGGAACGTTTGAAAAACATTGTTTTTGTACAAGGAGTACAGAATGGCATTAAGTAAAGAAGAAAAGGCGAAGATCGTAGCTGAGTTTGGCGGTATTGCAGCCAACACTGGATCCACCGAGGTTCAGATCGCTCTGATTACTGCTCGGATCAAGTACCTAACAGAGCATTTCAAGGCCTCCAAGAAGGACCACAATAGCCGTCGCGGGTTGCTCCAGCTTGTCGGACAGCGGCGCCGGTTGCTCCGATACCTGCAGACGACCAATCTCGCCGGGTATCGCACTCTGATTGAAAAACTGGGCCTCAGAAAATAAAGGAAACGCAATGCATCAAGTACGCCTGAAACTGGGCAAGGAAGAACTCGTCCTCGAAACCGGCAAGATGGCCAAGCAAGCCAATGGCGCTATCTACGCAACCTATGGCGGTTCGGTGGTCTTGGCGACGGTCTGTTGCGCATCGAGCCCAACAGAAGGATTAGACTTCGTTCCGCTCTCCGTGGAATACAACGAAAAATATTACGCCGCCGGAAAAATCCCTGGTGGTTTTCTCAAGCGTGAGGCACGCCCCCGAGACAAGGAAATACTAGTCTCTCGGCTAATCGATAGGCCCATGCGCCCTCTGTTCAGCAAAAAGTTTGCCCGCGAGATTCAGGTTGTCCCGACAACGATTTCCGCTGATCAGATCAATCCTCCTGATGTAGTGGGAATGATTGCCGCTTTTGCAGCGGTGGCCCTTTCCGACATTCCTTTTGACGGTCCCGTGGGTGCAGTGCGCATCGCTTCTGTAAAGGGTGTGCTCATTGTCAATCCTACCTTCGAGGAAATCGAGGGTTCAGACTGCGAAATCATTGTGGCAGGGACAGAATCCGGAATTACGATGGTCGAAGGTGGCGCCAGGGAAGTTCCTGAAGAAATGCTGCTCGCGGCCATTGAGATGGCAGAGGGTTACATCAAACAGATCTGTGCTATGCAGCATGAACTCGTGAAGCTGTGCGGCAAACCCAAGCTTCCCATGCCTAAGTTTGCCGACAAAGTTCTGTCCAACAAAGCGGAAATTGAAAAATGGGCCTTTGCCAAAATGGAAACCGCCTGTTTCGTGAAAGGGAAGTTTGAGCGTGTGGCTGCCATCCACGCCGTGACCCAGGAAGTGCATGCTAAGTTTGACGTCACTGTCCCTGCCGGTGAGGCTGGCCTTATTGGCAACCTCATTGAGGATATGGAACGCGACATCCTTCGAGAAAGTATTTTAGCGAAAGAGCTTCGTTGCGATGGACGCAACACCTCACAGATCAGGCCGATTACCTGCGAGATCGACCTTTTGCCCCGAACCCATGGTTCTGCTCTCTTCACGCGTGGTGAAACCCAGGCCCTTGCCGTTTCAACCTTGGGAACGGTCTTTGACGAACAGATTATGGACACCATCGATGGCGACAAGCGCGCCACCTTCATGCTGCATTATAATTTTCCTCCGTTTTCCGTGGGTGAAACAGGTCGCCTCTCAACAGGAAGAAGGGAGATTGGGCATGGGCACCTCGCTCAACGCTCGCTTCAGAACGTGCTTCCCGACTACTCCAGTTTTCCCTACACGGTAAGGGTGGTCTCAGAAGTGCTTGAGTCTAACGGATCCTCGTCGATGGCCTCGGTTTGCGGTGGTTCGCTTAGTCTGTTGGCCGCGGGTGTTCCGATGAAGCGTCCTGTAGCGGGAATTGCAATGGGTCTTGTTACCGATGGCAAGCGCTTCAAGGTGCTGTCCGATATTCTCGGCGAGGAAGACCACCTCGGTGATATGGACTTCAAGGTGGCCGGAACCGAAAAAGGCATCACCGGTTTCCAGATGGACATCAAGGTTTCCAATGTGACCCGCGAAATTATGACGACTGCACTGAGCCAAGCCAAAGAAGGCCGGATGCATATTCTGGGCATCATGAACAAGATCATTGCAACACCGAAGTCACAGATTTCACCTTTTGCACCGCGCATACTAACGATGAAAGTCGATCCCGATAAGGTAGGTTTGATCATTGGGCCCGGCGGAAAGAATATTAAGGGTATCAGTGAGGAAACCGGGGCTAAAATTAACATCGACAACGACGGTACGGTAACCATTTATAGTAAGAAAGCCGAAAATGCCGAGATTGCCGAAGCCAAGATTCGAGGTATGGTCCAGGATCCTGAAGTGGGAAGAGTCTATACGGGCACAGTTAAGCGGTTGATGGACTTCGGCGCCTTTATAGAAATCCTCCCCGGTAAGGAAGGTTTGTGCCATATTTCAAAAATGTCGAAGGAACGGGTTAACTCAGTGAGCGAAATTCTCAAGGAAAACCAGACAGTCAAGGTACGACTGGTGGAACTCGACAAGATGGGTCGCCTGAACTTGAGCATGATAGACGTTTAGGAAAGGAAAAAACATGGCGGATCGCTTCGGGTCCGGCCAACTGCCTCACGGTTCAAGAATCCTGATGGAACACGTCCCTCACAGTCGGGCGTTTTCGTTGGGATTTTTTTTTCCCACTGGGTCGCGTTCTGACCCCGTGGGAAAGGCGGGTCTGGCCCATCTGGTAGAGCATTTGGTCTTCAAGGGCACCCAATCTTACAGCACCTCGGAACTGGCTCGAATGGTGGACCGGGTAGGGGGAGATCTGAATGCCTGGACGGATAGGGAGGAACTAGCCTTCTCCTGTTCGGTACCTTCTGAGCACTGGGAAACGTCTGTCAAAGTCTTATTGGAACTTTGTTTTTCTCCAAGGTTTCCTGAAGAAGAACTTGAGCGTGAGAAAGAAGTCATCCGCAACGAGATCCTTGCTACCTTCGAGGATCCGGAGGAGATGTCTTACGACAATTTCCTGCAAAATCTTGACCCTGGCCTTTGGAGTCGACCCGTGGCGGGTACCCCTGAGAGCTTGTCGGGCTTGACCCTGAACGACGTCAAGCTCTGGCACCATCAGCACGTCAGCCCGAATCACCTGGTTATTGTTGCCTGCGGCAACTTTAATTCAAGGGATCTGCGAAATACACTCGAAGCAGGTCTTAAACAGCTCACGCCCACAGAGCCCTTTAATTCTAGAACCGAGTTCTCACCGGTTTGGTTCTGTCGAGTCGTTGCCGCGGAGTTTCAAATGGTTCAGGTCCTCAGTGGTTGGTGCTTCCCACGCCCCAAAACCCTTCGAGAGGCGATTGTTTGGCAGGTGTTCTCTATGCTTTGGGGTGAGACCATGAGCTCCCGATTGTTTCAAAGCCTGCGCGAGGAACGGGGTCTCTGCTATAGTGTTGGCTCGCAGATTTTCGACACAGATCAGGATTGGGGGCTTCAATTTTTTGCGACTGCAGCTCCAGAACATAGCCGAGCTGTCGTGGAAGCCCTCAGTGAGCAGGTCAAGATGCTGGTTTCTCAACCGCCTTCTTTGGAGGAATGGGAAGACTCGCGCCAGTCCCTCAGAGGTGGAATGTTGCTGGGCTCAGAAAAAATGGAAGCTCGAGTAAGTCGGCTGTGGAAATACTTTCAGTCTTTTGGGGTGCAGGAGTCTTTTGAGGCCTCGATGGAAACCCTTGATCACCCTGTGACAAGGGAGGAACAACTCAAAGTTCTAGGCACTCTTAGTCACCAAAGGCCGGTTCTCCTTGTCTGGGGAAAGACTCGGCTCAGATCGTCGCGGTCCCTGGAAGCCCTGTGGGCTGTTTGACATGGTTTACAGGCTCGTTCCTCCTGGTAGGCCTGCTTCTAAGCGGGTGTTCAACATCGGGGCCCCAACCAGCGCCTTCGTTTCCAACAACTGATCCGGTTTTCAGACAACCCTCCGAGGACGAATCAACAACACAGTCGCTGACGCCTGAAGCTGGGTCGGTTACTGTCAATGCGCCTCGGCCGTTAGTTCCTCACCAGTCACTTCCGGCTCCCCGAACAAGCTCCTCGGATGATTCTCCTTGGATGGTTCCAAACTTTGACCCTGATTCACTCACCTTTGGCTGGGTCACAATTCCACAATGGCCAGCCCGAGCTGCTGTCATTGGCCGGTTCTGGTCGTTGGAGAAAAAAAACTGGCAATTGGTGCTCGGCAGTTCGTTGCCTACCGCACAAAAAATCTTTCCTCTGCAGGTGCTTTACTCTCAGACCTTAGATTCCACCGAAAAGTTCTGGTCAGCCTTCCTTCTTGAGAGGTTTTACCTCGATGCCGGGCTTCCGGCGCAGGCGCGGCAATGGCGTTCACGGGCTCTTCTCCTTCGTTCCTGCGATTTTTTGCTTTTGGACGAGTTGTGGTACCTTGCGATGATTCAGAGGGACCAAAAGGCGGCAGCCATCCTTTGGCGTCGCAATTCCTCGCTTCAGCTTTCTGACGCCCGTGACCGTTCCCGATTGGCCTTGCTACGGCAAACGCTCTTCCTTTCGAAGATTGATCTTCCTTCCCAAGGATTAGATTCCTATGTCTCTACTTTGTCGCTAGACCTAGACGACCTTTGGATAGGAACCTGGAACGGAGGCTTGGCACGGTTGTCACTAGTGAGCGGGGAGTGGTTGGTGCTCGAGCGGCCGAAGACTCAGGTTTCGCCACTCCGGCTCATAAAAGTGACCCGCTGGTTTGTGTACGCCTTCAAGGAGAAGGGCTTTTCACGCTACAGTAAGGTTACGCGCGGCTGGAAGGATTTCACCTACCCGCCCAACTGGTCTGGACTGAGGATACAGAGTGTATCGGTTCAGGACGAAGAGAAACTTTGGGTGGCGCATTTAGGGCAGGGGCTTTGGTGTTGGGATTCAGGGCAATGGAGTCTTGCAAATGAGGCGGGGGTATCGCTGTTTGTTAACTCTGTAGTGTTGGACGCTCAGGGACGACAGCTTGTCGGTACCCAAGATAATGGCTTTTGGATCAGGGATTCGGGCGAATGGACCGAAGTGAAAAACGGTCCGACCAACATCAGTGCTATCACCCCATCTCCGTCCGGAGATACCTGGGCAATTGGAACCTGGGGTGAGGGACTATGGTTGATGAAAAATCAAACCTGGCAGCGACTGACCACGAACGATTTTGTGACCGGCATAGACTGGAATGGGGAGAATCCTTGGTGGGGTAGTGTTGATCAGGGCTTGCTGCATGGAAGCCAGCATTTGTCTTCGTTGGGTGTGAGGGACGGTTTACAGGATGCCGGGGTAACTGCTTTGGTAACCCGCGCCGGAAGGCTGTACTGGGGAACGATGGGGCAGAGCATAGGAGTCTGGAGCGAAAATGACGATCCGTTGGTATATCGCTAGGGAAGTTTTGCTCGCCTTTGCGATCAGTTTTCTCTTTTTCTTCTTTATTTTCTTCCTCAATCAGATCCTGCTATTAGCGGAAGAATTGTTGAAGCGTAAGGCGCCACCGGAAGAGGTACTGCTGTTGTTGTTGTATTCGGTGCCCGCAATTTTAGCTCTAACGGCACCTTTTGCTTCCTTGTTGGGCCTCTTGCTTTCGGTTGGTCGCCTCGCCGGCGACCGAGAAATCCTCGCAGCACAAGCGGGTGGAATCCGACACTTCACTTTGTTTCTACCCGCACTGCTCCTCGGGGCCCTGTTCACGGCCGGTTCTTTTTTTGCCAATGATGTCCTATTGCCTGCGGGAACGGTTAATTTTGGCAAACTTTACCGTTCGATGTTACTTTCTACGCCAGAACTCGAATTAGGGGCCTATAGCGTCAAGTTCTACAAGAACTTACTGATTATAACCGGAGCTGTCAGCGGTAAAACTTTTCAGGGTGTCAGCGTTCTCGACAAGACTTCTCGGGATGATAATCGTTTGCTGACTGCTAAAATCGCCCGTCTTGTGGATGATCCGAACCAACCAGGAGTGATCACCTTACACTTGGAAGGTGTTACCGGTGTGATACCCGACGGCCGAAGATTAGGAGTCTATGATTCCTTCCAAGCCAAAAGTCTCGACTACAACATTGTTCTTAAGGACTTGGCCCCCAGCCTTCAGACCCTGGGGCCACGGGAAATGCCGACCTATGAGCTCGCGCGACAAACTCAGCTGAAGCAGAATGAGCTAGATGGCCAGTACCAAGAAGGTCAGCGGACCAGAGCAGTACTCGTGGCTCGATTGAGCAGTCTTTTTTGGTCGGGAGCGGCTAGCGACCCTGCTACAAGGCAGGCACTCGATGATCTTGCGGCCCGCATCCGCGAGATCGACCAGCGAGATTACAATGACCGAGTTGTCCAAGCTTGGAAGACCGAACTTTACCAGAAGTATGCGATACCTTTAGCTTGCGTTTGCTTTGTGTTTCTCGCCTTTCCGCTTGCCGTTCTCCAGAATCGCCGAGGTATGACTGGAATCATAGGAATCGGACTTCTCGCTGCTGTGGTTTACTGGGGCAGTCTGCTTGGCGCTAGGACACTAAGTTTGGAATGGGGCTGGAACCCAGAGATTTCCATGTTTCTTCCTAATGCGCTCATTTTGTTTGCGTCGATCCCGGCATTCCTGAGACTAAGACGATGAGATTGCTACCCCGCTATCTATTGTTTCAGTTTCTGACCATGCTCGCTCTATCCTTGGTTTTCTTTGTACTGAGTCTGCTGCTGACGGATCTGCTAGTGAATCTGTCGCGATTGATGCCTGCCGGTATCGGACTAATGGAAATCTTGCATCTGTCGGTTCTTTACTTTCCCCAAGCAACCTCCTGGGCACTCTCTCCGGCACTTTTGTTCTCAGTTGCTTTTGTCCTGGGAACTTTATACAGCCACAATGAGCTGGTTGTCATTTTGGGTTCCGGAGTTTCACTGAGGCGCTTTACCTGGCCCTTGTTCTTCCTGGGAGCTCTTGCCAGCGGCTTTCTGTTTTTCTGGAACGACCGTGGGGTGATCCCGACCGAAAAAGTCCGCGCCGAGCTCATTCGTACGTTTAATGGTCAAAGCAGTTTGAGCAATTCCAATGTTGCCCTCCTTTCGCGCCAAGGAATGATGGTCTACACTGCTGCCACTTACAACAACCCTAGCAAGAGCCTGAAGGAGGTAATTCTCGTATTCAAGACAGCAGACAGTCTTTTCTCCCAGAGGATCGACGCTGAATGGGCAGACTGGAAAGAGACCTCTTGGAGGTTTCACAAGGTCAAGTTCTACACTAAAGAACCGAGTGGCGAGATCAGTTATCGATACGAGGAAACCTGGACAGATCCTACTTTGAACGACCCTCCAGAACGTTTCCAGAAGAAAACAGTGGTAGTGAATGAGCTAAACTTCGAACAGGCCAGAGCATATGTAGCGACACTTAAGGCGGGGGGTTTACCGTCGGCTGATGCCGAAACCGATACCTTACAGAGGATTAGTTTCTCGTTCTCACCGTTTGTGGTAGTGTGGATTTCGGCGGCGGTAGGCGGGCGTTTCCGCAAGAATATCCTTTTGATGAGCCTGCTTACCAGTTTACTCGTTTCGGCGGGCTTTATCATACTGCAGATGGTAGCTGGACTTCTGGCCAAAACGGGTTTCATACCCCCGTGGACTGGAGCCTCTGCGGGAGTGCTTGCAGGTGCCATGCTCGGTGCTTTTCTGTTTCTCCGTGCTCGGACTTAGGAGTCGAAATGATCAAAGTTCACCACCGGGATTCGAAAAGCAGCGCCCGCACAGGCACAATGGATCTCCCTCACGGCAAAGTTTCACTCCCGAGTTTTATGCCGGTCGGAACTAATGGGGCGGTCAAGGCAATTTCGCATTCCACGGTAGAAAACATGGGGACCCGACTCATCCTTGCCAACACCTATCATTTGTATCTACGTCCTGGAATTGAAGTCATTCGTGCCGGCGGGGGTTTGCACCGCTTCAGCGGCTGGAATCACAATATCCTGACAGATTCCGGCGGATATCAAGTCTTCTCGCTCGCACCCTTTCGGAAAATCCTTGAAGATGGTGTCAAGTTTCGCTCCCACATTGATGGAAGTTACCACGTTCTGACACCAGAGCTTGTTATTGAGCTTCAGGAAGGTTTTGGCAGTGACATCCTCATGCCGCTAGACGTTTGTACTGGGCCGGAATCGGGCCGAAAACAGGCCGAGGAGGCTCTGCAGACTACAACAAGGTGGGCTAGGAAGAGTCTCGAGAGGTGGAACGCACGAAAAGAAGGTTACGAGGGCCGACTCTTCGGTATCATTCAAGGACAATTTTTTACTGACCTGAGGCTTCAGAGCGCATACGAAATTTTGGAATTGGATACTCCGGGAATTGCTATTGGTGGACTGTCTGTTGGGGAATCGTTCGAAGTCTATGAACAGATGCTCGAGGTTTTGTCACCCCTTCTGCCCGACGATAAGCCCCGATACGTCATGGGTATCGGTACGCCGGACTACATTCTTAGTGCTGTACAGCATGGTATCGATGTATTCGACTGCGTTTACCCCACCCGAATTGCTCGCAATGGATCGGTTTTTACAGCAGACGGCCTAATTGACCTCAAGAAAGCTCGTTTCGAGAAAGATTTCGCGCCGATCATGCAAGGGTGCGCCTGTACGGCGTGCGTTCGCTACTCGCGAGCTTACTTGAGGCAAATGTTCAAGACGAATGAAATGTATGGCCCAATGCTGGCTACGGAGCACAACCTGCGGTTTCTCCATGATTTTCTGACCGATATCCGAGCCGCCATTGAGGCGGACAATTTTCTTCCTTTCAAGACCAACTTTTTAGCTCGGTTCGGATCAAAGGCAAGTCATGTCTGACACCGCCGTGGTCGGCGCCGCGACTCTAGTTTCGCGCGTCTTGGGTTTCCTCCGCAATGCCGTTGTTGGCGCCCTGTTTGGGCAGACATGGAAGGCCGATGTCCTGACTGCCGTGTTCAATATTCCTTTCAACCTTAGAAAACTTGTCGCTGAAGGCGCCTTATCTACCGCTTTTATTCCCGTTCTCTCGCATACTTTAGAGACTGACCCAACTCGGACAAGCTCCCGGGCCCTAGTAAGATCGATGGTCACTCTGCAGTGTTTGGTTCTTTTACCCTTGACGGCCCTGGCGATTGTGTTCGCGCAGCCGCTGGTTTCAGTGTTGGCGCCTTTTCCTGAGCCCGAGAGACAAGCCCTTGCGGCAGAACTATTCCGTTGGTTCATCCCTTATCTGTTTCTTGTCAGCATGAGCGCCATCATGATGGGCGTCCTCAATACGCACCAACGGTTTGCTGTGCCTGCCATCAGTCCTGTTTTGTACTCGCTTTTTGTGATCCTGTCGCTTTTATTGCTTTTTCCGTTAATGGATATTTACTCACAGATTCCCGGCGTCCTTGTCGGTGGTCTCGCACAAATTGTATTCCAGTGGTTTTTCTTTCGTCGGCTCGGTTATACCCTCCTGCCGACGCGTCACTTTTGGACAGTTGAACTCAAACAGATCCTTGCCAAGTGGGGTCCTGCTCTGTCGACCAGTGGAATAGCCCTCGTCAATCAGCAAGTTTCTATGTCATTGGCCGCTTTACTTCCCGAGGGAAGTGTGGCAGCGCTGGGAAACGCCATAGTATTCTGGCAATTGCCTGCTGGTGTCCTTTCAGCTTCTATCATTACCGTGTTTTATCCTCGAATGTGCCGTCAGTTTGCTCAGGGCAAGCCTGCCGATGCATCAATCTCACTAGGACAGGCGCTCAGGCTACTGCTATTTTTGTTAGTGCCCGCTGGAGTATTTTTAGGACTCTTTGCCCAACCGCTTGTAGCGCTTGCGTTTCAGCGAGGGCAGTTCACCCCGGCCGATAGCCTCTTGGCTGGAAAGGTTCTCACCTGGATGTCGTGGGGCCTGTTTCTGTCCGGAGGGTTTAGCTTGTTTCAACGCTATTTCTACGCCTCAGGAGACTTTAAGACTCCTTTACGGGTAAGCTTGGCTTGGGCAGTTTCGGACTTAGCTGTGTCCCTAACGCTTATGTGGACTTCACTGGGTGTTCAAGGGTTGGCCATCGGCGGCGTTGTCGGATTTCTCGTGGGAGCCAGCTTGACCGCTATCATGGCGTATCGACGCAAAGGGTTTTCGGGGGGCTGGTCTCACCTGTGGTTCCTGTTACGAGTCGCTCTGGCGATCCTCCCAGTCGTTCTGGTTTTTCAATGGTCCCTGACCCTTACTGGGTCGTGGTGGTCAAGCGGGTTGACGCTGTCCTCAGCTGGTTGGTTTGTGCTGGAAGGGTCACTGGCCATAGTGATGTATCTTGGAGGTACCTATCTTCTCGGAATTCGTGCCCGCGAACTTTTTGCTGTCCGCACTCGCAAGGAGGGTGAAGAAGATGCACAATAACTGGAAAAGCACACTTGCCCTCTTGATGGTCGCTGCAACTATTGCCGGCGCGCAAGTACCGACCAGTAAAGAAGACCGCCAGCAGATTCTCAAATTTGGAATTGAAACAGATCTCTTAGATCTTGTCAGAACTCTACAGCAAGAACAAAACAAGGATTTTATCCCTGAGCTAGCAGCGACTTGCCGGGCAACTCGGAACACAGAACTCAAAGAACTGATTCTTGGTTACTTTTTGGATTTAAAGGATAAATCCCTCGAATCCGACGCCGTTGAAGAACTGAGACACCCAGAAAAAAAGGCCAATAGCTTACTGCTCACGACGGTTTCGTACCTAACAGGGATAAAGGCCGCTTCATCCGAAGAAGTTTTTGTTGGACTTATGAACAACAAAAATAAGACACTCGCTTTGGCCAGTATTCGTGCACTGGCGAAAATCGAGGCAAAAGGAAAGGTTGCTGCCATTCTTGCTGTGTATAACGACGCAGAAACCGAACCCAACTTTAAGCCTGACATAATTTGGGCCTTGGGTGAATTGAAGGCTCGTGAAGCGGTTGAAACCTTGTTAAAGGAATACAACGACAGCGAAAACGCCCCCTTACTTCGTGGAAGCATCCTATCGGCCCTCGGGAAGATAGGTGACAACCGTGCTTGGGACCTAGTTTTCAACGCCCTGAGTTCCGACAACAGCGATTTGAGAGCTGCTGCCGTGGCAACACTTGCGTCGTTTCCGGGACACAAAGAACTTAACAGTGCGTTGACCAAGGCGCTACGAGACGGCCAAGTCAACGTCCGGTTGGCAGGCGCTGAGGCGGCTGGAGCCCTCAAGGCATCCGAACTAACAGAACTGCTGATGTTCCGGGTCAAAAAAGATCCTGAACCTAAGATTAGAGTGGCATCCGTACGCGCAATCTCCCAGTTCCCAGAAGGCGACTCACCTGTTTTGGTTCTACTTGCCGACCGCAAGACAGATTTTTCTGTTTGGAAAGAATCGCTCAACCAGGCGCTGGCAAAAAAATGGTCTGGTACTTTGGCCTCGCTCAAAAAAGTACTGGAAGACGAAAACAAAGCAAAAAGTTCCGTTTTGGCACCCATTATTGCGGCTTCTTTGATTGCTCAAAAAGAAATCTACCGGGTCCTGTTCGGTCTGCTGCTACAAAACGACGCACCCTCCTCAAGGGGGACAGCGCTGAGGGCTATTTCCATAGGGAACTTCCGGGAGTATGAACCTCTGGTACGCTCCATCTCTCTAAAGGATTCCGATTCAGGTGTCAAAACCCAAGCCTTAGGCCTCCTGAAGGCTTGGGGCGTTTCTCAGTAGTCGTCTAGAAGTCAGCCAGCTTGATTCCCTTAACCAAATAGTCGCACTTGCGCTCATTGATAGTGAACTTGAGCTTTTCTCCGGTCTTGCTGCCCATCAGCTTATCTCCAAAAGGTGAAAGGTAAGAGATGACGTTGTTAACCGGGTCAGACTCCCACGGCCCCAGAATCGTGTATGTTTCGAGCTTTCCATCAGCATTGTTGACTAAAGTCACGATAGTTCCGAATGAAACCTTGGCTTTGTCCACTTCAGTTTTTTGGATGACCGTCGCCGATTCCAACTCTTTGTTCAAGGTTGTCACGGCGGCGCTTAGAAGCGTTTGACGCTCGCGGGCGGCGTGGTATTCAGCGTTCTCCTTGAGGTCTCCTAGCGCCATGGCGGCACCGATTTCCTTCGAGTTTTTCGGCACTTCCACTTCGACAAGATTCTGAACCTCTTTTTTCTTTGCATTGAACAGTTTCAAGGTCGTCAAAATACCTTTTCTGGATGAAACTGCCATTGGTTGCGGATCACTTGCTGCCACGAGGTGAGGGAAACGTCCCGCAATAAGGTTCCTGACGTCTTGCTTGAGGTTAGCGTTCAAATCACGCACATCCTGAATCAGCGAAAAAAGCCGGCGGACTGACTCTTCCGGAGCAAGCTCAAGGTACTTTTCGAGAACCTGATCCTTGAAGAGAAAGCCCAGGATCAATTTGTTAATCCGTTTGTTCTCGGTAAGGTCTTTTTTGTTCTGGATGTCTCGGAAGGTGAGGTCAAGGTCGTGCACGAGAGTAATCATCAATTTTTCCTGAGTCAGTCGCCCTCCGAGAGAAATCTTGCCTTCCAGTGCCATTTTGGCGGCATGGAAGAACGGTTCCTTGAGGTCTTTATGCTTTTCCATCAGGTCTTCAAAAAGCTTGTGAACAGCCTCTTCTTTGCCCGCGGCAAGCAGGTCGTCGATTATTTGGTGCGTATGGGTGAGGGGGAAGAGTCGAACAAACACTTGATCCCAATGGGCCACGTTGAGCTTGACTTGGTGCAGGAAAGACACTCGTAATCGGACATTATTTAGGTTTCTAAACAGGTGTTCCAGCTCATCAATCTGTTGGAAGTATTCGAGAAAACTCCGGGAGCTTCCCGGGCTGATAAACGGAAAATCCTTTGAGTGTTTTTGAATGATCAAGAAACTCGCAATGGTTTCCTCGTTGACCTTGTTCGACTTGAGGTAACTACTAAAACTCGAGAACAGTTCGCCAAAGTAGTCTGACTCCTTGTTGCCGTGCTCTAGAAACTCCTCGAGAACCTCAACCCGCTTGAAGAAATCCTTTTCTGCTTTGAACTTGTTGTAGATTTTCTCTTCTTTTGTGATGGGCTGTGTTCTCACCATGAACTCATCCTGTTTGTCAGGACTCAGGGCATAGTCGGTGCTTTCCTTGATCAGGTTTCTTGCGTTGCTGCTCCAGGTTGTCCATTCCCTCTCCTCGAGGACTTTGGGAACGAGAACAGACTTGATGACCTTCATATCAGTCTTATTTCCAAAGCTCCGAATAAGAGTTTTGAGGGCCCAGTCAAGGTTTGTCTTGATCTTCTTGGCCAGGTCCTCACGCTTAGTGGTCGCGGCGAGAACGCGAATATCGTCCCGCTCCAAGCTTGTTAACGCTTCCACGGCCATTTTCTGGCCCATGCTTTGGTTGCGATGGGTTTCGAAGTCAATAACATAGTCTTGATCGCGAACTTCCTTGATCCGACCCACACCCCAAGCTTTGTGATAGACGAAGTTGCCTTTCTCGTAAGCAATCTGCTTCTTGAAATCTTCCAGAGCATCAGAAACACTCTTCCAGCTGTCTCCAATGTTTGAGAGTTTCAGATATTCCTCAGTTTTCGGGTTG
Organism: Spirochaetales bacterium; assembly: GCA_947478845.1. GTDB lineage: Bacteria > Spirochaetota > Spirochaetia > JABEVK01 > JABEVK01 > JAIFLN01. Next base: position 119,957 of record CANJXC010000001.1, on the reverse strand, counting down.
GTCGCGAACTTGAGCTTGAGACAGGAAATGATTTCCCTGCGAACTTGCGGTGACTTGGGTTCGTACAGGGCGATGCGAAGCTGAGCTTGTATGGCGTCGTCGAACTTCATGTTCTGTAAGAAAAGGGGATACAGATCTTCTAGCAACTGGCAAGCTTTCTCGGCCCCAAGGAGCTTGGCTACTTTTTGTTCAACTTGAGCAAAATACTCGGTTTCCTCAGGGCAGAACTCAATGAGCTTGAGCCAAATTTCGCGGATCCGCGAAAAGTTTTTCTTAAAAATAAACCGATGAATACCCTTTTTGTAGTATTCAACTGCCTTGGCAAGGTTCTTTTCTTTTTCAAAACGCTGAGCAAGGCTAAAAACAATGTCCGCTTCTTCGATGTCAACTTTGATCAAACGCTCTTCGGTCTCATGGAGTTTTTCTTCGTTGCTTTCGTTCTTGTAACTGTCGATCAAGCTCCGAAGGGCAAACTTGTTTTCTCCATAGCCCAGAATCTGCTCACAAATGTGCTCCACCAAGGGCCACTTGAGGTTCTGAGCGAACAGGTTTACCAACTTAACCAGGTGTGTATCGTCCAGCATCTGTCGTTCCAGCGTGAGCATTCCCGACAAATACAGCGCTACAATACTATTCTTGGATTCGACCAGATGGGTGTCACAAAGCTCTTGTATGGGCTCTCGGATGCCAGCCTCGACAATCTGGGCAAGAATCGTGTCTAGTTCCTTGATCAAAGTTACCGTATAGGCGCCAATGGCGGTTCTGGTCCATTTTTCTTCATGCAACATCTGTTCTATTTTTGTGATTAGTTCTTCCGACATTCATCTTCTCCTGGGTTACTGGGTGTAAAGTTCATGGACTCTTGGGTCAAGGAGCTTGATGTTCAGCAACACATCCTCGATTTTACTACGCTCTTCCTTGACGCTGAGAAAATGGTCGATCAGCCAGAAATACCGATTGATAAGTCTGGGGATGAGAAGGGACTTTTGCGGTGACTTCGCTTGAATCTCAGTTTTGAGTGTATTGATGGATTGTTTAAGGTGCCCCAGCTCAAGAGGCTTTAACTCGCGTTTGACATTGAAAGCACCTTGAATGACCGCATGGACCGGAACCCATTCGACGAGTTCCTCTTCTTTGTAGCCCCACACAGACAAAGAGGCGACCACCTCACCCACCATAACCGATCTCAGCGAGCTTAGATCGATCGACTGAGCCCCCAAATAGAACGCCTCCCGAAAAAACAGTTTGGCTTTTTGTGTTTCATTGGTCATCTCGAAACAGTCAGCCATCTCAGCAAGCGCGGCGGACGAATCCTTCTGGAGAACTAAGGCTTCTTCCAAACGCGAGAGAGCTTGATCAAAATCACCGTTGCCCTTATGAGCACGTGCACACTTCAATAGTAATTGGGGCTTTGCTTCTTCGTCGTCGAACGGAATCTGGTCCAAAAAGGCCTTTGCTGCACTTTGATACACATATTGGCGAAGGGCATCCACCCCCTCATCTAATGGACAGTCTAGATGAAGTAGAAACCTCGACTCAAAACCTGAAAGTTCTCGAAGGAGAAAATCTCCTTTTTTTTCAGGCACTTTTATTTCCGCAATTCTCACAATTCGGTCTTTCCAGAACACAGCACACTTTAATGTGGCCACAACACGAGGGTCTTCAAAATCTACCATGAGAGCCTTTTCGGCCTCGAACTCCGCTCTGACAAAATCACCCGAACGAAAAAAAAGCCAAGCGTTGCGAAGGCTTTCTTCCAGCTGGGCAGCGGCAGTACGACCAGGACTGGTAATGGTGTTTTCGGCAACAGATTTCATCAGAAGTTAAATTTCATTATACCCAAGTAGGGATTTAAGTCAATTCGAGTGTTTTTCTCCGATTTTTCTGGACGGGGCAGCCATGTTTTTGTTAGAAATAGAGTTATGGAACAAAAGAATGTCATCATAGTGGCACCCTCACTGCTTTCTGCGAACTTTGCCTATCTGGCCGACGAATTGGCTAAGGTCAAGCTCTCAGGCGCCTCCTGGATTCATCTTGACGTGATGGACGGCCATTTCGTCCCTAACCTCACCTTTGGCCCTCCCATCATTCAGGCTCTGCGAAAGCACAGCGACCTCTTCTTCGACGTCCATCTGATGGTTGAACGTCCCGAAGAGCTACTCGACAGCTACTTAGCCGCAGGTGCAGATGCGATAACATTTCATTGGGAAGCGACCGTTCACCATCACAGATTGATTCAGAGAATCCATGAAGCCGGAAAACTAGCCGGTATCACCTTGGTTCCTTCGACTCCTGTCAGTTCCTTGAGTGCCTTGTTACCCTATGTTGATCTTGTACTTGTAATGGGTATCAACCCGGGATTCGGTGGGCAGAAATACCTTACAGAAACTAGTGGGCGTCTGGCAGAACTGGCTCGCGTGAGGCAGGAAGGTGGGTGGAACTTCCGAATTTCGATTGATGGCGGAGTGAACACTATCACAGCGGTTGAGATTGTTGCCTCCGGTGCCGATATTCTCGTTACGGGGTCTGCTTTTTTCGACGCACCGGATCAGGCCGGGTATCTCCGGCAATTGAAGTCCTTGAGGCGGTAGTTGTATGCGCATCGCAGTATTATTCTTTCTGCTGGCGTGTTCTGTGGTGGCTCAGGCCCAATCTGACACCACCGTTGAAAAAATTCTCGAGCAAGGAAAAGATTATTATTCCAAGGGCGAGTACCTTTCCTCGCTGAGCTTGTTCCAGCAGGTCGTGGCAGACCCAGCCTCACGCCAAAAGCCTGACCCCTACCTCTGGCTGGCCAAGACCTATCTGGCACTGCTTGATACTTCTAACGCCACGCTAAATCTTGATTATTATATACAAAGTTTTCCCCGGGACGGCGGTCAGACCGAGGCTGCTTACCTGAAAGGGCGGGTCTATTTCGCCCAAAACCAGTTTGAAAAGGCCATTCAGGCATTCGGTCAGTTTTTGGAAATTTCACCAAACGGCGAACTTGTCGCCAATGCCTTATTCTGGACAGGTGAGTCCGCTTGGGCCCTAGGTCGCTTGGATGATGCATCTGCCTTCTACAACCGAGTGGTTCAAGGCTACCCCGCCAGTTTTAAACTTGAAGCGAGTCGCTACAGACTTTCGGTTATCGAGCTTAAACAGCGGGAGGAAGAACTCATGAAGCTCCTCCAGTGGTCTCACGCAGAATCACTAAACTCATCTGAGGAATACCAGAGACGCGAAAAGGCCTACCAACAGAGCTTGGCGAGCTACCAAAAGAAACTTCTTGAGCTTCAGGTGACGGATACCGGATCTAAACAAACAACACTCGAAGACACGATTAAACAAAAAGATGCTCAGATTGCTGCCCTTAAGCTGCAATTAGCCGGTGGATCGGAAAGGGTAGTTGCAGAAACCGCTGATCAAACAAACTTAATTCAATTGCTTCAGCTCAAGTCTCGAGCGCTCGACTTGAAATCCTTCTACCTTACTTGGAAAGACCAAAATGCTAAATAAACTCATTCTGGCGCTTCTTGTTTTTTTGCTAGCTTCCTCAGTGGCTGGAGCGGTAGAGCTGCAGCGGGGTAAAATCAAAATTGTCCTCAACGAAAAAACGGGACGTTTTGTAGTTTACTATTCCGAAGATATCGCTAGCCCGGTACCAATTTCCCTTTTCTCCGCTGATGACCCCACAACCTCGAAAATCAAATTACAGCTTGCCGACAAGGTCTCGACCCTTGGAGACGATGGGACTTTCGTTCCTGTTTTCGAGGCATTGCCCGCAGGTGGACGCATAGTCTGGACTGGCAAGACGCTGAAAATAACCCAGAGCTTTGAGTTCCTCACCTCGGCGGCTTCTTCGGTCGTTGATGGCGTCAAGGAAACTCTGTCACTCACCAACATTTCAGAAGGCGCAACGATACGACCCGCCGTTCGAATCGTTTTTGATTCAAACCTAGGCGAGAAGAAAGAGCATTTTAAATCGCAGACGGGAGACGTGATTTCCTCGGAGACCAAATGGGAAAGTTCCTTTCCTGATTGGTGGTTAAGTCCATCTTCACTCGATGAGAAGATTGGCCTTCTCGTAATGACCGGAAAAGGCGCCACGGTGCCGTCAAGAGTTGTTTTTGCCAACTGGAAGCGCCTCGATGACGCATCGTGGGATTTTGCTTTCCGACAGGGTCGGGACTTTAATCTCTTACCCTACAGCTTCAATGATTCGGCTGTTGCCCAGTTCTACGATGCTCAGGACCTCGCCCCTGGCGCCAACCGAGACATCGTGGTGATTTTTGGCAACCGTTCTGCCATCACATTTGCGGGCGCCAAAGTTGGAACGGCGAATGTGCTGAGCGATCTACTTCAAGAAAGCCGCAACAAAGAAGGGGCGGGAAGTGCCGCGGTTGCTCAGGATCTTCAGGCCCTCGAAAACATCATTGGGCAGATAAACGCCAAGATCGGAGAGCCGACCAAAGCCACGGAAGAGGATCTTAAGCTCTTCAAGGCAATTCTGGACCAAATGGACACCCGAAAAGCAGCTTTGACCAATACAACGTCAACCAAGCCCTGAGAGCATGGACGATCCTCTGCTTCAGAAAGCCTGGAAACTCCATCGGCATGGATTATTTTCGGAATGTGTTTCCTTGCTCGAGCCAGCTATTCTCAGATACAGATCAGTTCCTGACTTCTACCGCATTCTTGGGTTGAGTTGTGTTCGCTCTGGCGATTTGCAGGGCGGTGAGACCTACCTTTTGCGGTGTCTTCAACTCGACCCCGAAGATCGTCTTCCTGTACTTCAGGCGCTGGCAGCCGTGGCCGTGCGCAAGCGCGATTATTCAGGAGCCGTGAAACTGCTTCTCGAAGTCCTCGACGAGGACCCTCTGAGCCGGGTCGCCAAGAAGGCGCTTGAAGAGCTCAAAACTGTCTTGTCGTCGCCGGAAGGAACTGTGGGCCGAACTGCTTTGGACTGGCAATCGTTGCTACCTCGCATACGAAACACTTCGAACGGAATAAAACTGCCCCAGTGGCTGCCTTGGTTACTCGGTGCCCTCCTTGTACTTCCTGTTGTGGTTGCTGGAATATGGTGGGGAAGGGGGCTTGTTCCCTCACTCCCTCTCCTGCAAGTGAGGCCTGGGACTTTGGCTGACCTCACAGATGTGGCAAAAGCTGTTCCGGCCGTTACTCCTAGTCGCCTTGAACTTTCAGCAGATCAACTACGGCAGGCTCTCGAAAAGATTCAGAGCCTATTTCAGGACTATCAGGATTCGGCCTGCCGATTGGAGATCAACAGGGTACTGCTTTCCAATGCCTCAACTTCTACCAAAGAAAGAGTACGGACTCTTGTGAGTTTTCTACACCCACCAGATTTTGCACGCCCCGAGGCCAGTGCTGACTACCAGGACGTACGCTCGTTCCCTGAGCTTTACGAAGGATGCGCCGTTCAGTGGAAGGGTGTCATCTCGAACCTAGCTAGCGGTGCCAAAGAAATCACTTTTGAACTTTTGCTCGGATATCAGGATGGCCAGGTAGTTGAGGGTGTCATTCCGGTTCGACTAAAGTTTGCCTCTCTACTCAAAAACTCTCAGGTTGTCGAGGTCCTCGGGCAGGTTAGCTTAGACAATGGAAAATGGAACGTTGAAGGCGTAGGCTTACACATTCTCGGTTATCGAACACCTTAGGGATTTTTCTTGTCACGCCAGCCAATTGCGGATAGATTCTTTCTGAGTGCCTCAAGCAGGGGCATGGTCCTTCCTGTCTGGGAGGGCAAGGAGAATCAGTCATGTCTAGTAAAAAAGATCCGCCACCGACCTTCACCGCCCCCCGTTCTGGAAACCAAGAAGAAAAAGCAAAGGCTCTCGATGCCGCCCGACTCCAGATTGAGAAACAATTCGGTAAAGGCTCTTTGATCCGCATGGGTGATGGACCTATCGGTCAGGGTCTTGAAATTATCCCCTCAGGATCCATTTTGATTGACGAAGCTCTTGGAATTGGCGGGTATCCAAAGGGGCGAATTGTTGAAATCTTTGGCCCTGAATCTTCAGGAAAAACGACACTTGCCTTGCATGCCATCGCACAGGCTCAGAAAAACGGTGGTGTTGCCGCCTTCATCGATGCTGAACACGCCCTTGATCCTGGCTATGCGAAGAACCTTGGGGTCAACATTGAAGAGCTTTGGGTCAGCCAACCGGATACGGGAGAACAAGCTTTGGAAATTACCGAGTCTCTGGTTCGATCGGGAGGGGTCGATATCATCGTAGTGGATTCCGTTGCAGCACTGACGCCCCAAGCCGAAATTGATGGAGAAATGGGGGATTCCCACGTCGGACTTCAGGCCCGTCTCATGAGCCAAGCGCTTCGTAAACTGACGGGAACAATCTCGAAATCGGGTGCTGTACTTATTTTTATCAACCAGATCCGAATGAAGATCGGGGTCATGTTTGGGAACCCCGAAACCACAACAGGCGGTAACGCTCTGAAGTTTTATGCATCGGTTCGTTTGGATGTGCGCAAAGTTGAAACGATCAACAAAGGGCAAGACGAGGCTATTGGCAACTTAGTTCGGGTCAAGGTAGTCAAGAACAAAGTAGCGCCTCCTTTTAGAAAAGCGGAGGTTGAAATTCTGTTTGGGCAGGGAATCTCGTATTATGGAAGCCTCCTTGATGCGGCCCTCAAGTTTGAACTGGTTCAAAAAAGCGGTTCTTGGTTTTCTTTTGGCGAGGAAAGGATAGGCCAAGGTCGCGAGAACGCACGGGACTTTCTCCAAAAAAATGTTGCGCTGAGCAAGACACTAGAGGAAAAACTCCGAAAGCAGATCTTCCCTGACCGGGATATACCCGGTTCCCAGCCCTTGGGAACGGTTAATCTTCGTGTCGCTGCTGACGCGAATGCAGCCGCTGTACTGGCATCCACTGCCGCTGCAGAAGCTACGAAACCCAAAGTACAACGGCCTGTTGTGGCCTCCGGAGCGGTTGAAGAGCCGTCTGGATTGTTCTGATCGTTCATATTGGCCTAGGGGGAAACGAACCCGGCACTCTGGAGTCCCTCCGCCTGGCACGCCAATGGTTATCGTCGCTCCTCGTGGGTCTAGAAGTGTCTTCTCTGTACCTGACAGCCCCACAGCTAGACAGAGATCAGTCCATGTTCTGGAACGCCGTCTTAAAGGGGCGCTGGGCGGGTTCTCCCTATTCTTTATTGGAACGCCTGTTGATGTTCGAGAGCCTCCTCGGAAGACGCCGAGACCTTGCTCGCCCCAAGGGGCCAAGGATCATCGACCTTGATCTTATTTTGGCCAGCGAACATGTGTTGCAATCAAGTCGCTTGATCGTTCCCCACCCTAGGCGGCTGGAAAGGCGTTTCGTTCTCGATCCCTTGGCGGAACTAGAACCCTCGGGGCGTGACCCAACTACGGGGGTCCTTTGGACAGAGGCCGGTGCCCACCTTTTGGAACAAACCGTTGAGCGTTCTTTCGAATCATGGTAATGTTGTGACGGTATGATTGAATCGGTTGCGGAAAAACAGTCTTTTCGACTGGATGACTTTGAAGGGCCCCTTGACCTTCTACTTTTTTTAGTCCGCAAGAATGAAGTGAATATCTACGACATACCCATTTCAGTTATCACAGAACAGTACCTACAAGTGTTGGGATTAGCCACCAAGCTAGACCTCGAAGAGTTGACCGAGTTTTATCAGTTGGCTGCCACGTTACTTTACATCAAATCCCGAACTCTCCTGCCCCAAGGCAGCGACGATGAAGAGTTGGAGGATCCGCGTCAGGACTTGGTGAATCAATTAATTGATTACCAGAAGTTCAAGCGACTTGCTGAGCTCATGGCAAATCAGGAGGCTGAGTCTGATTGGATTTGGGAACGCAAGCGAAAACAGCCGGTATTGCCTTTTGACGAAAAGGACGAGTTTTGGGAGCAGGTGGAGGTTTGGGACCTCTTGAAGACTTTTTCCAAAATTATGAGCAGGCTGCCTGCTCAGCACCTTGTCAGCCTCCAAGAAGAAGTTTCTGTCAACGAAAAGGTTGTCTTAGTTCTCGAGCTTCTGGAAACCAAATCACAATTTTTATTTACCGACTTGATAGTTCGCCCCGGCTCCCTCATGGACGTTATATGTTCCTTTCTGGCCATTCTGGAGCTTGTGAAGAACCGGCAGATTTCGCTTTCGCAAAGCCGCCTTTTTGGAGACATACGCATTGAACGCGGAAAAGTCCTTGCAGCCTGAAGTCGCTTTGCTAGAGGCTATACTCTTCCTTGAGAACGACCCCATTGACCTGGTGGGGCTGGCCAAGATCGCCAAAATATCTGAACAGGAAGTGGCAGAAGCGTTAGAGATTCTTCATGACAAATGTTTATTGCCTGACAGCGGTGTAGAGCTCTCGGAACTGGGTGGAGGATTCTCATTGATTCCCCGGCGGGATCTTGTGCTGAGGTTGAGGCATCATTATGGGAGAAAACTCGATGAAAAGATGTCGAGAGCAGCCCTCGAGACGCTTTCCATTGTTGCCTATTCCCAGCCTGTAACCCGTGCAGAAATTGATGGAATCCGTGGCGTCAACAGTTCTTCCACTCTGAAAGTTCTTACCGAACGAGGACTGGTGCGGGAGTTCGGGCGTAAGGATGCCCCAGGAAGGCCAGCACAGTATGGAACCACGAAGGAGTTTCTTCAGTTTTTCGGCCTTGCTAGTATCGGTGACCTGCCCAAATTGGACGAAGCCGAAAGGGAACGATTTGAAATCGAACGATAGAAAAAATGAGGATGATTCATTGTCCTCAGGTGTAAGAGTCCAAGTTTGGCTCGCTAGGGCCGGAGTCGCATCGCGTCGCTCGGCAGTTGAACTGCTGCAAAACGGACGAGTTCAGGTCAACGGCAAAACGGTTTGTGAGCCGGGGGCCAGGGTGTTAGACAGTGACAAAATAACTCTTGATGGCCGGCCGTTGGCCGGGGCAGGACGTTTGGTTTACTACGCCCTGCACAAACCATCGAAGTACATGTGCAGCACGCAGGATGACGCCAAAAGGCCGCTCGCCCTCGATCTCATCCAACCCTTTGTGAAGGAACGTTTGTTTTCAGTAGGCCGACTAGATTACATGACAAGCGGTCTTTTGCTCCTTACCAATGACGGAGAGTGGGCTCGGCACCTGTCACATCCTTCTAGTTCTGTCGAAAAAGAGTACCTCGTCCAAGCCAAAAAGGAGATTCCAGTTGAGCTGCTCGAGGAGTTTCAGCGAGGGCTATGGTTTCAAGGTGAGCACTTTCAATGTCAATCTTGGAACCTTACCGGGCCTCATTCTGTTCGCTTGGTGTTGGCCGAGGGAAGAAACCGCGAAATTCGGAAGGTATTCCAAAGCCGGAATATTACCGTGAAGCGAGTCCATCGGACTCGGATTGGTTTGGTTGTCCTTCGGGGCCTCGAAGCAGGAAGATTCCGAAAACTTACAGAAACAGAAATAAAAGCCCTCGTTCGAATCACGGGAGAAATCCATGGTCATCGCCATTGATGGCCCTGCGGGTGTTGGAAAAAGTACAGTGGCAAGGTATTTGGCCCAACGCTTTGGGTGTAGGCTTCTCAATACGGGACGCTACTACCGAGCCTTAACATATCTGGCCCTCGAGGAGGGACTCCTGCCGCCTGTTGGCGAGCTGACTGACGCGTTAGAGCCGCTGGCAGCTTCCGTGGAATGGTCCTTTCAGAATGAGATTGTTGAGGTAAACGGCAGGTCCCTCAGCTCTGAACTCCACAGCGCCGACGTTGATTTCTGGGTTGCAAGGGTGTCTGAGCTTCCCTTGATCCGAGAGAGGCTGAATAACTTTTTCCGGAGTTTAGAGACTAGACATCGGTTGGTCTGTGAGGGTCGCGACATCACCAGCGTTGTGTTTCCCAAGGCTCAGGTTCGGATTTTTCTTGATGCTAGTCCTGAAATTCGGGCTCGTCGGCGCTTCGAAGAACGCCCGAAAGACATGCCCTACGAACAGGTATTGGCTTCCATCGTACGACGTGACGAGATCGACCGGAACAAAGCATTTGGACCGCTAATTGTTGCACCAGGCTGTGTCTTGCTCGATTGTTCCGACTTGACCATTCAGGCAGTTTGTGCAAGAGTTGAAAACTTCGTACTCGCATCCAGTCCCCCCTCCAGGAGTTTTTTGCAAGCCATGGCAGAAACCGACAATAATCAGACAATTCTTCAAGAAGAATACCTCAAAAGCCTCGAAAACCTTCAGGAGGGTAGCCTCGTAGAGGGCACAGTGATCTCCATATCTAGCGATTCGGTCAGTATTGGTATTGGCTACAAGTCAGATGGGATCCTTCCCTTAGCCGAGTTTTCGACAACACCCAAGGTTGGTGACCTCGTCAGAGTTGTCTTGGTCCGAAAGGAGTCAAGCAAGGGAAACATCGAAATCAGTAAAGAAAAGGCTGATGCTATCGCATTTCGAGACGAGCTCACTGAGGCGTACGAGAAAAAAACAGCTTTGGCAGGGAAGTTTTCTAAAGTGGTTAAGGGTGGATACGAGGTTGAACTAGGGCACGGTTACCGTGCCTTTGTACCGCTTTCCAAAGCTGATTCAGTAAGGGTGGAAGTTCCCGAAGAACTTCTCGGAAAGTCCGGATCTTTCTTAGTTGAAAAGCTTGTTTGGGAAAAGACTGCCAACATTGTCTTGAATCGGCGCGACCTGTTGCTGAAGGAGACCGATCTCAAGCGAGAGGCGTTTTTCCAAAAAGTGAAAGAAGGAGACTTGGTGGAGGGAGAGGTAAAATCCTTTACTTCTTTCGGTGCTTTTGTCGACTTGGGTGGATTTGATGGTTTGTTACACGTCAACGATATGAGTTGGGGCCATGTTACCCGACCTAAGGATTTTGTTCAGAAGGGTGACAAAATCAAGCTTAAAGTCGTGAAGCTTGATGCAGCAGATAAAAAGATAAATCTAAGTCTGAAGGCGCTTGGAGAAAACCCTTGGACCTTGTTTGAGAAGAAATACAAAGTTGGCGACATCATCAGTGGCAAGGTTACCAAGCTGGCCGATTTTGGAGCATTCATAGAGATTGATGACGGCGTCGAAGGACTTGTCCATATATCAGAGATGTCTTGGGTTAAACGTATTGGGCATCCTAAAGAGCTTTTGAAACCTGGAGATTTCGTCCAAACGAAGATTTTAGCTTATGATTTGCAGCAATCACGCGTATCCCTTGGGCTAAGGCAGGTTTCCGCGAATCCCTGGGACGAAGTGGCTCAAAAATATCCGGTAGGCAAAGTATTGACTCTGCCAGTTAAGAAGGTTACTCCCGCAGGAGCGTTTTTAACACTTGAAGAAGGGATCGATGGATTCCTGCATGTGGATGATTTCTCTTGGACCAAGAAGGTAAGGAACGCTACTTCTGAGCTAAAAGAGGGCCAATCTGTGGCAGTGAAAGTCCTCAGTGTTGAGATCGAGGCAAGACGGGTGAGGCTTGGAATAAAACAAGCCACTGAAGATCCTTGGGAGAGTCTGAGAAAGGGTTATCCGCGAGGAACTGCTATAGAAGGGGTCGTCGTCAGCAAGACGGAGTTTGGGGTTTTCTTGCGGGTGGCAGGAAACATAGAGGGTCTGATTCCAAAGTCGAGTTTAGTTGATTCCCGTGATCAGAGCCCTGAAGACTTTATGAAGGCCTTGAATATTGGCGACAAGCTCAAAGTTGCGGTTATGGAAGTGGCTGTGGATCGCCAAAAGCTTTCGCTATCACTCAAGGATTTTGTAAAACAGCAACAGAAAGAAGAGATTTCTAAGTACATCCAGAAGGATGACGATCATACCAGTTACCGCCTGGGCGATCTGTTGAAGAAATAACAGATCTTCCGGGGTGAGGTCCGATGTTTCACTCTCCTGTCGACCCCCAGAAACTGGATGTTTTTCTGGAAATTAACAACTTACTGAACTCGAGAACGTTTGACCTCAATGGGTTGTTTCATGTGATTTTAAAATCAGCCATGCAACTCACAGATGGTGAGGCGGCGAGCCTATTGCTTATTAGCCCCAACAAGGACTGTCTGGAGTTTGTCGTCGCATTGGGACCGAAAGGGGAGCAAGTGAAGTCCTTCGTTCTAAAATTGGGTGAGGGTATTGCGGGTTGGGTAGCGCTCCACAACGTTCCTCTGCATGTTGCGGATGTTGAGAAAGACAATCGCTTCGCTGCCCAGATCTCGCACGCTATTGGTTATCACACGGAAAATATTTTGGCAGCCCCTTTAAGGGTGTCAGGCCAATGTGTCGGTGTTTTGGAACTCATTAACAAAAAAAACGGAACTGACTTCTCTTCTGAGGATATGACCTGGCTTGAGCTGTTTTCAAATCAAGCGGGAATGGCTATTCGTAATGCCCAATCAATCCAATCAATGAAAGATGAATTGTCTCGCTTGAACAGGGACCTTGAAGCTCGTCGTGAACCTGAGTCTTTCTTGGCTGTGGACCCAAAGATGGTGGAGGTTGTCGGACTAGCGAGAAAGTATTCCACAACCGATTCAACAGTCCTTATTCTAGGGGAGAACGGAACCGGTAAGGAACGAATCGCTGAGTCGATCCATCAGGAAAGTCAGCGGTCTAGCGGGCCGTTAGTTAAGGTAAATTGTGCCGCCCTGCCTGAGCACTTGCTTGAAAGCGAGTTATTCGGACACGTCAAAGGCGCATTTACTGATGCAACTTCTGACAGGAAAGGAAGATTTGAAATGGCTCAAGGGGGCACACTGTTTCTCGACGAGATTGCGACCCTTAGCCCCCTGTTACAGGCGAAACTGCTGAGGGTTCTTCAGTCAAGAACCTTTGAGCCCGTCGGAGGTTCTGTCTCAGTCAATGCCGATGTGCGGGTTCTAGCTGCCTCTAACCAAAACCTGGAGAAGGCAATGCAAGACGGAAGCTTCCGTCAAGATCTCTATTACCGCTTGCACGTCCTCCCGGTTCGCCTTCCAGCCTTAAGGGACCGACAGAAAGATATACCTGTGCTAGCAGCCAGTTTTCTGAGAGAAACGACTCTTCGACATGGTCGCCAAGTTTTTTCCTTCGATTCAAAGGCCTCTGAAGTTTTGTTGAAGTACCAATGGCCCGGTAACGTTAGGGAACTGAAAAATGTCATTGAACGAGCCGTGCTGGTTTGTCAGGGAACACAAATCCGGGCAGGCGATTTAGGTCTTGCTATTTCCAATGAGGAGGAAGTGGAGGGTGAAGATCTCAAATCTTCCGTTTTCTTGTTCAAGGCGAAGTTGATTTTGAAGGCACTTCGGAGTTGTGGTGGAAACCAAACTCGTGCAGCCGAGAAACTCGGCATACAGAGAACATACTTGTCTAAACTGATGAAAGAATTAAATCTCGAAACGCGCGACAAAGGAGAACAAAATGTCGGATAAAAGCAACGAAGCAAACCCACTACGAGTTCAGGTCAAAAACGGACTTTCAAACTTCATACAGAAGTACCGTGCGGTGCTGATTGGGATCGTACTAGTTGTGCTGGTGATATTGGTGGGGCTAGCCGTTTGGTCACAGCTAGAAGGCTCTACCAAAAAGGACTTTGCGGCGCGCATTGAAAAGAGTCAGGAAGAGTTTACGGCATGGAAGCAGGAGACCGACACCACGAAGAAGGAAGCTCTCGCCAAAGCGCTGGAAGAGGAACTTCTGGTCATCGAGAAAAATGCTCCTGTGTCCTACGGACTTCTGAAGGCGTGGTTCCTTCATGGTGATTTTTTTGCTGAACAGAAGAAATGGGTCGATGCTGCCAAGGCCTATAAAACTGTCTTTGACAAAGATCCGCATAGTTATCTTGCACCAATCTCACTGGTGAATGCCGCCGTCTCGCAGGAAGAAGCGGGAGACGTTGCCGCCGCACTTGTTTTGCTCGAAACCTTTCTCAAGGATTTCTCCTCCAACGTAGTTCTCGCGCCTCAGGTTTACTTCACAAAAGGCCACCTTCAAGAATTACAGTTAAAGCCAGCCGATGCGCTAGTCAGCTACAAAGCACTTCAGGAGAAGTATGCGGAATCGAATTGGACAAAACTTGCCCATGACCGTATAATTCTGCTTGGTTCGGACTAGGTTAAAAATCCCGTAAGAGGTGACCCATGAAAGAAGAAAGGACATCTGCGGCTTGGCTCCGCAAGGCACTCGAGACAAAGAACTTTGGCCTTGTCCTTGGCTTGTTTGTGTTTTTACTTCTGACTTGGATAGCTTTCTTCTCCGGCCTTAAGTTATTTGAGCCTTTTGACAGGTCTACCACTGACGGTTTTTTTCGGCTCAGAGACGTTGTCACCCCTCAGTTTGAGCAAGAGGGTGCAGTATTGAAGCCAAAGAATGACAAAATTTCTCAGGATATCTTGATCCTTGGTGTCGACAACAAGAGTATTGAGACTCTTGGACGCTGGCCTTTCTCGCGTTCCATTCATGCAGATCTTCTCAATAGCCTGAGTCGAATCAGCGATCAGCAACAGAGGGAAAATAGCGTGTTCCTCGACTTCTTCTTTCTCGACAGGGAAACTCCTGCTGAAAATGATGTGGCTTTCTCTGAAGCGATTCGCAACCACAAACGTGTCATTATGGAAACCATCTATGATCCGTCGTCCATGGACCCCGACCAGGCCCAAGTACAGTTCGATCGCCTTGACACCCTGCGCAGCGCCGGTGGATCGATCACGAAGGTTCACGGAAACTGGCAGAAAATGCCAAGCTACGAGACCGTCTATGCTCCTCTGATACCTATGGGTCGGGGTGCAGCCAGCTACGGGCACGCATCCTTCGTGGCGGACCTCGACAAAATCTTCCGACGACAAACTATTGTTGCGAAAGTCACGAAAGTTCTCGAGAGCGTAGAACTGGCAGACCTCAAAGCTGATACGGGCGATTACGAATCGCAATTTATTCGTTATGTATATCTGGACAAAACCGGGTCCAAGGTTAACCTGCCACCTCTGACCGAAACAGAATTGGCTTCGCTACCCGCAATGCTCGAACCACTGGCACTGAAACGACAGATTGCGGACGAAAACTCCGACAAAGTTCGAGACGCAATTTTTATCCAGAAGGTGCAGGACGAGTTTTTACCTTCGGTGACGTTATCAATGGCTCTGCAATACTGGCACAAGACCTTGAAGGATGTTGAGGTGAATCTGGGAACCGACGTCGTGATCCCATCACCAGAGATCTTTGACCCGGAGACGCACCGCTGGCTAAAGGCGCCTTACCCCGAGGTGAGAGTTCCCATCGACGGTTCAGGCAACATGATTGTCAATTTTATCGGTCCTCGGTCTTCCGAAAAGAGCGACGAATACCAGACTTTTCCGGTACGGAGCTATTCGAGCTATGCGACAAGAGCTCCGTCTGCCGATGTGTCATCCTGGCCCGAGACCCGGGCTTTAGACAACAAAGTCCTCTTGGTTGGTCCATTTTCCAGCGGTGTCGCCGACGACGAAAAAACGACTCCGTATGGCCTGATGTTTGGGGTGGAGATCCACGCAAACGCGCTCAACACGATATTGACTCAAAACTTTCTCACGGATTTACCCCGAGAGTGGGTGATACTTGCTATGTTTGTGATCATCATGACGGTGGCACTGCTTGCTTCCCGTACCTCAACAATTCTTTCTCTTGCCATCACGTTAGTGCTCTTTTGTTCGTCCTTCGTTGCAGCAGCGCTTCTTTTTGATCTAAAGAGCTATGTTTTCCCGTTTACACCCTTAGCGACTGGTATCGTCCTCACGTTCCTTCTGATCATAGTCTACCGAGCCCTGACTGAAGAGCGAGACAAGCAGCGGATTCGAGGTATATTTGGTAAGTACGTGAGCCCTGACGTGGTCAGCCAGTTAATGGAGCATCCGCCTGAACTCGGTGGCGTCGACAAAGAGCTTACAGTTCTTTTCTCAGATATCCGTGGGTTTACCTCGCTTTCTGAAGGAATGTCGCCTCAGGAGCTCGTCAATCATCTCAACCTTTACCTGACTGCGATGACCGATACGATTCACGAATACAAGGGAACCCTCGACAAGTACGTGGGTGACGAAATCATGTGTTTCTGGGGTGCACCTCTGGAGGAGGAAGACCACGCTATACTGGCATCGAAGTGCGCTCTGCGAATGATGGAGAAACTCGCCGAAATGAACTCACAGTGGCCGGAAAATCGGAAGATCAACATTGGAATCGGATTGAACTCCGGAGTAATGACTGTGGGAAACATGGGTTCCCAGGGGCGGATGAATTACACACTGATGGGCGACAACGTGAATCTTGGAGCTCGCTTGGAAGGGACCAACAAGGAATATGGCACGAATGTGATCATCAGCGAGAATACTTACGCCTACATAAAGGAAACTTCGATTGTCAGGGAGCTGGACAATATTCGCGTAAAAGGGAAGAACAAGCCGGTGCTGATCTATGAGTTGGTCGATTTCGTTGAGGGCTTTCACGCGCCCGAGATCACTCACAAGAAGTGATCCGCCTCGTTGGTTGTCTCGGTTTAGGACTCGTGATTAGTTCCTGCGGCCTGGAATCCTACGACCGTCAGGAACTTCCTGTTGTGACGTCCTATCTTTCGCAGCAGGATTTTACTTTCCTTCAACTTGTGCACGATCCAGATCGGTTCGTCGGTACGAACTTCCTAGGATATGAGGTTTTTTACAAAATATACCCTGACTTAAGCTCTGATCTCTCCAATCTGACACGTGACTCGGGGCTTTCAAAAGAAAACCCGACCAAGGACTACCTGTTGTCGATAGGCTACCAGAAGCTCAATGGAAGGAGCTCGGTTTTGTCGCAGGAACCGCTGATTCTCATTGACGCAGTTGGATCAAATCAGACCACAGTCAATCTCAATTTTAGCAACTTCCTTCAGAGCCAGAGACTTCAGGGGGCGGTTGTGGAGCCGGTAATCGAAGTTGTCAGTACCACCCAAAGTGATACGCTCGCAATTTTCAGAACTACGTCCAAGGCATCAGAGGCATCGACCTTCAGTAGTTTTTCTTCGCTTACGACAACAATTGCAAGTGGAGAGCTACCTGGCGACATGGCAAATACGATCACAAAAACAACGACCAGCGTGGAAATTGACATATTCATTGTAAGCTACTATTTCTCCCCATCCACTTTGGCCGGCTCCTTTAGTGCGCCCGTGGCGTGGGGCATCATTCGCCCCGTGGTAATTCAGCCTTGATTTACAATATGTTCACACTGACCATACAGTTGCTCGTCACTGGTTTTTTGGTTTCTGTGGTTTTCCAGCGTTTTTTCTCGCCGAAGAACTCGAGAATAATTTATATTGACCTGGCTCTCAGTATTCTCGGAGCATTCCTCGGCACTCTCGTGGAAGTTTGGCTTCGGACCTTAACTGTTTTTCCGTTTTTTTTGCAATTGGTTATCCAATATGCCGTGCCATTCGTGAGTTCAGTAGTTTGCGTGCTCGTGTACCGTGGGCTGAATCAAAGCCAAGAATAACAGTTCGTATAATGAATATTTGGTCTACTGCAAACTGGATTTTCTAATCGGTTCGATCGAACTAGAACATGAACCGTCTGTGGTGTACATTCATGGAAATACCCATCATGATGCAACCAGCCAACAGTGAGCTTCCACCGTAGGAAAGAAAGTAGAGAGGTATCCCCGTCACAGGCATGATTCCGACGGTCATCCCAATGTTTACAAAAACATGGGTGAACAGGACTCCGAGGAAACCTGCAAGGACTATCACCCCGTATCGGTCGCGGATTTTTTGCATGATGAACAACATCCGCAAAAGAATGGTCAGGAAGAGACCAAATATGACCGTTCCACCTAAGAATCCCCATTCCTCTCCGACGACAGAAAAGATGAAGTCAGTGCTCTGCATGGGAAGAAATCGCAGATGTGACTGTGTCCCAGCAAGCCATCCTTTGCCGCTGAAGCCCCCGGAACCGATCGCCGTTATAGATTGAATCAAGTTCCATCCTGAGTCCCTAGGGTCAATACTAGGATCAAGAAAGACGATAAACCGCATAATCTGGTATTCTTTCAGGACTAAGCGTAGCCCGCTAGAAAGTGCTAGAGCGAGTATCAGAATGGACACGAAGAATACTATCCAATAGAAAACGGATTTCTTGAAGCGGATCCACCCGTACCAAGCAATGCAAAGAATTACCACCATGAAAGAAGAAACTATGCCCATGGTCGTCCAGTTGGTCAGTAAACTTCCGATTCCATCGGTTTCATGGTAAATGATGGTCTCTACATAGGGGATCAACGCCATCACAATGGAAAAGACTCCGGTAAGCGCCACAAAGAACAAATGCCTTACTTTCCCTCCAGCCATGAAAAGCATTAGCAGGAAGACGGGGATGAAGACGAGGGTTGTTCCGGTATCAGGCTGCCTGATAATCAGAGCCATTGGTACCGCAACAAGCAAAAAAGCCTGAAGGAAGACCTTCCAGTCTCCAATTTTGTTACGTCTGGATTCCAGAAATCGGGCAAGGTAAAGGATTGTGGCAATCTTGGCGAACTCCGATGGTTGCCCCCCGAGACCAAAGATACCTAACCAAGCACGGGCACCATTGACGACTTTTCCAAACACGAGGGTCAATGCCAACAGAAGGAGACAGGCTAAATAGATCCAGAGACTAAAATCCCGCAACAGATTGTAGTTGAAGTAGGAGAAGACCAGAAGAACTCCCAGAGCGAGGAAGGCCCAAAGCAACTGCCTTAGATACTCGTTCGAGATAAGAACCCCAGTAGAGTTCACCCCACTGGAATAGATAAACAAGATCCCGATGCCTATCAAAGCCAGAACGGCGAGAATAAGAGTAGAGTCAATTGGAATAGTCGATCGCGTGGTTAGGTTGCTCATTGCCAGTTAATGTACCAAGGTTTAAGGGTTTGAACGGCTTCCTCATAGGTCTGATTGCCAAAAATGCCCTGGAAGATCATATCGGCAGCCTTGGGAGCCCACCATTCCCATTCATTGGTCTTCTCAACCTGCACCGCCAAGACAATTCTATTCTCCGGGTTCGGATCATCCCACGGGGCATAGGCGACAAACCAGGAATGGTTGGATGAACCTTTGCCTCCGTCCTCTGCAGTACCTGTTTTTCCCGCGACTTTAACAGCTTTTGTCGTGATCACCACAGCAGCAGTACCCTCAGTAATGACACCCCGCATGTTATTCTGGACGGCAGTCCAAACCTCCGGAGTCAGTGGATTCTCGTAGATGATTTCTGGTTGAGTTTCTTCGACTTTCTTGGTAAGTGGATCGAAGACAGACTTGACTAGGTGAGGACGGTACACCCGACCCATGTTGCTGATCATTGCGACTGTATTGGCCATTTGCATCGGTGTGACTTGCAAGTATCCCTGCCCTATGGAAATATTTACGGTATCACCACCAAGCCATGGGTAATTCAAGTTCTTTTCTTTCCATTTTGGGGTAGGTACAAGTCCGGAAATTTCCCCGGGGACATCGATACCGCTGAGTTGTCCCAATCCAAACTTCTTGGAGTAGTCGTCGATACGTTCGATTCCAAGATTCTCCAAGCCAGCTTTGTAGAAATAGATATTGCAGGATTGTGCGAGGCCTTTGGCGAGGTTTACAACTCCGTGACCTGTTAATTTATTGCACTTAAACACTCGGTCTCCCACTTCTATAGAGCCGGTACAGACAACAGTCCTAGCCGGATCAATTACCTTGTCGCCAAGAATAGCGGTCGTCATTATAATTTTAAATGTAGAGCCAGGAGGGTACGCCGACTGAATGCTTCGATTGATCAAAGGAAAGGTCGGGTCAGTCTGCAATCTCGTAAACTCTTGCGAAGCTTCCTCGGTGTAGAACTTGTTAGGGTCAAAGTAGGGATATGACACCATGGCCAGAACCTCTCCGGTGGCCGGCCGCAGGACAACAACAGAGCCATTGCGGGGTCCTAAGGCTTTCTCAGCAAGAATCTGTATACGCCTATCAATGGTAAGGACTAAATCTTTTCCCGATTCAGGAATGATTTTGTCAGTCGAATTGCTGCTGACGTTGCGGCCATTCACGTCAACCGTCCGAAATCGAGTTCCATCTTTTCCTCGCAGAACCAGATCGAAGTTTTTTTCTATTCCGCTTTTTCCGATGAGACTTCGCATTCCGTAGCCTTGATTATACAAAACCTGGAGTTCTTCCTGATTGATGCTTCCAACGTAGCCAATTACATGAGCCAAAGTACCGATGTTGACGTAATTTCGTATGGGATTGCTTTCCCACGTTACCCCCTGGAAATCGTCCCGATGTTCGGCTATTTGCGAAACGGTGGCGTAATCGATTCCATGCCTGAGTTCGATTGACTGGAATGAAGTATAGAGCCTCTCAGGCACCTTTTGATCGAGCAGAGAGAACGGTATCCTTAGCAATACGCTAAGTCTCGAGAGAATCCTCGGAATCTCCGAGGCCGAAGCCTCTGCAGGATTGAAGTTGACCTGGAAGGAATCAACGTTCTGAACTAAAGGAACTTCATGAAAACGATCAAAAATCTCACCCCGTTTGGCGGTTATCGACACCGACTTCTGGGAAATCTGCGTCGCATCCTGAGTGAAGCGGACATTATTGATAATCTGCATTGAAAAAAGTTGCATCAGGTACAACAGAATAATCGCAGACAACACAACTCCGATGCCAATAAGACGCGGGGTTTTGTTTTCAGGTGAAATGAGGTTCCGATCACCCATCAAAACCTCGCCGTGGATCTTGAAACCGCTGTTTCAGGAAGTTAAATACAAGATAGACAAGAGGTGACGCCACGAGATTAACGACCAACTGCACGACTAGTCCGACCTGAAAGAAAGAATCAACTTTAAACCCGAGTTGAAAAACTTCCGACAGGGCGAAACCTGCAACTGCGGAGTAAATTGTGGCCAGCAGGCCAACGAGCGCAGGAACAACAAAAGGATCGTAATACACCTTACCTTTCCCCAGGCCGAACAAGTATCCAGCTAGGGCATATTGAAAGGCGTTGTATCCCAATGGGGCCGTGGTAACCATATCGAGAGCTAGACCGAGAATAAAACCAACAATCTGGCTGACTAAACCTCCGTTTTGGGAAGCCAGAATGACAAAAACGATCAGCAACACACCGGGTTTCACCCCTGCTATTGAAAAATAGCTCAAGACCGTTGTCTGCAACAAAAGGAGTATTCCCAGCACTACAGAGGCCCAAAGACCCGTCCGTATCATGATGGAAGCCTCAGAACGTAGAGGTACTCCAGCTTGGAGAAGTCAACAATCGGTTCCACCTCAATATTCAGGCTTGTTTCATACTCCTTACTGGAGACACCTCTCACCCGCCCAATAAGGATTTCGGCTGGATAGAGAGATTCCAAACCAGAGGTAACAACGAGGTCGCCTTGAGCAATCTCAGTAGCGGCGCGTTTCTTGACAAAACTCATCAACAGTACATCTTCGTTGCTTCCCTTCCCTGAAACCAAGCCCTCATTACGGCTATTCTCCATGCGCGCTGATACGAAAAGGTTAGCATCGAGAACGGGTTGAACAACAGCGGAGTTTAGACTCACCTTTGTGATTTTCCCCACCAGGCCGGGAACGCCATTCTGATTTGCCACGACGGCTTGGTCGAGTCGAATGCCATCGAGATATCCCTTGTTAATGACCATAGAGGAGTACACTCGAGTTGGGTCTTTGCCGATAATCTCAGCCGCAACATTGAAATACGACAAGCTGCTATGGAAATCTAATTGTTTTTTGAGTCTGGTGTTTTCAGTACGTAGCAATACCAGCTCACGTTCATTCCCCTCGTATTTCTTCAGCCTTAAATTGACTGCATCGAAGTTCGATTTGAGGTCCGCAAAACTTGCCATTGATTCTGCAGACTGGCCAAACCAATGGAAAGTTTGTGAAACGGCTCCTTGGAAGAATGACAGGACTGCAAGCCCTATCTCCTGAGGCTTGGAAACCCCTGGAGTGCCGTTGAATAGCACCAACAGTGAAGACGAAACTAAAAGTCCAACTAGGATAGCTCCCCTGTGAAACCGGAAGAGCAACTGCCGGAATGGGGACGACTTGCTCATGTATTCAGATTGTTATAAAGACTGCGGTTATTGTTAAGCTTCGCCTGATCAAAGTACTTTCCAGCGCCTAACGCCACGCAGTACAGGGCGTTCTCGGCCAGAAAGACAGGAACTCCAGTTTCTTTTGCCAAGAGTTTTGGGAGGCCCTTGAGAAGGGACCCACCTCCAGTCATAACAATGCCACGTTCGACGATGTCTGCCGCAAGTTCAGGAGGAGTCTGCCCCAAAGTCTTTTTGACCTCTTCAATGACCACATTGATAGGTTCCTGAAGAGCCTCCCTGACCTCAATCGAATCGATTTCAAGTCTCCGGGGCAATCCCGTAATAGCGTCTGTGCCCTTAATTTCCATTTTTTCAATGGTCTTATCGGGCGCTGCGTTGCCAATGCTTATTTTTAGTTTCTCGGCGGTCTGTTCACCGATGATGAGGTTGTGTACGTTTCGAACATGTTTAATTATCGCTTCATCGAACTCGTCGCCACCAAGGCGAATGGCGTTCGTGACAACCATTCCACCGAGTGAAATGACCGAAATCTCTGTAGTTCCGCCCCCGATATCGCACACCATATGACCGGCAGGTTCAAAAATTGGAATGTCTGCACCAATAGCAGCTGCCAATGATTCCTCGATGATTTTGACCTCGCGGGCTCCTGCCTTATAGGCAGATTCTTCCACAGCCCGTCGTTCAACTTCGGTGATGCAGGATGGCACTCCAATGACCATTCGCGGTCGGACAAACCAGCGTTTAGGGAGAACTTTTTGGATGAAATAGCGGATCATTTTCTCAGTCGTTTCCAAGTCCGCAATCACACCATCGCGCAATGGGCGGATTGCAATAATCTCCCCGGGAGTCTTCCAGAGCATATGCTTAGCTTCAGTACCAACAGCCACGACCCTCTTGGTGCCGCGTTCTACCGCAACAACCGAAGGTTCATTGATCACAATACCTTTTCCACGCAGGTAAATGAGAGTGTTGCATGTGCCCAAGTCAATACCGATGTCAGATGAGAATGAAGAAAAAAAGTTACTGAAAATACCCATGTCCCCCCCAGAAATCAGTGGAACAATAGCATGAAAAAGCCTAGTTGAACAGTCGCTGGTTGGCATTAAAGTGGAGAGGGTCGATCTTGAAGGCTTTTCTCCACTCTGCCCTCGCCGCATCCTTGTTCCCTTTGAGGTTCTCGATTTCACCAAGGTAATAATGTGCATCCGCTGAGTTTTCATTTTTAGAAAGGATAGTGTTGTATTCGCTTTGGGCCCCATCAAACTCTTTTTGCTTCGTGTAGATGTCACCAAGTAGGAACCTGCAGCGCTGTTCCAAGCCCCGATCCTTGGTCTTGTTGATCGCTTTATGAAGGTACGAAATGGCATCGTCCATCTGTTGCATCTGAAAGTAAGTTTCTCCGAGTGTCCATAATAACAGATCCGAAGGCGACTTTTCGACAGCCTTGAGAAACTCTTGCGAAGCTTCGGAGTAACGGGCCACCAGTGAATAAGACAAACCGAGATACTCATTGATGTCAGTTGCAGAGTATCCAAGTCGTTCGGCCTCCTGAAGATGAAGTATGGCCAGTTCCGAATAAAACTTACCTTTATGGAAATAAGCCTTCCCCAAAATGTAGTGGATTTGAGGGATCAAGGGTACGTCGGGAAGGAGTAGAGCTTTTCGCAAAGAAATAATCGACTGGTTGATCAGTGGAAGTTTTTTCTCAACGGTCACTTCAGAAACACCCTTGTGAAAGTATGCAAACCCTGAAAATACCAGGGTTCCTACGTCCATAGGAACCGCCTTTAGCTGTTCTTTACCGTTAGCGATGATCTCATCGTAGCTTCCGTTCTTCCACAATTCCAGCACGTTCACTTGCGTTGGTCCAGCTGTGACTTGAGTCTTCATCGAGCTAACTAGCCAAAATCCCCCCGCAGAACAGATCGTTACTAATGAGAAAATGAGCAGGGTTTTGGTCATGATAGACAGAGGCTTAGTTCTACGTCTGTTGGAAAAATGTCTCATAAAAAAACAGGCAGACCTGTAAGCCGGGTTCTGTCGAGAAGAAGTCACCCTCTTCCTAGGACCATCATCTGTCTCGGCAGTAACTTACGAAACTGTTCGATGGCAACCGACCCGCAACGTTGAACGAACCATTCCGCTGCTGCTTGATTTTGCTCCTGACGAGGTTTACCGAGCCACCACCATCGCTGGCGGTGCGGTGGTCTCTTACACCACCTTTTCACCCTTTCCCTTTGCCCGTAAGACTCGGGGTGGTCTATTTTCTGTGGCACTCTCTGTCGCTTTTCAGCGCCCGGTAATTAGCCGGCGTCATGTTCTCCGGAGCCCGGACTTTCCTCTTGCGAAATCGGCAAAAACTCGCAAGCGATGGCCCAGTCTGCCTGTTTGACTCCTTATTCTTCGTCGTCGTTAGGCTCTTCGTCCTCAACGAGTTCCGCAAGGGAACCAGCCTCGATCTGATCTCTCTTTGCAGGGTCCATGCCACTCTGGAAGTACAAAATCCGACTGCAGTATGGGCAGAACTTCACTGCTTCTTCCATCCGAACTTCGTTCACAAACTGCATGGGAAGGATGATGTGGCAGCCAGAACAGACGCCGTTGACGATTGGCACGATTCCAAGGCCTTCCTTGCTCTTGATGATTCTTTCGAACTTAAAGAGGATATCCTGGTCCATGCCCGGTGTAATCGAATGCTCCTCAGAAGTCAGAGTGGTCAGCTTCAGTTTCTTGCTTGATCCCTCGGCCTGAATTTTGTCACTTTCTTCCTTGAGTTCCTGTTCATCAAGGTGAATCTGTTTTTCGAGCTTCTCCAAACCAATCAGCAATTCCTCAAGGTCACCTTCTTCGTTGACAATATCTTTTCGGAGGGTCTGTTCTTTTTCGGTCGCGTCTCGGATTTCCTTGTCAAGTGCCTCATATTCCTTCTGGGTCTTAATCAGGTCCATCTGCTTCTCAAAGTCTTCACGCCTTTTGGTGGCATCGGACAATTCGATGTTAAGATGCCTTACTTTAGTCTTCATAGACTCAGCTTGCTCGTTCCTTTCGATGAAGGATTTTTTGGCTCGGTTGAGAACTTCTGTTTTGGTGACAAGAGCCTTCGGAATCTCATTGATCTCTTTTTCCAATTTGAATTTTGCAAAGAGAATTTCCTGCAGGCTCCGCAGTTTCTCGAAAGTGGCTTCCATGTTCCGTCCTTGATCAGTTATCCAGGTAATCCCGCAACGCCCTGCTGCGATTTGGCATGCGCAGGCGACGAAGTGCTTTGGCTTCAATTTGGCGAATGCGTTCGCGGGTCACGTTAAAATACAGTCCAACCTCTTCCAATGTCAAGGAATAACCATCTTCTAGGCCGAAGCGCATCTTGAGCACTTCTTGCTCCCGCGGGGGGATCGTTGCGAGGACTTTTTGAAGTTGTTCTTGCAGGATCTTAAAGGCAGTTTGGGTAGAGGGATTCTCAACGTCCTTGTCTTCAATAAAATCACCAAGAAGACTGTCCTCCTCCTCGCCGATGGGTGTTTCGAGTGAAATCGGTTCGCGTGCAACGCTTTTCACCGACTTTACTCGCGATACCTGCCAGCCTAGTCTCTCGGCTATTTCTTCATCCGAAGGTTCTCGTCCGAGAAATTGCATCAATTGTCGGGATTCACGCACGACTTTGTTGATCTGTTCGATCATATGAACTGGGACCCGGATGGTGCGCGCCTGATCGGAGATCGATCGTGTAATCGCCTGTCGAATCCACCAGGTAGCATAAGTAGAGAACTTATAGCCTTTTCGGTACTCAAACTTCTCTACGGCCTTAATCAAACCGATGTTACCTTCCTGGACGAGGTCGAAGAAATGGAGCCCACGATTGGTATATTTCTTGGCAATAGAAACAACTAGTCTTAGGTTGGCCTTGATCAAGCGATCTTTGGCCGTCTTCATCATAGTCTTTCCGGAGGAGATCTCTTCCGCTTTGACCACGATGTCGTCAATTGTTGTCTCAAACTCGCTTTCGAGTTGCTTGAGCTTTTTATCCGCTATCTGTATCTGGCGGATTTTTTCCTTGATTGCGTCACTGGTGAGGCCGAGTTTAGCCTCCAATTCGTCTTTTTCTAGCGCACTTGCAAGACTGCGGCCTAGGTTTCTGAGGTCGCGCATATTGTTAACGCGCAATCGGCGCTCGATTTTGGCTTGTTCTTTCTGGTACTTCTTGATGCGCCTCGACGCGTTGATGAACTTATCCGAGAACTTGCTTATTTCGTCAGGGTGAATATCGATCTGCTCGATTTCGAGCAGGAGCGACATCCGCAGGTTTGCTAGTTCCTCATCCTCCAAGAGTTCCGTACCAACCGTTGTCAGGCGATCCTTAAGATCCATGTATTGGCGCAGGGGTGCGCTGATAGCCTTGAGAGGCTCCTTGTAGAATTGAGTCAGTCGCCTCTTTTCGGCAAGAAAGTCGGAAAGTTCTTTCTTAGAACGGTTGATATCATCGCGGGGCTCTCCCCTTGAAAGAGTCTCCTGCGAAAGGAAAGCAAACTCAGGAATGATCATTCCTGAGTTCTTCACGATCCGCTTAATGATGTTTTCACCGTCTTCCATCTGTTTGGAAAGAGTAACCTCCATCTCAGCAGACAGGAGGTTTTCTTTTCCTATCTCTCGTAGGTACAATCTTATGGGATCGTCAATTGTCGCATCTTTGTCGTTATAGTTGAGCTTCTTCTTGAAGTCTGCCTCAGGATCAATATCTTCCTCAGACTGAGAGGACTCGGCACCAAAAAGTTCCTCTTCGGATTCAAACTGTTCTTCTTCTTCCGCTAAAGCTGCCTCTAGTGGGTCTTCTTCCTCAATGTGTATTCCCTGTTTGGCGAGAAACTCATAGACTCCATCGAGTTTTTCCGTGTTGACAAGCTCTTCTGGCAGCATCTCCTTGACTTCGTCAAACGTCACGCTTCCTTTCTTTTTGGCAAACTCGACCAGTTTTGCCATGGCAGGGTCATTCACAAGGTCTGACATTAAACTTTCCCCTTCATCCGGGTGATTTCCCGGTCCAAAAACAGGATCTCCTGCATCAACCGCTGAGTTTCCTCAGGATCTCCCGCTACCTGGCGTAACATTTCTCCCACACGCTTTCGTTGGGAAATCAATTTCCTTTTACCCAGCATCTTCATTCCATCATCCAATACTTGTTCTGCATTTTGGTCGAACTCTCCAGACATGACCGCCTTGACCATCTCGTCCTTCCAAACGACTTCCCCCGCCCTTTCCAGCACCAGTTCCAGCGGAAGACTCGTTACTGCCCCATCCCCAAGTAGTTCGTCCAAGATGCTGAAAAGCTCCCGGGACCTTGCTTCCGAGAAGAACTCGGGGCTAACATCCCTGCGCAACCGACCATAGAGATCGGGTCTTGTCAGTATGGCCATCATCAGGCTCCACTCGATGCTTCTAACGCCTTGTGAGACGGATCTCGAGGGTGCCGGAGCCACAAGGAAGCTAGCCGTCTTTCGAAAATCTCCCTTCTGGAAGTCTTCGGCAAGCGTTTGGTGGTTTACTCCCAAGAAGTCTGCCAAAGTGTTTAGAAAGGTCTCCCTTAGGGTCCCGTTGGAAATCTTGGACAGGAACTTGAACATTTCTCCGAGGAAGCCTCGAAGATCCACGCTAGAGTGACCCGAATACGCAGTATAGCGAAAGCTAAGCAGAAAATCAAAGCCTTTCTTAGGTGCCATCAGCAGTTCACGGAGAGCTTCCGGTCCCTCGATCTCGAGGAGTTCGGAAGGGTCTTTCATCCCAGTGAGTTCCGCTACGTAGGTGTTCAGGTCTTGTGGCTCACAGATCTCGATGACTCGGGCGGTGGCTTTCTGTCCCGCTTCGTCGGAATCCATAAGACAAATGACTGATCGGCAGTAGCGCTTGAGCAGTGCAGCGTGGTCTTCTGTAAACGAAGTTCCCAAGGGGGCAACTGCCCAAGTCAGCCCTGCCTGGTGAAGCGCGATGGCGTCCATGTAGCCTTCGCACACGATCACTTGCTGTCGTTCCCTGATCGAGGGGAGAGCACGATCCCATCCAAAGAGGGTGCGCCGCTTTAGAAACACGGAAGTTTCGGGCGAGTTTATATACTTAGGGCCCGAGCCGGAAAGTAATCGCCCGCCGAACCCAACCGTTTCGGTAGAATGAGCCCGAATCGGAAAAATCAGGCGTCCACCAAAGAGGAAGGCCTCACGGTTTTGCTGACTAAACAGTCCGGTTTTTGGTAGGAAATCTTCACTGTATTTTCTATCCAATAAAAAACGGCGCATCCAACCCCACTCTTTCAGCGCATAACCGAGCTGAAACTGGTCGATCATTTGAGCAGTTACTCCCCTGCGGACAAGGAGTTCTCTGGCCTCTTGAGCCTCCGGGTGATTCTTCAGCAAGTGATGAAAGGTTCCGGCGAGCCGCCCCAATAACTCGTGAAGGGCAGCCCTTTCGCGGTCTGAAGGCGACAAGTCCGCTGCTTCCTCCAACGTGATCCCAGCAGAGGTGGCGAGTTGTTTCACTGCTTCGGGAAAGCTCAGGTGGTCGTGCTTCATAACAAAACCGAAGGCATTGCCTTTTTCCTGGCAACCGAAACAGTAAAAGAACTGACTGGAAGGGTTTACAGTGAAACTAGGCGATTTTTCTTCATGAAAAGGACACAAGCCCCACCATCGTTTACCATTTGGTTTAAGTGTAACCTGCCTTCCTATCAGTTCAACCAAGTCGGTCTTGTCTAGAATCTGCTTGAGCACCGATTCGTCAAAAGCCATGTCAACCCTTCGAGACGAAGGTGTCGAAATAGAGTTCTCGTGCCTTCTCATGATCGACATAGGAACTGGAAAAAGTATGAGAGCCCCTTACGGGGTCGGCTACGACAAAATAGAGGAACTTCGTGGTGGCCGGGTGGAAGGCTGCCTGTAGCGCCGTCAGTCCTGGGTTGCAGATTGGTTGCGGTGGCAGTCCTTTGTTGAGGTAGGTATTGAAGGGACTTGGAATCGTTGTGTGCACAAAAAAGATTCGCTTAGGATGTGGTCTACCTTGAATCTCAGTAAGGATGTATTCAATTGTCGCGCAGGAGCCCAAGGGGATGCCCCGCTCGAGGCGGTTCCAGAAGACAGAACTAATAATTGCGGCTTCCTGGGGCAACCGATACTCCTTTTCAATGATCGATGCCATCACCAAGTTTCTTTTCACCGCTCCTGGTTCCATTCCCTGCGCAAGGGCGCGAGTTTTCTGAAAGTAGTTCTCTTGCATCCTGTGAACCACATCTCTGGCTGTTACATGGAGCGGAAAAAGGTAAGTATCGGGAAAAAGTGTGCCTTCGGCTGATTTCTCACTAACCTCTTGCAGGAAGTCGGCCGTGGGTACTATCTCGGCCTCCTCGAGGAGACGGGCAATTTGTCTGGACGTCCAGCCTTCAGGAAGGGTTACCTTAACTTGAACCGGGTTTGCCTCTTTGAACCAGTGTGTCAGTTCCAAAACCGTTAGTCCTAGCGGAACCTCGAAGGTACCCTGCGGAAAGTGCAGAGAACCACCATCGAGGTACTCGATGAGTTTGAAGAGTGCGGCAGAACGGAGCAGGCCACCGCTTTCTAAGTTTCGGGCGGTTTGACCGAGGGCCTCGCCGGCGGAAATCACTACACGGACTGTGCCTTTCCCCTCAACGGCACGGTTTTCAGACCATATCCAACCCCCAAGCACGCATCCGGCAAGGAGAATGAAACCTGCAACGACGAGCAAGGCTTTTTTGGCGAGGTTCAAAGGACCTCCTCAAGAAGCTCATGCAACTCGGCCACCGTTAAAGTCTGAAAAAAATGCTTCTGCAACTGCAGGTAAAGGCTTGAAAGTTCTGATTGATCTTCAAGTTGGTGGAGTAGTCGGTACAAATAACGAGCTTCAGTATCATCCAGCGTAACAGGTATAGTTGTCACCTGAAACTCACTTCCACGAAAGCTGAAACTTTCGCTCTTAAGGCTGCCGGTGTTAAGGGTGTAGGCACAGAGCCGATGTTACCCCGGAACGGGAATCTCACAGCTCGTTCCTCCTCAGAACAGGCGCGGAACGTCTTTGGCTTAAGGCCAGTTCTATCTGTTCGCGGCTATGCAGTTTTCCACGCCCGATTCCAGGACAATAGCGAGCTTCCCAATGCCAGTTTTCTTGGGACTTCAGCGGATTTTCCCAGAAAGGATAGGTACGGCATTGGACAGGGCGGCTCCCATATACGGTGCAGCCACCATCCCAAAAAACGCAGTCAAAGTTCTTTTTTTCGCGAAGGCTTAGAACTTCCCCATCACCCAAATCCACCCACCGACACCATTGCTGTACAAAATCCTTAGCTTCTACGTGGAAATGTGCGCATAGATGTTCCAGGTCTTGTGCCGAAAGGAACACATAACCCGGATCATGCCTGCAACAAGCATGGCACTGAGTACATTCGAAGTTCAGGCCCTCTTTGTAGATGACGTCCATTATCAATAAAAAAAGCCTTCTGCGAGGAAGGCTTTCTGGGGAGAGTAGGATTCGAACCTACGAAGCGATTCGCAACAGATTTACAGTCTGCCCCATTTGGCCACTCTGGAATCTCCCCCAAATCGCCACTAAACTACTTGACCGGGGGTACTTTGTCAAGCCAACTGTCGGAATTGAACCGACGACCTACGCATTACAAGTGCGTTGCTCTACCCCTGAGCTAAGTTGGCATCACGGGGATACGATAGGGTTGACAGGAACTTCTGTCAACCACGGGATGTACTGAGTTACTAGTATCGAAGGCCAGTCTGAGCGCAATAAAACCTCGCTGAAAGCCTCTGTCTGCATCATCTTGAGAGTCTGCGGCTTCTCACTGTACAACTCGAGGCTTTTTTGAAAAGCCCCCCAGAATCCTGATTTCTCGGCATAAGAGAAGCCAGTGACACCGTCACGAACTTTCACCAGTCCACCAACCCGGTGGACAATTGGTAGCGTGCCCATCAGTTGAGCCTTCAGGTCTGTCAAGCCGCAGGGTTCGTACTCCGACGGCATCAACAGAAAATCGGCAGCAGCAAACAAGAGTCTTGCCAAGGAATCCTCGTACTTATTGATGAAGATGAACTGACCGGATTCGATATGATTTTGAGCCAACCTCTGCATCGGTTCTTCATAGCGACTTTCCCCCTGCGCCATCACAACAAAGTTTGCCGCAGGAGCCTCCTCCAACGCTCTCTCGATCAACCCGGCCAGAGCCTCGACCCCTTTTTGTGCCGTAAGACGGCCTTGATTCATATAAAGAGCCTTATTCCAGTCGGAGAGACGGCCATGGACCGATGAAGGTTTGAACAACAAGCGTTCACGTAGCTCCCTCCGACATTGTAATTTGCCTTCGAATTGTCCCAGAAGTGGGTCGAAACCGACAGTTAAACCCGATCGCTCGGGGTCACGCGGGTCCTTGTCGATTAAGCTGATACCGTTGGTGATTCCCTTGAGCTTCACTCGGTGTTCTCGAAGATATTGGCCATAGCCACCAGACCAATGGTCGTTTTTCCCTGTCAGCAGTTCCTCGGCATAGTTGTGGCTAACGGTGGCTAAGTTGGCCTGGTGAGCAGCTGAAACCAAGGGGTCCAAATAACCTTTAAGAATCGACTCCTGAACGAGGCGTTCAGGCAAGCCCAACAGGTTTCGATGGTAGGGTGTATCTGGTACCTCTTGGCGGTAGCCGGGTCCAGCATTGTGTATGAGCACTGCAAACCGGGTCGCATGAAAATGGATTCCATACCCCGGGTGATGCCGGGCCAGCGCCGGCAGATAGCCTAGGTGGCCATCATGGGCCAGCACATGCTGCGGCCGCTGATTGGTTTCAAACCAATATTGCGTAATGGCCCACTGATACTCAAGGTTCATGAAGAAGGCATCGAGATGACCGCTCCCCTTATGTTTACCCTGAGAAAGGTCTTCCTCCTCAGCGGTATAAGTGTAGATGCCACGCTTTTCAGAGAAAGAAGTTAGCCCCACAAGATGAAGGATAAAGCCCTTCGTCGCCTTGGTTACGACGCTGATCGAACGGCCCTCATAAGAGGGCTGTTTATTGGTTCCAGACCATTCCAGCGCAAACTCTGCCGCCGCAACTTCAAGAAGCTGTCCATAGAGGGGAAGGACAACGTGGGTTTCCCATCCAAGTTTTGTAAAAGACTCGGCTTGGTCCCCAACAACATCCTTTACCCCGCCTGCTTCCACCCACCCCTCCAGTTCACGGGCCAAGAGCCAGATCTCATTCACGGCGCAATGCCTGGGTAAAGCCAAGCCTTAAGAAACTCGACACCCACATAAAGAACTAAAAACAGCATTAACATCAGTAAGTTAGCTAGAGTTTTGCCAAGGGCTTTTTGGGTCTGAAACAGCAGGAAAACCTGAAAGAAACCCGCCAAGACAACACCAACCCAAGAGGAGGATCTGAACCAAACGAACAGCAAACTCAGAGTGGTCTCAAGAAAACTCTGCGAAGTTCCAATGAGGTAAAATGTAAATAGGACCAAAGTCATCACAAAGACGAACACGATCAGGCGGAAGTAGACAAAAAGAAAGTCAACTTTCATCAGCAATCGCTTCCTTCAAAATGCAACTTGAGGTTTCAAAAGTTCACCATGACTTCGGTAGGGCTGGCAACTGCTAAAACAGATTCTTGTTGCTCAGATTCATCACACGTCCGCTGACACGACCAATGAATGCCTGGGGATAACCTCACGACTTCGAAAAAAACTCCCGAGAGTTTAAAAGAAATGTTTGTCATGCCTGTAATTCTCTTGCGTTAGAAGCTTGAAAACTGAAAAACTCTCCGGAGTCGACCCAGAGTTCACCGCCGGTTTCGCAAGCCTGATTGCTCAGACTATGCCAACTTTCAAAGTTTACTGAATCCAAGGGCCAGACCAAGCCTAAAGAACGCACACGCCAAGGGGCCCTGCCAATAGGGAAAAGCGAGGCACGGCCAGGCTCTAACCGAAGGTAATCTCCAGCCCGCAGACGAATGATTCGCTCTTCCGCAGTGAACCAACGTCGTACCAGAGGAGTCTTCTCCACAAGGCGGAGGTTGGAAAGCCAGTGATCCATACGTCCGCCACTTCCACCGATCAGCCAGATCTCGCTTGGATTGCGGACTTGGGCCTGAGCCACAGCCTCGTCGGTATCAGATACGTCTTTGTCGGATTGTAGTGTAAGAACCTCTCGCGTGAGGGGCTGCCAGTTGGTATCAGTCAACGAATCAAGATCCCCTACCAAAAGGTCTGCTGTAAAACCGGTGCCCTGAAGAAGCAGAAGGCCACGATCGGCAGCGATGATAAATTTGCACTTCGGCAAGAGGCTCAAGAGCAAGTCTTTGGCCACAGAATCCCCCGACGACAGTACCGCAATAACCATCGTTACAACATAAACTTGACTTTTCTGTTTGTCCAATCCTACCCTTCCGTCATGTTCGAGGGTGTGCTTAAACGGCTCAATGGCTTTTCTCAGGTCTTTCATCTTCAGGGGTACGTTGTCTATCTCGTTGGAGGTGCCGTAAGGAACCTACTTTTAGGGTTGCCAGCCAAAGATTTTGATTTCGCCACCGATGCTACTCCCGAAGAGGTTTCGAAGCTTTTCCGTCGGGTCGTACCCACCGGAATCAAGCACGGGACCGTAACTGTACTATTCGAACAGGAATCGTATGAAGTCACTACCTTCCGGATTGACGGAGCCTACAAGGATCACAGGCACCCGGGTGAAGTCAACTACACCCGTGATCTCGCTGCGGATTTGGGTCGAAGGGATTTCACCATCAACGGAATGGCCCTAGACCTGAGCTCTGGTGTGGTCGTCGACTTGTATGGTGGCAAAAAGGACCTGAAAGCCGGGCTTATACGAGCCATTGGAGATCCTTTTCAGAGATTCTCTGAAGATGCTCTGCGCATTCTGCGTCTATTCCGCTTCGCAGCACAATACGGTTTCTTGGTGGAGGAGAAAACTCGAAAGGCGGCAGAACAATTAAGCCCAAACTTAGCTTCTGTTTCAAGGGAGCGTATTCGGGACGAGTTTCTCAAAACAATTGGCGCCCGAGCCTCAAAAGAAGTTTGGTCTGACCTTCAGCGCTGTGGCATTCTTAAATTGATCCTCACCAGTGAAATTGTGCCAGATTTGTCTGCCTCTGCTTTCACTTCATGGGAAAGGCTTGACCCACATCAACGAGTGAGCTTCTGGCTTGCGCATGGAGGGGTGGATAGCTATCAGAAGTTTTCAGTTCCCCTTAAGTTGCTCAAACTATCGAATAATCAACTGAAACGAGTGCTGATGCCGCTGCGGGCGTTGCCGCACCTCCAAGCCGACTCCAATGACCGCCGAAAAGCAAAGCTCATCTTGTTCGCATGGGAGAATCGTCAGTATTTTTCAGAAGCTCTGAAAGTACTAGAGGCATTGCGGGAAGACGGATTGCTAAAAAAGCAAGCTATCTCACTGACAGAATTACGTCGGGCAGCTACGTCAGCCGAGCCAGTATTCTTATCGGAACTGGCAGTGACAGGCGAGGAACTCAGGGCTGCTGGCGTTCTTGCAGGGCCGCTGCTGGGAACCTTGCTACGTCGATTGCTGGAACTCGTCTGGGAAGAACCTCTCCTTAATGAGAAAGCGTCGCTTTTGAAATTGATTTATCACTAAGTGCCAGAAACGCTTTGCCGGCCGCAACCTGCTCCGCTTCTTTTTTGTTTTTTCCGGTGCCACTTCCCTGGCATTGACCTTCAATCCAGACTTCCACAGTGAATGTCCTGTCGTGATCCGGACCGGTACGATCGGCCACCAAATAGCGTGGGTATACCTTAAACTCCTTCTGAACAAGCTCCTGAAGAAGAGTTTTATAGTCTTTTCGGTGTTTATCTTCCACGACAAGAGAGACCTGAGCCACCAAAAGGCTTAGGACCAATCTTTCGACCTCAGCGTAACCAGCGTCAAGATAATACGCACCAAAAACAGCCTCGAGGGCATCTGCAAGAATTGCTTTTTTCGATCGACCCCCGGAATGTTCTTCACCTTTCCCAATCTGAAGGACCTCATCAATTCCCAAATCCCTTGCAATCACCGATAGGATCTCCTCAGAGACCACAAATGATTTGATCTTGGCCAAGTCCCCTTCCGGACGCTCAGAAAAATTGGTGTATAGATAAGCACTGACAACCATGCCCAGAATAGAATCGCCCAAAAACTCCAGACGCTCATTGTTGGCTCTAGAACTTTGCGCCTCATTGGCAAAAGAACGGTGCGTCAGGGCAAGATTTAGGAGGGAGACATCTCGGAAACGGGCACCAGAGCGTTGCTCGAACGACTTCAAAAAGTGCAAGCGTTCCGGTGTCATGGAAAATAAATCTACTTCTGCTGGGTACGCAGGTAGTTCAGAACATCACCCACTTTCTCGAACTCAGTGGCCTTGTCCTCGGGAATGGTAATCCCAAGGTCTTCTTCGATGGCGTACAGGAGTTCGTAGGTATCCAGGCTGTCAGCCCCCAAATCTTCCCTTATCTTACTTTCAAGGGTCACTTTGGTGTCGGCTACTTCAAGTTTCTCTACAATGATCTTCTTTAGCTTCTCGAACAGCTCGTCCATCGTTCACTCCTTTCTTAAGCCATCGATTCCGGTTCAAAAACTTGCTTCCCTCTGTAGAAGCCACACTTCGGACAAACGCGGTGCAACAGGACCTTGTTACCGCAGTTTCCACAGGCGACAAGGTTGGGAACGGTCATCTTCATGTTGGCCGCTCGACGCCTTCGGCTGCGTGCCTTGGAAGTGTTAAACTTGGGTACTGCCATAATCCTTCCCTCTGTAAAATTTGGTTGATCACCTTAGCCCAATTACCCAGTGGTGTCAAGTTGAGCCTTTAGCCGAGTTCGCCCCGCGAATGCTTGAGCTTCAGGGCCTTCTCGACTACCGGAGGTACCATACTCGAAACGTCGCAATCAAGGCGCACCAGGTCTTTGATGGCTGAAGATCGAAGAACAAAATATCTTGGATCTGTCGGCATGAGAAAGGTCTCGATATGTGGATTGATACCCTTGTTAATCATACTCAACTCAAACTCATAACCGAAATCAGTAAAGGCCCTTACACCGCGGATGATCATCCGGATGTCATGCTGCCTAGCAAAGTCTACAATTAATTTGCTCCAAACATGGACTTCCACATTTGCAAGGTGTTTGGTCATCTCGACCATAAAAATTTTTCTTTCGCTTGGATTGAACAGGCAGTTTTTTTGTGAGTTGTCCGACACAACCACCATGACTCGGTCGAGAAGTTTGCTAGCGCGCTCAATCAGATTCAAATGGCCATTGGTAGGTGGATCGAAAGTTCCCGGGAAGACCGCTTGCATGGCTACCACCATAGCTTTCGGTGTCGCTCACGTCAAGAAACATTTTGACAAAGACCATTGGACTCAATAGGATAGCGCTATGAAACCGTGGTACGTCACAACTTCGGTCGGGTTGACGTTGATTCTGGTTTCCTGTGCCACTATGCCTAGCGCAAGTCGATCTGCTGAGGCAAATCCATATATGGTTGAGACTTTTTCTCCCGTCACCGAAACGGCTCTTTCTGAACTTCCTGAGATTGGTCCAACTGACGTGAACTCCACCTCTGAGAGTTTGCAGGTCTCCCCCGAACGGTCTTCCACGACTCTAGCCGAAATCCGTGACCTTGTTGAAAGGCTAAATACCATCATTAGCCAAGGCAGGTTCGAAGACTGGAAAGAGCAGCTTGATCCGGAATATACCCGGAAGTTTGATGATCCGGTTGTTTTGCAGGAAGTTCTCAACGGCAGCACCAAGCTCAGGGAGAATGGAGTTAAGCTCAAGAATCTTGCTGATTACTTTAAGTTTGTTGTCAATCCAAGTCGCTCTCATGTATTAGTCGATAGCATAGCTTTTGTCGATGAGAATAGAGTTGAAGCCTTTGCCTTGCTCAAGGGTCAAAAACTTCTCCTTTATCAGTTGAAGTTATCTGGCGAACAGTGGAAGGTATCGGATTGGTGAAAGTTCAAGGAGAACCGATGAGAAAAAAACTGACCTTGTTTTTGCTTGTTGTTCCAACGTTGTTGTGCTCGCAAACGCTATCGCCGAAAACCACTCAGAAAACCGTCGAGGACGTGTATCTGCAAAGTACCGTTGAAGTTCAAGTTGTTCGAAGTTTAGCCAACGAACCCGGACGAACGGAGAAAGTCAAAGCACTCGACTACATTGCCAAAATGGTGGAAACCGGTAAGGCGACAGACAAGAGCATCGATGTCGTTGCGCTGCTCGAACAGCTCGGTGGTGAGGGGACCACCATCGAAGTCCGTACAAGAGGTCGTCTTGTTAATGACTATCCGGATGTCCGAAGGCTTTCGGCTGAATTGCTGGGTCAAATCGGTGGAGACAAGGCAAGAGAGATACTCTTGGAAATGGCTCTCAACGATCCGGAGCCCATGGTGGTTTCAGAGGCAGTCTACTCACTAGGCCTTGTTGAAAGCGGTGATCAAGGTGCACGCATCGAGAGCGTCATCACAAGCCTGATTAAGGCTCAGGATGCCATCCGGCCAGACAGCAATTTTGCCTTTGCGGCGGTGTCCTGCCTTGAGATGCTGGGCAGGAAGAATAGTGGCAAAGTTAGTCCGGAAGTTTTCGCAGCACTAATCAGAATACAAAACGGAAACTACATCACACCGGTGCGCAAGAAGGCGGAAGCCGTACTTTCTGGTTTTGCGAAATACTAGGAGAGGGAGCTCCTGAAAAGGAAGACCCACGGGCCATGGACCAATAATCTACCGCTTGAAGAGCGTCCTGATCTCTTTTCGCCATTCAGGAGCGGTCTGGGGGTCGTCTACCATGATTTTTCTATGGATTTCAAAGCGGCTGTTTTCTTTTTCAACAATCACCCCGAATAGTCCAGAGCCCAAGTACGCTATTTTCTCTTCGGCAAGCAATGTTTCTCGCTTGGAGAGTTCCTGCAATACGCAATCAAAATGCGCTGGAAGCCTGTCGGCTCCCCAAGCCACCGCACTAACCATTTCGGAGATTAAAACCCCGCAAACCGAACAGTCCTTTGGGGGAACGACCACTCGAGAAGCTTCATGA
Organism: Spirochaetales bacterium; assembly: GCA_947478845.1. Lineage (GTDB taxonomy): Bacteria > Spirochaetota > Spirochaetia > JABEVK01 > JABEVK01 > JAIFLN01. The sequence goes on along the minus strand of CANJXC010000001.1, from coordinate 81,849 downwards.
TCATGGCGGAAACGACGTCTTCCTCGGGAGCCACGACGCTCACCGCTATTTTCTTTCATGAAGAAGAAAATGACTCCGATTGATGCTCTCTGTCAATAACAGGGCAATCTCCTGAATGGCGCGTGAGAGGTATTCTTCCTCTCTTATTTTGCGCCGCAGCTCTACTATGCGCTCGCTGTCGGGCTTTGGATCAATGCTCATTGGAAACCACTCTCTGAAAACGCTCCAGGGAAGTGGTCCAATTGGCCCTCTGAGCCCACGAAGACCACGTCAAACCGAGAACGAAACTGTTTCCACTCGGGGTATTTCTGAAGGAAAAAGCGCGCTGTGGTAATGATATTCCTCCTCTTCCTCGAATGAATGGAGTCCGCTAAGGACAATTTATTCAGGCCTTGCCATGACTTCACCTCAACAAAGGCAACGCATGCATCCCTGTACACTATTATATCGACCTCTCCGGTCGGACTCCTGAGGTTTCTTTTGATGATATGATAGTGGTGCTCAGAGAACCAATGGGAAGCTAGGTCCTCACCTGTGTCACCTTTTGCTTTTGACGATCCCATCAGGAATCAATTCCTCCAAATCGACAGCTCGGGCAATGAAAAGCTCAGGAGTGTCATTGAGATCAAGAAGCCTTCCGGTATCTTTCGGGAAAAGGATACCAAAGTGATCGATCAGGATTCGCACGCTCGGACGAACAACACTAGTTTCATTGACTGCAACAACTCGGGTAATGCTACCGTCACTGAGAAGAAGAATACTTCCCGGTGGGTAGACACCCACGGCTTTTACAAAGTCCTTTACCACCGAGGTGTGGAAACGGTCGTTCTGGTCCTGGATCAATTTTTTCACAGCCTCGTAGGCAGGCAGGCTATTTGTGTCGCCGCTCTTGGCCACATAGCCGACAAAACCAAGACAAACTGAAACTATTGCTGCCCAAGGATGGATCTGACTACCAGTGAGCCTGCCTGGGTAGCCACCCCCGCTCCACTGTTCGTGATGCTGTAGCGCCACCTGAGTTGACTCAAAACTCTCACCCAATCCTTTGACTGTTTCCATGGAAACCGAGGGGTGAGCTTCAAAGCTCGCTTTTTCTTTTTCCGTGAGCCTATCAGCCATGCTCAACCCCGGTTTTGGAAGAAAAAGCATTCCCACGTCGTGAAGCAGGGCCGCTCGCACCAGTAAGTCTGTCTGGGGAAAACTCCAACGTTGCGAACGCGCATAAAGGTAAACCAGAAGTGCCACATTGAGGCTTAAACTGGCAATCGAAGGGTAGACTTTTTGATCAAGAGCAACCCGAAATAACCCCCAAGGATCAGACTCGAACGCCTTGCAAGTCTCCCTGGAGTAGCGGTCGAACTCCAAAAGACTAAACGCCTTGGTCTGTATATCGTTGAAGAGCTTTCCCAGCTTTTCGTGCAATTCAGCATAACGTAGTGATCCATTCAGGTCGTCAGGAAACTCCCAAGGGGTCAACAGCGACTTTCCAGCGACCGTACTCTTCGGATTCATAGTTTTTCTGCTGGAGAAGATAGGACCTTACTAGGAATCGGGCAAGCACCTGAAAGTGATTTTCGATAATCTAAGGGTCTTTTTGAGCCTGCGCCCTTTTGAGCGAAAGAACAACCGGGGCTTGGTTCTTAGGGTAGTAACTTGACCCCTACTTCTGACTTACGCCAAGTCACCCGAGTCGTTCTTCTTTGCGAACCTCAGAGAATGTACCGTTGCCCCTTCGGTAAACATCCCCGTCGGAACCGGCCCATGTTATTGCAATTCTCCGTGTTCTTTACCCGGCGACAGCCTTCTTTCGGATGAGCTCCTTAACCTTTGCGGACTTGCCAACGCGGTCTCGCAGATAATAAAGCTTTGAGCGCCTCACGCGACCGGGGCGCACGAGTTCCACCGATTCGATTCGAGGGGAATGGAAGGGAAAGACTCTCTCGACACCCACACCAAAGGAGATTTTTCTCACGGTGAAGGTTTTGCGAACCCCGCCATGGTTCATCGAAATAACGGTTCCCTCGTAAACTTGAATACGCTCTGTCTTGCCTTCCACAATCTTAAAGTTAACCTTGATGAGGTCCCCTATAGAAAAGGGAGCCAATTCCCTCAGCTGCGAAGCTTCCACAGCCTTCATAATGTCCATAATGTCCTCCTCATAATTTCTGTGTCACACATCAACCCAACAAATCGGGCCGCAAACGTTTTGTTTTTTCGACGCTCTGTATTTTTCGCCATTGGGCGATGTTCTTGTGATGGCCCGAAAGAAGCACCTCAGGAACACGATTCTCGCGAAAAACCTCCGGTCGCGTGTACTGTGGATACTCGAGCATGAACCCGTCGGAGAAGCTTTCCTCTTCCAACGAGTGTGCCTTGATAACCCCTTCGCGCAATCGATACACAGCATCAATAATGACCAACGAGGCTATTTCCCCGGAGGAAATGACATAGTCCCCCAGTGAAATCTCATCATCGACATATTCATCGATAACCCTCTGATCAATGCCTTCATAACGGCCACAGATGAACACGAGCTCTTCCTCTGCAGCTAAATCCTTGGCAGTCGCTTGAGTAAACAATCGACCGGATGGTGTCGGATAGAGGGTTCTCTTCTGACCAGCCCCCACAGAATCCAGGGCCCTTGCCAGAGGTTCCGGTTTCAGAACCATACCAGCGCCACCACCATAAGGAATATCATCGCAAGTCTTGTGACGGTCCGTTGCAAAGTCACGGATATTCACAAACTCGACGACTATCAATCCCTTGTCCACGGCTTTTTTCATCAGCGACGACTGAAAAAAACCTTCTAGAATCTCAGGAAACAAACTAAGGACAGTGAACTTCATGGCTTCTGTATTCCTAATCGAGAATCCAGTCCACCTTAAGCTCAACAGTTCTTTCCGACAAGTCCAGAGCTCCTACATACCTTTCGGCAAACGGCAAAACGGCGTGCCCCCCACCGGTCTTTTCCACTTCGAGCAATTCGGTCTTCCCACCCTCCAAGTAACTTATGATGGTACCCAAAAGCCTACCCTCAAAGACGACGCTACAACCAATGAGGTCCCTCAGGTAAACCTCGCCAGGTGCCAGAGGCGCCGCATGCTCAGGTGTAACCCAAATTTCAAAGTCGGCCAGGAGTTTGGCGTCCTCAGGCTGGTTGATTCCCCGAAACTTGACCAAAAGGTTTACACCCGCCCATCGGGTAGCCTCAACCTCCAGAACCCTGACAGACTCTGCCTTGACGAGCGAAACCGAACCCAAGTGTTCAAAATGGTCAAACTCTCCGGAGTAACTGAGCACTTTGACCTCCCCTTGTAGTCCGTGGCTTGTTCTGACTTTGCCTATCGCGATTCTCGCCAGACCATCCTGAAAGGACACACTCATCTTTAGTCCAGTATCTCCAGAACATAGCGCTTGCCGGTTCGGGTCGAAGACGCGCTCAACACGGTTCTAATCGCTTTTGCGATACGCCCATGTTTGCCAATCACCTTTCCCAAATCGTCAGGGGCCACGCGAAGCTCGAGTATTGTGGACTTTTCGCCCTCAATCTGATTGACAATCACCTCGGAAGGTTCGTCGACCAAGGTCTTGGCAATGTATTCCACCAGATCTTTTTCCACTTCGGTCTCCCTTTTGCCAGCTTATCTTCAGGATAGAAAAAACTGGCTCTTATTGAGCAGGCTCTTCACTGTCGGCGACAGTTGGGCTCCCTTCGATAACCATTCCCGGATCCGTTCAGCCTTGAAACTGACCTGACCTTCTTTTTCGACCGGGTGGTAATACCCCACTTCCTCGATCGTTTTGCCGTCTCTCGGAGCTGTGGAGTTAGTCACCACGATCCGATAGTACGGGCGCTTTTTGGCGCCAAATCTCTTCAGGCGAATGGAAACGCTCATCGTTCCTCCTTGTTCACTTCATGCCGCCGAACTGCTGCATCATCTGATTCTGCATGCCTTTGTTTCGTGCGACTTTTTTCATCATCAATTTTGTTTTTTCAAACTTCTTCAAGAGTTGGTTCACGTCGAAGTTCGATGTCCCTGAGCCCTTGGCTATCCGCTTTCGGCGTCCAGGGCCGAGGATCAATGGGTTCTTTCGCTCTTTTTTTGTCATCGAAAGAATGATGGCCTCCTCTCTCTTGAGAGCACCCTCATCGATGGACCCTGCATCCACTTGACCGGCCAGTCCAGGCATCATAGCCATCAACTGTTGCATGGAACCCATTTTACGAACCTTGCGGAACTGCTCGAGGTAATCTTCAAGCGTAAAAGTTCCACCAGCCATTTTTTGCTGGAGCCCGAGGGCCTCATCGGCATTAAAGGTCTCCTGAGCTTTTTCAACCAAGGAAACCACATCTCCCATACCCAAGATGCGACTGGCAAAGCGTTCCGGGTAGAAGACCTCCAAGTTTTCAATCTTCTCCCCCATCCCGACAAAGAGGATAGGCTTACCGGTGATTGACTTTAGGGAGAGAGCCGCCCCGCCTCTGGTGTCGGAGTCAAACTTAGTAAGGATGATTCCTGTGATTCCTATTTTCTCTTCAAAGGCTTGGGCGATCTCAACGGCATTTTGGCCAGTCATGGCGTCAGTTACCAGAAGGCTCTCTACGGGTTCAGCTACTTTCTTGATTTGCGCCAATTCGTCCATAAGAACGGTATCGATTTGCAACCGGCCTGCAGTGTCAACAATCACGGTATCGAAAAGATTCTTCTTGGCATGTTTGAGGGCGTTGCGCACGACATCGACGGGATTGCGCGACGACTCCCGATACACTTCCATTTCGATCGAGTTCCCGAGAAAGGAAAGTTGATCCATGGCCGCTGGGCGCTGAAGATCGGCGGCCACCAACAAGACTTTACGGCCCTGCTTCTTAAGCCGAAGGCCTAGTTTGGCTACCGTTGTGGTCTTCCCTGCTCCTTGCAGACCAAGCATAAGAATGGTGCTGATGGTGTCGGGACCCCGGAGGGCTAAATCCTGTTTCTGGTCACCGAGAAGTTTGACCATCTTTTCATGAAGAATTTTGACAAACTGCTGGCCTGGGTTTACCGACCGGACAACGAGCGCGCCCTTGGCCTCATCTATGGTCTGATTGACGAACCTTCGGACCACCCGCAGACTAACGTCAGCTTCGATCAGAGCAACCTTGATTTCCTCAACGATGTCTTGGACGTTCTTCTCTGAAATCGAGGCTTTGCCGGACAGAGATCGAACAATATCGGAAAACTTAGTCGTCAGCCCATCGAACATAGCTCGAATCTTATAGTACAAACCTGAGGTTCAGGTCAACCCAAACTATCGCACCTGAAGAAAATGGCGGTTAAGGTACGAGGCCCTGTCTCCTGAAGCCTTCCACCAGGTGCTGAGCGGGTACTTTTCGACCACTTCAGAATACGCCTTGTAGGCATCCTTGATATTCAACAACTCGCCTGGAGACTCCAACAGGGTACCGGTAAGGTAAAGATACTGATCCCTTGCCTGCGGTGCCTTATACCACAGGCTATAAACCTTGAGCCATTCTCGAGCTTGGGAGGTAAGTTTCTGGTCTCTGAGGCCCGTGAGAACGGCCAGATACAGGTCCTCCGGAGGTGGATTAGCGCTGAGAAGCCACTGTTTGACATAGGTCGGCAGTTTCTGACTTGGGTTCTTGCCCAATGCAAGCTGTGTTCCCAAAAGCAGACTGTCACGTAAATCAGGAGTTTCTAGGGTCAGATTTTTGTCTAGGAAGCCTAGTGCCTCGTCTGCTTGGCTCGTAGCATTTAATAGCCGGGCAATCTCAAGGTTAGTCCGGGTATCTTGTTCCTTGTAGTTTTGAAGGAGTTTCTGGAGGGCCTCGGCGGTTTTTCCGGAGGCCGCCAAAGCCTTGCTGGACTCCAAGACCTCAGAACCGGTTGAGGTAGTCTGTGGATTCTGAGCGGTGGCTGTTTTTGTTCCCGGCAAAGCAACTTTTAACCTGACATGTCGGGTTTCTGTAGAGCCTGTGGCCAAGTCTTGACGCTGAAACTCAAGAATATACTGGCCGGTTAGGTTGGGTTTAAAAGCGAAGGTTGCCGTTTCTTTCTCTCTCGTGGCTGACTGATACCCTAGGATTTTTTGCTGGGCTGGCGAGTCCAAATAAAGCCAGTTGGTTTTGGGAAACTGCAAGGACAACACTTCGCCGGCAGTAATATTCATATCAGTCCAATTGAAGTCCTGGGCCTGGGGTGCGGCTCCCGGCAACAGAGAAGGGACTTGGGATGCCTCGACCGGTGCAGGCAGGGCGGATGTAGGTTTCGAAATTGGCGCTAGGTTGGCTCCCGATTGAGAATTATTGATCGCTGAGGGAGTCTTAGCCGGTGCCACGACATTTGGAGCTACTGCTACTGGAGTTACTGCAATTGCCGTTGCCGCTACGGCAACCGGCTTCAGAGCGACAGGAGGAAGGGGATTAAGGCGCAACCGAGGGGAAGCCGGGGCCAACTGCAGGGGTAAGGGCATCGCCTTGGGAAGTTCGGGTACTGGTAGAGCAACAGCTACCGAGACCAAAGGTAGTTGGACCATTGGCCGCAGCCAAGTTGTCGGTGCAGGAGCCTCCGAGAAGCTTTGTGCCGAGTTGGAGGCACGAAGGGGCCAAGACTGATCGGGGGCAAGCCATGTCGTCTGAGTGGAGGGAGGAGGATTCTCTGCTGTCGGGGGGCTGATTCTTGCAACAGTTGTTGTACAACTTGCTAAACAGGCAACCATCAAAAGAAGTGAGCGTCCCATTAATGAACTCCCTCAAAATATCGGGCGAACGAGTCATCATTTTCTTTCGGTAATTTGAGTAACGGCAACTGTTCGGCTGGTGTCCAATAGGGCGCTATCTCAGACGGACTCCATTTTTGACTGGTTTGGCGACTATAGAGCCAACTTCGGGTCAACCATTGACCACCCGGGGCAGGAAGGAGAAAATCATTCAGGTTGAGCGTATCCGGAATCGTATCGTCAACGGTTGATTTAAAGGGTGATTGCGTTGGCAACAAGTTCTTGGGCTCCTCAGGTTTGTTCAGGGTGAGAAAAAGTGCTGTCCCTCCACCGCCCAAAACAGACAAGCCTGCCGAAAGAAGCCAGAAAAGTCTCCACTCTTTGCGGCTGATCAGTCGTTTACGACCCCTCACGCAATTGCCTCTTGACCAGTTGAAAGGCGAACAGCCAAGACTTTCGAAATGCCTGGTTGCTCCATTGTGACACCAATCATGGTCGAAGAACCAGTAACGGTTTTTTTATTGTGAGTGATGACGACAAACTGCGAACGATCGGAGAACTCGGTCAACATGTCTACAAACCGGCTCACGTTGGCTTCATCAAGAGCGGCATCAATCTCATCGAGAATGCAGAAGGGCGACGGTCTTACCATGAATGTGGCAAAAAGTAGCGCCACTGCAGTCATTGACTTCTCCCCTCCCGACAGGAGATTGATGTTTTCCAGTCTTTTGCCTGGTGGCTGACACAGCATCTCTATCCCCGATTCTAGTACAGTCTCAGGCTCGGTTAGCCTCAGTTCAGCCCGTCCACCTCCAAATAAACGCTGGAAGGTCGTGTTGAAGTTGATCTGTATCTGCTCGAAGGCCACAGAAAAAAGTTGGGTAGATTCCTTCCGTATTTCTGCCGTGACACGGTGAAGGTCTTCGCGTGCTTTCCTGAGGTCATTGATCTGTCCCCCGAGAAACTTATGTCTGTCATCAACCTCGGCAAACTCCTCAACCGCCATGAGATTGATTTGTCCAAGCAGTCGAAGTTCTTCCTTCTTTTGGGCCACGAGTTCTCTCAAGTCTTGCCTCAACTCGGAAGTTCTCTCGAGCGCCGGAGCGAACTCCTGAAGTTCGACAGAGTGCTTATCTCGGAAGTGATCGAGTAGCGCATCGATTTCTGTATCAATCCTGACAAGCGTGACTCGGAACCCCTCAACCTCGGACTGAAGATGATTGACTCGGTCGACATAAGCTTGCAGTTCATTTTTTCGTGCCGCGAGCGCCTTGGTTTTCATGGAGAGCTCGGATTCAAGGTGTTTGCCCAACGCTTGTGCCGCATGCTCCTGCTCCTCGAAACCTATCTGATTGATGACCAGCTTTTCGAGATCCAGGAGACAGGATTCCCGCTTTCCCACTGTTGCCGAGCGTTCGGCTTCTGTATGCGACCGCAATACTTCTTGGGACGCAAGCTCCTGGGATACCCTTTGGGCACCTTCCAAGGCTGCAGCTTGACGTGTCAGCATGCGTACCTCATTGACTCGAAGATCCTCCAGAGTCGCCCGGTGGACCTCAATCAGTTGGTTTGCCTCGTCTTTCAGTTGCTGCCGGTGACGGATTTCCTCCCTCTGCACCTTCAAATCGGCTCGTCCTTTGGCCATTTTATGTTCCAAATCACGTTTTTGGGTGATTATCCCTTCGGGAGCCAGAAACTCACCGAGAAACTGAGGAATTGCCCCTCGATAAGTGTCCCAATTCTCCTCAAACTCCTGCAGTAATCGTTGCCCTTCACCTAGTGTAGTGACCACTTGCCTGACTACGGGCACAAGAGATTCTACGCTAGACCCGGGAGAGGCAAGAAGCGTGTTAAGCAAATCAATCCTACCCGCCAGCAAGGTTTTCAACGCTGCCAACGTTATTTCCATACTGTTAGTTAAACCAGGGAGACGGTGCCAGGCAAATCCTTCGTCTCTTAGTCTTTGATCAAGCTCCTGCACCAAATTGTCAGTCAATTGGCGCCACTGCTCTTGAAAAGTTAAATCCTGTTGCTCCAGATCGAAAGAACATATTTCGGCGCGCTCGATACCGATTTCATGATCAGTAACAGCAACCCTGCAAGTTTCCAAGGCTTTCGTATAGTTTACCAGGTTCTTCTGGCAAACCTCGAGTTCGGTCTTCAGTCTGTCGAGTTCTGCTCCCCAGGAAGCGGCCTCTTGCTCTAAGTCCTTCTTGCGCATTAGGACAGAGTTTAGCTGGACATCTTGTCTCGCTGCATCTTCAGCATATTGGGCCAGCCGTTCGTTCTGTAGAGACCGTTGCTGTAGCAGGCCCTTGCGTTCTAGATCGAGAGTCAGCAATTTCTTCTGAATCTCAAAGAGTTCAGCCTCAAGCTCATTGACCTCTTTGGTTGTAATGGCAAGAACCTGGTTTAAGTCGCCTAAATCTCTACGGGCCTGATCGCGACTGAGTTCGGTGGCTTCGAGACGACGCTGTTGGTGAGACTGTTGGTCTATCAAACCCTTCCAGCGACCCAGCTGCTGTTCTTTTTCCAGCTCAAAAAGCTCTTTTTTCAGGTCTCGATACACCAGTGTTTTGTCACTCTGCTTTCGAAGGGATTCCCAAGAATGGCGGATTTCACCAAGAATACCCTCAAGTTGACGCAGATTCTCTTCTGTTCGTTCCAGACGTCGTTCAGCTTCTTGACCTCTGGCCTTGTACTTCGTTATTCCTGCAGCTTCTTCAAAAAGATAGCGTCTTTCTTCCGGTTTATGAGAAAGTATCTGGTCTATACGGCCCTGTTCCATCACCGAGTAGGCAGACTTCCCTACCCCCGTATCATAAAACAGTTCACGTACTTCCTTGAGCCTGACCACAACATTGTTAATGAAGTATTCACTCTCACCTGAACGGTAAAGTCGTCGCTTGATGCTGATTTCCGGCAAATCGAGAGACAAAACCTCACCCTCGTTGGAGATGGTCAGGGTTACTTCGGCGACATTGAGAGCCTTTCTACTGTCCGTGCCATTAAAGATGACATCTTCCATTTTCTCAGCACGCAAAGACTTGCTGGCCTGCTCTCCCAAAACCCACTTGATGGCGTCCACAACATTACTTTTCCCGCAACCGTTGGGACCAAGTAATGCTGTGATACCGGAAGTGAACTCTATCCGAGCCCTATCGGCGAAAGACTTGAAACCGAAGATTTCCATACTTTTTAGAAACAAGGAAGGCTCCCGGTCTGAGGACTTGATGGAACAGCCACGTAGGACCTCAAATGTACCATCGAGAAGGAAAAAACGCAATGACGCGGGTTTGTGGTTTTGATGAGGCTGGAAGAGGTCCGCTGGCCGGACCGGTTGTAGCTGGTTGTGTCATCCTCGCAGAGGGATTTCCCAAGGACGGTTTGACCGACAGTAAGAAGCTCTCCGCTCGGGCGAGGGAGCGATGGGACCTGGTTATCCGGGAACAGGCCGCCTGGGGAATCGGAGTCTGTGGTTCCACCGAGATCGATAGCATTAATATTCTCCGTGCCAGTCTTGTTGCCATGCGCTTGGCTTGGGAAGATCTTCTCGTTCGCTTTCCCGGACACAATCCTGATTCGGGAATTGTCGACGGCTTGTTTGTGCCAAATCTTCCCTTTCCGTGCGTAGCTCTGGTGAAAGGCGATAGCTTGGAACCTTGCGTTTCTGCGGCGTCAATCTTGGCAAAGGTCTACCGCGACAAGGAGATGAGGCGACTGAGCGAAGTATTTCCTGGCTACGGATTCGATAAACACAAAGGATATCCAACGAGAGAACACAAAGCAGCACTAGCTAAGTTAGGGCCTTCTCCTGTGCACCGCCTTAGTTTTCGGTGGTAGTTCCCGTGGAACGTGGGAGTGTTCGTTTAGGTTTGCGGTCGCTCTTGAGAAAAGCAACAGCCTGATTGAGGCCATCGAGAAAAACCTCCATGTCCTCCTCGAAGACAATCATGGAATGCCGCTCAAAAGAACTGTCGAGTTGTTTTTTGCTTTCTACCACGTTCAAGAACAGATCCCCATGTCGATTTTCTTTGATATTGAAAAAATACGTCCGCTTGCCGGTGGAGGTTTTGGTGGAAAAGACTTCGCCCCGTATGCCCATGTTTCTTCCTTTAAACGGTCGGTATTTCCCGAAGAGGATACAGGTTTCCGGCCCCTAGGGCAAGGATTCTGCGTTAGTCGAACGGAAGTTAGGTGGAAGCCAAAAACACAGGAAGTGAGTCGAGAAGCTCGGCTGAAGTTTCCCAAGACCGTGCTGTTTCCGGGATGGAAGCCAGGAAAACCTGCCCATACGATTTCCTAAGGAGCCGGGTGTCGAGCACCACCACGCAACCGGAATCTTCGGTATGGCGCATTAACCTGCCAAAACCCTGTTTAAACTTGGTGACGGCTTCAGGAAGGCTGAAGTTTAGAAAAGGATCCAAACCCTGGGACTGTAGAAGTTCCATCCGGGCTGCAAGAACTGGTTCCGAGGGAACACGAAAAGGAAGTCGGCACAGCACCACTAGTCGCAAGGTATCTCCGGGACTATCGACGCCTTCCCAGAAACTGTCGGTTGCAAAAAGTACACTCGAAATCTCTGTTTTGAAGCGTTCCAGAAGCGCAGTCCGTTCGGCCTCTCCTTGCCGGTACACCGCAATTCCGGCTGCAGCGAGGGCGGGCTGTGTTTTGTGCCAGGCGTTGCGCATGCTTTCATAGGACGTGAAGAGGACTAGCGCGCTGCCCTTGGCGGCCATCAGCAGCGGCGGTAGGTACGCTTCCAGCCTAGCCTGATACTCGGGGTGCTCGGGCATCGGAAAATCACTTGGACAAGCAAGCAAAACGCGGCTGGCGTAGTCAAACGGGGACGGGAACACACCCGAAATCTTCCTGTCACGGTCGACCAGATCGAGTCCAACCCGCGAGAACCAGAACTGAAAATCTCCTTTGACCGTAAGTGTCGCAGAAGTGAACATCACTGACTCATAGGGGTCAAACACCGCTTTGACCATCAGTGGACTGATGGAAAGCGGCGAAATGGTAAGGTCAACTTGGGCACTTCCTAAATTGTCCCTGACCCTCTCGAGCCAGTAGACATTTTGCTGATCCCGAGAGAACGACTTACATCGATCCACCAGTTGTGAAAGGCCTTCGAGTCTCCTCCCAATGGTCCTTACTTCCCTGGACTCCGAGGGAATTTCGGGCTCATCATCCCAAGCCTCCGACAGCTGAAGGCAAAGTTCGGAGAGTTGGTTCAGTGGATGCTGGAGAACCTGCAAACCTGGAAGCAGGAGATCCATCACCCTGTCTCCGGCTTCCCCAGCGATCCTTAGGCTTACTTGCCCCTCGAGTACGGCCAAAGCTTCAACTGACCAAGCGGCATGAAGGTCGAGAACTGAACCGATCAGGGCGGGGAATCGGCCAAAATCAATTTGCTCGGTTCCTAGACCCTGCAGGGTTAGGATCAGGCCGCCTGCGCGACCCTTGCGTTTTCGGTAGAGACGGCCCAGCTGTTTCACTAAAAACATACGGTTGAAAGTAGAGGAAAAATAGCTAGTTGCACTTTTCTCTATATGGTGGGCCTCATCAAAGACGATGCGTTGGAACGGGGGTAGTACAGCTGTGGCTTCGATACCAAAGCCGTTCATCCGCAACGCCAAGTCTGCGAACAGCAAGTGGTGATTGGCAACCAAGAGCCCTGCTCCCGAAGCTTCTTTTCGCGCCCTCGCATGGAAACAACCGTCGCCCTGCAGACACCTGAGGCCGCTGCAGACATCTGAGTCACTGCATACCCGGCTCCAGAGGCTATCTTCGGGAACAAACCCCAGTTCGCTGATATCGCCTGTTCGGGTTGTAACGTTCCAATCGGCCAAGGCGTTCAGTTCGGTGGCAGACACGGTAGAATCTGAGGCCAAATCTCGAATCTCGTCCGCCAGCCGGGAAGGACAAAGGTAGTTTCGCCTACCTTTGACCAATACGACTTTGACTTGCGTCCCTAATGCCTTCTGGACGAGAGGAATATCTTTCTCAAACAGTTGTTGTTGGAGATTGATCGTTGCCGTTGAAACAACGACGCGTTCTTTATTTCGTGAAGCCCACAAAAGTGCGGGCACCAAATAGGCGAAAGATTTCCCGACGCCAGTACCGGCTTCTGCGGCCACGAGGCTGCCTTCATTGAATCCGCGGGCAAACAGCTTGGCCAGTTCAACTTGGCTGTCTCTGGTTTCAAAATTGCGCAGGTGCTGCTGAAAGGTGCCGCCCTCGGAAAGATGAAAACCAATCTCGGTTAGAGGGAGGGCCACACCTTCAGGCCGATGCAAGGGTTCGCAGACCGCGTAACATTGGTTGACTAAATTATCGACAATCCAGAAGCCTATACCGAGAGTTCCCAAATGCGAAGCGACCGAGAGGTCGGCTTGGCTAGGCTGTAGGACTCCCGATGGATGGTTGTGGATGACGAGATCACCCGACTCCATATGCGGTGCAAGTGCCGGCACCGAAGACTGATCACCTCGAGCCACAGCCTTGACCGCACCGCAAATACCCCGGGAATCTACAGTTCCTACAAACAGCACCTCATTGCCACCGGCGCGTGCAATTTCTTCCCGGAGGACCTCGGCGACAGCCGGCAGGAAGCGCTCTGAAGGACTCGCCGGTATCAGAGGATTTCCTGCATGAGCGAGTGACGGTGTGTCTTCAAGAAAACCTTTAACGGACTGGTGAAAATGGCCAAGGCTCTATCAACAGATGCAATATTTTCGATATCCATGCGGTTTCCTCGCCATTATCGTAGTCTTTTTTTTACAGGTGGGAAAGGACTTTGCTTTCTTGACACCTCTGCCCAGGTTCCCTTACCTTGGCCCTATGGTTGTGCTCAAGTTCGGGGGAACTTCGGTTCAGGATGGAACCTCGATTGCTCAGGCGCTCGACATCGTCGCAGGTTCACTTTCAGGCGGACTGCTGCTCGTAGCCTCGGCAATGGCGGGAATCACTAATAATTTGGTAAGCTTGGTGAAGGCTCTTCAAAATGGCGAGGAACCACTAGCCAGAGACCTCCTTCAATCCATAGCGAAAAGGCATTTTATCGTGCTGGAGGCAGTGGCACGTGGGGCAAACCTCGACGCAGGGCGCAAGCAGCTTGACCTCCACCTCAGCGATATGGAAGCCCTGGTGAAGGGCTCACTGCTCTTGAAAGACTGTTCCCCCCGAGTTCAAGACGCGCTTCTTGGCGCGGGGGAACTCCTCTCAACGACAATCCTTTGGGCCGCAGCATTAGAAAGAGGGTGGGAAACCCAGCTTTTTGATGCCAGGGCTTTCATTAAGACCGACGAAAACTTTGGTGAGGCTGCGGTTCTTTGGCCCGAAACCTTCCATGCCGTACAAGGGAAACTGACTTGCCCCAGGAGATCTGTTTCCATTATTCAGGGGTTTATTGGGTCGACGTTAGCCGGAGTGTCCACAGTTTTGGGCCGAGGCGGGTCAGATTATTCGGCCGCGTTGTTCGGGGCAGCTTTGGGGGCATCCGAGATCCAGATTTGGACAGACGTGGACGGTATCATGACCACTGACCCTCGCAAGGTTTCCGACGCGCGTTCGATTCCTTTCATCACTTATGCTGAAGCGGCAGAACTAGCTTTCTTCGGAGCCAAAGTGGTCCATCCGGCAACAATTCAGCCTGCTGTGGAACGACGTATTCCTGTACTCGTGAAAAATACCAAAAATCCGAGCCACGCGGGAACCAAGATCAGTATGGAAGCTCCGGGTAGTGGGCTCCGAGCCATCGCAGGGCGGGCTGGCGTTACGGTGGTAACGGTAAGTTCCAGTCGGATGCTCAACGCCTACGGTTTCCTGCGCCGAATTTTTGACATTTTTGACCGTCAAAGGTTGTCAGTCGACCTTGTGGCCACTTCAGAAGTTTCAGTGTCCATCACAGTCGAGGAAAAACGTGACCTCCGACCCCTCGTCAGAGAACTGGAAGAACTAGGAACGGTCAAAGTGGAAGAGGACTGTGCCATCGTGTGCCTAGTCGGGCAGGATGTTTGGAAAGACAACAGCAGAATTTCACGGGTGTTTCAGGCCATTCCCGAGGTACCTGTCAGGCTCATCTCCTTAGGCTCCTCCGACATCAACCTTTCCTTTGTGGTGAGTTCTTCGGACCTCGACAGGTCAGTTTCCGCCATTCATCGCGTGTTTTTTGACCCAAAGGAGAACTAAATGGACCCGATTCTGAATCGGTTGGGCCGATTGATCCGCTCGTTGGCCACCGATAGGATAGATTCTCGTATGAGCCCCGATCCCGACCTGCGACAAGCCGAAGAGGAACTCGATGAGTTTTTGCGTACTGGTGCCGACCGTCTTAGCCCTTCTGGTCAAAGTAATCAAAGTTTTCATCAGCGGTCAAAGCAGGATTCAGCCCCCGCTTCCGCTCCGCTCGATGGTGAGTTAGTGAGCGCATATGCAATCCTTGGGCTGACTCCTTCGGCTTCTTGGGATGATGTCACGGCTGTCCACCGTAGCCTTCTCAAAAAACACCACCCGGACCGGCATGCCGGACATGAAGCGAATATGAGAAAGGCCACGGCCCAGTCGCAAAAGATTGGTGAAGCGTTTCAAAAGATCAAGAAACATCTCGGCCATTGATGGAAACCTGGGCCGCCATCCGTGAGGATGCCTTCCGACAAACTAGAGTTGGCTTCGATTTGGAAGGGGACTTCAATCTGCACCGCTACGGCAGAAGGATCTGCCTTTTCCAAATTGCCTTGGAAGACGGTCGTTCGTGGTTGCTTGATCCACTGTCGCGGGCCTTCTCCGGCCCGAAGGACTGGCTGGAGTTTAAAAACTGGCTAGAGGACCCTTCCCTTCGAAAGGTGATCTGGGCCGCCCAAAATGATGTTCGCGCTCTGAAGTTCTGCCACGGTATAGCGCTTCAAGGTCTTTTTGACCTGTTCGATGCCGCAAGATTGACTTCCTTTCCCAAACCGTCTCTTCCACTCCTTGCACACCGACTGTTGGGCCTCGAGTTTGTCAAACAGGAACAGTGGCAAACCTCCAACTGGAATCTCAGACCGCTCACTCAGGAGCAGGAACACTATGCCCGAGAGGATGTTCGTTACTTATTGCCGCTGGCAGATGCTCTGGAAGCGTTACTTCTTGAGAAAAGGCAGACGCACTCGTTTGAACAGAGAATGCGTGCCGTTGAGGCTTTCACATACCGGGAGGAAACTGAGCCTTGGTTGAAAGTTAAAGGTGCCGGCGCCCTGTTGCCCCGTCAGCAAATCGTGCTAAAGGTGCTTTGGTCAGAGCGGGAAACCTCGGCCAGATCTGCAGATTTGGCCCCGTGGAAAGTGTTATCGAACGAAGTGTTGCTAGAGCGAGCCCGAAACCTTTAGTCGCCAGAGACTTCCTCTGGCAACGGGTTTGCCGAGCTTTGAAACTCAGAGTACAGAGACTCAAGCCTAGGCTGGAACTCTTTGGTAGTTTCAACGTGCCCCCAGCCGTCGGTGATTGTTTCAGAGAATCCCCACAGCGAGTCTCCATGTCGGACAATTTTGTGAGGAATGCCCTCCTCAGTGAGTAGGCCAGAAAAAAGGGCCGCCTCAGAAGAATTGTGTAATGGACATGGCCATGGTTCCCTGCGAAACATTATTCTTCCTCGCCTTCCGGCTCATCCTCGCCTGAGGGGTTTCCCGTTCGGACAAACTTGACACCGTTGAACTCTTTGGCCGTGATGCGTACCCCCAAGGCCTTCACGCCTTTAACCAGGTATTTTCCAACAGGAAAGGTCTCCTCAAGAATCCGGAGCAAGGGCTTCTGTTTGTAGTCGACATGTATGCTTACATTTTGCTTGGTCGTGAGCTTCAGCAATTGAGACTTCTCAGGCATAAACTCGTACGACTTATCGAGGATATAGCCCTCAACTTTGAAGCGCTTCAAGTAGAGATTTTCAGTTTCAAGATCCTTGTAAAGGACTGAAAACACAACCTTGTCCAGTTCGTCTTTGTCGGCATCCCAAACACCGACGAGGCCCTTTCCGACAAACTTCTTTTCAGGAACACGGATTACCGAGTAAGAGTAGTCCTTATGGATCAGAAGTACTTTGTCGAGTTCAGAAACTTCAAATTTCAGGTCGCCGCCCGTAAGCCCGTAGCCTAAGTAGCCCGTAGCCTTATCGTAGCGAAGTTTCTTGTCGCGGGTGGCAACTTCCCGAGCACCGAGTTTTCGGAACGTCATGGGTTGGGTCAGCCGCGGGGTCTGGGAAGCGGGTTTCTTCAACAGGTCGTCAAGAAAGTCCAAAGCATACTCAGTTAAATGTGCCAGATGAAACTTTATTTCTTTCAGACGCTTATTGATCGCTTCGACTTCCTGACGGTTTTTGCTGATATCGTAAAGGGAGATTCGGCGAATTGGGATTTCAAGAAGATGCTTGATGTCTTCCTCAGTCACTGTTCTGATTAGTTGCTTCAAAAAAGGTTCAAAACCGGCCATGACCGCTTCATAAACCGATTCCTGTGTTTCCATTTCTTCCATTCGTTTATAGATGCGTTCCTCGATGAAAATGCGCTCAAGGGTACGCAGATGCAGTTTGTCGAGCAACTTGCGTTGTTCGAGTTCCAGTTCCTTTCTCAGGACTTCGACAAGGTGAGAGGCATGATAGCGCACGACTTCGTTCACGGTGAGGAGTACCGGAAGGCCGTCTTTGATGACCAACAGATTCACGTGGTGATGGATCTGGCAATCGGTGAAGGCATACAAGGCCTCAACCACTTCGGAAGTGTAAACCCCGCGAGGAAGCTTGATTTCAATCTCTACCTTGTCACTTGTAAAATCTGACAAGCCGGCAATCTTCAGTTTGCCCTTTTTAGCGGCGTTTTCAATGGAATCGATCAAGCTCGCCGTGGTGGCACCGAAGGGAAGTTCTCGCACCACAATTCGCTTCTCATCACTAGTGTCGAGTTTGGCTCGCACGAGAACGCTTCCCATGCCGTCCTGATATCCGGAAGCATCCATGAAACCCCCGGTCGGAAAATCAGGCATGAGCTGAAAGTCTTCGCCCTTGAGGCATGCCTGAAGCGCTAATACCACTTCGCGGAAGTTGTGGGGCAGAATGGTCGTCGACATTCCCACCGCAATTCCGTCCACGCCCTGAAGCAGAACAACCGGGAGCTTGGCGGGAAAAACCACGGGCTCCCTGTTTCGTCCGTCGTAGGAATCGGCGAAATCGGTTATTTCCGGGTTATAGAGAATCTCCTTAGCCAAAGGCAGTAGCCGGCACTCAATATACCGGCCCGCTGCGGCCGCATCTCCCGTGAAGATGTTGCCGAAGTTACCCTGTCGGTCAATAAACATGTTTTTCTGGCCGAGATTAACCAAGGCCTCATAGATGGAAGCATCTCCGTGGGGGTGATATTTCATCGAATGACCGACCACATTGGCCACCTTGTGGAACTTTCCGTCGTCCATTTCCAGCAGTGAGTGGATAATGCGTCTTTGAACCGGCTTGAGGCCGTCGTCGAGATGCGGAATCGCCCGTTCTTTGATTACGTAACTCGCATACTCAAGGAAGTTGTCGTTGAAGAGTTTTTGGACGTACGCCATTAAATTAGGTTCTCCATGATAAACTGTCGGCGAGTCGGGGTGTTCTTGCCCATGTAAAAGTCGAGGGTCTCACTAATGGTTTTGATGGTTTGAATGTTGACGTCAATGAGGCGGATATCGCTACCGATAAACTGACCAAACTCTGAGGGACTTATTTCTCCTAGGCCCTTGAACCGTGTTACTTCAGCTCCAGCAATGGCCGATACGGCCGCGTCCCTTTCTCTGCTGTTGTACGCATACTTGGTCATTTTTTTATTTCTCACCCGGAATAATGGGGTCTCCAAGATGAAGACCTTGCCCGCAACGACAATTTCCTCGAAGAAGTTAAGGAAGAATGACATCAGGAGGTTGCGGATGTGGAAGCCATCGGTGTCGGCATCCGTAGCAATGATGATTTTTCCATAGCGCAGGTTTTCCACATCGGTTTCGATACCGAGAGCCATCATGAGGTTGAAGAGTTCTTCATTTCGGTAGATCTCTGTCCTTTTCTTGCCGTGGAGGTTTTCCGGTTTTCCCCTGAGGGCATAGATGGCTTGTGTGTATACATCTCTACAAGTCACCATGGACCCAGCAGCCGACTGCCCTTCGGTGATGAAAATAACCGAGCCGGCACCCTTCTCGCCGTCTTCCACATGATACTTGCAGTCCTTCAGTTTGGGGATATTGAGCGCGATCTTCTTGGCCGCTTCCTTGGCTTCCTTTTTGACTGAGTTCAGTTCCTTGCGAAGTTTCTCGTTGGAGTTGATTCGGTCTCTGAGAATGCGGGAAGTCTCGGGATTCTTGTGAAGAAAATCCACGACAGCCTCGCGAACCTCTTGGAGAATCCAAGTCCGGATGTCGGTGTTTCCCAGTTTGTTCTTGGTCTGACTCTCGAAGATGGGGTTCTTGACCTTGACCGATACTGCCGCTGCGATTCCTTCTCGCACGTCGAGACCGTTATAGGTTTCCTTGAAAAAATCATTGATACCCTTGAGCTGCGCTTCGCGGAACGCCGACAAATGAGTTCCCCCGTCGGAAGTATACTGGCCGTTGACAAAACTGAAGTAGGTTTCGCCATAGGCCTCAGTGTGAGTAAAGGCAAACTCAATGTGTTGCCCCCGATACCAACAGATGGGATAGGCTGTCCTGTCTCCGATCTCGGCGCTCAGGAGCTCAAACAACCCGTTTTTGGCCTCAAACTTTTCCCTGTTGAAGAACACTTTGAGTCCGGAGTTCAGGCATGCATAGTTCCACATCCGCTGTTGGATAAACTCCGTGTTGAACTTGTACTCGCCAAAGATCATCTTGTCGGGTACAAACTCGACGTACGTGCCGTTGGGTTCCTCAGTCTTGCCGTGCTCTTCCTTTAGCAGTTTTCCCCGGCTGAAGATCGCCCGAAAAAACTCCCCTTCGCGAAATGATGCCACCATAAAATGACTGGAAAGCGCATTTACAGCCTTTGTGCCCACCCCATTCAGGCCCACTGAGAACTGGAATACGTCGTCATTGTACTTGGCACCAGTATTGATGATGGAAACAGCGGCAATAACTTTACCCAGCGGAATTCCACGGCCAAAATCGCGAATCGACGCTTTTTCACCTTCCAGCAATACATCAATTCGTTTGCCCTGACCCATGATGTACTCGTCGACGGAGTTGTCTATGACCTCCTTGAGCAGAACGTAGATGCCGTCGTCTAGATTCGAACCGTCGCCGAGGCGACCGATATACATTCCTGAGCGCAGCCGGATATGCTCAAGAGAACTCAGGGTCTTGATTGTGTTTTCGTCGTACACTGGTGGGGCAGAATCTTTGGCCATGGATTACCTTTGGGGCTCGAGGGATCGCAGGTAGGATACACCCTGCTCTATCGTACCGTGGACTTGGTCGGCAAACTGGTCTTCCTCTGCGCCATGAAGCCCCGAGGTGTCGATAGCGGTATGGAACCGGATGCCGATCCAGGACGGCCGGAAATACCCTTTCTGCTCGAACACACGGTAGGTCCCCTGTACGGAAACGGGTACAGCCCAGCATCGTGCTTTTAGGGCGAGCTTCATCCCTCCCCGACGGAACGGTAACATCACGGGACCCTGGCTTCGGGTACCTTCGGGAAAAATGATCATAGGATGCAGTTTCTTAATCTTGGATGCTCCGTATAAAATAGCTTTGAGTCCATCCCTTAGACTATCCCGGCGCATGAAGTAGCACCCCATGTGGTTCATCCAATTTCTCACCAATGGAAGGTTTTTCAGCTCGATCTTGGCGATGAATCCCGCAGTCTCGGGTATGGTTGCCATCATCAGTAAAATGTCGGCATTGGCCTGATGGTTGGAAATGTAACAGTACGGAAGTCCGACGGGAATGTTTTCCAAACCTTCTACATGGATGCGGGCCCCGGTTCCCCATAAGATTGACCGGGTAATTATTTTTCCGTAACGACCAAGATAGGCCCGAGCCTCAGCCTCGCGATGAAAGAGAAGCAGCAGGCGGAGCGGGATAAATCCTGACATTGCCACAGAAAGGAACAACCAGAAGGCGGCCCAGTAGACCAAAGAAAAATAGAACATTGCCCCTCCCAACCCCATTCTATCCACCACTGGATTCTTGTCAATTTCCCGATTACGATCAGGGATAGGAGGTCCGATGCGAGTCAGGTACAATGCTCCCTTTACCCTCACTTTTTCGTTGGTCTGTTCGCTTGTGCTAGTTCTGGACCAGTTCCTCGTCCCTCACCTGATCTCCAGCTACTTCACAGTGGGCGGACAAGGCAGTTTCCGACCGGAAGATCCGTGGTCTTGGTGGAGACTGGTAAGTTACACATTCGGCCACGCAGGCTGGGACCACTTTCTCGGCAACCTCTCGTTCATTCTTTTGCTGGGGCCCATCTTGGAAGAGAAATATCAGTCACCGACCATTCTTGTTATGGCCATCATAACGGCGATTGCAACAGGTCTAATCAACACTTTCCTTTTCTCGACAACACTTTTGGGCGCATCGGGAATTGTCTTTCTTCTCATTATCCTTGTTTCGTTCGCAAACATCCGGTCTGGTGAAATTCCTCTGAGTTTTGTCGGTGTTATTGTCCTATTCCTAGGAAAAGAAATCTTGGACGCGTTCAAAAACGATAATGTAAGCCAGTTTGCACATATCGTTGGAGGCACTTTGGGCGCACTTTTCGGCTTTGTAGCTATCCGTTTTCAGGACTCTCCCGAAAAATCAATTCCGTGACGTGATCCTGGCCGAGTTCTCGGCGACTCCATCGCAGGGGGCGTGGAACTTCAGAAAGGACACGGTGTCCTAAATCACCTATCGCTTCGGTTCCTTTCCCGATCACAAAAGGTGCAGTTACGGCGAGTAGCCGGTCGACAAGCTTTTCCCTAAAAAAACTGGTGACAACCCTCGCTCCGCCTTCAACAAATAGCGAACCAATCCCCTGTTCGCCAAGCCAGTCCAACAGTTCGGGCAATCCACCGGGGTTTCGGTGTACCTTCATGGAAAGTGAAATCAGAGTCTGTTCCTTCGCTTCGGAGGCCGTCGTCGCGGCGATCACCCAGGTTTGCGCCTCACTGGTATCGGCGAGGTGGCACTCAATCGGGATTTTTAGTTGAGAGTCCAGTACGATTCGAATCGGGTTCCTTCCACCGGGCAGTCTGCAGGTGAGGCGGGGATTATCTTGCATCACGGTTCCGATGCCTACCAGAATGGCCTGGTTGTCCCGACGCAATTCGTGCGCGAAGCTCAGACTCTCTGGTCCACCAATCCACTGGCTATCGCCCGTGGCGGTGGCAACGCGCCCGTCGAGGCTTTGCCCGTAGCTAATCGTCACGTAAGGTCTCATCAAATCTCCTCTCTGCGAGCGAGTGTAGCAGTTTTTTGGTAGCCTTGACGAACCGCAGGCAATAACACGAAGCTTAATTCAGAACGGTGTCATGGAGAGTCGGAAGAGCCTGGTTGATAACACAGGGTATAGTGGAGGTCGAAAATGGAATGGAAAGCCAGTCATATTCTGGTTAAGGATAGGAGCTTGGCGGAAGAGTTGTTGAAACGGCTCAAGCAGGGAGCGAACTTTGAGAGTTTGGCCCGAGAGCACTCCACTTGCCCGTCCAAGTCTTCGGGCGGAGACTTAGGTTGGTTCGGCCCGGGGAAAATGGTCCCCGCTTTTGAGTCCGCGGTGAAGCGCCTCGGTGTGGGGAGTCTCAGCGACGTGGTTTCTAGCAGTTTTGGCTGTCACGTTATTAAGGTCACAGGCAAGCGGGACTAAGCGGTTTGGCAAGGGTTCTGGGGGTCGACTGGCTCACTCCTGATGCATTTGAGCTGATCATCGAGCGAGATGGACTGATGTACGGTGCTGGCGCTTGTACCCTTCTGATCCGCGATGATCAGGTCGATTCCCGACCTTACAGTTTCTCCTCGCATCCCGATCAACCGGAGCTAAGGTTTCTCGTCAAGCGGGTTTCCGGTAGGTCTCATGCAGGTCAGTTCAGCCATTGGCTAGCTGGGAGAAAAACAGGAGACGAGGTAGGTGTCGGTACCCCTTTTGGCCTGTTTTCCCCCGGTCTTTGCCCGAACGAGATCTGGCTGGCCACGGGAACGGGCTTGGCGCCTTTTCTTTCGTGCTTGAGGGGATCAAATCCCCCTAGGAGTGCTTTACTTTACGTGGGCGTGCGCAATTCAGAAGAGGCCTATTTCCATAGTTTTCTCGAATCGAGATGTCGGGTGGAATGGAGATTCTCTCGCCACAAGGTCTCGCGCCGAGTTTCGGTCGAAGAACCGGGCTTTCCCCTTGATCCATTGAGGGAGTATTTTATCTGTGGCAACGGAGCGATGGTTCGCGCCTGCCGTGAGGGCCTGCTGGCACGAGGAATTCTTTTGGGTAGAGTTCATGAGGAGAGTTTTTTTGGCTGACATCCTAGTGCGGAAACCGGAATGGCTCAAAATACAAGGTAGGAAGACAGATGACTTCCACGACCTGAGGGTAAAACTCAGCCAGAAGGGCCTCCACACCGTCTGCGTTGAAGCTTCGTGTCCCAACCTCAATGAATGTTGGAGCACCCGGACTGCCACAATCATGCTTCTCGGAGACACTTGCACCCGAGGCTGCCGTTTCTGTCATGTGAAAACAGGTAATCCTAGGGCAGTCGTCAATTCCCGGGAAATCGAAAACGCCGTGGACATGGTGGCAACTATGGGGCTGGCGTACATCGTCCTTACAAGCGTCGATAGAGATGATCTTCCTGATCAGGGAGCCGGGCATTTTGCAGAGGTTATTGAGGAGTTGCACAAGAGGTATCCCGGAACCAAAGTGGAAGCTCTCGTTCCCGACTTCAGTGCCGATGAAAGCCTGATGGACATTTTGGCTAGGTCCCGTCCCTACGTGGTAGGTCAGAACTTGGAAACCGTGGAACGCTTGACCCACAGGGTGAGAGACATTCGGGCCGGCTATAAAAAAACGCTGGACTGCCTCAAATACTACAAGTCAAAGCACCTGCTACGTACCAAATCCAGCCTGATGGTGGGTCTTGGCGAGTCTGAAGAGGAACTCGAGCAGGCTTTCTTGGATCTCCGTGAGGTAGGCACTGACTTTCTGACTTTGGGGCAATATCTCCAGCCGACAACTCATCACCTCCCGGTAAGCAGATACTATTCTCCCGCAGAGTTTGAATCCCTTAAACGCAAGGCCCTGGAACTGGGGTTTGCCCATGTGGCCTCAGGGCCTTTGGTCCGGAGTTCGTATCGTGCGTCGGAGGTGTCAGAGTGAAGATGTTTACCAAGTCTGGTGAGTGGCTCGAAAAGTTTGGCAGCCACTACCGGGTAGGTCTATCCCGGGAAAATGTGGATGCCTTGGGAGAAATCACGTTCATCGAACTCCCTAAGATCGGTGCGCTCGCAGGTGGTGAATCACCCTCAGCGGTTCTTGAAGCTGTCAAGGCAGCCACCGATTTCTATTCTCCCATAATTGGACGTATCATCTCCGTCAATACGCTTCTGAGCCAAACACCCGGCCTCATGAACTCTTCGCCTGAAGACGAAGCTTGGATTCTGGAAATTGCATCGGAAGATGAGTTTTTGGGAACTCTGCTGGATGAAAAGGCGTGGCGAACTTGGATGACTGACTTGTGAAGAAATGGAGATTATTCCAAGACCCCCCTGCGCCGGGATCATGGAACATGGCTGTGGATGAAGTGTTGACGGAAAGTTTGGCCCGACCCGGAGGGCGACCATTTTTTCGACTTTACGCCTGGGAACCAGCCTGCTTGTCCCTGGGGCGTTTCCAGAATCCAATAGCAGGCCTGTACGACGGTATTCTTGAGCAGGTACCCTCTGTTCGCCGGCCGACAGGTGGAGGAGCTATTTGGCACGCCGATGAACTTACCTATAGCTTGGGTTTCCCTTCAGGGTTCTTTGGGAACAGCGACGTAAAGTCCACCTATGAGAAAATCTGCGGATTTTTGGTCGAGACTTGGAAAGAACTTGGATGGGTAGCTCTTTTTGCCAAGGATTCAGGGATCACAGGGCAAGCGTTTGGATCGGTTACACCGGCCTGTTTTGCTGGGAAAGAGGCCTACGACATATTGGTTGAGGGCAAAAAACTTGGGGGAAACGCCCAGCGACGAGATCGCCATATTATTTTTCAGCATGGTTCAATACCTTTGTCGCTAGACTGGCCGTCGATGGTGGCTCTTTTTCTCCCTGCGGCTCTTCCCAATGTGCAACAGATCACGAGCCTTTTGGACCTTGGCTACGTCGGTTCACGAGCCGATTTGCAGTCTGCTCTTTCGAATAATCTTTCAAGGATCCTCGGCATCGACCTTGAACCAGACACCTTGACTCCGCATGAAGTCTCCGTGGCTAAGGAAAGGGAACAACTCAAGTTTTCAGACCGAGATTGGACTTTGCGGGGGGCCGGTCATCTGCGGTCTTAAGCTTCAGTTCCTTGCTTTTGAGATCGGTTCGCATTAGGATGCCGATTAGGTTTTTGCCAAGGAGTCGCCATGAAAAAGATCACCTCTGTTCTTTCTGTGCTAATGATGCTCGGTTCAATGGCGGAAGTTTCAAGCCAGGCCTTCTCGATGACACGACAAGGTGGAATGTTTGAGCTGAGGTTAACCGCAAACACCACTGGTGTCACAGTAACAATTGATGGCGAATCAGCCGGAGAACTGCCGGTTACGGTCTATGTAAAGCCTGGCCAACATGTGCTTGGGTTTCTGAGTCCGGGTCAGCCGACGAAGAATATTCCTCTTAATGTCAATTCTGATTTGGCGATACCCTACACGAAAATTGCTCCGAAAGCACTTTTCCCTCTGACTATCCAAGTGAACGTCCCCGGAGCTTCGATACAAATCGACAATCAGGTTGCTGCTTCGAATCCGGTAGCGATCGAATCGGGTGCGCATACTCTTACGGTAGTGGCCCCGGGATTCCTTTCATGGACCCAAGCTTTCAACATGCCTAGCAACGCCACAACCATCAACGTCAGTCTTCAGCCAGCCGTATTCCCCTTAAACGTCATCGTCAATGTTTCTGGGGCCACAATTCAGGTTGACAATGTCACCGTTAGCACCCCTGCGATGATCACTGCAGGCAACCATGTCCTTACAGTAAGTGCTCCCGGCTATAACTCGTATTCCCAGTCTTTCACGCAGAACACCCGAGGTTTGTCGATTCCAGTGACACTCACGCCGGCAAGTTTTCCCTTTTCAGTACGCATCAACGTCGTTGGCGCTGCAGTCAGTATCGATAACGTCCCGGTGGCAAACTTTCCGGTACCCTTGAGCCCTGGAAATCATACTGTCACGGTTTCCGCTGTTGGTTACCGGATCTTCAGCCAAGCTTTCTTGATGCCCGCAAACGAAACGACACTTACAGTCGCCTTGGTGCCAGATTTCGGAACGGTCATCATCAAGACCGACGAATGGGTCGGTGGCAATGCAGCCCGCATGGTGAAGGTCTTCGTCAATGGCGTTGAACAGAAAGATAAACCGTTGCAACTGGCACTACCACAGGGTGTTTACCTGATTCGACTCGAAGCGGGCATCGCATTTGCTGAGGCCAAGGTTACAGTGCAAGC
The DNA here is from genome assembly GCA_947478845.1 of Spirochaetales bacterium. Taxonomy (GTDB): domain Bacteria; phylum Spirochaetota; class Spirochaetia; order JABEVK01; family JABEVK01; genus JAIFLN01. The sequence goes on along the minus strand of CANJXC010000001.1, from coordinate 55,505 downwards.
CGGTAGAACCATCACCCTAGTGCCACGATCGGTGGTCGATCTGTTGTCCGAGTCGCGATAGTGGTTCCTCTCAGGGGGGCGCTTTCAGCCCCCCTGATCAATCTGAGAGTTTGGACCAAATGGCCTCAAGTTCGGCCCGCTCAAACCAATAAGCTGAATTACAGTGGTGGCAGGTCGTTTCCATGGGGAATGGGCCCTTGGAGAGAATCTCCGTGCGATCTTCGGCGGGAAGTGTGGTGAGGACCTTTGAGAACTTCTGTTTTGAACATTCGCAGAAGAACTCCACCCGCCTCGATTCCATAACCTGAGGGTGAAGATCTGAAAACCAGAAATCGAGCAACGCCGAAGGTTCATGACTTTCAGCGGCATTTTCGCCAACACTGGGAAGGGTCCTTAGACGTAGTAAAAGATGGTCCCATTCTTCCACGGACGAACCGGGCATCGCCTGCAACATCAGTCCGCCGCCACCGAGCAGGTTCCCCTCCCTGTCGAAAGGCAGGCTGAGCACGAATGCCGACGGTGTCTGCTCCGACTGCTGGTAGTAGTAGGCTAGACTTTCAGCCAAGGAGTTGGGTAGGTATTCTACCGTGCCACTCATCGGCGCGGTTTTCCGTTCCAGAAAACGTGTCAAGGTGAGAGTACCGCTTCCCAGCACTTTTGGAAGTTCCACATCTTTCCAGTCTGTAGGTATACGGATCGGATTTTCCAGCAGATAACCGCGTACGGCACAAAACGCGTTGGCGTCAACCGAAAAGCCTTTCACTGGACCGTCGACGGAGATGCTGAGGTTAAAGCGGTCTTCTCCTTTCAGTGTCGAGGCCATGAGGAGCGCAGCCACATAGGCCTGACCTAGAATCAGGGTTTCGAACGGGCCAAGCTCATGGTTGAGAGCCATTTCTTCGAGAACCAAGTTTGCCTGAACCCACGTACCTCGCACGGCACCGTTACTGAGTAAAAACTGCGTTTGACGGTCTCGAGCACGGTCTATCAGATATTCCTTAGGTTTTCTTTTTGTCTTGACCTTGATCACAGGTTGACCGCCCTCATCCACGCATCCAATAAAGTCATCTCCCGCGTAAGTTCCCTTCGGTGTCTCATACTTTGATGTCCTTGTTGGAGGGAAGTCTGACCCTGAAAAGAGAACCTTGACCCAACTGACTTTCAACTTCGAGCGAACCGTCATTTCTCTCGATGAACTCCTTGCAAAGCAGGAGACCCAAGCCACTTCCTGACTCACTCTCCGTTCCGGCTGTTGTCGTGCGGATGTCGAGTCTGAAAAGTTCGGAAATCGTTTGAGCCGAAATTCCAACTCCTGAGTCGCGAATGGAAACTACAGTATGCTCTCCCTCGTTTAATCCTTCCACCCGGATCGATCCGCCGCGTGGCGTGAACTTAATAGCATTTGAAAGCAGATTGCGAAATATCACTAATAGGGTGTTCTCATCGGCCCAGACTTGGCAGTTGTTGATGCTCTGGGTAACTTTCAGCTCTTTCTTACCGATCATTCCTGTTAACGGTTTCAAGGCCTGATTCACTAAGTCCTCCACGGAATGCATATTCTTGTGAATGACTTGGGCTCCCGTTTGCGTTTGGGCCCACTCAAGAAGCGAATGCAGGAGGTCACTAACCTGTCTGGTTGAGTTATACACGGACTGAACCGCATCGCGAAGTTCTTCAGGACTGAACTGGTCCAAGTTGAACTCCATTTCGGTGACCAACGACAGAATACCGGAAAAAGGGTTCCTTAGGTCATGAGCCAAAATCGCGACAAACTTGTCTCTCGCCTGGCTGGCCTCGCGCGCCTCGCGGGCCAAACGCTCGAGGAGGAGGTTTTGCTCCCGCAGTTGCTTTCGAGACTGACTGAGCTGAAGATGGGTTCTCACCCGGGCCAGCAACTCCGGTTTTCGGAAAGGCTTTGAGATATAGTCGACTCCCCCTGAGTCCAACCCTGTTGCAATCTCATTGCTCTCCTGTAACGCCGAGAGGAAGATTACCGGAACGAAGCAGAGCTCAGGTTCGGCGGCAAGTTCACGGGCAAACTCAAAACCGCTCACTTCAGGCATCATCACATCGAGCAGAATAAGGTCGACTGGGTCGGTTTCTAGGTACTCTCTGGCGGCAGCGGCGCTAGTTGCTCCAAACGCTGCGTATCCTTCTGCTTCGAGGAGCAACTTTACTACCAGGATATTGGCCGGTACATCGTCGACAACGAGTATTCTGAAATGATTCTCTAAATCCATCTTGCTCCCCCATCGGCATTTTAGAGCTGCTACCAAGTGAAACAACTCCGAGCTTCAAAGGAGTTGTCCCTCCATCGAAAGTGGGCGTACCGACTCTACCAACACTTCGGCAAACTGACCTACGAGAGTCAGATCTGTGGAAGCAAACCTTATAGGTATCTTCCCCTCGGTTCGTGCTGCGAGATAACCCTCTTTCCTGTCGGATCTCTCGACAAGGACCCTTAACTTTGACCCGACGAGCCGTTGGTTGTATGCAAGCGAACTAAGGTGCAATTCTTCGGTCAACACACGCAGGCGTTCTTTCTTTGTTGGTAGCGGAACATCGTCACTCCAGCGTGCTGAGGCCGCACCCGGGCGCGGACTATAGGGAGCCACAAACGCCATTTGGTACCCAAACTCTCTCATCGCAAGCCTCGTGTTCTCAAACTGCTCTTCAGTCTCACCAGTAAAGCCCACAATAATGTCAGTAATGAGAGTTGCATCTGGTAACAACTCGCGGACCTCGTGGACAATGGTGCGGTAGCGGTCCATTGAGTGATTGCGGTTCATACGGATCAACACTTTGTCGTCACCCGACTGTAACGGCAAATGAATGTGCTTTGCCAGAACTTCATAACGTGCCACAGTCTCCAAGACATCACGCCCCATGTCACGTGGATGCGGCGAGGTGAAATACACCCAAAACTTTCGGCCTGAAGTTTTTCCGTACTCGCCGATTTCCTGGAGAAGTTCCGTAAAGGAACGCTCAACCCCTGGCTTGTCAAGACCGTAGCTGTTCACATTTTGTCCCAGCAGAGTAATACTTTTGTAGCCACGGTCGACAAGATTCCGGACCTCTTCCAAAATGGCCTGCGAAGGCCGTGAGACTTCCCTACCACGAGTATAGGGTACCGCACAAAAAGTGCAGAACTTGTCGCACCCGTTCTGGATCGGAACAAAAGCCTCAAAAGTACTGGAGTATTGTGGCTTCACGTTCCAGAAGTGCTCCATTCCGGTTGCGTCGGGCTGGGGGGCCTGACTCAGCGGTGTCACTATGCCTGATCCTCGCAACAACTCAGGAACACGGGATAAGTCCTTGATGGGGAAGACAACATCGAACTTGCGCAGAAAGGCGTCTTCGTCGGCCGGAAGAATGCAACCCGAGAGGAAGGTCAACAGGTTCTGCCCTTGCTTTCGCTCGTTCCATTCATGAATCTTGCTGTGAACTTTGTCGATGGCTTTTTGCCGGACAGAGCAGGCCACAACACCGAGCACCGATGCTTCTGCCTCCATCTCAGTCTTCACCAGCCCCATAGTTTCAAGAACTGACTGAATGCGTTCTGAGTCAGCCTGATTCATCTGACAGCCGAGATTCATGATGAAGTATTTCATGCAGCTCCTAGTAGTAAACTTCCGTTAGGATTTGAGCCGCTGGAACTCCCTTGGCCTGCAGCAGATCGAACGCATCATAGATCATGTCACAATTACCGCATAGGAACACATGGGTAGACCGGTCCAACTCCCAAGTGGACAGGTAAGTGGTCACTCGACCGTGAAAATCACCCCCAGATTCCCCCGAGACGCAGGAAACCACGCTCTTGGGGGGAAAATTCCGCACTAAGACCCTTTCATTTAAGGTTCTGGTCCCATGAAACAAATGATACTCGCTCACCGGGTAAGTCGAAGCAAAGGAGTGGAACGGTGAGACTCCCGATCCTGTGGCAATCCAGAGCAACGGAACCCCAGCGTCAAGGGAAGGTTTAAGGAGGAAGTAGCCGTAAGGTCCCGAAACATGCAATAAGTCTCCCTGCTTAAGCTCCACCAGTTTGCTCGACATCGCACCCTCGGGAACGACTTTGATCAGCACCGCCAAATGGGTATCGCTTTCTGAAGAGTAGATTGAGTACTCACGCTCCTTGCGATGTCCCGGAATACCAAGGCTAAGGTATTGTCCAGTCTCAAACTCCAGACCATTTCGATCGAAACTCAAAACAAACAACCCGGGGGCAACTTCCTCGACTCCGTGGACCCTGTAAGGCGCCTGAACTACGATCATAGGTCACAAAAGTAGGGCAAAAAAAAGGAGGCGTCAAGATTGCGACTGCCGCAGGAGTTAGAACGTATCGAAATCGTCATTCAGAATAATGTCCGGCTTGTTTCCAGCGGAAGGGGAATATGGTCTGGTTTTTGAAGGCCTGGGTGCGCTCGTGATCGTTGCGGCCGAGGCCTTGGAACGGCGATGTTCTGACGTAACCACCGGGCCCGGACGAGAAGATTGCCCATCGGTAGACAGTTGGAACCGGGAAACCATGACTTTGAGTTGCTGAGCTTGGCCATTAAGTTCCTCGGCAGCAGAAGCACTTTCCTCTGCGCTGGCCGTGTTTGCTTGGGTAACCTGATCAATCTGATCCAGACCGCCATTGATCTGTCCCATAGCAACTGCCTGCTCATGGCTAGAGGCTGCGATTTCCTCGAGAAAGTCGGCAACTTTGTTGGCATTGGTCAGAATCTCGTTTAGTTGTCCGCCAGTTGCTTCGGCGGTCTGGTTTACCTGCTGAATGTTGAGGATAGATTCTTCCACCATCTGCGTCGTCTCACGCACGGCGTTTCCCGAGCGCACGGCAAGATTACGAACTTCCTCGGCGACAACTGCAAATCCCTTGCCGTACTTGCCAGCGCGAGCCGCTTCTACGTTCGCATTGAGAGCCAAAAGGTTAACTTGAAAAGCGATGTCATCGATGGTCTTGACGATTTTCTTGGTATCTTCCGAACTCTTAGTCATTTTTTCCAGCAAGGACATCAGGTCCTTCATGCGCTGGTTACCTTCTGAGGCGTTCATCGAAGCCAGTTTTGCCAACTGGTTTGCCGTCGTGGCGTTTTCTGCATTCTGTTTTGACTGACCATGGATCTCGTTCGAACTCGCGGTAATTTCCTCCAGGCTGGAAGCCTGTTCTGTGGCACCCTGACTGAGACTTTGAGCCGCAGTAGAGACCTGGTCCGATCCACTGGCTATTTGCTCAACGGCTATATTGACCTGAGTAAGGATCTCGTTGAGGGATTTCTGCATGAGCTGCAACGATCGGCCTAGGTTGTCATCCTCGCTCGCCAAAGCAATGGCGTTGGTAAGGTTGCCGTTTGCAATGTTTTCGATAATCGTGGCCTTATCTTTTAGGCCTTCGACCATGTTGTAGAACGCGACAATTAGCGCACCTAACTCATCTCTACTCTTGACTTCGGTGCGTTCAATGGCAAAGTTTCCGTCGGCGACCTTGCGGGACAAAGCGGTCACAAGCGATAAGGGGCCAGTAATGGAACGGATGAGAAGAAAAGCTATGCCGACACCCAAAAAAATTGACACGAGCAATCCGATGATGATGGTCCAATTGGCTAGATTGATCACAACCGAGTTGGCCGTTGCCATTTCTTGGCTAATGTTGACTCCTGTCTGACTAGTCGTTTCCGCCAGGTCTCCGAGGGCGGTAGCACTGGCTTGACGTTTGGTGGCCAAATCATCGAGTTCAGAGTTTTCCGAAAGCCACTGGTTTACGGCAACCTTGTAATCGACAATGGCTTGGGCGACATTATTCAGGTCATCTTTGTCTTGCTGGAGGACAGTGATGGCGAGCAGATTCTGAGTCAAGTCCGTGATTGTAGCGAACTTTGGCATGGCCGAAGTGATGTAGGATACGTCCCTCAGGGCTTGTGTCTTGAAATTGGCCACACGGATTGCATCACCAAGCTCGAGAATACGGTGGCCACTGTCAACCTTTCCGGCACGCACGGTTAACTGGGCAATTCTGGCCCCAGCTCCCAATTCTGCCTTGAGGAGAGCATTCTGATGCTCAATGTAGGCGCTAATTTGGTCGACGAAGAGTTTCCCTGCGCTATCCATCCTTGCTCTGGTGGCGACAATCAGATCGGTGGCAGTTTTTGTCTTCGCAACAAGAGCATTGTAGGTGTTGTAAGCGGCCATCGCTTGGGGAAGGCTTTCCTTGAGCTTGAGTAAGCGCGGGGACTTGTCCAGCAACCTCTGGGCTGCGTTCAAGGCAACCTGCAAGGATTTAAGCTGAACTAGAGCCTGATCGTAATACTTTGGGTCTGAGCTCAGCCAATATCCCCGTACCGCATACATCACTTTGAGAGTTTGCCGCTCGATCTCGTTGGCAACCAAGGTTTCAGGAAGATATTGCTGGGCCAACTCGGTTGAGGAGCCTTGTATCGAAAGCATACTCGCCATGGCAATACCACCGATCAAGACAGAAAGAGCAATCAGAGACCCCAGTCCCAAGATCAATTTGGTCCCAATTCCGAACTTGATTTCCTCGGATTTGTTCATGGTGTCACTCCTCACATACCGCCTGATTCTAGAGTATTTGTGGAAAAATGAAAGACCGAGTACACTTTTTTTGTGGACCTTTTCCTGTCGAAAGTCAGAAATTACGAACCTTTGGCCAGCCGGATGCGCCCGAGAAGCCTGGCCGAATATGTGGGACAGGACCATATCCTGGCTCCCGGCAGACTGCTACGCCGGTCTATCGAAGCGGATAAACTCACCAGCGTCCTTTTTTCAGGCCCTCCGGGCACCGGAAAGACAACACTGGCGAGAGTCATCGCACAGGCAACCCGCGGAGTGTTTCTGTCGGTGAGCGCAGTTCTTTCAGGGGTGAAAGACATCCGGGAACTTATCGACAAGGCAAAAGATGTGAGGCAATTACAGGGGCAAAAGACCATTCTTTTCGTTGATGAAGTCCACCGCTGGAACAAAACTCAGCAGGATGCCTTACTTCCCTGGGTAGAAGACGGCACCTTCATCCTCATCGGTGCAACAACGGAAAATCCTTTTTTTGAGGTCAATGCCGCTTTGGTTTCCCGAAGTCGAATTTTTCAGTTGTTACCGCTCAGCGATGGAGAGTTGATGGAGATTGCCCGACAGGCGGTTTCTGATCCGGAGCGCGGTTACGGGCTTTTGGCAGTAGCTTTTGAACCAGACGCGCTGGAACATTTGGTCAAAATGGCTTCCGGCGATGCTCGGAGCTTGCTCAACGCCTTGGAACTAGCCATCGAATCATCGGTGACACCTTTTCCACCGCCTCCTGGAACCAGTGTTGTTATTTCCCTTGCTATGGCCGAAGAAAGCATTCAGAAGCGAGCTGTCCTCTACGATAAGGATGGAGATTACCATTTCGACTCGATTTCCGCCTTCATTAAGTCGTTGCGTGGGAGTGACCCTGACGCAGCCCTCTATTGGCTGGCCCGGATGATCCGTGCGGGTGAGGATCCGGACTACCTGTTGCGGCGGATGCTGATTCTTGCTTCAGAAGATGTGGGGCTAGCGGAACCAGGGGCCTTAGGAATCGTGAATGCGGCCTCGGAAGCTTTCCGTAAGGTGGGTATGCCTGAAGGTCAATATCACTTGGCTCAGGCAGCACTTTACTTGGCGACTTGTCCTAAAAGCAATAGCACCTCCGGATACTTTGAGGCGCTCAAGTCTCTCGAGACCGCGGGAGACGGTCAGGTTCCCTCGGCGCTCAAAGATGGTAGCCGCGATGGAGCTGCCTTGGGACACGGCAAAAACTACCTTTATCCCCATGCTTTTGAAGGTCATTGGGTGAAACAGCGCTACCTCCCTTCCCAACTGGAAGCCCTCGTATTTTATCACCCTGGCGATCTTGGCTATGAGGGGCATTTAAAGCCTGAGGTCCTGGCGCGCCGGACGTGGATGATGAATCTCGACACGGAGCCTGAGCCAGAAAACCTGACTTGGTCCGAGCCCTTGCGCTCGCCTTGGCTTAGGCGGCTGGAAAGGCAAAACCTTGGTTCATTTACTGAGCTGGTCGCCGAGGTCTTTCGACTTGCAGGTATCTTGCGTCACAGCAGAGTCTGGATTGCAGCCGATCCAAAAGGACTTTTCGTGGCCAGAACGCTGCTTTTGGCGCCAGAAGGCGGGGTTTGGGTAAGCTGCCGGGATGAAGGCTCGGCTAAGGAACTGTCCGACCGACTCAATGACCTTCCTGAGCTGCAGAAACCCTATTTAGAGGGACTCGGCTGGGGAGTTCTTTCGGAAACTAACCGTTTTGAAGTGATGCTGGCGTGGGGATTATCGCGAGTTCTTGAGGGCCTTGCTGGACAGGAAGTAGGTCGCTCGGTGGTTGTCGAGCCTGACCTTGCTGACGGGGTCAGCCTCGTAGCCTGGTTAGACCGGGTCTCCTTGGGAGAAGAGGTTTTTCAGCGGTTGTATTCGCTCGAACGGGAGTTCCTCGGGCAACGCAATCCCACTACGCTCTTGCAGGACCAAAACTTTCAGGTTCACCATTTTTCTTCGACCAGTAAGCGTTCTCTTGCAACGAAAGACTGGAAAAGTTGGTGGACTCCAGGACGCCCTGGAAGCTGGCCGGACTTTATCTTAGAGCAGGCTCCTGAATTGCTCCCTCATCTGCGAGTCATTGGTTCCCACTGCCCTGGAGGGTCTCTCGACTGGAGGGTGAGCTGGCTCATAGGGGTAAAAGAGGCACTTGGGTCATGAGTAGTACTTCCAATAAAGACCGTCAACTTGACCTCATGATGAACATCTCTCTCGTAACTGGGTTCCTGATGCTGGGGATAAAAATGTATGCCACCGTCGTTACCGGGTCAGCGGCTATCCTCTCTGACGCCGCCGAGTCCGTGGTACATGTGGTGGCCGTTACCTTTGCGGCATGGAGCCTTCGCTTGGCCAGAAGAGTCTCGGACAAGTCCCACCAGTTTGGCTACGATCGAATCACCTTCTTTTCAGCCGGCTTTGAAGGAGCTATGATCATTTTGGCCGCCGGGTATATCCTCTTCGAAGCGGTACGAAAAATTCTGGCGGGTCCAGAGATCCAAGAGCTGAGTCTGGGTACGGGAATCTCAGCGTTGGTAGTAGTGATCAATGGCCTCTTGGGTTTTGCGCTCATCTGGAGCGGAAAAAAGAACGGTTCGTTCATCGTTGAGGCTAATGGACGTCACGTACTCACCGACAGTGTAACCTCACTGGGGGTCATGATCGGATTGTTGTTGTGCATGTTCGGCCAGAACCCGTGGTTCAGTAGCATGTATTTTGATCCGATCTTCGCCATTTTGGCCGCTTTGAATATTATCAAAGAAGGTTTTTCCCTTATTCGACGATCTTTCCTCGGACTTATGGACATCGTCACGGAGGGTGAACAACTTTCCATAGAGCAGACTATCAACTCGATCTGCCAATTAAAGGGAGTAAACAGCCACGAGCTACGTGTGCGCAATTCCGGCGCGCGGTACTGGATACAGTTCCACCTGCTCTTTGACGACCATATCTTGCTCGCACAAGCCCACGAGACAGCGACATCGATTGAGAAGCTGGTCATCGCGGCCTACCCAAATGCTGTCGTAACCACTCACCTTGAAACCCAAACTAGACACGATGATGCCCACCTTGACCTCCCTGAATCTCATTCGGCGCTTAAATGATGGCCGATTTTGCCTCAAAGATGGCGGGAAAGTTCCTCAGGTAGTGAAGAAAGTCGGCATAAGACAGTGGTTTACTGAAATAGTAGCCCTGGAAAACTTTACAGCCATGGGCATACAACCAGTCAATTTGGTCTCGATTTTCGGTACCCTCAACCACGATATCCTTCTTCAGTTCCGTGGCCAGATTAATAATTGTGCGAGTCAGGGCGGTATCTTTTTCTCCTGCGGGCACACCGTCTATGAAGGATTTATCGATCTTGACCACGTCAATAGGGAGGTTTTTTAGGTAGCTAAGAGACGAATAACCGGTGCCGAAGTCGTCTAACAGAACCTTGAAGCCCAACTCTCTCATTTGGTTGATCTTGGAAATGGTGTCATCCACATTGACCATTCCACTCTCGGTTAATTCCAGTTTTATTTGGTGATCATTGGACTTCAGACGCCGGACAATTTCCTTCATCCTCGGAATGAAGTCTTCTAAGTTTAATTGCTCACTTGAAATGTTTACCGACAACGTAATCCCGTCGAAACCCTGGGTGGCGAGGTCTTGGAGGCACGTAATTGCCGTGTGAAGTATCCAAGTTCCCAAGTGGACTATGAGTCCGGTTTCTTCCGCGACAGGGATGAACTTACTAGGCGGAATAAAACCATCGTTGGGATGGTTCCAGCGAATCAGAGCCTCAGCGCCTACGACTCGCCCCGTCTTTCCGGGGGAGTTCCAATCGTGGATTTCTACTTGTGGCTGAAAGAAAAGCATCAATTGCGGACGTCCATCAGAATTGTTGGCTTCCAAGGCTCTCAGAATTTTCTTTTGGAGCTCATCTTTTTCGATCAACCGATCTCTTAACTCAGGGGTGAATAATTGATAAATACTCTTGTGCTTGATGGCTTCGCTAAGAGCAATGTCGGCATGCCGAAGCAGAATCGATTTGCTTTCGCCTTGTTCGGGGTAAAAAGAGATTCCGATGTTGACGCCCAACGAAATAGCCTGTCCGTTCAGTACATACGCTTCCTTAACCTGTTTGATGATTTCGGCCGCCACTTCAGTAGCCACTTGCGGCTCTGTAAGGTCTTGCAAAAGGATCAGGAACTCTTCGTCTTTGGTGTGATTAACACGGCCCTTGTCCCCCACCACGTTCATAATCCGGATTGCCGTATTGAAGAGAATCCATTGGGGTTTGCTAGGTGAAGTCCGTTTCAGGACAGTGTATTGATCAGAAAGCGAAAGAAAAAGTACCGCCTTGGGGTGGGGTGTCAATCTTAACAAATCATCGAGCTCTCGGTTCATGACAACCGCATTTGGAAGCCCCGAATCTTCGTTCACTTCCAGTTTCTGGGTTAGTTTTTGGATAAGAACATTGGCGTCAGTGAGTTCTGCCTGGAGGATCTCAACCAGACGCTTATTTTGCATGTTTTCAGAAGCAGTGAGGAGCCCCAAAGATTAACCTCGTCAGATTATTAAAGGGTGGAGAAGGCTCCTCCGTCAAGGCAGTTCGAAACCAGCCTTAAGACTTGCGCCTGTCACCAGAAATCTCAGGGGTTGCTGGTCTCCGGCCCAACCCTCAGGCTGAATCAGCAGCACCAGCGCGAGGCGATTCTCGAAGGGTGACGGCACAAAACCGAGCAAAGTCGCCCACCTCCACGTACCCGTCAAGTCTAGTACGGTCTTTACCCCGCGCCCTGTGGATTGCAGAATCACCTCAAGCCTTGCCAGCAACCCCGTGGCAACGTCGTTGGTCCTGCGAAGAAATGCCAGATAGTACTCCTCGTCGAGAATAACTGGAAACTCGCCCAACTGATAGTCGAGGGGGCTGATTTTCCACCTCTGTAGGGGAATAGAAATCTCATTTCTGTGAGTTTCCCACCAGAGGGAAAACAAATCGTCGTCGCCCCAGTCTTCCCAGTCCTGTTGCCAAAGTACAGAATCATTGACTAGATCTAGTCCTTTGGTACGGACCCTCCAAGAACTGCCGACCTGCGACCTCTCCAGCAAAGCGATCACATTGTTGGAGCCCATTCCTAAAATTGATAGCTCATCCACCAAGGGCACTGGGGGCTTCCCAGCTGGTCGGCCGGCCCCCAACAAATGACCGGTTTCCAGCGGGATGGGAAGCGGCCAAACTTCGCTGGAAAGCTCAGCGGAGGCAATGAGAAGGCACAAAGTGAAGAGTAGTTTCACCGGAGAACTATTCCTGAAAACAACCCGAGCCCTGAAAACAAGGTGAAAATCAAGAAACTTCGTGATACATCACCCATATTGCTTCCCTTGGTACGGTGCGAGAAGCCCCGCTCAAACATCGCCCTCCAGATTGGAATGCTGAGCGCTAATCCAAGCAGCGCTGCGTAAGTCATGCCAATGGGAAGGAGTTCCAAAAGTGACTGGGCAATCATGGTAACGTAGGCAGCCAAGGGCAACAACACAATCAACAAATCTGCCCGCGGTCCCAAAGCCAATGACAGGGTCTGGCGCCCGGAGGTACGGTCACCCTCTCGATCGCAGGCATTATTTACGGTCAAGATGCTGGCAATAAAGAAAAACGACGGGAGGCTGGCAAGCAGGTGCCGGGTCCAGAACTCGGGTTGCCATGCAGGTGTCGGGACCGATGGGGGGGCCAAAGTGAAACAGACTACCAGCCATAACACCGAGCCTAGAAACAAACCAGCAAAGAACTCTCCCCACGGGGTAGCACTCAGCGGTGTCTTGCCTCCTGAATATCTGTACGCGACAAAAAAACTGACAATTCCCAACACCAGAAGAGGCCAACCTTTCCAAAGAGCCAAAAATAAACCCAAAACGCCTGCAAAAGCAAACAAGGCCAAAGCGGCCAGAAGCGCGTAGCCGGATGGTGTCTTTCGGTGGATCAGGACCTTGTCAGCTTCTTGGTTGGTGTTGGCATCGTCTACGCCGCGTTCAAAGTCAAAAAAGGTGTTGAAGGCGGTAGTGCCCATATCTACGGCAAGAACCGTGAAAAACAAAAGGACGACGAGCAACCACGGCATTTGTCCGTAGATCCAATAGACTGAAAGGCCGGAGAGAACAAAGGTCGATATACTGACGATTTTCGTGCGCAACTCTACGATCTGCAAGAAGGTGGTCCATGTCATGACAAATCATCATATACTGGAACTCTAGAGGCTTGTCCATGAACCCCAGTTTCCTTGTTCTGTTGGGGATTTTCAATTTGCATCTTCGTGACAGTGTCTCTCACCTGAAACTGGAGTGGAAACAGGAAGGAAGTTCCTAGTAGTCCAGTTCAACGGGTTTCAACAACGCCTTGGTTGAAAGCATGCCGCAAGCCGCAAAAATGTCTTCGCCACGCGACTTTCGTACGGTCGCAGGGATCCCTTTATCGGCAAGCGAGTCCCTCATCTTTTGCATCGACTGCTCACTAGACCCCTTGAGCGGGGTCCCAGGTATCGGATGAAAGCGGATGAGGTTCACCCGCACTTTCAAACCGTGGAGGATGCGAACGAGTTCCCTTACATGGCGAGGAGTGTCGTTCACGCCTCCAAAGCAGATGTACTCGATCGACAGTCGCCGGTTGTCCGATTCTTGAACGGATTTCATGAACTTCAAGATTCCCTGAAGCGGATGGACCAGTTGTACGGGCATAAGTTGCTGGCGCTCCTCGTCAAAGGGCGTGTGCATCGATAGGGCAAAACGGACCTGTGTGCGCGCAAAAAACTCTTCGAGGGCCGGGAGCATGCCAATCGAAGACACAGTTACCCTCTGGTTTCCGAAGCGCATGCCCCAATCTGAGGTCAGGATTTCAAGACTTTTAAGTGTATTCTCCAGATTATCCAGTGGTTCGCCCATTCCCATGTAAACAATGTTTGTCAGCGCCGACATTTCCGGAAGGCTACGAACCTGGTTCAGGATTTCCATAGATGACAACTGGGCCTGAAATCCCTGGCGTGCCGTCATGCAGAACAGGCAACCCATCTTGCATCCAACTTGTGAACTGACACAGAGAGTGTTTCGGTCGTCATCTGGAATAAAAGCCGCTTCAATGAACTTGCTGCCCGTCGGGAAGAGATACTTCCGTGTTCCGTCTATCGAAGCGTCAACTTTCGAAGGGGCAACCAAACCCATGGAATAATCTTCTGAAAGTCTAGTCCTCAAGGGTTTGGCAAGGTCCGTCATTTCGTCAAACGAGGCAACCTGCGTTTGATACAGCCATCTGGCGAGCTGGTTGCCCACAAAGGCAGGGGCTCCGAGTCTTTCTGCCAAGAGGCGCAGTTCGCCGAGTGTCATGCCAAACACAGACTTTGATTCAGTCAAAAAAAGACCTCCGCGAGGATATGGCTAAAGGGAATACCCTTGCGAAATAACAATTCTCGTACTTCCACGATCATGGGAGCACTTCCACAAAGGAGGTAACGTTGGGAAGGAGCCCAAGACCGCTGTTCGAGGAACTCAGTCAGACGCCCCGAAAAGACCAATTCATGGGCTTCACCGGTGCAACAACGATAATAGGTGAGCCCGGGCAAGTTCTCAAGCTCCTGTCGACCCAAAAATCCCGCGAGTTTTCTTGCGCCATGAATGAGAACTTTTTGTTGCCCAAGACCGGATCGAACCATGGAAACAAAGGGAGCGACACCCGTACCGTTGGCAATCCAGACCGCCGGACCTTCCAGACCGGGAAAAGAGCCGAACGGCTCGCTGACCCAGAGCAGGTCACCCGGGCGAAGATTAGCCAAGGCCGGTGTCAACTCGCCGTCTTCCACTAAATTGAACAAAACCCCAGCTTCGGGCTCTCGGACTCCGGTAGCAAGACTGAAAATGCGTTCAGCACCACCGGGCTTCAAGGTGAGGATTACCACTTGACCGGCGAGAAACGAAAACGAACGCGGCCAACAAAGCAACCAAGTCTCTGGCCCCCAGAGCTCAAGCCGGGTTACGGTGACGCTTTGGAACCCCCGAATCATTTTGGTTGGCCTAGATTACCGTATTGTCGGGAACTACAGCATTCTTGGGAATAATGACAATACCGTCCCGTATGAAGTAGTGGCCACCATCAAAGTGATCTAAACCATCTTTGTTCTGAATCTGGCAGTTCTTCCCTATGCGCGCGTTCTTATCAACAATCGCATTTCTGATTACCGAGTTCTCCCCGATTCCAATGTCCGGAATACCTTTTAGGCGATTCCCGCCTAAGTCAGTCTCGCTCTCATAATCGTCCGCGCCGAGAATAATAGACCTCTCTATCACCGCACCTTCTTTGATGATGGCGCGAATTCCAATCACGGCCTGCCTCAACGTGGTTTTGCTCAGAATCGTCCCGTCACAAACAAGGGACTCGTCGATACTACAAGCATCAAACCGTGAAGAGGGCAAGTACCGGGCATGGGTATAGATTCGATTGCGGTAGAAATCAAACTGGGGATTCCGAGAGGCAAAGTCGAGGTTGGCTTTCCAAAAGGATTGGATGGTTCCCACATCTTCCCAATAGCCGTTGAAAAGATACCCCCCTACTCGTTTGGTCTTGATCGCATGAGGAATGACCTCCTTGCCAAAGTCTTTGTGTTCGCTGTCGAGAAGCTCGAGAAGGGTGTCGAGGTTGAACAGGTAGATGCCCATCGAGGCCAGCCAGTTCTTGTCTTTCTCGATTTGCGGGAACTTATCACGGATAAACTGTGTGGACTTGAGACTATCGAGAAGGCTTTCCTCTTTGGGCTTTTCTACGAACTCGGTGATCAGACCATCGCCAAGTTTGGTGATGCCAAATCCTTTGGCGTCTTGCCGATTGCAGGGAAGTACCGACACGGTCAGATCTGCCTTGTTGGCTTCGTGAAAGGCGAACATCTGACGGAAATCCATCGTGTAGATTTGGTCGCCAGACAAAATGAGAACGTGCTTCACGTTTCGGAACGAGGTAAAATGCTTGATATTCTTGCGCACGGCGTCGGCTGTTCCCTGATACCAGCCGGTATTTTCCATAGTTTGCTCTGCGGCGAGAATATCGACAAATCCATCGTGGAAGCTGTCAAAACGATAGGTCATGTTGATGTGCTGGTTAAGTGAAGCGGAGTTGAACTGGGTCAGGATGAGAATCTTAAAAATATCTGAGTTCAAACTGTTTGAGATCGGAATATCAATCAGACGAAACTTGCCCCCGATCGGAACGGCTGGTTTAGACCGGTCTTTTGTTAAAGGAAAAAGCCGGCTACCCTGCCCCCCTCCCAAAATCAGGCATATGGTGTCTTCCATCATAACTGGTTGCTCCTGCCGAGTAGTTTGAGGCAAAGCCTCTCCGTTGTAAACAGGATTAAGGTGAAATAGTCCGTCTGTGACGCGCCACCGGGAATGGGATAACAGCTAAAGGAACGAGCTTCCCCTGGGAATGGACCCTTCAGGGTAAGACTCCACGCCAAAAAAAACCGCCAGAGACTGGGCCACGTCTGCGAACGAGCTCCGAATTCCAAGACTGATGGCAGGCTTTTCCGGACGCCAGACCAGGAGGGGAACGTGCTCACGGGTGTGGTCTGTTCCTCGGTAGGTTGGGTCGCAACCGTGATCGGCGGTGATGATCAGCATATCTTCTTTGCCGAGGATGGGCATCAGCTCACCTAGGGCATTGTCGGTGGCTACAACGCAGTCGTGGTAACCCTGAGGATCACGACGATGGCCATAAATCATGTCAGTGTCGACCAGATTGATAAAAACAAGCTGCTTCTGAACTTGAGTCTCAAGGGCGAGCTCCAAGGTCCGAGCCAGGCAGGCAGGGTTACCCTTGTCGGGGTAGCTACGGTGGAATCCTTTTCCATTGAAAATATCGGAAATCTTTCCTACGGCGATGGTGTGGACTCCATGGCCGGCAAGATGGTCAACTATGCTCGGACCGGGAAGAGGATAGCTGTAGTCGTGTCGGCCCGAGGTTCGCTCAAAATGACCCGGTATACCTCGGAAGGGTCTTGCGATGACCCGTCCCACAAGATAGTCGTCACAGATCACCCTGGCCTGTGAGCACAGAGCGTACAGCCGCTCCGTATCCAACACTTCTTCATGTGCGGCAATCTGAAACACCGAATCACCCGAGGTATAGACAATAGGTTTCCCAGTTCGCAGATGTTCAGCGCCAAAATCCTCAATAATCTGGGTACCACTCGCCGAGCAATTTCCAAGGAACTGGAGGCCCGAAACCTTCGTCAGTCGACTGAGTAGGTCTTCGGGAAACGAGGGTGGTCCGGGAGGGAACACTGGGAACGGCTTCGCCAACTGGAATCCCGCGAGCTCCCAGTGGCCCGTCGTGGTGTCTTTTCCGGGCGATAGTTCCGACATCACCCCCCACGAGCCCCGTGGCGATGCTGAGGGAGGACAGCCTGGCAACGAAACGCCTAGTAACATGGCCGCATTCCCCAGTCCGAGAGCCTGAAGTTGAGGCCACTTGGCTCCTCCTACGGCTTGGGCAATGTGCAAGGCTGTGTTGCTACCCACATCTCCATAAGCTTCCGCATCAGGCAACTCACCGATACCAAAGCTGTCAATAACCACCAGAAATGCTCGCATGGAACCCCCCTGTCATAAGCTCACCAGGTTCTTACCGTTATCGGCCAGACGACGTCCAAGGAACTTGGTATCTAGCTGCAGCGCCCCGTAGATATCCCTCAATTGCGATTCGGACAAAAGGTTTCGCTCGGCGAAAAGAAACACCAGTGCCCGCTCAGCAAGAAAAGGTACCAATAAAGTTGCACGGCACACCTCAGGCTCTGAATCGAGGCTCAAGGCCAACCTAGACCCCCCGGGATTAGTGCTCAGGAAACGCAACTCCCTGAGAAGTCCATCGGTATGCCCCTGAACGTACGCTTCTCCCAGCGGCGTCAAAGTCAGATAGGTGTATTCCTTTCCCGGCAGATAATGGTGCGCATCGCATCGTGTGCAGTAATTGGGTTCCGAGGGAGACCCAGAAGACCGGTCACCTCCAATGATAATCAGTGGATCAAAGAAAGGCGCAGGGCACTCCCGTCCATTCACTTCGTACCAGCGGTAAGTGTAGAAGGAATCTTCCACGCAGTCGGCATGTTCGCAATACGCCGTGAGAGGAAAGACGTCGGTGGCGTTATCAAGCAGCAAACGGGCGGTGGCGTTGAAAATATCGCTACGAAAGTTCAGCACCAGGGTCGGAAAAATGAAACTCAAATCCCGTTCCTCACTGGCCTGCTTGATCACATACACCATGCGTTCTTCGTAAAACGAGGCTTCGTCGATGATCCAGGTTCCAGCCTCAGGGTGTTCCTCGATGAGAGTTTCCAGTTCGAAGGAGTTGTGAATACTTGCCAGATTCTCTCCCAGCCTTTCGTAGCCAGACCGGTAGGCCAAGGCATCGGAAGGTGCGTCTGGAAAACGGGCTGCGTCTAGTGCGGTCCTGACAAAGAAAACTTTTCTCCGGTCAGAAATGCCGGTCTTCATCACCTTATCCACGGAGGAGCTCTTTTTGAGAAGAATCCGAGAATCTCGCCAGACTCGAGCCGAGAACTCGGTCTTTCCTGAGCCCATGGGGCCAATCACAAGGATTCGGCGCCGAGGGATACGGAAATCAAAATGGTTGGAGGAATGGTGAACCTTAAGGTTCGGAAACCCTAGCGATTTAAGAAACGAAGAATCGTCCGATGGAACCATTTGAGAAGTATAGGCGAGTTGGCAATCTTGCGGAACAGTAACGGATTCAGAGAAAGGTTTTTGCTCCAAAGTCCGATAATCGGAGAGTCATGAAAACCCTTCCGATCTTTACCCTAGTCTGCGTTCTCCTTGTTTCGTGTCAAACACCGCCACCGGCGACACTTTCGCCGGCCAAGGAAAGTCTGCTCGACTTGGTCGAAAACCAGAACTTGGACAAGATTCGGGACATCTTTGGGCTGAATACCGACATCAACAGCATCAACGCCACAGGCCAAACGGCTTTGCACATTGCAGCAATTAAAGATCTCGCCGATATTGCTGCGGTACTTCTTGCCCGGGGCGCTGAAGTTGACCTTCAAGACGCCCAAGGCAATACGGCGCTTAATCTAGCGGTCAAAAACGGTTCTGTCGGAATCCTTCCCGTGCTTATCCAGTACAATGCCTCTTTGTTTGTCTCCGACAAACAAGGAAAATCACCTTTGCAAACGGCGCTCCAGCAGAATCCTGAAATCATTCCCAAGTTAATCACACAGGCTAATGTAGGGAGGCAGGACGCCGCTGGGAACACTGTACTCCACCTCGCTGCCTCACAAGGTTTGGAAAATTTAGCCGATATCCTGCTCAAACTTGGAGCGGGCACAGGGACCCGAAACCTTCAGGGTCTCAGCCCGCTTGACGAGGCCCTGCAGTTTGCCCAAAGTTTGCCTCATTCCAAGATTGCCTGGAAACTGACCCGGCAAGGTTCACCAGCACCCAATGACAAAAACGTGGATTACTTTTGGAGAGCTGCCCAAGCCGACAATGCAAATCTGACCTTTGAACAGGGAACTTCAGCCCTGCACCTAGCAGCTGCACGGGGCCATACTGGGCTTTTAAAGATGCTGACAACACAAGGGGCAAGCGTTCAAGCAACAGATTTACCGGGAAATACTCCGTTGCATAGTGCCGTCGAGGCCGGGAATATCGATGCCGCCGCCTGGCTCATTGACAAGGGCGCCGATGTCAACGCGAAGGATTTCAACAACAACACAACCCTTCACTTAGCTCTAACAAGCCGCAATCCAACCGAAATGGTCACCTTTCTCCTGAGCAAGGCTGCCCTGCCAAACTCCAAGAATAACTTTGGAAACACGCCTCTCCACCTCGTGGTCGCACTCAACCTGCCCGCCTCCATGGCCTCGCTTTTGATTTCCCATGGTGCCGACGTAAACGCGCGCAATAAAGTGGGGAACTCAGCTCTCTTGGAATCAGTCAAAGAGAAGAAACAGGAACTGGTTCAAGGGCTGCTGATCTCCGGCGCAAATCCCTTTGCAGTCAATAACTCTGACGAATCTCCCCTTTCGGTTGCCATTCAGCAGGGCGGCGATACCCTTTCTTGGCTGGTCAACAGCTCCAATACGGCGCAGCGCGATGACAATGGTGATTCCGCTCTGCATCTGGCAGTGAAACTGAAGAAATACCCAGCGGCAGTTCAGTATCTTCTTTCTATCGGAGCCAATCCGAATGAGAGAAACAAGGCCGGACTCAGCCCGCTGCATATGGCGTTGTCGGATCAGAATCTGCTGATTTCCCAAACGCTTCTCAAGGAAGGCGCGGACCTCTATCTTCTGAACAACAGCGGGAAATCGCCACTGAATCTTGCCTTTCAGTCGCCAGTCCCTTTTGTCGATGCTTTCTTCCAACCTGAAATCCTTGAGCTTCGGGATTCTGCCAAGAACACCCCTCTATTTCACTCTGTCTTCACGGGCAACATCCCCATCCTCCAGATTCTTTTGAAGAAGGGAGCATCTCTCGGGGTACAGAACTTAGGGGGCAGCACAGTGCTTCATGAGGCGGTGCGACTTGGAAACGTGGAGGCCGCAGGATTGCTCCTGAAGGCAGGTTCCAGCCTTACAAGTACCGACAATTTGGGCAACACACCGCTTCACAACCTGGTCTTCTGGGATTCGCAAGACATGGGTGATCTACTTCTCAACTCAGGCGCAGCGATCAATGCAAAAAACAAGGATGGGCGCACGACCCTTCAAGAGGCTGTCAGGCGAGGGGAAACCAAACTGGTCAGTTACCTGCTGAAAAAAAAGGCAGATCCCAACGCAAGAGACTCCCTAGGGCGTAGTCCGCTCTTTGATGCGGTACAGATTTCAAGCCAAGAGCTTGTGCAGCTTTTGATAAGCCAAGGCGGATCGGTCAACATACGAGACGCATCGGGCAGTACGATCCTTCATCAAGCAGCCGTCGCTGCCCCAAAGGGTATCATCGATTTGCTAATTTCCAATAACGGTGACCTCTTTGCCGAAAATGCTTCAGGTATCACCCCAGCTGTGATCGCACTCAAAGGCACTCCTGAAACGTGGAAGAACTTCTTTAATCCAAAAAATGTGAACTTGCAGAACAACCAGGGTTCAACCGCTGTCCATCTGGCAGCTGCCTCAGGCGTGTCGCCCTTGGCAGTGCAATACATCATGGGAATCGGTGCAGATCTCGAAACTCGCAACAAAGACGGAAAAACTGCTGCCGATATAGCCAAGGCGTTTGGTCGCACAGACCTGCTAAACTTGTTTTCACCGCCGAAACCTTGAACCAGCAAGGCCCAGCCTCCTTCAGGGGTCGATTTCCTCAAGCTGCTGGCCATTTTCTGACAGCTTACGGTAGAAGCAGCTTTTTCGAGTTTGGCCGGAAGCATTCAACGTGTGACAGGTTCCTTTTCCCAGTTGCCGCACCTTGAGGAGAACTGTGTCTAGGTCACAGTCGACAAGGATGTCGTGGACTTCCAGATAATCCCCGCTGGTAGCGCCTTTGGTCCAAAGTTCGTTGCGGCTTGTGCTCCAAAATGTGGCTATCCTGCTGGAGACAGTCTTGTACCAGGCCTCGTGGTTCATCCACGCAACCATCAGGATCTGTCCCCCTAAGTCTTGGACAACTACGGGTAAAAGACCGCCCCGTTTTTCAAACGCTAAAACAAGCGGCTGGCTCACGGCACAATCGCCTTGCTGAATTGCTGAAGCCTTGCTTCCACAACCTCGAGCTTTTTGGTGTAGTCCGCAATCTTTTTTTGCAAAGCTTCTCGGTTGCGTTCAAGGACTTGCTTTGCCAGAGAGTCGGGATCAGGATTCTTGCCAGTTACAAAGGGTCCCGGAATCGGGTCACCATGCAACTCCTGTCTTAGCATTTCTGGGCTATACCCTTCTTTGCGTTTGAGTTCCATTTCCCGGCGGATCTCCGGATCTTTGACCCCGGTCATCAGTTTCAAATGGTCATAACCGAAATCAGGGGTCACATCTTGGGCAAATGAGGCCATCACAGTCTTTGCCGTCGTGCGCGGAATGCACAAAATCCGATCCATGTAGTCTTCAAATCGGACATGGTACTTGCTGCACAATTGAACAGCAAGAAGTAGCGCTTGCCCAAAATCCTTCATCATCTGACCGTTTGATTGGAGAAAATCCTGTTCGATATGGCGAGTGAGTTCCAAAAATTCCGGCTCCGTGCGAAAGACATTGCGGTAAATACCGTTATCCTCGGCTTTTTTGAGCAACCGATGAAACAAGCTCCAATAGACCGAGGTATGCGAACGAATCGTTGTTGGCCTTTGGTCGGAACAGAAATGGAGGTGGTGAGCAAACTCGTGAATAGCCGTATAAATCAATTCTTCGTCAGAAACAAAGTTTCTATTGTGGAGGAGAATCTCGCGGGTTTCAGGCTTATAAAGCCCATTGACCTTCTTGCTTGACTTTCCGGTGAACAAAAGTTCAAAACTCGGAGCGTTGGGCTCAAGGCGAAGCAGGAGTTCTTTTGTCTGATCCTGATTCATGATACCTGCTTCAAGGAAGACCTATTCCTGCAGGCTACCCGTGCTCGTGTCCTCATGTTTTTTCCTCGGCCCAAGCGAGAAGAAACGCAATATTGTTGATTTGGAATCGGTAGGCGTAGTACTTATGATTCAGGCCGTAGAATGGCCGCTGATAGAGTACTGTTGGGAGCCCCATGACGTAGGCCGCTTGCTCGCCAAAATGTGCGGTCAGGAAGCGACCCCCAAGTACGTTGAGCAATTCCAAGAGGCTGTCGTCGATCTGTTCTGAGGAAAGGTCCTTCCACGATTCGCCGTAGATGTTCTCGGCAGATAGAAACTTGATCTCTTTGGGCATTTCAAGACAAAAGCTTCCCGCTCTCGGATGTGAATAGGGCAAGAACAAGATTGGACCAATATCCAGATCTACTGTTTGAGGGTTAGGTACGCCAACATCCAAGAAAGTCATTTCCTCGAAGGTGGCCCTGAGAATATCCAGAACCTGCGATTCCTGCATGATCAAAACTCGCCCCCTTCGCCAGATCCATCCTCACTGCCCACGGCCTCTATGATTTTTGCAGGTGTCACCGGTTTACGGATAATGGAAACCACCTCTAGGTTCTGCAATTCCGCATCGATCTGCTGGTTTGCCATGGACGAAATCACGATAACTTTCATGGCTTTGGTGGTGGGGCCCTTACGAAGCTTGCGTACAAGTGTCAGGCCGTCCATCCGGGGCATATTCAGGTCGGTGATGACCAGATCAACGGGCTTCGAACCAAGGATGGCCAAGGCCTTGATGCCATCTTCGGCTTCCCAATAGTTGGCTCGGGAATGTCCTGACATGACCAAACACTTCTTGATGATCATCCGGGAGGTTTCAGAATCGTCTATGATCAGGATGTTATTGTACATGGAATCTCCTAGATGCTCCACCTTGAACTGCTGTTGGTTATAACCAAATCGCCAGTGGGTAGAACGAGCGAAACGGTTCGCGAAATGTGGCCTCCACAATCTTCGGCCGTAAGCGGAAGACCGATTTTCCAAAGGTACTTCTTGACTGCCAAAGCGTTTCTGCGACCTATGTCAAAGGTAGAGTATTCGTCAAGGATGCTTGCTCCACCGATCATTTTTACCCAGCAGGTTTTCCGGTTAGCTCCGATTTTCTTGAGCTCTGCGAACAAGACAGGGAGCCCCGTGTCGGCGAAGTAGCCAGGCTTATCACGGGCCTTCTCCGGGTTGATTTCAGACTCAGGAAGGGCAACATGGACCATGCCACCTACTTTCAGCATCGAGTCCCAGACTACCAGTGCCACGCAAGACCCTAGGGCGTAAGTCTTTATTTCTTTTTCTCCGCCGCTGACTGTTACGTCGCCTATACCGACATCAACCTTGGTCATGCGTGGAACCCCTTGAGCAGTCGGATTATCTCAGCCGGAATGTTTTGAATCGGAACTTGAAACTCTGATCCACCTTCCTCCCAAGCTTCTTTGGGCATGCCGTATATCAGGGAGGTTCTTTCATCCTGACTCAGCGTTCTTGCACCCGCTTCTCTCATCTTCAGTAAGCCACTAGCTCCGTCTCTTCCCATTCCCGTGAGCACACAACCGAGAGCATTGGCTCCAACCGTTTCTGCCACCGAATCAAACAAGACATCCACAGATGGCGCGTGACCATTGACCTTTTCGCCTTCTTCTGTTCGCACCAAGTATTCACCACCCGAACGAAAAACGGTTGTCTGGAAACCGCCGGGGGCAATCAAGACCCTTCCCTGGATTATGCGGTCACCATTTTCCGCTTCTTTGACTTCAACTTGGCTTTCCGAGTTCAGTTTCTCAGCAAATAAGCGTGTGAACACCGGAGGCATGTGCTGCACGACCACAGTTCCCACCATGTCCGGGGGAAATGCTGTGATGATGGTGCGAAGGGCTACTGTCCCTCCTGTAGAGGCCCCGATTGCAACCACCTTGTCGGTAGATTTCGCCAGCGCTCCAGCTCTAATGCGGTGAACCGGTTCTTTCCAGTTGTCAACTCGCCACTTGCTGACGTCAGCTTGGGCCGCTGCTTTGATCTTAAGAATTAGATCGTCGAGCATGGCCCCGAGTTCCTGTCGCAAGTTGCCCCCAGGCTTTGTCACAACCTCGACTGCACCGTACTTTAAAGCCTCGAGGCTTGCAGAAGCTCCCGAGCCTGCCAGCGCCGACAAAATGATAACAGGTATAGGATACTGCGGCATGAGTTTCCTGAGAAACATCAGGCCATCCATACGCGGCATTTCGATATCTAAAGTTAGCACATCGGGCTCTTTTGAAAGAATGATTTCCCGGGCACGAAACACATCTCCGGCGGCACCGACGACCTCAATCTCGGGGTCTCGGGCAAGTCCGGTAGTCAAAATGTCCCTTACAACGGCCGAATCATCCACAATCAAGACTTTGATCCGCTTCATGGAACCTTCTTTCGATAGACCGATGGTTTGATATATTCGAGGTCGAAAGAGTCGCGGCCTAGAGTTTCGGAATGACCGATGAAGAAATAGTGCCCTGGAAAGAGACACGAACTAAGTCGTTCGACAAGACTGTTCTTGGTCGGACGGTCGAAATAGATCATGACATTCCGGCAAAAAATGGCATGAAAACTGTTCTTGAAGGGAAACGTGGAATCCATAAAGTTCAAGCGCTTGAAAAGCACCATGGACTTGAGAAGCGGACTGACTTCCCAAAGATCTTCGCCAAGTTTCGTCAGATACTTTCGTTTGAGTGCCTCGGGTACCAGCCGGATCCGTTCGCTGTTGTATTGACCCTTAGTGGCCCCCTCTAGGGCTGTGACGGAGATATCCGTTGCAAGAATCTTGATTTTTCCCAAAAAACTCCTGGACTGGGCCATTTCTTGGCAGAGCATGGCAAGTGTGTATGCCTCCTCCCCAGTTGCACAACCAGCACACCAGATCCGCACCTCCTGACCGGGGCCCTCCGACGAAAAGCGCTTAAGAAGTTCGGGGACGGCAGTTTCCATCAAGAAGGTGAAATGCTCCGACTCACGGAAGAAGAAGGTGTGATTTGTGGAAATCCGGTCTACAAGCTCAATGAGGCAGGTGCCGGTCGGATCATTGCGTACCAGATCGAGGTACTCTTTGAATGTCCGCAAGTTTCGGTTCCGCAGGACGCGGTTGAGGCGACCCCGCACCAAGGCTTTCTTCTTATCGGTCAAATTGATCCCAAACTGGTCATAAACCATGGTCGACAGAGCAAGAAATTCGGAATCCGAAATATCGACGAGAATACCGGATTCGGTGGGTTCGCGGGCTACCATCAAACAAGGAACCTGTGAAAGAGCGCATGGACATCGATGATTAGACTCACCTCGCCGTTGCCCATGATGGTGCAACCTGACACTCCCTTCAGGTGGGACATGAACTCAGGGAGCGCTTTGAGAACAATTTGTTTGTAACCTACGATCTCATCAACGATGACTGCCATTTTTCGGTTCTGGCTTTTGAGAATAATGGAAACCTTTTTGTCTCCCGTATCCGGAGCCACCTGGTTTGAGCTTGTAAAAAAATCTGCCAACGACATGACAGGCAAGATCTCTCCTCGAAGGCGCATAACCTTGTGGTGCGGGTCTGCACTCGTGAGTTTGTCGGGGTCAAAGTTTTGGAACTCCACCACGTCACCGATTGGTAGTGAATACAACATCGTACCACATCGAAGAGTGACACCATCGATAATGGCAAGGGTCAATGGAATTCTCAAGACAAAGTCTGTTCCCTTGTTGATCACCGTGTGGATATCAATATTCCCCCGGAGCTTTTCCAAGTTCTTTTTTACCACGTCCATGCCAACACCGCGTCCGGAGATCTCAGAGACTTCCTTAGCCGTAGAAAAACCCGGTTCAAAAACCAGTTTGTAAACCTCACCATCGTTAAGTACAGCGCCTTGGCTGATCAGTCCCCTGTCTGTGGCCACTTCGAGGATACGGGCCCGGTCGAGCCCCGCGCCGTCGTCGGAGACCGTGATCCAGATCTCGTTTCCCTCATAGCGAGCATTCAGAACCACTTTACCATTGGGTTTCTTGCCCTTTGCCAAGCGAACGGCGGTATCTTCGATGCCGTGGTCAACAGCATTCCGGATGATGTGCACCAATGGGTCGGAAATTTCTTCGATGATGTTACGGTCCATTTCTGTCTCTGCGCCACTGATCTCCAGCTCGATCTCTTTATTGAATTTGCGACCGAGGTCACGCACCAATCGGTTCATCTTGCTAAACAATCCCTCCAGCGGGATCATTCGCATTGACATCGTGATGTTTTGCAATTCGCGTGTGATCTTCGAGAGGTACGCGGCCGACTTTTGAAAACCCTCAAGCTCAAGGCCACGCAGGTCTGGACTGTCAATAACCAGCGATTCCGCCGTGATGAGCTCACCGATGAGGTCAAACAAGGAGTCCAATTTTTCCGTATCGACCCGGATATCTTTCTTCTTTACGGAGTATTTGTTTGCCTCAGGATCTAATAGGGCCACTTTGACCGGTTCATGGTCGCTAGTTTCAAATGGGACCGCCTGATTGGGCGAGGTGCTCAATTGCACAAGGGCTCTCAAGCGGTCGAGGTACCTCAAGAGACTTTGAATACTCTGTTCGTCAATTTGTTTCTGACCCTTGCGCAGAGAGTCAAGCAGGCTTTCCATCTCCATGCAGAGACTTTCCAAGTTGCCGAAGCCGAAGAATCCCGCGTTTCCCTTGAGAGTGTGGATGGCTCGGAAAGCTTCGTTGAGATAATCGCCGGTTTTGTGGGTTTTTTCCATGGTCAGGATGCATTGTTCTACCGTCTCGAGCGTCTCGACCGCTTCTTGGGCGAACTTGGCGATCAATTCGGGATTCTGCAATAACTCGGTGATCTCCTGCGGTGGTGCGGGTCGCACATTCTGAAAGTCATGAAAAAGCTTCATCAGGGCTGAAAGATCAAAAAAAGTGGGCCTTAGAGTCCCTACACCCTTTTTTACACTCATTTCCGAGGCTTTACCTGCGACATCCTGAACCATTTTTTGAAGAACATCACAGCCTTGCAGCAAGAGATCGACAAGCGCCGAACTTGTGGCGAGGTTGCCGCTACGTAACCCATCGAGAAGGAACTCGAGCTCATGGCTAAGAGTCTTAATTTGGTCGAGGTTGAGAAAGCCAGAGACACCCTTGATCGTATGAACCGAACGGAAAATCTCATTCACTGTCTGGGCGTCAAACTGGGATTCAAGGGACAACACCCGAGGCTCAATCTCGTCGAGGTGCTCCCGGGCTTCGATGAGAAAAGAAGACAGGACCTCCACATCGACTGAAATGTCTTCCGAGTTCAACTTGGGGGTTTTCCGAGGGGCTTGCCGACTGCTTGAAGTGCGAACAGCGGGTGACTTGGAAGGTTTCTTGGGCATCTTCCCAGGCAGACCCTCCAAAAAGGACGTCCAATTTACTCCTTCGGAAGTCGTATTTCTTTGATTGAGAACTGTAAAATCCTCAAGAACTTTGCTCAGGAGTGCCGAATCGTCAAAGGACGTCTGTTCGGCAACAATCAAAGACTCGAGATCTTCAAGAATATCAGCAGCGGCAATCAGATCTCCCGGCTCGAAAGCTCGAATCTTTTTTACCACTCCCACTATGGTCGGTTTTCTCAAGGCAACAGCATCCTGAGAATCTTCACCAGACCGTCCGGTTCAAAAGGCTTGATGATCCAGCCCGAGACTCCAAGTTGTCGGCCTTGGTCTTTTTTTTCCTGACTACTCTCCGTCGTCAGAAACACCATCGGGACCTTGGCATATTGGGGCAACGCCTTCACGGCAGCAACACACTCAAAGCCATTCATCACCGGCATGTTTACGTCCACCAGCAGGAGGTCAACAGGATTGTTGATCGCCATTTCTAGGCCCTGTTTTCCATTCTCAGCTTCTAGAACTTCATAGTCTAAGGGAAGTAGCGTCTTTTTAACCAACATCCGTATGGTCGACGAGTCATCAATACAGAGGATTTTTTTGCCCACAGACCACTCCTAGAAAAGTTCCACTCTCGGACCATTATTTTCGTTCGACCGGCGACCGCCGACGAGGCTCCACTCCTGCTCAACAGTAAACAACTTGCTTGCCCTCTCGACAGCACGCATCCGCACGTTTTCGGACACCCCCGACAAGGGTACCTCGGTGAGGTTTGCTAGGTCATCTCCAGCCGACCGGGTCAAAACTTCCAAGTGTTCAAGCATTTGACGAACTCGGTCTTGAAATTGTAGTGAGACGGTCACAGAGTTCAATTCCTGCGTCACCAACTCGGCCATTGAACGGCTTTGATTGACTAGGAGCTCGACCCGCTGGACCTGGGGTTCCACTTTCTGAGACCAATCTCTCAGGTCGTGTTCGGATCGGGCAATTAGCTTTTCTGAAGTCCTGATCCGTTCGGTCTGCCGCTGGAAAGATAGTTCCACCGTGCTAACGACGTTTCTCACGGTCTCGGCCATTGTCTCCGCGATGGTCTTGGAGTTCTTGGCTAGCAACTGAACCTGGTTGGCAATCACAGCAAAACCCCTGCCAGGCAGTCCGACGCGCGCCGCTTCAATAGAAGCATTTATCGCAAGAACGTTCGTCTGATCGGCAAGATCGGAAATGCGGTCGGAAAACTCGTTGATCGCACCGACGGTCACGGAGAGAACGTGGATATCTTTTTCAAGCGCTTGACGCAAAGTGTCAAAGTTCTGACCCAAATTGTTGAAGGCTTGCCAGTGGGTATCGAGATGTTGAACCATTGAGTCTAGGCCTGCCTCGCCGCCGGTCAGTGTTTTCAACGACTCCTCGATATTTAATGAAACTTTTTTGCTCGTCTGAAGAAGACCGAAAATACTGTTGCTCAGCGTCATTACAGCTTTCTCGGTATCATCTGAGACCAAACGCGACAGCTGGCCCGCGAGATGAATCGAAACCTGCTGTTCCATGAGAAGCGACAAATCAATCTCCGGCTTTTGAACCGGCGAATCGCTTTGACTCTTGGACGGCTCATCAGCTTCAGGTACCATGACCACAACAGGTTCGAGCCGATCAACGGTTGCAGGTAAACTCTTGTGATGTCGTTCCGCAAACAACCAGGCTAGCAGAGCCAGCGAGAGAAGAGGCACAACAAGGCCGAGTGGAACCAAGGACTCGGCTAAAGCGACAAGCTCCACAAGTTGAAGGATCAGTAAAACGGCTAGAACGATTTTTTTATTGCGTAGGGTCATCGCTCCCATTTTAATGTGAATTGATCAACTTGCAAGCCGTTTCCCACTTTGACAAAGGGTACATACGGGTTAGAATAGGAATATGTCAAACATTTCGATCATTTGGGACATCGAGAACGTTACCCCCCCGGGCAACAATCCACTGTTCATCGATTCCCTATGGGACTACGCCGAAAACTTAGGTAGAGTTGTGGCTGCCAAAGCGTATGCCGACTGGAGCACACCCAGTTTCACCCGCTTGGCCCTCCAACTCAAGAAATACCATTTCTATTTGGTCCATGTTCCTAGTGAGAGAAAGAAGAAAAACTCGGTTGATATCCAACTGGTATCGGACACCTTGGAAATTCTGAGGCTCTACGACCATATCGACAGCATCGTACTCGTTACCGGAGACAGTGACTTCCGCCCCTTGTTGCTCACATTGAGGCGCGCAGGCAAAATGACCCATGTTGTTTGCGACATCAAAACGGCCTCTCAGGAGCTTCTGTCTATAGCCGACAGCTTCATTGATTACCGCGATATTCTTCCCAACGATGAGGATGACGAACCGGGGACTGCGCCTCAAGGGACACCGTCGCCGGAATATTGGTTTTCAGCTCTTGCTGAGGCAGTCGGGATCCTGTCGAAGGAAGGAAAGCCTGTGAATGTTGGAACCGTAAAGATTCGCATGAAGATGTTGAATCCCAACTTTGACGAGAAACACATGGGTTACTCCCGTTGGGGAGACTTTATTTCAGCTGCGGTGAAGAACAGGGTCATTCAGCTGATTGAAAAGGAAGGTAATCCGGAAATTCTTCTCCCCGATGCCAAGGACTCCAAAGAGTCACGCGACCGAGGTGGAGATCTTCAAAAAGCCCTTCGTTCACTCGTAGAATCACTTTCGGAGCTCGATGCCGGCCGGGACCCGCAGTTTCATGAATACAGTGTCATCAGCTCGCGGATTAGGGAACGCAAGATCGATCTGAAGTCGTTGGGCTATTCGCAGTTCAAGAAGTTCCTGCAGGCTGCAGACTTGCGAGGATTGGTGGAGACCCGTACTGAAGGGGTAAGCAATTACGCCAAACTGAATGCCAACTGAAGAGGTAAACCATGTTCGACCAAGTTGTCTTCACCGAAGTTGCCGGAGAAATCCAGCGCGAAAAAGTTCAACTGCTTGCTTTGTCCACTTGCGGGTTTTGTAAGCGCGGAATGGATTTCTTGAAAAAAAAGCAAATCGCATTCGAGTATGTGTTTCTCGACGAGGTAGAGACAGAACTCAAGGTGAAAAGCAAGCAGGAGTTCAGGGATAAGTTTGGCATTAACCTTTCCTACCCCTCCCTTGTAAGGAATGGCGATCGGTATACTCTCGGTTACATTCAACGCTTTTGGGAAGAGTTCTTGGACATCCCTCATGAGGACGAAACCGTTGAGGCGAAGCTGCTTGAGTAAGTTTTCAGACCTCGAGAGCGTCCGGCGGTATGCGGATCAGGTAGCCAACCGCCGCGGGTGGGTGGTCAATCCTGACCCCGAACTTACAGAGGTCATATTGGCAGGATTGTGCATGACTGCCCAAAAGACAGGACGTCCTTACTGCCCTTGTCGGGACCTCGATGGAACTGGCGATAATAACAAGGATATCATTTGTCCTTGCACCTATTCGGCGGCCGATATTGACGAACATGGGCAGTGCTACTGCGGCCTCTACTTGTCAGCGGGGAAAGACGTTGCCAACGTGAGTTCAATTCCCGAGCGAAGGTTGACCTGACTCAGGGGCGCCAGAAGCGGACAACCACAACTTCCACATTGTTCTGTTTAACCACACCCCAACCGAAGCTTTCCCAATGAGCAGCCTGAAGTAGGGCTTTATGCGAAGGACTTTTCATCCAAGCAAGAAAAACCGTTTCCACATCAGCGCCTGAGCCAAGAATCTCTCCCCATTCACCATTCTGAAAACCGAGACCCACCATTTGACTTCCCACACGAAGTCCCCCTCCGTCGTAGTGACTAAGCTGGCCAATGTTCAGAAGTTCTTGGGCTCGCAGGACACATACGGAGGAGATTGCCGGGTCTTCGGTGACGGATACAGCGTAGGGTACTGCCCGACTCCAAAGGGTGGGAAATGAGACTTCTCCCGCGAGGGAGAAACCTACCGCGAGAAACAAGAAAGTCCAAAAATTCTTAGAGTTCATTAAGACATTATATACCTTTCATTGGACAGGGACAGACAGTTTCTGCGCCTTGACTTTTTGACTTGACAGGGATAAATTCGCAGGAAAGAAGAAGGATGGTTCGATGAGCGATACTCTTTGGTCCCAACGTCAGAAGGCCACCTGGAAAACGAAACTCGGTCTCGCTGAGATGCTGAAAGGCGGGGTCATCATGGACGTGACAACAGCAGCAGAGGCGAAAATTGCTGAAGAAGCCGGTGCAATTGCCGTAATGGCTTTGGAACGTGTACCTTCCGACATTCGGATTCAAGGTGGCGTCGCCCGCATGTCCGATCCGAAAATGATTCAAGAGATCCAAGCTTCAGTTTCTATTCCGGTCATGGCCAAGTGTCGCATTGGCCACATTGTCGAGGCTCAGATTCTGGAGGCACTCAAGGTCGATTTTATCGACGAAAGCGAGGTTCTGACTCCAGCCGATGACCAGTTTCACATTTACAAACATGATTTTCAGGTCCCTTTTGTCTGTGGTTGCCGAGACCTTGGTGAAGCGTTGCGCCGGATTGGTGAAGGAGCTGCTCTGATTCGTACTAAAGGAGAAGCCGGCACCGGAAACGTGATAGAAGCAGTTCGGCATATGCGGACACTTATGGATCAGATCCGTCAACTCACGAGGACCCCCAAGGAAGAGCTTATGACCTTCGCCAAAAACATTGGCGCTCCTTTTGAGCTGGTAATGGAAGTTTCACAGACCGGAAAGTTACCGGTTCCTAACTTCTCCGCAGGTGGTGTAGCCACTCCCGCCGACGCAGCGTTGATGAGGCACTTAGGCGCAGAAACCGTGTTTGTAGGCTCTGGAATTTTCAAGGCTGCTGACCCAAAAAGAATGGCTCATGCGATTGTTGAGGCTGTGGCGAACTACCAGAATCCCTCACGTCTAGCAGCTATTTCTACTGGGCTCGGACAGGCGATAGCGGGCGTTGATGTGCGTCAGCTGACGGATGGCCAGAAGCTCTCCCTCCGCGGCTGGTAACTTCCATGCGGATCGGAGTTCTGGCTCTTCAGGGAGGTTATGACCCGCACGCCCGCACATTAGCCTGTTTTCCCGAGGTTCAAGTGTCTCTAGTTCGTTATCAGGCGGAACTGGATTCTGTAGACGCATTGATTTTGCCAGGGGGGGAAAGCACCACTATTGGGAAACTTCTGGTCCTTCAGGGCCTTTGGGAGCCTCTGCGGAAACGTATTTCCGGTGGTCTGCCTGTTTTTGGAACCTGTGCCGGTATGATCTTGCTTTCTAGGCAAATCCTAGGCAGTCAACAATTAATTCTAGGATTGCTGGACATCAGCGTGGAGCGTAACGCCTACGGAAGGCAGGTGGAGAGTTTCGAAGCTGAGGTGGAAGTATCGTTTAGCCCGGAAAGGCTCAATGAAAAAGCACCTGCGGTGTTTATTCGGGCACCTCGTATCATTGCGGTGGGTCCACAGGTAACTGTGATGGCCAAGCATGAGGGAACTCCAGTGCTTGTGAGGGAGAAAAACATTCTAGCCGCTTCGTTTCATCCCGAGCTTACAGATTCCTTGGAAGTGCATCGGTATTTCTTAAACCAAGTCTGCTAGAACTCAAGATTTTTCTTTTGAGGTAATCTTGGCAGCATTTCGGGCTTTATCAAGGCTGTCAAATATTTTTAGATACGATCCGAAGACCCAGCCCCGTCTACCTTGAAACTGTATCTGATACCATCGGTTGGTCTTCCCCTCGATAGTTTCTTCGTTGCTCGATGATGTGACAATCTCAACGATGGATCCTGCTCTCAGCATCGTCACGAGATTCGCTTCCGCCAGCGGCTTATCGCGGACCCGGATTAGTACAAAATCTACGACACCGTAAAACGTTTGGATAGTGAGCACTGGCGTCGGAGGCAAAATGAAGCCTTCGTACTTGTCAGTGGGACTGCACGACGCCAGGAGACAGGTCAGCATCAGGACGACCGGGCTTCGCACTATAATTCCCTCATTTCTTCAGTTTTTGAAGCTCATCCCGCAACAAAGCCGCACTCTCAAACTCTAGGTTCTTGGCTAGTTCCAGCATCTCTTTTTCTAGGGCACTGATCAAGGCCTTTTTCTGGGCCGGAACCAGCACGTTGTACTTTTTCTTCAACTCCTCCACTGTCTGTCGGTGCTGTTCTCCGGTGGTTGGGGTCTCTCGTTGCAGAATATTTTGGATCGTTTTTGCAATCGTTGTCGGTGTAATCCCGTTCGCTAGATTGTGCTGTATTTGGCGCTTCCTCCTGTTTGCGGTCTCCTCGATGGCAATGGACATGGCAGGACTGATTCGGTCGGCGTACATCAGCACCAATCCGTCGGAGTTTCTCGCTGCCCTGCCGATGGTCTGGATTAAGGAAGTGGCAGAACGCAAGAAGCCTATTTTGTCAGCATCGAGTATGGCTACCAAGGAAACCTCGGGAGTATCGAGGCCTTCCCGCAGCAGGTTGATTCCAACGAGCACATCGATCACACCCGCACGGAGATCTCTCAGAATATCGACCCGCTCAAATGTTTCAATTTCTGAATGGAGGTAGCGGACTTTCAGGCCTAATTGGGAATAATAAGTTGACAATTGCTCCGACATCTTCTTAGTGAGGGTGGTCACCATGACCCGCTGGTTGTTTTGGATTCGCTTGCGGATTTCCCCATAGAGGTTTTCAATTTGGCCCTCAGTCGGTCGTACCTCAACTACGGGATCTAGCAAGCCTGTGGGACGAATAATCTGCTCTACAACTTGGAGGGCTTTCAAAGCCTCTTCCTTTCCAGGTGTAGCTGAAACGTAGATGGTGCGGTCGAGCAAACCTTCAAACTCCTCGTAAAATAGCGGACGATTGTCGAGGGCCGATGGGAGGCGGAAACCAAAATCTACAAGTGTCTGTTTTCGGCTTCGGTCGCCAAGGTACATCGCGCGAATCTGCGAGAGAGAAACATGTGATTCGTCTACAAAGGTCAGGAACTCCTTGGGAAAGTAGTCTAGAAGGACCGCAGGCCGTTGGCCCTCTTTTCTACCTGTCAACGGACGACTATAGTTCTCGATACCCGAGCAGTAGCCCATTTCGGCCATCATTTCGAGATCGTATTCCGTGCGTTGCTTGATGCGCTCGGCCTCGAGATGCTTCCCTGCCGCAAGGAACTTGGCATGCTGCGCTTCCAATTCTTCCCGGATCAAAACTACCGCACTTTTAACCTGCGCTTCCGGAAGAACAAAGTGTTTTGCAGGGAAGATAGTTACGACGTCCAACTCCTCCTTGGTGGTACCGGTGAGGCAGTCGAAGCGCCGGAGTCTGGAAACCTCTCCCCATTCCGTTTCCACCCGGAAACCTTCTTCCATATAAGCAGGCCAGATTTCCAATAGTTCGCCTCGCACCCGAAACGTGCCTCGTTCGAGCACGGCATCATTGCGTTCGTACTGAAGCGTTATCAATGTTCTTTTCAGCTGGTCAAGAGAAAGTCTTTGACCCAACCTAATTTCTTGGGCCATCTCGAGGTATGAGACCGGACTTCCCAAGCCATAAATTGCTGAAACAGTCGACACCACAACGACATCACGCCTAGAGGCCAGAGAGGTAGTGGCAGAGAGCCTCAGTCGGTCGATTTCTTCGTTAATGGATGAGTCTTTCTCAATGTAGAGGTCTTTGGAAGGAACATAGGCCTCAGGTTGGTAATAATCATAGTAAGACACAAAGTACTCAACCGCATTATCAGGGAAGAAATCCTTAAACTCGCGGTACAACTGGGCAGCAAGAGTTTTGTTATGGCTCATGATGAGCGTAGGTCTTTGCAACTGCTCAATCACCTTAGCCATGGTATAGGTCTTTCCAGACCCCGTAACTCCTTTAAGAGTCTGAAACTTAAGGCCGTCGACTACTCCTTGAGTCAGCTTGCTGATTGCCTGTCCTTGGTCACCGGCAGGTTCAAAAGGAGCCTTAACGGTAAACTTCACTCCAGTTGATCCTGAGCCGTTCGTTCGGCCAATGTCACCGTGATTTCAAGTTTTCGACCGGAACGGACGACCGACACTTTGACCTTGTCGCCGGGTCTCGTCGATTCTAGGGCGGAATAAAGATCGGCGAGTGCTGTCATTTCGGTGCCATTGATCGCGGTGATGATGTCGCCTCCGAGGTAAAGGATGGAATTGCCGTAGCGTACCGCCTGACCTGAGTTACCGCCCTTGAGTCCGGCTTTCTCGGCGGGTCCTCCAGCAGTAACCTTTGAAACCAGAATTCCTTTTTCGACAGGTAGTCTCGCATACCTTACCAATTGGGGGAAAAGCTGGACGGGAGAGATATCGATCCAGCCCCGTTTTACCATGCCAAATTGAATCAACTCGGGAACAACACGCCGCGCGGTATCAACAGGAACTGCGAAACCAATGCCCACTGAACCCCCAGTTGGCGAGTAAATCATGGTATTGATGCCGATGATTTGTCCCTTGCCATTTAACAATGGCCCACCGGAGTTTCCCGGATTAATGGAGGCATCGGTCTGAATGAGTTCATGAAGCACCACCCCATTATCATTCTTCAGTGGTCTTCCTAGAGCGCTCACAATGCCTGTGGTAAGGGTGCGGTCGAGGGCGAAAGGGTTGCCAATCGCCAGGACTTTTTGACCAACACGTAGGTTGGCACTGCTTCCCATGGGTATCGTAGTCAAGTTGCGGCCCTTTGGGTCGAACTTCACCACAGCAAGATCGTTTTCCGGATCTTTCCCAATCGTTTCCCCGTCAAACTGGGTTCCGTCTGCCAGGGTGATGGTTACTTTTACAGCATTATTGACGACGTGCTGGTTTGTGAGAATGTAGCCTTTCTTGTCGATGATGGAGCCTGAACCGGTACCTCCTGATTGGGGTACGGCATCGAGAAACCAGTTGTACCCCATGACTTCAGTAGTGACATTGACCACTCCGGCGTTCAGCGACTCGTAGATGCTGATATTTTGTTGCTCCTCGGCTGAGAAATCTTCCTGAAGGGCGACTTTTCTGAGCTCCAGACCAGCGGTAGGAGAGGCGCTCTTGAGGGACTCGGTCATCTGGGCAACAGACCGGAGTTCTTCGGCCTTGAGGTACCAAAGTGCACCAGACAACCCAAGGACCAAGGCAAATAAGGCTCCAGAAACTAAAGCCCACACCATGGAGGCACGACTGTACAATCTCATTGGAGAAATATACTCAGAATGCGACGGGGGAGCCAGATTAATCCCTCCAAGGTTCGCCACCCTGAGGACTTCTCAAGCGGCAGGCTTGTTCGATGTGGGATAATTCCATGACAGAGTCATCCAGGTCAGCCAAAGTGAGAGCCACTTTAAGTACCGCTTGCAGGGCCCGAGTTGACCAGTCTTCCTGCCGACCCCATTTTCCCAATAGGTTCTCGTGCGCGGGCTGAAGTTTGGAGAAGCGCCTGAGCGCGGGAAGATCAAGGTCTACATTCGCCTGATTCACGTCCTGACCCCGGGCAGCCTGTCTCTTTCTCGCAAGTTCAACAGGCGCCTTTAGATCCACCCAAGACGTAGAATCCTGGGATAAACCCTGATCAACGGGAACAGGCCTCAAGAAAAGTCGGAGTTCAACACGGTCCATGAGTGCATTACCGAGTCGATCCCAATACCTGCGAATAGTCTGTGCTGAACAGAAGCAAACACCCTTATCCCTACCACTCTGGCCGCAGGGACAGCCATTGGCGGTCATGACCAGTGCAAAGCGCGAAGGGTACCACACCGACATTCCGGCCCGAACCACGTGGATTTTTCCAGCTTCTAGCGGTTCTCGAAGGGCCTGGAGAAGCCGAGAAGAATACTCCGGCGCCTCGTCGAGAAACAGCACTCCCTGATGCGCCAAGGAGATCTCCCCTGGTAACAGACCAAGGCCGCCCCCGAGTATCCCCTGCGCAGAGGCGCTATGATGGGGCTCGCGGAAAGGACGACGTCTTAACAGTCCAGAACCAGGAGGTAGTTTTCCGGCCAGAGACCAGATTCTTGAGGTTTGTAGGGCACTGTCAATCGGCCACGGAGGAAGCAAATGCTCAAGCGTCCTAGCTGCCAAAGTTTTCCCGCTGCCTGGCGGTCCAAAAAGCAGTAAGGAATGTCCACCAGCAGCAGCCACTTGAAGTGCGCGGAGAGTTTGAGGTTGGCCACGCAGGACCGGAGGCGCTTGAGTTTCCAGTGATGTCGCGGTTTGCACGGGAGCAAAATGCAAGCTATTCAGATTCGCCAGCAGGTCGGAGAGGCAGGATCCAGCAATGATGTTGAGCCCAGGGACTCCCGAGGCTTCTGCAACGGAATCCAGCGGCAGAACCAACGTTCGCAGACCCCGTTCTCGAGCAGTTACCGCGGCAGCCAGTGTGCCTGTCACGGACCGAAGGCTCCCATCAAGAGAGAGCTCACCGACGGCCAGCAGTGACCCGCTGCCTCGCCATTGTCCCGAAGCTGCAAGAAGAGCCAACGCGAGAGGCAGGTCATAGCCCGAGCCGGTCTTAGGTATATCAGCCGGCGAAAGATTCACCAGGATGCGATCGGCAGGGAACTGAAATCCTGCCGCCGAAAGGGCAATCCTTACCCGCTCACGCGCTTCCCGCACAGCACTCCCAGGAAGTCCTACCATTTCAAGGCCAGGTATACCCCTCCTCAAATCGACCTCGATTCGGACCAAGTGCCCCTCGAACCCCCATGGGGCAAAGCCGTAGATTTCCATGCAGACCTCCAAATCCCCTAACAGGGGGCGGCGGGCTACTGCTTCAAACTAGTCTGGAAGATTCTGCATAGTTTGCCGGACCAGGGCGTCACAACGTTCATTTCGAAGATTTCCCGCGTGTCCCTTGATCCATTTCCATTGAGGTGCGAGCACCTGGTTCCAATGCTGAAGTTCTACCCATAATTCCTTGTTTTTGACCGGTTCCTTAGAAGCGGTCTTCCAGCCGTTGGACTCCCAGCTTTTGATCCAGGATGTAATTCCATTTCTCACATACTGGCTGTCCGTATGGATGACAACACTTGGTATTTTGGCACGCGAAGACAGGGACTTCAGCGCCTCGATAACCGCCTTAAGCTCCATTTTGTTGTTGGTGGTAAAACCTTCACCCCCAGTTCCCTCGATAACTGCAACACCATCGTCAATCAAGTACGCCCAAGCGCCCTTGCCGGGATTTCCAATGCAACCACCATCAGTATAGACGAGCGCCTCTGTTGCCAGATCCACGGGAATTGAAGCTGTAGTTCCTGTCGGGTAGCCTTTCGTGGTGAGCCAGATTCCCAAGTCGAGGGTCAGGGCTTCCATGGCGGCCAGTGCAAACTCAACTCGGGCTTCGGGGCCAGCAAGGGCGCCGATTCGCTTTGCGAAGTCTCGAGGGAGGCTGGCCAGCTGGAGAGCCGCCTGAAGCTGACGTTTTTCTCCCGGATGTCTGACGCCATTGGCGGCAAACACCAGATCGAATACCGAGGCAAGAAAAGCGGCGGTCCGGTGCTGTAGGCTGACCCAGTCTTGTCGTGTCAAGGCGAGCTTTGTCTGGTTGTAGAAGGAACAGGTTGACTTCATCAGCAGGGGCCAGTTCTTTTGAAAGATGCGCTTCTGCAACTCATGAGGAAACGGTACATCGTATTGGACTCTGAGCAATTCCAAACGGCCGGAGCGATCAAACAAGACGTGGGAATCGATGAGACTGTCCCAGAAACAGGTTGATAACCCCACGCTAGCGTGAGCAGAAAAAACAATTGCTTCTATCCTGTCAACAAAGTCAGAGAGGTCCCGGTAGATCAGCTCAAACGCAGTCCCGTCGTTCAATACCCCATCGTCTTCGAGTTCCCAAAATTGATTACCCAACTCGAGAACTGAAGTTCGCGATTCCAAGGTTTTTTTTCTAAAGGTACTATCAAGTTCCCTACTGGTATAGACATACAAGTCAAAGTCAGAAAAGGCATCAGGCCGTCGGGACCTTCCTCTAGACCCAGCGAGCAGTATGGCCTCTACTTCTTCGCGGCTTTGAAAAGCTTCCAGAACTTCGTGGAGAAGGGTCGGAACTGTCATCGGATTCGCTCCCGATGAGGTTTTACCACGTCCAGGATCTTTTGACAAAGGTTGCTTCTCGGGAGTGCGCTCAACAGAAGCGGCACTTTTTTCCCCACCATGGGCCGAGGCACTCCTGCAAAGTCAAAACTCAACCTTTTTTGGCTGGCTTTTGACCTGCTGAGGCAAGGAAAGCTACCCAAGAGAGCGGAAGTAGTCGGCTCAGGGTCACTAGGAGGCGATTCTCCCAACCAGGGACCACCAAGTGATCTCCACGGAACCATGCTTTGAGCGCTTTGCGGGCGACAAACTCCGGGAGGCGTGCCCAAGGGAGTTCTGACTTACCGGCTCTCGAGGAGAACTGTGAGAGGGTAGCACCGGGGCAAAGGACGGTGACGCAGACTCCCGAACCGCGCAATTCATGGCGGAGCGCTAACGCCCAAGACAGGCCAAAGGCCTTGGATGCGTAATAGACAGCCGTTAATGGACCGGGCTGGAAAGAACCTGTTGAAGCTACCTGCAGAACACCACCTGCTCTCGAGGCCTGCCAGTCTGGCAACCACTTTTTTGCCAAAAGGAGCGGGGCCACTACCAGTAAATGGACCATTCGGGCTATTTCTTCGTGTTCTAAGCTCGCAAAGTTACCAAAACGGCCCGAACCGGCGTTGTTGACTAGGGCGCTTATTACCGTGCCCGAACTTTGAATGTCTTCAAACAGTTGGGCTACACCTTTTGGTGTTGCCAGATCCGCAACACCCCAGCTAACTCCGGAGGCGCCGGCTTCCCGACACCTGAGCACAACTTCCATCAAGGAGGTTGCGTTTCGTCCGGTTAGGTACAATCGCAACCGCTTGGCCGCCAGTCCTAAGGCCAGTGCCCTGCCTATGCCCGAACTAGCTCCGGTGATCAGTATCGATGTCCCCTCAGGAAGAACAAGCCTCACGACTTTTCCAACACAAAGGACATCATGGTGTTTGCTTCTTGGTGGGGTGTACCAAGGATTTGTTGTGACAAAAGCTTAGCGGGAACTCCACTCAAAAAAGCTTCCATCACCCCTTCATTTTCTGACGGAATCCAAGAGCAGGTGATATAAGCAAGCCTTCCTCCGAACTTCAGAGCGCTCCAGCCCAGCCTGAGCAACTTCAACTGAATTGCCATCAGTTCGTTAAGTCCCTCCTTTGTGAGACGAAAGCGGGCCTCAGGATCGCGTCGCCAGGTCCCCGAGGCACTGCAGGGTGCATCCAAAATCACACGGTCGAAACCTCCATTCTTGGTGATCTCGAGACCGAATAATGGCAATTTCTCTCCATCCCACAACTGAGTCCTCACGGTCTGCCACTTTTGCCTTGAAACCCTTTTCTTCAAAACTGTCAATTTACGAGGCGAAGTGTCGGTGGCCACCACTACACCGTGATTGCCCAAGGTGTCGGCCACCAAAGTGGTCTTACCGCCGTTACCAGCGCAAATGTCCCACACTCGTTGTCCCTGCCGTAGATCCAATTCTGACAAACTGAGTTGACTCGAGGCATCCTGAATGTCCATCAGCCCACTGGAAAGCAAGCCCGACAACTCTTTTCTCGGACCAAGGTACTGGGCGATAGCCTCGTAAGTGGAGAGGTGGCCCTTGCCCGCCAATTTCTGCCGTAAATCAAGGCCTTCTCGGCTGGTCAAAAAACGGACATGGACTGGCAAGCCCCGAGTCTGGGAGGCCAAGAACTTGCTGGTGTGGGTATCAGACCAGCCCGAGAGTCGGCGGCGAGCCGCCAACGCGGGAACCAACCAGCTTGGAACTCCAAGACGTGCGCTTTGAGCGGTCAAGGCCGGCAGGAGGGAGGCCTGTGCCCACACGCGGTGGTGCCCAGCCAGGGCCTTACGATAGTCTTCCCATCCTCGCTCACCGTCGACAGACTGGGTTTCGTCCATTGCTGTGGCGCAGGCCATGGCTCGGCGAAGATTATCCCAAAGTTTTCGCTGGGTTTCATAGGACCAGTTTTCCTTTTTTGCCAGAGCTGCATACCAGCGATCTAGACGAGGAAGTTCCCTCTCGAGCAAAAGTGATTCGAGCACACGTTCAAGATGCATACCGCATGGTGACCGATTTAGGAAGCCCCGGCAACACCACCCTGCCCCTGTACAAATAGCCTCTTCTCGGCTACTCTAGTCAGGTCGGACACGTAGCTCATTTGGATAGAGCGTCGGCCTCCGGAGCCGAAGGTGGTGGGTTCGAGCCCCGCCGTGTTCAATCACTGTTTGCAACCGATCGAGGGCACCCTGCGGACCTGCAAGTGTGGAACCCTTCCTAACTGGCGGTTGTTTCCATCGACGAAATTTCCATACGAGGTCTGCAACTGTGCTCCCCATTCCTTTGCATCAACCTCTGTTCGTACTCGCCTCTACATCACCCCGCCGTCGGGAGTTACTCGACACGCTGGGACTCGCCTACGAAGTTGCAGACAACCCATGGACCGAAGAGCCGCATGAGGGCGAACGGCCTAGAAGACAGGCCCAACGACTGAGCCAAGAAAAGCTGGCACAGTATCGTTCCACACACCCGGAAAACCAACTTCCTGTCCTCACGGCGGACACACTGGTTGCTTTGGATGGCAAAGTGCTCAACAAGCCAGCAAATGTTTCCGAGGCCGAACGTTGGCACCGACAACTGGCGGGCCGGAAACATCTGGTTGTCACCGCGGTTTGCCTTGGTCTGTCCTCGGGTCGGGTGGTCCGCAGAACGGTGACCACAGTAGTCAAGTTCCTGCCTTGGAACGAGAAGCTCTACCTCGACTACCTGAAAACAGGAGAGTGGCAGGGAGCAGCTGGAGGCTATCGGATCCAAGAAACGGGCTCAAGGCTAGTAGACCGGATCAACGGGTCTTGGAGCAATGTTGTGGGGTTGCCTTTGGCCGAGGTTTATGGAATAATTTGTAGTCATCTAACAATCCCGGGCCCGCAGTCGTAGGTCGCGGGAAATCTCCGCTCCGACGATAGCCTCAGAGCTGTTTTCGGATGTCGTGAAATATGAGACGGATCACTCCATAACAACTCGTTATGAGGTGAACACTAAGGAGGACTACCTTGGCAGTAGTTACCATGAAGAACCTGCTCGAGTCAGGCGTACATTTCGGTCATCAGACCAAACGTTGGGACCCCCGCATGAAGAAGTTTATCTTTGCGGAGCGCAACGGCATTCATATCATTGACCTGCAAAAGACAATTCAGGCCATCAAAGAAGCGTACAACGCAGTTCGCAAGACTGTTTTGGAGGGCA
This sequence comes from Spirochaetales bacterium, assembly GCA_947478845.1. Lineage (GTDB taxonomy): Bacteria > Spirochaetota > Spirochaetia > JABEVK01 > JABEVK01 > JAIFLN01. The sequence goes on along the minus strand of CANJXC010000001.1, from coordinate 12,719 downwards.
AAACCGTTCTCTTTGTTGGCACCAAAAAACAGGCCCAACAATCGATCCAAACCGAGGCTGAGCGTTGCAATATGTTCTTCGTGAACAACCGCTGGCTCGGAGGAATGCTCACCAACTTCTCCACCATCAAGAAATCGCTCATGCGTCTCAAGAAAATTGAAAAGATGGAGGTAGACGGAACTTACGGTCACCTCACCAAGAAAGAAATAGCTATGCTTGGTAAAGAGAAAGCCAAGCTGGAGAAGAACCTCGGAGGTATCAAGGAGATGAAGGAACTTCCTGGCATTCTCTTTGTTATTGACCCCCGAAAAGAGGCCATAGCCATTGCCGAAGCCCGACGCCAAGGAATTCCGATCATTGCCGTTGTTGACACAAACTGTAATCCCGAAGGCATTGATTTTCCGATTCCAGGAAACGACGACGCCATCCGAGCGATCACGCTTTTTACGCAGATCATCGCTAATGCCGTCATCGAAGCCGACAACGAAATTGGTCTTACTGTCATCGATAGCCTGCAAGAAGATGAAACTCCAGGCATGGACGACCAAGGCTTTGCGAAGTCTGGTTCTAGCATCGCTGCCGAACTCGAAGAAGACGAATAATCCAGGAGAACTGTAATGGCCTTGAATCCTCTCGATGTGAAGAAGCTCAGAGATAAGACGGGTGCAGGTTTTGGGGACTGCAAAGACGCCCTTGAAAAATCCGGTGGTGACTTTGCCGGAGCTGAAAAAATTCTCAAGGAAAAAGGCTTGGCTGCCGTCGCCAAGCGATCGGGGCGGTCGGCTACCGAAGGGCGAGTTTTTACTTCGGTCAGTGGCACCCTTGCTTCGGTGATGGAAATCTCGTGCGAAACGGACTTCGTGGCGCGCAACAGCGACTTTGTGACCACTGGTCAAGTCATTCTGGACTCCTTAGTGAAAGATGGTGCAACAACACCGAATGCTAAAGCCCAGTCAACCTTGTCGGAGCTCGCCGCCAAGACCAAGGAAAACTTGTCCATCAAGACCTACAAGACCTTGGGTGTCGCCACGGGAATGGTGGTGGTACCATACGTCCATGGCGAAGGGCGAATTGGGGTGCTGGTTCAGTTGAAAGTGGCAGATGCGTCGAAAGCTGGCGACGCCAGATTGAAGCAGTTCGGGTTTGATCTTGCACTTCACGCGGCGGCTTTTAATCCTGCTTTCCTAGACCGCACCAAGGTTGATCCCAACTGGATCAAGGAGCAGGAAGAAATCATGAGAGTTCGGGATGCTGAGCAAATGAAAGGTAAACCTGACAACATTGTCGTGGGCATCATGAAGGGAAAGGTCGAGAAACTTCTCAAGCAGATTTGCTTCGTCGACCAACCTTTCGTCAAGGACGACAAGATTACCGTTTCCGCTGCTGCCGAAAAAGTCAGTAAGGAATTGGGAAGTAAGGTGGAAATCGCCTCCTACGCGTACGTTCAGATTGGTCTCGAGGCCTAAGGCTCTAGGGGGCAAGGATGCAGAAAGCCGAAGCTGAAGCGAAAATGAAGAAGAGCCTGAAGAGTCTTCAGGATGAATACTCACTTCTCCGTACAGGAAGGGCAACTCCTGCCCTCTTTGAACGCATTCAAGTCGAATATTACGGTTCAAAGACTCCCATGAGCCAGGTGGCCAACATTTCCGTTCCTGAGGCTCGTCTTGTAGTGATTCAGCCTTGGGACAAAGGGGTCATCGGTGACATCGAAAAAGCCATCCTTGCCAGTGATCTGTCACTGACCCCATCGAATGACGGAAAAGTCATTCGAATTAATATCCCTCCTCTCAATGAGTCCCGGCGCAAAGAACTGGTCAAACAAGCCAAGACCATAGCTGAGACCTATCGTGTTGGCATCCGTAATATCCGCAGAGAAGTGAATGATGCTTATAAAAAGCTTCAGAAAGAAAATGAATTGACTGAGGATGAGGTCAAGAAAATTCTCGATGAAGTCCAAAAGATCACCGATGTGGCAATCAAGGATACCGACAAACTTTGCATCGAAAAGGAAAAGGAAATCCTGGAAATCTGACATGCAAATCCAAGGGTTCTTCGGCTTTCCGCACGCTAACGGTAACAACCTACAGGGAAATGGGCATTGTGCAGTCATTTGCGGTCTGGTGCCGGTTTCTTGGGAAAAACTCCACTCTTGTCGGGTTTCCGGATGAATCGGAATGCAGTGATAAGGATCATGCTGACCCTTCTCGGGCTACCGGCTATTTTGGTTATCTCTTTTTTCAATTTTCTCCATTTTTTACCTATGGTTTTGCTTGTCCTAGCATTTTCGGCTCTTGGTGCTCGGGAATCTGCCGGTCTGTTGAAGTCCAAAGGTTTTGTCGTCAATCCCTACCTTCCGACGATTTTAGGTTTAGCGTTTCCCTTATTGGCCTACGGTGAGAATCTGGGTTGGATTAGGCCTGACCTGTCGCTGATGATTCTTGCCCTCCTGATAGTGGTCATCTTTGTTCGGCAGATTTTTGCTAACACAGAACAGAATCTCGAACCTGTACTCGGTAAAATTACAGGTATTCTTTTTGTTCTGTTCTATCCAGGGTTTTTCATGTATTTCTTGGTCAAAATCTTGGCAGTATCTGATACTTTCCCGCTGATGGCCGTTTTTTGTCTGGCTACCTTTGGCAATGATGCCCTCGCCTGGGTGTTCGGTACTTTATGGGGTCGCAACAGCCCGAAGCCTTTTCATGTGAGTCCCACAAAGAGTGTGGTAGGATTTTTAGGCGGAGTAGTAGGAACTGTGTTGGTATTTGTGGTCGCCACATTACTTTTTCCGGGTATATTGGGGCATAACTGGTACTTAATCGTTGCTGTGGCTCTTGTTCTTGCCGCCACCACAATAATTGGCGATCTCTTCGAGTCAAGTTTGAAACGCAGTGCAGGAGTCAAGGATTCGGGTACTTTGGTACCTGGACGGGGTGGCGTCCTTGATTCGGTTGATTCTCTTCTCTTTTCCGCCCCCGTCTACTATGTCTTCCTCCTTTTTGGACGCCTCTGATGGAACTACTTGCTTACATGGCCCTAGGCCTGATTGGTCTCACAGTCGTTGTCTTCGTGCATGAAGGGGGCCATTTCCTAGCGGCTCGATGGATGGGGGTGGAAGTGGAGGCTTTCGCCGTTGGCTGGGGAAAGGTGCTATGGCGATGGAAACCAAACCAAACGGAATATCGCATATGCCTACTGCCGTTGGGTGGTTACTGCAAAATGAAGGGTGATGAGTATCTGCTCAAGGCGATCGAGGCGTCTCAGGACAAGAGTTTGGAGGCACCCATTCCTGAACCAGGGTCATTTCATTCCATTTCACCTTGGAAGCGAATTGTGATCTCGGTTTTCGGTCCACTGGCTAACCTTTTTCTTGCCTTTCTCATCTTTATCGTTCTGGGATTGACCGGTTCACCCCAACATTCTACGGTCCCTCGTCTTGCTCTGCTCGAAGCAGCTGAAGGCGAGGTTCCATACCCGGCTCAATCGGCCGGTCTCCGCACAGGAGACTTGATACTCTCGATCGATGGAAACGAGGTTCGCAGTTTTCAGGATGTCCAGGAGGCGATTGCAATTAAGGGCCCCGGCACCATGAAAATGCAAGTCCAGCGGGCGGGAGAACGTTTGGAGTTTTCTGTAACACCAAGGTGGGTTGCCACCCAGAGCCGGACCCTTATCGGAATCTCCGATTGGGTCGATCCTGTACTTGCTACGGTCACACCCGGAAGTGCTGCGGATATCGCAGGTTTAAAGGCTGGAGACACCATCGTACGACTGGGAGACAGCGAGATAAGGAATACCCGCGATTTGGCCAACATCCTCCCAACTCTCAAAACCCCAGTCCAAGTTCAGATTCTTCGCGGTTCTGTGCCAGTCAGTCTCGATTTGATCACCCATTTCCCCGAAGGCCTTCCCGACCTAGGGGTTACCTTTTATCTGCAAACCTTCCCCCCGCGTGGGAAGTCTCTGGGAGGGGCGATTGAGAGTTCCTTTAGGCAAACGGGGGGAATGATTGTTCAAATGGCTGCAGGACTTGGTCACCTTGTCACCGGTTCTAGTTCTGCCGCAGAGAGCCTTTCCGGACCATTGCGGATTTCTTACCTCATCGGGGAACAAACCACCCGTAGTTTCGGCGTTGGTCTCAACGAAGGCTGGAGTGCTCTTGCTGGCGACCTTGCCTTTCTTAGTTTGGCTCTGTTCTTTATGAACCTTCTGCCTATACCTGCTCTCGATGGCGGGAGCATTGTCCTTCACCTTGTCGAGGGGGTCAGAAGAAGGCCGACTCCTGTGAGCTTTCTTCTCCGCTATCAACAGGTGGGAGGTTTATTGATTCTAGGTTTGGTGGCGTTCACCCTTTATAACGACACAACCTTCCTTATGGGGCCGAAATGACGGGCTATTGTCCTCTGTGGGCATGTGAGGGATTTTCAAAAATTCTTTTAATTGCCACGGCTACAGATTGCTCGATATCCACACTGTTTTCTTCGTCCTTGACCTTAGCATAAATCGATCCCATCAGCGTTGCGCGGTAACTTGGCTTGGTTTTATTGAGAGCGAGGGTCACCATGTCGAGTACGCATTCTTCGCATTGACACACCTCTGGGCGCTTTTGCAGCTGTTTTTCAAGTTCGTCGATAACTAGACGTACTTTCTCATTGACGACCAGACTGAAATCATATTTTTTGTGAAAACTCATACCCCACCCCTCATTATTATACCGGGGATGAGTCGTGTCCGCTATCGTAATTTTCAAAGCGTGTGAACTGGGGAAGAAAAGCGAGCTTTACGGTTCCGATGGGCCCTTTACGTTGCTTCCCGATGATCAGGTCGGTGGGGACCACATTGTGATTCGCCTCATTCGTATCACGGTCGGTACCGCGGTTGCGATGCAGAAAAAGAACTACGTCGGCATCCTGTTCCAGCGAACCCGATTCGCGAAGATCAGCCAACCCAGGAACTTTCTTCTCTTCGGTGATCCTCGTCAGCTGCGAAAGAGCAACAACTGGTATCTTTAGTTCTCGAGCCAGTGCTTTCAAGGAACGGCTGATATCGGCCACCTGTTCGTGCCGGGGTAGATTCATGTTCTCATGGCCGATAAGAGAAATGTAGTCGACATACAGGATTTGAATGTCGTTTTTGCTTTTCATTCTTCGAGCTTGGGCACGCAGATCAAGCAGTTTCATGTTTGGTGAGTCGTCAATGTAAAGAGGAGCTTCATAAATCGCCGGCACGACGTCACGAATGCTGGTCAAATCAGACGGGCGAAGAAATCCGTTGCGGATTTTGGACGAATCCAGCCGTGCCTCGGAAGCGAGAATTCGGTCTACGATATCCAAGTCAGGCATTTCTAGAGATAAAAAGCCCACAGGAATCTTCTTTACTACGGCCTGATAGGCTGCCATGTTCAAGGCAAATGTCGTTTTTCCAATCGAAGGCCTGGCGGCAATGATGATGAACTCAGATTCATGCAGCCCTGTCGTAGCCTGATCGAGATCCTTGAAGCCGGTTGGGATGCCTGTGACAACGTCTTTAGACTTGGAGAGCGCTATGATCCTCTCCATGGCCAAGGTTACTAGTTCCGAAGCCTTTTTGTAGTTTCGGGACGTCCTTTCCTCACCAAGTTCGAAGATTCGCCGTTCTGCTTCGTCAAGCAGGATGCGGCTGTCTGTGGTTTCTTCGTAGCTTTGTAGAATGATACGACTGGAAACTTCGATGAGGTTTCGCCGTATAGCTGAGTTCTTGACAATCTGAGCGTAATACTCGGCGTTGGCAGCTGATGGGACCGATTCAGAAAGCGCGGCCAATGCGGCAACTCCACCCGCAAGATCAAGTTTCCCTTGCTTTCCCAAGGAGTTAGCAAGGGTAAGGATATCTACCTCTTGACCTTCGGTTTGCATTGACAGAATGCACTCGTAAATCAGTCGATAAGACTGTTTATAGAAGTCTTGAGGGCGAAGGATCTGGACGACAAGGTCCAGCGCATCCCGGGAAAGCAAAAGAGCGCCCAGCACCGCAGACTCAGCATCTTCGTTATGCGGCGGGACCCTTTCCTTTCCCACGGGATCAAGCCTCCAGGGCCTTCACTTCCACCTTTACGGTTGCAAACTCACGTTCAAGCACTCGGATTCTGGCATCATAGACACCGACCATTTTGATTGCGTTCCCGGGCAATGAGATGTGACGCCGGTCCATGGTCACACCGTGTTTAAGCAACTGCTCAGAGATCACACCGTTGGTGACAGCACCAAAAAGCTTGCCATTTTCGCCAGCGGGCATCGAAATCACGAGATTGAGACCTTGAAGCTTGTCTTTCAAACCCATTGCTTCCTTGCGCTTCTCTTCCTTGCGAGCCTCTATCTTGGTCTTTCGCTGCTCAATCAGGTTGAGCCCATCCTTAGAAAACAGGATCGCAAAACCGCGGGGAATGAGAAAGTTTCTTCCGTAGCCGTCAGCAACAGATTTCATTTCACCTTCTTCTCCCAGATTCTCCACATCTTTCAGCAGAATCACCTTCATACACTTACCCTCTTTGTTCCATCTTTCGGAAGTTCACCCAAAGTTCTAAAACCGCTAGCAACGGCAACAACACCATAACAATCACAGAAGCAGCGTTAGCGCTGATCAAAGTCAGCACAAGCAAAACACCAATCACGCTCTGTAGCGGTGTGGCCACTTTCCACCTTACCATCAAGGCCTTCAGGACACCCCACCCCGCAAAAGCATAGACAATCCAAAACACGATAGAAAGATTGCCAATAGCATACCAAAACGTCCCACTAATCGTCTCTCCACCCAAGTTTCGCGACAAGTTCTGCACAAGCAAAATTGTCCACAGACCCAAAAATGGAAAAACACCCCAGCTCGGAAGTTGAAACTTTGACCAAGGCAACGGCTTAACAGTCCAACCGAGTCGCCGCGACAAAGCCTCAGTACCTGCCCAAAACAAGAACATCGCCGGCAAGAATGCACTGGAAACCGACTGCTTCAACATTCCAAAGAACTCTTGCTTGTAGGAATCAGTCAGGCTATCAACAACCTCGGCTTTCGAAGCTCGCGCAAGTTCCGTCCAAACCAGCTCAAATCCAGTTCGCCATGCTTTTTGCACGAGTGGATCGTTGACCAAGTACATGACAAGCGGCAAACCAATCACAGCACTCGCTACCGTAACCGCTCCCAATCGGAACAGGTACCTCCAACGATAAACACTTAGCAAACGCACAAAATACCACCCCGCCACAAGAGCAATGGGGAGGCCGGCATCCAAGCTGTCCCAGACCGACCATGGTTCCCGTGAAAAAAGTTTCCAAAACCAGGGCCAAGCCAGGAAGCCGATCGTGGTTGCCAACACACCGTGGGGTTCAAGGTGCCGCAATCCTTTCTTTTCCAACCAAGCCAGTGGAAGCAAAAAAAAGACTCCCAAAACGCTCAGGTGAAAAACGAGCACACTGACCAGTGCCACCCCGGCAACTGCTCCGGAACGCAAGGTCAGAGAACCCATGATCCTAGTTCTTCACGAATGGCAATAAAGCCAACACCCGAGCAATCTTCACCTGCTTGGCAAGTCTACGCTGGAACTTTGCACTAGTGCCGGTAATCCGCCTTGGCAGAATCTTGCCACGCTCGGTGATGAACTTCTGAAGAATATCAGTACGCTTCCAGTCGCAAGGCCATTTGTGAACAGTGAACTTGCAAATCTTTTTCTTAAAGTAGACCTTCCCACGGCGTGCGCCACGCTCACCACCGTCGCGGCGTTCCATTTCCCCCGATTTGTTTCCTTTGTCGAGAGATTCTTCCACTTCTTTCATTTCATTTTCAAAAGACACCATATTCTCCTTGGGGTTTTAGAACGGAATATCATCTTCATAGGCTTGAGGGTCAAAGTCGTCAGCCGCCTGGGTTTCAGACTTGGGCTTCTCGGGGCCTCTTGACGGTGAAACTGTCCCTGAGTCTGGGGAGCGAGCTTCAACTCCATCGCGTCCTCGAGCAGACCCTAGAAGTTGAAGACTGCTGACGAAGACCTGTACTTTGCTGAATTTCTGGCCGTCTTTTTCCCAGCGGTCTTGCCTCAACTCACCTTGAACAGCCACCTGAGTTCCCTTGACAAGGTACTTATTGAGATTCTCTGCCTGTTTCTCCCAGAGCGTGAGGTCAAAGAAACTCGCCTCGTCCGACCATTGGTCGCCCTTCTTGACACGGCGATTCACTGCTACGGAAAAGTTACACAGAGCCGCCCCCGAACCAGTGTACCTCAGTTCGGCGTCCCGGGTGACCCGGCCTACTAGGACAACCTGATTGATATCACCTGCCATGGATGAGTCCTCAGGCTTCCTGTACGATGAATAAAAACTTCAGAATCTCACTCTGAAGCTTGATCGACTTGTCGATTTCAACAACCTTGTCGGGTGCAAACTCGATATTGAACAGAATATAGTGACCCCGATCCTGTTTCTTGATCGGATACGCTAGATTCCGTTCTCCCATATCCTCTTCTTTGAGGACGTTAGCTCCAAAGGTTTTGAGTTCGTTCCGGACGAAGTCCAGACCCTTGGTAAAGTGATCATTCTCGTGACGGAAAATGAACACGACTTCATAAGCGCGCATGATTCCTCCTTGCGGACATACGATCCAACCACACGGGCTGGATAAAGAGGCGTTGCCAAAATAGCACGCCTATGGTTAAATGTCAATTCGAGCGCTACCAATGAAAAACAAGATTCACTACGAAGACGACCTGTTCTTTTTTAACCTTCAAATGAAGTTGTTGCGGGAAGGATTTCGGCTTAACATCGATTCGGACTACTTCTTGGACAAAGTTGTTCATGACCTCAGGTTCATTGACTCGGGACTAGGAAGAATCTTTTCGACTTTGAGGGAGAACTCGAGTCTGATTCGACGTTCTGAGTATTTTCACAACCTGATCAAGGTAGAGACCGTGTTTGTCGATCTCCTGGAAGAGGTTTTGACGGTCAAATATCCGTTCTGCGAATCGCTTCAAGCCTTTTTCACGGAGTTTCGGCAGAGGCAGGAGTCTCACCGCTCCGACGTGGCTGAAATAAGGAATATCCTTCGCAAAGCGACAACCGAGGAAGAAGACAAAGTAGACTTCATCACCGATGACGAAATGGCTCTTCTGACCCGACCAGATTCCGAGCAGACCTAAATGGTGGCCATCGCCCAGGGTTTCAACACCTGAGCAAGATCTCCGAGGTTCAGGGTCTTTGACGCGCGCAGCCTGCTCTCCTCGGTCACATAACCCCACAAGGCCAACCGAGAATCACAGCTGGAATGAAAAAAATCCAAATGTTCGATCTGGTCGTCGATGAACAAACTTCGTTCTTTACCGGAAATCTGAGCGATGTATTCCAATTTGCTCCGAGAGCCCGAGTAGACGATGCGTTCCAATGGCCATTCAATGTTTTGGTAGACCAAAATATCGTGGATGAACTCGGCTTTTTTGGTGGAAAGTATCCGGACTTTTCCATGACCACACAGTTGAGGCAAAAGTCGCTTCATAGGAGCGTAGAGCGGATTCCAGCTCAGCCACAACTCGCGGTGATGCTCGAGAAGAAGTTCCCGAACCTTGTAAAGCCTTACCTTCCAGTCATCCAGCTTCTGCTGCCCAATTGCTATTAATTTTGCGTCAAACTCAGTTTGAGAGCTTGGTACACTTCCTTTACTCAGAAGCTCATGGACAGCTAAATAGTCTTCCCCCGAGCGGATAAACGGCCTGCAGGATATGAATTGATCCCGATACCGTTTTTTGAAAGGGGGTTGTTGAACGTGGTCTTCGCTGATTTCGGCATCGGAATGGGCTAACCAGCTTGAGCGGTAGCATTCTTCGAGCGAATCGCAGATTACACCGTCGAAATCTAGAAACAACCAGTCAGCCCGAGCGTTTTTCATGGACGAAATCCTCAACTTGGCCTATTCTAAAAAAAAATCGAATCCAAGGATAGACGCATGAAAGTGCAATGGAAAAAGGACGTCGACAAGAAATACCGCAAACTGATTCTCGTGGGTGATATTGGCGGGACGAACACTAACTTAGGCTTGGCGGCCGAATACGATGGCAAGATTGACCTTTTACTCGAGGTCGTCTTTGAGAGTTCTACTGTGACTCAGTTCACACCCTGCGTCAAGAAAACGATGGAAGTCGTGAGGGAAAAGTATCCCAATATCGCCTTCGACCTTTGCTGTATCTCGGGAGCCGGCCCGGTGAAAGACAACTTTTGCAAGATGACCAACCAGAATTGGGTCATCGATGGCAATGAGATTCAGGATACCTTAGGGGTCAGAACCCTCATCATCAACGATTTTTCGGCGATCAGTTATGGACTCCCTTTGCTTAATCCGGCCGACCCAAGCCAGATTGAGGTACTAAGGCGGCCCGGCGGGAGTAACCCCGAACCTCAGGGAGACATGAGGGCTGTAGTTGGCGCGGGGACAGGCTTGGGGGTCGGGTTTCTTGCCCGCATGGGTGAGCGTTGGCGTGCTTTTCCATCGGAAGGTGGCCACATGGACATGGCCGATTTCGATGAAGACTCCAAAGGCTTCAAGGAGTTTCTCCAAAAAGGGATTGGCATAGTCCCTGAATATGAAATGGGGCTTTCAGGTACGGGAATCAAAAACTATTTCAACTATTTCCTAGAGTCGGGACGCTTGGATAAGAGCGACCCTGTGATACAGGAGATTCTCAAGCTACCTGATTCGAACAAGCCGGCGCAGATTTCAAAAGCCGCAAGCGACCATGCAGGTTGCCGCAGCGTCATGGAAGGGTTTGTGCGTTTATATGCCCGTTTTGCCGCAAGTGTGGCTGGTTTTCTTATCCCGAAAGGGGGCTTTTACCTCGCTGGTGGCATTTCGGGCAAAAACCTAGACTTCTTTTCCCACAACGAACTCTTCGTGCGGACCTTCGAACGGCACTGCAATCCCAACATCTTGCGCGTTTTGCAAGAGATTCCGCTTTACGTAATCAAGGACTACTCGATCTCCCTTTACGGTGCGGCCAATGCAGCCATGTCCTTGATGGTCTAGCCGATGGATTGGGAGTTTACCAAGCGCGTCTTGGATGGACTCAACGCAGGAACAATTATACCTCCAGACCTCCAGTTTGATAGTTTTCCGGGGTTAGGAGGGGATATTCTTGACTTGCGGGCTGGAAGTCGGCCGTCGTTTCAGCGTGACAGGGTGGAATCGGTGTTTGCTCACTATCTTCCCGGCCACAAAACTTCTTGGACCGGCATCAAGGATCAGATGATCAGTCCGACGGAAAAGGAACTGGAAAACCTCGGATTGGCCCTGATTCCTGTTACAGCGTTCGGTCTCCTCAATGGGGGAATGGCCACCAGTTACACCGATACAAAAAAAAACCAGAGCTTCGGGCCCGACCTCTATACGAGGTTGAGGATTCCGCTGGAACAGGCCGCACGCGATTTCGGACACCTACCCAAGGGGATGACCCCGGCATTTTTTCAACAAGACAATTTCCCAGGCCCGACTTATCTAGAGCTGAAAGTTCGCCATCTGTTGATGCTGAATGCAGCGGCGCGGATGCAGGGACACCACGGCCCCGGCCTCCAACTGTTCCAGATGACCAGTCAGAACACCGACGCGGCGATTCGCAACTTTTGGACAGAGCTAAACGGTTCTGCAGGTATCAAAGAGTGGCTCGAGTTTAGTCCCATCCCTTTGATTTCTACCCCGACGGCAGTACAGGAGCTGGTAGGTACCTTCACTTCCGCAGCCTCGGGTACTCCAAGGCAACTGTTTTTAGTCGGTAACCAAGGCGAAAGTGAACCTTACGCTTTGCCTGCCGGTCACGGGCAGAACTTTCGTGTCCTTGGCCCTGTGTACCGCGATCTGGAAAAACAAGGCTATCAGTTCGTTTACTTAGGAAACATTGATAATCTGGGCTATTTGCCCAGTCTCAAGGGGCTAGCTGTGCTGGCCTTGCGAGGGGCACCGGCGGCCTTTGATTTTTCGTTCAAGACAAAAATAGACGTTAAGGGTGGAGTTCTCTATCAGCAGACTAACGGCAAACTAAACTGTGCCGATATCGGTGTAGCGATCGATCGCGAAAAAGTCCGTGAGGCTGACCGTTTGGGCACGCCCATCCTTTTCAACTGTGCCACCGGCTTGTTTGATCTGCGTAAGCTTACGAAAAACCTTGATCACATTGTCGAGAAGCTTCCGATCCGCATTTCGGAACAAGACAAAGACGTAGGACGGTATGCCCAAGCAGAGCAAATAACTTGGGAGGTCATTGGGCTGCTTGAACACCCCCTTATTTACGGGGTGGAGAAGAACCGGAGGTTCTTGGCGGCAAAGTTACTTCTCGATTGTTTTCTCACCAGCGGTCTGCTCGGGGGTGATCAGGGTGAATCCGGCGAAATGGTTGAGTTCGCGAGTCTTTCTCGTGTTCTCAATGAAGGCCTCAACTTCCTCATGGAGGGTCCCTTGGCTTATCACCAGCAGTTGAACCGCTGGGTTCCAAGAAGTCGGAATGAACTTGAGGCCACCCTGAAGACGAACTGGAGATTCCTGAGCGTCTAAGGAAGTTTCGAAAGCGGTCATTAGTGGACTTCCCCCAAATTCCTAGACACCTGATACACTCAGAAGTCTAGGCAAAAGGGGAGCCCATGGGCGTATCGAAGTTCACGGCCGAGTTCAAGGACGAGGCGATCAAGCAGGTCACTGAGAAAGGGAGGCCTGTCAGCGAGGTGGCG